>CAWEPW010000050.1:0-87778 GCA_963810955.1 uncultured Acidobacteriaceae bacterium | reverse complement strand
GACACGGTAGAGGTCAGGAGTTCGAGTCTCCTCGTGCCTACCATTTTCATCAATCGGTTGCGCTTTCCCATCCCACTTCGCGAGGCTACAAGTGGCTTCATTAAGGGTGTTGCTAGGAGCCGACTCCTCGTTATTTCACCAGTTACAAGAGTGTCCAACTTCCTCGCGTCAGTAACAACTACCAAAGAATGTTGGTGAAAAAGCTGCAATATTGGATACCTATATTCACCATGACGAAGCAGCCCGCCGTCAAACTCGCCGCTCTTGTTCCTCGGCCACTTTCCAGTTGAAAACGCTCGGTAATAATATCCTCCACCATGCGTTGACTAGTTTTATCGTGGCCATTCCAGCACCGTCCCCGGTGCTCCCGAGATCGGCCTAACATCCAAACTGAGTGAAGGTATAGGATTGTCGTTCGTGCAGGCCTCGGATTCCGCGAACCCTGCGCCTACCAAGACGTGACTGCCTTACTCTCAAATTCTCGTGGCACACTGGCTACGCGTTGGCTAGCCGTTTTCACATTTTTGTTTTTTCTGGGAACTACAGTACGGGGCGGGTGGAAGCACTTAAATACTGACTTCCCAAACTTGTACACGGCTGCGACCCTGGTCAGGCAACGCCAACCCCTACGCGACTACTACGACTGGACCTGGTTCCAACGGCAGATGAACTATGCCGGCGTCGAGCGTCAACTCGGTGCTTACACCCCGCAGACGCCTCTCACCATGCTGCCGATGATTGGTCTCACTGGACTTACGCCGATCGGAGCCAAGCACGTGTGGCTCCTGTGCAACCTCGGTTTTCTGGCAGTGACCGTGTGGCTGCTTTCGCGCATGACGCGATTCCAGGTTGAACAAATCTGGCTCCTTGCGTTTTGCGGATATTTCTCTCTTCGAACCGGCTTCCTCTATGGCCAGTACTATGTCTTTCTGCTTTTATTATTAACCCTTACCTTTTACTGTCTGAACCGGGGTAGTGGAGCGCTCAGCGGCGCATTGGCTGGCCTCACATTTGGCTTGAAATTGTATGGAGGTCCGTTTTTGCTGTTCTACATGGCCAAACGATGGGCAGTTATCGGAATGATTGCCGCCATCGCTTGCCTCGGAGCTATTGCGATCGTCTTGTTTGGTTGGAGTGACATTGTTTACTACGCTACCCCAAATTTTACCCAGATCTCTCGAGGGCGGTTCGATCAATCCCTACGCTCCGGGTGTGCCGACATATTCGACCATGCTCCGGCATTTTTTTATGCGAGAGCCAGAACTGAATCCTCGTCCGCTTTGGGAGTCTCCCTGGATGTTTTTCTTTCTTCGAAGTTTCGTTACACTGGCGATGGTTATTTTTCTGGGCCTGGGCGTTGCCTTAAAGCCATCCACCGATCGTAGCGACTTTGCCTGGTTTGTCATCACCGTAGTCTTGTTGTCCACCAGTACAGCATCCTATACGTTCATCGTGTTATTGTTGCCGCTGGTGCTCCTGTTGGAAGACTCGACGCCGCGGCAATGCGCGTTCTTCATTGCCTCCTATGTTTTGCTGACAGCCCCTCTTGGTCTCCTGCGGCTATTTCCAAAGATATGGTTGCTGATTGCTCTTTTTATCGTGCCAGGATGGCGGCGCTGGCGAGCCTTGTCTCGCGGGTGGATCGTCGCGGGCGCCGCTCTGGCTTCACTAATTGCGTTTGTTGACGCCGGACAACACATGAGCGCATATGCCGAGGAGCCTGGTCAACATTTCGAGCGAGTCGCCGTGCAAGAAGGAGCTATGTTTTCTTCGTACCCCGCAGTCTCGCGAGCGGGAGTCTTTTATCAATCGATGAGTGCCGATGACCGTTACGTATTACGCTGGCTCCACGACAATCGCAACGAAGAACTGGCATTTGAAGGCGAAGCCTTACATCCCTTCGTGATAACACCAGACGGACCCATCCTGTTTGAGTTGGTAGCGAACCGAACATCCACCATGATGCAGTTCGATCCCGCTACGCGAAAGACCACAAGGAAGGGCGCGGTGGTTCCGCTCGACGCTACGAAACCGGTCGTTTCGCCTGATGGGAGATGGGCGGCGTTCACTTCATCGCGGGACGGACCAGATCAAATTTGGCTGCGCAACCTTGCTGATGGGCAGGAGACGCGCTTGACTGGCGGGAATTGCAACAGCTCATCCCCGGTGTGGGCACTCGATTCGAGATCCATACTGTTTGCCAGCGATTGCGGCCGCGCGTTCGGCTTGCCAGCACTCTATCGTGCCCGCTTGCCGTGAGGATCGTTGAAAAACAAAGATCAATGACGGCGGGAAAGATGAACAGCGGAATTCAGTATGCCACCGAGGACGAAAGCGCCGCCATCAAAATCTTCAGCGAACGGTTACAAGCTACGGCCGATATTGAGTGGAACCGCGCGCAGCGGACGGCGCATCTTTGTCGGGAATCTCCAACCCGGCTTTGCGCAGGCCTTCGACCAGGTGATCAACCGTTTTGGCGTCCCACCACTTGCCATAGTCGCGGCGCACCGAGGTGGCGAAATCGGGACGCACGGCCAGCAGTTCCTGAACCGCTTGCTGAGCGGCTTCGCGCTGGCCAAGCTGGCCGAGCGCTGCCACGCGCAGGGCGTGGGCGTGAAAAAAACCGGGCATGTTGAAGCGAACCGCGAGCTCTAGCGCTTCGGCATACTTGCCCTGAGCATACGCATTCATAAAGGCCGGAGAGCGGAACACGGGCGGATGGTGAGGATTGAGCCGCATGGCAGCTTCGACCATCTGCGTGCCCCGCTCTATCTCGCCGACGTGGTGCACGAGCAGCCCCAGCAAACCCATGACCGATCCATCCATGGGATTGAGTGCTATGGCCTGTTCCACCGCCGCGCGAAAGCCGGCATTATCTTTGCGGAAAAAATAAGTGAAGGCCAGCGCGTAGTAGCCGAGGGCATGGGTGGGCGCCAGATCTACTGCGCGTTGTGCCGCAGTTATGGCTCGCTCCAGAGGGTTGGGCCGGGGATTGTATTCGTCGGCAAACTCCGTGTCGTACATAATGGCCAGCATCGCCCAGGCGTCGGCCTGGTTCGGGTCCCGCTCCACGGCGCGCTCCAGAATGCGACGTGCTGTGGCATGTTCCAGGGGGCTGATGCGTTGAAGAAAGCTGAAAGAGCGAAGCACGGCCTCGTGCGGTGTCAGGTCCTCTTCATTCTTGACGCGCAGCTCTTCGCTGATCCTCCGCGGCAGAATGCCATTCTGATCAGCCGCGGTCGAGACGATGCGGGGAACGAGGTCATCTTGCAGCTCGAAAAGATTCTCCGAGCTGAACGCGCGTTCATAGTTCTCGGCCCAGAGATGAGCGCTGGAAACGGCATCAACAACTTGGACCGCGAGCCGCAACTTCGCGCCCGCCTGTCGGAGAGTGCCTTCCATTACATAGCGTGCACCGAGTTCCTTGCCGATAGCGCGAACGTCGGCCGATTCGCTCGAATATTTTGCCGTGGAACCGCGCGCGATGACTTTCAGGTAGGAGAAGCGCGACAATCCGGTCACGACTTCTTCGGTCAGTCCGTCGGCCAGGGCTTTGAGATCCGGGTTACTGCCCGCATATTTGAACGGGAGTACTGCGACCCAGAAACCTTCATCGGCGCGAAGTGCGCCCGAGTCGGCTGGCGGTGCTGCCATCCTCGGCGCGGCTGTGGAAACAGACGGCGGACGTGACGCAGTTCGCGCCATATCGCGGAATTCGTTGCTGACATCACGCGCGGTCTGGAGGCGGTGCCGCGGATCTTTCTCCAAACAGCGCCGCACAATGCGTGCCAGATCGCTGGGCAGATCGGGGCGCATATCCGTGACCGACGGTGGCGCGTCCCGCAGAATCGCGGACACCAACTCGGCCGAAGAACTTCCTTCGAAGGGCCTGCGCCCGGTCGCCATCTCGTGAAGCAGGACGCCGAAAGAAAAAATGTCGGTGCGATGGTCAAGCGGGCGGCCGGAAGCTTGTTCCGGAGACATGTAGGCCGGAGTCCCCATCACCATACCCGGTTGCGTGCGGTGGTCGGATGTTAGCGTGGCGTCGGCGGGATCAGTCGCGCCGACATCTTTGGCCAGCCCAAAGTCGAGCACCTTGACCCGGCCTTCAGTCGAGACCATGAGATTGGCTGGCTTCAGATCGCGATGCACGATACCTTTCTCATGCGCCGCCGCCAGCGCATCGCCCAAAGCACTGGCTATCTCAACGATCTGTTCGAGGGGAAGGCCGCCCGCGCAGATGAGCCGGTCAAGCGGCTGACCTTCGACGAGCTGCATGGTCAGGAAGTGGACGCCGGCCGATTCCTCAACCGAATAAATGGTGACGATGTTGGGGTGATCGAGCTGGGCGAGAGACTTGGCCTCGCGGCGGAAACGTCCCAGCCGCTCGGGATCCTTTGCCATTTCGGCGGGCAACACTTTGAGCGCGACGTCGCGGCCGAGTTTCGTATCGGTGGCGCGATACACCTCGCCCATTCCTCCGGCGCCGAGCGGCGATTGGATTTCATAGGGCCCGAGTTTTGTCCCAGCAGCAAGAGCCATCTGTGCGCGCAATTATAGACTGGCCAGCACTTGGCAGCGGATTGGTGATTGCGGACGGTTCCAAGGTGCTCCCGAGAAAGCCACCTGAATTGAGGAAACGAGCACTTGCAGTTTCGGAGTCTCGATTGACCTTTCTCTCCTCTACGACCTAACATGAAACGCCCTTGATTCACGCAGTTCGGGAAGCGGATAGCAAGGATTTGGAGAGGAGCCGGACTTATGCTGGCGATTCAGACCAAGGACGTGCAGCCTGATATTGTGGTCCTCGAGTTAACCGGAAGAATAACCATTGGCAGGGACTGCAAGCAGTTGGAATGGGCCGTGGAGAACCTGGTGGGTGAGGGGCGGACAAAAGCGATTCTCGACCTGACCAGCGTCACCAACATCGATAGCACGGGGATCGGCATCATCGTGATGTCTGCCGGGAATATGAAGAAGGCAGGAGGCGAGTTGCGAGTGGCAGGCGCCAACCAGCATGTGGAAAAAGTTCTGAAGATGACCAACGTCGATCAGATTGTCGCATTGCACGCGACAACGGCGGCAGCTGCGGCAGGCTTCTGACAGAAATTTCGTAGGAGAATCTCCAAAAAAGCCTGGCGGAGGAACTGGTCGTGGTTGGTGCGATTCGTGTGCCGACGGCCTTGTGAAAAGATCGCCACGGCCCTATTGCAGCGGAGTTTCGGTTCCGGCGCAACTGCTTACTGCGGATGTGCCTGTAACCCGCACGACTGCATCCTGAACGGAGCAGAAGGAACGCACGCCGGTGCTATTCGAAGTTAACGGATTCGC
Organism: uncultured Acidobacteriaceae bacterium; assembly: GCA_963810955.1. Classification (GTDB taxonomy): domain Bacteria; phylum Acidobacteriota; class Terriglobia; order Terriglobales; family Acidobacteriaceae; genus Acidiflorens. Next base: position 82,447 of record CAWEPW010000050.1, on the reverse strand, counting down.
GTAGGTGAAATAGGCCCCGGCCGGCGCACTGCCCGAGGCAGTGGCGACGAACGTGTATCCGCTTTTGGTGCCCGAAGCCAGCGTCGAATCGATCAGGCAACCCGCAGTCGACGTCGGCACGGTGCTGCCCGTGCAGGAGCCGCCCAGAGATGCCAAGTTGGCGGCAAAACCCACCGTCGGATACGAGGAGTTATAGGAAATCATGGCCGTGTTGATCGTGCGGAGCGACGCCACGGCAGACGCCTCGTTCGCCGAAATTCGAGCGCGCAATAGATTGGGAATCGAAATCGCGGCGATGATCAGGATGATCGCCACCACGATCAGCAGTTCGATCAGTGAAAAGCCTTTCTGTGAGCGCATTCTAGTTATCTCCGATCTAACGGCTTCCGGATGGAAGATGCGCTATTATCGCACCTGACGGCGTCTACCCACCACTTAAATAGGTTGCGGCAGCGTAGATAAAATGCTGTTTCCCCAGATTGTTCCAGGAGCGCAGGGCCCGCCTGCCGCGGCCAGCGTAGCGGGAATTACAATCCGCCCTTGGGCGCTTTCGGTCGCGAGAGTGATGCGATGGGCCGTAAGTTCTCTGCTGCTAGTTCTTTGGCAGGATTGGGGCGAGCGAGCAATTTGTCCGACTACTGCCGATTGACTAGCTCAACAGAGTTACCTTGAGTCTCGGGTTCGCCGTTGACTCTCCCCAAGGCTGTTTAGCCAAGACAGCCGGCCGGGTGCGGGAGTTCGCCCATAATGAGCACACTCCGGCCATCACCGTCAGCGCGCTTTGAAGAGTGAGATGGGGGAATCCAGCGAAAGAGTGAGACGATATACTGGAAATTATGACGGCGCTCCCATCCGCGCCGCCAGGTGGGGAGTGTTGTCTGCGAGTGCTGTTTATGAGCGCTGCTGAACGATCAGCGAAAACTGGCCCGCGAGCTGACTGAACGAGAAGGATCGAAAATCTGGAATGACAGGATCCGCACCCGCCGCCCGCAACATCTGGGCTCGGGGAGACGGAGCGATTCCCAGGCAACGCATTCCCGCGGCACGCGCCGACTTCACACCGGAAACTGCATCTTCCACGGCGAGCAGATGACTGGGAGACTCTTGCATTTGGTTGGCGGCTGACCGGTATATGGCAGGATCGGGCTTTCCGGCAGTTACCTCGTCACCCGTCACAATTGCTTGGAAATAGCGCAGCAGTCCTAATTCCTTCAGAGTTGCAAGGGCCCGGCATCTGCTCGCTGAGGTTGCAAGGCCCGTGGGGATACCTGCCGCTGATAGATGATCCAGCAGTTCGACGACGCCCGGCACAGGCTGCACCGGTTGGCTCTGCTTGCGGAGCAGTTCGTCCTTGCGATTTCCATACTCGACAATCTGCTCTCGCGTAAGCTCACCCAGGAAGTGTTTCAGAATTTCAGCGCGTTTACGGCCGTCGAGGATGAAATCCAGCTCTTCATCGCTGGTTTCCCTGCCGAAGCTCTGCAAGAAAGTCTTCCAGGCCAAGCGATGCGCAGGATGGCTGTCGACGATCACTCCGTCCATGTCGAACACAACTCCGCGCAAGATTCCAGTCACTTCGCCTCCGGGAATCCGGTCCAGGTTGCCTGCGCCCGTTGATAGTTCTCCATGGTGCCGATGTCGATCAGGTAGTCACGGATCGGAAAGGCGATCATCCGGCCAGTGAGCCTCGGCAGCACGTGGAATCCAATGTCGACAGGAGTTTCTTCCGGGATAACATCAAGCATTTCCCGGGTGCCGATCATCAAGCCTGAGAACGCCCAATTACCGGCTGGATTCCTGGGTTTTTCCACGAACTGCTCAATCACTCCATCGCCATTGGTTGTCACAATGCCGCAGCGGCGGGGATCCGGCACCTGGTAGACTCCGAGAGTCGCTGCTGGTCTGCGATCGCGGTGCAAGCGCATCATGCCTGCGAGATCGGCGCGGTTGAGAACGTCGGCATAGAATATCCAGAAAAAATCCTCCGAGCGAATCCAGTCACGGTTGGCCCGCAAGGTTCCCGCGCTGCCCAGTAACTCCGGTTCTTCCACGATGCGCACCGGCATGGCATCCGCATTCCGCCGCAAGAACTCTCGCACCGGAGCGGCATGGGCATGCAGGTTAATCAGAACCTCGTCGATACCTGCACGCCTGCAAGACTGAAGCCATAGGGACAGAATAGGGACGCCCCGAATTGGAACGAGGCACTTGGGAATAGTGTTTGTAAGCGGGCGCAGCCGAGTGCCATGACCCGCAGCCAGGAGGAATGCTTTCACGCCATACGCTCCGAAGGCGCGCGGCGCCGGCGTCCAGCAGCATTTTCCGCCGAGGGCTTGGGCACGAAAACCCAGCGGGATCCGCCGCGTTCGTCGCCATCGATAAAGGGGTTGTTCACGATGGCTTGCGCTCCCTGAAGATCGAAGCGGAACGTCATCTCATGAACACCCTCGTTGCGCATCGCTTGGCGAACGGCTGCCTGCTGCACCGCCTCGCAATAGAGCAATAGGAATCCGCCTCCACCTGCACCGGTGATTTTGCCGCCGAGGGCGCCATGATCAAGCCCAAGTGAGTAAAGTTGGTCGATCCGGGGCGTGGATATCTTGTTCGAAATTCTGCGCTTCGCCTGCCAGCCTTCGTGCAACAGCTTTCCAAACTGATGCAATTCGCCATGTTCAAGGCTGGCTCGCATTTGCGTGCCAAGCGCGGCCACTTCGTGCAAAGCCTCGACTGCAGTTCCGTGGCTGCGCGTGGATGCCTCCTGCTCCTGCAAAATGGTCCAGGAATGATGCGCGGCGCCAGCGAAGAACAACATGAGATTGGATTGAAACTCGGATAAGACGGCGGGCTCGAGTTTCAAGGGTTCGACCAGCGTTGTCCCGTCGGGATGGAATGAGATGTAGTTCAGGCCGCCGAAGGCGGCAGCATATTCGTCTTGTTTCCCCACGTGCTTGCCAAGAGTGTGGCGCGCAATAAAGAAAGCGCGCTCTGCAAGGTCGTATTTTGAGAGGGGGAGTTGCAGATAGGTCGTCAGCGTCTTGAGTATATTCACGCAAACGCTCGCCGAAGACCCCAACCCGGTTCCGGGGGGGATCTCGGAGGCAAGAAAAAGGTCGACTGCAATGTCGCAGCCCATCTCCTTGAGAACCGCGAGCGGAATCTCCAAGGCGCTCCCCTCAAGGCTCATGTTCGCGATGTCGTGCCATGTCTGGCATACCCGCAGGTCAGAGGAGATAACTTGCACTCGGCCGTCGGATCTTTTACCCAGAACGGTATAAAAATATTTGTCGATGGCCGCGCTCAGCACGGCGCCACCGAACTGTTCATAGTAAGCCGGCAGGTCGGTTCCCCCGCCGCCAAAACTAATCCGAACTGGACTGCGAACTATTAACACTCGACAAAGTCTCCTCGAATACAACGTCTAACCGGCTCTCCGTCACGACATGCGGGGCGCGCGGCTGCCGTCGCTGCAACTGGAACATTCGCCGCGAGACCGTCCACGCGGTCTGCAAGAGCAAAGAAATGTCCTCGAACAGGGAGGCGTGCAAAATGTACTGCAGGTCGTACTTGGTTTTGTCTTCTGAAGAGTGCTGATCGCGCAAGCCGTGAACCTGGGCCAGTCCGGTCATACCGGGCTTGATGCTGAGCCGCTGTTTTTGCCACTCGCTGTAGTGGCGCACTCGCTCCGGTCCCTCCGGCCTTGGACCGACCAGACTCATCTCGCCCGCGAGCACGTTGAAAATTTGCGGTAGCTCGGTAAGGCTGGTCCACTGCATTAGAAATTCGTGCGGAGGCAATGCGACGGCAAGGCGGTCTGAGTTGAGCCGGTACATCGAGAAAGTCTTCCCGTGTTGCCCACAACGAAGCTCGCGCCGAAAACCTTTTCCCTTGCGAAGCTTCAATAGGAGCGCCGCCGGCACGATAGCAGCTGCAGCAAAAGGCAGTACGCAGGTGGTAAGAGCAAGGTCGAGCGCTCGCTTCCAGTAAGGGTTCACCGGTGCTGCCGCCCCCTGCCATTGCAGCAACGGCAGGCCGTCCAGATCCACAAGTTCCGGCTTGGATAGGTAAAGTTCGTAAGGTTGTGGAACCAAGCTGACCACAAGGCCCGCCTTCTGGCACTTGGCAGCCAGATCGAGTATTTCAGGGTGACCGGTTTGCGGAACGGTGAGGATAACTTCGTCCACGCGGCGCGATTGCAAAAGATCAACGATTCCCACAGTCCGAACGCTCAACAGATCGGTGCCCTCTGGATGGGACGACAAGTCAAACGCGTTTTCGGCAGGGCACAGAAACCCGGCAATCTCGCAGAGCAACTCCGGATGCCGCTCGATGCTTGCTGCCATCTCCTGCGCCAGAGGTCCATCGCCGACGATCACTGTTCTGCGCACCGCCCCTATGCGATAGCGGGATGCGAGGAACGACCGAAGAATGAAACGAATTACAACAAAACCGACGAATAAAAGTACTCCGAAATAGCCAAGGGTCAGCCGCGACGTGTAGATTCTGGCAACATAGCCGACGGCGAACATCATCGCCATCAAACCTAAAACCGCGGGAAACAACTGTGACAGGACGGCGGGAATGCGCCAGCCGCCGCCAAAGCCATCCAAATTGAGCCAAAATGACAGCAAACTCCAGAGAAATAGCGACAAGAAAAGCGGGGGTACAAAAAGGAGGAGCGGAATTTGGTCCGGGGTCTGAGCGCTTCCACCATACCGCAAGAGGTACGCCAAGCCCATTGCGGCCACGGTCCAGATAAGATCGGCGCCAAGAATCAGATATCGTAATCTCTGCGTCTTCACTTACTTGCTTTCTTCTGCCGGAGATGCCTGTAAGACATTTAGTAGGTATGATCAGGATCTAGAAGCAACTACCGGCTGAGATTCCAGGACTCGGTACCCTTGTGGGTGCCTTTGTTTCCACCCCCACGCCGTGCGAATAATGGTTTGAAGATCGGAAAAATTTGGTTGCCAGCCCAACTCCCGCATAAGTCGTTGCGAACTTGCACAAAGGATGGCTGGATCTCCCTCGCGACGGTTGCCATGTTTCACCATCACTTTTCGGCCCAATTCGCGCTCGACAACACTACAGACCTGCCGCACCGAGTAACTTGTGCCCGCTCCGATGTTATAAGCAGAAAAACCGGAGCGACTTTGGATTTGGAGGGCCAGCATGTGGGCCTCCGCTATGTCCAGGACATGGACATAATCGCGCAGACAGGTGCCATCAGCGGTTGGATAGTCGCAGCCGTAGATTTCGAAGAAGTCTCGTTCTCCGGCAGCCGCTTGTAAGAGCAGCGGTATGATGTGGGTTTCCGGGCAATGATCCTCGCCAATGGCCGCGCTCGCGCCACATGCATTGAAGTAGCGGAAAGCGACTACCGACCACTTATATGCCATCGCGTACCAGTACAACACGCGCTCCAGCATAAGCTTGGTTTCACCGTAGGAATTCACCGGCTGTTTGGGATGGTCTTCATCGATGGGGGTTGAACGCGGGCTGCCATACACCGCCGCAGATGAGGAAAACACAAACTTCCGGATGCCGGCGCTCCGCACCGCCTCGAGCAGAGCAATGCCGGATGCCACATTGGAGTCAAAAAACGTACCTGGATTGGAGACAGATTCCGGAATGAGTGCCTTGGCCGCGAAGTGAAAGACTGCGTCGAAACGGTCTGCTGCCAGCACGTTCTCCAAGGCACGCCGGTCGCCGATATCCAACTGATGTAAAACCGCTCCTTGTGGCACGGCGGCGGCATGTCCGGTCGAAAGATTATCCACCACTGTAACTTCGTGGCCTCGTTCCAGAAGTTGCAAACAGCAAACCGAACCGACATAACCCGCGCCGCCTGTCACTAGAATTCTCGCCACTCTTAGTAAGCTCCTTCGGCGCGAATAACTCGCCGTGGGGTCTTAAGCAGAATCGCGAAATCCAGCCCGAGACTCCAATGGGTGATGTAGTGAACGTCCATGCGCACGCGTTCCTCGTAGGAAACATCCTGCCTTCCGAGAATTTGCCAGTAGCCGGTGAGCCCGGCCTTTACACTAAGCAACAACCCTTGGTAGGGCCCATATTTAGAAAGCTCCTGCGATGTAATCATGCGCGGTCCGACCAGACTCATTTGGCCTGCCAGCACATTGGCTAACTGCGGGAGTTCATCCAAGCTGAATTTCCTCAACCACGCGCCGACGCGAGTCACACGCGGATCGGATTTCAACTTGAAGTTTTTGTGAAATGAATTCCGCAGATCCGGATCGGCCGCTAGAATCGCATCTGCATTGCGTAGCATGGTGCGAAACTTATAAGCATTGAATTCACCTCGAGGGCCGATGACCCGGCGGGGATAGAAGATCGGCGCCCCATCGCTCATCAAGACCAGCAACGCCACGACGAGAAACAACGGAGACAGAAAGCAGAGCAGAACACACGAACCAAATACATCCAGGACCCGCTTCAGAAACCGTTCATAGATCTGGCGCTCTCGGGCGCGCGGCACGGCAAGGGGTTGCATCACCGCGGAGGCTGAACTGCTCGTTTGTTGGGGCATGTAAGAGTAAATGGATTAATTATTTCGAGCGCGAAGCATCAGTCGGCCGAGGCACCTACCATCATTGGCTTGGCGAGAATAGTCTCTGCAATCCGCTGACGGACGACGGAAAACACGGCGTGGGTTACACCGACGTGAAAGTCTTCGATGATTTGCATGTTGTCGGAGGGAACGATAATGCAAACATCACACAAGTTCTTCATCTTTCCGCCCTCAAATCCGGTCAAGCCGACGGTGGTGGCGTGGGCCTCTCTGGCTACCTCCAATGCTTGCACGACGTTGGGCGAATTGCCGCTGGCGCTGATGGCGAAAGCCACATCGCCCGGAGCCACGAAGTTCTGCAGTTGTTCGGCGAAGATCCGCTCGTAAGAACTATCGTTTGCCCAAGCTGTCATGACCGGCACGTTGTCAGTAAGGGCTATCACGCGAAAACGCTTGTGGCCATTGTTTGGGGTCACGGTTCCTTTACCCAGGTCGCAGGCAAAATGCGAGGCCAATGCCGCACTGCCGCCGTTGCCGAAAATGAAAACGCACCGGCGGTCTTCATAGGCGCGAAGTAACTCGTCAATCGTTTCCCGAATCGCGCCATGGGGCAGGCTCGCGATCACTCGCTGATACATCGCAAAGTATTTTTGCGAACTTCGAATCATCGAGATAGAACAAGGTTGCGCAGGTATGGGGTGTAGTTTGTTCATGGACACCTCTTCAAAAACAAAATGCTCAATGTGCTTCAAAAATAATTACGCAGGGGGTAGAAAGCTTTTGTTTCGGAATCTGCTCTGCGAAGGTATGCTTTCAACACCAGGGTGCGGTCTAGACAGACTATCCACCAGCGAGACTAGCCGCGGCCCCCACACTTGTAGCGAGTAGGATTCTTCGATCGTGCTCCGCGCGTTGATTGCAAGCCGCCTGCGGAGTTCCTCTTCGTTCACGAGCCGGTTGAGGGCGCGAAACCAATCGTCCACCGAGTTGGCCAATAAGCCATTGATTTCGTTTTCGATGATTTCCCCCGTGATTCCACTGGCGAGGCTATGGTGGGAATTCCGCTGGCCATATACTGTATCGCCTTGAATGCGCATTTTCCGCGAGTCCACTGCGTCTCAGGCAGCGGCATGATACCAATGTCGATGGAATTGAGATCGGCGAACTCGGTTTCCAAGTGGAATGGCAAGGACTCGAAGTCGGCCACATCGATTTTGTATTCAGGGCAGCCAAAGAAACGAAAACGAATTTTGCCCGGATTAGCCTCAGCCAGACGCTTCAACGCGGCTTCGACCGTGGAAAGATAAGGAGCCGTGATCGGCTACCCACCCATCCCACCGTGATCGGTTGCTTCCCATTCGCAGATACAGGTTTGTACTTGTATTGCGCGCAGTCTACGACAGTGGGGATCACGCTGACATTAGGGTTCATTTGCCGCGCATAAGCGGCCAATATGCGGTTCCCGGCGATCACATGCATGCAGCCGCGTAGTACTTCGTCCACTCCCCGGCCATATTTCAGGCGATAAAGCAGGGGATGATTCAACGTAGAGACATCATCGTGGCCGGCGTAGATTCATCGTCGTAGCTGAAAACCACTTTCGGGTGGCGAAGCAAAACGGCCTTTTCCATTAGCGGCGCCAGAAAAGGGAATACTTCCCGATGGATCACGACCAAATCGAACTGAGACAGATTCGCGATCCGCACGAGGCGGCGAACAGTGCAGTAGAGCGTCTCCAGCACTTTCGTGCCAAGTTTCCCCTTGGACCGCATTGCACGGAACAGGCGCTCCGTGGAAATCGGCCACACGGTACAAACATGCCCATCGTTCTCCAGATAAGGCAGGAATCTGATGCACGCGGTAACGGACTCCGCCATCACTAATCGGATGGGCTACAAGAAACAAGATTTTCATCGGAAATATTCGTTATTCAGTTAGTTGGCAACAGTTGTATGGGGGCCTCAAGAAAGACTTGCCGCGAGCCTGTATGCTCTCTCACAATCGTCCGCGATACGCCCGCTCCATAGGAAGTGACTACCAGGCGGCGGCGAGCGTTTTGTCCCAGCCGGGAGCGCAGATCGCCATCCTGCAGAAGCCGGTCAAGGCCTTTCCCATAAGCTTCTTCATCTCCGGATGGAGTTAGTAACCCGCTTTCCCCGTCGGTCAGGTACTCCGCATTCTGCCCAACGGCTGTTGTGAGAACCGGCTTGCCAAAAGCCATGTAATCGACAATCCTCGCCGAGCATTTGGCGCGGTACACCGGGTTGTCCGGGTAAAGGGAAAAAGGCCACATCACATGCGGCCACTAACTCGGCATATTTCACATTGGGCCGTCCCAGATACCGAACCTGCAAGCCCTGACGCGACGAAAAAAATTGCCGGGCCGTGTCTAACTCCGTGCCGTCTCCGACGAGCGCAATCGTTGCTCCATGGCGGATCGCCGCCGGACCTGCTGCTCTGCAAAAGAAAGACACGTCATCGGTATCTCGTAGAAGTGTCCGGCGTAAAGAACGACAAGCGCCTCTGAAAAACCCAGCGCCCGCTTGCGCTCGCGCGCCCGATTCGTCATCAGGCTCAAAGCCGAATCTGAATCATCGGGCGATATGCCATTAGGCACGTAGAAAGTGTTTCCTCGCGTTTTCCCCAAGTCCGCAGCTCTCTCCGCAAGAACGCGGCTGGCTACAGTCACCACCGGCATATGGCGGACCGACCACAGCTACTCCAGGTCTCTAAACTCTTTTAGCATCCAGGAATAGTTCTTGACCTCGTCCCCACCCGCCCCAGCCTTCCCAGTCGTCACAGTCAAGCACCAGTGTCCGGTAGCCCAGGCCCAGTAAAATCGTGGCAACCACACCTGCGATGCCCTTGGGTTTGAAGACATGGATCAAGTCGGGATCAATCCGCTCGATCAACTTCAAAAACTGTCGAGGTAGTCCGGCGAGCGCCAGTGGACCACCTCCGGAAACTTCCAGGTTTATGACCTGCACTCCTTTCGAGACAAATTGCTGGCCCGAGTACACTGGATTGTCATAAGGCGCAATGAGCAGCGTAACTTCATGGCCGCGTCGAACCATCTCGGCCGCTAAAGGGAAGACTCGTGAGCGTACCGTTCCCTTCAGCTGCCCAAGCAAAACCGGCGACGTACAAAATCTTCATTGAATGGTCGAAGTTCGCAATGAGGTTGCCAACATTGGCTGACGGCTAGTCTGCCAGCCTTGGAATCACTGTGTTCTGCCAAATGGAGTTGATCTCTACTAATCCAATACCGGGAGCGAAGTACCACTTTTCGTGGGCGCAGGCTACAGAATCAGGAGTCTCCTGAGCTGGCGACGAACATCCCTCAAACTCTTCATTTACCACGGCCGGGCCCGAATACGCTGGGGTCTCGACCGTTTCAACGTAGAGTTTTGACGTCCATCGGAACAAAGGGCCGATTTCAGCGCCTATCAGACAGAGAATTTTGTTGGTCATTGTCCAAATACCATTGGGCATACCCCGTCTCCGAGAGTCGCTGGCCTGGCTGGCGGGAGGGAGCACCAGGTACGACACAGGGTCCCTGGGAACGTAGTCGATGCTCACGTCCGTTCCATAGGTCCACGCGGGGTCGGGATTGTCCCAGTGCATCAACGAAGCTACGGCCCTCCATTGGCCGATACTATCGTGATGCATGATCCAGTGAAGTTCAGCATGGATGAGCCCGGTTCCCAATAAGTCTCGGCGGCATCTTTTGTAATGTGGAGATCAATTTCTTCTGCCGTTTCGCAGCCCACTTTCTGAACGGACGTCGTATCGAAAAAGGTGAGGTCTTCCTGCGCGTTTGCCATGACCCATGATTGGCCCGGACTAAAGGGAAAATCCAAAGAATATTGGGCACCGCCGCAGCCGGTTAGAAGCAGGCAGAGCGCGACACACATGGGTGTTCTCACGAGTTATTTACCGCTTAACACTGAAGGCCAGTAACTCACTCCCAGGGGGAAGGTTGCGAAAAGACTATTGAGAGCGGTGCGAATTCCCTTGAAGGCTAGGTTATTTCGAAACAGTTTCTTGACCGATCGAACCCCAAAGCCGGGAACGTCTTCATTCGATGCTCCAACGTACCCGCCGCGGTTTTTGCCCAGCAGCCGTGAAATCACAGTTGCCGCATTCTCGGGATATATTCGCGAGTCGCGATTTCCACGTTAGTGAAATGTGCCATCCTCAAGGCACGGCTCATGCTGGCTGGCCCGAAATAAAAAATGTGCTCGTCAGGCCACACCGCAAACGCCCTGGCGCCCACAGAAGGCACCGAAGGCCACGAAGGTTCGGCGTGCTGATTGCCAATACTCCTCCGGGTTTTAGAATTCGATAGCAACTCGGAGCGCTTCGAGAGGCGCTTCAAGGTGCTGATTACGTCATACATAGTTACGAGGTCAAAGGTCTCGGAGGGTAGCTCAACATCAAAAATGCTGCCAACGTGAACCTGCGTGCTTACCTCTCCATGGTTCCTGGCGACTTCGCGGCACAACTCTACTCCCTCTACACGCCATCCGCGCTCACGGGCGGTTTCGAGAAACCATCCTTTCCCGCATCCCACATCCAGGAGAAGCCCCGTGCTCGCGCCTCGCAATCGATTCACCCGCGCCAGGCACATCGTGATCTTGGCCCGCCACGACTGCATGTTTACGTATTCCGACTCCCGGAGGTTGTGATATTTGTTTTGAAAGTATTGCGGCGAGTACTCGAAACAAATCGGATCTGGATATCCGCGGATGTACGAACCCTACCGAGCAAGCCGGGCACTTTCTATCCGCTCCGCTCCGTTCTTGAAGCACGAACGGGCTGGGGCTATGAGGCGCAAAGCGGGCAGGTCACCTCTTCGGTGCCGACCGTTCTCATGCCATTTCCATCCTCGATGCCAAGTGCCGATAGACAAGGAAGCTGAGCGAGCAAAACCATGGGCAGTATGCCGAAACTAAATACGCGAGGTATCGTCGCATTGATCTGCCCTTCCCATATTTGCCCCAGAATCCACACGATAAGAGCGCCAACCGCAGCAATCGAGACGAAGCGGATTTGTCGGCGCAAAATTACGTATCTGACGATGAAAAACAAATGGAGGGCACAAATAAGACTTCCGTCGCGGCCGAGCTGTAGACCGCCCCCAAGGCTCCAAACCGGGGAACAAGGATAAGGTTGCAGGTTAGGCTTACGCCGACGCCGACGAGAGCACTGATGGGGACAACCTGCTCGGCCTCCGACCCCCACTAAAAAGTAGGCAAGTGCGTAATGAAGGAACGTAGGCATTACGGTCCAATCAGTATCCGCAGTAAGAAACTCGTCGACAAATAGGAAGCCCCGAACAGCAACCGCACCAGCGTCGAGCTAAGAACGGTGCCGGTGGCGGCAACAAATAATGCAATGAAAATAAGGGCGGATGTGACTTGTTTGAAGACGACGACAGTTTCTCGGTTCGTTTGCGGCCCTGCAAATAAGGGGAAACGACGCTCCTACAATAGCCATTGGAATCAATTGCGCGGCTTCAACAATCTGAGAGGCAAATAGAGATGCCCGTCTGTTCCGCTCCGGAGTAGCGGAATAGATACAGCGTTCCAACCCGGAAGTAGAGAATGCCAAGAATATTTGTGACAGCAAGCGGCACAGCCTCCTTGAAGAGAAACCAGGAAACCTTAGGGTTCATTTCGCCCGCCACGCGTTGAGGATCGGTTCATGACGCACCGCACGCCAGGCCAATCCGACCCACATGCCGGCCGTCTGCCAGCCGACACTGACACCAGGTTCGGGCCACGGATCAGCGAGAAAATTGTTGCGAGAAGAAGCAGCCCCACTGAATCAGATTCAGCGCGGCGAAAATTCCGTTTCTCTGGAATGCCATCACATACGCGCCAGCTGATCGAGAATGGCGTATGCCGGGATGATCCAGGCGTAGGTTAGCTCTGCTCTTAGGGAGGCACCGGTTCCAACAATCTCGGAGTCTCAACCAGCGCGCAAAGCAGCGCCGCGCCGGCACATGCCGAGGCGACGCGCACCATCAAACTAGCCTTCAGCAGATTACTCGCGTCTGGAAGAGATCGCGCAATTTCACGAGTGCTAACAGCGGAAAAACCCAGGCTTGATAACACGAAAAAAATATAAATCCAGGTATATAAATAGGAGATCTCGCCGTCGCTGTTGGACCCAACTCCCTGGCGACGATCAGGAAGGATAAGGCCAATAGACCTTTCCGGGCCAACAGAGCGAACCCCTGTAATCCGATGTGCACCGTCTTCATGCGCTGGCTGGCAGTCCAAAAGTTGCGGGGTTGATGTCGGATAAGTTCGATACAGCCTCGCTGAGGCCGATCAAGAGCCAGACAAGATAGCTCGCGTGCGGGCCATACAGAACTGAATCGTCAGAGCATCCACCAATGAACGCGGTCGTGAGGGCAAAGGCTAACCCCAGACCGATCTGCCTTAGCCCCGGCGTGTTCAGCAGTCGCAGATTTGTTCGTACGGTGCGAAAAATATGAATACTACGGTTGCTAGACCAACTAAGCCCAGTTCGGATAGAAGATAAAGATAGATATTGTGGGGCGAGCTCCCTGAGGACACCCAATCCTGCGTCTAGGAAATCAAGATTTCCCACAGTCATGCTGGGGAAGCTGCCATAGCCGATCCCAATCAGGGGATGAGACCGCCAGGCCTGCAAGGCCAACATCCAGCTCTGCCAGCGTGTGTAAGCGTCCCATGCGAAGCCTCCGACGCTGTTCTCATATATTTTCCCTACCAAGAACGATTGGACGGGCTAAAGGTCGTGACTCCCGCAAGGACGAGAAAAATGAGCGCTCCGGCGAGAGCCACTTTCCAGCGCCGCTTAGCGAGGAACAGGACTAGAAGACCAGCGGTGACCGTTACGGAGAGCCACGCTGCAAAAGTGAATGTAAGCAGTAAGCCGCCTACTATGGTTAGTACAACCAGAAACCACCCGGCCGCCAGAGTTTTGCGCACCTCAGTGAGCCAAAGAACGACCGCAACCGGCAAGCACAAATTGAAGTAGTGTCCTAACTCCATTTCGGACGTCAGCACCGACGTTATCCGATGTCGCCATTCCCAGAAGGTGTCACGTCCATGAGATAGGCCGGTATCCAGCCGAGGGTTCACTATCCAAAACAGTCCCCCGAAGTCCTGAATTGTAAATTGATAAAAGCCGTAACATGCCACCAGGAAAGTTGAAAATGCCAGCACCCGGAAAAGGCGAAATACTTTTTCCCGGCTGTCGACTAAGTTGAGCACCAGGTAGCACAAGCCAACGTTAGATAGTAGACGGACGGACTCTTTGATGGTGAAAGGCAAATCCTTCGAACGAAAAACCGAGAGGAAAACCAGTCCCGCCAGCACTGCGAAACACCAGTTATATTTGCTCGCCTTCAGCGGCTGCTTTCGACCTCTTTGCCAGAGGAGAAACGGTACCCACGCGAACACCTTTAACAACTCGGCTGCCATTGGAACCGGTCCGATGGTGAAAACAAAATTAAACGGAATCAGAAATACCATGACCAGCAACAGCTCGTAGGGCCGCTTCGCGAAGTAAAGACAGAAGGGGATCGCAATCAGCAATGCGAATGGAACGGGAGTATAGACGAGTGAACCCGCGAGAACCGCGCCCACTGTCGCGATAAGGAATGCTGAGCGGTCGTCCCGGAAGAATTTGCGGTTTGCTATCGCGGCTTGCATCTGAATTCCTACGAGTTGTCCAATCCGGTATTGAGAGGTTCAGTGCGAGCTTGTTTGGTTCAAATGTGGCGATCGGAGTGATTCGATTCGACCCTTCACATGTTGCCAAATCTCGGTCAGGAGCTGTTTCTTGGGGGAATCTGGGTCGATGGACTTCCAGACCTGCGATCCTACAACGAGCAGGCATCCCAGACAGAGTGAGAACGCAACGCCTAGCCCTATGATCAGTGCCCGCGGCGGAAAGGATTTCTTTTCGGGCACATCGGAGGCGTCCAACACTTTAACCACCGGAATCTCCTTGGCTTCCTCAATCTTGGCCAGCTCATATTGCTGAGTCAGGAGCTCGTAGACGGTTTCTTCGATCTTGGTTTGGCGATAATGGTAGTCCACTTCACTGCCAACTGCGGCAGCTTGCGAATGGAGGGAAACTCCTGCTGCACGCCGGAGACATCGGAATCGGATGCCGACCCGGAATGTCACCACCGAGTTGGTGCAATTGACGCTGTAGCTCATCGACCCGAGCTCTTAGCGACCGGACACGAGCATTATTCCGCCGTATAATTCTGCTCCAGCCCTTCAAGTTCCGACTTTGCCGCGATCAGCTCGCCGTCGAGATGGGCTGCCCCTTCGACCATGGCCTTGCCTTGAGCGGTGACGTCGATTGTCCCGTTCTTGCTGGCATAGTCGCTGAACTGCTGCGACGTTGTGTCGAGATCCGATTTAATGGTTTTCAGTCTCTGCTCGATGAAGATGCGCTCGCGCCGGGCCGAGGACGTCGAAACCTGGCCGACCAACCGGTCCAACTCTTCGACATAAGCCTGTGCCATTTGCTGCGCCCGGTGTGGGTCGTGATCGCTTACCGTTATGGTAAGGACGCCACTCTTGCGGTCCGCGGAGATGCTGGTTCTCTTGGATAGATCTTTGCGCGCATCCTCCCAATACCTATCCCAATAAACCCGCCGCAGATCAAACCGGTCGACCAGCCTGTCTTGCACCGTTCGGCCGCACAGGATGTCAAGAAAGAGGTCGCTCGAATTCTTTATACCGAGCAAGTCGCCCGTGAGCGCGCTGAGGCCGGCGCCGGCCTTGCCCGCCAGGGCTGCCATCATGGCCATGCCTGAGCTGGATTGAGTATCGGGCGGCATCAGGCGGGTAGTCGATTCATAGCGCTTGGGAATAAGAAACGCGACGACGGTCGACAAGACCAGTCCCCAGACAGTGACGCGCGCCAGAAATCTACGGCGTTCCCACAGGAGCCAGAGCCATTCCGCGCCATCATGATCAAGTGCGCGCGGCTCGACCAGATAGCAGTAGTATCCGGTTCGCTCTCGGGGGCTTCGACTACGCGGGCTCTGAATTCATTCGCCTGTTTCACAAGGTTGGTTGACGCCTGCTACTAGTGTCCGGGCCCATAATTCGCTAAAGAAGTCTGTCATCAAATAAGTCTGCCAAGCCGACCGAAGCGAAGCGGAGGCGAGGGACCTTGCGTTTTCAATGGCTTTCTTTTTGATCTCTGCCGTTCCAAATATTCCGCCTATGTTACGGACTCGACACTAGTCACCGTCAGACGAGCTCACCTGAATCAATCGTCTGGACTGTTCTTTCTCGACAAGACCTTTGGGCCAGAATGACAACTGCAGCGACGAGGTGACATTAGACTGCCTCGTTGCCGCGATCGCAGGGAAAGTCCAAGCTTCGTACTGGACGGCGGCAGACAAGCCGAGCTTGATCGCACCCGAAAAATCACCGCGCACGCTGGCGTCGGCTTGTGTGCCGCCATCGACGAACTCACGGCTGACCTTCAGGTGCCTGAACTCAAATTGCAATTTATTACGCGGCGTGAACCAATAGGAGGTCCAAGCCTGTACGCCCTGGCCTTCCCGTCCGACCCAATTACCCATCAGATTGCCCGAATTGGCAAAGCCGGAGATCCAGGTTTGGTTGTAGTAAAAGAAACCATGTCCGACATTCCCCCCGATCGGCGGATCTGGTTTCGACTCCCTCGACACGGAAGTCTACTTTCGGATAGTTTCGGCAGACGCGGAAAATAAATTCCTCCCAGCCAGGCCGCCACATCAGGACCTATAAGCGGGGCTGATAGTGTCATGTTGAGTGAACCCATCAGCGTAGAAAGTCAAGCCGAGCAGGCGCGGAATCCTGTAGCTGAAGTCCAAACCAGACCGGCGTGCTCCCGGGCTTATTGGCAGCACCGGGAAGGGTTTGGCTGGTGGAGAATACGCTCCGCAGAAACGAGTGCAATGTCAGCGGATAGCCAGGTCCGCCATAGTCGGTCGTTCGGGACAAACCGATCTCGAGATTCGGCGTGGGCTTGAAACTGAATCTTTCCCCGTGGACGATCGGCTGCGGGCGCAGAGACTGGCCATACTGGCCAACCAGCCCGGTTGGAGTCAGCATGAACTCATATCCCGAATACTGCCCGACGAAGAACTCCTCCCGCATCTCTCCGAGGGGTCCCAGAGAGATAGGAGTGACACGGTTGATACGGAACATAGTCAGCGGATCGGCGTTGTCGCTTAACATCATTCCTCCGCCTTCGCTCGGCCCCCACCAGAGGCTTTGTTTCCCATACGAGAGCTGCCAATCGGAGACGTTCATCGCCACATAAGAATCCAGCAGGCGAGCCCGGTCCTGAGCGGGGGTCGGCGTATCCGGCGAAACCGGGTAAGGCGCAGGAATGGCAAAGCTAAAATCGGCTTGGGATATAGCATCACGAGCGGTAGCTGGTAGAGCGGGCGCCGAAGGGGAATGCTGATATTCGCTCCGGATGTAACCCGCAAACGGGCCATCTGCCGTCCATCCCGAAATCCCCGAAACATTGTTAAACCCCTGCTCCTCAGGGCGGCCAAAATCATTTGTGATTGTCTGCCCAAAGTGATAACCGTCGGTCAACGGTTTGCCCGCGATCGCTGTGCTTCGCGTATAAGTGGATTCTAGGCGGAGTTCAGCGTTGTCCCCTCCCCCGAGCAAATCCACTTCGCGGCTGAACTCGTCGAGCAGATCGTGGTAGATTCGCACGCCTTCATCCGGCCGGCCATCCTGCGCAGACTCGTCGACGATGCGATCCGAGGCCTCGCTCACCTGCCGCGCACATTCCATCCGCGTCCACGGGCGCATTCCCACGATCGCGCTATTGACATATCCAAGCGCGGCCAGCCGTTCCAAGGCCGGATAGATCCAGCTGTCAAGCGGCACGTAAGGCGATCCCATAAATCTCGACGCCCAGTGCGATGCCCGCTCCGGACGGATCGCTGGAGTCTCCCAGGCTGCCCCGTTGAGATCGGGATTGTGATGGCGCCGATACACGTATTCGCTGAGCAAATATCCGAGCGCCGCACCCACCAGAACGTCAGAAGTGAAGTGCTCCTTGCCCTCAACCCGCGATGCGCTCACCACCGTTGCCAATCCGTAGGAGAGAAACTTCAGGAACGGGTTGGGATACTCGTGCGCAACGATGCCTGCGATCGACCAGGCTATCGCGGCATGCTCGGACGGAAACGATGAACCACCTAACCGGAACTTCCCGTTCGCATTGTCCTGGTATGGCCTTTCCCGCCCCGCCGCAAACTTAAGCGCCTCCACTACCGCCAGGCTGTCGATCGCCGCT
The DNA here is from genome assembly GCA_963810955.1 of uncultured Acidobacteriaceae bacterium. GTDB lineage: Bacteria > Acidobacteriota > Terriglobia > Terriglobales > Acidobacteriaceae > Acidiflorens. Next base: position 64,587 of record CAWEPW010000050.1, on the reverse strand, counting down.
TCTTCACTCAGGAATCCTGTCTCGCGCTGGTGTTCGTTGTGGTCCACGAGTCCAAGCAGATAAAGACCTCCAGCCCCGCCGGCCATAGAGTAAACGCCATAATCCGAAATGTGGCGATAGCGCTGAAGCGTGTCGGGCGCATTTGAAAGATGGCGGCTGATGTCGCTATCCGTAGCGAGCAGCGCGGCCGTGAATCCTCCGAGCGGGGCCAGCCATGTGGCGTCCGACAGCCGTGCGTTACGCGGACTGGTCCAAATGCCAATCTGGTCATGCAGCAACGCCTGAGGAAGACCGAAGACGCCGTTCCGCGGCTCATCATCTGGCGAATAATCGTTCAGCCGCTTACCTGGCTGGGGAGCATCGGGAAGAACCGCAGTTGGCGGCACACTTCGAGTCGAGGGAGTTGCGTGGTCAGGTGCTTCTTCCTTGTCGACCGCACCCGACGGCGGCTGAGAATCGGTCTGGGCGGTGCTCCGTTCGATCGGCAAGAAAATCACAAGCGTGATCAAAATGCCCCACACCCTCAAGCGCCGGCTAGAACGATCGCCCGACTTCAATGGCAATGCCGATTGCATAGGCGATTTGGGATCCCTGCAAAATATCCTTCCATCGCGTATTCGCGCTGAAGGCCTTCTCGGGTACGACGACCATATCGCCAGGCCGCAGTTCAGCCGTTTCCACGCCGCCGCCGAATAATCCGTGCGAGCCGCCAACGACAGAGCCGTCGGCACGAATCACGAAGATGCCCTTTCGATAGGCCGTATTGCTCGGCCCACCGGCTTGGCCTAAATACCAACCTGCAGACTTACCCGGCTTGTAAGAGACAGCGGTTGGGTTGTAAACCGCTCCATCGACCATCACAGATGTCGGGACCTTCGGAATGAAGAGCTTGTCTCCGGCGCGGACCTGAATATCCGCGGCCGTATTCTTCCAGCGCTTCGAGTCTCTTGAAATATGGACGACCATGCGTCCCTGAGGCGGCGTATTCTGCAATCGCTCCACGGTTGATTGCCACTGCAGCAGCGCCGCATCCTTGGCGGCCTTCTTGTCAGGATCTGAATCGGGCTCGGCCTTCAAAATCGACCCTTGTTGCTCGACGCTTTGTAACAGTTCAGCGCGATTTTGCTCTTCGAGTTCGAGAACCTGCGCGCGCTCGAAAATTGCCCCGTAGGGATAGGCATCGCTCCGCAGTCCTCCAGCGCGCTCCAGAATCGAGCTCAGGCGTTCGCCTTCCTCGATGCCGTAAGTTCCAGGATGCATGACTTCGCCGTTCACGGTAATCACCGCACCCACATCGCGCCACCCAGCCAGTTGCCGAATGGTGAGCACGTCGCCGTCACGCAGACGCATGTCGGTGTCAGGCTCGCCCTCCAGCGCGCGAGCGATCTGAATCGTGTCATGCTCGCCGACCCCGCTCTGACCGCCTTCAACCGTGTAGCGGGTCAAATCCGCGGCTTCGGTATAGGCGCCGCGCTTGAAGCCTCCTGCCGTACGGACCAGCTCGGCAGCCGTCATATCCTGCCCCAGCGGATACTTTCCCGGACGCCCTACCTCGCCTTCGATCGTGACGGTCGGCGGGTCGACCTTCGCGAGATTGCGGTGGATGATCAGGCGGTCTTTCGGTTCGAGCGGAACATTGTTTTGGTCGTCGCCCGCGAGCGCCCTCTGTAGGTTGACGCTCAGTACCACTAGCTTGTTGTTGCCGGTGCGACGGAATATCTGCACTGAATCCGTCGATGCATCGGAGGTCAACCCTCCCGCCAAATACACGGCATCGCGCACGCGCGCTGCGCCACTCGTCAAGTGATCGCCAGGATCGCGCACTTCGCCGGTCACCGTGATGATCGGCGGATCCTCAAAGTCGAAGCGAGAGAAGATGCGGACCGTGTCGAACGCCTTGAGCGCGAGAGGCTGCTCTTTTGACGTCAACGCTTGCTGGAGATTAAAGGCGATAACCTGCGGCGTGTAATCCGGCGGATTCAGCCGGACGATCTCGGCATGAAGTTTGGAAGGCTCCGGAAGCAGATCGTTGTACGACTTGATCAGGTCGGTGATCACCATGCCGTCGCGGAAGGCGTATTTCCCCGGCCGGAAGACGTGGCCTTCGAGATAGACGGTTTTGTCGGCATAAGGAAGGATCGGGGAAATTTTGATCTTGTCGCCATCCTGCACCGCAAAATCTTCCAACGCCTTGTTAACGCTCTCCTGGTTGTTATTCTCCGGAATATCGAGGCGCAACATGATGCGGCTCTCATGAGCTTCTACACGCTCGACATCGACGTGGCGCAGCGTCCCCGAGCTCAGCACGCCGCCGGCCAGTTCCAGCACCTCGGCCAGATCCTTTTCGCCATGCAGTTCGTAGATGGCCGGACGGCGCACCATGCCCTCGACGGTTATCTCGGGCCCAAGCGGGGGAACGAGGACGGTGTCTCCCGATTGCAGCCGCTCCACGCCGTTGCGGACACCGTGCAGCAGCAGATCGTAAACATCGACTTCCTGAACCAGCGTGTTTCCGCGATAGTGGCGCAGCGTACGCAGCGATCCACGGGAGGTCGGGCCGCCCGCCATGAATACTGCATTCAAAGGCGTGGAGAGAGAACTGATGTCATACGCGCCGGCGCGTTCGACGTCTCCCACCACGTACACTCGAATCGTCCGCAGCCGAGCCAGCGAAACGTCGGCTTGCACATTGCGGAACTGGCTCTGCAAACTGGTTTGTACTAAACGCTGGACATCGCCCAGGCTCCGGCCCGAAACTTCGACCGCGCCCGTTTCGGGCAATGAAATTCTCCCTTCGCGGTCGACCACCCGTCGCAAGCGCTCGGAAACTCCGCCCCAAAGATTGATGTTGACTCCATCGCCAGGTCCCAGCACGTAGTCCGGACCAGCCGGAAGGTCCATTGGCAACTGATCGAAATTTCCCGTGCCATTGCGAAAGACATCATCCCCGAAGCGAACCAATTTCGGCGAGTGCGCGCCGTATTGCGAGTACAAATCGTAAAGCGAAGGAACGTCAGCGTAAGGATTGACCCGATGCCGCAGTGGCGGATGATAATCACGCGCGAGCGGCGGCGGATACATGCGGTTCCGCCGCATATCCAAGGAAGCGCGTTGACTAAGTGAGCTCTGATCCGCACCCCCGCCGTCCTGGACCCCCCGGATTCCGCGCCAGGCTGCATTTGCGATGGATAGCTCGGCATTCGACTGGAGTCCGATTCGGGAGCCTGGCCTGAATCGCTTCCGGTACCACCTGCCCCCGGACTTATCTGCTGCTCCGACCGTGCTCGAATCAGTCCAGGAAGATCTTCGGGACTTATCCGCTCCATCGCTCCCGCTGACCCCGATCCCAATCCCATTGACCCGGATCCAAATGATCCCGGCGTGGCGTCAAGGTCATCGGAGTCCTGCATCTGGGCTTGTTCAAGGGCACGCCGACTGTCGAACTCAGGCTGGGATTGAGTTCCCGGCGAGCCTTCCGGGGTCTGAGGATTGTACTGAGGGCCGTAGGGCGGATTGTAGGGAGACTGCGCCGGTTGGACGCCTAACGGTACGCGCCGTTCCTGATCTGACCAATAGCGCTCTTCCTGACTGGGAGTGTGAGTTTTGTCTGAAGTTTCCGGTGCCGGACTTCCTTCTTGCGCAGCCGGTATTGTAGGTCCGTGCAAAGCCAACTCGCGCCGGCGCTCTTCCTCGGTAGGCAGGGCTCGGATATAAAGCCGCTTCGATACCTCTTGTGTCGCCAGCACCCGGATATTCTGGTCCTCGCGCAGCAAGCGGAAAAGAGCTTCGTCGGTCAGTTCGTTGGGTTCCAGAATTCTGCCCTGCTCGAACGCTTTCCGCACTAGAAGTTTTTTGACTTCCAGAAGCAGGCCAGTTTCTTTTTGCAGAAGAGTGATCAGCTTTTCCGCCGAAAGTGATACCATCTGCTCCGCCTGCCGCTCCGCTTGCGAATGCGATTCGTCGAGCGCCCGCGTGCGGTCATAAACAGGTGAATCCTGAGCGGAAATCCCAACCGTGCAGAGGGTCAGCAGCAATGCCAGAGATACCGCTCTGCCGCGGTGCAATCGAATCGGATCTAGCATGGGGGCCTCCACGATCCTGGGCTTGGAGTCTTAGAGGGGCTCAACATCGGCTTCGTCCACTTCCAGCATCACCGATCGCATCAGCAGATTGATCGAAAGCACAAGGCGAAATCCTTCCTTGCGGCGGATCATGATTCCTTCCGCGTCGACCAGCGGGCCAGCCTTTACTCGAACTTTCTTGCCGTTGCGCAGGTAAGGATGCGGTTTGGGCCGCATTCCTGCCGAGAGACCGGATTCCAAGGCGCGGATTTCTGGGTCGGGAACGGCCGCCGGCTGACCCTGGAAAGTTACGAACTGCACCACTCCTGGAGCTTGAAGAACTCCTGACCGGTCGCGAAGATCGAGATTCACAAAGACATAGCCGGGAAACAGCGCCATATCCAATTCCTTGCGGCGATCCTTCCAGCGTCGAACGCAGCGGTAAACCGGAAGAAAATGTGTCAATCCCTTATGTTCGAAATGGCGGCTAACTGTCTTCTCGTGCCTTGGACGAACCGTAACCGCGTACCAGCGTTCCGCGGCCGGAGACTCAGCTGGCAAAAGCCCGTCGCCGCAGCCGAGTGTTCTGCCCGGCAGGTTAGCCTTTAACACTTCAGGGCTTAAGTAAGAATTCTCAAGCACTACTTAATCCTCAAGATACAGCTCCGCCATCTCAGTTACATTCAGAAAATGGCTCTAATCTATTTATGTATCAATGACTTATGATCAACTTTGGTGCACTTATGTGTGCGCAGTTCCGACCAGCGACGGACGCTCTCGCAGCGCGTTCAAGATTCCCGCCTCAGAGCTCACCAGCGGCTTGGTGCGGACGTCTACAGTCGCCCAATAGAACACACCGCGATTCTCTTCCGGAGCGAGCGCCAGGATCTTCATCTGCGGATATCTGCCCAGCAGAAAACCGCATTGCGCGATTCGTTTGTCGGCGTCGTCAAGGGCGATAATCAAAACGTCCGGTTCGGTTTCCTCGACTGCTTCCGCTAATCCGCGCGCATCGTGAATTTCACCAATGATCTCTATGTCAGGTTGGTCGGCGATGACGGCAAGCACAAGTTCGCGCATCAACCGGGGACGATTTGCCACCAAAACTCGGACTCGTTTCAAGTATTACCCTCGTCGGACTTTTCTACCGTGTTCCGCGCGGCAGCACAAGATTCAATTACGTACTAAGGCCGCGAGCCTGCACGCCGGCGTAAGTGTACCGATGCGTACCAAATTATTGGTACTTGCATCGAGTACTCTGAAGTCAAGTTGTCCCGAAATGGCTCTGGGAAAATAGAAAGATAATTAAGGATGTGGAAAAACTAGACAATGTATTGTGATACGATTCAGCACTGGCTTGAGGGGGGCTCTGTGACGTCCACGGAGTTGCTGGTAGGAGGTTGAGTGGTGACCCTCGAGCGCATCGTTACCTTCCTTCTCGCGGAAAATTGTTTGCTCCGCGAGGCCTTAGTGCGAGTCCTGAAAAAAAGAGACGACATAACTGTAGCTGGTGCTATTCCTTTTTCGTCTTCTGCCTTGGAGAAGATTGCGGCCGCTGATCCCCATGTAATCCTGTTGGACTCGCCCAACATTGCTCTCGCCGGTCCACGCCTGGTTCGCCGCCTGCGGCAAACGAGAGACACGCCCAGGGTGGTGATGGTCGGCATGGAAGAAGACGAAGCGACCTTTCTGCGGGCCGTCGGCGAAGGAGTCGTGGGCTACGTTCTGAAAGACGCTCAGGCCGTCGAGATTGTGAGGGTGATCCGCGCGGTAGCGGCAGGAGAAGCGGTGTGCCCGCCGCGATTTTCGCTATCGTTATTTCAATGCGCTGCGCGGGATGTTTCTTTTACCTTCAGGCCCACCCAAGACACAAAATTCGGCTTAACCCGGAGAGAGCAGCAACTGGTAGGTTTGATCCGCCTCGGAATCTCCAATAAGGAGATTGGAAGCCGCTTGAATCTCTCCGAGCAAACGGTCAAGAACCATATCCATCGTATTCTGCGAAAAGTGGGGGCCAACGATCGTTTGGAGATTGTCGAACGCTGCCAGTCGGAAATCGCCGCGCAGGTAGCCTCGTTGTAATTGATTAAGACATTGAGTGTTTGAACCAAAGGCAACGGTAAATAGCCAGAATGGAAAGCCGTCTCCTAGATCCGTTTCGGTAGAACGCGCAGCCACATTCTTTGCTAACCCCAAGCTTCATTTGAGGGCATCGCCTTTAGCGAACAGTCCTCAGGAATCAGACGCCCCTTTAAAGCTCGTGTGAAAGTTACCCCGATACGTCGAGACTGCCCGAGCTTCCATAAACTCGCTCCAATACCGAGGTCGCGCTATCCGACAGGTTCGAAGAAGAGTTAAGGTTCAGCGTGCTGAGAAGTTCGTTGATTAGGGCCTGTTCACACTATCGCAGGGCCTCGATGATGAATGCGAAGTAGATAAAGGCGAGAAACACAACATCGAGTTTCTCGAAACGCGAAAAGATGCGGCGGAAGCCTTTCAGCCGCCGAAACAGGCGCTCCACTTGGTTCCGCTTCTTGTAGAGTTCGCGATCGTAGTCCCAGGGTTCGCGCCGGTTCGATTTGGGTGGAACCACCGGAATCATGTTCATTTCCAGCACCAGTTGCCGGGTTTCGTCGCCTTCGTAGGCCCGGTCCATCAACAGCGGGACTTCGACCGGCAGCGGACCTAACTCCAGAAGTAGTTGCCGGCCCACCGGCGCATCGTGCGCTTCTCCCGGCGACAAGCAGAAAATTATTGCCGTTCGAGCATTCGCGGCAACCAGATGAATCTTGGTGTTCCATCCGCCGCGCGATTTCCCGATGGCTTGGGGTCCGTTTTTTTTAAAGCCCCAGTCCCGTCGGGATGCACTTTCACCGAGGTCGAGTCCAAACTGAAAGCTTCGATTTTGATGCGCAGAATCTGCTCTTGCTGCAACTTGGCAAACACCTGATCCAAGACGCCTTTCTTGGCCCAACGATTCATGCGCACGTAGATGCTGTGCCAGTTGCCGTACCGCTTGGGCAATCCGCGCCACTTACATCCGTGCTCGGCGACATAGAGAATCGCATTCAACAAGATCAAATTCTCGTGACGCACATTGCCGCGTTGCACCGGCAAGCAATCTTGAATTCGTTCGTACTGTTCGGTGGTGATCTCCATGCCCTGCATCTTACCCGACGTTTGTTGACGTAGTGTGAACAGGCCCTAACTGCACAGACTGCGATGCCGCATTGGTCTCATTGGTCAGGCCTGGCGAGTTACTCTTATTCAAGTCGCTAAGTACAGTGGCAAAAGCAGATTGAGCCGTTGATAAGTCGCCTGAACTCAAGGCACTGCCAAGTGCCGTCAGATCGGTGGCCAGAGGAGAATCGCTGGACGAGTTGCTCCCGCTGGCTGTGGCCTGACTCTGCGTCAGTTGTTGCAACTTCGCAAATGCCGATTGAGCCGCATTCACGTCGCCAGAGGTGAGACCGCTTTGCAAGGTCTGTAGTATCTGTTGCTGTTGCGTGGAGTTGCTGGACGAGAGAACCGACTGGCCGAGCCCAGCAGCAGAAATCGCGGCAATAGTCATAGTTTTCACCCAATCCGGGAGTTAGACTCCCGCATGTCTATGCTGTCGGCATCTTCGGTCCAAAGCTTTAGAGCCTCCCAAAAGAGATCGTGTCCCGGATCCCGACTCGCAAAGGCGGAGAGTCCGCAGTACATGTCCCTAAGTCGATCTTGCCGCAGGGAAGTCTAATTTACTCAAAAATCAGGCCGAGGTTGCCGCTGCAAGCTAACCTGTTCAACGGTAACACTCACAGCGGTTACGCGATGTTCGCTGAGTGGGCGCACAAAATTAGACTGTCATCTCGACCGGAGAGAAGGGAAGAGACCTTAAGCGGCCGTGAACCGCGCAAAGTTCTCGTCCATCCAAGGCAAGAACAATATCACCCTCTAACCCCGCGCCTGCCAACAAGAATTGTACAAACACGTGACACCGTGTTGACAACCTTCCAACCGCGCCGGAACTAGCATTCGATTGCCAACCGGACCAGGGAAGTACGGTTCGAGCGCTGCCCTTCATCGCTCACCTGCTTCCCGCTCCGGTGCGCACCATCCAAGGAGGATTCTCTATGCAGCCTAACAAGATTGTTTTCTCGATTTGCCTCGGCTTAGCCGTTTTGCTCGTCTCGAGCGCAGCTCTCGCCCAGTATCAAGTCACGAACCTGTTTTCCAATCAAATTGGAGCGGCCAAACACATCGATCCCTTGCAGGTGAACGGCTGGGGCCTCGCGGCCAGCGCAAAGGGACCTTTCTGGTCAGCGATCAAGGCTCGGGCTGGTCGACTCTCTACACGGGCCAGGGAGTCAAAGAGGGTCTGGAGGTATTGATTCCGTCGGCCACCGGCGCGGGTCCGGGCCAACCCACCGGTATCGTCTTCAACGGATCGTCGGATTTTCAGATAGGAGGATGGCCCACGTTCTTTCTCTTCGCGACTCTGGATGGCACCATCAGCGGCTGGGCTCCGCAGACCAATCCCAACGACGCGATCATCATGGTGAATAACTCGAAGGCCGGATCGGTGTTCACTGGCCTCGCGGTCACCAACCGGCCTTCGGGCAATCTTCTGTATGCCGCCGACCTCGCCAACAACGCAGTCGACGTTTACGACGGAGGCTTCAACCTGGTGAATTCGTTCACCGACCCCACGCTGCCCATGGGCTATGTGCCCTTCGGCATCCAGGACATCAACGGATTGGTCTACGTGGCCTTTGCTCAGGCGGATGAAGCCCCAGGCGGCTACATCGACGTATTCCAGGAGGACGGAACGTTTGTCAAAACACTGGCGCAGGGTCCGCCCTTGAACCAGCCCTGGGGTTTCGCCGTGGCACCCAAGAATTTTGGGCCGCTCAGCAATGCGCTGCTCGTGTCGAACAACACGAATAGTGGAACCATCAATGGCTTTAACCTCCAAACCGGCCAGTTCGTGGGCACGCTCAAAGACGTAAACCACAAGGAGATCATCATCGACCAGCTCTGGGGGATCGAGTTCGGCGGAGGTTCAGCCAGCAACGGCAAGACCAACCAGCTCTTCTTCACCGCCGGACCCCACAACAATCTGGCGGGTACGTTTGGAGTGATTGGCGTGCTGAAGTAGGTGAGCTTTCGAGCAAAGCAGAAGGCCGCCACAGGCGGCCTTTTTGCGTTGTTCAATAGCTTTTGCGTCGGTCAATCGAATGACGTTTCCCGCGCCATGTGGCGGAATCCGTGGGTCGCCGCATTCGACTACTTCACCGCTGCATCCGCCGGTTTCAGAACCGCCGTATTCCGCTCGTCGGAAGCGATCATGCGATAGAACTTTTTCAGCTCGTCCATCTTGCTTACAGGAACGCTCAGTTCCTTGATTTCCAAGCTGCGCGTGTAATGCAATGTCTGCCCGCTGGCTTCGGTCTTACTGTGATAGCTGGCAAAGCTGTAGTCCACATCCATCGGAGGCGGCAGTTCGTCCACTTGATAGCCCGCCGGCAGCGTAATCTCGAAACTGTCGGTATCCCGCAGCGGCCCCTTGAACTCGAAAGGAAACTTGCGCGGTTCCTTCGTCTCCAACACTCCTGACGAATCGTTTCCCAGCACTCGCGGCCGCACCAGCAGAAGATCCCCAGCATTCTTGGCGTAGTTTTCGCAACGGAAGGTATATTCGAAGCCGAAAGGTTGGGTGGTGTTGTCCAGGTTGAGGAGACTTGCTTTCGCAATTTGAAAGTTGGAAAGCGAGCCGGCCAGCACGCTTTCGATTGGTTTGATTCTATCCTCGTTCTTTGTGACCGTACGTAATCGCCACCGTTCTGACGCGGCTTGATCGCCGACGCGCATTTCGGTGACATTGCCCATCAACAGCCCGTTACCGTCGAGAGTCAGCTTGCCCACACGTTGGATGCTGTTCATTGCGGATGGCTGTTGGGGTAGCTCCACTAGCTCCCCGCCCTGCGGGGTTACCAGCAAGCCGTAATTTGCTTGCAGATATCCGCCAATCTCACCAAAGGGTGTGATCTCATTTGTCGGATCGAAAACAAGAATTCTTCCCAGCTTGGGGTGTTGTATGACGGCAACCAGCGACGGATCCTTTAAATCATCTGGCAGCTTGACGGCCAGAATCTCGTGGTTAAATCCGTCGTGAGCCGGCGCGTCACGAGTGACCACCCCCCTCTCGGCGTTGACGATCACGTGATACGATTCCACCCCAATTACTCCCAGCATGGTTTGCATCAGCGTCACCTTGTCCTTGCAATCGCCGTAGTGGTGTGAAAAAACATCGGAGGCCGCGTGGGGCTGGAAACCCCCGATACCCAGTTCAATCGCAACATAGCGAATGTCATGCTGCACGAAATTGGCGATAGCCTGCATTTTCTGCAGTTGTGTATTCTTTCCCGCCACCAGACGGTTAACCTCTTGCCGGATCAGGTCGGATGTCTCGGTTCGTCCGCGGTAGAGGCCCTGCTCCCAGCGCCCCATGCCTTCCCAGCTAGCGAAGTCATTGTTCCTATCCGTTCCCCCGGCCGGAAAATACGACACAATCATTTGGCCAGCTACGCCCGCCAGCGGCGGCATGTCCGGCTCGCGCCTGATCCCTTTTACCTCGCTGACAGCCCATCGCAAAATATTGCCGCTTTCCTCGGTCGGTTTTACTTCTTCATGCGCCAGCCAGGAGGCCCTAAAAACCCAGCCGGAAGGAATCTGGAGCGAATAATGGCTCTCCCGCACCGGGTTAGTTCCCTGGAAGCTCCAAATATCCTGCAAGAAAAAGGGCTGCTCTTCCACTTCATACTCGTAACCAATGATGTTTCCCGGATCTGGCGCGGGAATACGCAGGAGCCTGTACTTTGTATCTTCGAACAGGTAACCACCTTCGGCTGGTGCGGCAACGTCGACGGCGTCTTTCTCCTTCACCTCGTAATCCTTGCCCTGAGCCGGAATGCACCAGGCACGCAGGCTGGTGATTTTCTTGCTCGGGCCGAAATCGATACCAATCGTGCCAAGATCCCTCCCGTCCGGCCGTAGGATCTTATAAACTTCGCGTACACGTTTCCTGACTTTGTCCTGTGAGAGAACGGTGACGTTGGTTTCCGAATACAACAAGACCGCGTTGGTCTTCTCATCGTAGGCTGGCAACGTGGCGCCGACCAATGCGTGCATCCATGGGGGAGCATCGCCGCCGGCTGCGGCCCGCGGCACCACCGCTACAGCACACAGTGCAATCCAAAAATACACCAGCACCGGACGTTTGCCGACCGCTTCAGTTACTCGCATGCATTTCCCCTGGCTGCAAAACCACTTGCTCGCCATCCCCGGTCCTCACCATCTGAAAGAAAGCCCGCAACGGCCCGTAGTACTTCTGCTCCAGCATGAGGAAGTCGATGTTTAAATTGCGCGTCAACCGCAACGACCCGGTGCCCGGCTCAACGCTCAGATTGTAAGTTATGACGTTCCCATTCTGATTTTGCGTCTTCGGCACGCTGCTGATCTTCCATCCCGGCGGCAGTTCGACGGTCACGTCGTCCGTCTTCTGCTGCGGATAGTAAAAATATATGGGGTGTACGCGGTTGGCATGTTCAAAGATTCCCCTTTCGGCCGCAGTAAAAATCGCGGCGGGAATCATCACCCGCGATCCCGCCCCCGACGCCCACCCCGGAATCTTCAGGTTGAATTCCGCAACCAACGGAGTTTCTGAGTTGGTCCAGTCCGGTTGGTTAGTTAGTTCCACCTCGGTTCCAGCTTCGATTTGTGATTTCAGCTGTTCCTCCAAATACTTCTTGCGCTCCACTTCATCCGTATGCTGTTCTTCCAGCCGCTGATACATGGCTTCCAGGCCGGTATGAAGTCAGGGTCACCTTGCCTTCGAGATCGCCCGTCTCCGAAAGTTTCAGTCTTCCCACGCGCTCGAGCCGCGACTCCGAGGCTTGCGGAAGCGTAGTTCGAATCCAGCTTCCCCCATCTTTATCCAGTCGCAGCCCGGGCACTCCCGTTTCTGGCCAGGTCAGCAGGCCAAATGGAGTGAAGGCCCCTCCCGGATCAAAATAGAGATCTTTTCCGTTCACCTTGACCAGCACAACGCTGGCGTTCAACTTTCCGCTTTGCATCGTGTTCGGAGTGAAGAAATACTCATTTCGACTTGAAACCCAGCAACCATAAGCTTCGAAGCCAGCCGCTCGGATCAGGCCCAGAAATAGCCATGTGAACTGGTTCGCATCGCCATAGCCTCGTTTCCAGACCCCTTCCACATTCACAGTGTCTACCAGTTTTTCTTTTGCGCGCTTTTGTTCCTGCTCCGTCTTTTCCACTTCGTAAGACGTGTTCCGGATTTTTTGCACCCGATCATAGATCTTGCGTAACTTCATCTCCGGGGAATCACCGGGGGAGACAATCTGCGCCACAGCATGTTCCATGGCGCCCCGCTTGCCTACGAAACTTTCCAATTGCCCGTTACGCTGCTTACCGATACGCTTCCAGAAAACCGTCGGATCCTTCTCATACAGCGCCTCTTCCCAGATAAAATCCACGCGCGACTTCATTTCGTCGGCAGGAGGCATATAGTCCTCAACTTGGAACGCCGGTATATTATTCGCCTCCATCCGTATGATTTTGTCCGGTCCCTCTTTGGGAGGAGCGGTGCCAGCCGGAAGAAGCTGCCAACTCCAACGCAGCGAAAAGGTCTGCCAGTCGTTGCCCTTGTAGGGTTTCATTGAAAATTGCACTTTTCTAGTGAAGAGCTCTTCGCTCAGAATCCAATGACTGTCGAAAAGAGAATATTCCCGCCAGTCGATGGTATAGAAATATTCAATGACGCTGCCCACCTGCACGTCGGGCAGCGTAAAGGTTTTCGCCAGGTATCTGATGTTTTTGCCCTTGACCAGATCTTTTTCGAATACTTTTCCCTCATAGTTCGCAATCGATCCATCCGGCCTGATGGTTCGCGCTTTCACATTGACTACATCTTGGATTTCCTTGAAGAAGGGGATCTCCACATCGGCGTACTTTCGGCCCTCTTCGGTCAGAATCTTGATGCGAACGTAATTGTCTTCATGGGAAGTGTAACCATTGTCGTCTCTATCGACTTGCCGGTACAAAATAATCGCGGGCGCGCCCGGCGCCAGCGGCTCGCTCGTCATCTTCAACTCCTCAGGGGAAACCGGTTGGAATCCGATAGCTTTGGCTTCGTGTGCCGCGAATAAGCACCACGCCGCCCCTACCACCACCCACTTGCCCAGACGGAACATAAGCGTGTCTCCCTGGATCGATACACAAGCCATAGTCTTATCAATAAGCCATGCAGGCGGGAACCACCGGCTCCGGGGACAAGAAGGTTTCTCCGCGACGACGGCAAATTCCGGCGCCTCCGGTCTGCGCCCCCTCAGGACAGACTCCGGTACTACAGAACGACCCTGAGTATAACCCGAAGTTAGCCGCAGTCAAGAGCAGAGTTACACAACGAAAAGGTCGTAAGTCTTAGATATTAGGAGAAAAGCCGAAACTCATTGTAGAGACGCGGCTTGCCCCGTTTCAGGAAGCTGCCAGACTTGGCTGGCAAGTTAGGTGCTGCGGAATAAGCTTCGAAAATCGCCGGCACGTCCGCTCGGTCGAAGGAGAAAGCCGGACCTAAGACCTAAGACCTAAGACCTGCCACCAGCCACGCTACTCCTTAGCCGCAATCCCCAGGCTCTTCATTTTGCGATACAAGTGGCTGCGCTCCAGGCCGAGCACCTCCGCCGTGCGGGTCACGTTGCCATGATTTTCGTCGAGCTTCTTGAGGATGTAGTCGCGCTCATAAGCCGCTCGCGCCTGGTGCAGCGTGGAATTCTCGGTACCCGCGACCTTCCGGCTGCCATCGCGATGAACCAACGGTGGAAGATGCTTCCTCTCAAATCGCGTGGTGGTTGGATTCATGATCACGATGCGTTCGATCACATTGCGCAGCTCGCGGACATTTCCTGGCCAGGAATAGCGCATCAAAGAATCGATGGCGTCATCGGTGATCTCCCTCGGACGGCGTCCGTAGGCCGAAGCGAATTCTTTCAGAAAGTGCCGCGCAAACAACGGAATATCTTCCTTACGTTCGCGCAGCGGCGGCACCACGAACGGAACCACGTTCAAGCGATAGAAAAGATCCTCGCGAAAATTTCCCTTGGCGATTTCCTCTTCCAGGTCTTTATTAGTCGAGGCAATCACCCGCACGTCCACGGTGACAGCGTCGTCGCTTCCTACCGGGCTGAAGCGCTGCTGCTCAAGCGTTCGCAGAACCTTCGATTGCGTCTTCAGACTCATGTCGCCAACTTCATCCAAAAATAAAGTTCCACCGTCGGCCTTCTGAAACTTACCCTCCTTGTTAGCTGTAGCTCCTGGGAATGACGACTTTCGATGTCCGAACAATTCGCTGTCAATCAGGTCCTCTGGAATCGCGGCGCAATTCATCTCTATAAACATTTCCGCTTTGCGCAGGCTCTGCAAGTGGATGGCATGGGCCACCAGTTCCTTGCCGGTGCCCGATTCGCCGTAGATAAGCACTCGTCCATTAGTCGGAGCCATCAACCCGATCTGCTGGCGCAGCGCCTTCATAGGTACGCTATCGCCGACAATTACACTTTTCGTCTGCAGTTGTTTTCGCAGATCGAAATTTTCGTGGCGCAGCCGGCGCGCATCGATCGCATTCTTTACGAGGATGAGAGTCTTTTCGAGCGACAGCGGTTTTTCCGCGAAATCGTAGGCGCCCAGCTTCGTCGCTCGCACCGCAGTCTCGATGGTTCCGTGGCCCGAGATCATGATGACTTCGGGCGGGTCGTCCATCTCGCGGATCTTCTCCAGCACCTCAAGTCCGTCGATGCCAGTCAGCCAAACATCCAGCAGGATGAGATCGAAGCTGTTCTTCCGCAGCAATTCCAGGCAGTCTTCGCCGCTCGGACTCCCGCTGGTCTTATATCCCTCATCTTCGAGGATTCCGCGTAAAGACTCGCGGATGCTGGATTCGTCATCAACGATAAGGATGTGTGCCATGGTTTGGATAACTGCTGGCCGTTAGTCGTTGGTCGTCAGTCGTAAGCAAGCCTTTCGCAAGATAGCAAGACGCGCGAGCGACTAACGACCAACGACCAACGACTAAGTACCCTAACTCGCCGCCGGAGCGCCGATAACTTCAACCGCGACCGGCAACTCGATCACGAAGCGGCTGCCGAACGGCTTGTTTTCTTCCACGCGGATCGAACCACGATGGTCTTCCACAATTCGGCTCACAATCGCCAGGCCCAACCCCGTGCCGCGCTGCTTGGTCGAAAAGTACGGCAGGAATAATCGTTCCTTAACATCGCGCGAGACTCCATGCCCGGTGTCGGATACTGCCAGTTCTACGGCATCGCGGCTGGTTACCAACGAAGTCGAAATTGTGATCTCTTTCAGCATCGCATCCTGCATCGCTTCCGCGGCATTATCCACCAGGTTTGCGACCGCGCGCTTGATCGCTTCCGGGTCGGCCATGACTTCCGGCAGATCGTGCGCCAGTTCCGTATGCACGCGAATCCCCTCCAGTCGCCCGTTAAACATAACCAGCGCCGCTTCCACCAGGTTATTCAGGCTTGCGGGTTGCGGACGCGAAGCCGGAAAACGCGCCAGGACAGAAAATTCATCCACCAGCGTGCGCACGGTTTCGACCGCGTTCCGAATGGTTTCGGCGCAACTGTTGATCACCTCGAGCGAGGCCGCATCGGGAGCGGTGCCACGCGTCAAATGGCGATGAATGCGTTCGGCCGAAAGCGCGATCGGAGTCAGCGGATTCTTGATCTCATGCGCCACGCGCCGCGCCACCTCTCGCCAGGCCGCCTGTTTCTGCGCTCGTAACAGGTCCGATAAGTCTTCGAACACCAGCACATATCCCAATCCCTCGGCATTCTGTCGCAGCGCGGAGACGGTCACCGCGACATTCAACTGCGCCCGCGGCAATGTCATCTCCATGTTGGCCGCCGTAATGCCCATGCGATCGGCACGCCGCAACAGCGGTTCCAGATCCTCCAGCACCTCGGCGGGCACCACTTCCCGCAGCGGCAGGTTCATAAGCGAAGCCGGGCTCATATACTCGCTCCGTTCCAGATAAAACATGCGCGAGAAAGCGGCATTCGCCAGGGTCACACGGCGTGCCGCGTCAATCGAGATGACTCCTGTGGGGATGCTTTCGAGGACCGTTTCGATATACCTGCGCCGGCTTTCCAGCGCCTCGTTCGCGGCGCCCACATCACGATTCGATGTTTCAATCTGGCGCCGGCTGGATTCCAGTTGCTGTGCCATGCTGTTGAACGACTGCACCAGTTCCGCCAGTTCGTCAGTGGCGCGAATATCGACGCGATAGTGTAATTGCCCCTTGGAGATAGCTTCCGTCCCCGCCGCCAGCGCGGCAACGGGACGATTCACCAACTTCGAAAGCAAAAGCGCAAGCCACGTTGAGGCGAATAACACCACTACCGTTAGCAGCAGCAGAAATCCGATATAAGTCCGGCGGAAGAGCTTCCTTTTGGCGGCCAGTTCGATGTACCGCTGCTGGCTCTCCCGAATTTGCCTTGCCGTCTGGGCAAACTTCGGCGGCAGAGGCATGGCGACCAGCACAATTGCACCCGGAAGCGAATTCGCTGCGACAACATATTCCGTCTGACCCCACTGGAAATGCGGGTTCTCGCCGCGCAGAGCTGACGCCACGGGGAAGCGCCCTTTCATCGCCGGCCACAGCGCGGGAGCGTTCAGGCTGGCGACTACGTTATCGTTCGCCAAGGCCACAACAAATCCACCCTGCAGCGTTGGGAGGTGTTCCCGCAGTTCTCCCGCAGCCACAGAAAAATTCTTGCCGGCCAGAGCTCTTTGAAATTCTTGCGTCTGAGCAATCGACTCCGCTTCCGAGGCCGCGTTCTGGCCCGCGTAATCATAGAGGAGAGCCGACATGGCCGCGGTGTCGGCGCGCACTTCTTCGACCGGCTGCGAAAACCACTTATCGATCGACCGGTTCATAAGCCCATACGAAAACCAGAACATGGCGATTACGGGCAAGAACGAAAGCAGCAGGCTCACCACCACCAGGCGCGTGCGGAATTTTGAACCGGCAACGCCTTGCCGCCGCTCGGCATAAAGCTTCAGCAGGTTCCGCGCCAGCACCAGCGTCAGCGCCACGAAGGCGAAGAAAATCAAGCCGCTCAGTCCGGCAAAAAAAAGCAGCTCTTCATTGCTGTCGGGGCTGATGAATTTCAGATTGAACGAGGCTTGCAAGACCAGAATTGCGAGCAGCAGAAAGGCGCAAATCGCGAGTCCAATGACAGCCTTCCGGCGCCCTGAAGACCTGGCTTCCTCGCGAGTTGGATTGGGTGCGGCCAAGAACCACATTATAGGGCGCGCCGCGAGCGTTGGGACAGCCGCCACTGGCTGTCAAGTGGAGCGTAGCTCGGCAATTGCCCGTGGCCACGCTCGAAAACAGCCGCCCCTTAACGCCGTCCCGCAGCCAGCACGTTCCGAAGCGCCTCATAGGCAGGCTTCGCCTGGTAATGCCGGTCAAAAAGCAACGCCGCGCCCTCCGTGTGTTTGGAATGCGATCCGATCCAGGAATATTTATCCGTAAAGCCCCACGTCTGAATCGCCGTGCATCCGGTATGAGACAGGCACGCAGCTGCGACCTGACCATAGATGTCCGCCTGCAACTGCAGATCGTCCGGGCTGGCATTCCCGTCCGCATCGACTGGCAGGGCGACGTCCATCTCTGTGATTTGAACCTGAACCCCCAGAGCCGTGAAGCGTTGAATATTGGCTGAGATCGACGCAACATCGGCCCGCATGTGCGTGACGTGCATCTGGAATCCGACGCCGTCTATGGGAACGCCGCGCGAGCGAAAATCGCGAACCATGGCGTAAATCGCATCCGACTTTGCGTTGACAACCTCCGCCTCGGCTTCGTTGTAAAAGAGCAGAGCCTGCGGATCGGCCTCATGCGCCCAGCGAAAGCACTTCTCAATATAGGAGTAACTCTGCTCCGAGCTGCGAGCTTCGGGCTCCGAGCGAACGGGCTTGCTCGAAGCCTGCGGCTCGAAGCTCGCAGCCGCGTCGCGCACCGTGGCGCCGATTCCAGGCCGATCGCTCCATATCGTGCTGCGCAGCGTTCCCGGGCGCAACTCGTCGAAGGCCTCATTCACCACGTCCCACGCGAATATCTTGCCGCGATAATGTCCGACCACGGTCTTGATATGTTTCTCGAGAATTGCGGCAAGTTCGCCGGAGGTGTAATTTCCCTCCGTCAGCCATTTGGGATTCTGCCGGTGCCATACGAGCGTGTGACCGCGAACCTTCATATTGTGGCGGCTGGCGAAATCCACAATCTGATCGCCCTGAGAAAAATCGAAACTCTCCCGCGCCGGATGCACCACCTCCCACTTAAGCGCATCTTCCGGTTCCACCATGTCGAACTCGCGGGCGAGCGTTGATGCATAAGCCGCCTCGGAAAGTTGCGCTGGCCGCACTGCGCTTCCGATGAGGATTCCCGCACCTCGCGCCGCCTCGCGGAGAGACTCCTCCGGGGTCGCAACGCCAAATCTCAGGCAAAGAGCTGCAACTGCCAAAACAAAAACACATGTCCGCGGTCTCATAGTTTTCCTCGGGCGTTCGTCGTAAGTCGTGCTCGATGACGTCGTGGTCAATAACCTTGACGACTCACTCTGCCGCAGGCAGGAACTTCTGCAAAGGACACAGCTCACACTTCGGTTGTGACTTTAGGCAGTACGTCTTGCCAACTCCAACGATGAGCCCATGCATTTCATTAAGAATCTGAACCGGAGCCGTGCGCCGGCTCATGCTGACGCGCGAAGGAGGATGACACGATCCGGGCGGCCCTGCTGTCTTAGCCAACGCGGGCGCACCGTCCAGCCCGGGGTCCCCATCACGCTGGTTTTGCGTGATGGGGTGGAAGCCCTGCTTGGCCAGGCCCGTTCCGCCCAATGCCTGCTCGACCAAGAGTCGAACGTCATCATAATCGGCGCGGCTCGAAACAATCCCATGCCGTTCGAAAATGCGCCGCGTATAAGCGTCCACGACGAACACTGGATGATTGCCGGCATAGAGAAGAATCGAGTCGGCGGTCTCAGGTCCAACTCCGTTAAGCGCGAGCAGTTCTTCACGCAGTTCCGCCGTAGGCCGCGCGAACATTCGCTGCAACGAACCGCCATAACATGAATCGAGAAACCGAATAAAGATTTTCAGCCGCTCCGCTTTCTGCCGAAAGTATCCCGATGGCCGAATCAGTAGTTCAACCTCGGACTGAGGCGTTCGCCGGATTCCAGCAATAGTCAGAAGCCGCGCCTTCCGCAGGTTGCCGAGCGCCTTTTCGACGTTTGTCCACGAAGTATTCTGGGTTAAATAGGCTCCAACGATTACTTCAAAGCGCGACCGTCCCGGCCACCAGTGCTGCCGTCCCCACGCCAGAAATAAAGTGTGGTAGTAAGCGCGGATCGCATCATGTTCGGTTGCGCTCATAAGCGAGAGACGCATCAATTCTAGCCGCCAGACTAAGACCTTAACCACACGCCGCAGAGAGGCTACAACGCGAAGTTCTTCCAGCAATTTTCAAAATGAACGTTGTCTCCTGTGCCTGCGTTCCCTTTGGTTAAAGCAGCGTCCTTAAAACCAAAGAGCATGGCCGCCCGCGTCGTGATCCGGGTCATACCGCGAGTTTCGAGTGCAAAAGTCGCTCGCAGCGGCCATAAACCACCCCTCGAGCTCAGTACAGGTACCGAAGTTACTTTTGCGAAATTCCCATTGGGTTGACAATTTGTGTCAGTGCGAAAGCGTTCCGCTGATCCCCCCGGAAATCAGCGGCTTCGCATTGACCCTTACGTCGGGAATACAGGAGAGATATGTCTCAGCGGCTGGGTGACCTACTGGTTAAAGAAAAGGTCATTACCCCAGAGCAGTTGGAACAGGCGACCAAACTCCAAAAGGAGTCGCATTCCCGGCTCGCCTCGGCTCTGGTCAAGTTGGGTTTCCTCTCGGACGAGGATGTCACCAATTTTCTCTCGCGCCAGTATGGCGTGCCCGCCATCAATCTTTCTTACTTTGAAATCGACCCTGCCGTCGTCAAGCTGATTCCCTTCGAAACCGCCAAACGTTATCAGATTTTGCCGCTCAGCCGCGTCGGCGCTTCGCTCACCATCGCCATGGTCGATCCCACCAACGTCTTCGCCATGGACGATATCAAGTTCATGACCGGATTCAATATCGAACCAGTCGTGGCCTCCGAAAGCTCCATTCTCACGGGCATCGATAAGGCCTACGGCACTTCCAAAGAAGAAGAGCTCGAGCAGGTCATGCAGTCGATGAACGATGCCGGGGAAGGCGCCGATATCGAGGTGCAGAGCGAAGAACAGGAGCTCGAACTCCAGGCCCTGGAGAAAGCCGCCGATGAAGCTCCCATCGTCAAGCTCGTGAACCTCGTGCTCACCGACGCCGTGAAGCGCGGAGCCAGCGACATTCACATGGAGCCCTACGAAAAGGAGTTTCGCGTCCGCTTCCGTATTGACGGTATTCTGCAGCTCATCATGAATCCGCCGCTCAAACTGAAAGACGCCATCACCTCGCGTCTCAAGATCATGGCCAAGCTCGACATCAGCGAAAAGCGGCTGCCGCAGGATGGCCGCATCATGCTGAAGATGCAGATCGGCGGCAAGAAAAAGCAACTCGATTTCCGCGTCTCGACTCTGCCCACGCTCTGGGGCGAAAAAATCGTGCTTCGCTTGCTCGACAAAGAAAATCTGCGCCTCGACATGACGAAGCTCGGCTTCGAGCCCGAGTCGCTGGTCAAATTCGAGAAGGCGATCCTCAAACCCTACGGCATGGTGCTGGTCACAGGCCCCACCGGATCGGGCAAAACCAACACTCTCTACTCCTCTATCTCGCAGCTGAACCAGCCCGATACCAACATCATGACCGCCGAAGATCCAGTCGAATTCCAGTTGGGTGGCGTCAATCAGGTGCAGATGAAGGAGCAGATCGGCCTCAATTTTGCCACCGCACTGCGCGCCTTTCTGCGGCAAGATCCCAACATCATCCTGGTCGGCGAAATCCGAGACTTTGAAACCGCCGAGATCGCCATCAAAGCCGCGCTCACCGGCCACCTGGTTTTGTCCACGCTCCATACCAACGGCGCGCCTGAAACGATTACTCGCCTCATGAACATGGGCATCGAGCCCTTCCTCGTGGCGACATCGGTTCATTTGATCTGCGCCCAGCGCCTGGTGCGCCGCATTTGCAAGGACTGTGCCGAA
This sequence comes from uncultured Acidobacteriaceae bacterium, assembly GCA_963810955.1. GTDB lineage: Bacteria > Acidobacteriota > Terriglobia > Terriglobales > Acidobacteriaceae > Acidiflorens. The sequence goes on along the minus strand of CAWEPW010000050.1, from coordinate 43,220 downwards.
CCGGTCGACGTACCCCCGCAAGCCTTGATCGACGAGGGTTACACGCCGGAAGAATCCAAGACCGTGCAGATCATGAAGGGTAAGGGTTGCGCCACTTGCAACAAAACCGGATACAAAGGCCGCACCGGCCTATATGAAGTCATGGAAGTCGACGACGAGATCAGGGAACTGGTTTTGGTCGGCGCATCCGCGGTCGAACTCAAGAAGAAAGCGATTGAACGCGGCATGATCACCCTGCGTCGCAGCGGTCTGATCAAGGTTGCCGCCGGCTGGACCACGCTAGAAGAAGTGGCTCGCGAAACGATCCACTAGAGCGCCGTTCGCTCGTCGCTTTTCGATGCGCGAACACAAATAGCAATGAAGAACGAAGAACGACTAACGACCAACGACGAACGACCGAATCAGAACAGGAAAGACGAAAAACTATGGCACTCTCACTCAGCGATTTGCTCCGCCGCATGTTGGAAATGGGGGGAAGCGACCTCCACATCACCACCAACTCTCCGCCTCAAATCCGCGTGCACGGCCATCTCGTGCCGCTCGATCTGCCTCAGTTGACGCCCGCCGAAACCAAGCAATTGGCCTACAGCGTGATGACCGATTCGCAGAAGCACCGTTTCGAAGAGAGCCTCGAACTTGACTTCTCCTTCGGCTTGAAGGGACTCGCCCGTTTCCGCGCCAATGTCTTCAACCAGCGCGGCGCTTCGGCCTGCGTCTTCCGTCTGATTCCGTTTGAGATCAAGTCTTTCCACCAACTGGGATTGCCCGCGGTGGTCAGCAAAATGTGCGACAAACCGCGCGGGCTGGTCCTGGTCACGGGGCCGACCGGCTCGGGCAAGTCCACTACTCTGGCCGCCATGATCGACAAGATCAACACCGAGCGCCACGAACACATCCTCACCATCGAAGATCCGATTGAGTTCGTGCACATGAACAAGAATTGCCTGGTCAACCAGCGCGAATTGCACTCTGACACGAAGAGTTTTACCGACGCCCTGCGCGCCGCTCTTCGTGAAGACCCGGACGTGGTGCTGATCGGCGAAATGCGCGACCTCGAAACCATCGAGTCCGCGCTGCGCATCGCCGAAACCGGCCACCTCACCTTTGGTACGCTGCATACCAACTCGGCGTCCTCCACCATCAATCGCGTCATCGACGTGTTCCCGGCGCACCAGCAGTCGCAGATTCGTGCCCAGCTTTCGCTCGTGCTCGAAGGCATTATGTGCCAAAGCCTGCTGCCTAAAATCGACGGCAAGGGACGAGCCATGTGCATGGAAATCCTGGTGCCCAACGCCGCCGTGCGCAACCTGATCCGCGAAGACAAGATTCACCAGATCTACTCCTCGATGCAGTCCGGGCAGGAGAAGTTCGGCATGCAGACCTTCAACCAGTCGCTCGCCACCGCTTATTTCGACAAGCAGATCAGCCTCGAGGTGGCGATGGCGCGCTCCAGTAATCAGGACGAACTGCAGGAGATGATTGCGCGCGGCTCCACTCTCGGCAATCGCACCCATCCAGCCCCGATCGCCAAGGGTTCTGTGACGGTTAAAAGATAAAGGAGCAGGGAAACGCAGCAGAAAAAAACGTTCAAGTAACGAACCTCGAGACAAACGTCGAAAGAAGATTGAAACGAACAACAGAGCAAGCAAGGCTAACGAAAAGAACACGCGACAGGCGCGGCGACAGAGCCGCGATAGAGCGGCGCTAGAGAAGAGAGCATAGCCGGCGAGTCAGCCGGCAACGCAGCGGAACACGGATAAGGAGACAGCAACCATGCCGGTTTTTACATTTTCAGGCAAGACCGCTTCGGGCGAGAAAGTTCAGGGAGAGCGTATAGCCGCCAACAAGGACGGGCTGGCGTCGCAACTCCGCAAGGAACAAATCACGCCCGGCTCAATTCGCGAGAAGGGCAAGGAATTTGTCATGCCCACCTTCGGGCGCGGCAAGATCGCGGTCAAGGAAGTTGCGATTTTCTTCCGCCAGTTCTCCGTCATGATCGACGCCGGATTGCCGCTGGTGCAGTGCCTGGAAATTCTCGGCGCCAACCAGGAGAACCCCGCCTTCCAGAAAACCCTGCTCGGCGTCCGGACCACGGTCGAAGGCGGCGCCACGCTCGCCAATGCCATGCGCCTGTACCCGACCACATTCGACGACCTGACGACCAACATGATCGAGGCCGGCGAGACCGGCGGTATTCTCGACGTCATCCTGCAGCGCCTCGCAATCTACGTTGAGAAAGCGGTCAAACTCCGCGCCGCTGTCAAATCGGCATTGATCTATCCTGTCGGAGTCGTCTCGCTCGCCGTGCTGATCGTAGCCGCCCTATTGAAATGGGTGGTGCCAATTTTCGCCAACCTTTTCGTCGGATTAGGAGTTGCGCTCCCGCTGCCCACCCGCATCGTCATCGGTCTCAGCGACTTTGTCGGTCACTTCTGGTGGTTCTTTATCGTGGGCGGCGTTGGCCTCGTCTTCGGCGTCAAGCAGATTCGCAAGCACCCGCGCGGCCGCTATGCCTTCGACGCTATGTTGCTTAAGATGCCCATCCTGGGCATACTGCTGCGGAAGATCGCGGTTGCCCGCTTTACCCGTACCCTCGGCACTCTCATCACCTCCGGTGTTCCCATTCTCGAAGGCTTGGCTATCACTGCGCGCACCTCAGGCAACGCCGTGCTCGAAGAAGCGCTGATGAAGGTGCGCAAGGCCATCGAGGAAGGCCGCACCATCGTCGATCCGTTGCGCGAGTGCGGTGTCTTTCCCAATATGGTGACGCAGATGATCGGCGTTGGCGAAGCCACCGGCGCCATGGATTCCATGCTGCAAAAGATCGCTGACTTCTACGAGGACGAAGTCGATTCCGCGACGAAAGATATGTTGGCGATGTTGGAGCCAGTGATCATCGGTCTGCTAGGTATCAGCATCGGCGGCATCGTCATTTCTCTATACATGCCATTGTTCTCCATGATCGCAAAACTGGCAGGATAGGAAACACAGTCGTCAGTCACCACCGAACGTCAGGGGCCGGCGACGAGCGACTGATGGCTGATAGCTGAAGGCTGACGGCTAACCTCATGCATTCCATCACCCACGAGCGAAACTGGCTGAGCTGGCTGGTCAAGGTTCGCATCCTGCTCCTGATGGTTCTGCTCGCCATCGAGCTGGCCGTCATGCGCCTTACGCCCAGCAAGCTGCCGACCCTGCCCTTTCTCGCCGGCATGTTGTTGTGGTTCGCGCTCTCCATATTTTTTCTTCTTCTGGTTTCTGTGTGGAAAGAGTATCGCCCGCAGGCCATACTCCAGGTGGTCGCCGATCTGGTCATGGTTACGCTCGTCGTCCATCTGACCGGCGGCATCGACAGTTCGCTCAATTTCCTCTATCCCCTGATCATCGTGGTTGCCTGCATGTTGCTGCCGCGCGCCTGGGGATATCTGAGCGCCGCCCTGGCTTTCATCCTCTTTGGCACCATCCTCGAGCTCGACTACTACCTGATCATTCCCTCGTATTCCATCTCGCATCCCAAGCTGAAGGCCCTGCAGGTAGTGATCTTCGTCAATCTGTTTGCCTACTTCGCCATCGCCTATCTGGCGGGTCTGCTGATGGGCAAACTGCGGCAGGTCGATGTGCAGCTGCAAGACGCAAGCGGCGCCCTCGAGAATCTGCAGGCCCTGCACGAAAATATCGTGCAGTCCATGAGCGGAGGCGTGATCGCCACCGGCCTCGACGGACACATCACCCTGGTCAATCGCGCCGCCCAGCAACTGCTCGAAATCTCCGAAGCCCAGTTGCGCGGGCGTTCTGTCGCCGGCCTGTTTCAGGATCCATTACCCCATTTCGGCGGAGAACGCGGCGATGCCGAAGTCCGCTACGCGACCGCCAACGGATTTCGCAAAACTTTTCGCGTCCGCGTTTCCGCGCTCAATGTGAGCGCGCGCGGCGATCTGGGTTTTGTCTATTCCTTCGACGATCTCACCGAGATCCGCCGCCTGGAGCGCGAGGTGCGCATGCAGGATCGCCTGGCCGCCGTCGGTCGTCTGGCTGCCGCCATCGCTCACGAAATCCGCAATCCGCTCACCTCGATTGCCGGATCGGTCAGCATGTTGTCCGATGCGCCTTCTTTAAATGCGGAAGAGCGCCACCTGCTCGAAATTGTGCATCGCGAATCCGGCCGCCTCAACAACATCATCACCGATTTTCTGGCCTACTCCCGCGGCAAGCAGTATCGCTTCGAACGCGTAAATCTTGTTCCCCTGCTCGACGACACTCTTACTCTCCTCGAGCACCGCCTCACCGCCGAGAATGCCGGCATCAAGATCGATCGTTCTTTCGCCGGGTCTGAAGCCTGGGTGCTGGCCGACGGTGACAAGCTCAAGCAGGTCTTCTGGAACTTCTGCGAAAATGCCGTCCGCGCCATAAGACAGACGAATAAAGGTGGCAGCCTGACCGTGTCCCTGGCCGAGCGCGGCCGCGACTGGGAAATGAGCTTTGCCGACACCGGCGCCGGCATCGACAGGCAGCAGACAGAGAAGATTTTTGAGCCTTTCCAGTCGAACTTCAAAGGAGGAACCGGACTCGGCCTCGCCATCGTCTACCAGATCGTGCAGGCGCATGAAGGCAAAGTGTGGGTGCGCTCGGAACTCGGCAGGGGATCAAGCTTCGTAGTCCGCTTGCGCCGCATCGAGTATGCCCACGTCCGCTCGGATGACCGTGCGAACGACCGTCCGCACCGCGCAGACGGCAAGAGTTCCTCTCGAACCTCCTCGACCGACGTCGAGCTCGCGGCCTCAGGGTCGGGAATAGCAGCAATAGGAGGAACCGCGCGTGGGTAACATTCTCGTCTGCGACGACGAGCGCTCCATTTGCGAACTCCTCGATATTGCGCTGCGCCGCGATGGCCACAAGGTCGAAACCGTCACCTCGGGCGAAGCGGGCAAGCGCAAAATCGATAGCGCGCTCTTTGACGTGATTGTTACCGATATCAAGATGCCCGGCATCGACGGCGTCGAAGTCCTGCGCCACGCCCACCAGATCTCGCCCGATTCCGCCGTAATTCTAATGACTGCCGTCGACGATTATGAAGCCGCCGTGCAGGCCGTCAAAGCCGGCGGCGCGACCGATTACATCCGCAAGAGTCCCGGGCTGATGGACGACATCAAGCTCGCCATCGCCCGGGCTCTCACCAAGGTTTCTTTAAGCCGCCAGAACTTTGCCTTGCGCCGCGACGCCGCTGCGCGCAACTCGCTAGACAACATTGTCGGAGCCAGTCCCGCGCTCGAAAAGCTGAAGCAGACCATCCGCACCGTCGCCACCACCAGCAGCACCATCCTCGTCTACGGCGAAAGCGGAACCGGCAAGGAACTCGTCGCCCGCGCCGTCCACACTTGTTCGCCGCGAGCCGCCGAGGCTTTCGTCTCCGTCAACTGCGGCGCATTTCCCGAGACGCTCCTCGAAAGCGAACTCTTCGGCTACGTCAAAGGCGCTTTCACCGGAGCCAACCAGAACCGCCGCGGCCTCTTCGAAGTCGCCGACCAGGGCACGATCCTGCTCGACGAAATCGGCGAGATGACTATGCCCATGCAGGTCAAACTGCTGCGCGTGCTGCAGGAGCGCACCGTCCGTCCCGTCGGTGCTACCACCGAAATTCCCGTCGATGTCCGTGTCATCGCTGCCACCAATCGCGACCTCGACCGCCAGGTGACCGACGGCACCTTCCGCGAAGATCTCTACTATCGCCTCAACGTGATTCCCATCCGCGTGCCCGGATTACGCGAGCGCTGCGAAGACGTTCCGCTTCTCGCCAATCACTTCCTCAAAAAATACGCTCCCGGGGCAGGGAAGAGCATCCACGGTCTGGCAGCCGCGTCGCTCCAGGCTCTCATCGGCTACGACTGGCCCGGCAATGTTCGCCAGCTGGAGAACACCATCGAACGCGCAGTGGCAATGGAATCCACCAACGAGCTCCACGTCGAGTTGCCGGTCGAGCGTCCCAAAGCTCGGGCCGCGGCCGCCGGCGCCGAAGGCGGAGCCAGCGTAACCGTGACGACCGCCATGTCAATCCCTGCTGGCGCCGTTCTGCCCGAGGGCATGAACATGGAACACTACGTCGCCGAGATCGAGCGCTCACTGCTGCAAGCCGCGCTAACCCAAACCAACGGCGTACAGGTAAGGGCAGCCGATGTCCTGGGAGTTTCCTACCGATCCTTCCGCCATCTGATGAAAAAGTACGACCTGTAGGACGAAGGTCACAGGTCTTAAGGTCTTAGGTGTTAAGAAAACCTGACCTTGTTTGACCACTGGTTTTTTCCTGAGACCTAAGACCTAAGACCTGACACCTTATTTCTTCAGCATGTGAATCTCAGTCCCGTTCTTATGAAACCGGACTTCATCCATCAACTGGTTGATCAGGTAGATGCCGCGGCCGTGATTGGAATAAATATTTTCCCCGTGGCAGGGATCGGCAATCTTGGAGGGATCGAATCCGGGACCGGGATCGCGCACCACAATCAACATGCCATGTTCGGGGTCACAGGCAACATCGCATTCGATGATCTTTGAGGGATCGCTTTTTGCCCCGTGCACCACCGCGTTGGCCAGCGCTTCGGTCAATGCCAGTTCGATATCGTCTTCGCGCCCGGGAGCGCACTTCATTTCTCGCACCACATTCATCACGCTGCGAACCACCGGGTCGACGGCATTGCGATCGCCAGCCAGCGTCACGCTGAGCTTGAGATCAAGTTTCTGCGCGTCAAAGTCGCACGACTGCGGCGATTGCGGATCGGTGGAGGAATCATCCATAAGCGCGCTGTGAGCCTTGTTTCCGGCCTTTCTTCTCTTAAGTGAGATGCAGACGGGCGCTCACAGATTCTAGGGACTTACAGCCCCAGATGCAACTTAATTTGGTGGCGATTTTGAGTGTGATCGATCACCTTGCGAAACCCGTCAACCACAGAGGACACGAAGGTGCACGAAGGAAATCCGTGAAACTAAAAGCCCTTCGCGCCCCGGAACCTGCCCTCAGCGTAGTCGAAGGGTGGCCTTGGTGGTTTACGATTTTTGCTGCACACGGCAAGAAATCGGACTAACCCTCCGCGTCCGGCATCCCGCCCACTTGCTGCAGTTGCCGCCGCCAGTCTAGCTCTTCGACAAAGCTGCGCGAATCGCGCCATCCCGCTTTGATCTTGACGAAGAGTTCGAGAAACACCTTCGTCCCCACCATCTTCTCGATGTCGAGCCGCGCCGCGGTTCCGATCTTCTTCAACATCTGCCCGCCCTTCCCGAGCAGGATCGCTTTCTGCCCCTCGCGCTCGCAATAAATCACCGCCGCAATCCGCGTCAGCCTCGCGCTCTCTTCGAACTGCTCGATCCCAACCGAGACCGCGTGCGGCACCTCTTCATGCGTCTGCATCAGCACATGCTCGCGGATCAGCTCCGCCGCCATAAACCGCACCGGCTGATCGGTAATCTGATCTTCGGGAAAATAGCGCGGCCCTTTCGGCAGCGCCTTCAGCACGCAAGCCAGCAATTCGTCGAGCCCTTTCTTCTTCAGCGCGGAGATGGGAACGATCTCCTTGAAATCGTGCAGCGCCTGGAACTCGGCGATCAGCGGCAGCAGTTTGCTTTTGTCGGCCAGCAGATCGATTTTATTAAGCAGCAAAAACACCCCGGTCCCCGCTTTAGTCCCTGCCTTTTTCGCCAGCTCAAGCACCCGGGCGTCGTCGCGGTCCCATTTTCGCGTCGCGTCGACAATCATCAAAATAAGCTCGCACCCTTCAAGCGCCTCGCGCACCTCGGACATCATCTTGCGTCCAAGCGACGACCCGGACTGGTGAACTCCTGGCGTGTCGATGAGCACGATCTGCCCGGCATCTTTTTCTTTCTTGTCGCCTTTCCGCTTGGAGACGTTGATGATGCCAAGAATGCGGTTGCGCGTGGTCTGCGGCTTAGGAGAAATGATGGCGAGCTTTTCGCCGACGAGCGCATTAAGCAGCGTGCTCTTGCCCGCATTGGGGCGTCCGAGAATGCAAACGAATCCGGAGTGAAAGGACATGGGGATAGGGTACTAGCTTTTGCGGATTGCGTTCTCAGTTATCAGTTTTCAATCCTGAGTGAAACCGGTTCCTGAACGGATGTTTACTGGTTAGGGCGATTATTGACTCGCCCATTGTAGGATAGTACGTTAGGCGGCATGTAATCAATAATCCAGAGAAAGGCAATACCTGCTTTCTCAGTAGTTGCCCTACATGAGGGTGGTGAATCTCCTGGAAATTCTCCGCTGCTACGCCGACGCTTACGTTCAGGGCGCTCAAACGCTAAATATTATTTCGGCGCTGATCGCTGAACATGAAAAGTCGAACACGGATGTCAGAACCAATGAGGGCTTGCTCGGCAGACTTCGCTGGCACGCGATTGAATTGTCTAAACATTGCGATCAGCTACCTATGACAGAAAAGGCGGTGCGAAAACTTATCGGTTATTTATTCAACAAGCCGGATATTATGGCGACTTGGACACAGCCGATCCTCGCCTTGCAATCGTCGATTTCTGAGATACAGAACAGGTTAACCGACGAGCTTTCGCTGAATTTGTTTTTCAGATTGCCACAAGATAAATGCCTAACGCGCCGTATTTCGACGTAACCCTTGAAGGGCTGGGAAGAGGCTACTAAGCGATTTCCAGAGATATTCAGCAATGTTGAAGAGATGAGTAAGTGCTTCGCACTATCTCGATATGCTGCATCCGTATTTCATGCACTGCGTGCAATCGAGGGAGGTCTGATTCATCTCGGAGTATTTCTCAAAGTACCTGATCCAAAAATTTCCGGGTGGACTGCTGTCACATCTGAACTGTCTATTCTGGTAGTAAAAACCAACTACAAAGCCCTACCCCGAAACTTCAAGAAATGCTTCTCGTTTTTGGAGCAAATGCACGGCGTCACTGAGGTTCTAAAGCATTGTTGGCGCTCATACCCGTCCAGAAATGCGAGTTCGCCGCTTCCGCATGGATGAAACCTTAAAATTAGTCAGCGCACTACGGGGTCACTCGTTTCCTCGCGAATGACCGTAGATGCTTTAGCCCCGACATTGCAGAGGATTAATAATGCATTGCTTCGCGCTCCGTTTATGCGGCGATTAGCAACATGACCAGATGCCTAAGCTTCCGTGATAAACAGATATCTTCAAGCAGAGAAGTTCGACGCTGGAGTACGGAAACACTGCCCCTCTGTCTCATTTATGAAGCCGCCTTGAAACGGAGAGAAGCCACCCTTTAACAGCGGGGCTGCACGGTTCCTCCCAATTTGTTTCGTCACATTTTTCTCGTACGCTCATCACAGACATGCACCCCAATCGGTGCGATGATACCTCGACAGTGCACCACCGGGAACTGCGCCCGTCTCCAGAGACAAACGCAATTCCGGACGCAAATTTCACCGCTATTTTACAACCCATGGCCCCGTTCAGCACCCGCGCAAGTGCACGCCAAACAGCAAAATTAATCGCTAAGTCGTATCTTTTGAATACTTTACATCTAACTGCCGCGCTATCATCAACTTAACTCATTTTAGGGGGAGGGGGGGCACCCCCCAGTTTTTCACGGTTCACGAATGAATATCAAAAGATAAACACCGGCCAGACCCCGGCAGTTCACTTACCCGCGCCAACAAAAGCTCCCGCGGTGGCGGCGATCACGCCGATGCCTTTTCTGTCTTTTTCGCTGGTTCCATGGAGTGTACTGCTGCGAAAGGGCGTTCTCAAATCAACTTCAGCTGCTTCGGTTCCGCGGTGGTGATGCGGACGCGCTCCACGCGCCGGTCGGTCGAGTCGAGGACTTCGAACTTCAGTCCTTCGTCTTCGATGACTTCGCCTTTTTTCGGGATGCGTCCGGCAATCTCGCTGACCAGCCCCGCGATGGTGGAAGATTCATGGCCTTCGGGTCTCATGCCGAAGAGTTCATCGAGACGATCGACATCCATGTTGCCGGGAACGATGTAGGAGTGATCGTTTTCCTGCACGACCTGCGCTTTTTCGTGCTCATCGCCGATTTCTCCGACTATCTCTTCGACTAAGTCTTCTATGGTTACGAGGCCGGCCACGCCGCCGTATTCATCCACTACAATCGCCATGCGGACGTTACTACGCTGCATCTCGCGCAGCAGGTCACTTACTAACTTGCTTTCGGGAACGAAGTAAACGTCTTTGCGCATGAGGCTCGCGACCGTACGCACGTGCGCCTCGGTGTCAGGAACTTGCAGCACATCCTGAGTATGGAGAATGCCCTTGATATTGTGAATCGACCCTTCGTAAACGGGAATGCGCGAGATCGGACGGGTTTTCAGTAGCTCGATTACTTGTTCGACCGTGTAATCGGTTGGCACCGCGACCATCTCGGGCCGCGGCTTCATCGCCTCGCGAACCGTCTTGCCGCTGAACTCCACCACCGACTGAATCAGCTCGCGATCGCCTTCCTGGATGATGCCTTCTTCCTGTCCCGCTTCGATCAGGGCGTCGACGGCCTCGGAGGGCGTTTCGGGCTCGGCGTCGGCATGCTCGCGGGTGAGCGCGGTAACGGATTTGCAGAAGCCGAGCACCAGCGTTATCGGCAGAACGAGATAGATCAGCAGGCGGAGAAGCAGCGTCCATCCAGCGAGCCAGCGGCCGCTGGTGCGCGAGAAGAAGACGAAAGGCAGCAGGCGATTGAAGATGATGATGATCAGCACCAGGCTGAGCGTGGCTTCGAGGACTTCGTAGATGCTCCACGCGCGGTCGCGGAAGACGGTGAACCCGACGATCATGGCGATGGCCGCGGTGACCAACTGCGTCAGAATTGCCATAGAGAGCGAGGCGCGCGCGCGTGTGACGCCGAGCCGCGGTTCGACGATCTGCTCGAAGGCGTCGATGTTGTCCTGAAAGTCGCGGGAGAGGAATTTGCCGATCTCCTGGTAGAGACGGTCAACGTAGGAGACGAGCGTCAGCAACCCGAACAGCAGCACAAGAGTTATGCCGACGCCAATCATTGTCGTTGGTTCCTTGGTTTTGGCTTCCTGAGAGTGCTCTGCGGTGTCACTCTTTCAATGAGGCCAAGCGGAAGGTGAAGTTTGGCGCGCAATTGTTTTTCGCGCTTTGCCATCTCGCCATTGTCGCACTCGTGATCGTAGCCGCGCAGATGCAGAATGCCGTGCAACACCAGTATCTTAACCTCCCGAGCGGGCGAGTGTCCCAGCGTTCGCGCGTTTTGCGCTGCGATCTCGGCGGAAATGGCGATCTCGCCAGCAAAGCGTTTTCGGGTGCCTGGCTCGGCGGGAAACGAAAGCACGTCGGTGGGCTTGTCTTTGCCGCGGAAACGCCGGTTCAGCGACTTCATCTCGGCGCTCGAGGTCACAAGCACGTTGACTAAGCCCTTTAATCTCGTAGCCCGGCGAGCGCTGGCCACGAAGCGGTTGAGCGCCAACTCGGTCAAGCCTGCAACGCGCTTTTGAAAGATGACCAAGCTTTCAACCCCATTGTCATCCTGAAGTAAGCGAAGCGAAAGACTTGCCGTCGCCCGTGTCTGACAATAATGCAGGCTCTTCCCCTCACACGGAGCTAATGATCAGGATGACAATTTCAAATTGTAGTCGCACTAATTGCGCAGAGGTGGCTCTTCGGGTCTCGGCGAAGATGCTGGCCGTGGCGGAGCTTCCGCAATAGTAAGCGGCGGCGCGACGGGTTTTGGTTCGAGCAGCGACAATTGCTGCTCGGCCAGGCGGGCCTTATGCTCGTCGTAGGCGCGAATGATTCGCTGCACGAGTGATGACGCACCACGTCGCTTTCGTCGAAATGCACGAAGGCAAGGCCGTTCACGCTTTGCAGAATATCGACCGCTTCGATCAGGCCGCTGCGCCGCGCGGTGGGCAAGTCGATCTGCGTGACGTCGCCGGTGATCACTGCTTTGGAATTGAATCCCAGGCGCGTGACGAACATCTTCATCTGCTCTGAGGTTGTGTTCTGCGCCTCGTCAAGGATGACGAAGGAATCGTTCAGCGTGCGCCCGCGCATGAAGGCTATAGGCGCGATCTCGATGATGTTTTTTTCCAGATAGCGCTCGACGCGTTCAGGATCGAGCATGTCAAACAGCGCGTCGTATAAAGGGCGCAGATAGGGATCGATTTTCTCCTGCAACGTGCCGGGCAGAAAGCCGAGACGTTCTCCAGCTTCAACCGCGGGCCGCGCCAGGATGATGCGGTTGACCTGCTTGTTCAGCAGCGCCGAAATCGCCATGGCGACGGCCAGATAAGTCTTGCCGGTGCCGGCGGGACCGACGCCAAACACCATGTCGTGGTTCTCAATGGCTTCGAGGTAGCGGCGCTGGTTGGGGCTTTTCGGCTGGACGGTGCGGCGTCCAAAGGAACGCTGGCGTCCGGCCTCGGCCAGCCCGCGCAGGGTGGCATTGGGATCGCCGACGACCACGCGCAACATGCTGCTGAGATCGCCGTTGACGAACTGGTGACCGGAGCGGCGCAGATGCTCGTAGTCGACGAAGAGCTGTTCGGCGCGGGCCACGTCGCGGGGCGCGCCTTCCAGCTCGATGCGGTCCGAGCGCAGATCGATATTGATGTTCAGGCCGTCTTCGAGCACGTGGAGATTTTCGTCGCGCGTGCCAAAGAGAGTTTCGATGTCAGAGGTGAGTTCAATGCTTTTTTTCATTCAGGATTGTGTCGCCGCCTCCGCAGCTGGACTGGGCTCACTCGTGATCGCAAGGACAAGAATTAAGGATGAGATGAGGGTTACCGGAAACTGGTTGATGGCCGAATTGCGGCAAAGCGGTGTCTGCGTTTTTGCACGCGAAAAGCTACCGGGAGAAGTGGAGCAGACCGGATTGCGCACCCCGATGCCGGGGCGGTTACCAACCATGTTAAGACCAGCCTAGCGCGGGCAGGGGGCGGAGTCAATGGCACGCGAGAGTAACAAAACGGCGAAGAGCATCCATCCCCAGATCAAGGGTAGCTGACCGCCAGTTACCCTGCCAGTAGGGTCGCAACCGAACACATTCCAGGGTTGAAACCGCGCTGGAAGATGGTTATTCTGAGCCACAACTGATGATGGTGATTTGTGATGCGCAGCACCGCCTGTCGACATTCCAGCCGTTTTCTAGCATTGTCCACGGCCGTCGTGGCTATCATGGCAGCAATGCCAGCAGCGATACCTGCAGCTCATGCTGCGCCCCAGGAACAGACGTCCGGTGATCTCGGCAAATACAGCGTCTGCTCGAATTTAGGACAATATATCTTTGTCGGGGGAACCGCTGGTTTTGATGCGCTCCGTTACCGCGATCGGTTCGAAGAGCTTCTCAAAAGCGGTCACGTCGGCCTCTACGAACATGCGAATGCGATCAGCGCCGCTGCCGAAGTACCCGGCCTGTTGGAGGAAATAGAGCGCGTGTTCAGCGCGACCGGATCGGGCGAAGCTGAACTGGGGCAGGTGGGCTGGAATTATTTCACCCTCCCCCCACGCTATGGGTACTACCAGAGTCTGTACATACAAAACGGTTTCACGCCTAGTGAAGCCAATGTGAACACGCCCTCTGATTCGGCTCGTCCTGGGGAATTGGAAAAGGACCTGAAGCAGTGGGAAAAGTACGTGGATGCGGCCAGAACGGTGGGTATCGAATCGCTGGCTCCGATCGTTGGTCCGAATGATCCGGCCGAACCGAAACTCGGAAACAACGTCTTCGCAACCAACCCCTTCTATGCGCTGGAGCGGCGTGAGGCGCTTTATGGCAAAGCGATCGCGTTCGACGTTCCGCCACACTTCTTTCTTACAGGCGGGAGCGGACCGGGCTACGAGAAGTTTGTGGTGCAGGCAATTCAGTGGGGGAATGCCCATGGTCTGCGAACCACGATGTTGCTTTCTCCTTATCCTTGGCCTACGAACTCGGCCGGCCAGTTAGAGACCTTCCGCCAGTTTAAGGACAACACTTTCAGTCGCGACACGAGGAATTTTGTGAGCCGTCTCAAGCAAGAGGAGGCGGTTCCCACGGAATGGGCGGTGGACAATTATGAAGATACATATCCACATGATGCGCAGGCCATGGCGCCCGAGACGGTCCTAAATACCACTACTGAGGTTGGCCTTTGGTTGGCAAGAAATGCTCCGGTCTATGTGCATGCGCATGGGGACAATACCGACGGCGTAATATGTCCGGCACCGCCGAGTCCCCAGAACGCGAGACAGCGGTGAGGCCACCGCGGAGATTGTCGGATGCCACGGCCAGAGACGCGTGGAGAAGCGACGGCTAATTGGCGAAAACGAGCGGCGAAATAATTTGGCGAAAATCAGCGTTAGCGCTTGGAACTGGGCTGTCGTTTTCGCCCGTTTTTTTTCACCCCTCTTTCCCGTTTTGCGGGATGCTAGCCCATACAGCCCGGTTTTTCGCCCAAGCCCGCAATGCGACAATCTCCTCGGCCCGTGTGATCGACAGAGGGACTGTGGAGGAAAGCGCGGTGAGCAGGTCTTCGTTTCTCAGTTCCTGCTTATGGGCAAAGGCGGCGTAGAGCGCGGTTTGCACGGCCGATTCGATTTCGGCCCCCGAGAAGCCTTTGGCCGCAAGGGCTATGCGATCGAGATCGTAATTTGCAGGGTTGCGTTTGCGCTTGGTCAGTTGGATTGCCAATACCTGTGCGCGCTCGGCTGCGCTCGGCAAGTCTACGAAGAACAACTCGTCGAAACGCCCTTTGCGAATCAATTCGGGAGGCAGCACGGTGACGTTGTTGCAGGTTGCAGCGACAAAGACGGGCGTTTTGCGGTCCTGCATCCAGGAAAGAAACGACGCCAATAGTCGCGAGGAAACTCCGGCGTCGACGGAAGCCGAATCGGCGCCGCTTCCGGCGAAGATCTTTTCCAGTTCATCGATCCACAACACGCAGGGAGCCAGCCCTTCAGCCACCTTGAACACTTTCTGAATTCTCTTTTCTGTCTCTCCGATGAATTTGTCGTAGATGGCAGCGGTATCGAACTTCACCAGAGGAATGCCCCACTCGCCTGCGATGGCGCGGGCGCAGAGACTCTTGCCGCATCCCTGCACTCCGAGAATGATGACGCCCTTTGGCGGGTCGAGGCCAAACTGAAGGGCTTGCGCGTCCCAGGAATTTCGCCGCTGCGCCAGCCAGCTCTTCAGATTTTCCAGGCCGCCGACACGCGCCATGTCATCGTTTGCATTCACAAACTCCAGCATCTCGGACCGTTTGAGCAGAGCCTTTTTCGCTTCAAGAACGTCAGTAACGCACTCGGACGATACGGCATAACGCGCCACTACGGCTTGTGAGATCGCTCTTTCGGCTTCCTCTTCGGTTAAGCCGAGAAGCCCTCCAGCGAGAGTGTCGAGTCCCGCTGCATCAAGCTTTCGCTGCACGGTGTGAGTTTTGCTGATGCGAAACAGGGTCTCGTCCACGATCTGGCGCAGCCGTTGACGGTCCGGCAAAGGGAGGTCGAAGAACTCGACCAACCCAGCCAACTCAGGAGGAATCATCACCCGCGGCCCAGTGATCACGACGGTTCTGCGATTTGCAGAAAACTTCTGGCCTACGTCGCGCAGCTTGCGCACCACGATCGCGTCTTCCATGTGCCGGTGAAAATCCTTGAGGATGAAGGTCGCTTCGAGCGAAACTGCCTCCAGATTGCCCAGCATTTGCGCGGGATCCTGACTGTTGTAGATGGCCTTTGTGTTCTGCTCAAATTCGCTGTGCCTGGCCGCGTCGTAGCCGCCGGGCGGCAAAGCGTCTTCGAACCGCGCATCGGGAGCGCTCGTGCCGGAGCGTGCCAGGCCGCTCGCGATAGTCCACTCGAAAGTCGCGAGGTTGAGCTCGGTGCAGGCGATGCGAACCATGCGCACTGCCCGCAGTTCCTCGACGGTCTCAATGACGACGATGGGCGTGGAGGAGTTGATGAGGATCTTCAGTCGATCCATTGAAGTTCGGGGTGAGGTTTGTGGCGACGTTTGTGGCGGTCTCGCAGGTGAATTCATGGCTATTGACCCATCTATTTGACCCAACGCGACTTGCTCCCGTAGAATACAGTTTCGGTTCCCACCGGAATATCCTCCTGGCGCAATCCAGGACCAAAAGGTAATCACGACGCATGGCAAATCATTTTTCGGCGCTGAAGCGCGCCCGTCAGACCACGAAGCGAACTGCCCGCAACCGGGCCAATTCATCGCAACTGCGCACCGCTCTGAGGAGCATGCGCGAAAGCCTGGAAAAGGGCGACAAGACGGCTGCCGGCCAGACCTATCGGGAGACGGTATCGGCGCTCGACAAGGCCATCCAGAAGGGCGTTTTGCACGAAAATACGGCTTCGCGCTATAAATCGCGGTTGTCGGCGCGGCTGACTGCGCTTAAGTAGAGGCTCCCCTTGCCAGCTTGCTCTTGGGGCAGCCGAGGGCGGCTGCCGCTACGTAAGTTCCCCAGGAAGCCCAATATTTCAACACTTTGGGGACGTTCCTGCGGGGTTACTGCCGGGTCGTAAATTCTTCTTGACCTTCCTCCATGCCTTGTTATACTTAGCCGTTCTCTGGACATGAAGGTGGTTTTTCTCACGGTCCCGACGAACCTCCGCCCGCATCGTGGACTCCTGAGAGAAGACGAAGAGAATTGAGCAACTTCCGGGTCCGGCGGGGCATCTATTTTAGTAATTCTGGCAAATCCCTTTGAACCTTGCCTCGGAATACGGCTCGGCTGACCGAAATCGAACATTACCTCTAGGCCAGACGTTGGGATCGTAGCCTAAGTTATTCCTTTTGAAGGAGAAAGAACGACCATGCGTTCTGATCGCGTATTTGACGCTCTACATACTTTGCGGAACCGGTACATGCTCTGCCAGCTGGCCTCGAAGGCCACGCGCAAATTTCATAAGCCGAACACCCGCATACAGGAAACCATGAACGATGTTTTTGACAAGATCGCCGATGCGGAACGTCATGACATCCTGAGCGAACCCGAGAACTTTGCCGAAGCACAACGGCGAGCTGCTTAGCAGCTCCGCCGTGTGCCCGCACGGCGGCAAAGCAATCCCATCCCCCAAGGGGGAATGAAAATCCCTCCCAAGAAAAACAATCCACGTAGGTAAATATGACCATTGCTGAACTCAAAGAAAAGAACATTACCGAGCTGACCAAGATCGCCCGATCGTTGGAGCTGCCGGGCGCCAGCGGACTCCGCAAACAGGATCTCATCTTCAAGATCCTGCAGGCGCAAAGTGAAAAAGAAGGACACATCTTCGCTGAAGGTGTGCTGGAGATCCTCCCTGACGGCTACGGCTTTTTGCGCTCGCCCGACTATAACTATCTGCCCGGGCCGGACGACATTTACGTGTCGCCGTCGCAGATTCGCAAGTTTGATTTGAAAACCGGCGACACCATCAGCGGCCAGGTACGGCCTCCGCATGAGGGCGAGAAATATTTTGCGCTGGTCAAGATCGAGGCGGTCAATTTTGAATCGCCCGACGAGGCGCGTAACAAGATCCTGTTCGACAACCTGACCCCGCTCTATCCGCAGGAGCGATTGAAGCTCGAAACCGTGCGCGAAAACGTCAGCGCGCGCGTCATGGACCTGCTAACGCCACTCGGCAAAGGGCAACGCGGGCTGATCGTTTCTCCGCCGCGCGCCGGCAAGACCATGCTGCTGCAGAATGTGGCGAACTCGATTACTACGAACCATCCTGAAGTGGTGCTCATGGTGCTGCTGATCGACGAGCGCCCGGAAGAAGTCACCGACATGCAGCGGTCGGTTAAAGGCGAAGTGATTTCTTCGACCTTCGACGAGCCCGCAGCGCGGCACGTGCAAGTCGCCGAGATGGTGATTGAAAAGGCTAAGAGACTAGTCGAGCACAAACGCGACGTCGTGATTCTGCTCGATTCGATTACGCGCCTGGCGCGCGCTTATAACACGATCGTTCCGCCGTCGGGCAAGGTGCTCTCGGGCGGCGTCGATTCGAATGCGTTGCAGCGTCCGAAGCGGTTTTTTGGATCGGCTCGCAACATCGAAGAAGGCGGGTCTTTGACGATTATTGCTACGGCTTTGATCGACACTGGTTCGCGCATGGATGACGTGATCTTTGAAGAATTCAAAGGCACGGGCAATTCGGAGATTATTCTCGATCGCAAACTCGTCGACAAGCGCACGTTCCCGGCGATTGATATTCAGCGCTCGGGCACGCGTAAGGAAGAACTGCTGATTCCGAAAGAAGATCTTGCAGCGGATATGGGTGCTGCGCAAGGTGCTGAACCCGCTGTCTCCGGTGGAAGCTATGGAACTGCTGATTGAGCGGCTGGCTAAGGCGGGATCGAACAGCGAATTTTTGGCTAAGATGAGCCAGCTGTAGTTTGCGAAAAGGTGGGTGGTCCGTTTTTCACGGATGGGCCGCCTTCCAGAAAACCATGAGCGTTTATTCAGCAGCGATTTCTTGTAACTGACTGATAAGTTCGCTTGTTATTCCCTAATAAATATTACATAGCGCTTGTAAGGTGCTGAAGACAGAAGCGCAATAAACTGTCTTAACTTACCCGAATTGCGGAGTTATGTGATATAATAGCTGTAGATTGAAGAGCGGGGCGCGGACATTGGTCCGCGCCTTTTCTGTTTCTGGGCCTTTCTTTTTTCTGGTACTTCCTACCTCCGTATCTTGTCGGTTTTTGAATCTTCTCAGTGATCGAACATCTTAGTAAGGGGCAAATCGCCTGTTGATAATCGTATAGTATAAATATACACTACACACAATGATTAAGAGCTTCCGGCACAAGGGTGTCGAGCAGTTCTTCAAAACGGGATCCAAGGCGAAAATCCAGGCGCGCCATGCTGATAAATTGAGGCTGCAGTTAGCAGCGCTGGACAATGCCAAATCTCCGAAGGACATGAACGCGCCCGGCTGGAGGCTCTATCTCCTGCGCGGCGATCTGCAAGATCATTGGTCGGTGGATGTCAGCGGCAATTGGCGTCTGACGTTTGCTTTTGCAGGAGAAGACGCTGTGCTCGTGGACTATCGGGATTATCACTGAGAGGTTTTATGCGCATGCACAATCCGCCGCATCCGGGAAGAGTTCTACGAGAGTATCTGGGAACGAGATCGGTTACAGACACCGCCAAGCACCTCGGGGTGACTCGAGTCGCCCTGTCGCGCATCTTGAATGGCAGCGCAGGAATTTCGGCGGATATGGCGCTTAAGCTGGCGGACGCCCTTGGCACTAGTCCCGAACTGTGGATCGGCATGCAGACCCAGCATGATTTGTGGAGAGCATCCCAACGCCGGCGAAAAATGGTGAAGCCGTTCTCCGTGGAAGTGGGGCGGCGGCATGACCTCACGGTGGGTGCGCGCACGGTCACATCTTTCAGGTGAAATGACCTGGGGCAGAGCTAGTCACCGTTGACATATAGTACCATATGTGTTACCATCAAATTGGTGTGAAATCCTCCCTCATAGGCTTTCTTGCCTGTCGCCAAACAATACGTTGATGAAAGTGGAACAAATCCCTATGCGCAATGGTTTGACGATCTCCACGCTCCGGCGGCTGCGAAGGTGACGACGGCGATTGTTCGACTGGAACAGGGCAACTTTTCGAACGTCAAGCCGGTGGGATCTGGAGTATCTGAATACAGAGTCGATTTTGGCCCAGGGTATCGGGTCTATTTTGGCAAGGACGGAAACCAGATCGTCATCCTGTTGGGAGGCGGAACAAAAAAGCGGCAACAGAGAGACATCAGTCTGGCAATCGAGAGATGGCAGGACTACAAGAGACGGAAGAAACTGGGAGAAGAGTAATGCCTTTGACACGGGATTTCAAGGAAACAGTTCGCGCTCGAGTGCGGCGCGACCCCGCTTTCCGAAGGGAGCTTCTTCGTGAGGGGGTGGAGAGCTTTCTAACCGGGGACGTGGAAACGGGAAAGACAATATTGCGCGACTACATCAATGCCACCATCGGCTTTCATGAACTGGCGGCGATCACTAATCATTCTTCAAAGAGTTTGATGAGGATGCTTGGCCCTTCGGGAAATCCTTATGCTCGAAACCTGTTCGAGATTGTTTCCTGTCTTCAGAAAAAGACGGGTGTTCAGTTCCAGCTTAAAGCATCGTCGGCCACTGTGGGGCGTTGACAGAGCTCGACTGCTTCCGAGATATTCAAAACGCCAGCCCCGAACTGTGGATCGGCCTGCAGACGCGGTATGACCTGTGGCGAGCATCCCGGCGCCGCCGAAAAAAGGTGAAGCCATTCTCTGGGGATGTAGGGCGGCGGCATGACGCGGCGGTGGCCAAAGGCCGTCGATGTTATCAATACAAAGTTCATCGGCCCTAGCGACAGCATGAGGCCACCAACCTCGTCAGCGCCATCCATTAGTTTGATGGTGCCGAAGGCGAGCCCTCCAAGTCTTAGAGTTTGCCCCACGAAGGTATTCTGCTGCCGCGCTGCGAAGAGACTCGGCGCCCGAAGATCGACAAAATTTTGACGACCTCCACACCGGAGAGGACTTTAAGCTTCGGGATGCGCCAGCGGCTCAAGTTCAAAGCTGGCCAAGATGGAGGGATTTTCGGCCAAGGCGAAGTCGGCAGGGTTTTCACCTTCCAACTGGAGAGCGATCGCTTCCCTCAGATTTTGCGCCAGTTCATCCAGCGTTTTTCCCTGAGTGACGACAGGCAAGTCGAGGCATTCAGCGACGAACTGATTCTCGCCTTTAACAATGTGAACTTGGATGATTTTCTTCATGTTCCACAATCGTAACCCCTCGCGGACGCACAATCAATCGGAGTGTTGATTGTCCAAGATCACTACAAACTCCATCCAGCAGAAGCGGATGGCTTTTGTCGTTCCTAAGATCACGGCGCTTTGGGCCTCGGGACGGACGAATGCGTCCGTCCCTACGCGTGAGCTTCCTTACTCCGAGCTGATTCGCATTCCGTAGAATGAACGGTAGACGAAGAAGACTGACACTGCGAAGAACGCCAGCGCCAGGATGTGCGTGAATCCTGTGCCTTGGTCTCGGGTCAGCGAGACGGCCAGTTCTACGGCCAGCAATCCGAAGAGCGTGGTGAATTTTATGACCGGGTTCATGGCTACCGAACTCGTGTCTTTGAAGGGATCGCCAACTGTGTCGCCGATCACGGTGGCGTCGTGCAGCGGGCGTGCCTTTCTGCTTCAGTTTGGTTTCTACGATTTTCTTGGCGTTGTCCCAGGCGGCTCCGGCGTCGGCCATGAAGATTGCCTGGTAGAGACCGAAGATCGCAATCGAGATCAGGTATCCGATAAAGAAAAACGGCTCGACGAAGGCGAAGGCCAGGGTTCCGAAGAAGACGGCGAGGAAGATGTTGAACATGCCTTTCTGCGCGTATTTGGTGCAGATTTCGACCACTTTCTTGCTGTCGGAAACCGATGCCTTCTCTGAATTCTCGAGTTTGATGTTGGCCTTGATGAACTCCACTGCGCGATAGGCGCCCGTAGTTACCGCCTGCATGGATGCGCCGGTGAACCAGTAGATCATGGCGCCTCCGGTGATCAGGCCCAGAAAGAAGGGCGCGTGGAGCAGGGAAAGCTTTTCCACATTTGAGGTGAGGCCATTGGTCAGCGCCATGATGATGGAGAAGATCATGGTCGTTGCGCCTACCACGGCGGTTCCGATCAGCACTGGCTTGGCGGTTGCTTTGAAGGTGTTGCCGGCGCCGTCGTTTTCTTCGAGCAAATCTTTGGCGCGCTCAAAATTGGCGTCGATATTGAAATCTTTCTTGAGCTCCCCTTTGATGTTGGGCACCTGCTCGATCAGCGACAGTTCAAAAACGGACTGCGCGTTGTCGGTCACCGGGCCGTAGGAATCGACCGCGATGGTCACGGGGCCCATGCCGAGGAAGCCGAAGGCAACCAGGCCGAAAGCGAAAACCGGCGCGGCAATCATGGTGGCGGCTGCGGCCAGGCCCATCCCGCTGAAGAGGTAAGCGATCGACATGAGGGCGATCATCGCCAATCCCAGCCAATAGGCGGAAAAGTTTCCCGCTACCAGACCGGACAGGATGCCGAGCGATGCCCCGCCTTCTTTTGAGGAGGTGACCACTTCGTTTACGTGACGCGAGTTGACGGAGGTGAACACCTTTACCAGTTCGGGGATGACCGCGCCCGCCAGCGTGCCACAGGAGATAATGCTTGCCAGCTTCCACCATTGGCTGGGATCGCCGGTGGAGGCATCGCCGAGCACCGGAACGATCAGATAGGAGATGACATAGGTGAGGCCAATTGAAATCACAGACGTAAGCCAGACCAGCAAAGTCAGCGGCGCTTCAAAGTTCATCTCTCCCGCATTGCCATACTTTGCTTTGGCGACGAGACCATTGATGAAGTAGGCGGCCGCGGCGGCCACCAGCATAGCTACGCGCATGACGAAGATCCACACCAGCAGTTGCACCTGCACGCGGGGGTCCTTCACGCCCAGCAGGATGAACGTGATCAGCGCGACGCCGGTCACGCCGTAGGTCTCGAAACCATCGGCCGAGGGTCCGACGGAGTCGCCCGCATTGTCGCCGGTGCAATCGGCGATGACCCCGGGGTTACGGGCGTCGTCTTCTTTGATCTTGAAGACAATTTTCATCAGGTCGCTGCCGATGTCGGCGATCTTGGTGAAAATTCCGCCGGCGATACGCAGCGCCGCGGCGCCCAGCGATTCGCCAATCGCGAATCCTATGAAACAAGGACCCGAATAGTCGCCCGGAATGAACAGCAGGATGATAAGCATCATCAGCAGTTCGACCGAGATCAGCATCATGCCGATCGACATGCCCGCTTCCAGGGGAATCTGATACACGGGATATGGCTTGCCCGGCAGCGATGCGAACGCGGTGCGCGAATTGGCGAAGGTATTCACGCGAATGCCGAACCATGCCACCCCGTAACTGCCAGCCATTCCGATAATGCTGAACACAAGAATGATGGGGAGGGTGGTGGAAATCGGCTTGCCGGGCACCGGCGCGAGCCATCCGAAATACAACACAATGACCACCGCGATGAACGACCAGAGGAGCATCAGAAACTTGCCCTGCGTCACCAGATAGGTTTTGCAGGTTTCGTAAATCAGTTCGGAAATGTCGAGCATCGACTTATGAACGGGAAGGTTCTTGAGGCGCACGAAGATCGTCATGCCGAACAACAGGCCGAAGACGCAGAAGGCAATGCCAATCAGCAACAGACTATGGCCATTCATGCCGAGGAACGAAACGGTGGAGAGGTCGGGAACTTTCAGCGCAGCCTCGCCGCCCGTTTCCGCGCCGGGCTGAGCCAGAGCGTGGCCGGCGGCGAGAAGCAGCGTTGTGACCAGGACTGCCGAAAATTTTGCCAGGCTACATCTCTTTGCAAGGCGACATACTGCGGACGCAAGATATATGTTCCAAGGGCGCATTAAAATCCTCCAAAAGCAAGCTATTCAGGGATCGCGATGTGTGTTTTGCTCACGCTCCGAACACGCTTCCACCGCCAGGCAAATAAAATATAGGAGTGCCGATTTGGCCGCGTCGGAAATCAATGCCGTCCATAGATAGCCCTTGTATCGGCCACAAAGCTCGGCACAAAGCACTCGTTTATAGCACCTCGCCGGAAGCCGGGTCAATGATGAGTATCACGGAGATCGGGTGAGTGGATTATCGGGCCATTGGAAGCCGATCAAACCATTTACCACAAAGGGCACCAAGGTACACGAAGGAAATCCGCGAACTAGGAGACCTATGTGCAGCTTTGTGGCCTTCGGGGTTTCGGTTTTTGTTGAAGCGGTCGTGAAACTGACCGCTGCCGCGAATCTGCCTGAATTGGCTTGCTTCCGTATAATTATCAGCTGTCATGGCTGTCTCCCTGGACTCGATTATTGCCGCTACCCGCCAGCGCATCTCCCAGCGCATAAATGGCGGCGGGCGAGGTCCGGAGCTGCGGGTGCTGGAACGGGCGGCCGCCGCGCATACCCCGCGGGGTTTTCGGAGTCGGTTGCGCCGGGTCGCGCAGGGAGGAGTCGGGCAAGACGGGAACGGCATCGCCGTTATTGCTGAGTTGAAAAAGGCCTCGCCCTCGAAAGGGTTGATCCGCGCTGACTTCAGGCCATCGATTTTGGGGCGCGACCTGGAGCAGGCAGGCGCCGCCGCACTCTCGGTGTTGACGGACGAAGAGTTTTTTCGAGGCTCGCTCGATTATCTGCGCGAGGCTTCGGCCAATTGTTCTCTTCCTTGTTTGCGCAAGGATTTTATCGTTGATGAAATTCAGATTGTGGAAGCGCGAGCCAACCGGGCCGACGCCGTATTGCTGATTGTCGCCGCGCTCGATCAAAAAGAGCTGGCCGGGCTGGCCGCCGCGGCTCGATCCAACGGCCTAGACGTTTTGTGCGAAGCGCATGATGAATTGGAATTGCAACGCGCGATGGACGCCGGCTGTGACCTGATCGGCATCAATAGCCGCAATCTGCGAACCTTCGAGGTCAATCTCGAAACCGCGTTCCGGCTGGTGGAAAAAATACCTGCTACTTGCGTTCGCGTAGCTGAAAGTGGCATCCAATCCGGCGCTGACCTGGGCCGCCTGCGGAGCGCCGGCTACGACGCCTTTCTGATCGGCGAGTGGCTGATGAGGGATGAGAATCCTGGGGAAGCGCTGAGAAAGTTGATGGAAGAGGCAAAGCTGGCGGTCAATATGGGCGCTTGAGTTAAAGCTGAGAGCTGATGGCTGACAGCTGACAGCTGTTCTTATGACCTGGATCAAGATCTGCGGGATCACGAATCTCGACGATGCACTCGCCGCCGGCGATGCGGGGGCGAATGCTCTCGGCTTCGTCTTCTATCCCAAGAGTCCGCGCTATGTTACTTCAGAAACTGTGCGCTCGATTCTCGCCAAGGTTCCGCATGCGATGGAAAAGGTCGGCGTCTTCGTCGATGAGACGGTGGAGCACGTCTGCGAAACCGCGAAGAAAGCGGGGCTCACGGCTATACAGCTGCATGGCGACGAGAGTGTGGAATTCAGCCGGGCGCTCTATCGGGAACTTGCGAACGGATCCAGGCGTCCTTCGATTTTCCGTACGTGGCCTGCGAAGGTTTTCGATGTCCCTGCGGGACAATCGGTTGGGTGGGACCCGGTCGCTGTCGGATTGGTCGAAAAGGACGATGCTTATAAAGGCAAACGCGTGCACAAAATTCATGTCGCCAAGAACGGCGATTTATTCCTCGAGACCCACGGATTCCGCCCCGGCGTGATTTCGGGCGTGCTGCTCGACTCCTCGAATGACGAAAGGCGCGGCGGCACGGGTCAGAAATTCGATTGGGAACGCGTGCAGCCGTGGGCCGGCATCATCAACAGCATCAGCAAGCTGATTGTTGCCGGTGGGCTGCGTCCGGGGAATGTGCAGGAGGCGATTCATCTTCTCCATCCCTGGGGCGTGGATGTTTCCACCGGCGTCGAGCGCGAACCAGGCAAGAAAGATCACCGCAAGATGCGCGCCTTTATCGAAGCGGTGCGGGCCATGGAAGGGGCGAGTTGAGATGGCGACCGTAGGAAGTTTGGCGGAGCGGGCGTCTCGCCCATCCGGCGCGGCCATCAAGGCAACGCCTCGGGGAAATTCGACGAACGGCGCTGGCGCTGTTCCCGGACGTTTCGGCGTATATGGCGGACGTTATGTTCCGGAAACCCTGATGGCAGCACTCGACGAACTCGAGCGCGAATACGAAAAGGCCAAGCGCGATCGCAAATTTCAGCAACGTCTCGACCATCTGCTGACGACGTATGCGGGACGGCCAACGCCGCTGTCTTTCGCCCGCCGCCTGACGGCAAAACTTGGCGGCGCGAAAATTTATCTCAAGCGCGAAGACCTGCTGCACACTGGCGCGCACAAAATCAACAACTGCCTCGGCCAGGGCTTGCTCGTCGAACGCATGGGCAAGCATCGGGTGATCGCGGAAACCGGGGCTGGCCAGCACGGAGTGGCCACGGCAACGGTTTGCGCGCTGCTCGGCTTTGAGTGCGTGGTTTACATGGGCACCGAGGACATGCGGCGGCAGGAGCTGAACGTCTTCCGCATGAGGCTGCTGGGAGCGGAGGTTCGCGGCGTCGAATCCGGTTCGAGGACTTTGAAAGACGCGATCAACGAAGCCATGCGCGACTGGGTCACCAACGTACGCACCACGCATTACCTGCTCGGCAGCGTGCTCGGAGCGCATCCGTATCCGACCATGGTTCGCGATTTTCATCGCGTCATCGGGCGCGAGGCCCGCGCGCAGATTCGCAAAGCTGAAGGCAAACTCCCCAATGCGATCATCGCTTGTGTTGGCGGAGGATCGAACTCTATTGGCATCTTCTACGACTTTCTCAATGACAAGAAAGTCCAGCTCGTTGGAGTCGAGGCGGGCGGGCGCGGCACAGCGCTAGGCGAACATGCGGCGCGCTTCCGCGGCGGGTCGCCGGGAGTTTTGCAGGGAACCTACTCTTATGTGCTGCAGGATGCGGCGGGGCAGATCGCGCTTACGCACTCAGTCTCGGCGGGGCTCGACTACCCGTCGATTGGGCCGGAGCACGCCATGCTCAAAGATACGGGGCGGGCAGAATACGTTCCGGCATCCGATGCGGAGGCGCTAGAAGCAACGGTGCTGCTCGCTCGAACTGAGGGCATTATTCCGGCGCTCGAATCGGCGCACGCCGTGGCTGAAGTGATTAAGCGTGTTCCGAAGATGAAGAAGTCGGAGGTTGTGATCGTGAATATCTCGGGGCGGGGTGATAAGGATATTGGGATTATGCGGGAGAACTTGAAGTTGGATTAAGTGAGACGACTACAGTCTTGCCTATGAAAGGTGTTGGGTCGCGCATGGCTTCCGTCGTGCCGATAGGAGTCGCAAAGAATTGCGGGCTTCAGCCCTGAGTCTGCTTCGCTGACCGTCTTAGTCGTTCTCGTTTGCCTGAATCTTGTACGTGTGGTCTCGTGGAACCAAGACCCATGTGTTGTCACTCTCAAAAGGTCCTATTACGAGACGGTAGGGCTTGGGTCGTGGCGGACCGAAAAAGATACCCTCCTTGCGCAGGTCGAGGCCTGACTCCCTAAAGGCAGGCGACGCAGGCTTTGAGCCAAAAGGTCCATTGAATACCAAGAGCGTAAAGTTGTGAGCAGATTTTGAGCCCTCTATTACGGCAATCGCAAAATCTCTCACGCCATTGCCGCCGAAATCGCCAGTCGCAACATAGGGATGGTAATCCGGGACCGGCTTCCACTTTCCTCCATACCCAACCTTCATCTGCTGAATGTCCTCTTGGCAATCGCAATCTGCATCAGTGGCGAGACGGTATGTTGGGTGTCGAGATAACCACTCGTCGGTAATCTTCTGCTCCTGTGATGTCAATGTGTGTCCGCACCAAGCGGGCGGGACTAGAAACACCAAAGTTGCAAGCACGAGGCCATTCTTGACACGCATATCTCGTTACCAGCTTGACTGGCTACGCTTATTTGTGCGCGCCGAGTGCCTGTTCCAGCGTCAAACGAATGAAACGTTGATAGGGCAGGCCCGCGCGGGCCGCGCGCTCGCGCACGGCGTCGTAAAGTTCCTCGGACAAACGCAGATTGATCGATTTGTCTTTGGGCTTGATCTCGAAACGCACCAACTGCGCCCCCGACAAGTCGTATTGCGAAAGGTCGGCTTTGTCCACAAAAGCCGCGGCGGCACGGTCGGTCTTAAAGCTCGGGATTTTCTTTTTCAAAGCTTTCGATCTCCTTTTTGTGCATATACCGGGCGCTGATGGGCCGGATCAGCACTTCACCGCCCTTACTCCGAAGCGTGAATACGATAAACACGCCACGACCTTTACCGGTCCGGCCTATCGCGCGAAACCGTTTCTCCCGTTGCGAATGGGCCGCATCCGGGAGAATGGCAAGCGGGCGGCTAAAAAGATCTTCGACGACGGCCATCGAAAGTCCATGTTCCTCGCATTTGGCTTGGTTGCCTGTATCCCAGTCGAATCCATGAGCTGGCAAAGTCATGCTAGCACAAACGATATGCAAATGTATAGGCACATGTCAATGCGCATGCGCAGACTTTGACTTCTGCATTCCGACCTCAGCAATCTACAATGCTTTCGTGCCTTTTCACTTCGAATCCAAGCCATCCCTCGTCGCCTACGTAACCTGCGGCGACCCTGACCTTGTCACCACGCGCGAGGTGATCCTCGCCGCCATCGACGCGGGTGCGAGCGTGATTGAACTCGGAGTTCCTTTCAGCGACCCTGTGGCCGATGGTCCGGTGATCCAGCGTGCCAGCGAGCGGGCGCTCAAGCAGGGGACATCGCTCCGTCACGTGCTCACGCTTGCTGCCGAAATTCGCGAGCATTCGCAGTCGGTCGGGCTGGTGATTTTTTCTTACCTCAATCCTATCTTGCGTATGGGCCTGGCAAAGTTCTGCCAGGTGGCGCGACTGGCGGGGATTGATGGAACGCTGATCACCGATCTGCCCGTTGAAGAATCCGCCGAGTATCTGCGCCACGCTCGGAAGAACGATCTCGCAACGATTTTTCTGGCCGCTCCCACTTCGACCGACCAACGCCTGAAATCGATTGCACAGGTTTCGAGCGGCTTTATTTACGCGATATCGCGCACCGGCGTGACCGGCGCGCGCCAGAAGATGACCGGAGACGCGCAGGCGTTGGCGAAGCGCATACGCCGATTCAGCAAGCTTCCGGTTGCGGTCGGCTTTGGAATCTCAACCCCGGAACAATTTGCCGCTGTCGGAAAATTCGCCGAAGGCGCGGTCGTCGGCAGCGCGATTGTCCACGCCATCGAACAAAATCCGGGACGGGAGGCCGCGACTGTGGCAGAATTCGTGAAGCAGCTTTCAGCCGTCAGCCGTCAGCCATCAGCCCCACTGCGCCCGCCAGTGTCCCGATGACGCGATGATAGGATCTGGAGTGAACCACGTTGCCTTTTTCATACGGCCTTCGATTGTTTCTGTAGCTGAGGGCTGACGACTGAGAGCTGATAGTAGCTATGGACATTTCCGATTGGCGCAAGAAAGTCGACGAACTCGACCGCAAGCTGGCGGCGCTGCTCAATGAGCGCGCCGCAGCTGCCATCGAGATCGGACGATTGAAACGCCACACGAATCTGCCAATCTACGAACCGGAGCGCGAGCGCGACGTGATTGCCAACGTTCAGCGCAGCAATGCCGGCCCGCTCGCCGCGCGCGATCTGGCGCAAATCTACGAACGAATCATGGACGTGATGCGCAGCATTCAAAAGCACGAAATCGTTCCGGAAACGCGGCCAGCGGCGGATGGTGCGGAGTCCGATTCGAGATTCAAGCAATGAGAAGTGAAGTAATGAAGAACTACCGGCAAGAACGGGCGCGCTCATGATCGTGGCAATGCAAGATTCGGCCAGTGAAGGTCAGATCCAGCAAGTGATCGATCAACTGGTTCACTACGGGTTCGAAGTTCACCGCTCGACGGGTGCGCGGCAGACTGTTCTCGGCGGCGTCGGGGTGCCCCAGGATTTCGATACGCGCGAAGTCGAAATGATGCCGGGAGTGCAGGAAGTTCACCGCATCACTTCGCCTTACAAGCTGGCGGGTCGCAATTTTCGGCCCGAAGGCACAATCGTCAAATTTGCCAACGGAATTGAAATCGGCGGCAAGAAAATCGTAGTGATGGCGGGCCCTTGTTCGATCGAATCTCGCGAACAGTTATTCACCATCGCCGAACTGATCGCCAAAGCGGGAGCGCGCATTTTGCGTGGCGGAGCGTTCAAACCCCGATCCTCTCCTTACTCATTTCAGGGCCTCGGAATTGACGGGCTGAAATTGCTGCGCGAGGCGGGCGATCATTTCAAGCTGCTGGTGATCAGCGAGGTTATGGAGATTGCGCAGATTGAGCCGATGCTGCCTTATATCGACATCTTTCAGGTGGGCGCGCGCAACATGCAAAATTTTAATCTGCTGCGCGAACTGGGCAAGGTGCGTAAGCCTGTGCTGCTGAAGCGCGGCATAGCAGCCACCTTCGAAGAGTTGCTATGCTCGGCCGAATATGTGCTGGCCGGCGGCAACTACGAGCTTATTTTGTGCGAGCGCGGCATCCGCACGTTTGAAACTTATACGCGCAACACGATGGATATTTCCGCGATGCCGATTATTCATAAGCTCTCGCACCTGCCGATCACCGCCGATCCTTCGCACGGCACGGGGCGGCGCGACAAGGTGGCTCCCATGGCCCTCGCTTCTGCCGCTGCCGGAGCTGACGCGATGCTCATAGAGGTTCACCACCAGCCGGACAAGGCGCTCTCCGATGGCGCGCAGTCGCTATACCCCGAGCAGTTCGCCAAATTGATGGATCAGTTGCGCATGCTCGCGCCTGCAGTGGGACGCGAGATCGCGTAAACTTCCCGCATTAAGATTGTCATCTCGAGCGGATTTGTAATCTGTATCTTGACGCGAACTGCAGATCACTCGCTCCGACTCCGGATTACAAATTGCAAATTTTCTCGCCAATTTCACATGCCCTTCAAGCAAGTCACTATTATCGGAACCGGCCTGATCGGAGGCTCGCTCGGCCTCGCTCTGAAGAAGCGGCGGCTTGCTGGACGAATCATCGGTTGCGATCGCGCTCCGGTTTTGGAGCGGGCACAAGAGTCCGGCGCTATCGATGCCGGAGTCGCGAATCCCGTCGATGCGATTCGCGGCAGCAGTCTCGTAGTGCTGGCTACTCCAGTACTTCCGATTCTCGATCTGGTCGCGCGTCTCGGTCCGGCGCTGCCGCCGAAGACGCTTGTAACCGACGTGGGCAGCACCAAGGCGGAGATCGTCGCGCGCGCTTCAAAATCATTTGGACGCAACGCCGCGCAAAAATTCCTCGCCGGGCATCCCATGGCGGGGAAAGAAACCTCTGGCGTTGAGTCTGCCGATGCGGACCTCTTCGAAGGAGCGGCATGGTTCGTCACGCCGCTGCCGGGACAGAACGTTCACGCCGGGCTCTGTGGAGAATTCATAGACTGCGTGGAAAGAATGGGCGCGAGAATTGCCGTCCTCGATCCCGCCGATCATGATCGCGTCTGCGCCTGGATCAGCCATCTGCCGCAGATGGTTTCGACCGCACTGGCCGCCGCTCTGGTTGACGAATTCGGACCCGACGCGCCGGTGCTCGACATTGGCGGACGTGCTCTGCGCGAGATGACGCGCATTTCAGGCAGCCCTTATTCGATGTGGCGCGACATCGCCATCACCAACCAGAAAAATCTTGCGGACGCGCTGCACAAGCTGGAACAACGGCTCGCGCACATCCGCGAGAATCTGGAATCGAGAGAGCTGGCTGCGGAATTCGAGCGCGCGCACGAATTGAAGAAAAATCCACCACGGAAGCGGGGAGACAAAGCGGGCGATCGAGCCGTCAGAGCCTTGGGCGCTGTCAAATCACCCGACGCCCCGAAGACCCGATGACCCGATTTCCTATAGAATTCTTTTGCGATGCACAAGGTTGTTGCCAGCGCTGAAGAGGCCATTCACGATGTGTTTAACGGAGCCGCCATCATGGTGGGCGGATTCGGCCTGTGCGGAATTCCGGAGAACCTGATTCGCGCTCTGGTCAGCAAGGGCGTCAAGAATCTCACCACCATCAGCAACAACGCGGGCGTCGATGGCTTTGGGGTCGGATTGCTTCTGGCAAACGGCCAGATCAAGAAGCACATCGGAACCTACGTCGGCGAAAACAAACTGCTTGAAAAAATGGTTCTCGACGGCACCGTCCAACTCGATCTGGTTCCGCAGGGAACGTTTGCCGAACGTATACGCGCCGGGGGCGCTGGTATTCCCGCATTCTTCACGCCGACAGGCGTCGGTACGGTGGTCGCGGAGGGCAAAGAAGCGCGCGAGTTCGATGGCCGCCCTTATATTATGGAGCGCGCTCTGAAAGCCGACTTCGCTTTTGTTAAAGCCTGGAAAGGCGATAAATGGGGCAACCTTATCTATCGGAAAACGGCGCGCAATTTCAATCCGATGATGGCAACGGCGGCCAAGGTCACGATTGCCGAGGTCGAGCATCTGGTAGAACCGGGGGAACTTGACCCCGACACCGTGCATACGCCGAGCGTGTTTGTGAAACGCATCTTTCAAGGGGAGATGTTTGAGAAGAGGATTGAAAAGAGAACGGTGGCGAAGGTGGCAGCAACGAGCGAAATAGTCGTTGGTCGCTAGTCGTTGGTCGTTCGGAAACCCCAGCAGCCGCTTGGGTCTGCCAACGACTAACGACTAACGACTTTCCTCGTCACCAGACCAGAGCCTAAGAAAATTATGTCAACTTTGCCCAAAGTCACGAAAGACCTCGACAAACGCGAACGCATCGTCAAGCGCATTGCGCGAGAATTGCGCGATGGGTTCTATGTCAACCTTGGCATCGGGCTGCCCACGCTGATCGCCAACTATGTTCCGCCGGGCATGGATGTGATTCTGCAATCCGAAAATGGGATGCTTGGGATCGGGCCGTATCCTGTTGAGAGTGCTGTAGACGCGGACCTGATCAATGCGGGAAAAGAGACAGTCAGCGAACTGGCCGGCACGGCTTATTTTTCGAGCGCCGATTCTTTTGCCATGATTCGCGGCGGCCATGTTGACCTCAGCGTGCTGGGCGCGATGGAAGTGGACGAGCTCGGCACGCTTGCGAACTGGATGATCCCAGGAAAAATGGTCAAAGGCATGGGCGGAGCCATGGACCTGGTTGCGGGCGCGCGCCGCGTGATCATAGCCATGGAACATGCGACCAAAGACGGGCAGCCGAAGATTTTAAAAAAATGCACTCTGCCTCTGACCGGCGTCAAGGTGGTAGATACAATTGTGACCGAGATGGCTTATATGCGAGTTACTCCGGAGGGCTTGTTGCTGGAAGAGATTGCTCCCGGACTTACTGTCGAAGACGTTCAGAGGGCCACTGAAGCAAAATTGCGCGTCAGTCCTCAGCTAAAGACGATGTAAGCGTTTAAGCAGTGGGCGCTGGCGGACCTCAACCTGCATTATTGTTCTGGCGGGCTTCGTCGAAACTTTTTACGCAGTTTTGCGTATCACATTAAGGAGGATGTGTACCCATGATCGCCTTCCTGCTCTGGTGCTTTCTGTTCGTTGTGTGCTGGCCGGTGGCGCTGCTGGCGCTGATTCTGTATCCGATCGTGTGGTTGCTGCTGCTGCCTTTCCGCGTGGTCGGAATCGCCGTCCACGGTGCACTGGCGTTGGTCTGGGCGGCGGTGATGCTTCCTGCGCGTTTGCTCAGCGCACCTTTCAGGCTGTCGAGAGTTTGAAGCGTTCCTCTGGTTTCGAACTATCCGGTCACGGGGCGGCTCGCGTGAGCGCGGTCCACGTCAAGAAAGTTTTGTAAAAAGTGCAGGCTCCGCAGACCTGCATCACTCCAGATTGCCTGATCCTCGAAGCCGTGGCCGGCGCCGGGATAGATTTTAATTTCGTACGGAATCCCTTTCTTCTCGAGTAACTTCTGCAGGCGGTAGGCTTCTTCGACGGGGATGGTCTGATCGGCTCGCCATGCAGAATGAGCACCGGGCAAAGACGCCGCATGAAGAAGTTCATCTCTTTTGGCATTCCGCCGAAGAACTCGACCACGGCGTTGACGCGAGAGTCGATCGCGGAGTTAGCGAGCGAAAGATAGGCTCCGAGCGAAAAGCCGATGAGAGCGATGCGGGCGCCATCGACCGTCGGCTGTGCTTCGACGAAACTGATTGCATCCCAAAGCGTCTTCATCCACAGTGGGAAATTGCGCATGATCTTCGTCATGACGATCTTTTGCGTGACGACATTTTCCCGCCGCCCCTTGGCTCGTTTGTCGTTGGCTCGTCCGCCGATTCGATTGTGGCGCGGTCAAAATAATGAAGAATATAGACTGCGAAGCCCTGCCCGCGAGCATGGCGGCATAGCGCTCCATGCCCGAGACGCCGCCACCAGCGCCGTGGAGCGCGATTACGGCAGGCACCGGGCGATCAGCAGGCGCGGGCAAATAAGCATCAAGGCGAATGGATTTGCCGCCGCTCTGGAATATCATGGACGATTGTGTGACGGTGACGGGAGGCATCTTTGATCGACATCGCCTACTTCATGCGCGCGTATTTTTCTCTCGCTTCCTGCAACATCGAGAGCACCGACCTTTTCTCATCTTCGGTATTCCACGACGTGTTAGTTCGCGCCCCGGAAATCAAACGGTCTATCCACGCAACGAAGTAACTTGCGTCTGATGCATTCCGCACTTGAACTCCCGCCACACTTACATACACGGGGCTGGTTGTCGCATAAGGATATAAGTCAAGAATGGGATACTCTGCCTTGTCGCTGAAGGCGCGCAGAACGCACCATCCGCTAGCGTCGAGGGGGATCGAGCCGTCGGCGTGCGCCACAGTATGGTCGCCATTCAACGCCAGTTCTCGCGCCACCTTGCCGTTGCAGACGATCTGCAGGTGGTCAATCGGAACCATCGAAAAGAGATCGGCCGAGAAGTGAACGTCCTGTTTCTTTTCCAGATGTACTTCTCCCCCGATCGCCTGGCCGCCCAGCGACAACTGGAGCAGTGGCCCGTTTGTAGCAAACGTTCTTCCCGCCTTGATGGAAGCGAGCCACGGCTCAATCTTCAAGGGGCCAGCGGATACTTCCGCATAAACGCGGTTCAAACCGACCGGTCCGCGCAATGACGCGTAGTTGCCCATGAAGTCGGTGCCTGCAGCCGTGGGCAGGCGGAATCCGCAATTCAGCAGCTTATACCAGACTTCAGCTGTCGACTTATGATCGGAGAAGCCCAGCACCTCGATGTAGTCCACTTTGCCGAGCGCCACATCTGCGGGTAACTCGGACGTTAGAGAATCTTCTTTAGCTGGGTCGGGAAAGCTGTCGAAAGGATGCACATATCCCACGAGTGCACCCTGCTCATGCGCCATGTCAGCGATGTCAGCGTTAGTGGGATACAGGCTGGCCGCCGCCGTGTTGGGATAGGCCGCGTAGCCTGGAAGAATAAAGTTACGAGTAAGATTCAGTAACCCAAGGTGTCCCCAATAACTGGTGTGATACTCCTGCCCGTGCAGCAACAGGCGATCCACCGTCGATGCCGGATCAAGTTGGGGCGAGAAATACGCCATGTCGGGAATGCGCTGCTCTTTATTCACAACCAAATCTTCGACAATTCCCAGGTTCTCAGCCGCTGCCTGCTCCATCAGATGCGTTGGCGTATTCCGGTAAGTACCGGCATAGTTCATGTGCACGTGAACATCGCCGCTTACCCAATTCGGAAATGCATCCACGCCGATATATAGAGGCACCAGTCGTATGGTGAGCGGGGTCGTACTATCGGACTTTACTTCCACTTTACGTTGTTCAAAATGATTTTCGAATCCGCACATGACATCCACTTCAACATCGCCCGCGGGTACAGTGATTTCCGATGCGCCCCGAGTGTCGAAGTAGTGAGCCTCAAATCGCCGTTCGGAGCGATCGAAGCTGTCGTCGGCATACATCCATGCGTCATCGGGAGCGTAGGCGAGACCGTCCGCTCCTGTCACGAAAACCCGCGCTGCGACCGGATGCCCGCCCGCATCCACAACGCGCAGCGAAACTCGCCCCATCGGCTTCAAATATTTTCGTTCGCGCGCGACTAGTTCCGTCTGCTCGCCGCCCGGAATTGTTTGCACCCAGAGCGAAGTGTTCCCGCTGCGATTGGAGATAAAAGCAATCTTCGATCCATCCGGCGACCACCGGGGATTCCAATTGTCGAAAGCTCCATAGGAAATCGGGAACGCGTCTCCGCCTTCAGTCGGAATGAGCCACAGTTGATGCCACGCTTGACCGAGATATGACGCATACACCATGCGGTTGCCGTCAGGCGAAATATCAGGACGAGCCTTCCAGTTCGTTTCTTCATAGTGAATCTCGCGCGGCTCGGATCCCGGCTCGGCTTTTATTCTCCAGAATCCGCCAGTCCCGTAGATGTGTCCACGATTCGACACGAAAACGATTTCCGTTCCGTCGCGCGTCCACACCGGACTGATCTCGTGATCGGCTTGACTATAGTAATAACGAGACAACGGACTGACATGCTCCGCTGTAAGTTGGCGCACGTCGCTAAGCGCTCCGTTTTCGAATCGCGCCACACAGATGTGAAAGTGTCCTTTGTAAGACGTCGATACGAAGGCCAGCCGGCTGCCATCGGGCGAGAATCTCGGCTCCACATTCACGGCGCCGCCGAAAGTCATCTGCCTTGTCTGTCCATCGCGCAAGTCGAGAGACCACAACTCGACGGCATCATGGTCGTAGCGCGCGAACACCACCCATCTGCCGCCTTCGTGACTCGACCAGTCCGGTTGGTAATCGTAGCCCGGTCCGGCGGTAAGCTGCTCGGCCTTTTCGCTGCGCAACTCCTGTCGCCATAACGACCCAGCCATGGAATAGATCAGGCTGTAGGAATCCGGAGACCAGGCCGCCGCGCTCGGGCCGGTGGTCAACTGCGGCAGATACATCTCCCTGAAGTAATAAGGGTGGGGAAGGTCGATCTGCTTAAGCACAGGCTCGCGCTGCCCAAAGCAACTAACACAAGTTATGAGTAACAAGCCAATCAGCCGGAACTGTAACAAGAAGCCTCCGCGGCGCGTATGGCGCGGGCACCTCGCCCGCGTCTGTATTATGCAAATCTCGTTCTAGCGAGTTACTCGCGTTCGTCTAGCCCAAAGCCAATTCAGCAGCGCCGCGGCCACTGTCGCCCCTAAGATCAGGGACTTGCTCAGGTCGACCTGCGTGGCCAATGCGACGGAGATCCCGACGCCAAGCACGGCAAAGGCCGGGCCGCCCGGAAGCCGGAAACCCGCTGCCAGAGTCTGCTTTCGCCGCAATGCAATCAGCGCCGCGCAAACCACTCCGTAGTAGAAGAGGCGGGCGACCACCGATAGAGTCACATTCCAGGCGAAATTGCCAACCATCGCAAGACCCCAAACCGCAGCTGCAAAGAACAGAATCGAAAACCAGGGAGTGTGAAACCTGCGGCTGACCGCGGCAAACGCCCACGGCAGATCGCCAGCTTCGGCAAGAGCGAAAGTAACTCGTGGCATCCCCAGTAACTTCGCGCTCAGATACCCATAAACCGAAACCAATGCTCCGATGGCAACCAGCCTCGCTCCTCGATTCCCCATCGCGACCCGTGCCACCTCGGCCAGGGGACGATCCGAAGTCGACGCCGGCCCCAGAACGCCCACGACCACCCATTGCACAAGCACATAGATAGCGGTGCATCCGATCAATGCCACGAATAGGGCGAAAGCCGTGTCCCGCGCGGGATTCTTCGCCTCGCTCATGGGCGCCAGCGCCGATTCAAAACCGCCGTAGGCGAACATCAGCAGAACCATTGCCTTCATCCATGCGCTTGCGGGCACTGGCAGCGTCGCGCCCCAGGGAGTTGGATGAAAGATCGTCAGCGCGGCACCCGCTAACACTACCATCAGCAAGGGCAGAAGTTTCGCGACCGTGAACAGATTGCTGACGACCGTCCCCTGACGCGCGCCGAGCGTGTTGATCAACGCCAAAAAGCCCACCAGCAACGTCAGGATGACAAAACGCGGCCAGGGTTGGTTCGCTGCCGGCCAGAATTCCGCCAGATAGACGACAAACAAATTCGCGTTAGCCGCGGGAGCTGCCGTCTGCGCCAGATACAGCATCCAGCCCACGAGAATTCCGATGAGCCGCCCGAACGCTGTGCGCGCATAGAGGTAAGGTCCGCCGGCGGCGGAAAACCGCGAGGCGACTTCCGCGTAGCAGGCCATAATAACGCCCATGGCAACGCCGGCAATCAAGACCGCCACAACACTGCGTTTGCCGAGAAGCGCAGCGACGGCGGCTGGCAGCCCGAAAATCCCGCTGCCGATCATCGAGTTCACCACCAGCGCGGCGAGGCTCCAGCGCCCGATTGCCCGTATCAGGCTCGTTTGGCTCAGGCTCCTTTGCGCCGGTTCGGTATGCGTCGATGTCATTGCGAAAGCCGTTTGTATCACAACCAGGCGCTGCCTTGTGTGGTGGCGGGGCTTCGCCCCGCGGACGGGGCAGAGCCCCGTCACCACACATTCTGGAACGGCATCTGAAACCGCCCGCCCCGCAAGGCTTTGGACCTAAGGTAACTTCAATTACCGAAGCTCATGCACACG
The DNA here is from genome assembly GCA_963810955.1 of uncultured Acidobacteriaceae bacterium. Classification (GTDB taxonomy): domain Bacteria; phylum Acidobacteriota; class Terriglobia; order Terriglobales; family Acidobacteriaceae; genus Acidiflorens. Next base: position 5,077 of record CAWEPW010000050.1, on the reverse strand, counting down.
GGGAATCTATCGGCTTGCGGCTCTGGATGCGATCTTGATATTGACGCATTGCTCGGGCAAGCTTCGCTAAAAACCGAAAGGACCTTATGGATCGCGAGAATCGGGACAGCATGGAAGAGATTCATCTCCGCATTTTGCGCGTCACCGACGACCTGCGCGTGATCCAGCGGGAACTCAACTGCGCCGCGATGCAGGCTCCCACTGACCCCGAGCTTATGGAAGCCCTTGCCGATGCTCCGGAGATGGAAACCATTCAGGTCCTCAAGTCCGCGCTCGATCAGATGCGCCACTTTCTCTGGTTCTACATACAGGTCGTCACCAGCGATTCTGAGATGGGAGAGAAATTCCGCCAGACTCTTCGGCAGGAAGCTCCTCTGCAAATTCCGGAAACGGACCAGAAGTTCCAAAGTGCCAACGACGCCATCATGCTGCGCTATCTTGCCGACAGCAAATATCGCAAACCCAATTAGTCTTGCGTGACGGCGTTGTAAGCGACGTTTCCGCTCCACAACCGTTTGCTCCTGCAAGGATTCGTGTCGCCAGCCCCTAAAGGGGCGTCTCATTTCGAAGGAGTGTGGTATCGCTGAAGCGATACCCTGATACGAAGCCCTGAAAGGGAAACCCGAAACGGAAGACCTGGCACGAAACCTCTAGGGAAAGCCTAAAAAAGGGCGCGCCGAGGCGCGCCCAAGTCTCCAGGAGGGAAACAAATTCACCAACAGCAACTGTTCAGCAGGACAAACTCAATCTCATTTTCCATATCAATCGGTCAGCGCCCAAATCCAGCGGCCTGCATCGACTGCCGCGAGATGTCCGCGGTCGAGGCGATTCCCTGCATGCGCAGTTTGAACTCGTCGGCATTCGAAGCGCTCTCCAGAGCGGTTTCGTAAGTCACCAGCCCCGCCTGGAATAAATCCCAGAGCGACTGGTCGAAGGTCTGCATGCCGTACTGCGATGTGCCGGAAGAAATGGCGTCGCGGATAGCGCGCGTTTTCTCGGGCACAAGAATACATTCCCGGATGTAAGCCGTCATGATCATCACTTCGACCGCTGGCACGCGGCCCTCGGCGTCGGAGCGCCGCACCAGGCGCTGGCTGACGATCGCGCGCAGCACGGCCGCCAACTGCAGACGGATCTGTTTCTGCTCCGGCGGCGGGAAAATCGCAATGATGCGGTTGATGCTTTCGACCGCATCGAGGGTGTGCAACGTGGAGAAAACCATGTGCCCGGTTTCCGCCGCGTGCAGCGCCGTACCGATGGTCTCCAGATCGCGCATTTCGCCGACCAGAATCACGTCCGGATCCTGACGGAGAGAAGCGCGAAGGGCTTGCGAGAAGGTTGGCGTATCTACTTCAACTTCGCGCTGGTTGACATAACCTTTTTTGTCGCGATGCAGAAATTCGATGGGATCTTCGATGGTGATGATGTGCTCGGCGCGAGTCGAGTTGATGCGGTCGATCATCGCGGCCAGCGTGGTTGATTTGCCGGAGCCGGTGATTCCGGTGACCAGCACCAGGCCGCGCGGCATGTCACAGATCTGCTCCACCACCTTGGGCAGGAAAAGTTCGTCGAGCGCGCGGATCTTGGTCGGAATTACGCGGAGCACCAGCCCCACGTTGCCGCGCTGTTGAAAAACGTTCACACGGAACCGTCCCAGCCCGGCCACGCCATAGGCCATATCGATTTCCGTGGTCTCTTTGAACTTTTGCTTTTGCCGCGCCGACATCATGCTGAAAGACATGTTCAGCATGTCTTCCGCCGATACGCGCGGCTGATCGGTCAGGGGCACCAGTTCGCCGTCAATGCGCAGGTGGGGATAGTTGCCCACCTTCAAATGCAAGTCGGAGGCGCGGCGCTCCATGGCGAGGCGAAGCAAGTTGTCGATATTCATGTAAGGGCTGGACTCCAACTACCACGCCCATCATCCCCCGAACCGCGCTCGCGCACGAGATGACGGAAGTAACGACACCATTGGCTTCCAACTGCTGAATTTAAGTTGTCATCCAGAGCTAAAAGAAGGACCTACTTGACGGGCAGCGCGTGAGTCAGTGGGCAGCAACCTCAAACTCCGCATGGAGCGGGGCGGTTGAATCTTCGCCGGCCCATACGTCAAATACGGCGGCTTCTTCTCCCCACTTCTTGGTCTGAGGGCTCCAGAAACTAAGCTCGTCGGAACCCAAAGGGAAAGTGAGCGTCTGCGTCTCGCCCGGGCTCAGCCTGACGCGCCGAAAGCCTTTCAATTGCCGCACCGGACGCGAGGCCGATCCCGATTGCTGATGAATGTAAACCTGGGCGACGGCATCGCCTGCTATCTGGCTGACGTTGGTCACATCCACCGAGACTTCGGTGGCTTCACCGATCGCAACGCGGCTCTTGCTAAGCCGCAGATTGCCGAATTTGAAAGTCGAATAACTCAACCCGTAGCCGAACGGATAAAGCGGCTTGGTCGAAACGTCCCAATAGCGAGAGGTGAAATCGGGCTTATCCTCTGGCTCGTGAGTCAGGTTATGGTTGTAGTAAAGCGGCTCCTGTCCCACGGTGCGGGGCCAAGTTACCGGCAATTTACCGCCTGGATTGACGTCGCCAAAAAGGACGTCGGCGATGGCGTTGCCGCCTTCGGTGCCGGGATACCACGCCTGTAGAATCGCCGGCACATGCTCTGCAGCCCAACCGATGTTGAGTGGCCTGCCGCTCACCAGCACCAGCACGACGGGCTTTCCGGTGGCTGCCACGGCTTCGAGGGTTTCCTCCTGATCGCCGGGCAGTTTAAGAGTGGCGCGCGAAGCGGCTTCTCCACTCATGTTGGAGGCTTCGCCCATCACCGCAATTACGAGGTCGGCGCTGCGGGCTGCGGCCACCGCTTTCTGCCGCGACTGTTCTACTTCCTCAGCGGTGGGAACGGGCTGGGGTTTTTTACCGAGAATTTTATCGATCAGGTCGGGATATTTGCGCAGCAAGGCTGGCCCGGTAACCACTTCAATCTGCGCGGCCGATCCCAGCTTATTTCTAATCCCATCCACAACAGAAACCGGATGGCTCTTGTTGCCACCGCCGAAAAGATTCTCTACCGTCCAACTGCCTTCCATCTCTTCTGCCGCGTCGGCGAGGGGGCCAATCACCGCTACTCTCTTTATATTTTTGGGCAACGGCAGAGTAGAGTTCTGGTTGCGCAATAACACCATTGACCGCGCGGCGATCTTGCGTTCGAGATCCCGGCTGCTCTGGCGATTGAGAACCGCGTCCACTTTGGATTCGTCCACGTAAGGGTGCTCGAAAAGTCCGAGGCGAATCTTGGCTTCAAGAATCGGCCGTACGGCGTCATCGAGTTGCGACTGCGTTATTCTGCCCGCAGCCACCAGCTTGGGCACATTCTCGATCAGGGTGTGGCTGGCCATGTCCATGTTCAGCCCTGCGGTTATGGCGCGATAGGCTGCATCTTCGCGATCACGCGCAAAGCCATGTGTAACCAGATTGCCGACTGCGATCGCGTCGGAAACGACGAAGCCTTGAAATCCCCAGTCCTCGCGCAGAACGTCATGGAGCAGCCAGCGGTTGCCGGTGGCCGGGACGTCATTCAGATCCATGTAGGCGCTCATAAGACTGCCTACGCCCTGCTTTACGGCCGCATGAAAAGGGGGCAGGTAGACATTGCGCAGGAGAACTTCGGGGATATACGACGAGTCGTAATCGCGGCCGCCCTCGGCGGCGCTGTAGCCGGCAAAGTGCTTCGCGCAAGCCAACAGGCTCGTGGGGGTAATGGCTTCGCCCTGGAAACCTAGCACCTGCGCTCGCGCCATCGCCGATCCCAGGTAAGTATCCTCGCCCGCTCCTTCTACGATGCGGCCCCAGCGGGCATCGCGCGCGATATCGAGCATGGGAGCGAAGGTCCAATTAATGCCCGCGGCGCGCGCATCTTCGGCGGCTACGTGCTGCGCTTCTTTTCTACCTTGGGATCCCATGACGACGCCATGGCTAAGGGCACCGGAAATATCGTGCGGTAACCGTGGATGACGTCGAAGCCTACGAGCAACGGGATGTGCAGGCGCGATTGCTCCACTGCAACGTGCTGGAAGTGATTAATTTCCTTCACGTCAATCTGCCAAAGAATAGAGCCGACGCGGCCCTGCTGAATGTCGGTGTCGGGTGTTTTGGTGATGAATCCTTCCAGGCCCACGCCGGAGGACTGGTTGAGTTGGCCGGCCTTTTCTTCGACCGTCATCTGCTGCAGCAAAGCGTCGGCGCGCCGCCGAACCTCACGTCAGCCAAAGGAGATGACTGGGCACGGCCAACTTGGGCCGCGCCCAGAAAGGCTAAGGCTGTTAATACGTAGACGCGAGACGCCCTGAGGATTTTCACAGTTTGCTTGATTCTCTTTCGTCGGCGATTAGTGTTCACTTGCCGAGGGTCCGCGCCGCTGATTTTGGGCTTCTGATTTCAGACCACTGATTTCAGGCGGCTGACGGAAGCGGTTCGTCGAAACTCCCACCATAGATCGCAGGCACTTTCGAGCCCATCGGACGCAGATAGGTTGCCAGCTCGCCCCGATGATGAATGCTGTGATTGTTCAAGAAAGCGAGATAAAACGCGGCGGGAAAGTTGAACATGAAGAACTGCACCGGCGTCATCGACTGTTCAGCTGTCATGGCGCGGACGCGGTCCAGGCCGCTCTTCACATTCTTGTCATACCACTCGACCAGTTCGGCAACCGTCTTCGGCTTCTCCGCCTCCGGAGGATTCGACATGGCGAACTTAAGATCGGCGATCCCGTTCAAAAATTGCACATCGGTATTGGCCAGGTGCCAGGCCAGTTCCCAGGCAGTGCGCGCGTGGGGATCGGGGCGGTAGTCCCTTTTATCATCCGGCACGGCGGCCAATACTCTTTTCGTGGTTGCAGCTTCGCGGGAAAAGCCATCGAGCATCATGGCGCTGTAGCCCATAACAAATTCAGGTGTGGGAGCAGACATTACGGTTTCTCCTTAGGATGGGTTCCGGATCGCACGTCGCACGACATCACGATCGCCTGCTATCCGGCGGCAAACAACTATAGTTCAAGAAGAAGGTCTGCGCCAACAGGTTC
>CAWEPW010000049.1:0-133832 GCA_963810955.1 uncultured Acidobacteriaceae bacterium | reverse complement strand
TCAGAGTGTGTATAACCAAGTGTTTTTAAGAACTTACAAGGACACGTGGGACTGCCAAGTACTTGTAAGTAGCTGCAAGACGCGTTCAGTGCGGACTGGAACTGCGGACCAGTAATCGGGGATCGTGCATAAGAAAACAACTCTTAGCAGGAGTGATTGATAGTTAGTTTCTCCGCAAGCCAGGGGATCGCACCTCTTCCTTCCAATCCCATTTCTCTGCAGTTCCGTTCGGGCCGGACACGAAATTTTTTCGACATATTTCTCATGCCGCAGGTTCCTTTTATAGATAGAGGGGAAATATCTCGGCGGATCAATGGGACCACCTCGCTAAAGACGTGGGACGTTGCGTCCGGCCATTGCTCTGTTGCCGTAGACTCCCCAAACGGTCCTAAGAGCACTTCTAGGCGCTTTAGACACTTTAAGCACTTGAGAAGTTGTTTTGAACTCCGAAAGAACAAAGATTCTTTTGAGAGAAAGCAACAATGCGTCTTGTACGGTTTCTATGCGGATAATGGTCTCGTCCGCCTATGACGCGAAGACTAACGCCAGCCGAGTAGTGAGTGGGGCTCGAAATCTGTCGGACGAAGTCGGACGCCACAGCTGACCTTCAGACGAAGCGGTGATTTCAGCCCGGTCTCGACTCTCGCTGCAGGAGGTTCTATGAGCGAGATGCACGAAGCAACGCCAGTCAGCCAGCCGTTCCGTCATTTCGAGAGGTTAGTCGATTCGCGCGAGGCGGCAGCCTTGCTGCAGATCCACCCGAAGACCCTTCAACGACTCGCGCGCAAGGGCGAGATACGCGCTATGCGGATCGGAAAACTATGGCGTTTCCGCGCATCCGATCTCGACGCGTGGGTACATTTGCGGTTAGACTTGGCCAACTATCCGTACCGTCCCTAGCTAAACATTGAACTGGCAACGCGCCTTTAGCACGTACCAGGATGTAACCGGCTGCCCGATGCGCTCTGCACTCCTTCCGCTTACGCGGACGCTTCCATTTCTCGGCTCGGCCCTCACCTACACGACCGGGTGCGGCCTGCTTTAGGAAGCTGCGAAGCTGATTTTCTCTCCCGATTCCGGCGGTCTCGTCAGGTCTTTGAGATTCCCGACGAGGATTCGGTTCTCATCATCGCGAAAGAAAGAATTCATTCCATCACTACCGGCAAATGTGCCGGCATAGCTCTGTCCGCGAGTGGTGGTTGCTACATAAATATCGTTCCAGGCGAAGCGACTTCTCTCAAAGTGCGCGATCACTTTTGTCAGCGATTGAATCCGGACGGTGTCCGTGATTTCGTCGAATAAGCGCTGCATCATCGCGACATCCCCATTCGCCGAATGGATGGTGGCCTGGATGAGTCGCTCTTTGCCGACAACCCCAAAATGCAGTTTGACTGTTTGACTCCCAAGCTGTCGGCCAATTGACGTACGAATTGCCGCTGCGCTCGGCCGTTGCCCTCTCTAAACGGATGGATTCGATTTATCTCGGAAAACAGACCAGCAACCCTGCGAGCAAACTCTCTTCGTGGCAAGCCTTCGAGAAAATGCTCCTTGGCCAGGTCGTCATGTGGGGCATTAGCTCTTGGTTTTGTTTGATCTCAAAGCCCTCAGGGGCACCCCTTCGGGAGATTCAGATCCTATCGATAGGCAAGGATATTGTCATGCTCCCACACAAAACAGTAATTCCGCAATGCAAGTCGCCTGACACAATTTGCCAACGATGTTCTGCTGAGATGGTTACTCTCGAACAAGATTAACCTCGGATAGAATCTCTCGAGATCAAGTTGACGAATTATCTCGTCATCGTAACCCTCTGCGTCAGTGTGAAAAATATCAATTGCCGTTACATTATGCTTTTCAAGCAGAGCACTCAGCCGTAGGCAACGTACCGTAGTCTTGACCACAAAGGAATCTAAATTGGGAATCTTAGAGCGATGTCCCAAAACGATTTCTGGAAAAAATGACCCTAAATGCTCGCTCCAGTCCGGCAGGTCACCTTGACCCGGAATAACGCGCCAGAACTCCCGCTTGCCGTCGCAATCCGATATAGCCAAATTCTCACAGACCCCCCGAGTTTAGCTTGTGGTTTTCCACTAGTCTCTCATATAAATAGTCTACAGGCTCAACAGCAATTCCTCGCCACCTATCTCGCCGGATAAACGGATAGAGCGGGTCACCTAAGATGCCATCGCATGACCCGATTTGGACGAAGTACGGCCGACTCGTGGACGCCGAGAAATGATCGATGACCTCAAGGATTCTTGCCTTAGTTGATATATAACACTTCATTGGTTTGACCTGCCCCAAACTTCCGTTCACTTGAGCATCCGACAAAATCCAGTTTGATCGGTCCTGTTTTAAGCTCGCTTCGCTTCATCCTGGAGGGGTCGCGAATCTGAAAGCCGCAACCGGATTCGTGGGTTACCTAAATCTCCCAGTTCGATTCTTCGATCGCACTTCGAACCGAAGAGGCATCGCAAATTCTGCACGTCCCGTTTATTCGTATTTTAGTACAACCACGGGATCAGCCTTCGTGGCGCGCCACGCAGGCAAGAAGGCCGCAGCCGCCGCCATTGCCAAGATCAGAACGGAGGAGATCGCAAGTGTTACAAGGCTATAAGGAGCAACCCCGAAGAGCATGGATTGAATCAGTTTACCCATCGCAAGCGAGCCGATTAGGCCTAGCAGAGAACCCGCGAAGGTAAAATGTCCAGCAGTTCGAAAGACGAAACCAAAGATGTCGCCTCGTGATGCGCCCAGAGCCATACGCACACCGATCTCGCGAGTGCGCTGAGCTACAAAATAGCTCATTACACCGTAAACGCCGGCTAGGGCAATCAGAGTCGAGAGCACGGCAAAGCTCATAACGAGCAACCAAGCAAAACGCGGTCCGATGAGAGAATTAGCCCGCACGTCTTCCATGGTCTGGATTTCGAACACAGGCTGAGTTGGATCAATCTCACGCATGGCATTTCTCGCCGAGGACGTCAAGGAATCAGCCCGTTGCAAGGGCGCACGCACCAAGAAAGCGATGGGTTGGACAAAGGCAAAACTGTACCACTCAGATTTTGGATCTATCTGAAGATATGAAACATCCAGTTCTGGCAATGGCGGCATTGTGACCTCTTGCTGCTTGTTGGAGCGATAGATACCAATGATCGTCAAATTGAGATCGGGATCGATCAGGACTTGTTGGCCAATTGGATCCTGCTCACCAAAGTATCTCTTGCAGAACTCATCGTTGACGACGGCAACATGGAGTGTTCCCAGGGAGTCGTAATCGGTGAAGGAGCGCCCTCGTAATATCGGAATTCCGAGAGTTGTATAGTAGCCTGGACTGACGATTCGGAATTCAGAAAACCATTCGTGCTTGTTCTTGGGCGGGTCCGTCCAGGCAAAGTGAACTCACCGTTGGACCCCCAGTTCTCAAGAGGGATAAGGTTGATCATTCCGGCAGAGGTCACCCCTGGAATTGCCCCCAATCTCTGGAGTAGCGGCTGAATCAACGCTGTTTCGATGTTCTTTCCTCGATAGGCAGTCGGCGACGGCGCGATCTTAAAGGTGAGCACACCATCGGTTACCATCCCAGCATCCTGTCTCTGCATATTGAGTAGAGTCTCACTTAACAGGCCCGCCGCCGTGAGCAACACAAGCGAAAAAGCGATCTCTGATCCGATCAGAATACCCGGCCATCGGTGGATGACGTGCCTGTTATCGAATGCTATTCCTCCTCCGCGCAACTCGAGGCTTGTAGTTTTTCCCAGCACGAAGGCCGGAATAGAACCTAGGACTATGGCAGTGAACCCGCTGACTAGTAAAGCAAACAGGAGTACTCGGACGTCGATAGAGATCGAATTAATGGTCGGTAGATAGCTTGACAAGATCCGAGCTAATGAAGTAAGTGCGAGGAAGGCCAGCAATATTCCCAGACTCCAGCCGAGCAACGAAAGCAAGATGGCTTCTGTAAGAAACTGGCGAACAAGGCTCCATCTGCTCGCACCCAAGGCAACCCGAACGACGATCTCTCGCCGCCGCGCGGCGGAGCGTGCCAATAGCATATTGGCAAGGTTCACACAGGCGACCAACAAAACCACTCCCACGGCAGCAAAAACAACGTAAAGTTGCAATTCGTAGTCGGCCGATACCGAGTCGTGCAGGGGAATGATATTACCGCGGCGACCGCCGTCCGCTTGGGGATAGTCCAGAGCGAGTTGCCGCGTGATGTTGTCTATCTCTTGGCGGCCTATACTCAAGTTGCCCCCAAGCGAAGACGTCCCACGGTCTTCAGAAAGTGCGATCCCCGATCCTTGAAAACGGGCCCATCAGGGCGAATCGGTACCCACAGCCCGCGGTCGAATCCTGCGGGGAACTCGAACTTGCCAGGCGCGACCCCGACAACTGTGCATGGTTCGCCGTTCAGGGTGATAGCTCGCCCGAGAATCTGCGGGTCCTCGTTGAATCCTTGTCTCCAAAGACGATCGCTGAGGACAGTCACGCAGGGGGCACCGCTAGCACCCTCATCAGCGTAGAATGAGCGACCGAGCATCGCCAACGCCGGAGTGGCGGGGTCTCCGGCGTTTATCAGGTTTGAAGCCTTCGTTGAAATGTACCTTAGCGGACAGTATACAGTTCGATCAGGTACTTGGGCCAATGACCCGTTTTGGTCGTTGCATGGATGTTTCCGAGATTGGGAATCAAGAAGATCACTCCGATGTTCGGTTGAGCTGTCTCATATCCACTCAGGCGAGGGTGAGTTCGCATTGCAGACTCGGTTCGTACTCGACAATGTATCCGGCCACCGCGCTGGCGGCGACCGTCAGGGGCGATGCCAGGTACATCTGTCCCGGCCCGCTGCGTCCGGGAAAGTTTCGGTTCTGCGCACTGATCACAATCTGGTCAGGACGCGTCGACACCCCCGGACCGGCGTTAATGCAGGCGCCACAGCTAGGCTCGATCAGGCGGGCGCCGGCCTTCTCAAAAATCTCGATATAGCCTCGGCGTTTCGAATACTCGCGCGTTTCCTGCGAACCAAATTGAATCCAAAACTCCACATTCTTCGAAACCCGCCCGCCCCGCTTCAGCGCGTCGGCGAGAACGGCGGCATACATATCCATGTCTTCATTCTTCCCGGCCGTGCACGTTCCTCCATAAGCGATTTCAATCGGCACCGGCGCGGCGAGTTCGCGGATGTATTTCCCGTTCCCCGGATCGCCCGGAGTGGCACCATCGGCGTGATCTAGCAGCGTCGAGTTCAATCACCTCTGCATACTCGGCATCAGTGTCGCTCTGCAAGCCTTCGATCATCTTGTCGACTTCGGCGCGCTTCATGCCTCGCCGCTCCATCAGAAACTCGACGACCTTTTCATCCGGAGCAACGATGCCCGTAAAGCCACCAATTCGGCCGCCATATTGGTCATGGTGGCGCGCTCGTCTACTGAAAGAGCTTCTACGGCTTCGCCCGCATACTCCATTACTTTTGCGAGCGCCTTGCCGCTACGCACATAATCGAGCGAAAGAATCTTCAGGATGAAATCTTTCGCGGTGACGTTCGCATGCCGCTCGCCGCGAATCATGATCTTGACCGACTCCGGCACCTTGACGCGAACGTCTTTCGTAATCCAGGAATTGAATACATCGGTCGTTCCAATGCCAAAAGCGATGCAACCAATCGCGCCCACATGCGGCGTGTGCGAATCGGAGCCAACGTTGACCTGGCCCGGCAGCGCGTAAGTCTCCAGCATTACCGAGTGACAGATACCCTCCGAGCCTTTTCGGTCGGTGAGTTCGCCGTGCAGTTTGATTCTCTGCCGCTTGGCGAAATCTTCCTGCTTCAGCTTGAGCTGAGTGGCCAGGTCGAGCAGCCCCATCTTTTTCTTCTCTTCGGAAATTACGTCATCGAGGAAAGTCAGGTGGTCGCGAAAAAAACGGATGCTAGCAGCATCATTCACCGGCACATCTTTACCAACACATTGCTCATAGAAAATCGCAGCCATGGGAGTGACGTATTCATGACTGAAACGCAGATCAACGCGCGTGAAGCCGGTGTCGCCAGGCTGGACCGACGCTACTCCGGTCGTACCGTCGGGCTTGACCATGTGGCGAGCCAGTATCTTCTCGGCCAAGGTCATAGCGCGCGGCTGAGTTTTAATCGGAGGCACAAAAACCTTCCCCTGCATTCGCGCAACATTGAAAGGAAAAAGGCCGCCGTATTCAATCACCTGCCGCGTGATCTCATCTTCGCCAGCAGTAAATTCGCCGAGAGCGATTTCCTCCCCGGCTCGAATGCGATCGATCAAAGAAAAGTTGGTCGAGGTCAACAAACCGAGGTTCTGGCAGTTCTGCTTGTAAATGCGCTCGATATTCTCGGCGATCGCGACTTGAATTCCGGCGCACATCTCCGCATAAGGAGACTGCTCGCGGCTCGACCCTTTGCCGCGGCGCTTGCCGCTCACCGAGCACACGAAGCCGCCCTTCTTCACGTCGCCGCGGCTAATCGGCAGCACGCCGCCACAGCGCAACCCGGCATAAGGGATCTCGCCGAGCGTTCGGTCAAAGTAAAAGCAATAATGCGCGGGAGTAATCTCGTCGGTCGAGATGTCGTCGCGCAGTTTGGGATTGTTGGCTGCATTCTTGCTGTCCCAAGGCAGGTCCCAGCCCTTCAACTGCTTGCTGATCAATTCCGGGTCTTCGGTGAGAAAAAGAATGCGTCCCTGTAGCCGCACTTTGTCAGGACGCTTCTCGATTTTGCGTTCAAGAAGGGAGGAATTCACATTCTTTATTGTACCCCTCGCCTGTAGAGTCGGGGATAGCCGCGTCTTCAGGCCGCGGAGGGGCTTGAGACGCGGCAAGCTGCGTCTCTAAAGAACACACTTTTAGGGGCTGCTGAAAAACCACTCTTAATCCACAGGGTTGGATGATACCAGAAGGCATGCGGGAGACGACCACAAGCAGAATCACATGTTCAATTATTGGTCGCCGCAAAGCGCGAGTGCAGAGAGATCATTCGCTGCGGGCTGTCCGAACGAGGGTCGACGAAGTCCTCACCACAGCCGCACCCCTGTTCCATGCTCATCAGCTGAAAAGAAGTTTCGCATCGCGCGCTAATTTCCTCAAAACGACTTTAGTATAGACGTGAATCTCTGTCAGGCATGACGAAGTATGTACGGCGGTTGGGGCCACGCACCATATAGCCAGAACGATTACGTAACCATGACCAATGGCAATCCTAGATCTTGATCGTGTCCCTCACCGAAGACTGAATCCGCTGAAGCGAGAATGGGTGTTGGTGTCTCCCCAGCGCAACGAGCGCCCATGGTTGGGGAAGGTCGAGGCCGGTGCGGAGCCGGGCAAAGATAAAAACTACGACCGGGCCTGCTACCTGTGTCCCGGTAACTCGCGAGCCGGGGGGGTGAAAAACCCGCAATACACAGGAACGTTTGTTTTTGACAACGACTATCCGGCGCTCGTGCCCGACCTCCCCGAAATCGAAGCGAAGGATTCAGGTCTCATTGTTGCACGCGCGGAACGCGGCATTTGCCGTGTCGTGTGTTTCTCGCCGCATCATGACCTCAGAGTTGCGCGCATGAGCCCACCCGAACTTGGGCAGGTTGTCAATGTCTGGATTGAGCAGTATCGATCTTTGAGCGCCTTGCCGTGGATTCATCACGTGCAAATCTTCGAGAACTGTGGCTCGATCATGGGTGCCAGCAATCCGCATCCCCATTGTCAGATCTGGGCAAATGCGAGCCTCCCAAATGAGCCCGCCAGGGAGCAGGCTTCGCAGCTTGACTACCGGGAGCGCAATCATTCGTGCCTGCTGTGCGACTACCTGAAGCTTGAATCGGAGCGGCGGGACCGCGTGGTCTGTGAGAACGAGGCTTTTGCTGTGGTCGTTCCCTATTGGGCGGTGTGGCCATTCGAGACCATGGTTTTGAGCAAACGTCACTTGGCTTCCATCGATCAACTCACGGCTGCCGAATCTGACTCGCTCGGAAGCATTCTCAAAGGGATCACCACTCGTTATGACAATCTGTTTGGAGTTCCTTTCCCTTACTCAATGGGATTCCATCAGCGTCCGACTGATGACTCGTCTCACGAGGAATGGCATTTTCATGCGCACTATTATCCGCCGCTGCTCCGTTCTGCGACAGTGCAGAAGTTCATGGTGGGATATGAGATGTTGGCGGCCCCGCAACGAGACCTGACACCGGAAAGTGCGGCTTTGCGGCTCCGCGAGACGGGCGACGTTTAATGGCCAGATACGGTCTCGCTGACTATAAAATCGAACATGCGGACGGGCCGCTCCCAGCGGCTAGCTGCACGCTGCTGAGTTGGCGAGATTAAGGAGGTATCGAGATGCCGCTCGTAAGAAGCTGCAAGATTTGCGGACAGAAGAATCGGATTCCTGCAAGATATCTAGCGGCAACCGGGCATTGTGGAGCATGCAAGTCCCCGTTGCCGCCAGTCGACGAACCTCTGGAAGTCGATCCCGAGCAGTTCGACGAAATCACGCAAAACGCCCGCGTGCCCGTGCTGGTCGATTTCTGGGCGGCATGGTGCGGCCCTTGCCGAATGTCCGCACCGGAGGTGGCCCGCACAGCAGCGAATATGGCAGGCCACGCCGTCGTCATCAAAGTGGACACCGAGCGCTATCCGCAAGTGGCGTTGCGCTTCAACATTCGCGGCATTCCGAACTTCGTCGTCTTCTACGCCGGCCGTCTTGTGATGCAACAGGCCGGGTTAGTCGACCATACCCAAATGGAAAACTGGCTGCGATCAGTCAATCCTGTCTCCGCGGCATAATCCGTGACCTGCGACGAAGAGTTGGATTGCTGTTGCTGGTTCACGGAAACGGAAGATCGTGCACTCGTGGATTGGACGTCGTTTGATTTCGAAGTGCGTCCCGGCATAAGCTCTAACGAGGGCGCAAAATCGCCTCACGCCGGTGAACGATCCGAAGCAGGATAAGTCGACTTTGCCATCCTAAAGTCTTGTTGCTGGAACGTCAGGTTCGAAATCTTGGCGTAGCACATTGCTGAGGCTGTTCCTTTAACTATGTCGAGACGCGCGATCGGCCATCTCGTAGGCATCGTCGGTGCCATTGTCTTGTTTGTGCCTGGTTTGCTTAGCAGCGCTTCTGCGGCCGACGCTCCCACTTTCGATAAAGAAGTAGCGCCGATTTTATTTAAACACTGCGCAAATTGTCATCGTCCGGGCGAGATAGCGTCGGCTGTGTCGCTGTTGTCTTACGATACCGCCCGGCCGTTCGCGGAGTCAATCAAAGAGCAGGTCTCGACACGCCAAATGCCGCCGTGGACGGCGGATCCGAAGCAAAGCGTGAAGTTCCGCAACGACGCCCGGCTCAGCCAGCAAGAGATTGACACATTGGTTGCCTGGGTCAACGCCGGCGCACCCAAGGGAAACGATGCTGACCTCCCGCCCGCGCCAACTTTCGCCCAGGGGTGGTTGCATCCCAAGGGACTCCCTCCTGATCTCGTCATCACGTTGCCGGAGTCTCAACTACCCGCCCAGCTTGAAATCCCTTACCTCAGATACCTGGTTAAAGTACCGGTCACCGAAGACAAGTGGGTCGTTGCCATGCAGGTGCTGCCCGGTAATAGCGCTGTTGTGCACCATATGGCGATCACTGAGTTGGCGTTAGCGAACGGGGTAACGCCCGAAAACATTGATAAGCTCAATGAGGTCGCGCGGAAGCTGGGCTTCCCTAACGGTCTGAATGCCACTAGCTTCGCGGTCACCGCTCCGGGAAAGCCGGGGGTATACGACATGCTGGGCGTGTACACACCAGGCACAACGTTCGAGATGTACGAGGACGGCAGCGCCAAGCTGCTGAAGAGCGGCAAGAATCTCTACCTCAACTTCAATATCCATTACCAGACCACCGGCAAGCCGGAAACGGATCGGACGAGAGTTGCTTTCTGGTTCCGGCCCGATCCTCCGAAGCATCAACTGTTTCGGGTGCCCGCTGCGGGAGAGACGATCATCGCGGACGGCAAGGAGTTGCTGACGGATACTCCCGGGGAGAAAGCCGAAGGCACCCCGGTGGCGATCCCTCCGATTCCACCCTACGCGGAGAACTACGAATTGGTCGGGATCACCGCCTACACCGAACCCGTCACAATTTATCAATTACAACCGCACGCGCACCTGCGTGGCAAGGATTTCAAATACGCCGTCGTCTTCCCTGACGGACGCGAGGAAACCTTGCTCACTGTGCCCAAATACAATTTCCACTGGCAACTTGCCTACGAACTAGACACTCCGCTTCACCTGCCGGCAGGCGGCAAATTGGTGGTCACGGCGCACTATGACAATTCGACGAAGAACGATCATCTGATGCGCCACCACGATCACGGCTCGCACGATGATCATGCCTCACACGATCCTGAGCACGTTCCGGGACCGGAAAAAGAAGTATATTTTCGCGAAATGAATCAGAGCTGGGATGAAATGTTCACCCCGTTTATCCAGTACACCATCGACAACCAGAACCCGGCCGGCCAGCCTGAGGCGCAAGAGCAGAACGTCCTCAGTATCGTGCAGGCAATTGGGTGCTTGGAGCCTGGCCCCTCCGGCAGTTGGCTGCTGAGCAACGCTAGTGAGCCAAGCGTCTCCGACAGTCAGGCGACATCGGCGGCCGCGTTAAAGGCAGCAACTGACATACCGTTGGGAAAGCAGCGCGACCAACTACTCGGGGTAGGAGTCTTCAATCCCTCGATCCAGGAACGTAAGAAGGTGGCAGTCAAGGGTGTTCTGATCAAAGATGCCAAAGGTAACCGGATCAATGTTACTTCGCTCGAGACAATCGCTTCAAGCTGCCCTTAATGCAGCACCTCAATGTTTGCGCGGGGTTCGGTTTCTTGCCGTCATCGCTGTAACTGCTTGGGATAACTCGCATACAAACCCCATCCCGGCAAGAAACTTCGGTGGCTCCGGCGGTGATCCAAAGTCAAACAAGGTAATCAAATAGTTTTGCCTTCGGACCAGAACCGGTAGTAAAATGCGATGATAGTCGGCTCAAAGACCACCCTCCTCCCGGGCCAACTGATTTCTAGTTATACGTCGGAGCAAAATGTCCTGGAAGATTTCCAGTGGGAGTGACCTCGTCATGCGGTCGTTTTTCCGATCTATTCAACCGTTCGATCTTCGGAGTGACCGCGGGCCTATTGCCACGCGCGTGTTGCATTCGGCCGCTCTGGTTATTTTTCTTTGTCTGCTTTGCAGTTCCGCCGTCTTCGGCCAGACACCGGTTTTGACCCAGCACTACGACAACGCCCGTACCGGTCAAAACACTACTGAGACGATCCTGACACCGGCCAACGTTAATTCGGTGCAGTTCGGAAAGCTTTTCACTCAGACTATCGACGGACAAATGACTGCCCAGCCACTCTATGTCCCGGCAGTTTTCATTCCGTCGTTAAATTCCAGCCACAACGTTGTGTATGCCACAACAATGCACGACAGCGTTTACGCCTTCGATGCCGACAATAACCAAGGAACGAATGCCGCGCCGCTCTGGTATGTGAATTTTCTCAGTCCGGCGAACGGCATCACGAGCGTCCCGCAAACGGACGAAGGCTGCAGTGTTGGCTACACCGAGTTCGGCATACAAGGCACACCGGTCATCGATAAGACCAAGGGCGCCATTTATGTGTTGGCCGTGACTAAGGAGAATGGCGCCTACGTTCACCGACTTCACGCATTGAATCTGGGCACGGGCGCGGAAATGTTCGGCGGACCGGTCGTTGTAACCGGCTCAGTCACAGTTAACAACCAACTTTATACCTTTATTGACAAATACCAGCAGGATCGAGCCGCGCTGCTGTTGCAGAACGGTATCATCTATATCGGTTTTGGCGGCCCGGGTTGTAACATCAAGACGGAAAACGGCTGGGTGATGGCCTATAACGAGAGTACGCTGCAACAGGTGGGTGTATTCAACGCATCCCCTGGAGTCGAAGCATCTGCCGTCTGGCTGTCGGGCGCCGGACTCGCTGGAGATGGAGCCGGCAACATCTATGCCAGTACCGGGGATGGTCTGTTCGATGTGAACAACGGTGGAAGCCACTACGGCGACAGCGTCCTTAAATTCAACCAGGGCGTTGGCGTCATGAACCTGGTGGATTACTTTACGCCGTACAACCAAAGCTATTTTCAGCTGCACGACCTCGATGTAAGTTCCGGTGGGATTACGCTTCTGCCGCCTGTGGCTCAGGGCGATTTTGCGGTCACGGTCGATAAGAACGGAACGATCTACCTGTTGAACGAAGACAGTCTGGGTGGCTACAATCCCATCGGCGACATTCAGATTCCGCAGGAGATCAATGCTCCCGTGAACGGACAAGTTCACGGTGGATTAACCTACTGGAACAACAATGTCTATCTCTGGGCTTACCAGACTCCGGTTCTGGCATATTCATTTGCCAATGGCCAGCTATCGTTGCAGCCGACCTCGCAAACTCCGAAGGTGACGGCAAATCCTCAAGGTGGCATCGTCTCTTCCAACGGCGCTACCGACGGAATCTTCTGGTACGTTACCGCTCCCACCGCCAATCTCTTTGCTTTCGACGCCACCAATCTTGCGAACGAGTTTTACGACACCACAATGGCAGGGACGCGCGATAAATTGGGTCTGCCCGTCCACTTTGAGATGCCAATCGTAGCCGATGGCAGGGTGTACGTTAACGGCCAAACCCAGCTCGCCGTCTTCGGCCTGTTGCCCACTTTCGCGGCCGCGGCGGGCAACAATCAGACAGGAGTTGTAGGGTCAACCCTCCCCATTGCTTTGCAAGCGGCTCTTCTGGATCCCTACTCCGGGAACCCGATTCAGACTGCCGGCATTCCAGTGACTTTCAAAGCCAGCGGAGGCGTTGGCACGTTCTCGAACAAGAACGCGACAACCAGCAGTGCTGGAATCGCTACTACCACCTACACTCTGCCCGCTACAGCCGGTACATACACCATTACGGCGACCAGTACTGGATACGTCACCGCCACTTTCTCGGCAACGGCCACCCTGAGCGGTCCCACGGCGTTGTCTATCTCCTCTGGAAATTCGCAAAAGGCACCGGTTGCATCGCCGCTGCTTCTTCCCTTGAACGTTAAAGTCAAGAACGCCGCAGGCACCGGAGTCCCGGGAATCCAGGTGAGCTTCTCTGGCGGAGTTGGCGGCACGCTATCGTCGCCGACTGCAACCTCCAACTCTTCCGGCATTGCGAGTGTCACCTACACCACCGGTACGGTAGCAGGTGCGACTCAAATAACCGCCTCCGTTTCGGGACTGACTCCGGTAGTGTTCAAGGAAACTACCCTGGCGGGTCAGGCATCCGCGCTCAACGTATATGGGGGAAACAATCAGACGGTCGGCCCGGGAAAGGCCGCGGCGAAGATGTTTCAGGTCGCGGTCGCCGATGAATATGGCAATCCGGTGCCGAATATTTCCGTGACCTTCAATGACGGGGGTGCCGGAGGCACTTTTTCGGTTAATCCTGCTGTTACGGCAACGACGACCGGAATCGCTGGAACACGATACACCGCTCCTATGACCGCCGGACCCGTCACCGTCACAGCGACTGTGAGCAACGTCGGGTCTGTTTCATTCACGATCACAGTCAACTGATCGACGGCGAAGAGCCTCTGTTCATGGACAAACCGATATCGGAGTCTTCAGCAACCGCTAGAGCAATCCATACACAACCAGACTGTTGTTGGTCCCAACGTACACCTTGCCATTCGCCACCACCAGATTCGCAAAGTGAGGGAGAGTAGGCAGCTTGCTGCTGTGATAGAGTTTCGTGAGCGTCGTCGCATTGAACGCACTGATGCTTGAACCGGTGATCTGCCAGAGAATGCCTGCGGTATTTCCATTGGCGGAAATCACGGGCGAATGTCCGGAATCTAAGTTCGCGGTTTTCGCGACTGGCGTCGTCGATAGCACGCCATTCGTCATGGGCAAGGCGATGATCGGCGCGCCCGTGGGGGAAGCGTAGATGGCGTCGTTCCAGTAAACGAGCGCTCCACCGTTGGGCGCGATTGTCGTCAACTCTTGTACGATCTGAGTGTCCCCAATGGTACAAGTCACAGAATGTCCCATATTGTCAGGGTTCAGAATGTAGATCGTGCCTTCTTTCCCCACCGCGGCCAACAGGGTCGGATACGGGCCGGCCTGATTCTCCAGCACCATTAAGGGTTCGTTCATGTCTAGATCGTGGTGTTCCAGATAAAGCTCGTTGAATGGCGTGAACCAGTCCGCAAGTTGCAGCTCGGTGCCCACTTGCGTCAGCTTAAATACCGATTGGCCGAAATCCAGGCCCGCTGCGAAGGGCCCATCTGCTGTGGCTCCGTATATGCCGCCGGAGCTATCAGCCGCCAGTCCTCCGCCTCGCATCCAAACGGCAGCCGCCGATTGACCAGGTTCGTCGTCAAACATGCCCGTCTGCTTAAGCGTCGAAGCATTATAGGAGAATACCCATCCCTCTTCCAGGTCGCCCCGGCACCCGTTGGACCCGAAAGCAATGTAGACGTAGCCATTATTGAGCAGCAGCGCAGGACGGTTGACCTGCATTTTGTCTCCAAAAGTGTAGGTCTTGCCTCCCAGTTCGTAACTCGCGCCGATCACGATCGGACTGCCCTGCCGTTCGAGCCCCGTCGTAACCTGCAATGCGTGGAGGCGATTCACATACTGAGAATTCTCGTAGGTCTTCGCCACCACATAGAGCGTTCCGGCAACGGGATCAATCACAGGCGTCGACGTGACCCCTATTTCCGTCCATGTCGTGGTTCCTCCGCACCCCTGCCATGCGACTGGTACCGATATAGCGCCGTTGATCAGGAAAGTGGTATGCCATAGCGGCGTTGCATTGGCCCCCGTGGCGTTATCGGCATCGAACGCATAGACACTGTCATTCATGGTTGCCACATAAACAACATTATGAACTCCCAGTTTAGGAATCGTCACCGTCGGCAGATAAAGCGCCTGCCCAATCACCTGCCCGTCCACTGCTTGGGTGAACAGTGGCCCGAATTGCTTGGCGTTCACGTTTGCCGGGGTGAGAAGGGTTTCGTTAGGGTTTGCTCCGGAGCGTTGATTATCGTAGTGCCAAGTGGTCACTGGTACCTGTGCCGAAGCGGCCGTCACTCCGATAAGCATCAAAAACAGGACACAGACTAACACTCTGCGTGCGCGCACAATATCGTTAATCATTCATAACCTCCACAAGATTATCTTTGCAACTGACGCTCGATGAAAATGCTTGCGGGACAAGCCGTTTGCTCAGGAGGATCTAAGCAACAGCGGTACAACTCATGTACGCGAAAGGATAGCTATAGATTCTGGATCAGTCAAACTATTTCGGGCATTTTGTCGGCGTTTCGGCGGGAATTTGGACTCGTCAGAAATCCGGCGCCCAAAACTCCTGACTTAGAGTTTAGTCCGATCGGTGTAGGACTGTTTCCACAATGCCCCACTTCGGTGGGGTTTTCAACAGACACCGCTCGCGGATAGACTCTGTGCCCAATAGGTGCAAAAGATTTCTTTTATGGTAATTAGAATTCAATGCGGCGAGAATGCTATCCTGCGAAGGCTCTTATAAAGCAGAGCTTACGCGCTCGCTGCTGCGCGCTCATTCGGTTTAATAACTGCTATTTCCCAGACCAGGCCTTGAGCCGGTTTCCAACTGGAGTGACCATGGTAACCATGTATCCCGTTCTTCCGCGTGCGATCGGAAAGAAATCAGTTTTCCATTGCAATTTCCCTATCATGGTGCTGGTGTGTGTGGCGCTTGCGTCTTCGGTCTGCTCCGGACAGATCCCGGTGCCCACCGGGCGCGGGGACAATCAGCGGACGGGTCAAAATGTCTATGAAACCGTACTGACGCCCGCGAATGTGAACTCAAAGCAATTTGGCGCCTTGTTTAGTTATTCTATTGACTATCAAGCGCTGGCGCAGCCACTTTACGTTCCCAACGTAAACATCCCGAACCAGGGAACGCACAACGTCGTCTACGTTGCCACCATGGCGGATTCGGTCTATGCCTTTGACGCCGACAGCGCCGCCGCCAATCCGGAGCCATTGTGGTGGGTGAATTTCACAAATCCTTCCGCCGGAATAACCACAGCCAGCATTTACAACTACACCAGCACGAATCAGGTTTCCCTTCCCTGCGCCAGCGGTGGAAATGGAACCGTCGGTTTCTACCAGGAGGGGATTACTGGCACGCCGGTGATCGATACCGTAAGTGGAACGTTGTACCTCGTAGCAAAGACCCTGGAGAATGGCACGGTTGTTCATAGGCTGCACGCGCTCGACATTACCAGTGGGGCGGAAAAGTTCGGCGGTCCGGTGGTCATTAAGGCCAGCAGCAGTTATCTTTCTCCCCTCACCGGCAAGACTTACAACACCACTTTCAACAGTCTGCATCAGATGAACCGGCCGGGCCTGTTGCTCATGGAGGGCGTCGTTTACCTCGCGTTCGGCTCGAATTCCTGCAATGACGACGCCACTGGGTGGATCCTGTCTTACAGCGCCTCCAATCTGGGGCAGATGGCTGCCTTCAATACTTCGCCCCAGCACGGATTGGCTTCGGTCTGGCAAACTGGCAACGGAATCGCTGCCGACGAGAACAACAATATCTTTTTCGAGACCGGCGAAGCCTGCGGCTCCTGCTACGACGTCAAGACGGGTGGCGCGACCTACAGCAACAGCGTAGTGAAACTCGATCCCAACAGTCTTACAGTTACGGATTTTTTCACCCCTTACGATGTGCAATTCCTCAACCAGAACGACGAGGACATGAGTGCCACAGGAATTCTCATCCTTCCCGATCAGACCGGTAGCACCCCCCATGAACTTGTTGCTGGTGGCAAAGAGGGATTTGCCTATGTTCTGAATCGCGACTCCATGGGCGCATTCGAGGACGGCGCGGGTTGTGACTTCTCCGGCCCGAACCCGACATGTGACAACGTACTGCAGGAATTTTCCGTCGCTTGTGCCGCGGGCCCTTCGCCAGGCAACTGCGCCAATGATCAACCCTCCCAGCGGAAAGACGTCTGGTTTAGCTCTCCCGCCTACTGGAACAACACCGTGTACGTCACGCCCGATGGCGCTCCAGTGCTGGCTTATCCCATTTTGCCTAGCGGATTGCTAGGCACTCCGGTTCCCTCTTGTTCCAAGGTGCCTTGCACCACGGCCACAGCACAGAACTATGTCGGCGCTCACTCACCTTCGGTTTCGGCGAACGGCAATACCAACGCACTTCTGTGGCTTATCAGCGGCAACAGTATTGATGCCTTCGACGCTGTAACCATGCAACTTCTTTACACCTCGAGCCAAGTCAAGCCGCGCGACACTGCTGCCCACGATGGCACACTTCGCCACCCAGACTGTCGCGAACGGCAAGGTTTATGTGGCGACACAAACTACCCTCTCGGCATACGGGCTCTTGACGAGTCCGGTACTGTACAGCGGCGGTAATCAGACTGCGCCGGTGCTTTCGACTATTCCGATTCAGGTGCAGGTCGCTAACCCTTACAACGGGGCTGGAGTTAACGGAATGACCGTGACCTTCAGCGCCAAGAGCGGCACGTTCAGTCCCTTGAGCGGCGTGTCACAGACTACTCCCTCTGGTGTTAGTGGGATCGTGTCGACCAACTATACCTTTACTAAGACTGCTGCCACGGTCAGCATCACCGCGACCCTTTCCGGCGGCGGAAGCGTGGTTTTCCCGGAAACGGCGGTATCGGGGATACCGACGAAGCTAGTCGTTTTTTCGGGGAGCGCGCAAACGGGTCAAGCGGGATCGATCCTGCCCAAACAATTGCAGATCAAGGTTGAGGACGTGTCCAGCAATGTCATGCCGGGAGTTACGGTAACGTTTGTGGATAAGACCGGAACAGGCACCCTTAGTGCAACCAGCGGCGTGTCCAATGCCAGTGGGGTCGTGCCGATCAGTTACCAACTCCCGAACACACCGGGAGCTTACAAGGTTATAGCCAGCGCAATAGTCGGCCAACCGCCAAAGACAATAACGGGCACATTCACGGAAACCTCCTCTGGCGATGCTCCGGCAAGCGTAAGCCTGGTCTCCGGAGGCAGCCAATCGGTGGGCGTTAATTCGGCATTGCCGCAGCCTCTGGTCGTGCAAGTCAACGATAAATCCGGAACCCCCATTCCCGGTGTTTCGGTCGTTTTTGCGGCGCCATCCGGGACCATCACCGGCTCCCCGGCCACCACCAACTCTAATGGGCAAGCCACGGCCAATTACACGACGGGCGCGTCTATGGGTTCAATTACTCTTACCGCTTCGGTTAACAGCGTGAGCACCTCAATCCCGGTAACTGTAATCGGAGCCTCACCCGCTACCGTGACCGTTAGCGGAGGAAACAACCAAACCGGGACCGCAGGCGCGGGCCTGCCCCAGGCGTTGAGCGTCGTGGTAGCCGACCAAAATGGCAATCCGATTCCGGGTGCCAGCGTCACTTACAGCGACGGTGGCGCGGGAGGCACTTTCTCCAGCCCCAATCCCACCACCACCAACAGTTCAGGACAGGCATCGGAGTCTTACACGTTCTCCACTACCGCTGGCCCTGTGACGATTACCGCAACCGCCGTTGGAGTAACCGCCCCCGCCACCTTCAAAGAGACCTCGGCCAGCGGACCTGCCGCGTTGGTCAACCTCGCCGGTGGCAATAATCAGACCGCACCTGCCGGAACTCAACTACTCCAGGCTCTCTCCGTACAGGTAACCGACCAATACGGCAATCCTGTCGCCGGCGTCAGTGTTAGCTTTAGCGACAACGGTAGCGGAGGCACTTTCTCGAGTCCTAATCCTGTCGTTACCGATGCCACTGGAACAGCAAGCGACATGTATACGCTTGCTGCGGGAACCAGCGGACTGAGTATCTACATTAATGCAACAGCCGCCGGGGTAACTAACCCCGCCGTCTTCAGGGAGATTAGCGAGTAAAAGGGCCGCTGCAAAGAGATCTCATCGAGAGAGTTGAGCCGGACCGACGACTCGGAGTGGAACCAAACCACGCCTCCGGAAGGGCAACGATTTTTTTCACAGGCCCCGAATCCGGTGCGCACCGATCACCAAACCTAGAGCCAAGCAAGCGATCAAGACCTCGCCGAGCGCAGTCTCGTCGCCAATGCCAGCAGGAGAGCGGCAATTACGGCCCAAGTATCGAGCGCCAGCGAACGGCGCTTGATTGAAGAAGCGGATTTCTCCGTCATTGACATTGGATATTTCCTTAACTCGGGGTCTGCGCCGATGAAAGCCAAACGGCTGCTTACGCGGCCTTAGAGGGAATTGAATCAAATAAGTCGGGTCTTGCTAACCCACTCTTGTCTGGTTATTTAGCTCTATCAGGCTGACGTGAAGCGGACCCCGTTTTCACGAAAAGCGACCCTATTCAGACATCTCCACAATATCGCTTGACTCTGGAATGCGTTCCAGGGTTGATACTCTGTATGGTGACAAATGCCAATTCCAAGGCTCTTCTTTCGGGAGCATTAGCCAAGGCGGCGGGCGTGAGTCCAGACACCATTCGACATTACGAAAAAGTCGGCGTTCTCCCCAGAGCCTCTCGAACAGAGTCGGGTTACCGTTTGTATCCAGCGAGCGCAGCCGAGAGAGTTCTTGTTGTGCGAAGGGCGCTCCGCATTGGGTTCACTCTCGCGGAGTTGGCAGAGGTCCTGAAGTCGCGCGATGCAGGCGGTGCTCCCTGCCATCGCGTATACAAGCTGGCGCAGGAGAAACTGACAGACATCACCGCAAATATTGAAGCTCTACGCCAGACCCAGCGTGATTTGCGGAAGATGTTGGACAACTGGGAACATCGAATGCAGCAGACCCTGCCGGGGCAGAGATCGAACTTGCTGCACTCGCTCACCGGAAATGCCGAAGTCCACGCCAGGAAGACTAATCGATTTCGAAAAGGACGATTATGAAAACGATATGCGCGCTTCTTTTTCTCGCTCTGCTCTTCGGGCCCTTGCCAGCGCAGGACCTGCAGTCTTGTCCCATGCACAAAGCACACATGAAGACGGAGCATCAGGCTGGCGTTGAAAAGCACGGCGATGAAGCCATGGGCTTCTCCCATGACAAGACCACTCATCACTTTCGTCTCTCGCCGGACGGCGGTGCCGTAGAAGTCACAGTCAACGACCGCAATGACGGTGAAAACGTGCAGGCGATCCGGTCGCATCTGACCCATATCGTCACCATGTTTTCGAAGGGCGACTTCTCCGTACCGATGTTCGTTCACAGCCAGGTTGTTCCGGGCACAACCGAGATGCAAGAGAGACGGGCCGAGATTTCTTACACATTCGAGGAGTTGCCCACCGGCGCGAGAGTACGCATCTCAACCAAGAACCATGATGCTCTGAACGCTATCCATGATTTTCTGAGGTTCCAGAATCAAGACCACAATACCGAAGACGGCATGGACTAGCATCCGTCGCTTAGTTGCTACCAACGGCCAGCGTGAGAACCGCCGTCCACGTGGAGTACCTCTCCGGTTACTTGACCTGCGTGGGCCAGGTAGAGAACAGCGTCGACAATGTCTTTCACCTCCACGATTTTCCCCATTGGCTGACTTGCCCTAAGCGAGTCCTTGGAATCATCCTGGTGCAGTGGCGTGTCCACGACGCCGGGGGCTACGGCGTTGAAGCGGATACCTTCTTTTGCATACTCGATGGCCAGACTCCGGGTCACTGCATTCAGGCCCCCTTTCGTAATCATCGAAACCGAGGCATTTTCGCCGGTCAATGGCTGATCGGCAAGCGACGCTGAGATGGTCACAACGTTCCCCGATTTCTGTTTCAGCATCTGTTTCACAGTGAGCTGAGTCATGTAAAGGAATCCCAGCAGGTTGATCGAGACCAGGGCATTGAAGTCCTCGGTAGTAAATTCGGTGAAAGGCTTGGCGCGGAAGATTCCGGCGTTATTCACCAGAACATCGATGGTTCCGAAGTGCTGGATCGCTGCATCGACAGTTTTGGCGGCGGTCTCCTGCCGACCGATGTCGCCATCGATGAGAATCAGGCTGGGCGATGCGGTCAATGACTGACTGGCATGAAGAGACGTTGCGACGACGTTATAACCTTCCTTCAGAAATGCCTCGACCAAGCCCGCACCAATACCCCTCGATGCTCCGGTAACGATCGCTGTTTTCTTGTCTGACAATGGCCACTCCTAATCCTGTTCACCGAGAGTTTGGGTATACGTTTTGCCGTACGGATAGAAGAGTTCCTTGCGGCCTTGCTGCCACGCCGCTTTGAGTTCGGGCGTTGTGATGTCCCAGTCCGGCCGGCATTTCCTGGTCACGGCACGCAGGTCCTGGCGGAGATCTTCCAGAGTGGGCCGGCCCAGGAACCAGTAGCCGTTGTAGATCTTATAAATGACAAGACCGGGCTCGAGGACAATCACGTGCGGGATCATGGGATTGTTGACAGGATCCGTATATTCGGCGATGTCGAGATCTTTTTGGACGATACGCCCGGCGTCAGAGAGGAAAGGCCAGTGGGCGCCGACTCCGGTGCGATATTCATTCGTCTCAGTGATATTGTCGGTGCTGATCGTGACCAGCCGGCAATAGGAAACCTCAAGTTCGCGATGGAGTTGAACAAGTCCTTCCGCCTGGCGGCGGTCCTTGGGGCAGAAACCTCCGCGGCTGAGGACGAGAACCATTGGATGTTGTCCTTGCAATTCGGAGAGCTTCCGGCGTTTCGCGGTGTGGTCGGAAAGCTCGTAGTCGGGGAATATTGCCCCTGGAACAATGTCAGATCGCATATGTAATCCTTAACCCTTGGATGCGCATCCCAGTTTACATCTCAAAGGTTAATGGCGGTGTTCTAGCGCGGCTTCAGCTGGCGCGCCGCGTCACACCTTCTTGCTTCGTTGATGAGGGCGTTTCTTCGCTTGCTCCGATCAGTACCCCTCGACGCGAAGAACCGACAAAGTCTCGCACCAATGCGGCGATCTCATCCGCAGCCGTGTCCAACGCGAAATGCCCGGCTCGACAACGTGCACTTCGGCGTTCGGCACGTCCCGGCGGTAGGCTCCGGCTCCGAGGGTCGAACGAGAGCTCATACTTGCCCCAGATCACCAGCAGGCGCGGCTGCTTCTCGCGCATCCATGCCTGCCACTTTGGGTAGGCATCGACGTTGGTGCGGTAGTCGTAGAAGAGGTCGCTTTGAATGTCGGCCTTGCCCGGCTGGCTTGAGAAAAGCAAATTCATCGGTCCAAAGATCCGGGTCATAGCGTTCCACGTTGGGATCGTCTCCGACATGGCGCGTCCGCGTGGTCGCCAGCGACAGCAGATTTGTGCGAAGCGCGCTTTCGTTGGCAGGCGCGATCCGCCCAAAATGCCCGCCGCGTCTTCCAATTCGCGCCCAGGCCTTCGTTGTGCGCCACAGCGTCCTGGACGATGAGAGCCTCGATCCGCTCCGGATGCGCCAAGGCCATGCGAAAACCCACGGGGCCGCCGTAATCCTGCATGTAAAGCGTGTAGCGCGAGAGCCCGAGCGCTTCGGTGAAGTGATTCATGATCTCGGCGTAGTGATCGAAGGTGTAGGCGAATTTTTTCGGGTCCGGCCAGTCGCTGTGTCCGAAGCCCGGGTAGTCGGGCGCGACCAGGTGATAGCGATCGGAAAGCCGGGCAAAGAGCGGCTCGAACATTCGCGACGAAGAGGGAAGTCCGTGGAGCAGGAGAAGCGTCGGCGCATCTTTCGGGCCGGCCTCTCGGTAGAAGATGGAGAGCCCATCGATCTGTATCGTGCGATAAGAAAGTTTTGTGCATGGGCTGGTCGTTCCTTTCTCGGGGCTGGGATGGAGATGAGCGCCATGAAACCGGCTGAGGGCGTCGCCAAGTTCGCGACGATTCGAAATTTAACGTCTATTCTCCATCGCGAACTCGTGACGCTCAGGCCATCTGGGTCAACTTTCACATCGTCAGAACGACGCGGAACTGCGCCTTGCCGCTCAGCATGCGCGCGTAAGCCTCGGCCGCTTTTTCGAGCGGATAGGTTTCAATCATGGGACGCACGCCGGTTAGTTCGGCGAAGCGCAGCGTGTCCTCGGAATCGGCTGGTGTTCCCGCGGCCCAGCCTTGAATCGTTCGACTTCCGGTAATGAGCTGTACCGGCGTGACCTCAATGGGATCAAATGTCGCACCTATCACCATGAGCTTGCCGTTCGGCCCCAGACCGTCGATCAGCTCGGACATCGCTTTCGAGCTTGGGGCTGTCGCCAGAATTACCTGTGCGCCGCCCAGCTTTTGCAATTCCTCCGCTGCGTTCGTCGCTTTGCTGTCGATGTACACGCTCGCTCCGAGTTTCTTTGCGAGCGCCGCGTTTTCGGGGCCGCGCCCGATCGCCGCGACCTTATAACCAAACTTGTTCGCGAATTGAATTCCCAGGTGACCCAGACCGCCGATGCCCTGCACGGCAACAAGGTCGCCGGGCATCGCGCCGCTGTGCCGCAGCGCGTTGTAGGTGGTGATTCCGGCGCAGAGCAGCGGTGCTGCTTCGACGTCGCTGAGACTTTCCGGTATCGCCACCAGCGCCTCCACGGGAGCCACCATGTATTGCTGGTATCCGCCGTCATAGCTGATGCCCGGAATTTTCAGATTCCGGCAATTGCGAAAATCTCCGCGCCGGCACTCGCGACACGTGTTGTCCTGGCCGCCGTGCCAGCCGACGCCGACGCGCTGCCCCTTCTTCCACGCGGAAACACCGGCGCCCACTTCATCGATGATGCCCGCGACTTCGTGTCCTGGAACGCGGGGATACTGAATTCCGGGCCACGCGCCTTCTTTCGTGAGCACGTCACTGTGGCAAACGCCGCAGGCCTGCACCTTGATGCGCACCTGTCCTGCGCCCGGCTTAGGAATCTCGCGCTCGACGATCTCGAAATCTGCCCCCGGGCTTGGAAATCTGCGCCACCTTCATTGGTGTCGCTACTGCGACTTTTGTCGTTGCCATAATTCCTCCTATGAATTTTCAGCGATTGTTGAAAAGCACTGACTGGCTACTGGCGAGGCGAGCGAACATTGCTCGCCCCACCTCTACTCCGCACCTCGAAAATGACTTCCAGCTCGACCGGCGTGCCGAGCGGAAGGCTTGCGACGCCATACACCGAGCGGCAAGGGTTCTTCTCTTTTCCGAAGACGTCTTGCAGCAACTCCGAAGCGGCGTCAGCGACTTTCGGCTGATCGCGGACATCTCCCGAAGTGGCCACCGAAACGCCGAGCCGGACGACCCGCGTCACTTTGTCGAGCGATCCCAAATGCTGCCGCGCGACAGCGAGGACGTTGAGCGCCGCGAGGTGAGCCGCCTTGCGCCCCGCTTCCACATCGAGCTCCGCGCCCACGCGCCCGACGAATTTCGCCCCGCGGCCTTCGGTGGGAAGCATCCCGGTCAGAAAAAGCAGATTGCCCGTCTGCACCGCTTCCGCATAGGTGCCGAACGGCTCAGGCGGCGGGGAAGCTCGATGCCAAGTTCTTTCAACCGCTGCTCGGCATTGGCTGACTTGGGGCTTTCCACGGCTGCGAGCGCTTTCGTATTCACATTCATTTGCCTCTCTACTATCCTATCCAAAATCGATGTTCGTGGTCTTCCTCCGAAACAATATCTCGGAATAATATTTCTAGGCCAGAAACTGCCCAACCGCGCACGAGATCGGCGCGGAGCTCAGGCAGAAACTCTGCGAGATGATCGGGCAAGAGAAAGACCCAGGCAGGCTATGCCGCCTTATCGAGCAACTCATCAAAGCGCTCGATGCCCGCAAACTAGAACTCCACCAGAGCACTCAGACCGGCCCCATCCCAAGGCTCGCCCGGGGTGGACCCTTAGCAATCTGATTGTTTCAAGAGAACTGTTTCAGTGCTGTTTCGCGGATGAGCTCGCCGCCAACTCGCGAAAGAGCCCAAGCAGAGCGGCTGCGGATTTCTGATCGGAAAGATTCTCAAGCACGACTGTGGCCGAGAAGTGCGGCGATTTTGAGTTGAACCTGACGCCAAGGAAATCCTTATCACGCCAGGTGGCCAGGGCATTGACCACCGGGCTGAGCTCAACGGGCCAATCTTCCTTGGTGGTGAGGATGACGGGGCCAGGACGGCTGATGGTCCAGGCGCGGTTAGTGTCCAAGGTTTTGGTGTTGGCTTTTGCCTTACCCCTGGCCTTTTCTCGGGACTTTTCCCGCGACCCTGCCCCAGTCTGGCCCGACCAGCGATGCCTTATCACGTCAAGATGGAACCCGGGGGGAAATCCCATATTCGCTTCAAAGGTAAGCGTCTCCTGCTGCCGCCGCCAGCGGCTTAGCGCCCACTGCACCGGAATGGGCCGCGGCAGTAACCGTATAGTGAGATGTGCGTCTTCAAACCAGCGGGAGGAAAGACTGAGAGTTGCGTTAAGGCGGGAACTGCTGGCCTGCCAGCGCAGATCGACCACGCGTCCCTTGCCGAGGCACGCCTCCTGTACCCACTGGAGCACCTTGCCGGCGCGGCGCCGATTGTAGCGGATAAACGAGGCGTACCAAACAAGAGAGAGCGCCAGCGCTACCGCCACGTCGATAAGAATCAAACGCCCCACAGCCGCCTCTGGGGAGAAATCGTACTTCTTATGGATGCAACTATGCAAGGGGAGGACGTGGAAAAAAACGCGCTCTTTCGTCGCGAGGAAGCTTGGATGCCGACCTGGGAGGCTATTTTTCGGGCGCTGCCGCCGCCGCCCCACATTCCCGCTACAATAGCGGGCGTGCAATTTCGAATCAGACCATTCGAGCGGGCCGATTTCGACGCCCTGTGGCAAATCGATCAAGCTTGCTTCGATCCGCAACTGGCCTACTCGCGACAGGAAATGGTGTTTTATATGCGCCGGCCTGGGTCTTTTACCTTGGTAGCCGACAGCACCGAGACTCCGGGCGCCCCGACGCCGGATTGTGGGGTCGCTCGCAATGGCAACGCGAGCGCATCGAGCCAAAGCATCGGCATTTTAGGTTTCATAATGGCCGAGGCGCGCCGCAGGGTGGGGCACATCATCACGATCGACGTAATAGTGGAGGCTCGGCGCGCGGGCGTGGGCACGGCCCTGCTGCGCGCCGCCGAAGAGCAATTGGTGCGGGGAGGCGCCGAAGTCGTGGCTCTCGAGACGCCTGTGAATAACGCCGCCGCCATTCGCTTCTATAAGCAGAAAGGTTATTTCGTTGAAAAGACGGTCGCAGATTACTATTCAAACCAGATGGATGCCTTGGTCATGGCAAAAGAGCTGGCAGTACCCTCATAGCAACACGGTTCTTGCAGCGTCTCCACAGCGAAATAGGGTAGGTCGTAATGAAAATTGCAATCCAGGGAGAACTCGGCTCTTTCAGTTACGAAGCGGCGGAAACCATGTTTGCGCGCGCTCCGAAGCGCGCGACCATCCTGCCCTGCGCCCGTTCTCTGGAAGTGTTCGACGCGGTCAAGCGCGGCACGGTCGATGGCGCTGTGATCCCAATCGAAAATTCGCTGGCCGGTTCCGTTGCCGAGCATTTCGATCTTCTGTTGAGTCGCGACGTTCACATCGTTCGCGAGTTTCGCCTGCGCATCGTACACAATCTCATCGCCTCGCCGGGCACAAGTCTGAGCGCGATGCGGCGCGTGTTCTCGCATCCAGTCGCCCTCGATCAGTGCCGTGAGTTGTTCGCCAAGAATTCGGAGCTCGAACCAGTGCCGTTCTATGACACGGCGGGCAGCGTCAAGCACATTGTAGCCGAGAACTTTCGCGATGCCGCAGCGATCGCCAGCCGTCGAGCCGCCGAAGTGTACAACGGAAAAATTCTCAAAGCCGGGATCGAAGACGATAAGAAAAACTTTACCCGCTTCTTCCTGATTCAACCAGGTCTGCGGGGGCATTCGAAGTCGAGGAAGAACACGCGGAAGACGAAAGCGGACAAGACTTCGTTAGCCTTCAGCGTCAAGAACACTCCCGGAGCGCTGTTCAAGGCCCTGAGCGTGTTCGCGCTGCGCGACATCAGTCTGAGCAAGATCGAGTCGCGTCCCGTCCGCGGCCGTCCGTGGGAATATGTGTTTTTTGTCGATTTGCTGCGTGGGGACGATGCAAGACTCGCGAAATGCTCTGCGGCATCTGAGTGAGGTTGCGGAACTAGTAAAAGTGCTGGGAGTCTATCCTGGAGCGTGAGCCCAGAGCGTAAGGAAGTTTCTCATCGATGGATGACTCTGCTACGGATTCGTCACAACCTGCTGTGAGGCATTGCACAGCGCCTTTACCCCGAGCCAGCATAGAGTTAACTCGAGTAGTTGTCGCCTCCAAGGTTACTAGAGAGGGCCACGGTCCTTACGCACCTTGCAAAACGACAAAAAAGGTCTAGAATTCAACAGCCTAGCCCTTAGAGCTGCATCTTTTTGGCAGTTCGAGTTCATCAAAGTTGAGTGGAAGTCACTCAAGGGAAGAACATGAGCGATATCATTGCAACACTCGAAACTACTTCTTACGATACGACAGAGCGATCACTGCCAATTCTGCCGGTGCGCGACACCGTCCTGTTTCCTCATGCCGTGCTGCCGCTGACAGTCGGCCGGAAAGTTCTGTCCAACTCATCAACTCGCTCGGCGAAGACAAGACCATCGTCGTCGTGGCGCAGCGCGAGGCACGCGTGGACACGCCGCAGCCGACCGATTTGTATTCCGATCGGGACCCTGGCCGTGGTGCACAAAGTCGTGAAGATGCCCAACCAGAGCCTCTTTGTGTTCGCCGAGGGACTGGAGCGGGTGAAGTCTCGCCGATTTCGCGCAGCTGTCGCCCTTTATGCGCGCCCGGGTCACCACGATTCCCGAGGTCATCCCGCCCAAGGATTCCGAAATCGAAGCCCTGCAGCGCAATGTCTTGACCCTGTTCCAGCAGATCGTCGCGGGTTCGCCCACGCTCTCGGACGAGCTCTCGACAGTTGCCATGAACATCGAGGAACCGGGACGCCTGGTGGACTTTATCGCCTCGTCGCTGCCCTCGCTCTCCACTTCTGACAAGCAGGAGACGCTCGAAACAACCGACGTCCGCGTGCGTCTCGAAAAAATCAATCAGCACCTCGCCAAAGAATTGGAAGTGCAGCAGCTGCGCAACAAGATCCAGTCCGAAGTGCAGGATCGGGTGCAGCAGACGCAGCGCGAATACTACCTGCGCGAGCAGATGAAGGCCATCCAGAAAGAACTGGGCGAACAGGACGAAGGCGCACGCGACACCGAAGAACTGAAGCAGAAAATCGAATCCGCAGGCATGCCCGACGAAGTTAAGAAAGAAGCGCTCAAGGAACTCGGTCGGCTCGCGCGCATGTCGCCGATGGCGGCAGATTACTCTGTGACGCGCAATTACATCGAGTGGCTGGCGGTTCTGCCCTGGGCCAAAACTTCGGGTGGAGAGATTGAAATCCCCAAGGCAAAGGAAATTCTCGATGCCGATCACTACGACCTGCAGAAGGTGAAGGACCGCATCCTCGACTATCTTTCGGTGAGGCGTTTGAAACCCAGCATGAAAGGGCCGATCTTGTGTTTTGTCGGGCCTCCTGGGGTTGGCAAAACTTCGCTCGGCAAGTCCATCGCGCGAGCGCTGGGACGCAAGTTCACTCGGCTATCGTTGGGCGGAGTGCACGACGAAGCGGAAATCCGCGGCCACCGCCGCACCTACATCGGAGCGTTGCCCGGCCAGATCATTCAGGGCATTCGACGCGCGGAGACTAAAGACCCAGTCTTCATGCTCGATGAAATCGACAAGGTGGGACGCGACTTCCGGGGCGATCCGGCTTCGGCGCTGCTGGAAGCGCTTGATCCCGAACAGAACGCGACCTTCCGCGACAATTATCTGGACGTGACGTTTGATCTTTCGAAAGTTCTCTTCATCACCACGGCGAACATGCTCGATCCGATTGCCGAACCGTTGCGTGATCGCATGGAGATCATCGAACTGCAAGGCTATACCGAGGAAGAGAAGATTCACATCTCGTTTCAATATCTGATTCCGCGGCAGATCGAAGAAAACGGAATCACACAGGAACAGATTGAATTTCCGGAAGAAGCGGTCAGCTACATCATTCGTCATTACACGCGCGAGGCGGGTGTGCGAAACCTGGAACGCACGATCGGCACGATCTGCCGCAAGCAGGCGCGCCGTTTGGCGGAAGGAAAAACCGAGAAACTCGTCGTCACAAAGGAAATCGTGCAGGAATTTTTAGGCGGAATCAAGGTTCGCAGCGAAGGCGAAATTGCCGAGCGCACGAAGCGGGCGGGGGTTGTGGTAGGTCTAGCCTGGACTCCAGCCGGCGGCGACGTGCTGTTTGTGGAAGCCAACCAGATGAAGGGCAAAGGAGGGCTCACCATCACCGGGCAGATACAGGATGTGATGCGTGAATCCATGCAAGCCGGGCTGAGCTGGGTGCGATCGAACGCCAAGGAGCTCGGCATTGACGAGGAATTCTTTGCCAATCATGACATCCACATTCACGTACCCGCGGGCGCGATCCCGAAGGACGGTCCTTCGGCGGGCGTCACTATCGTAACGGCGCTGGTTTCCTTGCTCACCGGCAAACAGGTTCGTCCGCTGACGGCAATGACTGGCGAAATCACGCTTAGCGGAAACGTGCTCCCAGTGGGCGGCATCAAGGAAAAAGTGCTTGCCGCTAAACGCGCGGGCGTCCATGATGTGATCCTGCCGGCGGAGAACAAGACCAATGTTGAAGAAGATCTTACTCCGGAACAATTACAAGGCCTGACCACTCATTACGTGAAGAACGTCGATGAAGTGCTGGCATTTGCCCTTCCCAGCTCGCTGCGCGAAGAGCGCATGGATGCTGAAGAGAGAGAGAAAGTGCTGAGCACGTAAAAACAGCTGTCAGCTCTCAGGTCTCAGCTCTCATTTACTACTTCTTCGGTTCGACTAATCGATTTTCTCGGCCCGCTGTCAATCCCGTCAGCGGGCTTTTTTCCTGTGCACTCCGGAACAATTAAGTCCCCTCGTAGCGCTGGCGTCTTACCCGGTTTCCCGGAAGTGAAACTTGCTCATTCCCCTTTTTCGCGATCATTTTTTAAAGTCTGAAGAAATTCTCTTACGCTGCCAGGATCATTTTGAGACTCCGGCATACACATTTTTATTTTTGCACTTCCGGTATCTAGTGTATTGACAGTACCTGTATTAGAGTGTAGATAGGTCGACCCAATTTCACCATCCGGATGGATCTAAGTAATGAAGAATTCCTTGGCGCTACACGTGTGTGACGGTTTCTCGGGTCGCCGTCGCGAAAACAAGAAACGAGGCATCAGACTAGCGGGAATTTACAGATCAGCTCTCATCTTTGGATTTGGATTGCTAGCCGAGGCGGCGTTTTTGCTTCTGACGCCGCACGCATTTGGCCAGGTTGAGTCAACGATCACTTGTCCTTCAGGACACGGCTACTGGGACATTTTAAGTGTAATGATGATGGACCCCGGATTGGCTTCCGGTTATCACATGGAAGGAATCACCAACGGCGCGCCTTCGGCATACATCTATACCCTGTGGGATAAAACTCAGAGCAAACTGTACTACGTGAAGAATCCGCAGGGTAATCCCTGGGATATCAATCTCTACGATTCAAAGTATGTTTACCAGTGGGTTACCGAACTGGGCGACTGGAACGGTGTGAACCACTGGAACGATCCCACCAGTTGCAAAGTGTTCAACAATGGCGGTAATCAACCCACGTCGAATCTATCCATGCGCTGGGCTGCACGGTGCGCGGTTCCTGGTGGAAATAAAAGTTCGTTCTGGAATGCACCGCCTCCGGCCATGTCCAGCAATACGAACTACTACACTTACGTGGATCAGGATCTACAAAGCCACGCCCAGAATCTCGACTATTCTCATTTGGCGCTCAAGGCCACAGGCACCTTTACCATTACCGACCACCGCGCCGATCCACCGAAACAGGTTTCCATTACGACTCTCCCCTTGCAATATACCTACAGCTGCAGTGTTTCGCAGAAGACCAACTCCTGCAAGTTTCGCGAGATCTTTGACTATGGTATCGATACGACGGTCAATCCTGTGGACAACATCAAGCACAGCTATGGATGGGTACAGTGGCAGTATTTCACCAACGCGACGGGGGGAAACCCGGATGTCGCCGCCAAGTGGGTGCTCGCGAATAGTTCAACCACCGACCACTTGATGCCCGGGCAGGTCAGCCTCGTCTTCCAGTGTTTCTAGATCGTCGTTGATCTCGGGCAAGCGCTGCAGCCGGGGGCAGTTCTCGGCCAGAGGAGACCCGCGCCACCGAGTTCGGCTGCGGCGTTCCTAGTCTGGATTCATTTCGATCTGCCTTGGGGGCAAGGCGAGCATATCGGGATGCTGTTGCTCCCGCCATATAACGTTAAAGCATTCGCCTTCGCTTTGGGGATGCCAGCTGGTTCCATCTTCGTACTTCACGAAATCCGGAAAGAAGACCCAGCCCAAAACAGCCTGGGCGCTGGCGGCGCGGATGCCCGGCTTCTCAAGAGTTTGCTCCTGGCCAGGCGAAATAGGGTTGGTTGAAGACCAACCGGGATTGTACGGGCGCCGCAAATCCTGAGGCGCCAAAAACATCTCCGATGTGAGCGTCAGGCTTGCAATGGGCTTGGAACTGATGTTCTTCACCGTCAGTGCAAAGCTCTCCGGATGCTTCCAGAAATCTCCCGCGACAACAGCAACCGGACAGGGTTGGGCAGGCGGAGCATAGATAGTATAAATCGCCATCATTCCGGCTTCCATGTGATCTTCCACATGGCAGTGAAACATCCACGATCCGGGATTGTCAGCGACCATGTCTACGGTCGCCATGCTTCCGGGGAGAAGTTCAACTACATCGGTATGTCGCCTTTCGTCGGTAACGGTTTCGCCGTGCCAATGCGGCGTATGCACGTCAATTTCGTTTCCCATCCCCAGCAGGTACCAGCGCACCTTGTCTCCCTGCTTCATGGTCAAGCCGGAAAGATTGCCGAAGATAAAACCGTTGATGGCATAAAACTGGCCGGCGGGCAGGCTCCCCATCTCATTGAAGATCATGAACGAGGCGACAAATTCGCGGTTCACATCTTTCGGAGAACCGTCGGGATTCGCTTTGCCTTTGGCAGTGACTATGATTGGCCCCATAAGGCCGGCATTGATCTCAACGGCGGGATCAACGTGGGAGTGATACCACCACACGATGGAACTGGGCTGGCCGGGGCCGGGACCGCTGCCTTGATTGGCGAACCAGTGATAGGTATAGTGCGCGCCGGGAGCAACGAAAGCGCCTTTGGCAACAGGCAGGTAAAGAGACCCTTCGTTGCTCTTGTCGTAGCGCAGGCCGTGAGGATGCATATCGTGCCCGCGCCGCCCACGATTCAGGAAATCGACTACGATCTCGTCTCCAACTTCGGCGCGAATCACGGGACCTAGAATTCCAAGCCACTCGGGTTGCGGCTTCGGAGTCGTGAAGGTGTCGTCCGTATATTCGATGTACCGGGTCTTGGCCCACTCCAACTTTTGCGCCCACGGTTGCGGAATGGGGCTGCCATTCAGCAGGTTATGGCCGCTGGGGGCGTAGTTCCAAGTGACATCCTCGGCTGCAATGTAGTAATGCCGGGTCGCGGCCAGGCACGAAGGGGAAGCGGCAGACGATATGAACCAAAGCCCGGCCCAAACCAAACGCTGGATTCTCACGGAGTCATTATCACATTGCGGCGAATCATCGCGAGCCTAAGGAACCAAGTCCAATGACATCCTGGCAGCGAGAACGGTAAATCGTCATGGAGTCGGAGCCGCTAGAGTGCACAGCCCGGCCGTGTTTTGAGCGGGCGGCGACGGAGGCGTAGCCCAGGGGGCGTTTGCAAAGTCAAAAAAATCGGCGCTCATGTCGGCCTGGGCCGCGTCGCGGTTGGTGAGCGCGGCCACACCGAAGCGCTTCTCAATAAGAGCGAGCATGGCGGTGTAATCGTATACCGTGTGCGAGACGTAATTCTTCTTGGCGAAAGGCGAGATCACGATCAACGGCACACGGTAGCCGGTATAGGCAAAATTACAGGTTCCGGTTCCAAGCTGCCCCGGCGCGTCGCAAATATCGCCGGGCTGCAGATCGATCGGCAGATAAGTTGGCGAACCGGAGCTTTCAGGAGGCGTGGCAGGCTGAGGCGAAACGTGATCATAATAACCTCCCGCCTCGTCGTAGGTGAAAATCATTGCCGAATCTTTCCAGCTTGGGCTAGCCATGAAAGCGTTGATCAGGCCTGCTGCGTAGCTCGCTCCCGTCTGAATATTGACGGGAGGAGAGATGTCAAAGTCGTTAGGATGTTCATCGAGCATCGCGGGGGAGGCCGCCTCGATAAGTGAAACCTGGGGCAAGGTTCCATTCTGAACGTCGGTCGTGAATTGCGATATCGGGACGATATTTTGCAGCAGCGTGGGGCTGGCGAGAATGGTCTGTTGGTAAGTGAACATGCTGATATATGAAGAGCCGCTGAGGCAAGCGGAGTCAGTAGCAGCGCAGTTTGTGTTATCGGGATTGACATAAATCTTCCAGGTAATACCGGCGTTCTGCAATTCCTGAAAAATGGTGGTGTTCGTGAGCTGGCCATATGGCGGCGCCAAAGGATACGCGTGGCCACCCGAAGTGGCGGCCAAAATATACATGCGGTTCAGCTGGGTTCGGCTCATGGTCGGAGAAAACCAGCGGTCGGAGGTAGCGAAGTTGGAAGCCATGAAATAGTAGTAATTCAAATCGCCCCCGTCGAAGTAACCCATCACACGAAGACCATTAACATCGTTTAACGGTGGAACCTGTTGACGGGCGTCGTTAGCGCCCGCGCGCACGAACCCATTGAGAACCGCCGGATTTTCTCCGGTAGGGTCGTTGAAATCCCAATCCACGTGAGCTTCATTCCAGAAAGGACTCTGTTCCTCGTTGCATACCGATGCCATATGAAAGGACGTAACCTGGTTAGCCACTGAGGTACTGGCGACGCACTCGGTAGGGGTCGACTGAGTCGGGTCGCAGCCAGGGTTCGTAGGAGGCAGGCCGGCCAGAGGGCTGATTCCGCTGGTGGGGTTGAATTGCGGCAAGCCGTCGAAGGACTGATCCGTGATGCCGTTCTGCGACCAGTATTGGCGCATCGCGCCGAAGTAGTGATCGAGGGAACGATTCTCCTGCGCGAAGATAATTATGTGATTCAGGCTTTGCAAGCTTCCCGTTGAAGGAGGCGTGGTTTGCGGGGGTTGCGATTGCAAACCGACGCATCCGACCAGAGTGATAGAGCTGAGGCCAGATAACAGGGCCAACCCCACATGTCGAGATTTCAATGGCGCACTCCTGACAAACCGCGACATTGAGATGACGGTGGCGGCAAACGGGTTGGTTGCCGATTCAACGTACCAGCACTAGGTCGGCCACACTGTGCGGACAGGTATGAACCTCGGACTTCTAACAATTCAGTCGGACAGTCAGTCTTGCAGTCGCGCAGCGAGCTTCGCTCGCTGGACAACCGGGGCGGCTGTCCCTACGAAAGCTACCAGATTCCTTTGTCGTCTCCCGTAACCCGCAAATTGACAAATGCGGCCGCCGCCAGCCCGGGCAAGAGAGTCAAGCGAGCGGCAGCGCGAAAGCGCTGCGCAGCCGCGGTTCCGGCGAGCTGCCGCAGGAAAAGGAGCGACCCGTGGGGCAGCATGGGCACGCGTAAGAACTGTTCCCCAACGTAAGTTGCCTCGGCCCCGAAACGTGCCGAGTCAGTCACAAACCCTGGCAGCGGAAGCGGGCCAGCGCCAACGCGCTGGTTGTAATCCGAAGCGATTTTGAGCAGGGTCGCTACTCCCGGCCAGATCGACCAACGTTCGGCGGAGGTGCGCAGCAAGCCAAAATCCAGCTTGCCTTCCCGCACCAGCCCCGTAAGATTCAGCAGGTCGGTAAAACGAATATAGAAATGGCGATACATCCTTTGCAGAGTCGCGAGCGCAACCTGCTCCTCCGGAGCCGGCACGCGAAAGCGATACCGACCTGCATCTCGCATTACACTGGTCGCCTCGAGGTGGCGCGGCAGCGCGTCCTGCTCGCCAGTCTGTCCGAGGCAACCCACATGGATCTCCACCAGTTGCGGCAGTCCCGGAATCCGGAAGTTCCATTTGTGCGCTAATCGATCGCCCCAGCTCTGCTGTTGCGGCTCGGCTAGCAGCTCGCTCCGCATCGCGCGCACAACTTCACTTTCGGGGGCTGCAATAAAGAGATCAAGATCGCTGCCTATATCGGGCCAGTGATCGAGGGTTTTGATCACGATGGGCGAGCGTCCGGTCAGTTCGAGCGCGCGCACAACCTTGTCCAACATTGCGAGTGCGTGTCCGGTCTGTTGCTGTTCGACTTGCACCAGGCCCTCCAGACGGTCAAAGCGCAACGTGCCTGCCGCAGACATTTTCGCTAAGAGCTGCAACGTGCGCAGTTTCACCCGTTGCAACTCGGCAAAACGCAGAAAGTCGGACCACTCGTCGCCAGCCTTGGACTGCGACATGCTTTGCAATTCCGAAAGTGCGCGCTCGATCTGGGGGTCTGATTCGCCTCGCTGCCCCAAGGGCGTGAGCGTGCGGAGATGCAAGACCGCCAGCGTTTCGAACATTGCAGCGGCGCGTTCTCTAGCCATCTTCATAGGCGTCCTCCGGCCTGAGCAACTTCTGCTTTCGGTTCATTACACTGTGGCAGTCCGCGCTCAATCGCGGTTCCTTCTTCGTAGTCATTCCACGTAGCAATCATGACGAATGGAATGGGGTGCGAAGGGTCGTTGTTCTGGTCGAACAAGCGTAGAGTGTCTTCGAACGTCTTTCCGCATCGTGGATCGATGTGCCGGTTCAAACTCCAGGAAGCTTTCGTATCGTTGAAGCCGGGCCAGACTCCGCCAACAGCAACCTCATCCGGATGTTTCCTCATCTTCGTATAGAAATCGCTCAAGTAATCCTCCCCCCAAGCCTGGCCGTCGGCGCTCCACCCCTTGTGCCCTGGATATACCCATGGATACTCACCGTCAAAGTCTTTGGCGTACTGAGCTGGCGGATCGTCTTTATAGATGAGAATTGGCGGCGATGTCCATTGATTCACCTCTTGGCGCACCTGGTTCCAATCCGTGCGGCCGTATTTGGGAAACACAAAGATGACGGGCCGCCCGCGGTAGAGCAGGTAGGCATCGCGCCCGGGGGCGTTCGGCCCTATGTATTTCTGATAAGCCAACTCCATGGCCTGCATGGCATCGTCGGTCGCCTCTCCGTTGTCGTACTGAGTTTCGTCGTACATGAGCGCGATGTGAAAGTGTTGCTCGCTCGCGACTCGC
Organism: uncultured Acidobacteriaceae bacterium; assembly: GCA_963810955.1. Classification (GTDB taxonomy): domain Bacteria; phylum Acidobacteriota; class Terriglobia; order Terriglobales; family Acidobacteriaceae; genus Acidiflorens. Next base: position 97,472 of record CAWEPW010000049.1, on the reverse strand, counting down.
TCGAGGAGCGCGGCGCTTCGATCGAGAAACGGCTGCCTCGGGCCGTACCAATCCACCACGAAGGCATAAATACCCATGTTGCGGGCGCTTTCTATCTGCTTGCGTAGCACGTTCGGGTCCTGGCTGCTGTAGCCGACGTTGATGTGGGCCGGGTCGCCGAACCAGGGCTGGTAATCTGCGAGAACCTTCGGATTGCCCGGCGTGTTCGGAACATCCTTGAGAGCGAGATTACGGGAATGTGCGTGAGTACACGCATTAGGAAAATAGCCCACGATCGCGATACATGCCAAAAGTCCAAACCGACGAAGTCTCATCTGCGCTTTCCTGCACTGGTTACGATGAGACGGGGCTGCCGAGAGTTGGCTCGAAGTGGAGGTTCGCAACTGGGCCTCAGAAAGATTTGGCAGAGATTTCCTCAAGATCGCGCACATACCAGCGATCGGCGCCGGGAGTCATCAGAATCAGATATTCGTGAGGCACATTCTGTGTGTCGAGCAATTGGCTTCCATCGAATGTCTGGATCTCGATTTGGGCATGGTCGACTAACTGCATCGCAGTCCCATCCATGGAATAAAAGACTGCCCTCAGATTATGCCCATGATCCACGATGCGAACGTGCACCCCAGTTTGCTTTTGTTCGCCGATTCGCTGCGTCAGCCGGTCTTTTGCGAATCCGACAAACTCTTCCCCTAGCCCATTGGCCTGGTCGAATTCCAAGGCGCCAGCCATGTCGCGCCACGCCAGCGCGTAGTTGCGCGCTATTGTCGTGCCCGTGAGTTCTTCGATAGGACGTGGACTAAGTCCGTCCGCATCGAGATGGACCGGTGGCAGCGATTGGGCGCTCGCTAGCACGCAGGCTGCAAGAGCGATGCTTGCCGATGTGGCGACCTCAGGCAAAATCCTCTTGAGCGCCACCATCATGCCAGCCAGAGTCTTCATAGTTTTCCGTTGAGGGCGACTTCATTGCCGAGCACAACGCCGCACGCGACAGTGATCTGCGCCGGCCCATGAACGCTGAATTGCGTGCGCGCCACGCCTTTTCTAATCGGCGTGTCCACAGTGCTCTTCCCTGCTTTATCAACCTCAGTAAAGGTGACCACAGTGCCATCGGGAAGCGGGTTGCCGCTGCAATCTCGCACGGGATCGGTTTCGAGGGTCACCGTATCGCCATTGGTCGCGGCCTTCATCCGTAATTGGCAAGCCTCGGCCGCAACTTGCTGAATCACGCGCGCCTCCTCCACGTTGTCCAACATCGCAGTCACTCGAACCGGGCCCTCGTGTGGCGTTGAGCCCATGCGCATCCAAGCGACGCCGTGTCGCGTGGGGCTTGGCCGTGAGAAGATGCCGCCACTCGCCGGAGCAATCCGGAAATCGACCGTTGCCGGGGCCAGAACCAGGTTGTAGTAGCGATCGAAGACGAACGCAGTGGCATCAATCGAATCGGGAAAGGAAACGGGCACCCGCGACGGATGCAGAAAAAAGCTGAAGTGGGCCGGTTGAGCAGCCTTCACCTCGAACTGGGCGGACGTACATGATGATGATGAGTCGCAAAGAATCGCTTCGTACCGGCCCGCGCTGCGCACATCGCTGGACTGAATCTGTAGATTGCCCCCGAGTGTCACGGTGCGTTTTACAACATGGTCCGGCCCCAGCAGGTAAAAGGTGGCTTGCCCCGCACCCTCGGCGGCGATGGAGAACGTCTTCCCTGCTTCCACAACGGCGGGCACATGCAATTCAGCGGCGCTCGCGCAACCAGGCAACAGGCACAACAAAACCAATTGGGCCAGGCGCTTGCATAATGCGAAATTGCCACGCGTAGTGAGCCTCATGCTAGCTGCTCGACCGCGAATAGTGGTTGACGATGACACGATAATTCTTCAGCCGTGCCGCGATATCCTCCGGGATGTCGACAGCAAACGGTACGGGTACCTGCGGCATGAGTGCCTGATCCACGTAATCATCCGCGACCCAGATCACTTTGCCGGAATTGTCGTAATAAGTAGCCAGCACCTGCGCGATGTTGACGGGGCGCCCGCTGAGATTTAGTAATTGACCCTTCAAGACATGTCGATCCAGATTGTCCTTGCCGAGCGCCTGGTCGCTGACCTCGATCACTGGATCGGCGCTCGCCGGCACCAACAGAGAGCGCGCATCCATGCGGACACTCTTTACCGCTTCCATACGAACGCCAGGAAAGTCGATGCGATAAGGCGAAACCTGCTTGGGAAGAAGCACATGCGAAATGAGATCGAAGCTGCCTTCTTCCTCGATAGGAGAGCCGTCCGCTTTCAGCAAAGTCGCATTCACATTCAGATATGCCGGGACGGTGTCTTCATTTTCAACTTCCCCGAGAACAACCACGTGCCCGCCGCGCGCGATGGCGTTCATCGATGTTATACGCACCTTTGGCGCATCTACATCTTGCGCGCCCCAGTTCTGCGACGTGTTGCGGCCGATAACTTCCCAACGCAAGTAGTTCACCGACACCACCTGCGGGGGCACAGCAGTGACCACGGGTTTAGGCCAAACTACTCGCCAGACCGAACCGTCGCGCCGCACTGGCAAGTCCTGCACGTCGACAACCGAGCCTAATGCACTCGACCAATTCATCCGAACGCGCACCAGCGCCAGGTCACTATCAGCGTGCAAGGGTGAAACCTCCGCATCTTGCAGTGAGGAATATGTGCGCAGACTGCCATCGCTTCCCGCCATCTCGCGAGTAAATGTGGCAAGGTCCGTTTCGCTGCTGGGATCAAGCGAAGCGAAAGCCCGCTCGAAGTTGTGGGCCCTTATATCGCTGATCAAAGCCTGTACTGCCTCTTCGGGAGTTACCGCAGAGACCATCTCATGCTGCTTCAGCCCTCCCGATTGCAGCCAGGCAATGGCAACCAGAACTGCGGTAGCAATGCCGATAAAGGCAACCAACCCCCACTTCATGAGCGCACCTCATGCACCTCGTGATCAGCATTGACAAAGATGTGTTCCGGCATTTCCCGCGCAACAGTCACATCCGCCAGCGTTCGCCGCGGCTCGCCCAGCAACCACACAAACAGAATTGCTAGGATGCTACAGCCGACGGGCAGTATGCCCCACATCCAGCCTTCCCAAACAGCCGGCATGGCATCTGACGGGATCAAACGTGCGGGAGGCGCGTCATCCTTCGACCAAACCGTGATGGCGCCCGAATCAAAACTATCGACATGTCGCCAGCCGGCAAAAACCAGCAGAGGCTCATAGAACGGATCGTGTACGAAAATAAATTTCAAACCATAGTGATTGCCGTGTCGAAGCATGGCCCGAAGCGAATCCATTCCCGCCACACCGAAGAACTTCGCATTGGTCAATTGTGCAGCGCCATAACGCGTCATCTCGGGCAGAAGGCGAGCCGAGTTGTATTCGCCATCCACACTGTTCGCGTTCGCATAGGTGGAAACCTTGGAGAGAGCGTTGCCGAACCCAAGCGTGAGATAGCGGTACCGATCATGCCCATCGCGATTCAGGAATGACACGACTGAATCGACATTGAGCGAACTGAAGGTTCGAAACGGAGTCCACGAGAGCCAACCGAGCGCCAGCGCCAGGGTGGAAATGGCGGCTGTGCTGACACCGATCCCACCCCAGCGCGGGAAACGGTCGATCACTTGCTCCACTAACAATCCCACTATCGGCAGCGCCAGCACCGTCGCCCACAGTGTGAAGCGCTCGTAGGTGAGAATTTCGAAGGCCCGGCCAAAGATCCAGCGTGGCACCGGCGTTGTGCCGCCCAGCCCGATCAGGAATGTAGCCCAGAAAGCCAGCAGCAGCATTCGCAAACGCGGGTTCGATGCGCCTTTGATCACGATGAAAGGCAACGCCAGAATTAAGGCTCCATACGGCACGATGAAGTAATTCATGCCGTAGGTCCAATTCATCAGGAAGTTCGAACGGCTCGCGTGTGGGATCGGCATCTGATCGATGGGATGCTTAATGATCGCAATCCAATAAGGCAATAGAACGATGCCGACTCCGATTGCGGCGATGGCGGCAAAGATAACACCACGCCCAACGATTGGGCCGGCGCGTTTCTTCTGCGCCCGACCGTCGTACCATGCCAGCCACAAGACCGGCAGCGCAAAAAGGACGGAACCGAAGATGAGCGTGACGTGATGGGCCGATGCCGCGGCCAGCGTCAGAGCAATCCCCTTCAGCAACGGTCGCCAGCCACCTGATAAGCACCAGAAATAAAAGTAGGGCAGCGCCAAGAAATACAGCGGAGCAGACATCGTTGTGGGCAACTGTCCTGCCGAATAAACAAGAAACGCGATGCTCCCGGCAAATACGGCAAGCGCCCCGGCATAACTGGCTGCGCGGTCATCCACCCAAAGTTGCGCGAATCGAAAAGTGCCTACCGCGAGCAGAATCACGGCCACCAACTGCACCAGCATGAAGGCTTCGGTGAGTCCCACGATATGCGAGAGCAATGCAATCCACTGGTGAGTCAACGGAGGATAGGTAGTTTGCGAAAAGCCGGCAAACCACTTTTCGTTCCAGGGATTGAACCAGTGTTGTGCATAATGCGACGCAAAAAAAATGTGCAAGTTTGCGTCATAGGAGGTAGTTACCGGCAGCTCCATGACCAGCAACGGTCCGTGAATCGCGAGCGCCAACAAGATGATGGCGGCAACGGGGATCGGGCGTTGCCAAATGCTGGTCTCAGTTCGGAGCGGAAATGTTTCCTGACGATCTCTCATTGAGTCGCCGAGTTTGATTCCAGGGGGCTGCGCAAAGGTTGGTAAGTATTTTGGAGACTCCCAATACGAACGTTCGCAACCACGGTGGGAGTTTCCTGCATCTCAGCACGACGAGAGGGCAGTGTATGTTCTGCCCCGCCAGCCGGATTATCAGCCAGGAGGTTGTAGAGGAGGGGATGTTGCAATTGGCATTCAAGGGATCGGTTTGGCTTGCAGCGGTGATTGTAGCCACTGCCGCTGCTGTCCAAACCAGCGTTGCCCAAACCTTCGATGTGAACGGTGAACCATCCTCTTCTGCGACGACTCCGTCGAAAAAACGAGCAGCCGGGGCTGCGAGCAAAGAGACCGGGATGGGCTGGGGTAACAGCATCGAAGTGGCGCGCGAAGCGCGAGCCGCGCAGACGGACCTGCAACAAGGAGATGCCTCTGGAGCAACGGTCCATGCGCAGCGCGCCGTCAGCGCCGCTCCGCAGAATCCCGATCTCTGGTTTACGCTGGCTTACGCGGCGCGATTGAGTGGACAATATTCGCTTTCTCTCGACGCCTATCGCCGTGGTCTCGCTCTTCGGCCCTCTTCGGTCGAGGGACTTTCCGGTCTGGCGCAAACCTATGCCCGGATGGGCCGTAATGCTGATGCGCAAAAAACGCTGGAAGAGGTTTTGGCCGCAAATCCGAAAAGCGGTGCGGACCTTCAGCTCGCGGGCGAATTGCTTTTAACCACCGATCCGAAAAAAGGGCTTGAATATCTGCAAAGATCGGAAGCCGTAAAATCATCGCCAAGAACCGAACTGTTGCTCGCCCGTGCCTATGAGCGGACAGGAGATGGAGAGTCCGCGCATTCGATGCTGGAGAAAGCGCGCCGTTCGGCTCCAACCAATCCCGAGATCCTGCGAGCGGTGGCGTCTTATTATCGCGATACGGGCCAGTACGAGGCGGCAGTCCGCATCCTGGAAAGCCTGCCGACAAAAGATGCGAACGCGCTCGCCGAGCTTGGATATTCCTACTCGCTTGCCGGAAATCCTCGCGCGGCTGCGCAGAGTTATGACGCAGCCGCAAGCCGTGCGCCGCGAAACATCGAGATCCAACTCAATGCCGCGCAAGCCATGCTCAATGCCGGAGAGTTCGACAAAGCAGCAGCCCTGCTGGAGCGAGCCGCAGCCCTGAATCCCGAGCACTATCGCGTTTACGCCTTGCGAGGACGGCTCGCCGCCGCGCAGCAACGTAACGAGGCGGCAATCCGCGATTACGAGGCGGCGTTGCAGCACCTACCCGAAGATGTGCCCGAGGGTGTTCTGTATCCGATCTCGTTGCGCGTGGATCTTGCGCAGGTTTACCGCGATGCCGGCGACACTGCGAACGCTCAGCGCGTCAGCGAGGAGGCGGCAAAGGCGATCAATGCCCTGGACGTAGGCGGCCCTTCACGGCCCGAGTTCTTGCGGCTGCGAACTGCAACTGAAGTGGCCGAAGGAAAAGTCGATTCCGCCGAAAAAGACCTAAAAGAGGCGCTTCAAATCGAGCCCCGCAACGTGGTGCTGCTTCTCAATTACGCTAATCTTCTCTGGAAGACAGACCGAAGAGAGGAAGCTCTCAAGACCTACCGCGAAGCATCGGCTATCAGTCCATCGAATGCGGAGGCGCTGGGTTCGTTGGGCTATGTCTCGCGCGAGATGGGCAGCTCCGAAGCCGCCCGCGGCTATTTCCTGGAATTTGAGAAGAAGCATCCCGATAACTATGCGCCTTATTTGGCCTTGGGTGACTTGTATAGCGCCAACCGCCAATTTCCGGAAGCGCAAGAGAGTTATGAGCAGGCTTTCAGGCGGTCACCGGGCAATCCTTTGATTATCTCCGGCGCGATGAACGCGGCCCTCGAAGCACATCACGACGCTCAGGCCGGAGCGTGGCTGGCACGCGCGTCGGAGGCGGAGCGGCAAAATCCTCAAGTGATGCGGGAGCATGAGCGATACCTGACCATGACCGGGAAATACGCGGAGTCGGCCGATCTCGGATATCAGGTGATCCAGAAGCTGCCGAAAGATCGCGAAGGGGTCGACTATCTTGCTTATGACCTCCTGTTTCTCAACCGCCTCGACGAAGCGATGAAGATCGTGGAGCGCTATGAGTCCGTTCTTGAGAATGATCGCGACCTGCCGCTGATCGCAGGACACGTGGACGCCGACCACGACAAATACGAGGCTGCTGTTCGAGACTTCACACGAGCCTTGCAAATCGATCCGAAAATGGCGGTAGGTTACATGAACCGGGGCTATGTCTACAACGACATGCGCCTGGCCACGAAGGCGGAACAAGACTTTCGCGAGGCTCTGACGCTGAATCCGCTGTACGGCGAAGCGCATCTCGGCTTGGCCTACGCGCTGCTCCAGTTGCGGCGTTCTTCGGCGGCACTCAAAGAGGCCGATATCGCAAGCCATTTACTACCCGAGTCGGAGAACCTTTATCTCGTGAAAGCTGAAGGCTACCGCCAGCGCGGCATGCTAGCTTCCGCGGAGGGCGAGTACCGGCAGGCTCTGAAGTTGAATCCGAAAGCTGCGAATACTTACATTGCGCTCGCTGATGTGGAATACCAGGCGCATAAGTACGCCAACTCGGTCGACACGTTGAAGAGTGCGCTTGCGCTCAACGACCCGATGATCCCCGCACAACTGGCAAGATCTTACGCCCGGCTCGGCGAGTCGTCCGAGGCCGTGCAAGCGATTGCCACCGCGCAACGCGTCGGCGGAAAAGATTACAAAGTGCTGCTCGTGGTCGCGGACGCGCAACGCATCCTCGGCCATCGTGATCAGGCAATGGCCGCGTATGAACGGGCGCTCGACGGCTCCGACGAAGACGGTTCAGAAGAAGATCGCTTACAGGTCCGTCTTGCCCTGGGCCGGCTGTTTGCCCAAGAAGGCAAGTCAGCAGACGCACAACAACAAATCGCCCTTGCGTTTGCCGAGGCCAGAGTGGCGCCCGTCGATGTCGCATCCGCTGACGACTACCTGAATGCGGCCGACATTCTGATGAATATCCACGAGTATCCGCTGGCGGAAAGCATGTATGGGCGGGCCCAGGCGCTGGGCGCCGATGAGGCCGCCGTTGCCGTGGGTATGGCGAACGCATCGCTGGCGCTGGGCCAAACGCATAACGCGGAGCTGCAATTGGCGAGCCTCTCCAACGATCCCGAAAGCAAAAATAACTATGACTTTCTGGTTGCGCAGGGAAACGTCTACAGGCAGCTTGGCGAGGATGACCGCGCCCTCGCAGAGTTCACCGTGGCTACCCGGCTTGATCCCGAGGACCCGGCCGCGCGCACCGCGCAAATGGAACTGGCCGAAGAACAAGGCCGCCCCATCACCGATGATCTCGACATGACGTCTGAGGCCCGGGTCGACGCGGTGTTTGAAGAGGAAAACATCTACCAGACGGATGCACGCCTGCTTGGCGTGCAGAACAACGGCAAATTATTGCCGCCCCCGCGGCGCTCAGTCGAGACCTTTGTCGATTCGCGCTTTCAATTCCGGCCGGAGTCGCTTCCTCCGATTCAAGGTTTTGTCGCCGAGCGCAATGCTGAGGGCGCCATCTCATTTCCGAGTGAGCTTCTGATTCAGGATCGCAACACGTTCGACACCATCTTCAATGGTTCGGTGGCGCCCGCCGTGCGGCTGGGCAACGTGAACCTTGACATCACGCCCGGGCTGCAGTACACGATCCGGCGCGACACGCAGTCGCCCGTCTTCCTGAATCAGAATCTGTTTCGCCAGTACATTTACGTGGCCAGCAGCTCGATAGCCGATTGGCTTTCATTTTCCGGCAATGCGATCCGGGAAGCGGGCCCTTTCACCGAGGAGAACCTGCACTCTCGGGACTTTTCTGGCGCTATCGATTTTCGCCTCGGCCGGCCTTGGGGCAAAACTGCGTTTCTTACTGGCTATAGCGGTCGTGACCTGCTCTTCAGACCCTCGATCTATGAGTATTACCAGACCATCTCTTATGCCGGTCTGGAGCAAAAGTTCGGCGCTCGCGTCCGCACATCGGCGGAACTGGAATTTCTGCGCGCCTGGCGAGTTGAAGGCAATCAATATGCCATCGCGCAAACCTTCCGGCCGCGCTTTGCAATCGACGCAAAGCTCAACGAGCATTGGGCGCTGGCTGCATGGGGTGCTTGGTCCTCAGGGCGCGGCTTTCACGCCTATGACAATGTGACGTCAAGTTTCGCGCTGTCATATACGCACGAGCGGGGCTTCAACAAGAACCCGGACTCGAAAACGGTGGCGCTTGCTCACCCCTTGAGATTTGCGTTTGGCTTCGAACAGCAAAGTTTTTACGACTTTCCCGGGCAGGGTCGCACCCAGGTCGTACCGACGGCGCAGTTCATTTTTTGAAGCTTCGTTCAACCCGGTGCGAACAGCATAGGGTGCCGATTTACTTATGATGATGCCCGCAGACGCGCAGGCGATAACAAGACCGGGTCACCTCAAAGCTCTGCGCGCGCGCGTGGTGCGCGGCAGCGCCATCCTGCTGGTGAGCGCCGCACTGGTGGCGGCAACCAACCTGTTCTACAACATCTTGCTCGCGCGCATGCTGGGCGCTTCCGGCTTCGGCCATGCCTCCGCTCTATACACGCTGCTGATGCTGATGGCGGCCGTCACCTTTTCTTTCCAGATCGTAACCTCAAAGTTTATCGCCCGGAGCTCGGAGACCGTTGTCCGAGCACAGATCTACGCGAGCATGCTGCGGCGCGCCCTCCAAGTGGGTGTAGGGGTTGCCTTGCTTATTGCCGCTGGGAGCGCTTACCTCCAGTCCTATTTCAATCTGCCGACACAACGTGACCTGATCTTGGTGGCGATCGCGGCCGGAGTATCGATACCGCTGGGAGTACGTCGCGGACAAATGCAAGGTTGTTGTAATTTCCGCGGCCTGGCCGTTAATTTGGTCGTGGAAGTAGGAGTTAAGTTCGGCGGAGCCTTGCTCTTCCTCCATTTTGGGATGGGCGTAACGGGCGTGATGACGGCGGTCCTGCTCTCGACTATCGTCGCATATCTTGCGGCTCGACCTGGGGCGGAGTACCGCGGGGTGCTGGCTCCGATCAAGATCGCGCCCTTTGGCGAGGGCATGCAGGCGGTGCTCTATTTCGTGGGACAGGTGATTCTCAGCAATCTCGACATCCTGCTGGTAAAGCATTTCTTTCCACCGCCCGAAGCTGGAATCTATGCGGCTGTGGCTCTGGTCGGGCGCGTGGTTTTCATGTTGTCATGGTCGGTTGTCAGCAGCATGTTTCCGGTATCGGCCAGTCATACCCATCGCCAGGGCGGCCGGTCCGTTTTGTACACCGGGTTGCTGCTTGTGGGAACGCTCACTTCCGCATTCATCGGCGCGGTCGCGCTGGCACCGCAGTTCGCATGGACCATGCTCCTGGGAAAGGCGTTCCTGGTCCACTCCGCAGCGCCGTTCTCTCAACTCTTGACACAGTATGCGATCATGACCGGCGTTTATGGCATCGCCGTGGTGATCATGATGTACGAGATCTCGCGCCGCACCGGCACTGCCGCGTGGGTGCAGTTTGCCGCAAGCATCGTTCTGGCCGTCGGGATTTGGCGTTATCACACTTCCCTATACCAGGTCATCATGGTGCAACTGGCCGTGATGTGCGGATTGCTTGTGGCAGTGACCATTCCGCTTTTCCAGGGAAAGGACGAATCCGAAACTTTTCCGGCATTTTCGGAAGCCTTGCGGCTCCTGCGGCGAGTACCGGAGGAAGAGATCGTTGCGGAATTCCTGCGTTCTGAGTTTTGTCATTCCGAGTTTGATCCCTATCGACGGCAGTTTCAGCATCTGGTGGAGCAGGTCGATCTCGAGCATCGTTACGACAACTTCATACGCCGCACGTTGCTCTTCCGCCGCCGGGGTGGCCTGTGGCGCGAATTGCCCGCTGACACCGAGTGGTGGGAAATTGAATTGACTCCACCCGATCTGGCGCGGCTGCGGTCGTTTCCTCGCAACGAGTGGAGGCGTTTTGCTGGACCGGACTTCTATCTCGCGGAGATGATCGGCCGCATCAAAACTGCACTGGCGCGTCCGCAGCAGAGTCGATTCCTGAAGAAGATCACGGAAATCGCGAGCGATCTGCGCGGGAATCAGGTGCCTGACGCCGTTTTGCTGATCGGAATCGACGAGCATCATCCGCTCACCATTATTGAGGGAAATCATCGCATGGCAGCGGCCATGCTGACCATGCCCGAATCGGCGCACAGCCGCTTCCGTTTCTATTGTGGTTTGTCTCCCAACATGAACTCTTGCTGTTGGCACAAGACCGACCTTCTGAGCTTGGCGCGCTACGCGTGGCATACGATTTGCTACACCTTCAGTTATCGGGACTTTTTCGTTGGACGGACGTTACGGAAAAAACTGGAGGTTGAAACATCCTGAAAATCGCGACGGAAGGGACAAACGGCACATTCTCGCCAGAGACTTAGTAATTGCCTGACAGCAGAGTGACGGCGCGAACATTGTAGCGGTCTCCGTCGAACTCAGCTTGAACACTCACATCCGCCCCCTCCTTCAGAAGGCGAAGACTATCGGCATCAAGCGAGCCGATTGCGAGTTCGCGAAGACTCTGATCGGAATCGTTGGACAGCGATAGCACCCGTGAGTGCAGATCTACGGCAACGACCCGCCCCGCGAATGCGAAAGAATTCCCACGCTCCGCGAGTATCTCAACTTTATTGGCGGCCTTGTCTGACGGAGAGAACCACACGCGCACCAGCATCCCAGGACACAAAGCCTGCCGAGCGAAGGGTTGGCCGTGGTCAAGAACTGTCGTCTTCGGGGTAAGACGCAATGAGACATTTCCAGGGCTCAGAGGGTCGCGGAGAGTAAGCTGCGACTTGGCTGCGTTGTAGCCGACGATTTGCCCGCTCAGGTCACCCGCGTTGGATTGGCCGATTCGCACCGAACGCGCAAACAGCTTTCCACCTTCGATGACCGTATCGACTGAGACCACCGATCCAGCCGGAACTCTCGTCGACTGCGTCGCCATATTTTCGGACAGAAATTGAGTTCGCGGATCAAACGCAATCCTTACATTTCCGCCTCCGAAAGTGCGAATCAATAGCTGGTCATGAATCGGATCCAGCCGCTTCACTACGCCGCGCACGAGGCTCACCTTGCCGCTCGGCAGCGCCGGGCTTTCTTCAGTCGCAATCGATTGCTGCGCGCCATTTTCTGACGCAGCCAGAGCGCCCTGCGCCAGCGCGCAGACGAGTACCAGGGTCATGGTCCCCAGGCTTTTCTGAAGGATGTTCTTGCCGACGAATCTTGGCATGTGCGTTGGATGCTCAATGGGGCTATCCCGGAGAGAGCGTCGGCATAGGGTGTTTACTGTAGTCCGACTCAAACTCCAACCGAACGCTGAGTTTGGACATCATAGTTTGGAAGCCCCGTCGGTTGCTCGATAATTATGGGTAAGTCCATAACATTCTTTGCCTTTTTGATTCCTGGGTGGCTGGCATTGCAGCTCTTGGCTGGGACCGGTCAAGCGTTCGCTGGCGATTTTCTCCAAGGCAATTTGAAGGTTCCGATTCCGCAGCGCAACATCTCAACACCTACTCAAAAACTTAACCGCGATGGTGTTGCCGAACTCAAGCACGGACATCAGAAAAAGGCGAAACAGCTTTTCTATAAGGCCTACCTGCTCGATCCGGATGACCCATTCACTCTCAACAATCTCGGCTATGTCGCCGAATTGGAAGGCGATGCCGATCGCGCATTGCGCTATTACGCTTTGGCGGCGCGCGATCATACGGATGCGATCATCGACCGGTCAAGCGAAGCGTCGCTCAAGGGCAAACCGCTCGATGCAGCATTTCGCCAGGTGCAGGATTCCGATCGCGAGATTGGTCGTGTCAACGAACGGGCGATTCAGTTGCTTGAAAAAGGGCACGTTTTTGAAGCGCGAAATCTGCTGCACTCCGCTCTGGAGCAGCATCCGCGCGATCCATTTTTGCTCAACAATCTCGGCTATGCGATGGAATCTGTCGGAGATATTGAAAGCGCCCTGCGATATTACTCTGCCGCGGCCAGTCTCCACTCGACGCAGCGCGTGGTGGTAACTCCACGGGCGAAGTGGCGCGGACGTCCGATCAGCGATGTAGCCGCAGAAAACGCAGCGGCTATGAACAAGCAAATCGCAAGCGGTGAAGGCATCGAAGCCGCAGCCGCTCGCCTGAACCTGCGCGGAGTTGCAGCCCTGAATGACAACCATCCTTCGCAGGCGAAGGAACTTTTCCTGCAAGCGTATCAGCAAGACGGTGAGAATGCTTTCACGCTGAATAATCTCGGCTATGTCTCGGAACTGGCGGGTGACCGGGAGAGCGCCGAAATGTATTACGAGGCGGCGCGTTCCGGACGAGATGCGAATGCGCGGGTGACTTACTCCACGCGTCCCGATGCGGAGGGGCGGAAGATCGATAAACTGGCCGACGTAAACGAGACCGATGTCGAGGCCACACTGAAAGCGGCGCAAGAGGCAAAACGCCGCGCGCATAAACCGATTGAATTGAAGTATCGCGCGCCGCTCCCCGCGAGCAACGAGAGCGAGTCAACGCCTGTGCCCGCGATTGGCGTGACGCCCCCGGCATTGCCGGCGCTGGCGCCTCCGAATTCCGAGCCGGAGCGGAATTCGACTCCGCAGCCCAATTCTTCTCCGCCGCCGCAGTAGGCGTCGAATCAAATTGCCGTTGCGCCGAGTGAGCGAACACCCCGCCTAATGCCATTTAACCTAATGCCATTTAACAAAGAGAAGCGTTACAGCAATTCCCAGGGTCAGTCCCTCTGTGAGGAGCGCATAAGAGAGTAGCTTTCTTGCTCGATCAAATCGGGCCACCAAGCGGCTAAAAGCGATTCCTACGAGAACGAAAGGCGAACCCAAGAGCCGGCAAAAACAGAGAAGGGCTAAACTCTGCCACACGCGACTTTCTTCGAGATAGGACAAAATCAGACAGACTGGCGCGCTCAGGCTCAGACCCACCAGAAGTTGCGAATATCTTTCGTAAAAGGGCTGAAACCTTGCCATGAACCACACCAGAAACATGGTCGGGATCATGAAAAGGCCGAAGATGAAGATCGCAAGGAACAAATCTCCGGCGGCATACATACCCCCAGAGGCAGCCGCATAGCCGGCATAATAGCGTTCCTGCAAGTAGCGCCCAAGGATCAACACCGCAGCAGACACCAAAACAGCGGCATATCCGGAGGCAATAAACCACAGCTGCATTCGCGAGGAGACAGGTCTCACCAGAGCATTCTACCGTGCACAAAGACCGATGAATGAACCGTGGGTAACTGGGCAGGTAACAATGGTTTGCCGCTTCTTAACCGACTCACGGCTGCGCCGATTTCACGTCTGTGCGTGAGAAGTCTCGACCTTTAAACAAAAGCGGCTCTCCTTTGGATTTCGCCAGCGCATAGGAAAAGCAATCTCCAAAATTCAACTTGGCGGGATGGCCGCTGGTTTTTCCGAACTCGCGATCTCGTCTTCGTCCTGCCACTTTTGAATTTTCTCGCCCACTTCGCGACCCAACCCATCCGGTCTTTGAAATTGAAATTGGAATTGGGATCGATTGGGGCGCCGCAAGCTGGCTGCTAGTTGTAAGGTCTTGATACGATCCTGCTTGCGGAATGAGCGGATATATTCCCGCACCACTTGCGGCATGCTCATGGCCACGCCGGCGGCGTAGCTTCGCCATGCCATCTCTTTCAACTCGTCGGGAGAATTCAAGGCTTGGAGCAGTTGTTCGACCAGGCTATCGGTCTCACCTGGCTTGAAAAAACGGATGGCGATCCCCTCATGCTCCGCAATCTCGTGAAAGTCGCTGATGTCAGAGGCGATGACCGGGACTCCATATTGCGCTGCCAGATGCGCCACGCCACTGGAGCCGGCGGAAGAGGTGTAGGGCATCACGGCCAGGCTGGCCTGGCGAAACAGGTCGGGGATCTGTTCTTCAGGCACATAGCCGAGAAAACGAATTCGATGATTCGCGTGACGCTGCGCCATCGACTGCACATAGCCGGGAGTTTTGGGATGATCGCCGCCGCCGATGATCAGTTCCACATCAGAGAGCTTCGCCGCCACCCTCTCGAATGCACCGATCAGCAGTTCGAGACGCTTGTAGGTTCCCCACTTTCCGAAGGCAAGAATGCGGTGGATCGGATTTCCGCGGCGTGTAAAGTCGGGAGGATCCGGTTTGCCCGCGAAGATGCCATGCGAGCGCACACTGACGCGGCCGCGGTGGTACTTTTCATCCAGGGTTGCGCGATAGGTGGGCAAAAGCACGGAGACCGAGTTCGCGCTCAGAAGCAGATGCGTTGCCAACCAGCCTCCGGCCTGGTAGAGCCGGGGGAGGGATACGGCGGCATCCTCTAGGTCGACCGTCTCGAATAGCTGGTGCAGCGTGACGTGGGAGTACACTCCGTTGAGCCGCGCCACCACCGGCGTCGCCAGACCGAGCATGGCTGCAAGGGGACGAGAGCCGAAGCTGGCGAAACCCAGATTGAACCAGGCCACATCGGGCTTCACGTTCCGAATGGCGCGCAGCAGAGTGGCTATGTTGCATGGCTTTTCGAATCCCCAACAGCGAATCACCTTGAAGCCGGGCAGTTCGTTGGCAAGAGTGGGACTGCCCGAAGCGGAAATATAATCTCCCAGCACCGTCAGATCGACAGACGGTTCCTGGCGAAGCTGCTCCGCCACATGGACGCCATACTCATTGAGCGCATGGCGACTCGGCGGAAACGACGTAATAAGCGCAATTTTCACTGCTCGCTCGAACGTAAAACCATTTCGCGCGAGAGCCGGCCCAGCAGATGCAAGTAGTGCAATGCGACCGTCGGATTGGCCTTGCTTCTGCCCGCTTGACGAAGACCGAACCGATAAGGAACCTCTTGTAGGGTCTTGATGCGCCCGCGCACCAGGATTTCAAGCAAGAGTTTGAAGCCGGCTGTCTGAAAGGTCAGCCCTTCGATGCAGCGGCGATGAACCAGGAAAAAACCCGACATGGGGTCGGTGCTGCGAAAGTTCTTGTTGGAAATCAGAGGCGCTGCTGCGAGCGTACTCAGCCGGGAAACGGCGGCGCGCAGTGGGTTCCAGCCTTTGACTCCATAGTCGCGGACGTAACGGCTCGCAATAGCGATATCGGCCTGTTCGGCCGCCCGCAACAATTGCGGCAGCAGGTCAGGGGGGTGCTGAAGGTCGGCGTCGATCACGCCAAGCAGGTTCGCCCGGCATTGACTCCAGCCATAGAGCACCGCCCCTGCCAAGCCTCGTTCTCCCGCGCGCGCGAGGAAGCGAATGCGTGGATCTCGTTCGGCCCAGGCACGAGCCTTTTCCGCGGTTCCGTCGGTGCTGCCGTCGTCGACTATGACGATCTCATATTCATTTTCATATTGCGTCCCGCGCAATGTCTCGGTGAGCGCACTGAGTAATGGGTCGATATTTCCCGCTTCGTTGAGCGTGGGTACGACCATCGCTAAACTATTTTCAGAGGTCCCAGGTATCATGCGAGGCTCCGTTCTTTCAAACGCGCGTTAATCGACGCGTATGCCTTGGATGGGACTGAGAGACGATCAGTTGGGTCGATTTTCGCTTCTACAGGAAGTCTGGGATGAGACTAAGGCTTTTGTCCGCAGCGACCTCAGTTTTTTCCGCAGGCGAGATTATTCGCGTGAGGCCCCGAGCGGTTGATGTGAAAAGCAATTTCATTGCTCACCTCCTCGGGCTTGCCCTCGGGTATGACGATCAATTGCGGAACCAGTTCCCGCGAAGCGCAGAAAGTTCCGGCGATTGCGGTGGACGAATTCCAGAGGGTATTCGGGCTTCCTCGCGAAAGCGGCGGCGGGCGACGCGTCGAGAACGAATGCCAGATCCGGCGCGGGGGCCTGCTTCAGGAGGAACCTGCCATAGCTGCGGGCAAATGATTGGGACTGGAAATTCGCAATCTGATCGTAGATATAGCGGTCGAAAATTACGACATCAGAGTTTCTTAGGCGTTGACTGGCAAGCAGCCGGTGTAACCGGGCAACGTCGAGCATGTAGAAACCCGAGCGGGCAGCTGTCAGATACCACTTGCGAACATGTTTGTTGTTTCTGGGAGCGAACGAGCGCTCCGGCGCTGGAATGGCAGGGTTGGAGTCCGCGGTCCAGTTTCCTACTCCTGCCCGCAGATTGGACCAGACGGCGACGTCATCCCAGAAACTGAGCCGTAGCACGCGCAGTCCGCATTCTCGCAAAAGGGACGAAACGTATTCGATCTGCGTGGTCTTGCCCGCGCCATCGATTCCCGAAAACGTGATCAGGAACGGACGCGCCGCGCGGGCATAACTATTGACTCGGTTTGGAGCCATGTCTTGAAAGCTCCAGAGTTCAGGGATACATAGCTGCGGCAGCGCCCGGCGGCCGCGATTGACTTTTTCCTTGCGACAAGGCGACGACTGAACCGACGGCTACTGCGGCCCCGGCTATCAGCCCGACTTTGATCAGAAGTGAGCGGTGACCACGCTGGCGGGCCGGTGCGACGGCTGCTCCGGCCGGTTGGGCTACGGGAGCTCCTTTGACATTGGCGGCCTTTGCTCCAGCAGCTCCTGAGGGCGCGGGGGCAGGCGGCTGGCTTGGTGACGGCTGGGCGGACTGGGATTGCGGCGCATCCGGCAGCGGGTTGTCATCCTGCTGGCTGGCGTCGTCGGACTGCGGGACAGGGATCGCCAACAGAGGCATTTCTGTCCCAACCAGAAAGGCGCACGACAACATGGCAATCGAGAAGCAGTTTGAATACCAGCGCCTTGAATGTCGAAAACGTGTCCGATTCATCTATGCGCTCCGAAGTCTCTGGGATTGGCTGTTAGGTTGGCCTTCAGCGTCGCCAGCGTCGCTAGTGGTAACTTGCGAGGCCACACTCCGCGGGCAAGCCAGCGCCTCTTTTACTGAATTGAAAACGGGCACGAGCGAAGCAATGCGGGTCACTTCAAGCAGCACGCGGTTGACGCGAGAGCCCGCGGCGAAGATCACCTCCGTGTCTCGTGCCGCAAGCTGGGCCACCGACTGCAGCAGCAAGTCAATGTCGTCGTGATTCAGACTGGTGCAACCGGACAAATCCACAATCACCGGAGATTGTGAAACGCGCAGAGCGCTTAACAGGTCTTTGCGTAGCGCGCGGCGGCTCGCGGAATCTGATGCGGAGCGAAAAGACAGAATGGACGGAAAGGGTAGGATCTTGGCAGCATCGGTCTTCGTGTGTGCGTACGTCTGGGTCTGCGTCTTCATAATATTCATAGCTCCATTTGTAACCACGGCAGTGGCGCATTAGAGGATGAAGCAACCTTCGATCCCAAGGCGCCATCGGCTCGTGAAGAAACATTAGTCTCACTGTGGGCTTGCCGGCGCGACTTATGCGGCTCGATCCTTCTTCCCAATCCAGCCGGCTGCAGATCTACGATTGCGCCCCAATTCAGATCTTCCAGATATCCGCCGTCTACCAGACTGTGGCGAATGAGCAAGCCAGGAGCCAGATAAGTTTGGGGCAACACAGTTGACCGCTCCACGGTAGTTCCACAATCGACCACGCAATCGCGTTCCACCGACGCAAACGGACCGATGGTTGCGCCGGCGCGAACCACTGTCTGCGCTCCGATGTAGGTTGGACCGATGACTCGAGCGGAGTCTGCGAGCTGCACGCCTTCCCCGATCCACACCTGGTCGCTGATCTGCTGCCCAAACGGCCGCATGGCGCAGGCGCCGGTCAGTGCATCTCCGACCAACTCCTGTCTTTCGCGCGCCGACAAAAGACGTTTGGCATATCCGCTAAATTGGTATGGGATTCGTCCACTGTTGTTCGGAGCGCAGGGAAATTCGGATTTCTCTCCAGCGGCCTGCAACGCCCGCCGATCGAGCAGGCAAACTCCCAATTGACCTCGGCCATCCTGGGCCTCGGTTACGGGATTTCGAGTCTCGCAGTGAAAGCGAAACAAATCGGCGAGATCCATTTCCGCGTAGGACTTCAGCGTGATCATGAGAAGCCGCTCGATTCCCTGGCTGACAAAGCCGCGCAGCCCGGACCAGGTTGCGATCGCATCAATTGGGCTATTCGTGACTGGGCTGGATGTAAGCCAAAGATCTCTCACTCCCAATTGGCGTACGCGCTCCACCCATGACTGCAAGACGTCGTTGCCTAGAATCGGCATCCGCGAGGAATAAAGCGTTCGCGGGTCTCCAGAAGCCGCCGAGACGTGAGATTGAGTCTCCTGAAGTTGAATATCATGGATTGCCCTGATATCTCCGCTGGCCGGAACCACCACTACGGCACCCAACTCCACCTTCCCCCGTCCTTTCCGACAACCGGGAGGCCAAACGCGTCCCCGACCCCGAATCGCGACGTTCGCCGCCGAACAATTCCGGGATCAGTAAGATGTGGAGAATTTCAGCGAAGATGTCGAAAAAAACGAAGTACAGTATCGAACTGAGACATCTGCGTGAAGACCCTTAGAAAAAAATATTCACCGAAGCGGGGCAAATTCAGGTTCATAGGCAGCTGTCAATATGCAATCAACGGGACTAGCACTTTCGAGTAAATTTTTTTATGTAAACCCTTGAGCTGAACCTTCAATCTACATAGAATCCCTGATAACCAAACCCAAACCGCTGTAGGTGCCCCCGTTGTGCCCACCGATCGGAGAAGTTGTTGTGAAAAAGTTCGCCCTCCTGCTAGCCCTGTGTTCGTCAACCCTTGCCTTAGCCAGCCTCTCGGTCTCCGCACCCGCCAATGGAAGCCAAGTGAGCACCACTGTTCAATACGTGGCCAACGCCACCACCAGTTGCGCCGCCGGAGTGTCAGCCGTAGGAATCTATACCGCACCCGGCGTTCTCGCTTATAGCACCTCGGGAAGCAGCCTTAACACCCAGCTGTCTTTGAGTCCGGGCACCTACCAGACCGTAGTCGAGGAGTGGGACAATTGCGGCGGCGCCAGCACGACGCCGGTGACCATTTATGTTTCGGGGGCCGCATCAGAAGTGCAAGTCGCACAACCGAAGGACAACTCCACCGTGTCCCCACAAGTTCAATATGCTGCGACTGCGACGTCGACTTGCGGCAAAGGCGTCTCCGCCATGGGTATCTACACATCATCGGGGGTACTGGCTTACCATTCGCCGGGCGCGAGTCTGAACGCCACGCTGACGTTAAACCCCGGCACCTACCACACCGTGGTTCAGGAGTGGGACAACTGCGGAAGCAGTGCCTATACTCCCATCACCATTCAGGTTGGAGGTCCGAGCAGCGGCGGGCAAGTCAGCGTCAGTGCTCCTCAAACCAACAGCACAGTCGGTTCGAGCGTGCAATATGTGGCATCCGCGACTTCCTCATGCGCCAAGGGCGTAGCCGCCATGGGAATCTATACGGCGCCCAATGTGCTTGTTTACACCACGCAAGGCGCCAAACTCAACACGTCCCTAAGCCTCAGCGCGGGCACTTATCACACGGTGGTGGAAGAGTGGGATAAATGCGGCGGAGCGGCGGTGGCTCCGATCACAATCACAGTAGGAGGAAGCGGCTCGACTTCGGGCAGTGTCTTCAAGAATCTTCATCAAGAGTCAAACTGGAACGGCTACGCCCTGCTGCCGCCCGCCTATAATATCTGCAATTCCTGCGTACCCTCAGGCCCGCAAACCACCTGGGCCATGACCCATAATGTTTCGTCACCGTCGCTCAGCGGCAACGCGACGCGCATGGACATTGGCGGGCAGACCGTTTACTCCGATGTGTTGTGGAACAACCACCTGATCGGTGACTTCTCCACCCAGGGGATGCCCGACTATAACCATACGATCATTCCCAGCCTGCACAACTTCACCTACGATGTTTATTTCTACGTGGATGATGCCAGCGTCTCGCAGGCGCTCGAGTTCGACATCAACCAGTTCGTCAACGGCTACTCCTTTATTTGGGGGCACGAATGCCGGATAGCGGGCGGTAATGAGTGGGATATCTGGGACAACCCTGCCCAGCACTGGCATCCGACTGGAATTCCCTGCAACCCCGTATCCAACGCCTGGAATCATCTGACTCTTCAGGTCCAGCGGACCTCAAGTAATCAGCTGCTGTTCCAATCGATCACGCTCAACGGAGTGACTTCGACTCTCAACTACTCCGAGAACCCCACGACCACAACGTGGTACGGCGTGACCATCAATTATCAGCAGGATGGGAACTCTAAGCAGACCCCCTACTCGGTTTGGCTCGACAATCTGAACTTCAGCTACTGGTAGAGCGCAGGGCACGGTTTCAAAGGTCTCGCGGCTTCAACGAAAAGTGTGTCTCGAAGCCCGAAACCTTGGGAATCTTGACCCTGCCGCTTCACAATTCCAACCAACTCTCTGTCTCTGAACCTCATCTAGTCTGGTGGAAATTCAGAGGAGGCCTGTGCCTTGCTGTTGACCAGAGTTCGAGGAGGGTGGATGACTACGCGTCGACGCGGCAGTAGCTCTTGCCGGAATTTCACGATTCTTGTGCCTGTTGATTCTTTGCGGCATGAGTTTGGCGCAGACTTCGAGCCCCCCTTCGGCGCCGGCATCGAGCAACTCGCCTGCCCCCGATGTCGCCCCCCAGGCGTCCGACGCCCCGCAGACGCCAGATACCGTCTCGAACCCGGGTGAAGAACCGGGCTTTGTGTTTAAGAGAGAGGTAGAAGAGGTTATTTTGCATGCGATCGTGGTGGACGATCAAAATCACTTGATCACCGGTCTGGGCCGCGACAATTTTCAAGTATTCGAAGACGGCACACCGCAGAAAGTGACCTCTTTCCGCAAGGAGCGGGTCCCCGTCGCACTGGGTATTTTGATCGATAACTCAGGCTCCATGCTGCCGAAGCGGGCAAAGGTTAACGAAGCGGCCCTGCAACTGGTGGACGCAAGCCAGCAGGGGGACCGGACATTCGTCGTCAACTTCGGCGAAGATGCATTTCTGGACCAGGATTACACTCAGGATGTCGGCAAGCTGAAAGCAGCCCTGCAGCGGGTTGAAACGCGCGGCAGCACCGCCCTCTACGATGCCATCATCGGAGCGGTCGATCACCTGAACCAGACGTCGCCACTGCAGAAGAAAGTTCTGCTGGTTCTGACCGACGGTCGCGACAACGCCAGCCAGGCTACGTTTCAAGAGGTTCTTCGCAAGCTTCAGTCGAAGAACGGACCGATTCTCTACACCATCGCACTCGAACAAAACGAGCGGCGCGACGAAGCTGAACGGCAATCCCTGCGTGCCCTGTCTGAGCAAACCGGAGGCACAGCGTTCTTTCCGTCGAGCCTTGATCAGGTCCAATCGATCGCCAGTACGATTGCGCAAGACATCCGCAGCCAGTACGTGATCGGCTACCGGTCTTCGAATCAGCACACCCAGGGCGCGTACCACTCGATTCGGGTTGAGGCTCTCGATGGATCTGCTCACCTGCGCGTCCTGACCCGGACCGGATATTACTCGGGAGAGGAAGGAAGTTCTCAATAATGGCGTCGAGTCAGGGTATCGCTTCAGCGACACGAAAGCCTGCGCAGCGCGCTTTTTCCCCTGCCTATGAAGCGAAGCGCTGGTACGAAGCCCGAACTTAGCAGAGCACTTACGCCGCAACTTCCCGCGTTGCCGTGCCTGAACGTAAGCAGAGATTCCTAAAGCAGTATCTCAAGACATGTGAAAAGCTTTACGTTCTATTCTCGAGCACCTACGCTGCTTTAGATACTCGCGAGATTCTCCTCTTAGGAAACAGCGCATCCCGCATCTTCATCTTTGCTTTGTGCAGCTGCGATTTCGAGTTTCCTACCGAGCATTCCAGGAGTTGCGCAATTTCGTGATGCTGAAATCCTTTGACTTCATGGAGGTCGAAGACCTGCCGGCAGCCCGCGGGAAGTTCCTCTACGGCTCGGCGCAAGGCAATGCGATCAACCGCTCCGCTGAGGTTCAGGTCCGCTTTGCCAATCTCGCGCTTGAGAGAAGGCGAATCCGCCGACACGGGTTCGTCCAGAGAAACTGAGGGCGGAGCCTTGCGGCGGCGCAGCTTCATCAACACGGTATTAACCGCGATCCGGTAGAGCCAAGTCGAGAAAGCCGAATCACCGCGAAATGAGTTAATGCTGCGAAACACCTGCAGGAAAGCTTCCTGGGTCAGGTCTTCCGCGTCCGCGATATCTCGCGTCATCTGCAAACAGACTGAATACACGCGCTTCTTATGCAATTGGTAAAGCGTGGCAAAAGCCTGCTCGTCGCAGCGCTGCGCACGCTGCACGAGGCTGGTTTCCGTTTCTATTTTTTCGGTTCGTGGATTTTCATCCTTTAGCGGAATCACGCTTACGGGAGGCAGGTTGGTTGATGTCGCGGATATTACGCAAGTGGCCACGGTAGTCTCCTTCGATCAGAACGCTTGCCCAGAATGCTCTCTGCTTAAATCGCGGAGATGCATGTTACGAACAAGAGACTAACGAAGCGACCAACAGCATCCCATCAGGCCGCTGCTGTAATCGATTACGGAACTTGCTGTACGGTGGCAAAGTAGTTGATTAGAGGGACTTTACAATGGCGGTGCGACACAACTTTTGTTTTTGAAGCGAAACAACATAGTTTCGCCGCAGACGTTTTGCGGATCGAAAAACCTTTTCTTCACGCTCAGAAAAGGTGAAATCCAACTTCCACGCTGATCTGCACATTCACCGGCTTCCCATCTTTCATGGCGGGATCGAAGCGCCACTGCTGGACGGCTGCAACCGCCTTCGCGTCGAGACCGTGGCCCAAACCGCGAACCACCCGTATATTGCGGGGACGCCCTGTTTCATCGACAATGAGCCAGAGAATACATTTTCCCTGCGTCTTTGTCATCCGCGCTTCTTCGGTATATTCCGGGTCCGGAGTCGAAACCGCCTGCGGCGCCGAGATGCCGCCGCCTACCTTAAATACGCCACCACCTATCCCGCCGCCGCTACCCGAACCCACTCCCGGCCCGTGACCCGCGCCCACGCCCGAGCCTGACCCGGAACCGATGCCGCCACCCGAACCGATTCCGTTGGAGACGGGAGCGGAGGGTATAGGCACGGCGGCTGGATTGCCAAGATTCGGCATGTGATTGTCGGCCAAATGCAACTGCGGAGGAACAACCACGGTCGGTTCAACAGCGAGCTTGGGTTGTTCGTTGCGAACAATAATCGACGGCGGCGTAATCTGTTGCATTGCGGCTTTGGGTAGTCGTCCTTTTGGCGCCATCAGCTTGTCGTGCTCCCCGCCACCGCCGCCGCCGCTGGCGATTTTCTTCGCAACCGGAAGCGCGTAAGTTTCCGGTGACGGTGCCACCAACATTACCGTTTCGTGCGGAATGATTTGCGGCACAACCTTCGAACTTAGAGTCGTAACGCCGACAATCAAACCAATGAGCACTGCGTGCACGATGACCGAACCGAGCAAACCATTGGAGCGATAGTTGTTATATTGGCCCCAAATTGCGTCCGGTCCACACGGACCCTTCTCTTGTACCCGCGATTCCATTTTTCCCTGATCTGGGGATACCACTCGTCCCCTGCCCGAATAAAGACTCCCGAGCACCTGCGATGGAGAGAGTGGGGTAAGTATAGGGGCGGAAGTTTGATGGCTCGACATTTGGCGCTCCTTGCTCCTTGCGGTTCGCGGTAGATCTCGGAATTCAGACCACACGATAGATGCGCTAAAGCCGGAAGCGGTTGACGAGCTGGGTCGTTCTGAACGGCAGACAAACGAATGTTGGATTGTAATTAAGGATTTAGTGGAAGAACTCTACTGTATTCACCCGATTGAAGGGTACTTGCATTAGGGTGGGTGAGCTGGTAACTCCAATAAGTCACGTACACTCATCCAAAACCGGACTAGTATCTCGTAAGATCGCTGTCGACGGGATAAGGAGTTCAAGAAGGGTTCCTGGGCTGGCATTTCGCAACCGCAATTCTCCGCCAAATTCGAGGGCGCGCTGTTTCATACCGCCAATCCCGACTCCCACTTTCTCCGGTTTCAGATCTGCAACCAGCTGGTCGATTCCCTTGCCATCGTCAAGTACCGAAGCGACGATCAACCCATCCCGTTGATGCAGGCTGATCCAGACCTTGCGCGCTTCAGAATGCCGGAACACGTTGGTCAGCGCTTCTTGCACGATACGGAAAACCGCCGTCTCGACTTCCGGCGCCAGGCGGGGGAAGTCAGGCGGCACGTCCAGCACAGTTTCAATACCGCTCCGCTTGGTGAGGCCTTCTGCGTACCAGCCTAGCGCCGAGAGCAATCCGACTTCATCAAGGAGCGGTGGATGCAAAAGGTGAGACATGGTGCGCACTTGCTGGATCGCGCGATCGATCATGCCGCTGGCCTGAACGCAAGGTTCTTGCGGTTGCGAGGAGCTTTGCAGAATCAGCTTGTCCAGAATCATCTTGGCGACGGCCAGTTCCTGCCCTAACCCGTCATGCAGGTCGCGCGCGATGCGGCGGCGCTCCTGATCTTGCGCCGACATCAGGCGAACTGAAAGTCGTCGTAACTCGTCGGTCCGTCGATCCACCTTTTTTTCCAGTTCAATTGCATTGTCGCGGATCGACTGTTCCAACAATTTACTGTCGTGAATATCGGAGCAGGAACCATACCATCGCAGCGCCTTGCCACTCTCGTCCCGGATAGGCACTGCGCGGGCGCGAAACCAGCGATACTCTTCATTCTTCCCGCGTAAGCGATATTCCGCCTCGTAATTCTCTCCCGACCCGACGCAATCGAGCCACAGTTGCCGGCTTTGCTCCCGATCGTCGGGATGCACATAGTCCCACCATCCGAAGCCGACCGCCGAGCCTGCCACGGCGCCGGTATATTCGTAGAATCGATCGCTCAAGTAGTCTCTGGCGCCGTCTGGCTGTCGACTGAAGATGATGTCGGGGGCGGTATGCACAATAGCGTCGAGTTCCAGGTTCTTCCCGGCTAGTTCGCGGTTGAGCCCCATTAAGGCTCGCGCTTTTAATTCCAATTCTTCAGTTCGTTCTGCGACCCGCTTTTCCAACTCCCGATTCAGCGTCTCCAGTTGCCGCGTTTTGCGGTGTAACTCAGCAAATACCCTGACTTTTGCGCGCAACAGTTCTGGAATAACCGGAACCGAAATATAGTCGACTGCGCCGTGTTTGTACCCTTTCAGCCGATCCAGGTCCGTGAGGTGCACGGCTGAGATGAAGATTATGGCGGTTCTCTGAAAGCGCGGATGCTGGCGAATCATCGCGGCCAGTTCGAAACCGTCGAGCTCCGGCATGCTCACGTCCATGAGCACGACGGCAACGTCGGTCTTGAGCAGAACTTCGAGCGCCTCCTTTGCGGAAGTCGCTTTGATCAGGTTTTCGCCCAATTCAGCCAACATGACCTCATAGCTGAGCAGCTTCGCCGGCTGATCATCCACCATGAGTATGTTGACTTTCTGATCTTCACTCATTCTTACTCCGTGTTCCACAACCAGACGACTAAACAAACCTCCGCTCGGTTTCTACCTGTGAAGCCACATGCGCAACGACGAAAGCAATTGCTCGGTGTTAACGGGCTTGGCCAGATACTCGGACGCGCCGGCTTCCAGACACTTCTCGCGATCCCCCTTCATGGCTTTGGCGGTGAGCGCGATGATCGGCAGGCGCTGGAACAGACTGTTTTGCCGAATCACGCGCATCGTCTCATAGCCGTCCATCTCAGGCATCATGATGTCCATCAGCACAATCGCCACATCGGGAGTCGACTCGAGCTTCGCGATCGCTTCACGCCCCGTACCGGCGGTGATCACCGTCATGCCGCGACGCTCGATCACGCTGCTCAGAGCGAAAATGTTGCGCACGTCGTCATCCACTACCAGCACTTTCTTGCCAACCAAGGCATCGTCGGAATGATGCAGCCGGTCGAGCATTCGCTGTTTTTCTTCAGGCAGATCAGCGACCACACGATGCAGGAAGAGCGCTGTCTCATCCAGAAGCCGTTCGGGTGACTCGACCCCCTTCACCACGACGCTGCGCGCCAGCACGTGCAGCCGGGCATCCTCCTCTGGAGAGAGCTCCTTACCTGTGAAAACGATAACCGGCAAGTCGGACAATGCAGGCGTGTCCCGGAAGCGCTCCAACACTTCGAAGCCTGAAATATCCGGCAAACGCAAGTCCAGGACGACGCAGTCGAAGGGCTGATCATTGACGATCCGGATGGCCTCTTCACCGCTCGAAACAACCGTGACATCGATGTCGTCAAAACCAAGCAATTCCCGTATGCTCAGTTGTTCCGCCGGATTATCTTCCACCACGAGCAAGCGCTTGCGCCTCGGAGCGGCATATTCCTTGATTCGGGTCAAAGCCGTTTCGAGTCCCTCGGGCGTAGTCGGTTTTGTAACGAAGGCAAAAGCGCCTCGCGCAAGGCCATGGTGGCGGTCTTCGTCAAGCGTCAACATCTGCACCGGAATGTGGCGCGTGGCCGGGTCTTGTTTCAAGTGGTTGAGTATCGTCCAGCCGAGCATGTCAGGCAGGAAAACATCGAGTGACACAGCGGTCGGATGATACTGGCGAGCGAGCGCTAACGCTTCCGCGCCGCGGGCAGCAACCAACACCTTGAATCCCTTATCGTGGGAAAGATCGCACAACACGCGCGCGTAGTGCGGGTCATCTTCAACGATCAGCAAGACAGCATCGTCCGGCTTTAGATTGTCGCGGTCGTCCGGAATCTTTTCGATCGGATGTTCCACGACTCCGGCCACCGACACTGGCGAGATCGACGAGGCCGACCTCCGCTCCATCATCGCGACGTGCGCGGTGGAAGGACCGACATAGGTTTGCGGCAGGTAGAGAGTGAACGTGCTGCCTCGCCCAGGAGCGCTGCGCAGCTGAATTTCTCCGCCCAGCAGGCTTGCTAGCTCGCGGCTGATCGCGAGGCCCAGTCCGGTTCCGCCGTATTTGCGGCTCGTGCCGGCGTCTGCCTGTTGGAAGGCCTCAAAGATAATGCGCTGCTTGTCATAAGGAATGCCAATGCCGGTGTCGGCAACTTCAAACGAGACAACCGTTGCCGCCTTGCCCAGGATCGGGTGGTCCTCGCTCCATCCGCTCTTGGCCACGGACACCGAGAGGCGGACGCCTCCTAGCTCGGTGAACTTGAATGCATTGGACAGCAGATTCTTCAGTACCTGCTGCAGACGTTTAGAGTCTGTAACCAGACTCGGCGCGAGTTGCGGATCGGGGCGCACCTCGAAAGTAAGGTGCCGATTTTCGGCTTCATGCCGGAAGGGACGTTCGATCATGTCGAGGAGACTGGCGACGAATACCTCCTCCGCTTCGACCGACACCGTTCCCGACTCGATCTTCGACAAATCAAGAATATCTGTGATCAGGTTCAGCAGATCCGTTCCGGCGCCATGAATCGTGCGCGAGAACTCCACCTGCTTTGGCGTCAGATTGCCATCAGGGTTGTCGCTAAGTTGCTGGCCAAGCACCAGAATACTGTTGAGCGGAGTCCGCAACTCATGCGACATGTTAGCGAGGAATTCCGACTTATACTTTGAAGTCAACGCCAGTTCCTTGGCTTTCTCTTCTAGAGCTCGACGCGCTTGCTCGATTTCCTGATTCTTGCGTTCGACTTCAACATTCTGTTCGGCAAGCTGCTGGGCTTTTTGCGCTAACTGCTCGTTAGTCTGCTGTAACTCCTTTTGCTGCATCTGTAGCTCGGTGGCTAACTGTTGAGACTGTTTTAACAGCCCTTCCGTTTGCATCGTAGCCTCGATACTATTAAGCACGATGCCGATACTAGCGGTGAGCTGCTCCAGAAATGCAAGATGGGAGGTTGTAAAGCTGCTAAGTGAAGCGAGTTCGATAACCGCCTTGACTCGATCCTCGAAGAGCACGGGTAATACAATAACGTTTTGCGGAACTGCCTCGAACAAACCAGACCGGATCGCGATCGTATTGGACGGCAACTCCGAAATCAACATGCGCCGTTTTTCTGCCGCGCATTGTCCTACCAGCCCTTCGCCGATCTTCAAACGCCGCAGATGCCCATCCTCGCCATCGCCGGCAAACGCCGAGAGCAGCACCATCTCCGCCGATTCTTCCGAGCCCATCTGATAGATAACGCCCTGTTGAGCATTAACCAGAGGAGACAACTCCGATAAGAGCATTCGTCCGACGGTTGTCAGATCACGTTGCCCCTGCAACATGCCGGTAAAACGGGCGAGGTTCGTCTTCAGCCAGTCCTGCTCGGTGTTGCGGTCGGTCGTCAGGCGGAGATTGTCAATCATCGTGTTGATGTTGTCTTTCAACTCCGCCACTTCACCACTGGCTTCCACCTGAATCGATCGAGTAAGGTCGCCCTTGGTAACTGCCGTAGCCACTTCCGCGATAGCGCGCACCTGGTTAGTAAGATTGTCGGCCAGAAGGTTGACGTTACCGGTGAGGTCTTTCCACGTACCCGAAGCGCCGGGCACATTGGCCTGGCCGCCGAGGCGGCCTTCGACGCCAACTTCGCGGGCCACGGTCGTAACCTGGTCGGCAAACGTGGCAAGCGTGCCGGTCATGTTGTTGATCGTTTCCGCCAGAGCCGCAACCTCGCCCTTAGCGTTCACGGTCAGCTTCTGAGTAAGCTCGCCATTGGCGACTGCAGTCACGACTTTGACAATGCCGCGCACCTGTTCCGTCAGGTTAGCGGCCATCACATTCACGTTATCGGTAAGATCTTTCCACGTACCAGCCACTCCAGGCACCTGTGCCTGTCCGCCTAGCTTTCCTTCTGTGCCAACTTCGCGCGCAACGCGTGTAACTTCGGCGGCGAAAGCGTTGAGCTGATCAACCATCGTGTTGATGGTGTTTTTGAGTTCGAGAATTTCGCCTTTCACGTCGACTGTAATCTTGCGTGACAAATCGCCGCGGGCAACGGCGGTAGTTACTTCGGCAATGTTACGCACCTGGCCAGTGAGGTTACCAGCCATGGCGTTCACCGAGTCAGTAAGATCTTTCCAAGTGCCGGCCACGCCAGACACGTTAGCCTGTCCACCTAGTCGGCCTTCGCTGCCCACCTCGCGGGCCACGCGGGTTACTTCCGCTGCGAAGGACCGCAACTGTTCGACCATGGTGTTGAGCGTTTCTTTCAGTTGCAGTATCTCGCCGCGCACATCTACCGTAATTTTTTTGGAGAGATCGCCATTAGCAATGGCCGTGGCGACTTCGGCGATGTTCCGCACCTGGCCAGTCAGGTTGCTGGCCATGAAGTTAACGTTATCGGTGAGATCTTTCCACGTTCCAGCAACTCCGGGCACCTCCGCCTGCCCGCCCAGTTTGCCATCAGTGCCGACTTCGCGGGCTACGCGCGTCACTTCTCCGGCGAAGGCATTGAGTTGGTCGACCATCGTGTTGATGGTGTTCTTGAGTTCGAGGATTTCTCCCTTCACGTCGACCGTGATCTTGCGCGACAGATCACCGCGGGCCACAGCCGTAGTCACTTCGGCGATATTGCGCACCTGTCCGGTAAGGTTTCCGGCCATCGAATTCACCGAGTCGGTAAGGTCTTTCCACGTTCCTGCGACTCCCGGCACATTGGCTTGACCACCCAATCGCCCCTCGGTGCCGACCTCGCGCGCCACGCGAGTAACTTCGCCGGCGAACGCGTTGAGCTGATCGACCATCGTGTTGATGGTTTCCTTAAGCAACAGGATCTCGCCGCTTACGTTCACAGTGATTTTCTTCGAGAGGTCACCGCTGGCGATCGCCGTGGAAACTTCAGCGATATTGCGTACCTGGCCAGTCAGGTTGCTGGCCATTGAGTTGACGGAATCCGTGAGATCCTTCCACGTTCCGCCGACGCCGGGCACCTGCGCCTGGCCACCGAGTTTGCCGTCGGTGCCCACTTCGCGCGCCACGCGCGTCACTTCGGACGCAAACGAACGCAGTTGGTCCACCATCGTATTGATGGTGTCTTTGAGCTCCAGAATCTCGCCCTTCACGTCGACCGTGATCTTGCGTGACAAATCTCCGCGGGCCACAGCCATCGAGACTTCCGCGATATTGCGCACCTGGCCGGTCAGGTTGCTGGCCATGAAGTTGACGTTGTCGGTGAGATCCTTCCACGTTCCGGCAACGCCGGGCACTTGCGCCTGGCCGCCCAGTTTGCCTTCTGTGCCCACTTCGCGCGCCACGCGCGTCACTTCGCCGGCGAACGCGTTCAGTTGGTCCACCATTGTATTAATGGTGTTCTTCAGTTCGAGAATTTCGCCCTTCACGTCAACCGTGATCTTGCGCGACAAATCTCCGCGTGCCACGGCGGTGGTTACCTCTGCGATATTGCGCACCTGACCGGTGAGGTTACCGGCCATCGAATTGACCGAATCGGTAAGATCCTTCCACGTACCGGCCACACCCGGCACGTTGGCCTGTCCTCCGAGTCGGCCTTCGCTGCCGACTTCGCGCGCCACGCGCGTCACTTCACCCGCGAAACGATTGAGCTGATCCACCATCGTGTTCAGCGTCTCTTTAAGTTGCAAAATCTCACCGCGCACGTCGACTGTGATCTTGCGCGAGAGATCGCCATTCGCGATCGCCGTTGCGACTTCAGCAATGTTACGTACCTGGCCGGTGAGGTTGCTTGCCATGAAGTTGACGTTATCGGTGAGATCTTTCCAAGTGCCGCCCACGCCCGGAACCTGCGCCTGGCCGCCCAGTTTGCCTTCGGTTCCCACTTCACGCGCCACGCGAGTTACTTCGCCCGCGAACGCGTTAAGCTGGTCGACCATCGTGTTGATGGTGTCTTTGAGTTCGAGAATTTCGCCCTTAACATCGACCGTGATTTTGCGCGAGAGATCGCCGCGGGCCACGGCGGTCGTTACCTCGGCGATGTTGCGGACCTGCGCCGTCAGGTTTCCGGCCATGGCGTTCACAGAGTCTGTGAGATCTTTCCAGGTGCCGGCCACGCCCACCACCACCGCCTGTCCACCCAGTTTGCCGTCGGTACCCACTTCACGAGCGACGCGAGTTACTTCCGAGGCAAACGAGCGCAACTGATCCACCATCGTGTTGATAGCTTCTTTGAGCTGCAGAATTTCGCCGCGGACATCGACCGTAATTTTGCGCGAGAGATCGCCGCTGGCGACCGCAGTCGCGACTTCGGCGATGTTGCGCACCTGGCCAGTCAGATTGCTGGCCATGGAGTTGACCGAATCCGTGAGATCCTTCCACGTACCAGCTACGCCCGGAACCTGCGCCTGGCCGCCGAGTTTGCCGTCGGTGCCCACCTCGCGGGCCACGCGTGTCACCTCGGCGGTAAAAACACCGAGCTGCTGAATCATGGTGTTGACGATGTTTGCGGACCGCAGGAACTCGCCTTCGAGCGGCCGCCCATCGACATCGAGGCGAACGGTCTGCGTCAGGTTTCCCTGTGCGACGGCCGCGATGGCCCGCGTAACCTCGGCTGTGGGCCGCAGCAGGTCCTCGACCAGAGTGTTAACGGAGACTTCGATGTCGCCCCACGCACCCCTCGCCTCATGAAAGCGCGTGCGCTCGCGTGTTCTTCCTTCTTTGCCGACCACCTGCCCGACACGTTTCAGTTCCTGCGCCATCTGCTGGTTAGCAGCGACAATCGAATTGAATGTGTCGGCAATCTTGCCTTCCAGTCCGGTCCAGGATCCCGGGAGCCTTACCGAAAAATCTCCATCCCGCATGGTTTGCAGGCTGGCAAGAATCGTGCTCAGGTCGGCCGAAGCAGGTTCAGCGACTGCCACAGAACTCCCATTATTCTTATGGTCGGCATTCTTATGGTCGATGTCCTGCTTGTGGTCCTCAAGTCCACCATTGGCAACCGCCATTGCCGATCCTCGATTGCTTCTTTTCATCGTGCTCTCCTCTTGACTACCATGAGGGTCGGGCCCCCTCGACTCGCTGAGTTGCGTGGCAGCGCAGCCAAGGGGGTCCAAGCGAACGGCGCCATCGGGGAAGGGGGCATAAGCGCGCAGGCACCGCCGCGCAGCGTGTAAACAACAGACACACCACCGAGATCAGGGCTACCCTGAAACATTTGGTTGACTACAAGAACGGACTTACGAGCCGAACATGGTGGTTTTACATGAAAAGTCTAACGATCACTCTACAGTTTTTACTGTAGGCGGAACGGCTCACCTCGAAGGACATTCATGCCGCGTGCGCAACAGCTCTTTCCAGCGTCGCGGTCTCGCTTGCCCCGGTCCGGCGCAATACTTCGACGGCCTTAGTGGTCCGTTCCCTTTCCGGGCACGCGACATACACCAGAACTCCCATATCACAGACCTGGTCCTCAAGTCGTTCCGCATCGCCCTTGGAAAAGCCCAGGCCAACCAGAGCTCCCGAATTCCCGCATAGACCGGGAGAATCCTTCCTCATGACCAACGCTTGAAGGAAGGCTCGCGAACGTATGAAAAAACCGGCCGTCGGAATAATCACAGCACCCAGTTTCATGAGCCACCCGATCATCTCGACCGACGTGGCGCTCGACTTGTGCCCGGAGTTGAGAATGTTCGCTTCGCGCATGACGCCCGCAATGTGATGCCTGGGCCAGACCATAAGACAGATCTGTTCGTTATCGAACCCCGACTGGTTCAACGTGTGCACGATCTGCTGAACAGGAACGTCTTCGGGGTACATTCCGTAAGCGGCTGGGGTGTTTGGCGTCATGATCAGGTCTCCAGTGATGAGGAAAATGGCGACGGCGGAACTGGCGCAGCTATCAATGGAGAGCAACCAGTCACCGAATTGACGAGAACTCTATGAGCTGCACTTTAACCAACTGCTGGAAGGGAGGCACTAGGGTAGATACTGTAGAGGAAGGATACCGGGGTAATCGAGACTAGGCGCTCATCAATGCACTAATACTTCAGAGCACGCCAGTCGCCTTGCGGAAGAAGCATTTCCAAGGCAGAGGCGTGCCTCAGAGCCAAAACCATAGACGAGCTTATCGCAGCGGTAAACCGCTGCGCCGCCAAAAAATCTGAGAGCCCTTAAGCGACACCATGGAAGCTCAGTTATACCTCCGTACCCGTCGATGGCATTCTCAACACCGACCGCCGGATTCTGTCCGTGACATCGGCTGCTTTGTCGCGAACCGATTCGCGAGTCTCGCTCCCCGAAGCGGGCGCCAGCAAGATTCCCAGGGCCGCTCCCACGCCGACTCCCAGCAAGAAACCCGTGACCCGCGACGGCCAATAGTTCTTGCCTTGAAGAGCATCTGCCGCGGCTTCAAAGCGATCAACCGCGTCCTCATATCGGCGCGCGACCGTGTCGCTCACGTCTTCATATTTGCCGGAAACGCGATCCGTGAGATCGCTAACCCCATCCTTGATCCGTTCGCCCACCGCGGCGCGAACCTTTGGTTCCGTAAACAGAAGGCTCAATTTAGCCGCCAGGCGCACCCAATCCTTAACGTTCTTTGATCCAATGTTCCCCATCGATGATTCCCCTTTCAATAGTTTCGCAAACTTAACTATAACGAGCGCCGCTGCCTACTAATATAGGTCAATTCGTGTAGAGCGTCTGGACAAGGATTGTATGCCAGGCGGGTTTTTCCGCGGCCAAGACAAATCTGAGCAATTTACCTGATGCCAGAACATACCATGCCGCGCTAGACTGACTTCAGCTCAAGGCGGGCTAGAGATGCGGCACAGGTTTTTGCCGTTTCCCTGTCTCAGATCTGTCCGAAGCGGAACGGCCGTCAGGACAGTCACGCATCCTAGCTCCGCCGGAATTTTAATTCCAAACAAGTTCAGGTGATGAGGAGTGGTGCGCCGACCGTCGATAACCTAACGGTCGGCGCCTGCCACGTCTCGCGCAGACTGGCCGTGCCAGTTCGCACAGGGTGCCGGGTTCCACTTAGTGTCTACCGCCCCGTGGCGGAGGAGCCTGAGTTCTCGCCCGCATCTGTTGACGCTGCTCCTGGTGTCTCCCCTGGAGTTGTTGCGTTTGCTGCTGGTGGCGCTGTTCTACCTGTTGCCTTGCAGCCTCACTCTGCTTCGCTGCCTTTTGGTCTTCTTTTTCCTGCTGCTTGGCGACTTTCTGGCGTTCCTTTTCCTGCTGAGCGTAGAGCTTATCCTGCTGTTGCTGGTACTTCTTGTCCAGCTTGGCATTGCCGGTATTCGGCGCAGGGAGTTTTTCTGTGGGCGGAAGGTCGCGAACGTGGCCCGCCGTGGTGTGACTAGCATTGCTCTCTTCACGCGCCATATTTCCGCCACGATTGGCCGGAGGCTTATACTCGCCTCCGGCTTCTCTGGCGGCTACCACGCCGCGATCTTTATAATCGCCGGGCCTGGGAGTAGCTGCTACTGCGGGCTTGCCATGGTTGATCGACGCGCGCTGCTGGGGATCGCCATGGGCCTGTTGCATGTGCTGTGTTTGCGCGGCGATAGGACCCTCGTGCCGTTCATGCGCCGCTGCTTCTTCTGCCGGCGTCGGTCGCGCCGTAATTCCGCCTTCACCTCCGTTGTAGCTGATGTGGTTTACCGTCCTCTCGTTGACCCTGGTTTCGTATACGTTATGAATCTCTGTGACGTTCACGTTCATCACGGCGCGGTTGTAAAAGAAGTGTCCATTCTCCCACCGGCCCCCCTCAAAGCCCACGCCGAAGTAGCCGAAACCATAGTCGATGCCGCCGTAGAATCCGACCAGCGGTCCCCAATATCCGTCATAGAAAGTAAATCCTCCGTCTCCCCAGCCCCAATAGCCAGGCGTCCAGAGGAAACCAACTTCAGGCGCCAGCACCCAGGTTCCAGGCACCCAGTAATAGTCATCAAAATCATCTCCCCAAGCCCAATAGCCGGGCGTCCAAATGTAACCGTCTCCGGGGCAGACGGGCTGCTCATAGACGGGCAGAGGCGGTGGGGCAAATGAAACCACGATTCCGACTGCTCCGAACGAGGTTGCCGGCATATTCAGCAAAACCAGCGTGAACGCGAACGCGAACAACAGCGCGCGAAAGAAACGGATATGCATTGTGATTCCTCTGGCTCTTCATCCCTCGTTTGCCCGGTGCTGCTCTGCTGCTGCGGGTTTCGTGGACCGAGAGTCGAGACTAAAACAGGGAATGCTTCTGGATCACCGGATCATTTCATCATTGCTTCTCTTTTTAGGCAACCCGAAATGAAGGCAGCGGCTGCGTCTGAGCGGCACACCCAGATGTCCGCATTGACACGCGATCTCTGTCTGCTTGATGTGTGATCATTCTTGCAAATTCGCTACAGTTTCCGCCATATTCGATTTCAAAATTGCGAAAACGGACATCCGGAGAGATTAGTAACTCGCCGCGGATAATCCTGTATTAGGGACGAAGCCATAGCATTCGGAGCTCATCACAACCCCGGAATAACGTGGACAGCAGAGGCAAGGATCTACATGGTACTGATTTTGAGATACCGGCGCAGATCTGGAAGCGACGTTAGAATCACGTAGCCGGCGAAAAGCACAGTCGCCGCAGCAAAAACGGTGAAGCTCGCTTTCATCATAAGCTGTTATCCTTTCGACCGATTAGTTTGGCACTGGTTTGATGCTATGCGTCAAGGCACCGCTTCACTATCCGGTCGTGAGCTTAGCGAATGCCGTAAAACCCTGTAGAATCCCCCGCCGAGGATTAGCACTCAAAATGGCGCTACGCAATCTTCGCGGAGGCTTCGTCCCCCCTGCTGGGATCAACGATGGGCACCGGCCTGCGGGAGGGATCAGGTTCGGCCGGTAGTTGTTGTCCTTTTTCCGGATCGTTAACCGGATCGGGCATCGACGGCAAGTGCGGTCCGCTCTCAGGGTTGCTCTTCCCTGGGTCTGGCATCGTCGGGAGATGCTGGCCAGGTTCCGTGCCGGTCCGCAAATGTTCTGTTGTATCGGTATTCTGGGTGTTAACAGACACAAGCCCCTCCCATAATTGAAGATCGTGATTGCCTTAATTAGTCCGCCAAGTGCTGCCCCTTATGCGCTACTTATTACTTATGAGGACTCATGGCGCTCGTAGGCAGCTTGCCGCGTCCAGGCTCCGAGATCTTCCACAGGGCCGCCAATGCTTTCGCCGCATCGTCCAGAGCGCGCTTCTGCAGATTGGCCGGATCGATATGCAGCGGCAAAAAATCGCGGCGCACCCGCACATTGTGGCGAGTCTTCTTGGTTACGTCCTTATCTTGGCGCAATACAGCGAGCGATTGCTCAAAGATGCTCTTTAGATGATTCGTGAAGTCGCTTTGCTGTTTTCCCACTAACCCGTTGGTCGCCATCGTGACTCGCCTTTCACTGCTTATTCGTTGTGCATCACCGGAGCGTTACATTAGGAACCGCCTGCCTACGGGTGGCCCGCAGGTTCGTCGGGTCACCCACGCTGGCAGGCTTTTGTTAGTGCCTCTTGTTAGTACTCGTCTCTTATTGCCATCTTTGTTGCTATCGACCATGAATCCACTCTTCAAGCCGCTGATTGTGAAGCCGGCGCCTCATCACCCGCAATTTCGAAGTTGAGTTTTTCCGCGATGCCATTCAGGGTGGTATCAGCCTCTTTTTCTTCTTCCAGCGTTTGACCAAGGGCAGTAGCGGCTGCAGCGTCGCCTAGTTTTGTGGCATAAGCCCGAACGCAGCCATAACCGGCTATTTCGTAATGCTCCACACGCTGTGCCGCCGCGATCAGAGCGGCGTCCTTGATTCTCTCGTCCATATCTTCCGAGATCACTTCTTCGCCCTCTTTGACCAGGCCCTCCATGGCCTTGCACTTCTTTCCATCGGCCTTCTCGCCTAACTGTTCGCAAATGCTTTCAATACGGAGGGCATGCTCCCTGGTTTTCTCCAGATGCTCCTCAAAAGCGGTCTTGAGTTCTGGAGACGATGCCTCTTTAGCCATCTTCGGCAGCGCCTTAATCAATTGTTGTTCCGCGTTATACAGATCCTGGAGCTGGTCCAGATACAGGTCATGCAAAGATTCGAACTTCATACTGAGCCTCCGAAAGAATTTGGTATTGCGGTCTGAATGGTGACAACGTGTATAGCGACAATAAGTCCATAAAACGCCATCTGATTGCTGATAAAAGACGCCGACTCTCTCCCGTGCAGCACCGCCCTCTATGTAGCGACAAGAGAGAGGCGAGGAGCAGGAGCCAGCTTTTGACCAGCCCCTGCTCGATAGGTGGGTACAAGCAACGAGAAGAAACTCATGTCTTGCAGCTTAGCGAGCTTAGGCACAATGAGAAATCCTAGCGAATATGTAATTGCGCCGGGGATTGCATGTAGGACTTCGATCGGCTAGTGAAGCTGGCCAATAAATCTCCGCTACGCCAATACAGCAACAACTCAAAACATCTAAAGCCCTGACTGGATCGCCCACGGTCGCGCGCGGGTTTAGCTTCGACGGTGCCGGCGTGAGCGTAATGGGTTGCAGCCAGTCAGCCGATACACATCCCCTGCGCAGACGAGAATGGCAGGGAGGTCGCTGCAAAGGTGCATTAGGAGGAGATAAGTGAACGGTGATACTTCTGGCACAGCAGCCAAGCGTGGGAATCTCGATTTGATCAGGCGCGCCCAGAATGGGGACGCCGAAGCCTTCGCATCTCTTTTTCATACGCATAAAGTGCGCGTGTATTCGCTGTGTTTACGCATGACCAGCAACACGGCAGAAGCAGAGGATCTCTTGCAAGAGGCGTTCCTGCAGGTATTTCGAAAACTCGACACGTTCCGGGCAGAATCAGCCTTCTCGACTTGGATGCACCGCATCGCGGTAAACACCGTCTTGATGCACTTTCGCAAGAAATCGCCCTGCCGCGTTTCATTGGACGAGCCTTACAACGACCACGGCGATTCCAAGCCGGCGCGCCGGGAATATGGAACCAGGGACGGCCGTTTGGAAACCTCCGTCGCTCGTGTCGCCTTGGCTCGAGCCATGAGCCAGCTTCCGGAAGGCTACCGGGTCATTTTCATTTTGCATGAAGTTGACGGTTATCAGCACCGGGAAATTGCAGAACTGCTCGGATGTTCCGTTGGAACTTCCAAGTCCCAGCTTCACAAAGCCAAATCGAGAATTCGCGAACTCCTGAGCGCCACATCGGAGAGCCAGCTCCAGGACCTCCGGCCAACTAGCCGAGCCTCCGCCGCAAGGGCACCGAGGCTTACGAGAGTCCACGGGCGATCGGAACGCCCAATGCGATCAACGCCGACCTTTGTCGTTTCGCCTTCAGGGTGTCTGCCCGCAACCGCATAAACAAGACGCAACGAGATTTTGGCATCAGTTTTCGACTACG
Organism: uncultured Acidobacteriaceae bacterium; assembly: GCA_963810955.1. Classification (GTDB taxonomy): domain Bacteria; phylum Acidobacteriota; class Terriglobia; order Terriglobales; family Acidobacteriaceae; genus Acidiflorens. The sequence goes on along the minus strand of CAWEPW010000049.1, from coordinate 58,461 downwards.
GCATACCCCTGATCGATCTCAGGTTTTAAGGGGATGGATCGAAATGCCGGCAAAAGATTAGCGTCTAGGGAGACAAGACAAATTCCGATGCTCAGACTGGGCACGGCAATCGAAGAGGCTGAAAATGAAGGCAACAATGAAATATCTCCTGACTCTGACCGCCATGGCTCTGATCTGCAGCAGTTTGACCTGGGCGGCCGATAACGACAAAGATCAATCCGATATTGCGAAACGCATTGACAAGTCTGCGGCTGTTCTAAAAGAGGTGATGGCCACGCCCGATCATGCGATTCCCGACAAGATTATTGACCATGCCAATTGCATCGCGGTGGTCCCCTCCCTCTTTAAACTCGCCCTCGGCTTCGGCGGCGAACACGGCAAAGGTGTCGCAAGCTGCCGCACGGCGAATGGATGGAGCGCCCCTGCTCCCATCGATATCTCCGGCGGAAGTTGGGGACTTCAACTCGGCGGCCAGGCCACAGATCTGGTGTTGGTGTTCATGGGCGATCGGGGAATGGAACACCTGCTTTCCGACCATTTCAAGCTTGGCGGCGATGCCTCGGCTGCGGCCGGTCCAGTTGGACGGGACGCTGCTGCCGATACCGATATTGAGATGAAGGACAAGATTCTGACATATTCGCGGTCCCGCGGTCTGTTTGCCGGCGTCGATCTGTCAGGGAGCGTCATCTCGCAGGATAAGGATGAAACGAGAATACTTTTCGGCAAGATGGTTCCATTCGACGCAATTCTTAAAGGCCGGGTGGCTCCGCCGAGCGCCAGCGAGCATTTCCTCGCCGTATTGAGGAATGTTTCCGCGCAGGCAAGAGAGCATGAGGCCGCCAACACAAACCCCAGATAGTCGGGCGCTCGTGTATGTAACTCTCGAAGACGCACGTAAGATGATTACCTTAGCGGCCAAGCCCAACAGCTTGGCCGCTTATTTGTTTCTTCTAACTGTCGCCCGCTAGCAGGTAACACGAATCCATGTACATAACCAAATCCTAAAAGGTACAGACTTGAGCGGATGTTGATGCCGGTGATACGTAAAGTAACTTGGCAATGTGGCCTAAGTCTGCACTAAGATCATGCGTTGAGGCCAGCCGGTGATTTAGATTTTAAAAAGGAGCGAACCACATGTACACAATTCTGCTGATCATTCTGGTTTTACTTCTCATCGGCGCCTTGCCGACGTGGCCCTACAGCACAGGCTGGGGTTATTACCCAAGTGGCGGCCTTGGCTTGGTTCTGGTCATCGTGCTGGTGTTGGTCTTGATGGGACGCGTGTAGCTAGGATCCCCGCAACGAGCGGGGATTCGCGCCACTTTCAGGATTCCGTTAAACCAGTCAACGGGCGTTTCATTTGCACGGATTTCGCGTCATGCTGATCAAACGCCTCCAGAATCTCATTAACCAGGGAGAACAATCTTTCAGAGTCGAGTTCCCGAGATGCAGCCGCGCACAATTCGCGCCAGTCCTTTGCATTGCTCTCAGACATTCTTACCCTCCAGCTATGTTGAGGACGACTACTTGAAAGCATGTTCGAGGCCAATTCGCTAAGTTGTTGATTTTCCCAGAGCAGTGGTTGGGTTGCCGTGTAATTTAGGCAGAAACACTGTACAAAATGAGGGGGTAACCATCCGCCATGTTGCAAGATCAAGCATTCCGTGTATTGCGGAAGTTTAAGCTGCGCATACTCTTAAGTTATTGGTGTCGTGATGGGCTTATGTTCGACCGATAAGAACCGCACAGTTCGCATCCTCGTCGTGGATGACAATCCTTCGGTGCGGCGCTATCTGCGCGGAGTTCTGGAACAGCACGACAACTGGCATGTTTGTGACGAGGCCCGGAATGGCCGGGACGCAGTTGACCGGTTCAGTGCAATTCGTCCCGATTTAGTTGTGCTGGATTTCCAGATGCCCGAGATGAATGGTCTCGATGCCGCTCGCATCATTGCCAAGCGTTCTCCAGAGATTCCTATCCTGATCGTCACCCTCTACGTCTCGAAACAGTTGGTGGATGAAGCCAGGAAAGTTGGCGCCCGCGGCGCATGCGCGAAAAGCAACATCGGTGCTGTGGTAGACGCTGTGGGAGCGCTGTTGCGCCAGGAAACATACTTCCCCAACTAGGCTTACCCAGCCGAAGATTCCAGAGATAAACTTACTCAATCGGCCGAAGCTGCGGTTTGCTCAGTTTTGGTCTCAACCGAGGCCGGCACAGGCAGGCTTACTGAAATCAACGTGCCAGGTGAGCAACGTTGAATTCCAAACTGACCCCCGAGCTCGCGGATGCGTTCTCTCATGCCCGCAAGTCCAACGCCGCTGTTGGTTCCACTAGCGCGAAAGCGTTCCAACAAGTCCGGCGCAATTCCCTTTCCATAGTCTCTCACCTTGAGCAGCACATAATTCGGCAAGAGCTCAACCGCAACCTCAGCCTTCGCACTGTTGGCATGACGGTGGATGTTGGTCAAGCTCTCCTGCAAAACACGGAATAGTCCGAGCGCCACCGGCTTGGGCAGTAGGCTCAACTCGTCGGGAAAGTTTATGTTTACTTCGATCCCGCTGCGTTGCGCAAATCCTTCCAGGTACCATTTCGCGGCCGAAGAAAATCCCGCTTCGTCCAGGAGCGGCGGATGCAGCAAGTGCGAAATCGTCCGCGTTTCTGCAATCGATTGGTCCAGGAGTTGAACTGCCTCGGCCAGAAGATGCTCCTTGTGCTGGCTGATGTACATCTCCAGATTCATCTTCGTGCCCGCCAGATACTGCCCCAGGCTATCGTGAAGTTCCCGCGAGAACTTCCTGCGTTCGGCGTCCTGCAGTTGGAGCAAGCGTCCGGTGAGCCGGCGCAGCGATTCCTCGCTGTCCCGGGCACTTTTCTCCGCCTCCTCACGCGCTTTGAGTTCCGTGTTCAGCAGCCGGAAGTGAACCGCCAGCAGCTCAATCGCCAGAATGAAGGAGACGGCCAGCACCACCACGGTCAAAATAAACAACTGATCCGTGGCCTTTCCCCGGGCCTCGAACAGGCGTTCTTCCTCTGTCCGCATCTGTTGCGTAATCGAGGTCATCTCGGAAGAAAGCGGAAGCCCGCTGCGATCGAAGACTCCCTGTCCTTGTGTGTTCTCCGGCGCGTCCTTTTTCAGCTGCACCGATTCCTTAAGCAAGGCGACTCTATGATTGATTGCATCTTCCAGGCGCGCGCATAATCGCTGCTGCTCCGGATTGTCGAAGGTTAGATCTCGCAAATGTTTGAGCTTGGGGGCAATCTCGGGAACGGCTGCCTCAAACTCCCGCAAAAACTCTTCGTTCCCCGAAATTACATAGCCGCTTCGCGCCCGCCCTGCTCTTACATACGCCGAATCGACGTCGCCCAGCGCGGACTTCACCTCCAGGGTGTGAATCATCCATCTTTCGCTTTGCAGGAGGCGGGTAATCATGGCATACGTAGCCAAACCGCTTAGGAAGAGCAGCATCACCGCTGAGGCGAATGCCACTTGAGCTTTCTTCCGTGGTGCCATCATGGGGAACTGAAGCAAATGCTAATTGCCGCCGCTGTCGTCCGCAGCTTTCGCCGGAATCCGGCGCTCATTGAGTTCGGCCGTCAGCCGCAACATTTTTTCAGAATCTTTCTCGATTGTTACATGCCTGCGTAGTTCGCGCCACCTGTTGTCCAAACTTCTCGCGCGGGCATCCCTTCTACCGCGTGCCGACATCAGGAAGTGCCGACAATTTCCACCTCTCGAAACATGTGATCTCGCAGAACCCGCAGAAAAAGAGAAATGTTTCATGATGCCGCCTGCCCCGACGTGCCCGACGGGGCCGAATCGGGCGCTTTGCACTCCGTAATCGCCAGGAAACGTAGCATTCGCAACGCGTCGCTCAGTGCGTGCCGTTCCTCCTCCGCGGTGGAATCGTCCATATGCAACTCCGCGATTCTCTGTTGAATCGCCGCCTCCGCGACGGCTATCCGCTGCTGTAACTCTTCAACCCGAGGCTCCAACAGGGCGGATCGATAGAGTTCTTGCCATGCAAATTTCGGGTTCACGGCGTCACCTCGATCTTGCTGGCTTCAGAGTACCTGCCCCACTAAAAAAGAGTGGGAATATTACGTGCACCAGAATTAACGAAACCGCCGCAGAGTTAAGGAAGCGGGGGCAAGAATTAAAGAAAGCGAGAACCGGGTAAAGCACGCTGTAAACCCGGCGAACGAATACAGTATCGTTAAAAAATGCGTGCAAAACCACAAAAAAGTTCTTGACAATAAAAATAACGAATAATATAAACTCTCCTTAACGTTGCGAGGTGCGTATGGCAAAAGAAACGAACAGCAGGGCAGACAGGAAGCCCGCTAAATACGAACGCGTGGTTCTGGCCGACATTCGGAGAACTCGCCGGGGAAAACACCATGATCTGCTGGGGGGGATTTTTCAGGATCTGGAATCCCTGCCCATCGGTTCGGCGATCAAAATTCCGCTGACCGAGGTTGATGGCACCACTTTGGCCAACCTGCGGTCCGCCGTTCACCGGGCCTCCACCTCAAAGGGCCTTGGCATCGAAACCTTGTCTGACGAAGAAAATTTTTACATTTGGAAAGCTCCCAAGAAGTGAATTCTTGCAGCTTCCGAAGTGAAAGACACTTGAGTGAGGCGTTAACAGTTCTCTTCCGCGACTACAGGATTTCGGGTATATGCGGTCGGCACGCAAAGAACTAAGCTGGGGCCCGCAGTTGCAGTATCTGATCAACCGTTTGGCCGCAATCAACCTGCGTACGCTGTTGATCCGGAGGCGCTGTTAATGAGTACTGCGACGATATCCGGCGGAAATGATTTTCCCTTAGCGCCTCTCGCGCACCGGGGTGGCCTGCGTTCGCATACGGCGCAGTTTTATGCGGATAGCCGAGTCCTTCTGGATGAGCTAAACCGCTTCATCTCTACCAGCCTTCTGGCGGGAAATGCCGCCGTCGTTATCGCTACCAGCGAGCACCGGGAGGAACTCGCTCATCGGCTGAATTGCTTGGGCCTGGATCTAGGGCGCGCCACCGAGCAAGGTCGTTACATCGCTCTCGATGCGGCGCAAACCCTGCGCACCTTCATGGTCGGCGACTCGCCCGATGCTGTGCTCTTCACCCAGGTCATTGGAAGCGTTATGGAGCGAGCCGCAAATGCGGTTGCCCTAGCGAATAATCCGCATATTTCCGCTTTTGGCGAGATGGTCGCTTTGTTGTGGCAGCAGGGCAATCCCGAGGCCGCCGTTCAACTCGAACAACTCTGGAACAAAATGGGGCAGAGGTACCCGCTGTCGCTCCATTGCGCATATCCGATGAATGTTTTTGATCGCGAAGAACACGGCGATTTGTTTTTGAAAACCTGCGCGGAACATTCCCATGTGATTCCGGTTGAGAGCTATACCAGTCTCGCCAACGATGAGGAGCGTCTTCGAAGCATCAGCCTTCTGCAGCAAAAAGCCAGGGCGCTCGAGACCGAAATGGCCGCGCGGAAAAAAGTTGAAGAGGAGTTGCGCCGCAGTCAGGCGCAACTGGAATCCATCGTCGAGCAGCGTACGGCCGCATTACGAAAGCTCTCTTCACGATTGCTCACCATGCAGGACACCGAGCGCCGCCGCATTGCGCGCGAACTGCACGACAGCTTGGGCCAGTATTTGGTAGGTCTGAAACTCAATGTGGAGATGCTCAAGCGATCGCCGTCCGAAAAACTGTGGTCGGATGTGGACCAGCTGATGCAGCAATGCATGTCGGAGGTGCGAACGCTTTCCTACCTGCTCCACCCCCCGACCATGGACGCCGCGGGATTTGCTTCGGCCGCCCGCTGGTATGTGGAAGGCTTTGGGGAACGCAGTGGAGTCAAAGTCACTCTTGACGCCCCCAACAATCTGCGGCGTTTGCCCGACGCAATCGAGCTTGCGCTTTTCCGCGTGCTCCAGGAAGCCTTGACCAATGTACATCGCCATTCTGGCGCTTCTGAGGCCCAAGTGAGTTCCTGGCAGGACAGCGGGCGGGTTATCCTTGAGATCAGGGACAACGGCCGGGGAATGCCTCAGGATCTTCTCACTCATTTTCGTGAGCATGGAGTCGGAATGGGTGTCGGGCTCGCCGGTATCCGCGAACGCGCAAGAGAGCTCGGGGGTAGGATGGAGGTTGAATCGGATGGGTGTGGAACGTTGGTGCGAGTCTTGATCCCCGTCCCGGAAGTCATTCAACAGTGAAGCGCGATACTTCTCGCTTGTGCGAATTAAGTTAGAACCTGGCTGTGCGCCTTGTGTGTGTACGAACTTAAATGTTCCAGCATCCCTCACGGAGGTGAGCCATGAAGTTACGTATCTTGATCGCCGATGATCACGAAGTCGTACGGCGTGGATTGTCCACCCTTTTACAAGCGCATGAGGGCTGGGAGATTTGTGGCGAGGCCAAGGACGGGCGTGAAGTAGTCGAGATGGCAAAGCAGCTGAAACCAGACGTGGTGATTGTCGATATCGGCATGCCGATCCTCAACGGGTTGGCTGCGACCCGCCAACTGGCGCAGCAGAACCCGCAGCAGAAGATCATCGTTCTTACCATTACCGACTCAGACCAGGTAATTCGCGAGGCTCTCGATGCCGGTGCCCGGGGTTTTGTGTTGAAGTCCGATGCCGCCCGCGACCTGGTCTCGGCCGTTGAGGCGGTGCAGCACAATCGCATGTTCTTCACGCCTCGGGTGAACGATATGGTGCTGGCGGGCTTCCTCGACAAGGGTATCAGCCCCTCGCGCAACGAAGCTCCGCAACTGCCCAAGCTGACTCCGCGCGAATTTGAAGTCATCCAGCTTCTGGCTGAAGGGAAGAGTTCAAAAGAAGTGGCCTGTATTCTGAACTTGAGTACTAAGACCGCAGAGACACACCGCAGCAACATCATGCGGAAACTTGACATCCACTCGATTCGCGATCTGGTCGTCTACGCGGTCAAGAACGACATCATCCAGGTGCAAATGCCGGCACCCCGCGCCAGCCCGGCGGAACAATCCCTGGCGTGAGGGTCAACCCTCGCGGCTAATTTGCTGCCCGCTAACTTGCGCGAGGCAGATCGTCTTGGGCGGGTGCTTTAAGATCGGAGTGTGCCTCGCCGGTCGATGCAATATCCTGCGCGCCAGTCGCTTCCAGAATCAGCTTGGCTCGTTTCGTATTATCCGATCCGCCCGAATGCACTGACAGCAGGATCCCACCATCTTTAACTCGCCCCTCGAAGCGCTTCGCCTCATACTCAGGAATTCCCATTCCCGCAAGCGCTCCGGCCACGACGCCGACCGTGCCTCCCACTCCAGCCCCTGCCAGCGCAGCCATAATTGGCCCGGCTGCGATTAACGGCCCCACGCCGGGAATCGCCAGGGCGCCCGCACCAAGCAGCCAGCCCAATGCGCCCCCCAGCAAAATTCCTGTTCCGGCGCCAGCCGTGGCGCCTTCGGGTGCCTTCGTTCCCTTCTCGTGGGCAAAATCTCTTGTCCCCGCGCTCGCCGGGAAGAGTACAGAAATATCCTTGTTGCTGAAGCCAGCCGCTCGCAGCCCATCGACTCCGCTTTCGACATTCGCATAGCTCGGATAAATACCGAAAACCGCAGTGTTCTTTCCCGACATGATGTTTTCTCCTTGGAAGATCGACCGTTGGATACTAAGTTGACTTTGTCATGGACGCCCAGTTGGCGGGCTCCGTCGGCTTGTGCTTAACCATACTTAGAAGTCATAACTAACAAATATTAGTTGCCCCGCAGCGACAGTTCCCATCCAGTCGTGCACTTAGTCCAGCTGCAGAATGTCTGTAGAGTCATGTCACGAGACGGAACGTTCTCCAGCAAACCTATTTGGGGCATAGCTATTATGGTTGGTTATTGAAGCGCCGTGCTCGTAAGCGCTGCCACGACGATTAATACAAACGCCACCAGGATCGCCACCCCGGTGCTGAGCAGCACGATTTCGCTCAGCAGGTCTGCTTTGAGTAGTTCGTCTCTGTGCATGCTGGTCTCCTCGGAACCTAGCTTCAGACGTTGACTTACGCGTTAACTCAGGACGTTAACTTAAGCCGCCAACATTTAGACGCTAAGAACGGAGGCGAGACACCCCAGTACGACAAAAATGACGCGCTGGTACAGCATCCACCGTATGCGCGACCGTTGGCGCCCGGCGCGGTACTCGGCCGCTGCGCGACTTCGTCATAACGGTCCCCAGCTGATGTGAGACTGCCGGCGTTTAAGCCGCCTTCCGCGTTCGCGCAGCTTTTTCAGCCGCTTTGCGCAAATTAGCCCTGCCACGCTTCGCAGCCGAGGCTTTAGCCTGCCGCGAAAGCGCCTGGTGGCTGGCCGCACCGCGCGGCTCACGCTTCAGTGCTCCTTCCACGGCGCGTGAGCGTTTCACCGATGTTTTGTGGCTCTTTCCTTCCTTTGCAACCTCCGAGTCCCGCTCGGCTTTCTTGCGGATCGAAGCCGGCCCCTTGGGTGGCGCCAACTTCACGCCAGCTCTTCGCGCCTTGGACAAACCAATCGCAATCGCCTGTTGCGGCGAACTCGCACCGTGTTTCCCCTCGCGAATATGATGGATCTCTTCCCGGACGAATTCTCCGGCCTGAGTTGATGGCGACTTACCCTCGCGTTCGTCCTCTCTGGCCCGTTCCAATGTTTCTCGCTCTGGCATTTGATTATCATTCTCCTTTCAGGCAGCCTTTCGATCGGCAGATTCCTTTGCACGTTGGATCCGTTTTGAGAGTAGCTTCTTAGCCTTTTCCAGTTCAGCGCGTCGTTTTGCGCTAAGGCCGCGCCCGCCTCGGTTGATGAAGTAAGTGAGCATTCGCATGCCCGAGGCCGGCCCTTTCGGTGAAACTTTCTTCGAAGCCAGTGCCCGCGCTACGGTCTCGGCGCTCTTGGTAAAAAGCCCAGGCGGGGGATGCGTGGAGTCCGAAGTGACTCCCGCAACCCACCGCTTAGCCGTCCTGGTTTTCGTACGCCGGGTGTTTGCCATCTCGGCTTCACCGTTGCGATGCGTTAGCCGGGGCCACGGTTCCGCGGGCTTGAATCACTTTCGGCGTAATGTTTTCTGCTTCTTTAAGGTGATCCTCGAGAGTGGGCAAGGTTTGCGAAGCAAAGGCCTTCACGGCAGCGTCTCTTCCTGAATTGCTTTCGGTCTTGAATGCGGCCACATCTTTCTTGTGATCCCGCAACATATCTCTCATGTAAGCTTTATCAAACTGCTCGCCCGAGAGCTTCGAAAGGCGACTCTTCGTGGCTTCGTCTTTGGCATCGAGCGCTTGCGGCAGTGTTATGCCCTCGCTGGACGCAACCTCTTTCAGTTTGTCATTGGCCTTGCTGTGATCGTCAATCATTCGCTGTCCAAATTTCTTGACGTCGTCGCTCGAAGCTTTTTCAACCGCCAATCGGCCCAGTTCCACCTCCGCCATGCCTCCTTCCGCGGCTTCTTTCACGAATCGCCGGTCGGCTGGGCTCAGTCCCGGGGATGTAGTCGTGCCCGAAGTACCCATATTATTTTGGGCTCCTGCAAGGGTGAGCAAACCCGTAACCATCAGACATGTTAAGAAGCGAAACCACTTTTTCGACATACGAAACTCCTCTCGAGTAGCGTCCTCAGGGGGCATCCTACTCAACGATGCTCGCCCGCAAAATCAGGCATTACCTGCATTTCCTTACTGGACATTCTGTATTGTCGACCGGGTTTGAGATCGGCTAATGCCAGGCGAGATGCAAACAGTCAGGACGCAGCAGATCTTGTACTGCTCTCTTACCGCTATTGCTCTTTACCGCCAGCGACCTGCGCGTGACCCAGTGCCGCCACAAGAGCGAAGCCGCCAATGACATTGCCCAACAGAGTAGGAACGAAGAATTTCATGACATACGTTCCCCACGAAATGCTGTGCGTAACCACCAAAAAGAGCATGGTCGTTGATCCGGCAATGATGTGGTTGAATCCGCTGATTCCGACAAGATAAGTCACAATGATGATGATGCTGACGCGCGCCGATTCCGCCCCCGGAAGCAGCCACACCATTAATGCAATCAGCCAGCCCGCAAAAATAGCTCGCACCAGCACAAGCCCAAAACTCGCGGAGAGGTGCGCACTGCCAATTTCAGTCAAACACTGTTGAGTGTGCGCGTCGAAGAGGCCGACTCTTCCGATGCAGAGCGCAAACAAAAACGTGCCCACCAGGTTACCCGCCAGTACGACGGCCCATAGTCGAAGCATACGCAGCAGCGTTTCCAGGTCTTTGCGCAACAGTAGCGGCAAGACCACCGTCAGAGTGTTCTCCGTAAACAGTTGCTGGCGGCCCAGGATGACGATCAGGAAGCCCACGCAATATCCCGCCCGCGAGACCAACGGCCGCCAGGGCTGATCGGGCAAATGAGACGCCAGCAGCCCTTCTGCGATAAACGAAAACCCCATGGAGAGCCCAGCCGCAAAAGCCGACCAGGCCAAGGCAGACACTGTGCGGTGCAGTTCCTCTTCGCCTTCGCGTCGTATGGTTTCATAAACGACGTGCGCGCCAATTGCCAGCCTTTCCTCGACCTGCTTTTTCTCGGTGCGAGTCGAGATAGTCGTTTCGATACCAGGCGGATCGACCTTTGCCAGCTTCCTGTTCATCACACTCCTTTAGAGACAATGACCGGGAAATGCAACACGCATGCCGAAGCAATTTAAGCCTCAGTCTCGGTTCCAGGAAATCCGTAGCAGACCCGATTTCCAAAGGCAAAGGCCGCTATACAAGTCAATGTTCAATCCGCCTACAGAGAATCCCCGATATACCGCCGGTCAAAATCACAAGTATGGTTGGTGGGAAACTTACGAGTGTGTCTTGCCGCCGAGGGGCTTGATCATGTCACGTCGCGAGTATCACCGCTAAATGCACACCCAGCCGCAACCCATAGTGTGGCCCGGTCGCCCTTATCCCCTGGGATCAACCTGGGACGGCGAGGGGGTCAACTTCGCTCTCTACTCTGAACACGCGGAGAAAGTTGAACTCTGCCTGTTCGACATCTCGGGCCGACGTGAGATCCTGCGCGTCCCGCTTCCCGAACAAACCGACATGGTCTGGCATGGCTACCTGCCGGAAACACGTCCCGGTCAGTTATATGGATATAGAGTCTATGGTCCTTACGCGCCGGAGCAGGGCCATCGTTTCAATCCCCACAAGCTTCTTCTCGACCCTTATGGCAAGCAGATTCAAGGAGCCCTGAACTGGTCCGACTCGCACTTCGGATACAGGATCGGCAACAAGCAAGAGGATTTATCCTTCGATCGGCGCGACAATGCCGCCAACATGCCGAAGAACCGCGTCATCGACTCCGCCTTCACCTGGGGAGCCGACGCGCCGCCCCGCATTCCCTGGCACGAAACCCTAATCTATGAGCTCCACGTCAAGGGATTCACCATGTCCCACCCCGATGTTCCCGCTAATCTGCGCGGAACCTATGCGGGCCTGGCAACCGCGCCCGTGATAGAACATCTCACCCGCCTGGGAGTAACATCCATCGAACTTATGCCGGTGCACAGCTTTATTGACGACCGCCAGCTCGTTGATCGCGGCCTGCGCAATTACTGGGGCTATAACTCGATAGGATTTTTTGCGCTCGAACCGCGTTACCTCTCAATTAACTCCGTCCGCGAATTCAAGACCATGGTCAAGATCTTTCACTCCGCGGGACTGGAAGTGATTCTCGATGTCGTCTATAACCATACCGCAGAAGGCAATCATCTTGGCCCCACGCTCTCGCTCAAGGGAATCGACAACAGCACCTACTATCGCCTTGCGCCCGAGAATCCGCGCTTCTACAAGGACTACACTGGCACCGGAAACACGCTGAACATGCGGCATCCCCGCGTTCTGCAACTGATCATGGACAGCCTGCGCTACTGGGTTCTCGAAATGCACGTCGATGGTTTCCGCTTCGATCTTGCGGCGACACTCGCCCGGGAACTGCACGAGGTCGACCGTCTAGGAGCGTTTCTCGACATCATCCATCAGGATCCTGTTCTATCCCAGGTAAAACTGATTGCCGAGCCCTGGGACCTGGGCGAGGGCGGCTATCAGGTGGGAAATTTTCCCGTAGGCTGGGCGGAATGGAACGATCGCTACCGCGACACGGTCCGCGCCTATTGGAAGGGAGACAGCGGCATCGTAGGAGATCTAGCCTACCGCATCACCGGCTCCAGCGATCTGTATGCGCACAGTGGCCGGCGCCCCTACGCCAGCGTCAATTTTGTTACCGCGCATGATGGCTTCACCTTGAAGGATCTGGTGAGTTACAACCAGAAGCACAACGAAGCCAATGGCGAAGACAATCGCGACGGGAACAACAACAATCTGAGTTGGAACTGCGGAGAAGAAGGTCCAACTAACGACGCCAACATTCTTGCTCTTCGCGCAAAACAAAAGCGGAATTTTCTCGCCACCTTGCTGCTTTCCCAGGGCGTCCCCATGATGTATGCCGGCGACGACATTGGCCACACGCAGATAGGAAACAACAATGCTTATTGCCAGGATAATCCAATCAGTTGGCTGAACTGGAATTTACAGCCCGAGGATCGCGAGTTGCTGGCCTTCGTCCAGCGGGTGATCACCCTCCGCAAGCGGCATCCCATCTTTCGCCGCAAACGTTTTTTTCAGGGCCGCCCGATTAAAGGCGCCAACGTAAAAGACGTGCAGTGGCTCCATCCTGCCGGACACGAAATGAGCGAAGACGAGTGGCGCGATCCATCCATACGCTGCCTGGGAATGCTTCTCTCCGGTCAGGGACTGGACGAAACCGATGAGCGCGGCCGAAAACTCAGCGACGAAAACTTCCTCGTGCTTCTCAACGCTCACCACGAAGACATCGGTTTTACTCTACCGGGCTCGTGCCCCTGTACTCGATGGAGCGCATGGCTCGACACTTCTAGAGAAAGTGGATTGCATCCCGCGGATACCCTCGACGCCGCAGCCATCTATCACTTGCAGGCGCGGTCGCTGGTCGTTCTAATGGAGCGCCGAAAGAACGGCAAGAAGGAAGAGCCAAATGAAGCGGCGGCATGACATGCCATTCGGCGCTCAATGCCGTGACGACGGCAGCGTGGCTTTTCGTTTATGGGCTCCCGCTGTCCGAAGAGTCGAGCTCTGTCTCGGAGATCTCAGCAGGCCAACACATATCCCTCTTGGCCGCCGCGATAATGGTTGGTTCAAGTTAGTAACTGATGCGGCGAAGGCAGGAACCCAATATCGTTTTCGCATCGACGATGCGGCGAAAGTTTCCGATCCCGCTTCGAGGTTTCAGCCCCGCGACGTGCATGGTCCCAGCGAAGTGATCGATCCCGATGCCTTCTTCTGGCTCGATCATGCGTGGCAAGGCCGTAAGTGGGAAGAAGCCGTTATCTACGAATTGCACGTTGGCACATTCACGCCCGCCGGAACTTTCGCTGCTGCGCGTGAGCGCCTCGCCTATCTTGCAGATCTCGGTATAACTGCGGTTGAACTGATGCCAGTCAGCGACTTTCCCGGCCGCCGAAATTGGGGTTATGACGGCGCCTACCCATTCGCTCCCGAAAGCAGTTATGGCCGTCCCGAGGATCTTAAAGACCTGGTTCAAACTGCCCATCGCTACGGAATCATGGTTTTGCTGGATGTGGTCTACAACCACTTTGGCCCGGAAGGAAATTACCTGGGCAGTTACGCTCCGCAATTCTTTACCGATCATCACCATACTCCGTGGGGCAACGGTATCAACTTTGACGGCCCTGAACGAACTACCGTCAGGCAGTTTTTTATTCACAATGCACTCTACTGGCTCAATGAATATCATTTCGATGGACTACGTCTGGATGCGGTTCATGCCATTGCCGATGACTCCGAGCCGGATATCCTCACGGAATTGGCCGAGGTAGTCCGCGGCTCGGCGCCCGATCGACAGGTACACCTGGTCCTTGAAAACGATCGCAACCAGGCTCGGTATCTTGAACGCACCGCCCGCTGCCTCCCCCAAACTTATACTTCGCAGTGGAACGACGATATCCACCATGCTTTGCACGTGCTTATTACCAATGAGAACGATGGATACTACTCGGACTACTCCGAATGTTCCATCCGCCAACTCGGGCGCTGCCTAGTCGAGGGATTTGCTTACCAGGGCGAGACTTCGTCATATCGTGACGGCGCAATCCGCGGTGAATCCTCCAAGAGCTTGCCGTTCACCGCCTTCATATCCTTTCTCCAGAATCATGACCAAATCGGAAACCGCCCCTTCGGCGAACGAATCGTCAAACTAGCGGATTCCCGCGCCATTCGCGCCGCTTCGGCGATTCTTCTGCTCGCTCCGTCACCGCCTCTCTTATTCATGGGTGAAGAGTTCGGAGCCGAAACGCCATTCTTCTTTTTTTGCGATTTTGAAAAAGATCTGGCAGCAGCCGTCACCGCGGGCCGGCGAAATGAGTTCGCTCGTTTCGCTCGCTTCAGCGACCCAACGGAGCGCGAACGAATCCCCGACCCAAACGCCGACGCAACCTTTGAAGCCTGCCGTCTGGACTGGAGCGCATTAACGCAACCGCGCCATAAGGAATGGCTGGACTTCTATCGCCAACTGCTCAAACTAAGGTCCGAAAAGATCGTCCCCCATCTTTCTAGTGCATGCAATTTCAATGCGCATTACGAAGTCCATGGCCATCGGGGCCTCACCGCACACTGGAAGTTCGCCGACAATTCGAAGCTGACTCTGTTGGCAAATCTTGGAACCACTCCACTTAAGGGACTCACATCTTATGAATCCCAACTTATATACGCCAGCGAGGAAGTGAGCAAAGAAACTCTCCAACAAGCAACACTACCGGCGTGGTCGGTGGTATGGTTTCTGGAACCATGAACCGCCGTGCTAACATCCCGCTCGCGACCTATCGCCTGCAACTGAATCGTGTCTTCACCTTCAAACAGGCAACCGAAATCGTTCCCTACCTTTCCGGCCTTGGTATCAGCCATTGCTACCTCTCGCCCTGCCTGAAAGCTCGCCCCGGCAGCATGCACGGATACGACATCGTTGACCACAACTCCTTCGATCCCGAAATTGGCAGCGCCGAAGATTTTGATCGCTTTGTGTCTGCGCTTCACGAGCGTGGCATGGGGGTGATCCTCGACATAGTGCCCAATCATATGGGCATAATGGGCAGCGACAACATGTGGTGGTTAGATGTGCTGGAGAACGGCGAATCCTCGTCTTATGCCGCCTTCTTTGACATTGATTGGCAGCCGTTAAAAGATGAGCTCCACGGAAAAGTCCTGGTGCCCGTTCTCCACGATCATTACGGGGCGGTGCTCGAGAGCGGCGAACTCAAGCTCGTCTTTCGCCGCGGGCGTGGTGAGTTCGACATCTGGTATCGCGAGCATCGTTTCCCGGTCGATCCCAAAGAATATCCGCGCATCCTTGAACACTGCGGAACCAACGCGATCGAAACTCTCGGCGAAGAGAACTCAGACCTGCTTGAGTTTCAAAGCTTGATCGCCTCTTTCCGCCACTTGCCAGGAAGAGGAGAACTGAGCAGCGACCGTGTTGCCGAGCGTAACCGCGACAAGGAAATTAACAAGCGCCGCCTGGCCGAGCTTTGCTCTCGCTCTCCACAAATCGACGCTTGCATTTCGCGAGCCGTCGACTCAATCAACGGCGACGTTTCTAACCCAGACAGCTTTGAAGAACTCCACGAACTCATCAAGGCGCAGGCCTTTCGCCTGGCCAATTGGCGTGTGGCCGCAGACGACATCAACTACCGCCGCTTTTTCGATACCAACGATCTTGCAGGAATTTGCCAGGAGAATGAAAAGGTATTCGAAGCCACCCATTATTTCGTTCTCGCTCTGATGGCGGAAGGTAAAGTGGATGGCCTGCGCATTGACCATCCTGACGGCCTCTACGACCCCGCTCAGTACTTCGAACGTCTCAACCGCAGTATTGCGGCCGCCACGAACAACTCCGAAAACGGGTCGAGCCAAGGCTCCCCTTATGTTGTCATCGAGAAAATTCTCACCGGCTCAGAACGGCTGCGCGCCGAATGGCCCGTGAGCGGCACCACCGGCTACGACTTCGCGAATCTCGTGAACGGCCTGTTCGTGGATCCTGACGCCCAGATGCGGGTCGAGCGAGTTTACCGCAACTTTATCGGTGACGACATTGATTTTGAGAAGCTCGCCTATCGCAGCCGAAAACTGATCGTCCGAGTGGCTCTAGCCAGCGAGTTGAACGTGCTCGCAAACAGGCTGTCGCATATTGCGCTTTCCAGTCGCCGCACCTGCGACTTCACACTCAACGGCCTGCGCGATGCTCTCACGGAAGTGGTCGCCGGCTTTCCCGTTTACCGTACCTACGTCAGCCAGGCGGGCGTTTCCAACGAGGATGCGCGTTACATCCGCCTCGCCATCGCCTCGGCCAAGTGGAGAAGTCCCGCCGCCGATACCAGCATCTTCGATTTTATCGGCGATGTGCTTCTAACTCGCATTGCCGAACGACAAAGCCCAGCCTTTCAGCAGGCAGTCCTGAACTTTGCCATGAAATTCCAGCAGTTCACCAGCCCGGTAATGGCGAAGGGCCTCGAGGACACTGCCTTTTATCGCTATAACCGCCTGGTCTCGTTGAACGGCGTTGGCGGCGATCTCTACCGCTTCGGGTTCACCACCGCCGAGTTTCATGCCGCCAGCCAGGAACGCCTGCGCTCGCATCCTCACACTATGCTAGCCACGAGCACGCATGACTCGAAGCGCTCAGAGGATGTACGCGCCCGTATCAACGTGCTCTCCGAACTCTCCGGCCTGTGGAGACTTCGGCTGCGCGACTGGAAGCGCTTCAATCGCCGCCACAAGCGCATGGTGAATGACAAACCCGCTCCCTCGCCCAACGACGAATATCTGCTCTATCAGACGCTCGTAGGCGCCTGGCCATCGGGGCTTTCGACCGATATGGGCAAAACCGTCGGCTGGAATGTTTTCCAGGAGCGCATCGAAAGTTACATGCTGAAGGCCATCCGCGAAGCCAAGCAGAACACCAGTTGGATCAATCGAAACACTGAATATGAAGAAGCAGTTTCCTCTTTCGTAAAAGCCTCGCTCGATCCCTCAGCCAAGAATCGCTTTCTCGGCGACTTTGTTCCTTTTCAGCGCCGCGTGGCTCGCATCGGCCTGTGGAACAGCCTGTCGCAGACGCTTCTCAAACTGACCAGCCCCGGCGTTCCGGATATCTACCAGGGCAATGAGTTATGGGATTTCAGTCTGGTTGATCCCGATAATCGCCGCCCTCTTGACTATCACCATCACCGGCAGCTGTTTGACTCTCTCCACAGCCGCTTCAGTGCCGTTAATCCGTCAGCCGCCAGTGACCTCCTGCAAACGCCGGAGGACGGTCGAATCAAGCTGTACTTGACCTGGAGAGCGCTATGCCTGCGTCAGCAGCAACCCGATCTTTTTCAGAACGGTCACTATCTGCCCTTGGCGGTAACAGGAGCGAAAGCAAATCACGTTATCGCCTTCGCCAGAAAGTCAGAAGGCGCGAACGTGGTCGTTATCGTACCTCGCCTGATCGCCACATTACTCAATGACCTTGATCTTCAGCCAACAGGACCTCAAGTCTGGGAAGACACGCACGTTCTCTTCCCCTGCGATTGCCGCGACAGGTGTCAGAACGTCTTAACCGGAAAAGATCTGCAGTTCGCAAAACCCGACGAGTACAACGATAGTCACACCACGCGCCATACCAAGCTTAGCGTGGCGGAGGCATTGGCTGAGTTCCCGGTAGCTCTTTGCCTGGTGAACTAGTAGAAATCAGATCGGCAAAAACAAACCGATCGCGAATCACACTTACGCCAACCGAAACCGCGAGGGCAGTATTCAGCATCGGACCAGCATACACAAACGAATGGAACTCTCCGCGTTCACCACATGGATCGACTCCGGTTGGCAACGCCGAAATAAGCGCTCGATTGAACTCGCTGCCCACAAAAGATGCCTCGAGTTTGGTCGTATCGACACAAGTCAACTTTGCTCGCACACCCGCGGCAATTATCTCTTCTGCTAAAGCCCGCGTCGGCAATCCCCACACTGGAAAGATTGGCTCCAGTCCTGTGCCCGCCATTTGTTTCTCTCGGTAGGAGCGCACATCTTCGAGGAACAAGTCGCCAAACGCGACTCCTTCGATTCCTTCTGCGACTGCCTTGGCGCAAGCTTGAGCCATCAACGATTCATACCGTTCATTGGGACATGGCCACGGCAACGGAACCGCCCAGAGCGGAAGTCCGGCTGCAGCCGCTTGCTGCTCGACCAACTCGCGTCTGACCGCGTGCATCGCGACCCGGCCCGCAGCGTCGTTGAAAGTAGTCAGCAGCCCCACCACTTCATACTCGCCGCGCTGCCGCAGAACATGCAGACTCCACGCACTATCTTTGCCGCTGCTCCAGGAAAGAAGAATCCGCTTCATGAGTGATTTGGCGCGTGGGGCGGTAGCCCCATCTTCGGCTCCTATCTTAATTCTTACCCTTATTTTTGGAAATCGTACGATTTGACCATTTTGTCCATTATATCTAGAATAGACATTATGCAAGCCGTATCCGCCACCGACGCCAAGCAGCGCCTTGCCGCTCTCCTTGACGCTGCCCAGCGCGAACCCGTCCTCATCCGCCGCCAGAATCGCGATGTAGCCGTGATCATGTCTGCCGAAGAATACCAGCGGATGCGCGATCTCGCCGCCTCCGACTTTCAGCGTTTCTGTGACCGGATCGCGGCTCAGGCCAAGCGCCGAGGTATGACTGCATCAATTCTGCGCAAACTATTAAAGAATTGATGCGGGTCCGCGAGCGTATCGTCGCCGACACCAACTGCCTTATCAGCCGACTTTTGCTCCTGAAGTCCACGCCAGGCCACGCTGTGCGGCGGGCCGTGGATCAAGGCATCTTGCTCGTCTCCGAAGCCACCATGAACGAGTTAGCCGATGTCCTCGCCCGTCCGAAGTTCGACCGCTACATCAGCCTCGAAGACCGCCAGCAATTTCTGCGGTTGGTAGGGCGCATCGCCGAGTTTGTGCCCAGTGTTTATGCGATCCGGGAATGCCGCGATCCCCAAGACGACAAATTTCTCGAAGTCGCGCTAAACGGAAAGGCCGACCTGATTCTGACAGGCGATGCCGATCTGCGATCTCTCAATCCGTGGCGGGGCATCGCCATCTTATCTCCAGCCGAGTATCTGAAGCGCTGACGCCCCAGATCAAGCCCTCCGGATGGTGCCCCGCTCGCACATTTCGTCGAAACCGTCGTAACTTGCCTGTCCGCCTTCGTAACCTACACTTGCCTGTATGAAAGCCATCTTGCCTATGTGTTTTAGCAACGCCCGCGGCGGATTGGCTCTCATCCTGCTTACAGCTCTCTTCGCCAGCCAGCCCGCCGCTTCGCAGACACCGCCCGCTCCCAAGCCACAGTCGGGAGAAGACCTGCCCGTGCCCGGCCGTCCCGTGCCTGCCGACCACGGCAAGCTATCGGAACACAACATCGAATGGGTACAGACGCAGCCGCCGCAGGCACAAATGGAGTTCCTGCTGAGCGCGGCCGTCAACCACGATGTGGGCGCGACCAGGATGATCGCTGACATGGTCGGAGGCTGGTTTGGCAAGCTGCACGACACTCCGCGCTGGGAAACGCTGCAGGATACGGCGCTCTACTCGAACGATCTGCGCGTGCGGGCCGCGGCCATCGAAATTAATCTCGCGCTCAGGCACATCGAGAAGACCGATGAGGAAGCCGATCGGCTGCTCGAGACCGCGCACAAACTTACGGGAAGCCATCCTTATTTCGCGTGGGAACTGGGAATGCTTGCCAATCGCGGCGTTGCGGCGGAGCGCATTCATGAATTGCTGGCGGAGTGGATCCATGATCCCGATCAGCAGACGCGCTTTTGGGCGGTAGAGGGACTAGCGCACCTCGGCACAGATGAGACGATTAAGAATTTTCTGGATGTGCTTCGCAACGATCCGTCACTCGATGTGCGCGAACGCGCGGGGTGCAGCTTGGCGAAGTCCGGGATGCTGACGCGCGAGCAGCGTATGAAAGCTGTGCCGGGCTTGATTGAGCTCGCGGATGATCCGTCGCTCGATGCGACCACGCGCAACTGGGTGTACCAGGCCCTGCGCGAAATCACCAACGTCAATCTGCCCAACGATCCTGCGAGCTGGCGCAACTGGTACTCCGCCCACGGCGTCGAGAAGGCGCGTGAATTTGGGAAAGATGATTCCTGGTCGGTGCTGGGAAACAGCTGACTGTTACACCACTCCCGAAATTAGCGGCCATGCCTGCCAGTTGAGGTATGCGAGTCTCACGCGATCAAAAATTCCTTAGTCCGCAGTTCCTTGATCGTATCCCTTAACTTAGCCGCCTTCTCAAATTCAAAGCGCTTGGCCGCTTCCCGCATATCGCTTTCTAACTTCTTAATGTAGGAGTCCAATTCTTCCTGCGATTTGAAATCGGGAACGCCGTCCACTTCGGAAGAAGTTAAATCGGCATAGTCAGCGCCGATAATCGCAACCAGCGTCATATCCAGCGGTCGAATGATCGATTCGGGAGTGATTCCATTTTCTTCGTTGTAGGCTTGCTGAATGGCGCGCCGCCGGTTGGTTTCGTCGAGCGCATACTTCATGGAATCCGTCATGCGGTCGGCATAGAGAATCGCGCGGCCATTCAAATTGCGCGCGCAGCGGCCGATGGTCTGGATCAGCGAACCAGATGAGCGCAGGAAGCCTTCTTTATCAGCGTCAAGAATCGCCACCAGCGATACCTCCGGCAGGTCGAGCCCTTCGCGCAGAAGATTGATTCCGATCAATACGTCGAACTCGCCCTTGCGCAGGTCGCGCAAGATCTTTACCCGCTCCAGCGTTTCGATCTCGGAGTGCATGTAACGGCACTTGACGCCCACCTCGCTGTAATACTCAGCCAGGTCCTCGGACATGCGCTTGGTCAGCGTGGTCACCAGCACGCGCTCGTTAAGAGCCACACGCTCGCGGATCATGTGCAGCAGGTCGTCGATCTGTCCCTTGACGGGACGTATCTCCACCGGCGGATCGATCAAACCAGTGGGGCGAATAATCTGCTCCACCACCACGCCCGCTGACTTGGTAAGTTCGTACGGGCCGGGTGTAGCGGAAACATAAACAATCTGGTTGGTGCGATGCTCGAACTCCTCGAAAGTCAGCGGACGGTTGTCCAGCGCCGAGGGCATGCGGAATCCGTATTCCACCAGCGTCTGCTTGCGCGAGCGGTCGCCGTGATACATGCCGTGAAGTTGCGGCACGGTCTGGTGCGACTCGTCGATGAACATCAGAAAGTCGCGCGGAAAATAATCGAGCAGAGTAGGCGGCGGTTCGCCCGGAAGCCGTCCCGTAAAATGCCGCGAGTAGTTTTCAATGCCGTGGCAGTATCCCATGGCCTTGATCATTTCCAGGTCATACATCACACGCTGGTGGATGCGCTGCGATTCCACCAGCCGCCCTTGTTTCTCCAGTTCCTTCTCCCACCATGCCAGTTCTTCCTTGATCGAAGCCACGGCCGAAGCCCGCGTCTCTTCTTTCATCACATAGTGCGTCTTGGGGTAAATCGGCAGCCGCATGTAACGCTGCTTGACCGTCCCAAACAAAGGATCGATCTGCGCCAGCGATTCAATCTCGTCGCCAAACATTTCCACGCGATACGCGTTGTCGTCGTAGGTGGGATAGATCTCGATCACATCGCCGCGCACGCGAAACGTTCCTCGGCGAAATTCTCCTTCGGTGCGCTCATACAATATATCGACCAGCTTGCGCGTAATATCCGAGCGTTTGATCTTCTGTCCCTTCTCCAGAAACAACAGCATTCCGTAATACGCCTCGGGCGATCCCAAGCCATAAATGCAGCTCACAGATGCCACAATCAAACAATCGCGCCGCTCAAATAAAGACCGCGTCGCCGAAAGCCGCAGCTTGTCGAGTTCATCGTTGATCGTGGATTCCTTCTCAATATAAAGATCCGCAGCCGGCACATAGGCCTCCGGCTGGTAGTAGTCATAATAGGAGACGAAATATTCCACGGCGTTGTTGGGGAAGAATGTTTTAAATTCGTGATAAAGCTGCGCAGCCAGGGTCTTGTTGTGGGCCATCACTAGTGCCGGCCGGTTGGCGGCCTCGATCACTTTGGCGGCGGTGTAGGTTTTTCCCGATCCGGTAACGCCGAGCAAAACCTGATGCTGATCGCGGTCGAAGATGCCGCGAGTGAGCGCGTCGATTGCCTTTCCCTGATCGCCCTGGGGCTTGTAATTGCTTACCAGTTTGAAATCCACTCCCTGATTATAGGGGAGTCGAGGGCTGGATGCGGGTCATGCACCTCCGTGTAAATATGGGGTTTGGTAGGTACAGAGATTGGAAGTTTGTTCTAGGTGATTTACCCTAGAGATGGCTTACAGCGATTCCTTTAGGGGGCCCGCAAACCGTCTGTAATGATTGTTATACCGGAAATTTCCCTGTAAAAACGCCAATCGGGAGAAATTTACGCCGGGTTAACGTAAAACCGGCTGTTTTGGCCAGCTGTTTGCAAAATGAGACGCAACGACTGAATCCCAGATGTGCCGAGGGGCTTGGTTTTTGCGCCACTTGCAGCGACCGAGGCGCACATTTCGGAGAGGTACAAGTGACAACAGAGGAGCAGTTCACCCAGGTCGGACCCCGGGAACAGCAGATTATTGAGTTGCTGCTCCAGGGATGCGACAACGCCCAAATCGCTCGGGACTTGCATATGGCCGAGCGCACCGTCAAAGCTCATTTCAACCGCCTGTTTATGCGTTTTGGTATCAAAGGCGGTATCAAGCGGGTTAAGCTCGCAACTTTACTTTATCGGAGGCAATTATGTATGGAGCAACAGCAATCCGGCGCGGCGCCAGCGAACGCGAACAATTCATCATTCAACGCGTAGCCGAGGGCTGTAAAAATCGCGAAATCGCCGATTCCCTGGGAACCACGGAGCATGTAGTCAAGAATTACCTGCGCTCGATCTACGACAAGCTGGGGTTGTGGAACCGCGTCGAGCTGGCGCTGTGGTACGAGGCGCGCCAACATGAGAGGGTGTTTCAAGCCTAGTTTGTCAAGAGGGCAGCCGTGCAGTTTTTACCCATCCTTGCGCTCGCAGCGAGGGTGGGTTTGTTTTTTGTACGTACAATGTTTCACGTGAAACACTTTGTGGTTGCTCTTTTGTACGTATAATGGTATAGGTACGTCATGAAAAAACGAAAACAGGTAAAGAAGCGGGGGAAGGTGGGGCGGCTGCGGGCTTCGGCCGAGGGGGAGAAACTTTCTCCGGAGTTGGCGGCGGAGTGGAAAAAATATTACAAGCCGCTCAAGATGCCGGTTACGCTGCGTCTGGACGCCGACGTTCTGGCCTGGTTCAAGAAGCAAGGACGGGGCTATCAGACGAGGATCAACCGCGCGCTCCGGGAGGTGGTTGCGGCGGGGAAAAAGGGCTAGCATTTGCAGTGATTGGACCTCAGCCGGAAACCCCGAGTTTTCCTTACGGGCTACAATTTTTTTATTCATCGATCCTTTAGAATCATTGATTTACGGGTAAATTCCCGCCAAATCTTTGGGTCTACAGGACTTATTCGTACAATCTTACGGAATAAGGACTTATCGCACAAAAGTTGGTTGAAAATACTTTGGGGCAGCTTCGAGGTCCGTCCAGTTGGCCATAGCTTTCCATGCTGCCCTAATCAAATCTTATTTTCTCGCGACGGCTGGTGGAAAGTCAATATTTTAATTGCGGCTGTCATACCGCAATAGAAATGTCGCCATCTTAAGCGACGGGCTGAATCCTGGTTTGGGTTGGACGGGAAAAGGCACCTACTCCTGCAGGTGATTTCCAAGGTAAGATAAGCCCATGAACTTGACTCTCAGCGCGGTCTACGAAGAAGTGCCGGAATCGGAGGGCGGCGGTTATGTGGCCTACACGGAAGAACTGCCGGGTGCGATTTCGGAGGGTGACGCGCTGGACGAGGCGCGCAAGAATCTCCGCGATGCCATCGAGCTTCTGGTTGCAGCTAATCGTGAACTAGCCAGCCAATCTCATCGCGGGAAAAAAATTGCGCGTG
Organism: uncultured Acidobacteriaceae bacterium; assembly: GCA_963810955.1. Taxonomy (GTDB): domain Bacteria; phylum Acidobacteriota; class Terriglobia; order Terriglobales; family Acidobacteriaceae; genus Acidiflorens. The sequence goes on along the minus strand of CAWEPW010000049.1, from coordinate 34,335 downwards.
AAAAGATCACGGTTCCCGTAACGTGAGTTGTGAAGCGCATTGATTTGATCCGCCACTTGGAATCCCATGGCTGCGTGCTGCTTCGCGAGGGTGCTAACCACAGCGTCTAGCATAATTTTGCAGCACAAACGAACCAGCACTGCACCGAGGTATCGCGAGGTTAAGAACCCTACGGGAATCCGAATCTGCAAACAGCTTGCGGTTCCCGACCCGCTCCGCTGAGCGTTCCGGCTTGTTGAGGCCAACCCTAGGGTCGAAGAGCGCGACGTGAGGATGGGGCCCAACCCGGTCCGCGGAGTCAGAGCCTGCGTAATCCTTTTGTCCAGTTTTCGAAGGCCCTGGAAGTATTTGCCTATTTATCCGCACAAATTCGCTCTCAGGGTCGATTGGTTGTTGCGTCTTTACCAACGTATGGGCGATTGCCCCCCTGGAAAACCCGAATGAGTCCATCGTCGTCAACCAGACATTGTCGAGGTTGGCTGGGTCGATCCCGATGGGGAAGAGAATCTTCGAGAGGTTCTCCTCCCGGATGCCATGGTTCTGTTCGATTATTGTAGCCATGTAATATCTAACCGCTCCCTCGATTCTGTCTGGCGATCTGTCGATCGGCGACCAAGGCTTTCGCGCTATCGCATGATGAAATCTCAGAAGCCTCATCAGGGTTGCGCTGTGTCGACGTTTTCTTTTCCACAATTGATGCGCCAGTTGGGCTACTCTTCTGCCTCGATCCTCGCAGTAAGCTTCGATTTCGGCGTGCGCTAGAATAAGGTAGGCCCTTGCTAGGTCGTGTTCCATCTCGGTGTACTGACCGATTGGGGAGAAATTCAACGGCAGCAGGTGGGCCCGGAGTTCTGACAGACGTTTGATCAGCTGATTAAAGCGCCTAGAATACGGCATTTCACTTCTTGCCCGCCGCCTTCTTGAATTTGGGGATGTCAACGGCGAGGCCTATGGGTGTTCGACAGCACACGTCCCCATCGGGAAAAACGCACGGAATTGGCCTCTATGCTCTTCGTCGTCGTTTCAACAGATCGTCTAAACCGCTCGTCATGGGCACAGAGGGTCTTGAACGCTTCCTTCACCTCCGCCGCTCGCTGGCTCTTGACGCCTTTCTCAGCGGCGCTTGCGAGAAATAGTAGGCCATGATGTCGAAAACGGCGCGGTTTGGGCTGCGCTCAAACTTTGCGCCGTCCCATTTCCGGAATGCCCCGGCTGGTCCGAAGTATCTTGAACACCGTCTTGATGGCACGTTCGAGCTGTTCTGCTTGCCCTCTCAGTTCGCCCTCGCTACGCTTCCATTGGCGGTTGAGATCCCGGCAAGTGTTGTCCAGGAACTCCTTCAGGTTGCCGGGATAATCGTGAAGAAAATTCTTGTATGCGTAATAGCGGACCAGCAGTTTGACATCCCTCATAACGAAAATCGGGCTTGTTTAGCTTGAGGGTTTTCCTCAGGCCTGGACTTCCCTCGGAATACTTTGCCGCAAATCGCAGGAACTCGCCTGGATGTAGCGCTTGGCGGAGTTCCTTGAGGAGACAGGGCCACGCTTGTTGTATTCAGGCGATGAAAGATCAACCATAGGATTCTTTCGTTTTGCCAGTTCCTGACGACCACGGTAGAATGGTCTGGTTTTCGAAGGCGGCCAGGTACCGGCTAAGCTGGGCATTGTCCGGTAGGTCTGCCAGAGTTTTAGTGTTCGAGATCCTCTCTGACTGTCAGACCGCTTAGCTTTAAGGGTTCGTCGCCGGGGTCAAGCCCTATCCCGGCAAAGCGCTGAAGTGTTAGGAGGCGTTGCTTGCCATCAATCACGACAAAGGTCCCTTTACGACTCCTGGGACTCCGCTAGCACTATCTGCGGAATTTGCTGGCCCAGAATGATGGACTCGATGAATTTGCTTTTTCGCTTATCGTTCCATGCGTCCCGTCTTTACTGGGTCAAGAACGATATTTCCTTTCTCGAGCTGCTTTTGAATCGTGTCCGCAGTCCAGTCTGTTCCGGTCACGACGGCCTGGTTCACCAACGAGGGATCGACTCTTCCGAGTCATTTTTCCCGACTCGCCTCCATCCCCCGTGTCGTCTGACGCTAGCTCTTCAGCATTTCGTCCACAATTTTCTCCCATCTCTGATCCCGAGTACTGGCGGTCACAATCATAAACGCACATTCTACGAGTTGTAAGATCAAAAGAACGGCGATTGCGCGGGCGGCAGCGCAGCCTGGGACTTGGGTAAACGACCCCTCATGCGTCTCTTACTGGGCGCGAGGGTGCAGGGGGTCCTTCGACTCCGCGGGGACTTCACTTCGTGAAGTCCCTGCTCCGCTCAGGACTGACAGGTTGCATAGCAACTGCGGGGCTCTGAAGACAAGTTGGATGGCAACTGCGGGGGTCTGAAGGCTTCTCCTGGGAAACTCGGGGTGATATGGAGGGCGCGCCGACGAGCTTCGCGCGCCTGGACAGCCGGGGGCGGCTGTCCCTACGTTGGTTTGACCGGGTCCTTCCAGCACGATAGTATCGCTTGCATGGCTGACGGTGCGCTACCACTACAACATCATGCTTCGGCCTGAACCGGAAGGCGGCTACACCGCGCTTGTCCCGGCGTTGCCGGGTTGCGTTACCTACGGGCGTTCGGTGGATGAGGCGCGAGAGATGGCGAAGGACGCCATTTCCGGCTACATTGCCAGCCTGCGCAAGCACAAGGATCCGATTCCCAGCGATGACAATACTCTCGTAGCCTCGCTCGACCTGGAGTATGCCGAAGCTCCCCGCCGTTAAGCCGCGTCAGGTCATCCGGTTTCTCGAAAAGGGCGGGTTTGTTTTGGATCACACTTCGGGGTCTCACTTCATTTTTTATAATCCTGAATCGCGCCGCCGCGCCGTGGTGCCTTCTCACAATCGCGACTTGCGAGAGGCTGGGTTTACGCGGGAAGAGTTGATCGGTTTCCTCGCCGGGAAATGACGCGGGTTGGGAGATAACTCGCTGCTGCGTCGTTGCTGGGCGCAGAAGAGCACAGGGTCCTTCGACTCCGCGAGGACTTCACTTCGTGAAGTCCCTGCTGCGCTCAGGATGACAAGGGATGAGGATTGCGTGATCCCTTGAAACTCAGTGACAACCGATATGGAATTGTCTGCGGAATCGTGTTCCTCCCTTCCAATTCTCTTCCTCGCTTACAATAAGAAGGCCGCATGAAACGCATTGCCATATTGGGGTCTACGGGGTCGATTGGGCGCAGCACTTTGAGTGTGGTGGAGAGTTATCCTGACCGCTTCGAGGTTGCTGCGCTGGCGGCTGGCTCCAATGTCGAACTTGCTTTGGAGCAGGCGGTGCGGTGGAAGCCTCTTGTGCTTTCTTTGGCTCGTGAGTCGGATGCGGCTACGGTTCGGGTCAAACTTCGCGGGTTAGGGCTGGCTGAGATTGAAGTTGTCGATGGGGCGGCGGGGACGGTGCGGGTGGCTACGCATCCTGAGGTGGATTTTGTGGTCAGCGCCATTGTGGGGGTCTCTGGGCCTCGAGGCTACTTATGAGGCGGTGCGGGCGGGGAAATCGGTTGGGCTGGCTAATAAAGAATGCCTGGTTGTGGCGGGCGAGCTGATCACGGCGGAGGCTCGACGGCAGGGCAAGCCGCTGCTGCCGATTGATAGTGAGCATAATGCCATCCATCAGTGTTTGCGAGGCGGGCGGATGCGCGGCGGGCGGATGGATGTTAGGGCGATGGATAGTAATAAACGGTGAGCGCGCAGACATTGATGCGGATATTCCGCAGATAATCATGCGGAAGATGGGAATGAGGTTGAGCGCATCTGGCTGACGGCTTCGGGGGGTCCGTTTCTGCACACGCCGAAGGCGGAATTTGCATCGATTACGGTGCAACAGGCGCTGAATCATCCTACGTGGAAGATGGGCAAGAGGATCACGATCGACTCGGCGACGTTGATGAATAAGGGGTTCGAGGTGATTGAGGCTTGCCGGCTGTTTGATGTGGCGCCGGAGCGGGTGCAGGTGATGGTGCATCCGCAGTCTACGATTCACTCGATGGTGGAATTTGTCGATGGGAGCATATTGGCGCAAATCTCGGTGACCGACATGCGGCTGCCGATTTTGTATGCTTTGACGTATCCGGAGCGGATACGGTCGGACTTGCGCTTTTCGATCGGTGACTTACGGCATCTGGATTTTTGCCCCCCGGATATGAGTAAATTTCCTTGTCTTCGTTTAGCTTATGACGCTTTGGCTTATGACGCGGCGGGGAGGCGGGGGGGAACCAAGACGATCGCTCTGAATGCGGCGGATGAGGTGGCGGTGGCTGCGTTTCTGGAGGAGCAGATCGGGTTTGAGGATATTCCGCGGATTATTGAAGAGGTAATGGCTGCAACGCCAGCGCAGCATTTGGAATCTATAAAGAAGGTACTTGTTCTGGACAATGAGGCCCGACTTTTGGCAAGAGAAATAGTGAATGTTCGTTGCCGAAAGAAATCGCCCATCCGGGCCATTTCGTAATAGGATTTTTTGAGAGTAATGTGGAGTAACATGCCCCAGCTATTGTCTGTCCTTCATACCATCTTCGACATGGCCATCGTGCTCGGCTTTTTGATTCTGATTCACGAGTTCGGCCATTACGCGGCAGCCAAATATTTTGGAGTGCGAGTTGAAGTCTTCTCCATAGGCTTCGGCAAGCGCCTGCTCGGCTTTACGCGGGGCGACACCGACTACCGGATCAGCGCGATTCCGCTGGGCGGGTATGTGAAGATGTCGGGCGAGAATCCGATGGACAGCCGCAGCGACGATCCGGGGGAGTTTTTGAATCATCCGCGGTGGCAGCGTTTTATTGTGGCGATTGCCGGGCCGACGATGAACATCATGCTGGCGATTGTGCTGCTCACCTGCGTCTACATGGTGCATTACGAATATCTCGCGGTGGCGGACGAGCCGGCGGTCGTGGGGTGGGTGAGTGCGAATACGCCGGCGGCGAAGGCGGGCATTCAGATTGGCGACAGGATTGTGCGGATCGATGGGACGGAGAATCCGACCTGGGAGCAGGTGGAGATCAAGGACGACCTCAGCCCGAACCAGCCGTTGGACTTTGGGATAGAGCGCGACGGCAAGGTGATGGATAGGGTGCTGGTTCCCGAGCCGATTGGGCCGAACCAATATGGAGATATGGGGTGGCTTCCGAAAGAGGCCAATGTCACGCTGACGCTGGTGGAGCCGGGGATGCCGGCGGCGAAGGCGGGCATTAAGGTTGGGGACCAGATTCTCAGCGCGGATGGGAAGGATATTCCGCATCTGGCGGCGTTGATTCAGATGCTGAGCCATACTAAGGATCAGCCGCTGGACCTGGTGGTGCTGCGCGACGGCAAGAAAATGGCTTTCACGGTGAAGCCGGTGCTTGATCCGGGCGGGTCTGGGCTGGAGCCGGCTTATCGCATTGGCATTGCGAGCCGGCCGACGAAAGTTGTAAAGCTTGGCTTCTCAGAGGCGCTGCAAAAGTCTCTCTCCGACAATAAGAAGAGCTCTTTTCTGATTCTGGAACTGTTGCAGAAGATGGTGCAGCGCAAAGTCTCCATGCGGCAGGTGGATGGTCCGATTGGTATTGGAAGCGCGGTGGGCGCGGCTGCGCGCGAGGAAGGATGGGCTCCGCTACTGGGCATTACGGCGGCTATCAGCTTGAACCTGGGCATCATGAACCTGCTGCCTATTCCGATATTGGATGGCGGGGTCATTCTGCTGCTGCTGATTGAAGGGCTGATGCAGAAGGAAATCAGCCTGTCTATTAAAGAGCGCATTTACCAGGCGGCGTTCGTGTTTCTGGTGCTGTTTGCAGTGATGGTGATTTATAACGATCTGGTTAAGACACTGCCTGGGCTGACGCGGATGCCGTAGCCGGTGTCCCCTTGAAAAACTCCGGTAAATACCGTTCCCAAAGCAGTGATCGTTGCCGGACGTCGACGGAAACTTCGTTAATTCCCAACAACGCGACGGTTGCCGCCATGCTGGAAGCGCGTAAAGGCGGACTAATCTCGTTCGGCAGCGTCTCCGACTTAATGGCCGACCTCAATGGTAAAATAAAGCCTACACATGGCCCAGATTCAGCGTAGGAAAACCTTTACGGCCTCGATTGGCGGGGTCCGCGTCGGCAGCGATGCACCGGTTATGGTGCAGTCGATGACTAACACCGACACAGCGGATATTCCTGGCACGATTAAACAGGTTGCCGCTCTGGCGCGAGCCGGCAGCGAAATCGTGCGCGTAACGGTTAATAATGATGACGCCGCCAAGGCCATCCCGCACATCGTCGAGGGACTGGAAAAGCAAGGGCTGCACACGCCTATCGTGGGCGACTTCCATTACAACGGACACCTTCTGCTTACGAAATATCCCGAGTGCGCCGTGGGGCTGGCCAAGTATCGTATTAATCCCGGCAACGCCAGTATCGGACGCAAGAATGACGACAATTTCCGCACCATGATTGAGGTCGCGGCCCGGCACCAGAAGCCGGTGCGCATCGGCGTGAATTGGGGATCGCTTGACCAAGCGCTGCTGACAAAAATGATGGACGAGAACTCGCGCCTGCCGGAGCCGAAAGATGCCCGCGAAGTGACCATGGAAGCGATCGTGGTCAGCGCGCTGACTTCGGCCAAGCTGGCGGAGCAGCATGGATTGCGGCCGGACCAGATCATACTCAGCGCGAAGGTCAGCGGGGTGCAGGACCTGATCGATGTGTATCGCATACTGGCGGCGCGGTGCGAGTATCCGCTGCATCTCGGACTGACCGAAGCGGGCATGGGAGCGAAGGGCATCGTGGCCTCAAGCGCGGCTATGGCCGTGCTTCTGCAGGAAGGCATCGGCGATACGATTCGCGTTTCGCTTACGCCTGCGCCCGGAGGCGATCGCACGGAAGAAGTTCGCGTGGCGCAGCAGATTCTGCAGTCGCTTGGCATTCGCAGCTTCACTCCGCAAGTTACGGCGTGCCCAGGGTGCGGACGCACTACCAGCACTTTCTTCCAGGAAATGGCGGAGCAGATTCAGACCTATCTGCGCGAGCAGATGCCGGTGTGGAAGGAAACTCATACGGGCGTGGAAGAGATGAAAGTGGCGGTGATGGGCTGCGTGGTCAACGGGCCGGGAGAATCGAAGCACGCGAGCCTGGGGATTTCATTGCCCGGAACTTTTGAAGAACCTAAAGCTCCCGTCTATGTGGACGGACGCCTCTTCACCACTTTAAAAGGCGATAAGATCGTCGCCGAGTTCATCAAGATTCTCGACGATTACGTCGAGTCGCATTACGCGACTAGAGAAAACGAAGTGGTCGTTTAGGATTCCAACCCTTCTTGATAACTCGATCATGCCCTGTATTCAGTAAGGTCTCGCTCCCGGTCGAGCCATCCGAATAAAAGCGTAGCGGCCAACGCCCCCACAATCTGCGCGAAAATGAATCCTGGAACATCGGCTGGACGAATGCCCGCGAAGGTGTCGGTAATGGAACGCGCCACGGTAACCGCGGGGTTCGCAAATGATGTTGAGGCGGTGAACCAGTACGCAGCAACGATGTAGCTCGCCACGGCAACCGGCATGGCCATGACCGAGCGCAGTTTTATGCACCCCCAGATGACGCACAGCAAGCCGAATGTCGCGACAAATTCGCTGAGCAATTGCGGCGCCCCCGACCGGCGATGGGCGGAAACCAAGTACCACTCATGCCCGAACATCAAATGGGCGAGAACGGTGCCGAGCAGGGCCCCGCTGAACTGAGCGCTCACATAGAACGGAACTTCACGCCAAGGCATGAAGCGGCGCAGCGCTAACGCAAGGCTTACAGCAGGATTGAGGTGCGCTCCCGAAATCGGTCCGAAAGTCAGAATGAGAGCGGCCAAGGCCGCGCCCGTGGCAATTGTGTTTGCCAGCAATGCGATGGCAGTGTTGCCGCCAGCCAGACGCTCTCCCATGATGCCGGAACCAACGACGGCGGCGACCAGCAGCCCCGTCCCCAACGCTTCGCAGACGCTGCGCTTGTAGAGCGAAGCGGGCTCCTTCATTTCTCGACCGCTGCCGGTTTCAAGAATTCCCTTTCGATTCTCTGCCTGATTTCATCGCGCACGCGGCGGAAGACGGCAATTTTTTCGTCATGCGATCCGACTGCCTCGGCGGGATCTTCGAGGCTCCAGTGCAGGAACTTGTAGGTGCGCGGAAATATCGGGCAACGCTGTTTGGCGTTATCGCAGACCGTGACCACGTAGGGGATGGGCTGGCCGAGAAATTGATCCACGCCCTTCGACGTCTGCTTCGAAATATCGATGCCAATTTCGCGCATAACTTCGACTGCCAGCGGGTTCAGACCTTTCGGCTCAATTCCGGCACTCAGGGGCTCGAACTCGAACTCATTGCCCGCGACGTGCCGCAAGTAACCTTCCGCCATCTGGCTTCGCGCAGAATTTCCTGTACACAGAAACAGCACCTTTGCTTTGGACATGAGACCGATCCTTAATTTGCCGGCGTGCAGCAATCGGGAGCGCAGCAAGAAGCGTTCGCCTCTCCGGTCGCAAGCTCGGGCAGATTGTCTTGCAGAACGACAAACACTTCCCACTCGTTGCCGTCGGGATCGTGCACCCAAGCCTTGTCTTGTGTTGCGTAACAGCAGTCGGTTTGCATCTCGTCGCGCGTCACGAGGCCTGCGTCCGCCCATCTCTGTCGAATACCGAGGACGTCTGCAGTCGAAGCGACCTGAATTCCCATGTGCGACAGCGAGCCTGCGCCTCTCGCTGACGCGTCGATTGGCACTTCATTCAGCGTGAAATTCAGCGGCGGGTTCTGCACATCGAACTTGGCATAGCCGCGCCTGACTTTGCTCGGGTCGATGCCGAACAGCTTGCGATAAAACTCGATGCTTTGGGCCACACTTCTAACCTTGATCGAGACGTGCGCTTTCAAGGCAACCACGGTTTCTGCGGTCATGGATTTTCTCTCCGATCATATTCGCATTAGCGAATGCGTTCACCATATCACCCGTACAACACATTCGTCAAGCCGAATATATTCTGCTAAACTGTTGATATGGATGCTAATCACTCGCTTGCTCGCCTGTTCCGCGCCTTGGGCGATCCGACCCGCCTGCGACTGCTCAACCTGATGGCGGAGCAGGAAGTATGCGTCTGCTATTTCACGGAGGTGATGGGCGCTCCCCAACCCAAGGTTTCGCGGCATCTGGCCTATCTGAGGAAGGCGGGCATCGTCGCAGCCCGGCGTGAGGGCAAGTGGATGCACTACAGGCTTTCGGTTCCGTCGAATCCGCACGCTGCTGCGATCCTGAAGACTGTGCTCGATGCGCTGAAGCGGGATAAAGGACTGCAACGCGATCGCCAGAGGCTCAACCGGGCGTGCTGCGGACCCCGGAGCCTGGTTCGGTTGTTGGGGGCACCGACGCCATCTGCTTTGGGCTAGAGTGATTTCCTGGCCGCAGAGGTAAGGTCCGTGGAGAACTTGCTGGTATTGGGCATGGCGTAGGGGAGGGGTCCGACTCGGTCTCCAGGGTAGACGTGAACTGGGCACGGAGCGGTTAGTAACTCTCACTTATCGCAGAGAAGGACGTTTACTTCTGTACGCTTACTTCTGCAGTTCGGTTAAAGCGGCCAGAACTTCTTCGCTATGTTTGTTCGGGTTCACTTCGGTGAATACTTTCACGATCTTGCCTTCGGGATTGATGATGAAGGTGTGGCGGGCGGCGACTTTCATCGCTCCGAAACTTGTCAGCGAGCCGTACTCGCTGGATACTTTGTGGTCGGTGTCGGCCAGCAGCTTGAAGTTCAATCCTTCTTTGGTGCAGAACTGCTTGTGAGAGTCGGCGGTATCGACGCTCACGCCCAGGATCACAACACCTTTTTGCTGGTACTGCGCCTGGTCGCGCTGAAAGTTGTGCGCTTCGATGGTGCAGCCGCTGGTGAAATCCTTGGGGTAGAAATACAAGACTACCCATTTGCCGCGATAATCCTTGAGGCTGACGGGCGTACCCTCTTGCGACGGGAGGGTGAATTCGGGCGCCATGCTGCCCACAGAGGGCGTGGAATCGGCCGAGACAGTCATCTGCAACGTCATTAGCGTTCCTACGACGGTCAGAGCGAAAAGCGTGATTGTCACTATTCGATGCGTCATCAGGATCTCTCCGGCCATGCGGGATATCGTTCGTTGATCATAATAATCGATTGTCGGGTTTCGCGTGATGGACCGTCGACGGCAAGCTGGAGGCCGCAATGCTTCTTCCAATGTGCAATCTGCAATCTCCAATTTTCAGTCTTCAATATCTCGCCGCCCATACAGGATACCCTGTATTCCGGGGCATGCGGGGGGCGGAGTAGCGTTGATCGGACCGGCGCAATCCTTAATATCTCAGATTCAGCTCCTTGGACCTGGAAAAGGGGAACCCCCGGCGGAATTAATCCGCTTTGAAGGAGCACACATGTCTGCAATCACCGGCGTCGGCAGTCCAGTCTCGGAGATTCTGGCTCGCGACGAGCAAACTTTTCTGGCTGAATGGATGAAGAATATCCACGCTTCGAGCCGCAGTGCGGGGTCGATTTCCGAATCGGAGTTGCGAGCGCAGTGCCTTAAGTTCTTCTCTTTGTTTCGTACAGGGTTTGAGGGCGCTGGGGCGAGCGATCCCGAGGATGCTGGCTGGAGGGAATTGCGGGAGCTGCTTAGCGAAATCTCCCAAAGCCGCGCTCTGCAGGGCTTTACGCCATCGGAAACGGCGACATTCGTGTTCTCGTTCAAAGAGCCGTTGTTTCGCCGGCTGCGAGAGGAGGTCAGCGACGCCCGGCTTTTAAGCGATCAAATCTGGGGGGCGACGGAGCTGCTGGATGCGTTTGGGCTCTACACCACCGAAGTCTTTCTCAAGACACGCGAAGAACTCATTCGACGCGGGCAGGAGGACATGCTGGAGTTGTCGACTCCGGTGGTGAAGCTGTGGGATGGGATTCTGGCACTGCCTTTGATTGGGACGCTCGACAGCGCCCGGACACAGGTGGTGATGGAGACACTGCTGGAGGCGATCGTGAACACCAATTCCAAGGTGGCGATCATTGACATTACTGGAGTGCCCACGGTGGACACGGTGGTGGCGCAGCATCTTTTGAAGACGGTGACGGCGGCGCGGCTGATGGGAGCGGACTGCATTATCAGCGGCATTCGTCCGCAGATTGCCCAAACAATTGTGCACCTGGGCATTAATCTGCTCGATGTCACGAGCAAGGCTACTCTCCGCGATGCTTTTGCGCTGGCTTTGGAGAGGACTGGGCAGCAGTTGGTACAGGGGTATAACTCCTAACTGGCTGGTCGCGGTGCGAATTAACCACCAGGGCCACGAAGGTACACGAAGGAAAGATCTGGGACGAGAAACCTTCGTGATACTTCGAGTCGCGCTCTTGGCGATTCGGGTGGATGTGAACTTACTCTCTCTCGGCCGGCTTAGAATTGGTATTTCCCGCGGCCGGGGCGGCTTGCGACTACAGGAAATACCTTATATGCCTTTCTTTCTCGGGCCCGATAGCATCAAAGGTCCGCGGTCAGAGTTGTGTTCCCGATAACTCAAAAGAGCGCAATGAATTTCGTGGGTGTGAGCACGATCAATCTCTGCCTAGCGCGAACGACCGGAGTCCGATGCGTCAGTTCTTTGCAATCTCTTAGGAGCGAGCGATGATCAAAGGAGTGCAAAACACCAAGGCAACTGGTTTAGTTGAAGTGATTTCGCAACAGGAAACTTCCATCGTCAATGACTGGATGAAGGAAATGAGCACGGCGACACGGCGCGCCGATCTGATTAAAGAATCCGACCTGCGCGCGCAGTGTTTGCAGTTTCTAAAGCTCTTGCGGCAGGGCGCCGAATCGGGGAGTTCCGATCTGGAGACCGCGCCCTGGCAGGACATGCGGCAGCAACTGGGCGAGATGTCGAGAACCCGCGCCCAGCAGGGCTTCACGCCGACCGAAACGGCAACGTTTGTGCTTTCGGTGAAAAAGCCGCTGTTCACTCTCCTCCGCGATCGCATGGGCGATGATGCCAAGGCTCTGGCCTCTGAGCTGTGGTTCACGACGGAGTTGATCGACTCGTTGGGACTCTACACGACGGAGATGTACCTGAAGACACGCGAGGAGATTATTCGCCGCCAGCAGGAAGAAATGCTGGAACTCTCCACGCCGGTGGTGAAGCTGTGGGATGGAATCCTGGCGCTGCCGGTGATTGGGACGCTCGACAGCGCGCGCACGCAGGTGGTGATGGAAACTCTGCTGTCAAACATCGTGAAAACGAATTCAAAAGTGGCCATCATCGACATCACCGGGGTTCCGACGGTGGACACTGTGGTTGCGCAGCATCTTCTGAAGACGGTGACCGCGGCTCGTTTGATGGGCGCGGATTGCATCATCAGCGGGGTTCGTCCGCAGATCGCGCAGACGATCGTTCACCTCGGAATCAACTTGCTCGATGTGACGACCAAGGCCACGCTTTCGGATGCCTTCGCGCTGGCGCTGCAGCGCACCGGGTTGTCGCTGGAACATTCGTCGCTTGGACATTCATTGAAGAGCGCATAGGAGTTTCTTTGGAAAAGATACCGATACTTCGGATGGGCGAGTTTCTGCTGGTCACTATCCAGGTGGATATGCACGACCGCCTGGCGCTGACCCTGCAGGAGGATCTCACGACCAGAATCAGCGAGACGGCAGCGCGCGGCGTTTTAATCGATATTTCGAGCCTCGAGATTGTCGATTCTTTCATCGGCCGGATGCTGGGCAATATTGCGGCGATGTCGCGGGTGCTCGACGCCGAAACGGTGGTCGTCGGAATGCAGCCGGCGGTTGCGATTACGCTGGTGGAACTGGGCATGTCTCTTCCGGGGGTGCGTACGGCACTCAATGTCGATGCCGGTATGGAACTGCTGCAGCGATCGTTGAATGGGTCTTTGAATGATCGATGCTTCGAATGGGTCTCTGAACAGGTCTCAGAACGGTCATAGGGCAATCAAGCATGTCAGTCGTCCATACTGAGACTATCGCGGTAGCAGCTGAACCCGACATGGTCGCCGTAAGGCGACGGGTGCGCGAGGTTTCCGGCCAAGTCGGCCTTTCGCTGGTGGACCAGACCAAACTGGTGACCGCCGCCAGCGAACTGGCGCGCAACACGCTGATCTACGGCGGCGGCGGGACGATGCTATTGGAGTCCTTGAATGGTCCGCGCCTGGGCGTTCGGCTTACATTCGTCGACAACGGCCCGGGAATTCCTGACATCGAACTGGCGTTGCGCGACGGCTTTACTACGGGATCGGGACTGGGCCTGGGATTGGGCGGAAGCAAGCGGTTGGTGAACGAGTTCGAGATTCACTCCAAAGCGGGGGAAGGTACGAGGGTTGCAGTAACACGGTGGAAGTAGGGCTAGTAAGCTGATGATCATACGAGTAACCGACCCAACCCATGCTGGAGAGGCGCGCCGCCACGCCGCGACTTATGCGGAAAACGCGAAACTCGGAGAAAAGGAACGCGGATCGCTTGCCATTGTGGTAACCGAAATGGTCACTAACCTGGTGAAACATGCCGGGAACGGGACCATCGTTGTTGAGGCCATTCCACACAATGGCAGTTCCGGGGTGCGCGTGATGGGGCTCGATAAAGGGCCCGGCATTCGGGATATAGGCGCTGCGCTGCGCGATGGATACTCCACCGCGGGGACTGGCGGAAACGGCCTTGGAGCGATCAAGCGATTAGCCCAGGCCTTCGATATCTATACTGCTCCGGGCTTGGGAACGGCGGTGCTTGCGGAATTTTGGCCGCCACGAAAAGGCGCGCCGCATCAATCTCCAATCGATGTAGGAGTGATCTCGGTTCCGATCAAGGGTGAAGACGTTTGCGGCGACGGGTGGGGAGCCAGGCAAACTGCGGAGTCGATGTTGCTGATGGTGGTGGATGGGCTGGGACACGGAATCCTGGCATCGGAAGCGGCGCGGGAAGCGGAACGGATTTTTTTCACGTCGCGCAGCGATTCCCCGACTCCCATCCTCCAAGACTCGCATGACTCGTTGAAGAAGACGCGAGGGGCTGCCATGGCGATCTCGTCGCTTAACTTCGAGCGGCGAACGATTGCGTTTGCGGGGGTGGGGAACATCGGTTCATCGATTGTGACACCGGGCGGCGGGAGCCGGGGGATGGCATCGCACAATGGCACCGTGGGCCATTACCTGCAACGGATCCAGGAATTCACTTTTCCCTGGGATGCCGACAGCATATTGGTGATGCACTCCGATGGACTCAAGACGGCCTGGGACTTGAAGCAATATCCGGGAGTTTGGAGCAAGCATCCGGGGCTGATTGCAGGGATGTTATACCGCGATTTTTCACGCGAACGCGATGACGTGACGGTTCTGGTCGCCAAGAACCGTGCAGAGGCAAGCGTGTCATGAGGCTGAAGCTTCTGAGCATGGAAATTCGGTATGAGCACGACGTGGTGTTGGCTCGCCAACGCGCTCGCACGATCGCGGCGGCGCTGCAATTCGATGTGCAGGCGCAGACCCGCATCGCCACTGCCGTGTCCGAAGTTGCGCGCAACGCCTTCCAATACGCGAGCGGCGGCACGATCGCCTTCGAAGTGGAGAACGGCGCGGAGAAGATGCTGCTGATCTCGGTCGAGGATAGAGGCAATGGCATCGCGAACCTGGATGAGATCCTCAATGGCAAGTATGTTTCGAAAACGGGGATGGGTCTGGGAATGCTGGGAGCGAAACGGCTTCTCGACCATTTTCAGGTGGAGACGAAAAAAGGAAGCGGCACGACGGTAACGCTCGGCAAGATCATTCCCTACAAATTTACCCGGCTGAACGATGCTGAACTCAACTCTCTGCTGAGAACGATCGAGCGCCAGCCTTCGGAAAACCCCTACGAAGAATTGCAGCAGCAAAACAAAGAGCTCATGCGGACGCTCGAAGAATTGCGCGCCCGCCAGTCGGAACTGGCGCAACTGAATCGCGAACTGGATGAGACCAATCGTGGAGTTGTGGCTCTTTACGCGGAACTCAACGACAAAGCCGATTTTCTGCAGCGCGCCTCGGAGCTGAAGAGTCACTTTCTCTCGAACATGAGTCATGAATTCCGCACGCCGCTGAATTCGATTCTGGCGCTCAGCCAGATTCTGCTCGATCGGATGGACGGCAATCTGAGTTCGGAGCAAGAAAGACAGGTGACCTTCATTCGCAGGTCAGCGCAGGACTTGACCGACTTAGTCAGTGACTTACTCGACCTGGCGAAGGTTGAGGCGGGGAAAGTCACGATTCGCCCGACTGCCTTTACGGTGGAGAGCCTCTTTGCCGCTCTGCGCGGCATGCTGCGGCCTTTGCTGGCGCAGAATTCGTCGGTATCTCTGGTATTCGAGGATCCTATCGACATTCCCGAACTGTATTCGGACGAGGCGAAGATTTCACAGGTGTTGAGAAATTTTATCTCCAATGCGCTGAAGTTTACCGAGCGCGGCGAAGTCAGAGTCTCGGCCCGGGCCGGACACGATAACACAGTCGTATTTACCGTGGCCGATACAGGGATCGGAATTGCGCCCGCCGACCAGGACCGAATTTTTCAGGAGTGGGAACAGATCGAGGGCAAGCTACAAAAAACCGCTAAGGGCACGGGGCTTGGACTTCCGCTATCCAAGAAGTTGACGCAACTGCTGGGCGGCGATGTTTACGTTAAAAGCCAGTTGGGCGTGGGTTCGACCTTCTTTGCGGTTGTTCCGGTTGGGTACACCGGAGCTACCGAGGCCGTTTATGTTCCCGACGTCAAGCGCGAACTGGATGCTTCGAAATTGCCGGTGCTGGTGGTCGAAGACAATCGCGAAGCTCTGTTTATCTACGAAAAATATCTGAAGGGAACCGGGTTTCAGGTTGTTCCGGCACAGGATCTTAAAGAGGCGCGGCGCGCGCTACAGGAGTTCAAACCGATTGCCATTGTTCTGGATGTGCTTTTGCAGGGAGAACATTCGTGGCAGCTTCTGCAGGACCTGAAGCAGAATACGACGACCAGGGATATTCCCGTGTTCGTGGTCACCGTCGTCGAGAATGAAGCGAAAGCGATGGCTATGGGCGCGACCGGGTTCCACGCCAAACCGATCGATCGCGCGTGGCTGCTGACTCAGCTTCAAAGTACTCTCCGGCGGGATGAAGGACAGATCCTGATCGTCGACGACGATGAAATTTCACGCTACCTGCTCAAAGGCCTATTGGCAAATACTGGCTATCGATTGTTAGAGGCGAACGGCGGCGGCGAAGGCCTGCGACTGGCGAAGGAGAGCAAGCCGGACTTGATCATCCTCGATTTGTCGATGCCCGACCTGAGCGGATTTGAAGTGCTGGAGGTTTTGAAGCGCGATGCCGAAACTCGGGAAATTCCGGTGGTGATTTATACCTCGCAAGCGCTTCAGAGCCACGAACGCGAGCGCCTGCAAGCCGCGGTGGATATCGTCCCGAAGGAGACGGAATCAAGGGAATCGGCTGAGATTCGCCTTGCCGAAGCGCTTGTGCGCGCGGGGTTGCAGACCAAAGCTGATGCTTCAGAGAACGCCCACGTATGATGGTTTCGAAGCGTAGTTAGTAACCTGGTTGTAACTGGTTGTTGAGTTTTGGAGTAAGCCGGTTAGGAGTTCGAGTTCGTATGCCCGAAACGAGAGACATTACGATTCTCGCCGTCGATGACAACGATGCGCTCCGCTATTCCCTGTCTCGAACGCTGCAGGGAGGGGGTTACCTTGTTATTGAAGCGCGCAACGGCGCGGAGGCGCTGCGCCTGGCGGAAGAATCTCCCGATCTCATCACCCTCGACGTGAGGCTTCCCGACCTCGATGGATTTGAGGTGTGCCGCCGGTTGAAAGCCAACCCGAGAACAACCCACATCCCCGTACTGCATATTTCCGCGACATTCACCGACACGGAATACCGCGTGCGCGGATTGGAATCCGCTGACGGGTATCTCGCAGAGCCCATTTCGCGGGAGGAACTATTGGCGACGGTGGCTTCGTTGCTTCGCTTGAAAAAGGCAGAGCGCGAGGCCCGGCTGCATGCCGCCGAAGCGGAGAAGGCAAAGGAGCAATTAAGAGAGGCGCATAGCGAGTTAGAACGCCGCGTAGAAGCAACGAACGCGGGAACTCTCAGAGAAAGGGGAAGAGGTTCGCGCCCTCACCATCAAACTCTTGCGCCTGCAGGATGAAGAGAGAAGGCGGCTTGCCCGCGAATTGCACGACAGCACGGGGCAGATGTTGGCGGCCATGAAGATGGTGCTCGACCAGATGAGCGCCGAAGTGAAAGGCGACAGAGCTTCATCGCTGTTAGCGCAGACGATCGAAATTAATAACGATATGAGCCGGCAGTTGCGCACCATGTCGTATCTGCTGCATCCTCCGCTGCTCGACGAGGTGGGACTTCCCTCGGCGTTGCGCTGGTATGCCGAGGGCTTCACGGAGCGCAGCGGCATCACGGTCGACCTGCAGATGAGTCCGGAGTTTGGAAGGCTGGCGGAGGATATGGAAATCGCCCTCTTTCGCATCGTGCAGGAATCTCTGACCAACATTCATCGCCACTCCGGCAGCCCGACCGCCAGCATTCGGCTAGCCAGGACAAAAGAGAGCATTGATCTTGAGATTAGCGACCAGGGCGAAGGGGTGGCGCCGAACCGGCGCATCGGAGACCAAGTTATCCCCGGCGTCGGGATCATGGGGATTAAGGAAAGAATGCGGCAGTTTGGCGGCAGCGCCGAAATCACCTCTTCGGATAAGGGCACAGTTCTTGTGGCCAAAATTCCACTTACGGACACTTGCCGCGACACGCTCAAGACCGCTTGACGCTGTCTTGATGCTTCGGAATTTCATTCGGCAAACTACGGTGACCACCTTCGTTGTTACCACGGACATGTCCTGTTACCACGCCTGTGCTATTCCAAACAACACACCCCGCACTGTACTTTGGTTCAGCACCCAATAATCTGAACTACGGGGAGAACACAAATGAGATATGTGGCGTATTTCTTTCTATTGTGCGGGTTGATGAATTCAGCGGCCTGGGGAGAATCTCCGCGGAAGAATCAACCGTCTGTCGTGGTAAAGTGCGGAGCGCTTTCGTGCACGGCATCGGTGGCTTCTGTCCGCAGAGCCGATCCGGAGGTAAAACTCGGGACCTTCAAGTCTCTGCCGCAGTCCGGCGTCCACAAAGCCGGCCGCGAAGTGAAACTGGAGACGTTTAAAGCTTTCCCGACCGCGCATTCTGGCATTCGCTCGGCGAAGTACGAAGTGAGGGTAGGGACGTTTAACTCTTTTCGGACGACTTCTCCGCACGCTGTGCTTTTACAAGTCTCCGAAGTGGAGTAGGAAGACGAAAGGCAAACGCCGGTCACGCGACGGATGCATTTCTTTTTTTGTTTGAAACTCGCTGCGTGAGCGCGCACAGAAGGAAAATGTTGAACGGAACTATGTTGAACGGGACAGCTGCCACGGCACGTGCAAGAGAAAAGCGGATCAGCCTTCGGCTTTGGGAGCTTTCCTCCTGGGTTGGATTGATCCATGCGTCCGTCGCTGGCGATGAGTTGCTGAGCCTCATCAGGACCCCAGGTCCCTGGCTCGTATTGATAGAACGGGGTTACGTTACCCAGAATCGGTTCAACAGCGCGCCATTGCGCTTCTACCAAATCCTGGCGGGCAAAGAGTTCACTCTGTCCCCGCATGGCATCGCCCAACAGCCGTTCATAAGGAGGCATGTCGTCGGCAGCCTGCTCAGTCAGAGTAAGTTCAACATCGTTGCCGGTCATGCGCTCGCCCGGCGTTTTGACTCGCACACCCATGCCGATGGCGATATTTGGACTGATGCGCATGCGCAGATGAGCTGAAGAGGTGGGTACGATTTCCCCGAAAGTCTCGATCGGCGGCCGCTTGAATTCGACGATAATCTCCGTGGCGGTAACCGGAAGCATCTTGCCCGCGCGGATGTAGATAGGAACGCCCGCCCAACGCCAGGTTTCGATAAATAGTTTGAGGGCAACAAAAGTCTCAACCGTAGAAGCGGCGTTCACGCCTGGCACCGAACGATAATGGTGGTATTGGCCCCGCACCACGTCTGCCGGAGCGATCGGCCGGACTGCCTTCAGTAACGAAGCTTTCTGATCGCGCAAAGCATCATGGTCTTCGCCAGTGGGCGGGTCCATGGCGAGAATCGCGAGAACCTGCAGTAAGTGGTTCTGCACCACATCACGGAGCGCCCCCGTTTCGTCATAAAACTTTCCGCGATCTTCGACCCCGAACTTCTCGGCCATGGTGATTTGAATGCTGCGCACATAGTTGCGATTCCAGATCGGCTCGAACATCGGGTTAGCGAAGCGGGTGTAGAGAATGTTCTGCACGGGTTCTTTGCCCAGGAAATGATCGATTCGGAAAATTCTTTCTTCGGCGAAATAGCGGTGCAAAAGGCGGTCGAGCGCCTGGGCCGATGCCAAATCGTGCCCGAACGGCTTCTCAATCACCACCCGCGCGTTTTCGGCGCAACCCGATTTCGCCAGTCCTTCGGCGACATTGCCAAATAAACTGGGCGGAATCGCCAGGTAATGCAACGGCTGTTTCGCCTGACCCAGCTGTTTTCGGAGCTCGGTGAAAGTTCCCGGGTCGTTGTAATCTCCGTCCACGTAGCGCAGCAGGGCCGTCAGCTTCTGGAATGCATCCTGGTTGAGACCGCCGTGTTTCTCCAAACTGTCTTTGGCGCGAGCCTTGAGTTGATCGAGATTCCAACCCGCCTTTGCCACTCCGATGATGGGCAGGTCGAAATCTTCGTCGGTGACCAGACCCTGGAGCGCGGGAAAGATCTGCTTGTGCGCGAGGTCGCCAGTGGCGCCGAAAAACACAAAGGCGTCAGATTGGAAGTTTGTCATCAGGCCCACTCCATATCTTGCTTAACTATCTTGCTCAACTATCTTGCTCAACTCGAAATGGTGCTGCCGCTGTGCACGTTGCTCCCAGTTTTAAACCAAGAGGTGCATGTTGGCTCAGGAAAAAGAGTCACGATCCGAGCCAAAATAAAGGTACCAGACCCAATGCGGCCAACGCCGTGAGGAGCGCGAGGCTCTGCACACCGGTCTTCCGGTCGGCCAGGCTGTAGGCATAAATCCCTTTTATGAAATTGTTGCTGGCAGCGGCGATAAGGACAGCGGCCGCAGCCACTTTCAGAGGCGTGAGAGCGCCTGCTGCCTGGGTCATTCCCATGATGAACGGATCGACATCGGTGACGCCCATAATGGCGGCCAGAGTGTTTACTCCCGCTCTTCCCAGATAAGTGACGGCTAACTGGGTGGCTACCAGCATGGCTAGAAACAGCGCGGCGAAAAGAAACGCCGCGAGCAATTCCAGCGGATTTTTGGGTTCAAACTCACGCGGTACTGCCTGAGCACTCGCATCCTCGCGGCGAGACCAGAGCCAACCGAGGCCCACCGCGAGACCTGCCAGCACAAGAAACGGCAGCCACAGTAGAGACATAAGGCGCCGGTTAAAAATGGCCAAAAGAGCAATCAAGCGCAGGTACATTACTCCGGAAGCGATCAAGATGCCTCCGGCGAAGAGGTGGGGATGGCGTTCACGAGCGGCTCGGCGGGCAATGACGACCGTAGTCACCGTCGATGAATATGCGCCGCCGAGCAAGGCCGCCAGCACGACCCCACCCCGTTCCTTCGTCAACTTCTGCAGAACGTAACTTCCATAAGAGATGGCGCTCACCGCAACCACCACGAGCCAAGTCTTGAAAGGGTTGATGTGGAACCGGGTAAATTCCTGATTCGGAAGCACCGGCAGGATCACGCCGGTCAAGAGCAGAAACTTGGCAAAGGTAAGAATTTCGCTCGCGCCAATGCGAACCGCGAGTTTCTCAAGCGCTCCTTTTAGGTCGAGTAAGAGCAGACTGGCGACACTCAAGGTCGTAGCAATCCAAAAATGTCCGTAACAGATCAGAGCGCCTACCAGGAATGTCGCGAGGCCTGACATTTCTGAGGTGACGCCAGCGGCCTCGGCGCAACGGAGCTTGTGCCAGTAAGACAACAGCAAGAATGCGGCAATCACCAGAAATCCAACTGTCACCGGCAGGAGTTGCGTGCCCGAGATAAGCGCTATGGAGTAACCGATGAGGCCGATGAGCGGGAACGTGCGCACTCCGCCGAAGGAGTAAGAGACTCCCTCGGCCTTGTGCTCTTCCCGCTGTAATCCAATCAGAAAAGATAAGAACAAAACCAGGATGATCTTCACAGCATCGGGGGGCAGACGCTGATAGAGTTCCACTAGAATTTCTCCGAATGGATTGGTCTCTGCGGAACTTTGGCGGTCAGGTTGACTGTGGCGCGACGCGGGTGATGACGGTCATCGATCATGCGGTTTTCGGAATCGACCCTACATTGTGGCACAGCACGACGAACTCCAACACATCAGTTCTATTCGGATTGATTTAAGAGTTTGATCAGAAGGCCAGCGTCATCATGAGTTCGATGAAACCAGTGAATAGAGGTATAAGAGGATCCCTGCCGCGAAACACAAGCCGCCCACGAATACAAAGGACATAAAGGAAACGGCATTATTCCAGCAAAGGCTGAAGCCTTCGACAACCAAGCCGAGGATCAGCAGAATTCCGGAAATTCGCAGCTTACCTAGCATGGATGGCTTTCACCTCTCTCATTATTCCAAAGGCTTCCAAAACTTTACCTGGTTGAGCTTGTCGACATTGTGGATTGTGTCATGGCAACCGCTCGTGACGCAGGAAATCGCGTTCGATTTCAAGTCATTCATCATGGCCATGTGGGTTGGATCTTCAAAGGAACGCGCCCCGGCGTGGCAGTGCAGGCAGACCTGATTCTTGAAGGGATGGTAAAGGCGAATGGGATTCATGGGAGTGCCGAACCAATCAACGTAAACGTGGTGCAAGCCCTCCAGTTTGGCGTGAGCCGTGCCGAACATAGCATAGTCGGTGTGGCAGGTATAACAGGCCTGGTCAGGGGGAATCCGGTGATTCTGGAAATGAGCTGCTGGAATATAAGACGGATCGTCCACGTACAGACTGCGACCGAAAGGCTGCATGATATGGCAAGAAAGGCAGAACTGGGTCTGTTCCGCGCCTGCCATGTGCTCCGATGCGCCAATACCGGCGGATATTACCGGCAAGATGAAGAGGGCAAGGAACGCAAGGATCTTGCCCTCGCGCGAAACCGTAATCGAGGGCCGGATCACAACCACCAGAATCAGCAGGATAGTGGCGCCAATCAGAGCAAACACGAGTGTACGGGGATCGATAACCTGCTCAATGCCGATGAGCCGAATGTGGTTCAAGCCTTCCACCCTTCCGCATCCACAACTACTTTTGCCTGGCCAGTCCGCGGATGTAGGCGACCAGGTCCTTAATTTCAGTTTCTTTCAGGCTCTTACCATAGGCAGGCATTTTGCCTTTGCCGTCTGTGATGATCCTGGCCAGATCGGCGTCGCTCATTTTCGCCGCTTCCTCAGAGCCGAAATCGGGCACGCCAAGCGCCTTCCCCGCTCCAGTAGTTCCCTTTCCATCGGCGCCGTGACAGCCAGTGCATTTGGCTTTGTAGGTGGCCGCCGCGTTCTGGGCCCGAGCTGACAACGGCAGCATGAAGACCACTAACGCCGACGCGACTACAAACAATGGCAGATTCGCGATTCTCATCTTCGATATTCTTTGTTGGAACATTTATCTCTTAGTCTCTGCGCGTCGCCATTTTATTGCTGTTGGTTCAGAAAGCGTACCGCAATGCGAATTCGGCCGTGCTGCCGTTGAAGTCCGGTATCGGAATGGGTGCCAGTCCGGGTATTGCATTGGAAGCCTGCCCCCTGCGGTTGTATCCGTAATAGTTCCAGGTCATACGGTAACTGAGACCTTTGTACACGTCGTAGATCACCCTCACGTACGGTTTCTGATAATTAAAAGCGAGGGTGCCGGGCACCTGGAGGGGATCGATGGCCAGAGTATTGCCTCCAACGAAGGTTCCCGCGTAACCGACGGTCGCGGTGATTCGTTTTTCCGGCTTCCACGAGATGTCGCCGTAGGCGAAATGCTGCTTGCTGGAATAAGATCCCGCCCCCGGAATTGCGGGTGGCGAATAACCCAGGCTGGCTGGGCACTGAGTGGCGGGCGGCGGACCAAAAGCATTGTCGTAATAGCAAATCAGCGCCTGGGTGTAAATGTCGGTATAGGTATAACCAAGATTGAAAAATATTTTCGACTGCGGCATTAGGGTTGTCACGAAGCTATAAGTTCGGCCGTGTTCCAGATCGTTAACCGTCGAGACGTTGTCGCGGTTTTCATGAATGTCGATTGCGCCGTCGATATTGATCCAGGCGCGCGGTTTGTAGTTTGCCTGGATCTTGTAGCTTTGCACCTGGCGCGGGCTGATCCGGGTGAAAGAGTAATTGTTGTAACCGAATTCGAAATCTCCTGTGATTCGGAGATTGTCAGTGGGGCGGGCGGTCAAGCCCAGGAACGCAGCATTCTCGTGAATCTCCGTAATA
The DNA here is from genome assembly GCA_963810955.1 of uncultured Acidobacteriaceae bacterium. GTDB lineage: Bacteria > Acidobacteriota > Terriglobia > Terriglobales > Acidobacteriaceae > Acidiflorens. Next base: position 10,788 of record CAWEPW010000049.1, on the reverse strand, counting down.
TTGCGCGACGTATCGTTGCCCGCCGCGGGGCCCGAAAAAGTCAGCGAAATAAGTTGGCCGGTCGTGGGGTCTACAGTCTCGGTGCATGCCGAGGGGGTCGCGCAATCTCCTCGGGCAGCAAAATAATCGTTCGCCGGAGCGCCGCCGGCTCCGCCTGGAAAATATGTTTCCGCTGAATAGAAAGTCGAGCTGAAATCGGCGATGGTGCGAGCGGTGAAAACGTAGCCTATGCTGGCGGTGATACGAGGCGTGAAGTCATATTGCAACTGGAAGGTATTGGATCTTATGTTTTGTCCCAGAAACGTCGCGGTCGGGCCATCGACCACGTCGGCTGATGAACTCGTTGTATGACTCGGGCAAGTGGCCGCGGTGTAGGGCGCGGGACAGAGGGAAAGAAACGTCGCCGCAGTGAATAAGGCTTGAGGCTGCGCCAGACCAACCAGTCCCGGCTGCAGTTGCCCGAATATGTTCGTCTCCGACGAGTCCCAGAGACCGGGAGTGCGCCAGTTGTCGTAACGAAATGAATCGAGGATGCGGAAATTGTCGGTCACTGAATAGACTCCCGACCAGTTAGCGTTCACAGAGACGCGCTTGGTGTCGGCGGGGCCACCCGTAGTGCCTCCCCGCGAGCCATTTCGAGTGACATAGTCGTTAACGATTTCGCTGAAGTCTGGCACAGAGTTGTTGGCCGTGCTGTAGCCCAGTGAGCCCGAGGTCTCGAAGTTCTTGAAATAGTTTGATTGAAAACGTAACCGCTCCGTGGGCATGAAGTTTCTTGGCCGCCCAGCCTGGCTGTAGGAGAGATAGGCATTGCAGTTGGGATTGAAGATGTTTGGCGCGGTCAGAATCGGGGCGGCACACGGCAGAATCTCTACGGGTCCGTTCGTGCTCCAAATAATGCCGGGATCGACGGGCGTGCCGTTGGCGAGTTGATAGCCGGAATTCTGCGGGTTATCGGTGACGACGTTGTCCTGCTTAAAATAGCTCAGGAACTGGTCATAAGAGATTGTCGTTTTCGGCAGGAGCCGGAAGTCTACGCCGGCGCGATAGGAATTCGTGGTGTAGCTGTAGGATTCGTTGAACGCGGAGATCGTGCCTCCGTCCGTGGTAAAGAAGCCAGGCCCCTCGTCCCGATCATGCGAGACGCCGAGTCGAAGATGCACGCGCGATTGCGGAAACAGGGTTAAATTGTAATCTTGCATCCGGCGAACCAAATCCAGTTCATGCGGCGAATTTGCGATGCTCACAGCCGGAGTCGAACTCGAAGGGTTCAGCGGATTTGCCAGCAGATTGTAGTCCCAGAAATTCTTGTCACGGCGAAACAGCGCCCGGAAGTCATAGAACTTGTTCTTATCTATGCGCAGCCGGGTCACATCATTGGGATCGCCTCCATAGCCAAAATTGCTGAAGTTGAGGGTATCGAAAAGGAGACCATTATGGTCGAGGGAGCGCATGTCGAGCGTGTAGTCAAAGAGACGAGGCCCCGAGGCCAGATTCACAAAGGTATCGTAGGTGTCCAGGTTTCCATTGATCGAAGCATAGCGATACCCTGCCTCAACGGATTGCTGAACGTTGTAGCCGCCCGAATCGATGCCTTGGGTTTCTCCCGAGCTGTTTTGCGCAGAGGACGACGAACACAACAACATTGCCAAGGCGAACATCAGAAGGCCGCGCCCGTGAGTCGCCAGGTGACGTCTCAAGACTGTTGCGTCAATCTTCCTCTGCTTGCGTTTTTTGGCCAGGACAGTGTTCATGACGGTCTACTTGAAAAAAGTTGCGTCAAAGTTGGAGCCGTGGATCTGGCTGTGGCAAAGCGTGCACGATTTGAAAAAAGTCTCCTGGCTGTGAAATGAAGGAGCGGCAGGGGCCGAACCGGTCTTCGCGTTAGGAGCGGAAGTGGTGTGACATTGCAGGCACAGCAAATTCACGTTGCTTACCCTGAGCATGTGAACGTTAGCGCCCCCGTGCGGAATATGGCAGGAGGTGCATCCCTCGATCTTTACTGGTTCGTGCTCGAATACAAACGGTCCCTGCTTGTCGGTGTGGCAGGTGAAGCAAACAGCATCTTGCGTGGCCGAAGTGCGCACCTGCTTAGGCCCAACTGTACCGTGCACGTTGTGACAATCCGTGCATTGGACGAGCCCCTCGTTCACACGATGGTGGAAGGGCATTTCGAACTCGGCCTTTTTTCCCAAATGGCACGTGTAGCAGAGCTCCGGCTGTGCTTTCACCAACAGGAACTCTTTGGTTTGCGAATGGTGCGGAGAGTGGCAGGAGATGCAGCTGATATTGTTTCGCGTGTGGATCGAGTTGATCGCATTCATATGCTGCGTGCCACCGGCGTGGCAACTCAAGCAGCGATCGACAATCGCTTTTGTGGAAACGTTCTTGAATGTGAAGATCTTGGTGACATCGCCGCCGCCATCGACGTGCGCCTTGCCGGGACCATGGCATCCTTCGCAGCCTTGCTTGGATGGGCCGCCCAATTTGTCCAGCGTGGTTTTCCAGTGCGGGGTCTTTTCCCAGCCAGCGTAAATATCGCCGTGGCACGCTTTGCAGGTGTCTGCCCCAACATATTCAGACGACGGTTTCTCGTTGGCCGCATCTCCCGTGGAGGATGATTTGGTGACGGCTGTCGCACCAGATTCGGTCCGGGGTGTGGTCTCGCCCGCACTGGAACACATTGCAAGCATCACCACTAGAACCGGAAAAGAAGCGAGTTGGAAATACCTGGTGGCGCTCACGACTTTCTCCACGCGGGTTGCCAGATGAGTCGAATGCTCCTGTCCAATTACCGCGACGGAACGGAACAACTATAACAAAGTGCGCCAAGAAAATTCAGATTGTAAAATTTCACTAAACTTGGAAAGCTGTGTCTGTTCAAATTGAACACTCGCCGATGGGAAGTCAAATGCCTCTCTGCGGGGGCAGGATCCGAGTTGTAAAGTCGAGCGGTTCAGCGTGGGTTGTGAGTTTCGGTAGCTTCGTTTGCCGCTTTTGTTTTGGCTTTCAACAGACAGCAATGTTTGTACTTCTTCCCGCTTCCGCATGGGCAAGGGGAATTTCGGCCGTACTTTGGGCGACGCGAGAGCGTCAGTTTGAGTAAAGACGCGGTGTCCTGATGAAACATCTCGTGGAGCATCTCATAGAGTTTAGGATCCTTCTCTTTGAGCAAGTCCGGCGATTTGAAGAAATACTCCGCCAGCACGGCAAAGAACTCATGTTCGTTCGTATAAGCGTAATCGCGGATGTAGGAACTATTCTTCGAGGGGTGGGCCAGTTCGCGCGCCACGAATTCCACCCACTGCTGGACCGCTTGCCGCGGGACTTCGGGCGGGAGACCGTCTTCAGCGTCTTCCAACTCCACCAGGTGCGCGAACTCATGGATACCGACGTTGTCGCCGGTGGACGGAGTGTCGAAACCGGCGAGCAGAGAGGGCTTCGACAGAATCATCACGCCACGTATGTGCTTCAGTCCGACCATGCCGAGAATGTTCTCGTCGGCGCTGCCGGTTGTTTGATATCCCTCGTCGAACCGGTTGGGGTAGACGAGCACTTCGCCGAGGCGATGGTATTCCCAATCCTGAAATCCGAAGATGGGGATCGCCGCGCTGGCGGCCACTAGAACACGAACGGTGTCGTCGACCTCGGTCTGGATGCCCGTGATACGGACCTCATCCAGAAAGACTTTGACCAGTTGTCGAAATCGTTCCTGCTGATCTGCCGGCAACGCTCGGAAAAAGCTGACATGAGACTGCAGCACCGCTTCCCACGAAGCGGGGAACGGCGCTTCCATAGCCTTCAACCGCCGTAGGCATCGGCGTCGAATCAACCAGAAGATGAATGGAGAGAGGAGCACCGACAAAAGAACAGGGTGGTAAAACCAGCCGGCAACCACCGACACCACTGCCGCGGCGCCAGCAAGGGCGAAGGCCTGATTCCGGTTTCGCCGGTTAGCCTCGATGGTCACGAGCATTGCGTGGGCTCCGGGTAAGAGTCAAGCTTAGACGCCGAATACTTCCATATCGCTCGCGAGCGCGTCCGTTAGGTCTTTGCGGGTTATGATCCCTTGCACGTTGGCGGCTGATAGATCCCCCTTGCGCGAGGCGACCAATGCGACGGCGGAGTCGGCGGAGCGCATCGCAGCCACAACGTCCCACACGGAATTATCCGGCGTCACCACTACAAAATTGGTCTGCACGACATCGCCGATCACGGCTGCCGGATTGGCGCGGCTGAGGGCGTTCAAACTCTCGCCAGGGACCGCTCCCTCTATGGCGCCAGACGCGCCGGTCACCAGGAAAGCATCGGTCTTGCCGGACGGGAGATCCTGTAAACGTGTTGTTGCCGGAAAAATCTGCAGCTTCGAATTCATGATGCTCGCGGCGCGGCGCGTGAATTGAAGATCGGCTCGAAGGGACTCGGGCACCGGGTCGCCTCGCAGAACGAGTTTACGGGTGTAGATGCTGTCTCTGATCACGCTTCGGCGAACACCATAGCTGATGGCAACCGTCAATGTCATAGGAATGATCACGGTGTAGTCCCGCGTCATCTCGAAAATCATGACGATCGCGGCCATGGCCGCTCCCGTCGACCCGCCTACAACTCCGGCCATTCCTGCAACGGCAAACGCGGGCGCGCTGATGTTAAGCGCGGGGAACAGCGTGTTAAGTATGACGCCGTATCCGCCTCCGGCCGTCGCGCCCAGAAAGAGCGCCGGGGAAAACACGCCGCCCGATGCCCCCGAGCCAAGCGTTAATGAGGTGGCGAGCAGCTTCGCCACAAACAGGAGAATGAGAAAGTACACGGGGAGCCGCGCGCTGGCGAGCACATCCTGAATCGTTGCGTATCCGACGCCTTCCACATAGTAGTGGCCAGAGAAGCGCATAAAGAAATACAGCATGATTCCGACCGTGAGCATTCCAACCGCATGCTGCACGTAGTATCCGCCTTTAACATGCTTTTCGAAGAAGCGCTCGACTCCGTAGATGGAGTGAATGAACAGCGCGGAGACGAGGCCGGCGATCGCGCCCAGAACAGCATACGCAACAAGCACCTTGGGATCAGTTAATTGAAAGTATGTCGTTTCAAGAGCAGGAATGGAAAAGGATGGATGCGGACCGAAGAAAAGTTGGCCGATGTAGGTGGCCGTTGCGGTCGCGGTGACCACCGGCACCAAAGTCCGAGCGCTGACTTCGTGCATGACGATCTCGACCGCGAACAGCACGCCGCCAACGGGAGTATTGAACGTGGCCGCGATTCCCCCACCGGCGCCAGCCGCGATGAGCGTGACAACCTGCCACGTAGGCAGACGCAAGATCTGTCCCAGGGTCGAACCAAAAGAAGAACCGATCTGGATGATGGGCCCCTCGCGGCCAACGGATCCGCCGCTCCCGATCGAGAGCGCGGACGCCAGCGCTTTGACGACCGAAACGACCGGGCGAATGACTCCTTTATGATAGAAAACCGCGTCGATCACTTCGGGTACGCCGTGACCCCTGGCCTCGGGGGCGAAGTTCTTCACCAGGAAAACCACACCGAAGGCCCCGACGACCGGGACGAGAATCACAAGCGGCCCCCAGGGACTGGGCGGTGTGTGCGTGTTTGCGTCGTAGGCGGCGGAAAGTCTGCCTAGAAAGAAAAGATTGTGAAAAATTGCGATGAGGGCGCGGAATACTACAGCTCCGAGACCTGCGACGACTCCTACCAGCAGCGAAAGCGCCCACAAGATTGCCGCGCCAACCGTTCGCGTCGCCTGTGCGGGTCGGTCAGCGGTCAAAACAATCCTCCGGGCATAAGTTACGCAGATCGAGCGCGGTTATAAGGTCTCGTATTTCGCCGGAGTGTAACATAAGGGTGGACGGATGCCCGTGACCCAAGTCCTCTTTAACCATATTCTTTTTGCCACCGATTTTTCACCCTCTTCGACGACGGCGCTGCCTTATGCCGTTGCCGTTTCGCTCGACACTTTGGCGCGAAACTCTACCTCGCGTATGTGATTCCGACGGATGCGTTCGACGTAATTCCAGTCGGCGAGCGAGATGCGGCGCTAGGAAAAATGCGCGGACACGTGGAAGAACAGATGACCGGACTGGGAGCTTCGCCGCTTCTTCGGGGAGTTCCGCATGAGGTTCTCGTCGAACACGGGACTGTGTGGCCGATGATCTCCGCCATGGTGGAGAAAAAACAAATCAATCTGATTGTGATCGGCACCCATGGCCGACGCGGTATCGAAAAGCTGCTTCTCGGATCAACCGCCGAAGAAATCCTGCGCTGTGCGCGGAGCTCCGGTGTTGATGGTGGGTCCACAGAATTCGATACCGGCGCAAACAGAGGCTAAACCGCGACGCATTCTTTACGCTACGGATTTCTCTCCAGAGTCTGAACTGGCCATGCGCTATGCATGCTCTCTAGCGAAAGAATATCGTGCAGCGCTTTTCTTCTTGCACGTTACCCAGGATGCATTCAAAGAACCGCTCTCGACGCGTATGCAGGCCGCCGACTTTTTCCGTCTGCGCTTCATGGAAAAACACTGGGCCTGGGAAGAAGGGACTACGCCTGACTGTTACATTGAGTTTGGCGTGCCCGCCGAGTTTATTTTGGAACTCGCGCGGAGGCTGGAGATCGAACTCATCATCCTCGGCGTCCGCGGATCTCGTTATCCGCGAGTAGCTGCTCATCTGCCTGGACCGACTGCGTATGATGTTGTTTCGAGCGCGCCGTGCCCTGTTTTGGTGGTACGGGGCGCCCCACTCGAAAAATAGCGGGGGGATTTCCATCCGTAAGGCTCAATCCGCGCTCAGGAAGGAATTGCCGTGAAATTATCCCGGTTGCAGGTGATCACGTTCCTCGTGCTCTCGCTCGTGGTGCTAGTGGCTCTGCTGGCATTCGGAAGCTTGTACGCGCCGGCATTAGGGGACGCCGGAGCCCGGTTGCAGCACTATCTGTTTCAGCCGCTCTTCAACCTGGGCGGGCTGCCGATAACGTTCTTCTTCCTTCTTAAAACCGCGATCTTTCTTGTTGCCCTGACCCTCGGCTCTCATTTCACAATGTTGTTGCTGCAAAACAGAGTTCTAACCCACATGCCGCTTGCCATGGGGCAGCAATATGCCATTGCCAGAGTGGTCTCGTATTTGGTTTTCGTTCTCGGCCTTATTGTCGGCCTGCAATCCCTGGGACTGAATTTAAGCAGTCTGGTGGTGGTGGGGGGCGCACTCGGAATCGGCGTCGGCTTGGGCCTGCAGGCGATCGTAAGCAATTTTGTTGCGGGATTGATTCTGCTGCTGGAACAGCCCATCAAACTGGGAGACCGGATTGAAGTGGGCGACACCTACGGAGACGTGGTTCGCTTGCGCGGGCGCAGCACCTGGATACGAACCAACGACAACGTCGTCATCATCGTTCCCAACTCCGATTTCATCAACCAGCGCGTCACCAATTGGACCGCAAATGACCGGCGGGTCCGAATATCGCTTCCCGTTGGTGTCTCCTACGATAGCGATCCCAAGAAGGTTCGAGAGGTCCTGCTCGCAGTTGCCAGAACCCATCCCGATGTTCTTGCCGATCCTGCTCCCGAAGTGATCTTTGTCGGGCTTGGGGACAGTTCGCTGAATTTCGAACTTCGGGTATGGACAATTCAGCAAGTACAGACACCGGCGCGGCTGAAAAGCGATCTTTATTTCGCGATTTTCGAAGCATTCCGAAAAGAGAATATCGAGATGCCTTTCCCGCAGCGCGACTTACATCTCAGATCGATTGCCGGGCCGTTGGTAGCGGCGCTGAGTCCGGGTGCCGGACGATCGTCCACTTAGTTTTCTTGCGGAGAGCAACGGATCAGGAAAATCATCGTCGCCTGTCCGCAAGAAATCAAGCCGGTTTACCCTCTGCGGGAGGCGAGTTGCGGTCTTAATTATGGTGCCCATAAACAACGTGTATTTTGCGGTCAGCACTTTGATGATTCTCTTGCTGATTGCCTCGGCAGTGGCGATAACAACAAAGTGGGTGCGCGTCCCCTACACGCTCGCCCTCGTAATCGTTGGACTCGCCATCAGCCCACTGCACTTTTTGCCGGACATCCACATCTCACCGGAACTGATCCTGCTCATTTTTTTGCCGGCCTTGCTGTTCGAAGCCGCGCTGCATCTCCGATTAGACCAATTGCGTGTCAACGCCATACCTATCCTGATTCTGGCAATATTTGGCGTCTGCGTGTCGGCTGGCGTGGCCGGCCTCATCGTCCATGCAGGAATTGGCATTCCATGGTCCGCGGCATTTCTCTTTGGAGCAATGATTTCAGCAACCGACCCGGTATCGGTGCTTGCTCTGTTCAAGAGCCTTGGGTTACCCAAGGATCTGGCTACCCTTATCGAAGGCGAGAGTTTGTTTAACGACGGTACGGCCGTTGTTGTATTTGGCATCGTTCTAGGTTTCGTTGCGGGGACGGGCGTTCCTTCAACTGGAGAGTTAGTGTGGGGCGCGCTCCGGCAATTCACTTCCGTCGTTGCCGGAGGCGTGGCTGTCGGAGCGTTGGTCGGCCTCGTCGGATCAGCACTGACTTCGTTTTTTGACGATCACCTTCTTGAGATTACGTTAACCACGATTGCGGCCTATGGCTCCTTCCTGACGGCCGACCGGCTCCACGTTTCACCGGTAATCGCCGTTCTCGTAGCGGGACTTGTAATCGGGAACTATGGGCGTAAGAAGGGAATGTCACCCACGACGCAGGTTGCGGTCGATTCCTTCTGGGAGTACGCCGCCTTCGTTGTCAATTCCCTGGTTTTTCTTCTCATCGGTCTTGAGGTTCGATTGCCTCAGCTCGCTACGACTTTTTCTTCCGTCGCCTGGGGCGTTCTGGCGATGTTGGCTGGTCGTATCGTCGCGGTCTATGGTTTGCTTCCTCTGACGAAGCTCGTGGGGTCACCGGTTCCGATTCGCTGGCAGCACCTTCTGTTCTGGGGCGGCCTGCGAGGTTCGCTTTCGATCGCGCTGGTCTTGAGCCTCCCCACCGAAGTGCCTGGGCGCTCGCTATTTGTACTTATGGTTTTTGGAGCAGTCCTGTTCAGCCTGCTGGCGCAGGGTTTAACGGTCGGGCCCCTGCTTCGGTTGCTTAGGTTCTCGGAATCGCAACCCCGTGCGAACGATGGTCACAAAGAGAGAACGCATTAGATCCGACAAGCTCGTCATGTCTCGGACGACTGGCTCTTGCCACTTCCGTCCATGGCTACGTCTTCACTGCCCTGATTTTCGCGGTGCGAAGGTCCAGCTGTCCAGCAAGCTCTGCTTGCTTATTAAGACATAATGCCATATCCTTTAACAGCTAAGGTGCTTATTAAAGGAACCCTTCATAACGCGGGTGGTCACTGAAAACAAGTCGAGGATGGGGATATACGCGACAACAACGGTCACTGGAGAACCAGTGCGGGCCTTTATCCCGCCAGGGCTGCCCCCTAATCCGCCTGTGGAATTGGCGGGGCTGTATCAGCATCTTGACCGTGCTAACCAGGCGCTAGGCCGACTCGATGGCCTCACCACCTTGCTTCCGGACACGAAATTCTTCCTGTACCTGTATATCCAGAAAGAAGCACTCCTGTCGTCCCAGATTGAAGGAACGCAATCGTCGTTTTCGGATCTATTGCTGTTTGAAAATGACGCTGAACCAAGTGTTCCGATTGACGATGTCGAGGAAGTCTCAAACTACGTCGCGGCGATGCAACATGGGCTTCGTCGAATCGCGGGCGGCTTTCCGCTATCTCTCCGACTCATCCCCGAAATTCACGCCATCCTGTTGCGTGGCGGACGTGGGGCCGACAGAACCCCCGGCGAATTCCGGCGCTCTCAAAACTGGGTCGGCGGAACGCGTCCCGGCAATTCCGCGTTTGTTCCTCCTCCGCCAGAGCGGTTGATGGAGTGTCTCGACAGCCTTGAGCGTTTTCTCCACGACGAAGAACACAAGTTGCCCATTCTGGTCGAGGCCGGATTGGTTCACGTGCAGTTTGAAACCATTCACCCCTTCTTGGATGGTAACGGCAGACTCGGGCGCCTCTTGATCACACTCCTGCTTTGCTCCAAGGGCGCGTTGCGAGAGCCTCTTCTGTACCTCAGCCTGTACTTCAAAACGAACCGCGACCGCTACTACGATCTGCTTCAGCGTGTACGAACAGACGGTGCCTGGGAAGAGTGGCTGGCTTTTTTCCTCGAAGGGACGGAGATCACGGCGCGCTCCGCCGCTGATGCCGCAAAACAGATTCTGACGCTCTTTGCAAAAGATCGAGACCGTATTCAGACAATCGGACGCGCTGCGTCTTCTGCATTGCGTGTTCATGAGTACATGCAGAAGAAACCTCTGGCAGGTATCGGCGCTGTCTCCGACGAGCTTAAGCTATCCATCCCCACGGTGACGGTTGCCTTGGATCACCTGGTTCGCCTCGGCATAGCCAAGGAGGTCACGGGAAAGCGCCGAGCCCGTGTCTTCGGATATTCACGGTATCTGAGGATCCTGAGTGAAGGAACAGAACCCCTTAAGCGGTAGTGGCGACCTTTGTCATTTCCGCATTCTTTGATTCCGGCCACGTCTCGACTCTGCATTCTGTGGGGTTGATATGCAGCGAGATGCATCAAGCGACACCAGTCACCGAGCCTGTCCCTCATTTCGAGAGATTCCTCGATTCACGCGAAGCAGCAGCGCTGCTTCAAATTCATCCGAAGACGCTTCAGCGTCTCGCTCGCAAAGGCGAGATACGCGCGATGCGAATCGGAAAATTATCGCGATTCCGCACTTCAGATTTCCTG
>CAWEPW010000048.1:0-45664 GCA_963810955.1 uncultured Acidobacteriaceae bacterium | reverse complement strand
ATCCTATCGCCCGTTCAGTATTTCCCCATTACGGTTCGAGTCCGTTGTCCTCCGCACGGCTTCTCGGCTTGCGTTGGTTTGCTATAATGGAGTTACTTGACAGGTAGCGTACCAACCTGGGCAACTTTTGTAAGCCCCGCCTGACTAGCGGGGCTTTTGAATTTCTGGGGACCGCGGTGGGGCGATCCGATGTGAGACGAGAGTGCCGAGGGCCGCTTCTCGTTTTCGAGCGATTGCGCATGCGCACGACTACGAGGATAGTGGCTCACAGCAGGTTGCGTCTGGAGGACGTTGCCAGTGGGTACAGGACACCACCTGCGAAGTGGTCGAGTGGCCGGTTAGCGATTACGGTTCGACTCCGTCGTCCTCCGCACGACACTCGACATAACTAACGATCTTCAAAGTTGATTGCCCGTGCTATGCCGGAAGCTCGCAGGTGGTGTACCAATTGGCAACGTTATAAGCCCCGCATGACCGGCGGGGCTTTTGAATTTTGGGTACATCGATGCGATCCGCCTAACTCGATTCAACTCCTCTGTAAAACAAAATCAAGACCGCAAGGTGCAGGCGGTTGTGGAATCCCATGTTTCGAAAACCGCGAAACGTGGGGCACCCCCAGTTAGGTGAGGTCAAGAAAGAATCGCCGCCTAGATGTGGGCCACCCTCTATAACCGTGTCGGCGTTGTCAAGGGACACGTAGAGTGTTCGAGACTCGCGGCGCTTTCGAAGCGGCGATGAATCTCGCGGTTTTGTTTTTACTTAGTAGAAAGCCTTTGCTGTTGTCCTTGGTGTTGCTTTTGCTCATTGCGACTTCAGCTCGCTTTCGGAATCCCGCGGTGGAAGCTTATTCCACCAACCATCTATTCGGTCTCTGACTCCCGACCATGATTCGTTGTTCAGACTCCCCACCCCTGCAGGGAGGCGAGGCGCTCAATCAGCCCAACGATGGACTGTCTTCCACCAGGGTGGCCCACGAGCTGCCTCGCTTGCGAACGAGCTGCGCATAATCCGCCGTGCTGCGCAGCATCCAGTACAGCCTCACGGCCAGTTTGCGGGCAATGGCAACTTTCGCCACCGCTGCCCCACGACGGAACTTTAAACGTTGATAGACGCGCTGCAGTTGCGGGTCCAGGCGTGCCGCCGAGTGCCCGGCTTCCACCAGCAACGAACGCATCATCGGATTGCCTTGCTTGCTGATCGACCCCAGCCGCTGCCGCCCGCCCGAACTGTGTTCCTGCGGATTCAGCCCTAGATAACTCACCACTTGCTTACTGCGATCGAATCGTTCGACCGGCCCGATGATCAGAACGAACGCTAACGACGTGATCGGTCCTACTCCCGGGTGCGTCATCAGACGCGCGGCCAGCGGTTCACTCTTCGCGGCTAGCTCCACCGCCTGGTCCAGCTTTTTCACCGAGCTCTGCAGTTCGTCAAACATCCGCACTAACTCCTGCCGCCGATAGCTCGCCCACGGACCGAGCTTCAGTCCTTCCAGTTCGGTGCGTCCTTTCGCGGTGAACAACTTCTTCTTACGACAGACGCCTTCGCCCATGGCCAGCGCATGCATCTGATTTTTCACCGCGCCCCACATCCACACCAACTTTTGCCGGTGCCACAACAGTTGCCGCAGATCCCGCTCCTCGAGCGACGGACGCCAGATCGTCGGAAACCGATTCGCGCACAACAAATCCAACAGATGCGCCGCATCTCGCGCATCCGTCTTCTGCTTGCGCACCACCGCCGCGCGAATCTTCGCCGCATCGCCCATCCACAACTCCTGGCCCAACTCCGCCAGCATGGCCTCGAACCAAGCCGTGTGTCCTGTGGCCTCGATCCCGACTCGAACCGCGCCCTTCAGGCCGGCATAGAACGCCCGCGCCTCTCCACTCTCATGTTCCAACCGGCGCTCCACCAACTCGCCGCTGTCTGTATCCACCATCGCTATCTGCTGGTAGCGCGTGTGCAAATCGCAACCTATAATCATCATCGCTCGGCTCCTTTCCTCCGAGCCTTGGTCGCTTGAGCGCTTCCAAGTCTACTCGCCCGAAGGGAGCCGACACGGTTATCTCATCAGCCCCTGAACCATAGTCCACGAGCAGATGGGGGCCACCCGCCACGGCTCGGCCCCAAAATCAAGCCTCGCCGTTCCGGCTTCGATGGGTACAACGTCTTGACAATCTACAGCCACCCGCCGGCCTTGGGTGTGGGGATGGGGGTTAGTGTCGGCCACCAGCCATACCGACTGGTAATTGTCTGAGCCCCCATGACTAGCGGGGTTTTTGACTCTTAGGTTCAAGAAATTGTGTACGTCCCGTCATTCCCCCGGTTTTGCGTCAGGCACCCCTAATCGCGCGCGAATTGAGCCTTGACCCAATGCCATGTTCGACGATTTTCTGCCTCAACTTCTCCGCGTCGTCCTCGCGCAGGACAGGCAGATTCATGAGACGCGCTAGCCTTTCGAGGTCTCGCTTCTGCAGATCCGCACCCCTTAACAAGGCGATGCCTTCATCGCGTGACTCTAGACTGCGGAGATGCTCGCCAAGTCCGGCTAGATCCTTTTCGCGAGATAGACCCAGGTGAACTGAATCGGCGCCACGTTTTCCCCGCACTCGAACGGTCCCATTGGGCGCGCCAATCTTTATTTGGCCGGAAAGGATAGCTTCAAGGTCCTCGTTCGAGCCGCGTTCAATGATTTCGGCCAATCGTCTCAACAATTTTGCAAAGCTCTGTCTCTGTTCCATGGTATTCCCTTAGTTTACCAGCCCATTGCTTTCTGGAATCTCGCGGTGACTTCCTCAAGCCCGCCAACAACGCTTTGGTGGCTTCCAGAGTTGTAGCCATTGAGAACTACGGGAATGCCATATTGGGGGGCATCCGCGAAAATAGTGTCATTTCGCTTTATGTATTCGGAAAATACGGAAATACCAGGCAGACGCTTGACTTGATCCATAAACGGCCTTTGCGCTGATATGGGCTGCGATCCGTATTCTTGGATCATCGTGAATACCACGCCCAAGACTTTAGGGGCGATCCTAGGAATTGTCTGGCCGTCCTTCACGTCCGCGAAATCGTTGTAATCCTTGATAAGTGATTTGACACTGCGGAGAAGATAATCAATCCCCAAGGTCGAAAGATAGTCGGGGCGGGCCGGCACTAATATATAGTCGCTTGCTATTATCGCCGTCTTGGTTACAATATTGAAATTTGGTGGACAATCAATCAAAACGAGATCGTATTTGCTACTCTGTAGGTCTCCAGCTATTCCATTAGCTAGTCGCCGATGGATATTGATAAAGTTTTTCTTCGCTTGACCAATATTCGCTCCTCCGAGCTGTGTTGCAAGTTCCAAATCCACGTTGATGAGGCCCAAATGCGAATAGATCAGGTCCAGCTTCCCCTTCCCCCTCAGAGCGCTCTGAACCCGGCCGGGGGACTCGATTAGTGACTGCAAAGAAATCGGAGATCCCGAATCGAACGATTCAAACCAGCTTTTAATAGTTTTTTTCTCTGAGAAGTCCTTTTCCCACATATCTGGGCTGATGAACGAGAACGTCAGGCTGGCTTGGGCATCGAGATCGATCAGAAGGACGCGACGATTGTCCCAAGCTAGCTGAGCGCCTAGGTTCGCAGTCAGGGACGTCTTGCCTACCCCGCCCTTGTAATTGATCACAGAGACGACCTTCATCTTACCTCCTGTACGAATGCCGAGTGGATCCCACAGGTTACCAGATTACCACCCTCGCGTTTGTAGCATCTGCCCTTCATCCAGCCCAGATACAGCCAAGCCCTTCATCGCTCCAACCAAGTCCTCACTAACTTCGAGTAACACCTTCGGGTCCTGATAATGCGTGGCGGCCTTCACGATGGCCCTTGCGCGCTTCTCGGCTTCGGCGGGGTCGGCGAAGGTGGTGCTGTCTTTCATGAAGATGCCGCTGCCTACGAAGACGGCTTCGGCTCCTAGTTGCATTACGAGGCTGGCGTCGGCGGGGGTGGCTATGCCTCCGGCGCTGAAGTTGGGGACGGGGAGCTTGCCTTCTTTGGCGACCATCCTGATCAGTTCGTAGGGGGCGCCGTGCTCTTTGGCTTTGGCGTAGAGTTCTTCTTCGCCGAGGACGGTCAGGATTCTCATCTCCTGCACGATCTGGCGGATGTGTTTGACGGCGTGGACTACGTCTCCGGTGCCGGCTTCGCCTTTGGTGCGGATCATGGCGGCGCCTTCGGCGATGCGGCGGAGAGCTTCGCCTAGGTTGCGGGCTCCGCAGACGAAGGGGACTGTGAAGGCGTGCTTGTCGACGTGGTGGGCTTCGTCGGCGGGGGTCAGGACTTCGGACTCGTCTATGTAATCTACGCCTAGCTCTTGCAGAATTTGGGCCTCGGCGAAATGGCCTATGCGGCACTTGGCCATGACCGGGATGTCTACGGCGGCCATGATTTCGCGGATTATTTTGGGGCTCGCCATGCGGGCTACTCCGCCTTCGGCGCGGATCTGGGCGGGGACTCGCTCTAGCGCCATGACGGCTACGGCTCCGGAGCGCTCGGCGATCTCGGCTTGGGCGGCAGTGGTGACGTCCATTATGACGCCGCCTTTTAGCATTTCGGCGAGGCCGGTTTTCAGGCGGAGGGAGGTGGGGGTGTTTCCGGTGGGCGTTTTTCCGTTGTTGGACATAGGTGGCCAGCTTTTAGCCTTCAGCCATCAGCCGTCAGCTAAACCTTTTCGCGATCGCGAAGGATGGGCGCATTGCGCCTGTAGTCATCTATTTTACAGGAGTTCGAGCGCGGCGGCTAAAGGCGCGCGGAGTTGGGCTGCCGATCGCAGCGCTGAAGCGCTGCGCCACTCAAAATCACTGCATTGCAAAATCACTAGACGGAAAAATCAGTTCGCCTAGGACGGGGCGGAGCCCCGTCACCACACGAGCTCTAGCGCTCCACGAACTTGGCGAACATGCGGTTGGGGTCGATGGCTATGAACAGGCCTTGGCTGTGCGCCAGCACTTCGCCTTTTTCGTTTAGGATCTCGGCCATGTTGATGTGCTTGCGGCCTTGCACTTTGATCTCGCGCGACTCGACGCGCAGCGGTTGCTTCAGGGGCACTGGCTTTAGATAGTTCACGGTCATCTCGGAAGTCACGGCGATCACCTGGCGCAGTTTATTTACTTTGCCCATGGCTTCATCGAGGATGGTCGCGATGATGCCGCCGTGGCAGTGTCCGGGCGGGCCGGTGTAGCGCTTGCCGAGGCGGAAGCGGCAGACGAAACGGGCGCGCTCCTCGTCGTAGGTGAAGCGCAGGCGCATGCTGTCGGGGTTGTCTTTGCCGCAGGCGAAACAGTAGTTTTTCTGCAGTTGGATGTAGCGCGTGTCGTGTCCGGCTTGGTGCTTCTTCGCAGCCGCTTTGGGTTGGTTTGCAGCCATCGAAAGATTCTATCGCGAGGGCGGTCCCGAGTAGGACTTATCCGCTGGATGAGGAGCACAGCAACCGTTCCCTGCTCTTGTGGTCATCTGCATATGACCATGTATGTTACAATCTGTCCATGAAGACGATTGCGGCGGGAGAGTTCAAGTCGCGTTGCCTCACGCTCATGGAAGATGTGCGCTCCACGCGCCAACCTCTGGTCATTACCAAGCGCGGGAAACCGGTAGCGAAGCTGGTGCCGGTCGGGGATGAGAAGGACGATTTTATTGGGCGGCTAGAGGGAGTCATTCGAATTGTGGGCGACATCGAGTCTCCCCTTGATGAATGGGAATCCTCGTGATCCTACTCGACTCCCACGTGCTCGCGTGGACAGTGGGCGATTCCAAGCGTCTTTCGCGGGCGGCCGCATCGGAAATTCGTCGTGCTCGCCGTGGCGGCGGGTTGGCGATCTCCGCAATTACTCTTTGGGAGTTGTCATCGCTTGTGGTCCGCGGAAGGATTCAATCCTACGGCACGACTGAGGCCACGCTGCGCTTGATGACTGAAGGCATAGCGATTTTGCCAATTACGCTGGAGATTGCGGCTCTAGCGGCCCAGTTTCCGGAGGGTTATCCGCGAGACCCAGCGGACCGGCTGATCGGCGCAACAGCGCGCGCCGAGGGATTGGCGCTGGTCACGCGCGACGAGAGAATTCGGCGGAGTCCGCTGCTCCGGACGGTGTGGTGAGGTTCCGCGTGTGGCAACCTTGCTGCTAGAGTTCGTCGCTTTTCGAGTTCTCAAATCGAAGCTGCGGAGAGCGTAGGACGGGCCAGACGCCCGTCACCACACGAGCCGGCTACTCAGTCGTAGTATTCCAGCCCCAGGTGTGTGATCAACTCTTCGCCTTTCAGATGCCGCAGCGTGTTTTTTAACTTCATCAGTTGGATGAACAGATCGTGCTCGGGATATAAGCCGGGCGCGGTCATCGGGGACTTGAAGTAAAAGCTTAGCCATTCCTGGATTCCAAGTCGGCGTAATTCCGGCGTTCGCTGCGCGAGGTCTAGAAAGAGGACCAAATCAAGCACGATCGGCGCGGCTAGAATCGAGTCGCGACATAGGAAGTCAACTTTGATCTGCATCGGATAGCCGAGCCATCCGAAGATGTCGATGTTGTCCCATCCTTCTTTGTTGTCGCCGCGCGGTGGGTAATAGTTGATGCGGACCTTGTGATACATATTGCCGTAGAGCTCGGGATATAACGCAGGCTGCAGAATGTGCTCGAGCGCTCCGAGCTTCGATTCCTCCTTGGTTTTAAAAGACCCGGGATCGTCGAGCACTTCGCCATCGCGGTTGCCCAGAATATTGGTCGAATACCATCCGCTCAAACCGAGCAGGCGCGCCTTGAAAGCCGGAGCCAGCACGGTCTTCATTAAGGTCTGGCCGGTCTTGAAATCTTTGCCGCAGATCGGAAGCTCGCGCTCATTTGCGAGTTCGATCATCGCAGGGATATCCACGGTCAGATTCGGCGCTCCGTTGGCGAAGGGGACGCCCTCCATGAGCGAGGCGTAGGCATAGAGCATCGAGGGGGCGATGTTGTCGTCATTTTCTTTCATGCCTTTTTCGAGCGCCTTCACGCTCTGGTGAGCGGCGCTTGGCTCGATGAAAGTCTCGGTTGAAGCGCACCAGATGGTGATCAGGCGGCTGGCCCCGCTCGACTTTTTGAAGTCGCGGATGTCCTGCCTCAGTTGCTCGGCCAAATCCAGCTTGTTTTTGCCCTTCTTCACGTTCGGGCCGTCGATCTTCTTCACGTAGTTGTGATCGAAGACAGCCTTCATCGGCTTGATGGCGCTCAGCCTCCCCTTCACCTTGTCGAGCAGATCGCGCTCCAGCACGCCGGCGTTGCGCGCGGCGGCGTACATGTTGTCTTCAAAGATGTCCCAGCCGGTGAAGACCAGATCGTTCAGCCCGGCGAGCGGAAGGAACTCCTTGATCTTGGGAGAGCGGCCATCGGTGCGCTTGCCGAGACGAATGGTTCCCATCTGCGTGAGCGAGCCGATGGGGTGGGCGATTCCCTTGCGCACAGCTTCGACACCGGCAACGAAAGTCGTCGCCACCGCGCCCATGCCTGGGATCATTACGCCCAGTTTGCCCTTCGCGGGCTCGATAGCATGACCGCCGCTCGGCGCTTCGGCTGAAGACTTGACTTCGACTGTCGTTTTGTTTTTTGACGTTTTCACAGACTGCTTCTCTTTTGCCATATTCTTGGCTGCTTCCTTATAAGGACCGTGGTATCTATGCAAACTCGCCATGTTCTCGCATTGCAGGAGCTTTTTGCAAACTCTCGGATTTGAACCCTTGGGAACGACAATTTAATGGCTGCCAGGGCGCATTGGGCGGCGTGCGGGGGAATCAGCAAAGGTGAGGCGGGCGATGCTGCGTGGAATGCTCGTGCAGTCTTAATTGCGGTAGGGTCTTTCGACTGCGCGCTCAAGATGGCTGGGTTTGATATTGCCCTTGCAGAAATCTGCCGCGAGCAAATCCATCGGATCGATTTTTTTCGTTGGACGTATAGCCGGAATTCCCGCATAGTGTCAGGAGTTCGAGTCCCGCTCAGCAGCGGTTTTTTTCGAACCTGATGTTTGCGTTCAGCCGAGTAAGCTGCGTTGCAAATCTGCTGACCTCGTTGTTCTCCCACTCAATTTAAGCGCACGCCCACCGGCAGAACGCGGCGGTCGTGTGCCCTTACGAAACCGAAAAAGGAGACTGTATGAGATCGATTCGCAAATTCGCATATGCCGCCGCTCTGGCTGCGACCATCTTTTGCCTTGAGCCGACCCTGGTTGCCGCGGAAGACGCGCGCGGCGTTTTCACGCTCACTCACGAAGTGCATTGGCAGAAGTATGTGCTTCGTCCGGGAGACTACAGTTTCTCTGTCAAGTCCGTCGGTTCGGCGGAGTTTCTCACGCTACGAGGGCACAACGGAACCGGCACGGACGCTATGCTTATGGCGAACGACGTTGAAACGCCCAAGCAGGATCGAGTCAGCCAACTGGTCCTAGTGTCGAGGGGCGGGCAGAGTTTCGTCAGCACCATGGAACTCCCCGGGTACGACATGACTCTGCACTTTACTGTCCCATCGGAGAAAACACAGAAGTAGAGTGGCCAATTCAGCCGCGGATCTGAGACGGGTCCACTCCCGAAACTCAACGGCGGCTGGTTCCCGGGAGCAGACCCCGCCTCAGTCTGCTCCCGGGCTTTTTCGCGAGTACTGGGACGTCCCTCCGGGGCTCTTCGAACCTCGAATTTACGGGACAGAGGACTACGACGCTCTGGGGCCGCGACTGTTCTCTTTCACTTCTGTGCTCAGAATGATCGCTTCGGCAATTTCTTTCATGGCTTTGCGTTTCTGCCGGCTCTGCTGCTGCAGGGCGAGATACGCCTGTTCTTCGCTCAATCCGAGATCGCGCTGCAAAATTCCTTTGGCGCGTTCCACGACCTTGCGCGTCTGCAACTGGTCTGTGAGGCTGGAGTTGACGTCTTCCATGCGCGCCAATTCGATTTCAGCGCCCACCAGAAATCCAATAGCTGAGATCAGGCGGATCTCCCTGGGCTTGTAAGCGTGGGGAAGGCGGTGCTGCAGATTGATCGTTCCAACGACCCGGCCGCGGCACATCAGCGGGACGGACAGAAACGCCTCGTAACTATCTTCCGGCAACTCGTGGAAGAACTGGAAGCGCTGATCGACGGCAGCTCTTTCGGAAATCGCCACCGGTCGTGATGTTCCGCCACCCAGCCCGTGATGCCCTGCCCCACGCGCAGTTTGAGCCGGTCTACAGCTTCAGGATGCGCGTTCTTTGAAGCCCGCAGGACTAAGTCGTCGCCCTCGAGCACATAGACGAGGCAGGAATCGCATTTCACCAGGGCCGCGGCAAATTCCACTACGCGATCGAGCACTTCGTGGAATCCGCCAGCTTTCGCGAGCCGGCCTCCGATATCGTGCAGAACATCGACCGGTGACTCTGCCACCCACGTTGCGTTATCAGTAATTATGTTTGCGTTTTCCATGCTCTACCTTAACGGCATAATCGGAACATGTCGAATTGCAAATTTCGATGACCGCGATAGAGAATTTGGGCCGGCGATTTACGATTCTTTAACATCTTTGTTGGAGTCTTGCGCATCTCTGGGCGGGAGGCGCGGGAAGCCGGGTCTCTACATATTTATTTGCTATCGAGATCAACGTTCTTGATGGGCAAGTTCCAGTGCGCGTCGAGGATTTCAAACCGCTTCTGCTCTTCTTTCGCATAAGTGGCCTGGTCTGGCCAGAGTTGCTTTTTCAGCGCATCCTCTTCGAACGGCTCGTTCGCGGCGGCGGAGTTTTTGAAGACGATGGTCACGCGATAATCCCAGCGTCCGTCTTCGGTGGTGTGGTAGCGCGGTTGGTCCATCCAGACTTTGAGCATGCGTCCCATTTCAACTTCTTTCTTCAGGAGCGGGTAATGGTTCTTCTTGAAAAGCTGGAGGAACTCGTCGGCGTGTCCCCATTTAGTTTTGTAGTAATACTCGATGACGAAAGGCTTGCCGGTTTCGGGCGCGGATTGGGCGGGGAGTGATGCCGGGAGAAAAAACAGGAACAGGACTAATAATCTCAACTTCATCGATGGCCTCCGTGGGGAATTATTGTCGCACAGGCGGAAGGCATGGATTCGCGTATGAGGTATCAGCGGTTGTCGTTACCAAGGGTGTGCCGGCCGGGCAGACGCCCGACGCTCCATTTGGCCTGAATGTTAAAATTGACTGTGCCTGCCGATTCGCTCCGCCTTATTGCCATCGATATTGACGGCACTTTGCTTAGCCCTGACTTTCGTATTTCCACCACCGACCTTGCCACCCTGCGGCGCGCCGATGCCGAGGGCATAGAGATCATCCTCGTCACCGGACGCCGCCATGCTTTTGCGCTGCCCATCGCTAAGCAGCTTGGATTCGATCTTTGGCTGATTAGTTCGAATGGCGCGATCACGCGCTCGCTGGGCGGAGAAACTTTCCATCGCGACCTCCTTCCTGAGCCGACGTGCCGTGAACTGGTCGGTGTGATGCGGGAATTCCGCGGCCAGACGGTTCTTAGCTTCGACGGCGACGATCTTCGTGGCGAAAATCTTCCCAGCGACGGAGCGGGCACCATCGTGATCGAACGGCTCGACGAACTGGAAGGCAGCATCCAGCGCTGGCTGGAAAAGAATAGGCAGTGCATACGGTTTGTAGTGCCAATCGAAGACGCGCTCACGACCGACCCCGTGCAGGCCATGTTCTGCGGGCCGGTCATGCTGATGCAGCGCGTGTTGCAGATGCTCGGAAGTTGCGGACTGCCGATTACCGTCCTGCGCACCGAATATCCTGGCCGCGATCTTTCGATTGTCGATGTGCTCAATGCGGGCTGCTCCAAGGGGCACGCGCTTGAGCGCTGGGCCAACTACCGGCGGATTACGCGCGAGCAGGTCATGGCCGTTGGTGACAACTATAACGATATAGAAATGCTGGCTTTCGCCGGCCATCCGTTTATCATGGGGAATGCCTCGGAGGAACTGCGGTCGCGCGGCTGGGCGCGGACCGGCTCCAATGCGGAAAGTGGCGTCTCCTCGGCCATTCAGCATGTACTATACGGAAGGGCTCTTGGACCGGGAGTTGAAGAGATTGCCGGTACAGAGAGTGACGGCTCGGCCATTGTGAGCAGCTTGTAATCTTAATGATGAGCGGAAAAGCACTGGCGAGGCAAAGGCTTAGAAGCAGATCGAGGAAAGTCGCGGCGTTTTTCTGCGCCGCCACCTTTATTTTGCTGGCTCACTCCGCGACGGCCGCGGAGCTGGCGATCCTCAGCAATGGCTACAGCATCCGCCACGACCATCACATGGTGATGGGAGCAACCACGCGCCTCTACCTTGGCAGCGACGACTCCAGCTTCACCGACGTGCCGACGGTGGAGATCACCGGGTTCGAAAAGGAACTCTTGCTGCCTGAGAGTTCTCCTCCGCCCGCCAGTTCTGCTGCCTCTGCGAGAACGGTGCAGTCAGCGAAAACCGCGGCCGCTGTGCCGGCCAAACCTGCGCTGCCGTTGAACGACGTCGTGGCCTCGGCCAGCGCCGAATATCATCTCGATCCCGATCTGGTGAACAGCGTTATCCATGCGGAGAGCGGATTTAACCCACACGCCGTTTCTCCCAAGGGCGCGCGCGGCTTGATGCAGCTGATGCCGGGCACCGCCAACCAACTGGGCGTGAACAACGCGTTTGATCCACAGGACAACGTCACGGGTGGAACCCGCTATCTGCGCGAACTTCTGGAGCGTTACAACTTCGACCTGGTCAAGGCGCTGGCCGCATACAACGCTGGCCCGGATCGCGTGGAACAGTATAGGGGCGTGCCGCCATTTCGCGAGACGCGCGCTTACGTGGCGAAGATCGTGCACGAATACAACAAGAAGAAAACCGCCCAGGAACTTGCCGAGAAGCGGAAACTCGCCGCCACGAAAGGCGCAACTGGGAACGTAAAAGCCCCTCAGAAAACGCAGAGTTCAGCGCATCATTCTTCGAAAGCTGTATCTTCAAAAGCTGTGTCTACGAAACCGGCGTCTACGAAGCAGGCATCTGCGGCGGTGATTGCGGGATCTGGTTCTTCGAAGACGCAATAAAAATTTGGGGTTCGATCGCCTCGCCGCCCCGATCATCAGTTCTTAGTCCGCCGATTCCCGACGTTGACCCTGCCTCTTCTCTCATTTACCGTGTGGTAGCGGGATTGCGGCATTTGTGGGGGAGATGGCCCCATCACCGCAGCTGCAAGAGAGAAACGGCCAAACGAAATGACCCAGACTGAATGAATAAGAAACGATTTGCAGCTTCTGCTGTCGTCTTACTTATCCTGGCCGTGCTGGTGTATTTGCAGTTTCGTACTTGGCGGAACTTCGACTGGGCCCGGTTGTTTCAATACGGCCTGAATTGGCGCCACATTTTCCACGGCGTTGCGCTGATCTACTTCGCATATTTTCTGCGGGCGGTGCGATGGAAAATTTTTCTGCGGCCGGTGCGCCGGCAGGCATCCATCTGGGGATTGATCTCTCCAACCGTGATCGGATTCACAGGACTTGCCTTGCTCGGCCGGCCCGGTGAATTGATTCGTCCCTATCTGATCGCACGTCGCGAGAACCTGCCTTTCGCATCGCAAGTTGCGGTGTGGACTGTGGAACGGATTTTTGACGTCGGAGCCTTTACGGTATTGCTGGTAGCAGCCATCTTCCTGCCTTCGAAGCTGCGCGCGTTTACCGAGGCCGCTCCGCCAGAGGTCAGGCACTGGATTCATCTCACGGGATACGCTCTGATCGCGCTTGTATTCGGGTTGCTTTTTGGAGCCGTGCTGATGGCCTACCGGGGAAATAAGATCGCGCAGTGGATCGAAGGCCGTTTCTCCCACCTCGCAGAGAACCTGGGGCATCGCATCGCGCTAAAGATTCGTGAGTTTACGGCAGGGCTGAATACCATCCATGGCGCACTCGAATTTCTTCAACTAGCCGCCGTGTCGGTGTTGATGTGGTGGGTAATTGCGTTGGCTTACAAGGAAGTGACGCATGCCTATGGCGCGCCGATGGCGGCCTTGAGTACAACCAAGGTGCTTCTGCTGATGGGCTCGAGCATGATTGGGTCGATGGTACAGTTGCCCGGCGTTGGCGGAGGCTCGCAATTGGCCACCATCAGCGCGCTCGACCACGTCTTTCATATTGTCCCTAGGGAAATCGCGGTGAGTTGCGGCATCATGCTGTGGCTGGTGACGTTTGTCGCCGTCGTGCCGGTCGGATTGTTGCTTGCGCATCACGAACGGTTGTCGCTGCGCAAGCTTTCGGCGGAGACGGCGCAGGCCGAGGAAGGGGCGACGGTTGGGGGAGAGACGTAAGTTCTCGCGGGTGGGCCTGTTTCAGGAGGGGCGGACAAACGTGAGGAATCCTGTTCGCGGCTTCTGATAAGCCCGTTTCTCGATAGTTTCAGGTTTGCCGACCTCAAAAACCAAGAAACGTAACCGACAAGTCAGATGCTGGTAGTCGCGGATTCTAGTTCAAACTCATACGGCGAAGAAGGTCTTGAAAACGGGGATCAGGACGCAAGGTATCCAGTAGCAAGTCGGATTTTAGCGATAAGATTTGGAAGGACTTCTCCGAGCGAGCTTTTTCCAGGGACTTCAACGCTTTGTCATTTTCGCCCAGCCCGGCGTAAATCGTGGCCATGGTGTAGGGAGAAGCAGTCGCTTTCGAGTTGCTTTCTAAATCATGAAGGATCTTCTCCGCTTCGGCTTTGTTGCCGACGGCCGCATAGGCGTGTGCCAGCGCCACGGTGGGTTCCGGAGAACCGCCCGACGTCTCAATTGCCTTCTGGTACTCCGCGATCGCTTCCTGAAACTTGCCCGTGCCTTCGTAACCGACGCCGAGAAAGTAGTGTTGAAACCAGACCGTCGGGTCCAAAAGCAACCCTCGTCGGCTGGCTGCAATCAGGCTCGGGTAGTCCCGCAGCTTGTAGTAGGTCCATTGTTCTGTCCACGCCGAACT
Organism: uncultured Acidobacteriaceae bacterium; assembly: GCA_963810955.1. Lineage (GTDB taxonomy): Bacteria > Acidobacteriota > Terriglobia > Terriglobales > Acidobacteriaceae > Acidiflorens. The sequence goes on along the minus strand of CAWEPW010000048.1, from coordinate 31,691 downwards.
GAAACCGTAGTCCAATTGGTCGATCTTTGCAATCTCGGCGAGAGCTTCGGGCCGCCGACCAATCAAGGCGAGAAAGACGGCGCGATCTTCATGCGCACAACTATAGCTCGGGGCCAAAGCGATGGCACGATTGAACTCGCGATCGGCAGTCTCCCAATCCCAGTCGAAATACGTACTCAGCGCGCCGAGTGTGTCGTGGGCTTCGCCGATGCTGTCGTCCAGTTGCAGCGCTTTGGCTAACGCATTCCTGGCCGAACGGTAGGCCAGATCTTTTTGCAAAGCTCCGGCATACGCCAGGTAGACGTAAGTGTCTGCGAGTCCCGCGTAGGCAAGAGCGAAGTTTGAATCTTTCTGGATCGCATCTTCGAAGTAGTGTTGGGCCTTCCGGAGTGAATCAGGTTTGGTGAATTCGTTAGTAAAGTAAAGTCGTCCCCGGAGATAGTCATCGTACGCCGCCGGGTCGACCACGTGGGCTAAACGAAGCTGAGACTGCTGGTCTGGAGTAAGTTGTGCGCGGACTTGCTGCGCTATGGCGTCCGCCACCTCACCTTGAAGCTTCAGGATATCGCCCAGATCGCGGTCGTAGGTCTCGGCCCAGAGGTGCTGGTCGGTGCGTGCGCGAATGAGTTGGGCGGTAACACGCACGCGCGGACCCGAACGGATGACCGATCCTTCAACGATTGCGTCCACATTCAATTCGCGGGCAATTGCGGGCAAGGCTTTCTTTGCACCCTTATACTGCATGACCGAAGTACGCGAGATGACACGCAGAGAGCCGACTTTAGCGAGATCGGTAATCAACTGGTCTGTCATGCCGTCTGCGAAGAATTCCTCGGAAGGGTCGCCAGACAAATTATCGAGCGGCAGGACGGCAATGGACTGTATTGGCAGAACGGACGCTTTCGGGTGGAGATAGCGCCAGGTTGTCGAGGCAACAAGTCCCAGCGCAAAAAGAGCGCCGAGAACCAGAGCGGCGAGAACCGGGAAGAGAATTCTCTTGCGCTTCGGCGGTGTAACCAGGGTTAGCGGTTGACTCGCACGGTGGCCGGTTTCCGTGGCCGAGCGCTGCGCCGGAAAATCTGCTACCGGACCGATGTAGCGGTATCCCCGGCGGGGCAGCGTTTCGATATAGCGCGGTGTCTCAGCCGAATCGCCCAAAGCTTCGCGAATCCGCGCGATCGCATTGTGCAGGCTGTGGTCAAAATCGACAAAGGTGCCAGCAGTCCAGACTTGCGCTCGAAGCTGCTCGAGGGTGACTAGCTCCCCCGCGTTATTCAGCAACGCCGCCAGTACCTGGATCGGTTGGCCTTGCAGGCGGAGTCTAACACCAGCCTTCCGCAGCTCGCCGGCTCGAATATCGAGCTCAAAATTATCAAATCGCAGAACACGCGAAGCTGGAGCCGCTGCCAACATACGAACTCCCGGTAAGGTTATCAAGGCTACCACATTTCTTTGCGACTGAACGGTACACGGCCAGGCAATTAAGTCGAAGTGTTTCTATGAGTTATCGATTGGGGAATTTTTGGGGGACGAAGGAGGCTGCATGGATTGATCGCTTTCCCAGCTCGATGCAAGATTCTCTCGGTCGGCCGCAAACGCGATCGCGGCTGACAATCTCAAAAAGATGAATAAAGGAAAAACTATGACAACGCCCATCTCCCGGCTCATCCAGAAATCGATATTACCAACCCTAGCTTTGGGTTTACTGCTCAATAGCCTTATCGTTATCACTATCACTGCCACTCCGCTGCTCGCTGCCGACGAGGCTTCCAATCATGCGGGTCATCAGGGCTCCTCTTCGGCCAAGTTGGTGCAACACGTTCGCGAAGGAACGAGGAAGTACATCAATGTCAACAACGCCACCGCGGCCGGATACGGACCATTTCTAGGTTGCGTCGCCGGCACCGACCACGGGGCGATGGGGGTGCACTATGTCAACGGCACGCTGCTCGGCAATCTCACCCTCGACCCCGCGCAACCGCAGGCCCTCATCTACGAGCCCACCAATGGCAAGATGACTCTCGTAGGCGTCGAGTTCATCCTGGATTCGGCGAGTTGGCTCGCCGCCAATAACAACACTCCTCCGGTACTCGACGGTCAGGTCTTCAATTTCGACGGCGCCCCCAATCGCTTCAACATTCCGTCATTCTTCGAGCTCCATGTGTGGGCCTGGCGGGATAACCCGCAAGGCGCGTTCGTGGACTGGAACAACCTCGTGACCTGCGAAGGTCAATAACTGAGAAACGCAGAAAGAAGCTGTGCTTCTGCGCTTGGGAACTGGCGAACCTTAACCTTTCCCACCTTTGCAAATTCTTGGAGGGTGGGAAAGTCACCATCATTGCCGACCTAGCCGCCTACCCGACCGTTTCCGCGTCGCCTGCTACAATCGGTCTTTAATCCCGAGTGCAGCCAAGCGAATGAAATGCCCCTTTTGCGGGTTTGAAAATGACAAAGTTGTGGATTCGCGCGAGAGCAAGGAGGCGGATTCCATACGCCGCCGCCGCGAATGCCTGAAGTGCGAGAAGCGCTTCACCACCTACGAACGCATCGACGAAATTCCTTACATGGTGGTAAAAAAAGACGGGCGCCGCGAGCGTTTTGACCGCCAGAAAGTGCTCAACGGCCTGATGCGCGCGTGCGAGAAGCGGCCTGTGCCGATCAGCAGGCTGGAGCAGATCGTCAACGAAGCGGAGACGTTCGTGATCGAGTCGGCCGAGCGGGAGCGCAAAACCAGTGAAATCGGCGAACTGATCATGAACCGCCTGCGGCGCTACGACAAGGTCGCGTATGTCAGGTTCGCCTCCGTGTATCTTGATTTCAAGGATGTGCAGGAGTTCATGGCCGAGCTGAAGGATCTGCTAAAGACCGCGCCGGAATCCAAGGCCAAAACTGGGAAAGGTTGATTGAGACATTGAATCATTGAGGCATTGAATCATTGAAAACCTGATTGAACATTGAAACATTGAATCATTGAGGCATTGAAACATTGAAGACCTTAATGACTCCAATGATTCAATGACCAAATGATTCAATGATTCAATGATTTCATGAACTCTCTTGAAAAAGCAACGCAGCTGAAGCGTCGCACAAAGAGTTTCGCGATCCGTATCATAAATCTCTTTCGTTCTCTGCCTCGGTCGCCAGACGCGCAGACTCTAGGAAAACAACTCTTGCGCTCCGGCACCTCGGTGGGCGCGAACTATCGTGCAGTGTGCCGTGCTCGTTCGCAGGCTGAGTTCGTCGCAAGAATAGGTATCGTGGTCGAAGAAGCAGATGAAAGCGTCTTCTGGCTCGAGCTTTTGGGCGAGACGGGAGTAATTAATCCCGTGAGGACGAAAGATCTGCTGAAGGAAGCCAATGAACTGGTAAAGATCTTTGGAGCGTCGTTGCGCACATCTAAACATGGTGTTAAATGATTCAATGTCTAAGTGACTCAATGATTCACTTGGTTTAATGACTCAATGCCATCTTATAAAGTAACACTTATCCCCGGTGACGGAATTGGGCCTGAAGTTGTGCAGGCGGCGGTTCGCATACTTGAAGCTACCGGCGTGAAATTCGAATGGGAGAGCTTCGCCGCGGGGGCTGAGGCTTACGAGAAGTATCGCGAATACATTCCCAAAGAGCTGAGCGAATCGATCGAGCGCACCCGCGTCGGGCTGAAGGGGCCGGTGACTACGCCGATCGGAGGCGGCTTCTCGAGCATCAACGTGGAATTGCGCAAACGCTTCGAGCTCTTCGCCAACTTCCGGCCGATTCGAAACCTGCCGCATATTCCGACACGCTATCCGGGCGTGGATCTGATCGTTGTTCGGGAAAATACGGAAGGACTTTACTCCGGCATCGAACACGAAGTGGTGCCGGGAGTGGTCGAGAGCCTGAAGATCATCACGGAAAAGGCTTCGACGCGAGTCTCGCGTTTCGCTTTCGAATATGCGCGCAAGAACCAGCGCAGGAAGATTCATTCCATTCACAAAGCGAACATCATGAAGATGTCCGACGGGTTGTTTCTCCGCTGTTCGCGCGCCGTTTCAAAAGAGTATCCGGAGATCACCTATGGCGAGCACATCGTTGATAACACCTGTATGCAGCTGGTGATGAATCCCTACCAGTACGACATTTTGCTCATGGAGAATCTTTACGGCGACATTCTTTCCGATCTGTGCGCGGGGTTAGTCGGCGGTCTCGGTCTCGTCCCCGGCGCCAATTTTGGCCACGAGTGCGCCATCTTTGAAGCGGTGCACGGGTCCGCTCCCGACATTGCCGGAAAGAATATAGCCAATCCCACCGCGATATTGCGATCAGCATTGTTGATGCTGCGCCACCTCGGCGAACACGATGCGTCGCTGAAAATCCGCAACGCCATCGACGAGGTCTATCAGGATCGCAGCAAACTGACTCGGGACGTGGGCGGCACGGCGGGTACGTCGGAATTCGCCGATGCCATCATTCGGGCGATGGAAGTGCAGAATTTTGCTGCCGGATAGCGCGAAATCCTTTGCGGTCATTAAAACGATGGCGGTTGTGGTGCGTTTCCTCAGTTGACACAGTTTATGTGCGCACATATAATGTGTTCATGAATATTACTCTTTCTGTCGATGAAAAGACAGTCACCCGGGCTAGAAAACGTGCCGAGGCAATGGGCAGCAGTCTCAACCAGGTAATTCGTGCGTACCTTCAAAAGCTGGCGGGGGCGGACGATCCGGAACGGAGCATCGAAGAATTCCGCCGCCTTTCGGGGACCGGTGATTCGCAGGGTTGGCGCTTCAATCGCGACGAGATCCATGAACGCTCGTAGCTTCTTTGACACTAATATTCTCGTCTATGCAGACGACAAACGCGGGGGTGCAAAACGAGGCCGCGCGATCGATCTGGTCGCGGAGCACCGGCGCGACGGAACTGGCGTTGTCTCTCTCCAAGTGTTGCAAGAATATTTCGTCACTGTCACGCGAAAACTGAATGTCGATTCGACTCTCGCACGGCGGAAGGTCGAGATCCTTGCGGAGTTTGATGTAGTCGTTCCCGAGGTTGCAGATATTCTGGCAGCCATCGATCTTCACCGTCTCCACGCGTTTTCCTTTTGGGATGCGCTGGTCGTTCGCGCCGCCAAACAGGCCGGCTGTCGCGTTCTTTTCTCTGAAGATTTTCAATCAGGCCGCGAAATCGACGGCTTACGCGTGGTGAATCCATTCGCCTCTCCACGATGTTAAACTAGCTCGTTTCCATGGGGGCTATCCTGAAGGGCATCGAAATTCCGTACCATCGCGGATTGCATCGTTTCGCCATCTTTACCGCCTGCGTGACCCTCATCCTCATCGTTGCCGGCGCCCTTGTCACCAGCAACGACGCGGGTTTGTCTGTTCCCGACTGGCCGACGAGCTTCGGGTCGTTCTACAAAATGCCGCACATGGTGGGCGGCGTGAAATACGAACACAGCCATCGCATGATTGCGGAGTTCACCGGGCTTCTCACCATCGTTCTTGCCGTCTGGACCTGGCGAGTCGAAAAGCGGCGCTGGCTGCGGCTTCTCGCTCTGGCCGCGCTCGCGACGGTGATTGCACAGGGCATTCTCGGGGGCTTGACGGTGTTGTTCTTTTTGCCAGCGCCGATTTCGAGCGCGCATGCCGCCGTTGCCCAGACATTCTTCTGCATCGCTGTGGCAATCGCAGTATTCACGGGACGACGCTGGGTTGAAGAGCATCCGCGGGTTGAGCTCGACCAGCGCCGCCCTGCCCTTTTCACGCTGACCCTGCTTTCGATTTTTGTGTTGTATGTACAACTGATTCTCGGAGCCATGTTCCGCCACCATGGCTTGAGCTGGTGGCCGCATGTTGCGAATGCGGCGGTCGTGGCCGTCGTCCTCTCATGGACAGCGGTTCGCGCCATCTCGGTTTATTCGCACGTGGACGCCGTCCGCCGTCCCGCCATAGCGATGCTCGGCCTGATGGTCGCGCAGCTTTGCCTCGGCTTTCTCGCGTTCGTCAGCCGGGTTATGTGGGGAAAAGACTCCGCGCAGCCCGAGTTGCCCATGGTGGTCTCGACCGTCCTGCATGTTGCCGTGGGAGCGGTGCTGCTCGCGACGACGGTCGTTCTTGCCATACAGGTATGGCGGCACGTGCCGGTGGCGTTCGAAGAGCGTGTGCCGGGGTCCAATCCGGTCGCCGCGTAGCTTATGTGGTGGCGGGGCTGTGCCCCGCTGGGACGGGGCGAAGCCCCGTCACCACACGAGAAGAGTCACGTCCCCGCGTGAGCGCCTGACCGAAGATTAGGACTAAACGCACGTCTGGCATGGATGATAATCGCGTCGTAGAATGGTGTGTGCCTTCGAACTCCACCGCTGTTGACTTCGCTCCTCACTCTGCCGCTCAGTCTGCCGACCGGCCTATCATCTCGGTTCGCGATATCGTTCACCGCTACCAGGATCGCACCGCGCTGAACGGCGTTTCTTTCGACGTCAGGCCCGCCGAACTCTTTGGACTGCTCGGCCCGAACGGCAGTGGCAAGACTACTTTGTTCCGGATTCTTTCCACTCTCATGATTCCCTCTTCCGGCAGCGCCACGATCGCGGGCATCGACGCCGTCCGCCAGCCCGGAGCTTTGCGCCGACACATCGGCGTTGTTTTTCAGGCGCAGAGCGTCGATATAAAGTTGACCGCCTACGAAAACCTGTGGCATCAGGGACACCTTTACGGCCTGCGCGGCTCGGAACTCAAAGCCCGAATCATGGAAATCCTGACTCGCGTCGGACTGCTCGACCGCGCCGGCGATCTCGTGGAAACTTTTTCCGGAGGCATGCAGCGGCGCATCGAGCTGGCTAAAGGCCTGCTCCATCATCCCGAAGTTTTGCTGCTCGACGAGCCCACCACCGGACTTGATCCCGGGGCCCGGCGCGACCTTTGGCAGTATTTGCAGATCCTCCGCGATCAGGAGCGCGTTTCGGTCATTGTGACCACTCATCTGATGGAAGAAGCCGAGCGCTGCGACCGCCTCGCCATTTTAAATGAGGGGAATTTAGTAGCGCTGGGCACACCCGATGCTTTGACGCGCGAGATCGGAGGCGATGTCATCCTGCTCGAAGCGCGCGATCCGCAATCGCTGGCCGATCGCATTCGCGACAAATTTCATGTCGATGCCGTCGTGATGGGCAGCCAAGTACGGCTGGAAATTGAAAATGGCCATCGCTTCGTCCCCGACGTGGTAGAAGCTTTCCCGGGAGAAATTCAGTCGCTCAACATGAGCAAGCCTACGCTGGAGGATGTTTTCATCCATCGCACGGGGCACCGGTTCTGGACCGAGGATGCCGCGCCGGTTGCCGAAATCGGCAAAAAGAAAACCAAGAAGAAGCGTTAATAGTACCGCGGGTTATCAGGTGGGGCGACGAGGTGTCTCGCCCGTCCAGCAGTGGGGTGGCCAGGCGAGGGCGCCCGGCTCTCCACTAAACTGGCATCGGCTATTTGCCCGGCTGCGGAGTCGGTGCCGTCAGCAGATCTACAAACATCTTGTAGAACTTCTCCGTATCCAAGTCCAACTGCACTTCTACTGACTGCACATTGCGCTGCGGCTTATCCTGATTTGTCCAGGTGAGGGTGTTTCCGTAGCCTGCGCCGCGATCGAGATCCACATTCATATAAAGATTTTCTTTTTTCGTAATCACGCTCGGATCGAGCCACGCTGCCGCCGCGAGTTCATCCCAGAGATAGTTATAAGAACCGTGCAAGTGCTCATACTTGCCGACATATTGCGCCGCCGGCGAGTTGCCGGCTTTGGCTTTAATCTTGTCGATGAGTTCGTTGGTCATTCTGGTCTTGAGGGAAATGTCGACCGTCGTGCTCACCATCTTTTTCCACGGCGCCCGCAACACGATGCGAGCCGCTTCAGGATCGAACCAGAGATTGAACTCATGGCGGGGAGTGTTGGCGAACTCGGGATCGTCAGTCTGCGGACTCAGGCTCCCACCCATAAAGACCAGCTCTTTGGCCAGGCCTGGAAATTCAGGGTCAATAGAGGTCGCAAGCGCGAGGTTGGTCATCGGTCCGCCCTCATAGATCGTGACTTCGTGCGGATACTTGTGAACCATACGCACCAGAAAGTGGGCGGCATCTTCGTCGGCAGCCTTAGTTGTGGGCATTCCTTCCGGCATCTCGCCCAGTTCGCGCGGCGCATGATAATACGCCGGCGTCCATGCGCCCAGCCACACCACCGAGCCGTAGCGTTGCTCCCATTGCTCCGTTTCCTGCTTCGTTCTGACCAGCGGATACTCGGCTCCGCGAAGCACCGGAATGTCGGTTCGTCCGATGAGTTCGAGCGTGCGCAGAGTGTGCGCGACTTCCGCCGTCAGCCAGGCGTCCCCAGTCACCACCGTGATGCCTAAGACTTCCGTCTGCGGAGATTGGATCAGCAGCAGGATCGCTTGCTGATCGCTGCCGGCGGGGCCTGACGCGTCCTGATCGATGATGACCTTGCGCTTGGCGTTATCATTGTCTCGAACTCGATCCTGACCCTGCGCAAGCAAACATGTTGTTAGCACTACGGTCGCGATGACAAAGACGCACGGGAACTGGCTCACCTTCATTCATCCACCTCAGAATTTCGGAACTTCATTTCGGAACTTCATTTCGGAACTTCGGGACTGAGTCATCGATTGCAGATGGTGTTCGCCGATACTAGAATGGCCGGTACTGGAATGGCCATCGAATCATAAACTACGATCAGGCGATTCTATCTCGTTTTCAGGAGCGCCCGCGTTTTGCCTTTCACCTGGAGTAGATCTGCGTGACCACCGGCTATAGCGAAAAAGTTGGGGCTTGTGTTCTCTGCCTCTTCGCGATGATGGCGACGGTCGCTTTTGCTCGCCCACAATCGCAGGATTCTGGCGGGACGGCCGTGGTGCGCGGCTATGTGCACGGCTCTGTGCACGACGTGAGCGGGAAGCCTGTGGCGAATGCTGTGGTCCTTTTGTTGTCCGCCGCGCGCGACCAGAGCACTCATACTGATTCGGAAGGGCGCTATCGCTTTGAAGCCCTGCCTGCGGGGTTGTGCTCTCTCCGCGTAAAGATGACCGGCTATGACGGCGCCACGTCCGCTTTAATGAACTTCGCCCAGCACGGAACGACCGTGGTCAACTTCACTCTCTTGCCCACTCAAGCGTCGAAGTTGCCTGGCGCACCTCCTGCAGCGCCGGCGACGTCGAAGCCGAGCGCGCAAGCTCCCGAATTCTATGACGAGCCTCAGTTCACCGTCGCGGGCGTGACCCAAGCCTCGAATTACGGCGGGCACGGCACCGATGCAGTGGTCAGAACTACGGAAGCGCTGGCTCGGGCAACGCTGTCATTAAGCTCATTAAGCAAGGAGCCTGACCACGTGCCGCAGTCGGCCGCCGCAACTGAGAATTCCTTGCGAGAGGCGTTGACGCGTAATCCAGGCGACGCTGCACTTCATCACCAACTGGGCGACGTTGAGGAAAAGCTGGGCCATCCATTGGAAGCGGTTCGCCAGTACCAGCGCGCCTCCGAACTTGAACCCAGCGAACAATATCTTTTCGATTGGGGAACCGAACTGCTGACGCATCGCGCGCTGCAACCTGCCGCTGAAGTTTTCACCAGGGGCAACCGACTGTTTCCAAAATCCGTGCGGATGCTGGTGGCGCTTGGCGTGGCGGAATATGCTCTCGGCTCCTACGACCGCGCCGCGCTGTATCTGGGAAGCGCCTCGGATCTTGATTCCGGCAATGAGACTCCCTACCTTTTCATGGGGAAAATGCAGGGCGCGGAAACTGCTCCCTCGCAGGAAACGCTGGAGCGTCTTGCGCGATTCCAGCATCTTGAGCCTGGCAACGCGTTGGCCAACTACTATTACGCGGTCAGCCTGTGGAGAGGAACGCAATGGGCGGGGGCGCGCAACGATGCAACTTCCGAGCAGGTAGAAGCGTTGCTTCAGAAGGCGATCCAGATCGATCCGAAATTAGGCGCGGCTCATCTTCAGCTGGGCATTCTCTACGCGGAACGCGGAGATTACGCGCACGCCATTTCGGCCTACCGGCAGGCGATCGAAGTCAGTCCTGAGTTGGAGGAAGCCCATTACCGGTTGGCGCAAGCCTATCGGCGAACCGGCGATGACGCGGACGCGCAAAAGGAGTTGCGAATCCACGAGCAGTTGGCGAAGGAAGCGAAGGCCGAAGCCGAGCGCGAGCGGAAGGAGATACAGCAGTTCGTGATTTCGCTCGGAGACGATAAGTCCACGTCGAAATGATCCGGTTGAGATGATTCGAGAATTAAGGGCAAACTCTGATTCAGTTCAACCCTTAATCTCAATGTACGTCCAACGTAAGCGAGATCGACCTTAGAACTTAAGCTTGAGGGCGAACTGAATCAGGCGCGGATTGTTTACGGTGTTGTTGATCAAGCCGAAGCTGGAGGGTGAATTTATGTCCTGCTCTCCGGTTCCTCCCGCACCTTCCAGAAAGTATTGCGGATGGTTGAACAGGTTGAAGAACTCCGCCCGGAATTGCAGATCCATGCCTTCGCGGAAGGTGAGCGGGAAGTCTTTGATCAACGAGAAATCCGTATTCACGAAACGCGGCCCATAGACCGGCGCGCGCGTGGCAGTGCCGAGTTCGCCGGCGGGGGCGGTCGCGAAAGCACAGCGATTAAACCAATTCTGAATTGTGTGTACTTGCGTAGGGCAGCCCGTGTAGCCGCCCTCGTCCCCGCCTTTGTTGGGATCGCCCACTTCGTTAGGACGCTGAAAGGTATTACCGTTGTAGGAGAAGTATGTTCCTGAAACGTCGCTGCTATCAACCACGTATAGCGGGAAGCCTGACGTTGCCCTTTCGATCAGGTCTACCTGCCAATGTCCAAGCAGAGCATCGACGGGCCCGCTCCAGTCGCCGCCCCAGTACTTGCCTCTGCCAAACGGTAGGTCGTAGAGGATGCTGGCGGTAAAGCTGTTGTTGAGGTTCAGTTCGGAAAGACCCCAATCCAGTTTATTAAATCCGGGTAGAGGATAGTACAAAGCGCCTGGGTTTGTACCCAAGCCGTCAGGCATGCCGGAGTCAAAGTTGCGGGAATAGGTGTAACCGAGCAGAGCGTAGAGTCCATGGCGAGCGCTCTTGGTTTCAGCCTTAATCTGAAGAGAATCGTAACGGGCCTGGCCGATGCTGTTGTTACTGTCTACGCTTTGGTAGGGTGCGGCGTAAGGGAAGTTTCCAAAGCCGCAGCCCAGAGTATAGCCCTGAACGTCATTTTCATTTGGGCAAGCACTGGGCTCATTGAGGTTTTCATTCAACTGGCTCGTGAGAATGTGCGCGCTGCGCGTTCCGGCATAGCCCATCGTCAGCACGATATTGCCTGGAATCTGACGCTCAACGTTAAGGTTGAATTGCTGGATGATGCCCTGTTTGAAATTGCGATTTTGGGATTGAATGGTCCCGGTGTACGAGGTCGGATTCACAGGCGATGAATAAACAGCGCCGCCGGCGACGGGCGTTGTGGAAGGCGTGCCGGCCGGAAGCAGAAATCCATTTGAGAGGCCGCAACCGGTGCTACCGAAGGGAGTGCAAACCTCGGTTGGGTACGGGTCGACTTCCGCATAATATGGCGGGTTCTGCCACAGCCCCTGTCCGCCCTGGTCCCACGAGGAATCGTGGTAGATGGCATAGCCGGCGCGAACGACAGTCTTGTCACCGCCAAACGGCTTCCATGCCAGTCCGATGCGGGGCTCTAAGGCCTTCTTGTCAAACTGGATCCCGACTCGCCCGTCGGTAGTGATGCAGCTGGTACAACCGGCGATTCCTGGGCTGCCTGCGGGAACGTACCATGTGAGGTTTGCAATATCGAATTCCGCCTGCCTGTTCTTCACTTCAGTTTCAGGGGTCACTAAAGCCCAGGCAAAGCCCAGGTTCACCGTCAAATTCGGCGTGACTCGCCAATCGTCCTGAACGAAGGGGCGAAAGAGTTTGAAACGGCGGCCCGTCGTCGCTCCGAGGAAAGTTTGATCATGGGCCGCAAACACTCCCAAGCTACCCAGAAGAAGATCGGCGACGTCGTCGCCGGTTCCAAAACCATCTTCTACAACAAAACCATCCTGAAATGCGTTGTTGCGGACATTCATCTCATTGGCGCGATAAACCATGCCAACACGGATGTCATGCTTGCCGCGGATCAGGTCGAGCGTGTCGGAAGCCGAATAGACGTTGGTGCCACCCTGATACGGCGCGTATCCGCGATCGCCAATCGAGAAATAGCTGTTCATCAGGAATGAAGTCAGTCCGCAACTTTCGCAATCCTTCGTGGACTGGTTCAGACTCGCAGGATAGCCGGTTATGGTATCGCAGGCTGCCCCCAAATCCGCGCCGAGAATGCCCAGCTTTGCGGCTTCACAGGTTCCGGTGCCGAACGAATTGATGTGGTTGAAAATCCGGTTGTAGCCAGCGTTGATCTGATTGATGGTTGTCGCAGAAAAAACGTGCGTTTCAGACACGGTCGCGTTACGCCCGTGGTTCTCGATGTGCTGGTTGCTTCCAAAGGCGTTTTGCTCGGACCAGGTCGGCGAACCGCCGGGGACGAAGTTGGTTGCCTGATCGTAGCTGAAGCGCCCAAAGATCGAGTCCTTGCTGGAAAAATTGTGATCGACACGAATGTCCCAAGTTCCTTCGTTGAGTTTGCGCACCGGCTGGTTGGCATAGTTATAGCCGACGCCGATCGGAACGCCAGGTGTGGGAGCTGGATAGAGGGCCGCGACCGACGCACCAATGGGGTTGATCAGAACCCCCGGGATAATGGGGCAGTCCTTAACGCCGGGTTGCGTGTCGGGTCCCTGGCTTCCAGCGTAGGGTCCGCTGAGAACCGGAGCCACCGGAAGGCCTGTCGCGATATTACAGATGAACGGAGCTGTACTGGCTGCCATGGTAACTGGATCAATGAAATAAGGGTATGGGTTAGTCAGCTGTGTTATGCCGAGGGGATTCGAACTTTGGTCGTAATTGCCATTGATATCAGGCGTAACCATGGCGACGGTCGGAACGTATCCCGTATATGGCACGCCCTTGCGCTGCATCTTGGCCTGGTAGTCAGCAAAGAAAAATGTCTTGTCTTTCTGGATGGGGCCGCCGAGCGATCCACCAAACTGGTTGAGATTAAATTTGGCCGCCGTGTTAACGAACGGGCTCTTGGCGTCGAGATCGGTATTGCGGAAGAACTCAAACAATGTGCCGTGGAACTGGTTTGTGCCTGACTTTGTGGTCACCAACACGGTCGGACCCGCGCGCTCTCCATATTCTGCGGAGTAGTTGTAGGTCAGCACCTTGAATTCCTGAATGTCGTCAATGGAAGAGAAAATCCCGATTCCACCTTCGTCGAGCTGATTGTTGTCGTTGCCGTCGAGCAACCAATCGGTGCTCTGCTCGCGCGATCCGCCGACCGACAGTGAAAATGCGCCGCGGGTGGCGGCTTCGCTGCTGGCGGCGCTGGTGAAGAAGCTGACTGGGCTGGTGGATGAAGTCGTCCCTGGAGTCAGGGTCGCGAGCTGAACAAAATTGCGGCCGTTCAATGGGAGGTCGGCTACCTCCTCGGCAGTGATCACCTGGCCGAGGGTTGGGTTCGTGGTTTCGACAGCCACTTCATTAGCGGTGACTTCTACTGTTGAAGTAACGGAAGCGGGGTTGAGAGAAAAGTCGATCTCGCGTTGTTCGTCCACTTGCAGCCGTATATCTTTCTGCTCCGTGGTCTGGAAGCCCTGGGACTCCACATGGATGGTGTAAATCCCCACCGGCAGCAGTGGTACGAGATAGTGTCCCGAGTCGTCGGTCTTCGCTTCGCGAGTAAGGCCGGTGCCTTGCGAGGTGACTCTTACTGTCGCCCCGGCGATCACAGATCCGGTCTTGTCGGCCACGGTTCCGGAAAGACTGCCATTTGCCTGGCCAAACAAAAGCGGGCAGAGGGAAAATAGGAAACAGACGACTGCGGCGAGCAGCGATTTTCTTTTCAGCATTGTTTCCACCTTAGAGGGCCACTCATCTTGATGATATTCCAAGAAGACGAGCGGCGATTCAGGATCGATTTCTTCGCGGCTCGAACGTGGAACGTCCCTTTTTAAGCGATGGGCCATATAAATAGATTAGAAATGCAAAGTCAAGAGTTTTGTGAAGACGCTGCGGATGCGCCGAGGAACTGGAAGGGGAATTCAGTTTTTCATACTGCCTACGGTTTCACGGATTCTTGCGGAAGTTGGCGGCTGTCGCCGGGCATGTGTATCCGTGGAAGAATTTGGATTGTGGAGCGACGGGCGTCTCTTGCGCAAGCTCACGGCAACTCGCGCCCATCTGGCGGTGCGGTGGCCGGACGAGGATGCCCGGGGCTCCACGAACGTCAACTATAAGCGTCGACTATTGTGCGTCAACCATTGGCGTGTGCCACCAGCGCTATCCCCGCGCAATAGAAAACGAACATCAACACCAGGTACATTTTGGCTTTGCCGGGTGCGCCTTCGAATTCCTTCCAGGCAAAAACTCCCCAGAGCGCGGCGACCATGGGCGCGGATTGTCCGATGGCGTACGAAATCGCTACACCCGTGAAACTGGCCGCGACCAGATTGAAAACCATTCCGGTGCCCCAGATGAATCCGCCGAACAGTCCGAGCGCGTGCCCGGAGACGGGCGCGCTGAAGTAGCCGCTGAATTTCACCGGCTCCCCGACCAGCGGATGCTTCATGAAATAGATGTTCCAGACCAGGCACGAGAGCAGCGCACCCAGAGTAAGAAAAACGGCGATGCTATAGGGACCAAGCGTGTTGCCATTGGTCATGGCATGCGCAACAAAAGGGGCCCATAGTCCCATGAGAACGCCGGAGACTACGCAAACGACGATGCTTTTCCTTGAGACCGTGCGGCCGGCAATGGCCAGACTGCCGTAGGCTTTTCCGTCGAGCACGACGGCCACGAGAGCGCAAAGAACCCCTCCGGCCAGCAGCGCTGCGTTTCCTTTGGGCTGGAGGGCATAGCTCGAAATGACCCCGACGACCAGCGCAATTCCGATAGAAACGGGAAAAGCAACCGCGAGCCCCGCCATATCAATTGCCGCCACCAGCAGCAGGTTCGCCAAGTTGAAGATGGCGCCTCCGACCATGGTAGAGACGATGTTGCTGGTGTCGGCGGAGTGGACGTTATTCAGGAAACTCGAAGCATCGTTGGCTGTGCTGCCCATGGTCAAGGCGAGGATCAGAGAGATCAGAAAAATGCCGACCGCGTAATCCCAGTAAAACAATTCGAAGCGATAATTCTTGACGCCCTTGTAGGTGTTGGCCCAGGAGCCCCAGCACACGGCGCTCGTGATCATCATGAACAGCGCGATATTGAGACTGTGGGGTGTAAACATCGCTTCTCCCTGGTGCGAGAATTTGGTCTGAGAATCTGGTGTAAGAACTATGTAAGAATCGGGCCGTAGCGTAGCCGTGGCAGAGCGCCAGTGTCAAGGCGAAAGCGGAAATGCATCTTTTGCGGGGACTGCCGTACAATTGCAACGCGAATCGGCCTTTTAGAGTTCGGACTGTTGCGACTCAGTTCCTGAACGGGCATCTAAGGACGAAGGCAACGGTAGTGTGGTGACGGGGCTTTGCCCCGTCCTAGGCGGGGCGACGCCCCGCCGCCACACGAGCGATGCCCTGACATCTGCAGGCGATCTCGCGGAAAGCGTCTAATGCCGGTCGAACACAATGAAATTCGGCGCGATGCACCTCGCGTTTCGGACTCCGGCGACGGGATTGCGCATCTGGCCGGCCGCCCACTGCTGCCAAATGTCGGCATTCCTCTGAATCTCGATTGGGTGCGGGAGGTGCGCGTCAATACCAGCGCCGTCGAGCGCCGCGCTGCAATCGCAGGTCGCGCGACGGACGGTAAAGAAGGAATGGCAGGCGGCGTGGCTGCTGCGCGCCATCACCTGCATGGACCTGACGACTCTCTCCGGCGATGACACCGACGAGCGTGTGCGGCGTCTGTGTGCCAAGGGCCGGCATCCCATCCAACCGGAATTGGAACAGAAACTCGGGATCGAGGACCTGCAAATCAAGGTCGCCGCCATCTGCGTTTATCACACGTTTGTCGAGACCGCGCTGCGCGCGCTCGAGGGCAGCGGAGTGCATGTCGCTGCCGTCTCCACCGGATTCCCCGCCGGTCTATCGCCGCTGGCAGGAGCGGGTCAATGAGATTCGCCGCTCGGTGGAGGCTGGCGCGCATGAGATCGACGTCGTCATCACGAGAGCCCATGTTTTCGGCGGACGCTGGCAGGCGCTCTACGATGAAATCGCAGCGTTCAAGCAGGCATGCGGATCGGCGCACATGAAAGTCATTCTAGGCACCGGCGACTTGCTGACGCTGCGCAACGTCGGGCGAGCGAGCGTCGTAGCCATGATGGCGGGCGCCGATTTCATCAAGACTTCGACGGGTAAAGAGCCGACGAACGCGACCTTGCCGGTAGGCCTGGTGATGACGCGCGCCATCCGCGAGTATGCGCAGCAGACGGGAATGGCGGTGGGTTTCAAGCCGGCGGGAGGAATTCGCACGGCGAAGCAGTCGATCGAGTGGCTGGCGATGATCAAAGAAGAGCTTGGGGATTCGTGGCTGCGCGCGGAAATGTTTCGCTTCGGAGCCAGTGGGTTGTTGGGCGACATCGAGCGGCAACTGGAGCATCATGCCACCGGGCGGTATTCGGCGGAGTATCGGCATCCGATAGCGTGAGCCGCGGCAGCAACTAACCTTGTAATTTGTCATCCTGAGCAAAGCGAAGTATCTGCTTTCTTTGACGGTGTACGAGACAGCAGATCCTTCGCTTCGCGAAGGATGACAATGGAATAACAAGGAATCGAGAGCACACCGATGAGCATCGCTGAAAAATTCGTGAGCATGGAGTACGGCCCCGCTCCTGAAGATTCAAAGGAAGCGACGAACTGGATGGAGCGTCATGGTTCCCGCTTCCAACATTTCATCGACGGCAAATGGCAGGCGCCTGCGGCGGGAGAATACTTCGATACCGTCGATCCTTCGAACGGCGAAAAGCTGGCGTCGATTGCGCAAGGCTCGGCGGCTGACGTCGACTCCGCGGTCAAAGCCGCACGGGCAGCGTCTGCTGGATGGCGGGCGCTCACTCCACATGCCCGTGCTCGCTACTTGTATGCCCTCGCGCGCCTGGTGCAGAAACAGTCACGGCTGCTCGCGGTTCTCGAAACGATGGACAACGGCAAGCCCATCCGCGAGAGCCGCGACATTGATATTCCGCTGGTCGCGCGGCATTTCTATCATCACGCAGGGTGGGCGCAGCTCCTCGACCAGGAGTTCACGGAGTATGTGCCGTGCGGAGTTGTCGGCCAGATCATCCCGTGGAATTTTCCGCTGCTGATGCTGGCGTGGAAGATCGCGCCGGCTTTAGCGACGGGCAACACGGTCGTTTTGAAGCCCGCGGAATTCACGCCGCTGACCGCTCTGGCCTTCGCTGGAATCTGCGAGGAAGCCGGCTTGCCCGCCGGTGTGGTCAACATCGTCACGGGAGATGGCTCAACCGGCGAGGCGCTGGTGAAGCATCCGGATGTGGATAAGATCGCCTTCACCGGATCAACCGAAGTCGGCCGCGCGATCCGCGCCGCCACGGCCACCAGCCACAAGCGGCTTTCACTTGAGCTCGGTGGAAAGTCTCCCTTCATCGTCTTTGAAGACGCCGACCTCGACAGCACCGTGGAAGGCCTGGTGGATGGTATCTGGTTTAATCAGGGCCAGGTGTGTTGCGCGGGGTCGCGTCTGTTGATGCAGGAGAGTATCGCCGAAGTACTCATTTCTAAGATTCAGGACCGCATGAGCACTCTGCGCATCGGCGCTCCGCTCGACAAAGCGATTGACATCGGCGCGATCGTGGCCAAGGTTCAACTGGACCGCATCCGCAAGCTGGTCGATCAAGGTATAGCCGACGGGGCGACCTGCTGGCAGCCACAGCATACGCTGCCGGCGCGTGGTTTTTATTATCCGCCGACGCTGTTGAGCAATGTGCATCCGACGTCGATTGTTGCGCAGCAGGAAATCTTCGGGCCGGTGCTGGCGGCGATGACCTTCCGCACGCCTGCCGAGGCGGTGGAGTTGGCGAACAACACGGTTTATGGGTTGGCCGCGTGCGTGTGGAGCGAGAGCATCAATGTTGCCCTGCACATTGCCGCACAAATTAAAGCCGGAGTGGTCTGGGTAAACTGCACCAATCTCTTCGACGCTTCGTGCGGCTTTGGGGGCTACCGCGAAAGCGGCTACGGACGCGAGGGTGGACGCGAAGGCCTGCTCGAATACATGGAGCCGGCGTGGTTCAAGAACGCGCCGATGCTGCCTCTGGAGCTCTCAGTTCTCAGCTCTCAGCTCTCAGGAAAACGTGAACACGGGGCCAATCTAAAGGACGAGGGTACAACTCCCGATGCTTCACCCGCGCCTCCACATATCGATCGCACCGTCAAGCTCTATATCGGTGGCAAGCAATCGCGTCCTGACTCCGGCTACAGCATGGAGGTCCATGCCGCTGATGGACGATTGCTCGGAGAGGCTCCGCTCGGCAACCGCAAAGATATTCGCAACGCCGTCGAAGCGGCGCGAAAAGCGGCGTCCTGGGCCCGGGCTACGGCGCACAATCGCGCCCAGGTTCTTTATTACTGTGCGGAGAATCTTTCGCAGCGCCACGATGAAATTGTGCACCGCCTGGCTTCCGTGGTCGGCAGGAAACAAGCCGTAGCAGAAGCAGATCTCAGTATCGAGCGCATTTTTACCTATGCGGCGTGGGCCGACAAATTTGACGGCGCGGTGCATAACCCTCCGTTCCGCAATGTTGCTCTTGCGATGAATGAGGCGATCGGAACGGTTGGCGTCATCTGCCCTCGCGAAGCGCCGCTGCTCGGCTTTATTTCTCTCGTAATGCCGGCTCTCGCGGTTGGAAACACGGTCATCGCCGTTGCGTCAGAAACATATCCACTCATTACCGGCGATCTTTATCAACTATTCGACACCAGCGACCTGCCCGGCGGAGCGCTGAACATCGTTACCGGATATGTATCGCAACTTCTTAAGCCGCTCGCCGAACATGATGACGTCGATGCCATCTGGTGCTTTGGCGACGAAGCCAACGCCGCCGCGGCCAAGGCGATGTCGGTAGGCAATCTAAAGCAGGTTTGGACCAACGAAGGCCGCGCCATCGACTGGTTTAACCCGAAATTGGCCGAGGGACGCTGGTTTCTCGAACACGCCACCCAGGTGAAGAACATCTGGGTTCCCTACGGCGAGTAGAGCAAAAGCATTTGTAATTTCCAATTTGTAATTTGTAATCTGAAACCTGCCGTCGCTGGGTAATTGCAAATTACAAATCACCAATTACAGATGAAACCTGTCCGCGCGCCACGAGTAAAAATCTGCTGCATCGGCAGCGTCGAAGAGGCCGCTCTCGCCGTCGAATGCGGAGCGTCCGCGCTCGGCCTCGTTTCACACATGCCTAGCGGGCCGGGCGTGATCGCCGATGAACTGATTGCCGAGATCGCCGCGACCATTCCTCCCGCCATCGGAACCTTTCTCCTGACTTCGAGAACGACGGTTGCCGGCATCGTCGAGCAACAGCGTTTCTGCCGCACGAATACCATCCAGATCTGCGATCGTCTGACTCGCGGAACGCATCGCGATTTGAAAGACGCCTTACCGGGCATCTCGGTGGTGCAGGTGATTCACGTGAGCGGCCCCGAAGCGGTCGAGGAAGCGGCGCGGATCTCGCCGCACGTCGATGCCATTCTGCTCGATTCCGGCAACCAGAAGCTCGCGGTCAAGGAACTGGGAGGCACGGGCAGAACTCATGATTGGAGGCTCAGCCGTGCGATCCGGGAACGTATCGGCATCCCGCTCTTTTTAGCCGGAGGTCTCACCCCTGAAAACGTTGGCCAGGCAATTGAGGAAGTGGGTCCGTTCGCGCTCGATGTTTGTTCTGGGGTGCGCACCGACGGCAAATTGAATGCGTCGAAACTGAAGCAGTTCTTTGCGGCAGTGCGTGGAGCGCGCTGACTTCTGTGACGCCGTAATTCGGCTACCGTAAGATCGCGATTCCGATTGCAACCGAGGAAAATACTACTGTCATTAAGACTCCCAAAAGGAGCGCAATGATGGTGAGGCAACCGTACGGAATTGGAATGTGGTTGGTAAACGCGCGAGCACTTCTGAATATCCGGCGTTCGAGATCGCCCTTCATCGGTCCTCGGTCCTCCTTGATATTTTCAAGGTCGTAAGAACAAAAGTTGCCGGCGCGAGCTACGCCGGTCCGCAAACGGTTTCAAAACGCTTTCAAAACAAGAATAGATTAGACTACTCGCCACCATTCGTCTCGCGTTGACTTTTTGGAGCCTTACAGGCAAACTCTCAATTCGCCCACCCTGCGTGATGGGGCAGCGCTTTAGGCCCGGCGTCAACGTCGCTAGCAGGACGAAGACCGACCGAGGGAACGTTCGATTTATGTCCGCAGACCGTGTCTCCTATACGCTCGATTCGACGCTGGAGACGGTAAATAACGCTGAAGAGACGGCCACTCGCATGGCGACGGAGGCCGGGTTTGACGACGAAGAGGTCATGAAGATTTCCATGGCGGTGCGGGAAGCCGCCGTGAACGCAGTTTTGCATGGCAATGCCTACGACCCGAGCAAGAAAGTTACACTGGCGTTTGAACGAACAGCTGATGATCTCGTCATCGTTATCCGCGATCAGGGCAAAGGCCTTGATGCCAGCAAGATTCCAGATCCGCTGGCGCCGGACAACCTGATGAAGACCTCGGGGCGAGGCATTTTCCTGATACGCTCGTTCATGGATGTGGTGGAAATCCACCCCTCCCAGACCGGCACCGAACTTAGAATGATCAAGCATGTCCACGGCAATGCCGCGGACTCCAAGGAGGCTCCCCAGTGAGCATGAAGTCCAGTACTCGTCAGGTGGATGGCGTCACAATTGTCGACCTCAGCGGCCGGATCACACTCGGCGAAGGCAGCGTAGTTCTGCGCGATACCGTGCGCGACTTACTTTCCAAGGGACAGAAGAAAATTCTGCTGAACCTGGGCGACGTGAACTATATCGACAGCTCAGGCATCGGCGAACTCGTCAGCGCCTTCACCACGGCCAAGAACCAGGGCGGCGAACTCAAGCTGCTCAACCTCACCAAGAAAGTACACGACCTGCTGCAGATCACGAAGCTCTACACCGTCTTTGACGTGAAGGAAGACGAAGCAGCGGGCGTAAAATCTTTCGCCAAATAGCGGTCTGCGATTCTTTGAACCTCTAGAACTGAAGGCGGGGGAGGCTTCGGCTCCCCCTTGCCGCTTCCTGTTTCGGGACTCTACGCCAACATTCTCTTCGGGCTTGAACGCCTGCTGTGTTCTCCGCGCCTACAATGACCTCAGGGCGCGTCTCTCAGCGCCGCGGCCACTATGCGATTATTCGCTCTGCCCTTTACTCTGGCTTTCTTTCTTGTCGCCGTGCTGGTAACCGGCGCGATCTGCTTCGCTCGCAACAATTCGGAGGCGGGTTGCGTCTCATTCAACGAAGCGAACAAGCATATGGGCACGAACCAGTGTGTGAGCGGGACGGTGCTGCGCGTGGAAAATGGCGGCAAAGGCGTAACCTATCTCAACTTTTGCAAGGATAAGGATTAAAGATAACGACAAGAATAAGAACAACGTCTGTCCCTTCGCCGTCGTCGTCTTTCCAGCCGACCTCAAAAAGATGGGCGACGTGCGGCAACTCGAAGGGCGGCAAATCGAAATCAAGGGAACGATCCAGGATTACGACGGGCGCGCCGAGATCGTTTTGCGGCGCTCGCAACAACTGGGCAACGCCGCCTTTCTGTTGTTCCCCAGCGTGCCCGCGGATTACGACGTCGAGCGCGGCGGCCACAAAGCCAGCGGATCGACTCATGCCAAGGCGCCCAAGAAGACCACCAGCAAGGAAGGCGATCCAATGTCGATTGAAGATCCGGGCGAGCCGCAGTAGCGGACAACATCTTTCAATTAACTGTCATCTCTCGCAAAGCGAGGGAGCCTATTCGCACGAAAATGTGCGCAGGACTAGGGATCGGTTTTTGACTTTTAATCACGCGATCGCCCGATGGTCAAATGAGCCGATGCTCTACAGCCCTAGCCCGCCATCTACCGCCAGCACCTGCCCGGTAATAAATTTCGGAGCCGCGGCAAAGAACATCACGGCCGCGGCAATGTCCGCCGCCGTTCCATTGCGCTGTATGGGCGTCTGTTTCGCCATCTTCTTCATGAACGCCGCGGCCGCTTTTTCTGCCAGATCAATCATCCCCGGAGCGACCGCGTTCACCGCAACCTCTGGCGCCAGCGCCTTGGCCATCACTTTCGTCAGCATGTGGACGGCAGCTTTTGACGAGCAGTAATGCGCATGCGTCGCCCATGGCCGCAGGCCTCCGAGCGAACCCATGTTGATAATGCGGCCGCGGCGCTTTCTTAAATAAGGCAGCGCCTCGCGTGACACCAGGAACGGTCCGCGAGTGTTCGAGGCAAAAATCGCGTCCCACTGTGCCAGCGTAATTTTCTCAAACTCTGCAGTCTCGTAATTCGCGGCATTGTTCACGAGCACGTCAATTCCGCCCAGTTCCATCGCGACTTCTTTCACCGTTTCGCGAACGCTTTTCTCGTCGGTCACATCGCACCGCACCGCAAGCGCCTCAACACCGAGGGACGCCAACTCCTCGATTACCGCCCGCGCCTCGCGCGCCGATTCGCGATAAGTAATGGCCACGTTTGCGCCCTGCTCCGCCGCAGCCAGGGCGATTGCGCGTCCCAGTCGTTTTGCCGCCCCGGTCACCAGCACCACCCTGCCAGTAAGCGCTCCCCCGCTCGTATTCATTTTCATTGCTTTCCCCACCGTCCTATTCGCCATCGGGAAATTCTACGCTGTCCTGACCGGCTGTCTTTGTCCTGAGTTTGTTGTGCACCGTTTGCCGATCAATCTGTCTGTTGTTGCAACGAGAAAATGTCGTAGGAACTGCAACGAGACTCTGTCACCCCTGATCGATTAAGTAACGGCCGCTAAGGCGGGGCGGCCGGAGAGATTGTAGATGCGGGGCAGTGGTGTTTTTCTTTTCTGCGCCGCGGTGAGGAGCCGGGGAGGGCGCTCGGCGTGTTCTTCGAGCGGCAGAGGCAGCGCGAAAAGCAGCTGATCTCCGCGATAGACGCGCAGCATGCCATCCAAGTGATGGGTGAGTTCGACGGTTTCTCCGGCATAACCGCAGTGGCCGGGCAAAGGCGGCAGGGCGATCGATTGCGCGCCGAGAGAGACGGTGTGATCGGCGGCGACGACGCGTTGATAGTGGAAAGCTAAACAACGGGAGAGATCGAAGCGGCGGGGCAAGGAGCGGAAGTCGCGGGCGGATTGGGCGGCGGGGCGGGCGAAGCGCCGGTTGTAGTCGGCGCAGAAGCGGGCGAGCACGGCGTTGGCTTGGGCCAAAGTGCTGGCGCGGGCGAGGCGAAGCTCGCTGACCAGACGGTCCTGGCAAGTGCGCCAGGCGCGTTCGATGCGGCCTTTAGCTTGGGGAGAGTAGGCGGGGATCTGCTCGATGCCGAGTTCTGCGAGGGCGCGTCCGAGTTGCGTGGGAGATGGTTGGCCGGCGAGTTGTTCGGCGAGGGTCCAGTGGGCATCGTTGCGCTGGAAGATGGAGTGGCGGTCGCGGTAGAGGCTGAGGGGGACGCCGTGGGTGGTGATCATGGCGTGGAGGGCGCGGAGATAGCCGAGGGTGTTTTCGGCTTCGAGTTGGAAGTGAGCCGCGAGGATCTGACTGGTGGCGTCGTCCTGAAAGCCGAGGAGCGTGAGCACGGGGCCGCGGCCTTCGAGCCAGTCGTGACGGCTGGCATCGGTCAAGGCCATCATGCCAAAACGCGGGCGTGGCGGGCGGCGGGAGCGATACTGGCGGGGCCGGCGCTTCTGCGGAGAAGCCAGTTTGGCGGCGCGCAAAATGCGGCGCACGGTCTCGCGGCTGACGTCGAGGTTCTCTTCGGCGCGAAGTTTTTCCGCCAGAGGGGAATCGTTGAAGCCCCGATATTTACCGCGGGCTAAGTGCAAGATCAACTGCTTCTGAAGAAGAGGCAAGGCCCAAGGCATGGGGCGTCCGCGATTGCCGTGCTGCACCCAGCCGACGAAATCGGGCCGATAGCGGCGTTTGAGCCGTTGCACTCGGCGTTCACTCAGTTGCAGCAGACGGGAGGCTTCGCCTACGCTCAGCCTCCCGCCCGCTGCATTCTCAATCACTTTCACCCGCTGGAACTCTTTCTGACTCATCGTCACCATCCTGAGAGGGTGACAAAGTCTCGTTGCAGTTAGGGGGTGACATTATCTTGGAGCATCTACATCCTTGCCGGCTCAGCATAGCCAACCGCAGCTTCGGCAGATACAATGTCTCCCCAGGCCGGTAAGCAGTAAGAGAAACTACCTATAAAAGGAGCACGCATGAGCGTCAACTTCAGCGTCATGATGCAAACCATAACCGCCGTACTAACCGCAGTGGGACTCAAAATTCTCGGCGCCCTCGCCATCTGGATCATCGGCCGCTGGCTGATCGGCCTCGCGCTCAACATGATGGGCAAAGCCCTCACCAAGCAGAAGATCGATCCCACCCTGATCCGCTACATCCACTCCGCCGTGGCCGCCCTGCTGAATATCGCGCTGGTCATCGCCATCCTCGGTTTCTTCGGCGTAGAGACCACCAGCTTCGCGGCCCTGATCGCCGCCGCAGGCGTTGCCATCGGCATGGCATGGTCCGGACTGCTCTCGAACTTTGCCGGCGGCGTGTTCCTCGTCATCCTTCAGCCCTTCAAAGTCGGAGACTTCATTACCGCCGCCGGAGTCACCGGCACGGTCGAGGAAATCGGCCTGTTTGCCACCACTTTGAGCACGCCCGATAACATCAAGACCATGGTCGGCAACGGCAAGGTCTTCGGAGACACCATCCAGAACTTCTCCGCCAATCCCTATCGTCGCGTCGAGCTGACGGCGCAGTTGGCGCACGATGTGGATCCGCAAGCGGCCATTGCACTGCTGAAACCCGCGCTGGCCAAGATACCAAACGTAATGGCAACGCCTGCCCCCGACGTCGAGATTCTGACCTTCAACATGGCCGGCCCGGTGCTCGCCGTGCGCCCCTACTGCAACAACGCCCATTATTGGCAGGTCTATTTCGACACGAATCGGTTGATCCGTGAGACCTTCGCGCATGCCGGATTCCCGGTTCCCGAGCACCATTATTCCCTGCGGGGAGTGGAAGAGGTCAGGTTGGCAAAAACCGCCTGACAATTCTTTAGATTTCGGGTGGCGCAGCACCTCATGTTTTCTGGCTGGCGCCAGCACTCCATGTTTTTTGGCTGGCGCCAGCGCCTCAGCGCTGGACTGGGTGCCGGAATTTTGCTTTTTTCGGTGATCCGTTGAGCCGCTGAGGCGCGACTGCCCGCGAAAGACGACTTTTTGCAGCCGTGCTAGACCGACGCCGCAAACTAACTCTCCGTCCGCGCTACCGGCCAGCCCGAAAACCGCCGTGGCCTATGACGCCTTTATCAACCGCATCTACTGAATCTCGAGCGACACGACTTCCCCTTCGCCATCATCACGTTCGCGATAATTGACGGATACGCTTTTATTTTTCCAGTCACAGGAGAACGCATCAACCCCGATCAGAATCACCTGCTTGCTGTCGTCAATATGCATTTTCAGGGCTCGCCCCCCGGACACGACGCTGAGCAACGCCTGCGGCGCCGCCGAGCAATCTACAGCAGCGAGTTTGCCCTTGATAAACCGAACTCCTGTTGACCTTGGAGGCGCATCGACTTGCCCCTCGGCCTCAGTCTTTCCCTCAGACTTTCCCTCGGACTTCCCCTCGGATTTTCCCAAGACGACGCCCGAAGCATCGCGTGCGGCGCCAGCCTCAGATGCTGGACTTTCGCTTTGCACGTGGAACGGCCTGGTCTGTTCCTTGAAATTCTCAGCCTGCGCCAACACCGCATTCGCGCGGCTTGCCACCTCGGGATTCCCGCTTCCGGCAAGACCTCGCAGCAGCGCAATGGCCGCGTCCACTTTGCGATTTACCATGTACATATTGGCAAGATTGAAGAGATAGGATTCATTCCGGGGCGACAATTCCACCGCTTTCGTCATCGTGACCAAACCTTTTTCGGGCTCACCGGAAGCCGCCTGTGCGTAGCCCAGCAGCGAATACGCATCGGCCAATTTCGGATCCAGCGCGATGGCAGTTTCCAGTTCCTTTTTCATCTCCCCGGAGTTGCCGCCGTTGATCAGAGTTCCCGCGCGGCTCATCAGCAAGGCGTTGTAGTAATGCACGCGAGGGTCTTTGCTGTCGCGCTCCGCGGCCCGTCGAAAATATTCCCCGGCATGCTCAAAGTCCTGTCGTTGCAGATAGGCATATCCAGCGCCGCGCAACGCCGAAGCGTTCTCCGGGTCCGTTTTGAGAACGTCCTGAAATTCACCGAGGGCGCGGTCGCGATGAGCGGCAGAGTGCGCATCGATGTCCGCGAGCACGGCGCGCGCATCCGCCGAGCTGACCGGAGTCTCGGCAAACTGCGACGCCAAAATATTGGGAGGAGTCGGAATGGAGTAGTACTTATACCGGTTGCTGCTCAAATAATTGCGGAGGGCTTTGTCGAACTGGTCCGGCGTCATGCCGAAGGCTTGCTGTATGGCCTGTTCCACCGGTTTTTTCTGGTCGATAAAGGCGGTGAAATACGTGTCGAGCTTCGATATCTGCTGAGTGTCAAAAAGGTAGTGCACTACCAGACTGGACTCCGCATAAAACGTGTTGCGATGGTCCCCGCTCTCGTTGTAAATCTTGGAATTCTGCTGCACACGAAATAGATCGGCGACTCGCATCATTCCGCCCTGTCGCAGAATGAGATAGGTATCGGAGGGAATCTTGCCCACGTGGGCTTCTTTGTTATCCACCTCAATACTCGAAAAAAACTCGGCAAACCCCTCTTCGAACCACGGATCGGTACTCCCCGAAAGATTGCTATTCATCAACTGGTGCGCATATTCGTGGAAAACCACCACCCACGGATTGTCCACCGACATATCGAGCATGATAAAGCTGCGATCCTCGCCGCTCTGAAACAGTCCGGCGACTTCCACTGGCTTTCCGTTAAACACCGGAGCCACTTGCCGAATCTCCTTAGTGTTTCGAAAGGCCACGATCTGCAATGGGACCGACAGATTCACGTGCGCCTTGGCCATCAGACCTCCGAAAACGGACCGCATCTGCTCGAAATGCAGCGCCACATCGCGGCCGCGTTTATCGCCGGCGTCAGTGACCACGGAGAAGTTAGGCGACCGCACTTCCACCCACTGCGGGTCGCCGGCGAAACTCCGCCCCGGCCACAGCAGCAGCCATCCCAAAGCCAGGCATAGCTTGAAAACTCGCATATCTCCTCCCAAGGAGGGGAATAGTACCGCACAATGGGGCGGAAACGAACCGCTATTTTTCGGGGGGATATTTGCACCTGTATCTCTGCCATTAAGACGACTAACACAGATAGGAGGAGTTATATTCTTAAGGAGAGTTACACCGACACCGTAAACGAAGTCTCGGTCCGCGTAACCGGCCGGTAGAGCGTATCGCGCTCGATGGGTTCGCGCCCGGCCTCCGTGATCAGCCGCACCAGATCATGCCGCCGCAGCCCCTGCGGAGTAGTCGCCCCCGCATCGTGATAAATCTTTTCCTCGACCACGGTGCCGTCAATATCGTCGGCGCCAAAGCGCAGCGAGATCTGCGCAATCTTCGGCGTCATCATCTGCCAGTAAGACTTGATGTGCGCGAAGTTATCGAGCACCAGACGGCTGACCGCAATCTGCTTGATGTCAAGCATTCCGGTGGTTGTAAAAAGATGCCGCAGCGGAGTATTCGCTGGATGAAAGGCCAGCGGAATAAAAGTCTGGAACCCACCCGTCTCATCCTGCAGCGCTCGCAGCTTGAGCAGGTGATCGACGCGGTCTTCATCATTCTCGATGTGCCCGTAGAGCATGGTGGCATTCGACTTCAGCCCGATCTCGTGCGCCATCCGCGCCGTATCGAGCCATTGATCGCCATCAATCTTGTGATCGCAGATAATGTGCCGCACCCGGTCGGCAAAAATCTCCGCCCCTCCACCGGGCAAAGAATCAACTCCCGCTTCTTTCATTTTCACCAGCGTCTCGCGGATCGATAACTTAGCCCGCTTAGCCAGATACGCGACTTCTACCATGGTGAAAGCCTTCATGTGGACTTGCGGAAAGCGTTCCTTCAATCCCGAAACCAGATCAAGAAAATATTCAAACGGAAGATCCGGATGCAGCCCGCCCACAATATGAAATTCAGTGATCGCCTCGGTATAGCCCGAAGCGGCCGTCGAGAAGGCTTCTTCAAGCGCCATGGTATAAGCGCCCGGAGCATCTTTCTTGCGTCCAAAAGCGCACAACCGGCAAGCCGCCACGCACACATTCGTCGGATTGATATGGCGGTTGACGTTGAAGTAGGCCTTGTCCCCATGCATCCGCTCGCGCAACCAGTTAGCCAGCCAACCGACAGCAAGAATGTCGCCGGTGCCATAGAGGGCGAGCGCGTCGGCCTCGTTCAGGCGTTCGCCGGCAAGAACTTTTTCTTTAATCGGAAGCAGCCGCAGGTCGTCGGTCTGGAATGCGTGGGTCTGGAATGAGTGCGAAGCAGGCATCGCCTTAATGATAACCCAGTCGACGCCCCAGGTTCGCGCGTCCGTTCTTCGGGCGCTAACCTGGGCTCTCGCTGTACCCCGAGATATCGACGCCTCAATGATGTGGACCTAAACGGTTTTGCGCATGGCGTGAAAATATTCAATTGACTTTCACCACCGTTATGGCAGCATATAATTGTCAGATAATAATCAGCGAGGTCTCTCATGCTCGATACCCGTGAAATCCACTCCCTGACGGATTTCCTTCGCAACCATAAAGCGCACGTCAAGCGCCTCAAAAAGACGCAGGCCCCAGAGGTGCTGACGGTGAACGGCAAAGCCGAGGTCGTTGTGCAGGACGCCGCCAGC
Source organism: uncultured Acidobacteriaceae bacterium (assembly GCA_963810955.1). GTDB lineage: Bacteria > Acidobacteriota > Terriglobia > Terriglobales > Acidobacteriaceae > Acidiflorens. The sequence continues at coordinate 2,588 of CAWEPW010000048.1, read as the reverse complement.
TACCAGTTAATGCAGGAGCGCTTGCACCACATGGAAACCTGGCCGCAATTCAAGAGGGCATGGCGAGCGCGGAGCGGGGCGAACTGAAGCCAGCCGCTCAGGTGTTGGACGAGATGCGCGCCAAGTATGGCCTATCGCGTTAGCCTCTCCGCACCCGCCGAAGCGGATGCCTATGCCGCGTTCGAACGCATACGCGCGGCGGCTCCGTCTGCATTATTCGAGGCCATCTTCAGCCTGAACAGGCTTCCCGCTCGGTGTCCCGTCATTCCCGAGGCAAAAGAGCTAGGTTGTCCAGCCCGTCATCTGCTCTATGGCAAAGGGAGCGGCGTTTACCGAATCATTTTTCATGTCCGGAAGGGCGAGCGGCAGGTGCGAATCTTGCGCATCTGGCACGCGTCGCGAGACGCAATCACCGCCGCCGATGTGGCGGACTAGCCACCGTTGCTTTCATCACATTTTTTTCGTACGCTCATCACAGACTTCCACCCCAATCGCTGCGAAGATACCTCGACAGTGCACCATCGGGGAGCGCGCCAGTCTCCAGAGACGAACGCATTCCGGCCTCAATTTTTAGGTGCTCTTTGACAACAAATGGTTCCAGTCAGCATACCCGCAAGTGCACGCCAAATAGCACAATTCAGCGCTAAGTAACATCTTTTGAATACTTTGCCTCTAACTATCTTATTATCACAAACTTGACTCATTTTAGGGGGAGGGGGCACCCCCCCGAATTTCTGAAATTCTACCCGCCGGTGGGTCTGCGTCGTTGAGCTCGGTGCCCCAGAGCCTGCCCTGAGCTTGCCGAAGGGTTCGCGCCGTTCCTTGGGCGCTAACCTGGGTCGAGCGTAATCGGCGTTAACGGGGGTATCCACAGAACCCTCAACCCCGCCTCAGCAGCAGGTCTCCCGCAACAAAGAAAAAGAACACCACCGAAATCACGCCATTCATGGTGAAGAACGCCGCGTTCAGCTTGCTCAAATCGTCGTGGCGAATCAGCGAGTGCTCGTAGAGCAACAGCGCGGCCACGGCGACCACTCCCGCGACCGCAAGCTTCCCCAGGCCGAAGGTAATAACCAATGCGACGAGGAGCCCGAGCATCACGACGTGAAACAGGCGGGCCACAACCAGCGCATTCCTGATTCCGAGATAGCGCGGCAGCGAGTGCAAGCCATGGCTCCGGTCATAGTCGTGATCCTGACAAGCGTAGATCACGTCAAATCCGCCGACCCAGAAAGTGACGGCCGCAGTGAGCAGCAGGATGCGCGGATCTAGCGAACCGCGAACCGCGATCCACGCCGCAGCCGGAGCAATACCGAGCGCAAACCCGAGAAACAGATGCGACCAGCGCGTAAAGCGCTTGCTGTAGGAATAGAGAAGGATCACCGCCAGCGCGACCGGCGAAAGCATCAGGGTCAGACGATTCAATTGCGATGCGGCGAGAACGAAAACTCCGCAAGAAACCAGCACGAACGTGCTGACAAACGCTGGTGTCAACTGGCCGACCGGGAAGAGCGCGAGTCGCGGTGCGCGGATTGGCCGCGTCAATCGAGGCGTCGGCCAGCCGGTTGAAAGCCATAGCCGCCGAGCGCGCCGAGACCATGGCCACAACAATCCACGCGAATGCCCATGCTGGCAAGCCTCCCGCGGCCAGCATGGCCCCACAAAGCGCAAACGGGAGCGCAAAAATCGAATGCTCCCACTTGATCATCTCCAAAGTGATCTTAAGATTTCGGAGGAACGCCACGAGCCAATCGTAAAACAGCGATGGTGGAGCGCCGGGCGTTCCCGCCCGGCCCCACGTCGGCATCTATCTGGAACGGGTTCGGTGCCCCAGGTTCGCGTCCGTTCTTTGGACGCTAATCTGGGAAGAATGCAACACGCCCGTAGCCCAACCGGGTGCAACGACACTAGCCGCCATTCGTTGTGTCCGGCACCAGCGGCACAAAGCGGCAGCCTTCGAGAATGTTTACCTCTGGCACTCCGCTGGCCTTGCGAATCAACTGCAGCGCCTGACTAGAGGATGGCCCGACGGGCAAGATCATGCGTCCCCCTTCGCGCAACTGCTCAAACAGCGCACGCGGCATTTCGGCGGTCGCAGCGGAAACTAAGACAGCATCGAACGGCGCATATTCGGCCCAGCCCCGGCCGCCGTCTCCGACTTTGAACCACACGTTGCGATACCCCAATCTCCGAAGCGCATTCTTCGCCGAGGTAGCGAGTTGCGCGTGGCGTTCCACCGAATACACCTCAGCGCAAAGCAAGGAGAGCAACGCCGTCACGTAGCCAGAACCGGTTCCGATTTCGAGCACGCGGTCTGTCGCCCGCAGCGCAAGATGCTCGAGCATCACGGCCACGATAAAGGCTGCGAGATGGTTTGCCCTTCGCCGATCGGCAGCGGACGATCGTCGTAGGCATCCTGGCGCAAGAGCTCCGGCAGAAACTCGTGCCGCGGCACGAAGCGCATGGCGTTGAGGACGCGCACATCGCGAATGCCGCGCTCGGCAAGCTGCGTGCGGACCATTTTTTCGCGCTCCTGCCTGGAAAGGATCGCTTTGGCCATTTGAGAACATTGCGGCGTCTGAAACTCG
>CAWEPW010000047.1:0-32610 GCA_963810955.1 uncultured Acidobacteriaceae bacterium | reverse complement strand
AGAAGGTCGAGAGCGGCCCAGGCTGGATGGATTCCACAAAAACACAACCACCAAGTACACGAAGTTCCGCGAAGGCCTTTTAGCCGTCGAATTTCCTTCGTGTACCTTGTGTGCCCTTTGTGGTAAAGGCTTTTGACCGCCCTAAACCGCCACCGGCTGCTTCGCTCCCACCGGAATTGGGGTAAGCCAGTCATAGCGGTCCGGCTTCTCGCCACGGACGATGCCGTAGAACTCGGCTTGCAGAGATTTGGTCATCGGGCCAATCTTGCCCGAACCTACGTTAATCTTGTCGACCGAACGAATCGGCGTGATCTCGGCCGCTGTGCCGGTAAAGAAAACTTCATCGGCAATATACAGCGACTCGCGCGGAATCTGCTGCTCGACGATCTTGATGCCGAGATCGCGGGCGATCTGCAACACCGAGTCGCGTGTAATCCCCGGCAGCACCGAGTTACCCAGCGGCGCCGTCTGCAAGACTCCATTGCGGACGACAAAAAGATTTTCGCCTGACCCCTCGCTGACGTAGCCGTTGACATCGAGCGCGATGCCTTCGGCGTAGCCGTTGATAATCGCCTCCATCTTGATGAGCTGCGAGTTCATGTAGTTCGCGCCCGATTTAGCCATCGCCGGCAGAGTGTTGGGGGCGATCCGGGTCCATGAGGAAATGCAGACGTCTACGCCTTCGCTAGCATCGGTTCCCAGATATTTCCCCCACGGGTAATTGCAGATATAGATTTCGGTCGGCGAGTTGAAGGGGTTGACTCCGGCTTCGCCATAGCCGCGGAGAACGATGGGGCGAATGTAGCAGGGCCACGTGCCATTGCGCTTCACCAGTTCAACCATTGCCTTCACGATCTCGTCGCGAGTGAACGGAACGTCGATGCGGTAAATGCGGGCGGAGTCGATCAGGCGCTGCATGTGTTCGGTGGCGCGAAAAATGGCCGGACCGCTCGGCAGCGCGTAGCAGCGAACGCCTTCGAAGACCGAGGAGCCGTAATTGACCACGTGAGACATCACGTGCAGTGTGGCGTTGTCCCAGGCGATGAACTCGCCGTTGTGCCAGATTTTTTCCGTCTTCTGAATCGCCATGCAGACTCCTTCGGATGCAAAATTCGCAGACGCGGACGGGATCTTCTAATCGTCGAAGAAACCGTGCCAGAAGGGAATTATAACGTGGAAGCAGGGCCGGCGATGGCCGGGTTTGTCGCAGGTTCGAATTGGGATGAGGTTCGTATCAGGGCGTCGCTCAGCGATGCCGCCTGCGCGCGAATTCGGCACCACCCTTTTAGGAGTTGGGTGATCTAGCGAATCCGCACGATGTTGTTGGAGACAAATCCGGCTTCACTCGCCACCATCAGCCGCATGGTGATGCGTTCCGCTTTGTAGTGGTGGGTGTGATGCAACACGTAGGCGACTCCAACTGCCGCGCCGAAACCGAGAGCCGAGCCTGCGGCTTCTCCTGCCGCGCCTCGCGTGACAAAGGGACGCATGATGGGATTGACCTCGTGCAGCCCTTCATTCAGCCCGCGCTGCGTAGTGATGGCGTCGGCGGTGACCAATCCAGCCAGGATGCCGACACTCACGTTGTTCTCCACCGTCCAGAAAGGCTGTGAAATGACCACCGGCGACGGAGGAGCGGACGAACCGCTATTGGCCGTGAAACTCTGGCCTTGCATGGCTGCGGTGAGGACTAGCATCCAAAGTAGGTACTTCATGTGGTCTCCGTTCATGACTGATGGATCGGGTACGATGAGAGTAAGCCGTAGGGGTACGAACGTACATGGCCCAAATGCGCGAGAGGGTCGCCTTTAGGTAATGATGACTTTAGGCATCGGTAGGGGAGGGGGCTCGCCAGCGCCTGAAGGCGCGTTGATTATGCGGCACTTACGGCACGCCTGAAGGCGTGCCCTGATACGAACCCAAAGGCCCCTGATTCGAACTGGGCCCTGATTCGAACCGGGTATCTGACATGAACCGGGTGCCTCGATTCGAGGCCCATGGCCCTGCATACAAATTCACTTGCAGCCTGAGCCTTTTAGGTGAGCGCTCGCCCTACCAGCCGCTCCAGCACGCTCAGCGGCGAGCGTTCTGGGTTCTTCATTGCGCTTACCGGTAAATAGAATGTCTGCTCGAACGCAAACTGGCCCGACATCGCCGCGTGAGAGACCGAATCGGTATAGCAGGCCCAGGTTGTGCCGGGGGGAATCTCTAGCTTCACCTGCGAAACCTGCGACTGATAGCTTCGATCGGCTTTCATGTGATCGTGAATGCCGAGCATGAAGTGGTCGTAGGCGGTGCGCCGTCCTTTTACGATGCGCAGCCAATAGAGGAGCGACGCCGCTGCCGGCCGGGGCGGCTTGATCGCTGGAAGGAAACGAGCGGCCGCCTGCTCGAAGCTTTCGCCTACCCGCCAGACTCGCGGCATCCGCGGATTGACATTCGTGAAGACTCTAAGAATGCGCACGCCTTGCATCGGGCGGGAGGGAAAGGCGTCCACGTGCAATCGCGTGTCGTCGTGCCGCCAGGATGTGCTTCTGCCTGCAATCTCGGCGGGACGGAAGCTGGTGAATCCGGGCCGCAGCGAAGCGCTGTAACCGGGACAGAGCGCTTTGACCAGATTGCAGGCGCGATCAAAGTATCTTCGCAACATGCCGAGTAACTCGCCGCGCTCGGCTCCCCGAAAACGAGCGCCCTTTAACTCGCCGGACTCGGGACGAAAGCTGATGTTTTTCGATTCGCCGTCCAGGCAATCGGGAGAAAGAAATCGTTCCTCGGCCTCGGACAATTCGAAAGGCAACTGCGGAGCGTAGAGCAGCTTGCCGGTTTCGAGGGCATCGGCGGCTTTTGCCACGATCTCGGGCGAGAACGGACCCTGCCAGGACGCTATGTCCAGGGGTTCGAGAATCTCCATGCGCCAAGAATAAGCTGGACTGCCGAGTGGAGTCTATGCTGTTGGGTCTGTGTTTCTCACGCCAAGCCGGTGGCGTCCGGCCTGGCGTGAGTCTAGTCACAGAACGGCGTGCTTATTTGATCGTGTACTCGTAGGGGATTGCGAATAGTTCATCGCCCCCTTGCTGCCCGTACGGCGGAACGTTGGTCAAAAAGTTGTCAATGTAGAGCACGCCGTTGACCACGGTCCCCGAAGTGCCTGAGGGCGTGATGGTGACGTCGATGGTTACGGTCTGGCCCGGATTGATCACCACCGGCGAGAACGTTGCCGCCGGATTCACCGACGCCGGCCAGAGATCACCGGTGCTCGACGTTACGGTTGAGTCGAACGCCTTGCTGGTCGACTGCATCGTCATAGAAACAGTTCCTGCTGGCGCGCCGCTAGGATAGGGTCCAATCTCATCCGGTGTGGCAACCCAAAAGCCTGCGGTCACGCTGCCTCCGGGTGGGGTGTAGGAACCAGTAGGGTTTGTGCCAATGCTGCTGGGAAGGTCCGGGTCGCCTGAACCCGGCTGGAAATCGAACTCGATCGGCAGGCTGGCAGTTGCCGCCACCGAGATGCTCGACGTCTCGGTCGGAACCAACCAGAGGGGTGAGCCTACCGTCAGGGGTAGGGTTAGACCGCTGGCTTGACTAAATGGCGCGAGATCCAGAGTCGTGTAGGTATTCAGCCGGGGGTCGATGAAAAAGTCCTCCGCCTGCAAACCATTGTTGGTGACCGATATTTCGTATGTGTATGAAGTGCCCGCAGCCAGATGGTGACCTGGCGCCTGGGGAAGTCCCACGGCTTTCGCCGTGACGTTGTTGAAGAGGATCTTTCCCGAGTAAGTCTGCGACACCTCGTCTCCAACCACGGGGCTGGCGAAATCAGCGATCAGCGTCCAAACGCCGGGCACTGGGTTGACCGTCCAAGCCGTGGCCGATAGCGTCTGGTTGCCGTTAATACTGTTCTGGCCGTAGCCGAGAGCATCGCCATCCGGACTGACCAGATATAACCCGACCGGATCGTTCACATCGTTGGTGAGCGACAGGTCGGCGGTGATGTTCCTGGTGCCATTCGGCACGTTGAATTCGTAATACTGTATCTCGCCCTCGCCAGGACTCCGGCCATTGCCCCCAGTAAGAACACCGCTGAAGGCGCCGCCCATTCCCGTCTGTACCAGAGCGCGCAGCGTAACCGGAATGCTGGTGGTTGCGGCGGTGCTCGGCGTCACCACGATCGAACCGTCCAGATCGCCAGGCGACGATGGATTTGCCGCCGCCACCGTGACCGTCTTGCTCGCGCCAGGAGCGAGCTTCACGGTGCTGGGAGTGACCTTGGCAAACGGCACGAACTGTTCCGTTTCCACCTGCCAGGGGACGACCCCATTTGTGCCGCCGTCTGCGAACGTGATGCCGAAGATGACACCGGTCCACGTTCCGGCCGCTGGGGAGATGACATCCGCGTTTCCGAAGTTGCCGATGCCCTGCGGAATTGAATGCGCTGCAAACAGGCCGTACGGGTCAATCAGGCTCAGCCGAACCCGGGAGTTGTTGCCTTTGGCCGGGTTGCCCGGGTAGGCGATGGATGCGTCCAGCCGGTTGACGCCCGCCGGGACGTTGAAAGTGAACGTCCCGTAATTGTTCGGAAGCCCCGAATAATTTGTGAACTGCGGACTGGTACCGTCGGTCAGCGTGATACTTCCCGTCTGCACGTTCTGGTTCGGACCAAGTGTCCGGCCGCTCAGAGTCACGGTCTGTTGAGTTGCCCCGGTGTTAGTGACGGTTACGGTCCAGTGGTTGTTAGCGCCGGGTTTGCCGACAGCGTTCAGCTGATTCGACGAGAGCAATATAGTGTCGCCGGTCGGCGTCGGCGAGCCGTCGGCTGTCGATATCGACTCCGCCATCTGAACCGCCAGGTAAGTGTTGAGCAGTCCCGCCCCCTGCTCAACCGCGGGCGCGCCAAGATCAGAAGCGCTGCTGGTCAAAATTTGTTTCACCAGCGCCGGTGTCGGGGTCGCGCCGCCGTGCGTTTGCCGGTAGGCCTGGATGATGAGCGCAGCCGCACCGGCCACAAACGGAGACGATTCGCTGGTGCCGCCGGCTCTCCTCAACCTCGGAGGATTGGCCCTTAAAGTTGGCGCAGCCCGCGAACACCGGGCTCGCATCGCAGGATGCCCAGCTCAGATCGCCGGGGGCGACCAGGGCGATCGTACCTCCGGTCTCATTGAATCCACCCGAACCCAGCGAGCTGATGTTATTGCTCAGCCAGCCCGTGGTCGCGAAATAATCCGCGGCGCCGTAGTTCGTCTGCGCGTAGAACTGGAATTGCGTCGATGCGCCTACCCCGATCAGAAGCGGGTCGGTCGCCGGCGAACCGATGGTGTTGGTCGATCCAGCGTCGCCACTCGAGACTGCCACTACCACGCCCTCCGCCACCGCAGCTTCGTCGAACATCTTGGTTGCATCCAGCGACGTGACATCGGGGAATGGGTCCGAGCCGAAGGACTCATTGATGACATCGACATGGTCGGTCTCGACCGCATAGTCGATGGCTTGGAGAAAGTTGGATTCTGTAGTGTCCTCAAATGTACCGAACACGTCGAGTCCAACCAACGACGCGCCTGGAGCCACGCCCTCGATGCGAATGTTGCAGGCGGTTGGATCTGCCTGCGCACTGAAATTCGAAACGTCATAGGTATGAAGTCCCTGGCCGGCGATGGTGTTGGCATCGAGAAATGCCTCGTCGCCGCTGGTGGGCTGGCCAGGCCCGTCGCCAGTAAAGTCCTGGTAATCGACAAACGCGGATGTGTTGTTGGCGCGGATGAAATTGATGTTGTTCGGGTCGATGCCGTCGGCGATCCAGGCGACCTTGACTCCGGCTCCGGTGATGCCGAGCGAGCGCGCCGTGGGCTGAGATGGGTTATCCGAATCGGTGTTGGTGAGCGCGAGCCCCTCGGGAGCGAGTTGAGGAGTAGTCGCAGAGCAGGCGCCGGGGAGCACGTTTGGGGTCAGCACCGGGGTGACGTTCGGGTTGGCCGATTTCGCGGCCGCCGCCGACTTCGTGGCCTTCGCCGTAACCTTGGCGTGCTCCGGGCGCCGAATCTTAACGTCCGGTATGACCATTGCGACTGCCGGGTTGGCTTTCAGGCGATCGACCTCGCCCTGCGACACCCGGGCCGCGAGCGCGTTAACCAGCTTGAAACTTTTGATGTTGACTGCCTGCACCTGCCGGAGTTCATTCATCAACGGCGCTTGCTCGTCGGCGATTGTATTGGCGCGTTGCAACGCCTCGCTGGTGCCTTTGAGCGCGTTGGCGTGCTGGCTCTTCATGATGATGATTACATCCTGGTTGACGTTCTTCGAGAGCTGAGCGGCCAGCTCCGCCGACATTTGCGCGCGCGCCGTTGTGGAACACAGGCTGGCCATTGCCAGCACGCCGAGTCCGAACAGAACTTTCCATAGTCGCTGATTCATTGCGTATTCTCCGGAAAAGAAATGTTGATTTACTACAGGGGCAAAAAGCGGACCTAACTATAACCCGATTTTGATGGCGCGTATAGTGTGAAAATGTTTGCATAAGGCCGCCATTATTGAGTTGCCGCCAACTCCAGTGCACTTGTCGTTTCGTCTTCTGTCTCGGGTCTTTGCGCCTGACGCGCGATGAAAATTCTTTCACATCGACGTGAAGCGAATCAGTTTCGCAGGAAGGCAAAACAGAGCGGCCATGGCCTTCGCTGGTTTACTGAAATCTCTCCCTCCACTCCGGTCCGCGCGCGCTCAAGAATGCATTCTCGAAGAAGTTTGAAAATTACTGCCCAATGGTTGCGATCTGCCACGATTACAATGTCTACTATGTGCACCAACATTGCGGGTGACTCCGCTAATGGAATCTGGCCCACGGATCAAGTTTGGAGCTTGGAAGAATTAGTAGGACTACAGGCTACGAAGGTCGGCGAGGTTGCGGCATGAGAGACGTTTTAAAAGGCGCCCTGATCCTGGTGCTGATTATTGGTTATACCTATGGACGTGCGAAGCTATGGTCTATCTTCTTGCCAAATGAGGATTACGTCCCTTGGATGGGGCCCAAGAAGATTCAGACACTGTTCGGCGACGAACCCGATAAGAAGCCGTAAACTCAAAACTACCCACAACGAATAGTAAGTTTCTTACTGAAAGCGAGCGGGGAGGGGTAGAATGTCCCGTTCCGGTCTTGTCCCCCCATGAGTGATAACAATGAGCGACAACCATGAGCGATAACCAGGATGTGACGCTGTTGTTATCGGCGCTGACGCGCGGGGACAGCGGCGCGGGCTCGAAGCTGATCCCTGTGGTCTACGACGAGTTGCGCAGGCTGGCGGGCAGCTACATGCGGCGGGAGCGAGTCGACCATACCCTGCAGGCTACGGCGTTGGTGCACGAAGCGTATCTCAAACTGGTCGAACAACGCTCGGTCGACTGGCAGAGCCGGGCGCATTTTTTTGGGGTTGCCGCGCAGTTGATGCGGCGCATTCTGATCGATCATGCCCGTGGGCACACGCGGCAAAAGCGCGGCGGCGAAGACAAGAAAGTATCTCTCGATGAGGCGTTTGTCTTTTCCGAGCAGCGGGCGGATGAACTGCTGGCGGTGGATGATTCGCTCAATCGTCTGGCGGAGATTGATCCCCGGCAGGCCCGTGTGGTTGAATTGCGGTTCTTCGGTGGCTTGAGCGTAGAAGAAGCGGCCGAAGTGCTTGGAGTCTCCCCTAAAACCGTGAAGCGTGACTGGAGCGTTGCGAAGGCATGGCTCTATGCCGACTTAAAAGAACGCCATGGAATTGACGCCGCAGCAATGGGAGATCGTCAAAGCGCTGTTTGAGACGGCGCTTGAGAGACCTCCCGCCGAGCGGTCCGTGTTTCTTGCCGCGGCGACACAGGATTCGGCCGTGCGGGCCGAGGTCTTGCGGTTGCTGAGCCCACCACGTCGAGTCGGGAGGCCTGCTTTCCCGCGCTGCCGTTCCGTCCAGATCTTCATCCCATATTTCCAAGCCGACGCAGTCTTTTAGTGCAAACGATCTGGTGGCCGAGCGTTTCCGCATTACTCGCTTCATCGCGCGCGGCGGCATGGGCGAAGTCTACGAAGCGGAAGATATCGAACTGCATGAGCGCGTCGCTCTCAAGTGCATTCGCAGCGAACTGCTGGATGATGCCAAGTCGCTCGATCGCTTCAAGCGCGAGGTCCATCTTGCCCGCAAGGTAACCCATCCCAATGTTTGCCGTGTCTTCGAGCTGTTTCGGCAATCTGCCAGCACGGCGGGTGGACCTACCGGCGGGTCGGTGGTGTTCGTCGCCATGGAACTTCTTGAGGGCGAAACCCTGTCCGATTTTCTTCGCCGCCAACCTCGTCTAACCGCAGACGATGCCCGGCCGATAGCCCTGCAAATGGCCGCGGGACTTGGAGCCGCACATTCCGCCGGCGTTCTGCACCGCGATTTCAAACCGAGCAATGTGCTGCTGGTCCCCAAAGCCAAGGGAGTGCGCGCGGTGATTACCGACTTCGGTCTAGCTCTGCGCTCCAATCAAGGTATCAGTGACCCGGCTTCGGTAACGGGAACCGGGGAGGTGATGGGCACGCCGGCTTACATGTCGCCGGAGCAAGTCGAAGGACGAGATCTGACGCCCGCCTCCGACGTTTATTCGCTGGGCTTGGTCCTCTACCAGATGGTCACCGGCACGCGCGCTTTCGAGGGCAACACACCTCTCGCGGTCGCCGTCCGAAGGCTCAAGGAAAACCCGGCCCCGCCCCGCACCCTGGTTCCAGACCTTGACCCGCGATGGGATGCGGTGATTCTGAAGTGCCTCGAGCGCGAGCCGGCCGCCCGTTTTCAAGACGCGGAAGAAGTCGCCGACGCATTGCGAAGCGATACAAGGCATATCGGAAGATGGAGCTTTGAGCCTCGCATCGTGCTTGCCGTGCTCGCCCTGATCCTTGTGATCGTGGTCGGCGCGGTCGCTGATTCCGGGGATTCGACACCGCGCTCCAGCCGCCACCGGTATGGCGGCGACCATCCAGTCGATGGCAGTTCGGCCATCGGTTGCGGTCTTACCTTTCCTTAACCTTTCAGGGCGGCCCGACACAGCCTGGGTGTCGACTGCCGTGCCCGAAATGCTAACCGCAGAGTTGGCGGCGGGAGGAAAGCTGCGCACCTTCCCCGGCGAGAACATCGCCCGCGCGAGCGCCGATCTTAAATTGACCGGCATGCAAACCCTGGCTAGCGACACACTGCGGCACTTTCGCGAATATGTGGGAAGTGACTACGTGGTACTGGGCTCATATCTGGACCAAGGCAGCGCATCGGAAGCGCAGCTTCGAATCGACCTCTGGTTGCAGGACACTAAAACCGGCGAGATAACCGCGAGTGTCTCGGAGAAGGGAAGCGAGAACGAGCTTGACGCGCTTGCAACTCGAGCCGGAGCGGATCTCCGGCAAAAGCTCGGGGCAGGCGCGGTCACGCCCGCCGACGCAGTGCTGGTGCGAGCTTCATTGCCATCTAGTCCCGATGCTGTGCGCCTCTATTCGGAGGGCTTGGCGAAACTTCGTCTCGCCGATGCACTGGCCGCTCGCGATCTGCTCGAGCGTGCGGTCGCTGCCGATCCCAACTACGCATTAGGGCATTCCGCACTGGCGGATGCATGGGCGGCGTTAGGCTATGACCAGAAAGCGCGCCAGGAGTCCAAAGCGGCCCTCGATCTTTCTTCCGGTCTTTCGCATGAAAAGCGTCTGTGGATTGAGGGCAAGGACTGGGAACTGAATGGGCAATGGAATAAAGCCGTCGAAATCTACCGCACGCTCTTTCAGTCCTCTCCCGATAACCTTGAATATGGATTGCATCTGGCGGCCGCGCAAAGACAGGCTCGAACCCTGGATGAAGCTCTGGCCACCCTCGATGCGCTGCAGAAGTTGCCCGCCCCTGATCGCGACGATCCGCGCATCGCTCTGCAACAGGCCGACGTTTTTGATATCAAAGGAGCCTACAAGGAAGAAGAAGCCGCAGCCGCAAACGCTGCCAGCCGCGCCCGCGGTCTCGGCGCAACCCTGCTGCTGGCGCGCGCTCTGAATCAGCAGGCGCGTTCCTATGAAAAGCAAGGCAAGCTGGATGATGCCCTCCGCATCACTCAAGAAGCCCAACGCATTTCAGAAGCCGCGGGCGAGCGCGCCGAGGTGGCGAAAGCCCTGACGATTACCGGCATCGTTCGCTTTGATCAGGGCAACTTCGCGGATGCTGCGAACGCCTACAACCGCGCGCTCGCCATCCAGCGCGATAGCGGAGACTTGGGCGCGGCCGCCACCACCCTCAATAATCTTGCCAACACGCTGGGTGCGCAGGGAGACCTTTCCGGTTCCATAAAGATGTTGAACGAGGCCTTGGCGACCTTTCGCGAGGTTGGCGACAAGCACAGCGTGGCAGCCGTTCTGGGCAGTATCGCCGCGCGCACCCTTCAGCAGGGCGACCTGAAACAAGGCAAGAAAATGCTGGAGGAGGGGCTCGCGGCCTCGCGCGAAATCGGCGACCAGGAGCGGACCAGCACTGCGCTTTACAACCTTGGCGAAGTGCTGCGCTGGCAGGGCGATTTGAAGGACGCGCGCAAAATGTATGAGCAGTCGGAAGCCACGTCGAAGCAGATCGGCGACCAGAGCGGGGTCGCCTACGCACTCTACAGCCTGGGAGATGTCTCCACGGCAGAAGGACTTTTCGTCGCCGCTCTCGACTATTACAACCAGTCGATCACCCTGCGAACCCAAATCGGCGAGAAAGGAAACGTTGCCGAATCGCAGATGGCGCTGGCCCTCCTGCTGTTTGAAGAAGGAGACGCCATAGGAGCGGAGAGTTCACTGCGAGACGCGAGGGATGAATTCAAGAAAGAAGGCATCGCAGACGATGAGATCCTGGCCGACGCGTTGCTAGCGCGTATCCTGCTTGCGCAATCAAGGCTGGCGGACGCGCAGAAGGAGTTTGCAGAGGTCCACGATCTGCTGGCCAAGAGCCAGGATCTCTCGGTTCATCTGCGGGCGTCGGTCGCGGAAGCGGAACTCGCCGCTGCCGACGGACACACGCAGGACGCGATACGAATTCTCCAGACCACAATTGCCACCGCGAAGAAGTCCGGTTATCTGGGATATCAGCTCGAGTCCGAACTTGCGCTGGGCAAAGTGGAAATAACATCGGGCCGAGTGGGCGCGGGGATGAACCTGCTGGCGGAGGTCCGAAGAGAGGCGCAGCAGAGCGGCTTCCAGCTAATCGCATACAAAACGACGCTGGTGTCGGGGAAGCCAGGGACCGCGCAGGAATAAATATACTTGGCTTACCGGCGCCAATTTTGCTGGAGGCGTCTCGCACTTCGCGAATCAGGACAAAGTAGCCAGTGGACACGGCGGATTGTAATCCCGGTCGCTGGCCTTCGGGCTTTTGCGGAGCCGTCCGGCCAACTCCCTGCCGCGTTTCTCGCTCAAACATTTCAACTTCGCCAGGGGGATACGATGTGGGTAGGCTCCACCACCCTGCGCTCAACATAGCGCAAACGTAAAGGCGCGTTGTATGATTTCTGGCCGTGCTATTTCGCACTCTCACGGAATATCAAGATCATTGTCTAAGACATCGCGTGGAGGTTGGCGCAAGAGACTGCCCAGATTATGAATTGAAAGCACTAGATTTCCTCACGAAGCCGCCCACAATGTCAATGTACGAATGTAACCGACGCCGAGGGGATGTAGTGAGGTATGATTCCTCGACAGATGAATTCGCCATCTTTTCTTGGGATGGATTCATCAGAACATATATGAAGCCAACTGTGACATGGCATGGGCTGCCCTCAAACCTGGCCTATTTTAAGCAAGAATGCTTGCGTTACTAAAAATGACAACCTACACATGTCCAGTTTGTGCTTTCACGGGGATGGAGAATCCGCCAGAGGATCACTACATCTGTCCGTGCTGCGGAACCCAGTTTGGGTATGACGATATCGGTCATACTGTTCGAGAGCTACGGAACATGTGGCTGCGGACTGGTGGACGATGGTTCAATATCGACTGCCGATATTGTCGCGGTCAAGGCAATTGGAACGCATGGGACCACTTGGATGCGTCTGGGTTGTCTTACGATGTGCCCAACCCTCAACGGGCGCAACGACAGATTTCATTTCGCATTCCTGTACAATCCGTCAGCAACAACAGAGAACTGGCAGTAGTAGGGGAGTGACATGCCTCGTCTCTTAACATTTCTACCATGCGAGAAAGTGCTGTTCGGAGAGAATCAGAGCATCTCGTTAATTGTTGTTCTTAGCGAGATTCACATTGTGGTACCGAATTCGGAAACACTTAAGGATCTCCCGCCGCAGTCAGGTTTGTCATACGCGTGGGTCCTTTTCATGCAATGGGAACGAGAACCCGGGGACAATCCTGAGCAAGAAATCGAATGCTCCATAGCCATGACTTCGGAAGCAGGTCAGATATTTTTTACGAACATTGCCAAATTTAACTTCCAACCAAAAGATCGTATTCATCGCCAGATCGGGAAGTTTGATGTGATGCCTGTTCTTCCCGAAGGCCGATATGAACTTGTTTTGAGCCAGCGCAGGAATGCCGAATGGATTGAGGTGGGCCGCTATCCTGTCTGGGTCATTTATGATCTCGTGTCACGTGAAGGCCTTGTCGCGGCATCGACCCTCTAAAAGACTTGGGTCAGACAAGTCTATTGATGCCACTGCACAAAACAAACTAGCCGCCATTTCGGGAATGGCGGCTAATTTCAGAAGTCAGTTTCCGCTTGCACCAACCTTTTTAGAGTCGGCCCACTACTGAATCTGCAAACGCTGCTGCAAGGTGAAGGTGTAAGCCGATTGCTGAGCGAGCAGAACTTCCCGTTCGTTACCCGACGCTCGCTTCACCAGACCCTTCATGAATTTCCCCACCTTATTCTTGCCCTTGATCTTGGGGCCAAACGTCCGGACCGAAGTCGCCAGACGCATCTTCCCGCTGTCGAGACTGACCGAGATGAGCTTCAGTTGCAGCTTGGCCTCACCGGCCAGCGCTCCCGCCGGTTTGGCGGCGACAACTTTGCCGGTCACGCTCGCGCCCGCGGCAATCGCGGTCTGACCGTCGACGACCACATCCCGGTCTAACGTGGCCGAGAAGCTTTGACCCGCAGTGCTGGAGCTCGAGCCGAGATCTTCGCCGAGGCGAATGGTCAGCGCGGTTCCAGCGGGAACGATGATCGGTTGCGGCGCAGCTTGTGCATCGGCAGCCGGCGCATCCGCGTCAGTCTGTGTTTGCGCAGCGTCGTCCGGCGTTGCGTTTTGTCCGGGGTCCGCCGTCTCTGCATTTGTGTCAGCGGGGACGGCTGTCTGGCTGTCGTTCTGCGTGGAATCCTGCGTACCGCCCTGCGCATCAGTCTGTACATTGTTCTGCAAGTTTGCCGATGCGTTTGCCGGTTGGCTCGCGGGCTGCGTCGTCACTGCATTTTGTGAACTTGTCTGACTGTTGTTCGCCGCGCGGCGGTGCGATACTCCATCGAATACCAGAGCCGCCGCAAGAATTCCTGTCGAAAGCACGAATAGGATGATTGCTTTTCTGTTCATAACGCCTCCATTAGGATTTGAGTCTCTCGAAAACTTTCCTGCGACTGCTTACCGCGCCAACCGTTCGACTCTTTACTCAGCTGCCGTGAAGAGCCGCCGAGTTGGCACGGTACTATCCGTACAGATACGTCCGTATCCATTGCTATCGTCCCCGACCCTTGCCACCTGAGGACCGTCCGCCGCCGGAGCGACCAGCAGAAGCCGAGCGACCAGCAGAAGCCGAACGGCCAGCGGAAGCTGAGCGGCCAGCGGAAGCTGAGCGACCAGCGGAAGCTGAGCGACCAGCGGAAGCTGAACGGCCAGCGGAAGCCGAGCGGCCAGCAGAAGCTGAACGACCAGCGGAAGCCGAACGGCCAGCAGAAGCCGAGCGGCCAGCGGAAGCCGAGCGACCAGCGGAAGCTGAACGGCCAGCAGAAGCCGAGCGGCCAGCAGAAGCCGAGCGGCCAGCGGAAGCCGAGCGGCCAGCGGAAGCTGAGCGGCCAGCGGAAGCTCGAGCGGCCAGCAGAAGCCGAGCGACCAAGCAGAAGCTGAGCGGCCAGCGGAATGGTTGCCAGCCATTGAACGGCCAGCGGACGGCTTACCCCTTCCGTACGCCGAGTGTCCAGCTCCCATCGCTCCTCTTCCACGGCTGGCATTTGCGCGACCAGCGGCCGACCGAGCAGATCCGGGGTGAGCATGCGCATGGAAGCCTCCGGGGACGCCGCGTCCACCGTGTTCAAATGCGCCGCGGTCATGCCCGCCAAAATATCCGTGATTGGAAACGCTCACGCTGTTCGAGATGTAAGTGTTGCCTCCGAACAGCACGGTCCCGCCGTCCCACGCTGGCGCCCATGCTCCGAAGCCCCAGTCGAACCCGGCATAGACTCCAAGCGGGATGCCTGGGTCGAAGCCCAGCCCGACTCCCCACACAACGCCTGCCGGTGGCGGCAGAACTACAAAGCCGGGGTAGGCGACAAACAACGTGCCCCACACCGTCCAGGGATTGTAATAAGGAACAAAGACGACTGCCGGATTCACCGGCACGATCTCGATCAAGCCGGCTTCTACCACGACTTGCTGCTGAGTTGTCGTCACTAACACCTTCGAGTCCTGCGCTTGCAACCGCATCGCCTGGACGGCGTTCATCACGTCGCCGGGCTGGTTGTAATAGGCGTTGCCGAGCTGCGACGTCCAGGCGGTGTTTTTCGCCAGATTGTCGAGCGTGGAGGGGAATTCGATAAGACCCTTCACCGCCGGGTCCCAATTCATAGCATTCGCCCCGGAAGCGCGCTGATCCGGAGGCTGATTCATATGCTGGTTGAGCCAGCTATCGGCGTCGGCCACCTGGTCCGGATACGTGGCGGCCGTCAGAATCTGAGCCACCAGCGAGTCCGGATCGAGGGCGATCGGGGCCACGAGCTGATCCAGTTGCACCGCATCCAGATCGACGTACGCCGGCGCGGGCGCCTGCGCGCAGAGATCCGACTGCGCTGCCAGAATCAGCAGTAGAGAAAGCATGAGTGTCATCATCGGAGAAAATCTGCTCTTGGATTGCTCGAGCCGTGCGCTTTTCATTTTGTCTCTCATTTTGTGTCTCCTGGGTTTACGAATTTAGTTGCGAATTTTGCGTACGAATTTCAGGCCTTTCATTAGGTAACGCGACAAGGGGAGAAAAGTGGGGTCACGGCCAGGAACACATGTTTGAGGGAGGGTATTTTGCTAACGGCTGAGGTCGAAAAAGGCGGGAGCCCTGGGTGCAACCGTTATGTTGCGACCCAGGGCTGATGGGGTGAGAGTTTAGAAGTCAGAGCTTAGAAATCTAAAGTTTAGAAATCCAGGGTTGCGCTTGCCGCCACCACCGCAAAGTGGCAGCTCGGGCCGTCGTAGTCACCGCCGGCTCCCTTCCAATTTGGATAGCTGATCACTTCATAGTTGGGAAATCCGTGAGCGATAACGGAATTCTTGAAGACTTCCCGGCCGCTTGCGGGAAACTCAGCGCAGGCGACACGTAATAGGCCTGCAGGATGCCGGCGTAAGCCCAAGTCCAATGCTGACCGGAAACCCAGTAGGAACCATCGGAGTAGGCGCCGCTGCGATTATCCACGATGGTGATGTCCCAGTAGGTCGTGCTGCCGGACTTACCAGTCATCTCGGTATAGGCAGTGAGCGAATCCCCAGGAAGCACTACTTCTGGCGCCGTGTAATACACGGCACTGGTGCCGATCAGCCAGGTTGAGATCGAATAGTAATTGCCGCCGAAGGCGCCGTTGTAGCCATACTGCAGCGCAGCTTCCAGGAACCATTTATGGCTGGCAGGATCGATGCCATTCGACAGGTAAATGATCTGGCCGCCGTTGCGCTCAGATGGATACGAGGGCACGGTGAAATTGCCGCCGACAAAATCGATGTTATCGCTCGAGGTAAGCGGAGCATTATATTCATCGTCTTCAACCCAGCCGCTGCCAGTGGTTGCTTCAGACTTCACGGCGCTCTGAGTAGCTGCGCCTTGAGTAGCCGCGCTTTGCCGCGTGATGACGGCTGGTTCGGAGCAGGAATCATAATGAGCGACGAGTTCGCCCTTGAGCGTCACATCGCCGGTTAGGTTGCCATCTTTGCCAATTTCTACTCGTGCGCCTTTGGGGATCTCGTGCACACAGTCCGGGCGGATCAACACGCCGGGGAGCTGCGCCCACTTCGGGTGATCGATGACAGCCTGGCTAGCGCTCTGCGCCTGCGCGTTGGCATAGGTCGATAGGCCTGAAACAGAAAGGCCGCCCAGAAACGCCGCGGTCAGAGCCAGCCTGAAGCCGATCCGGCTCAGTTTGGAAACGGGAGAAGACTGCGTCGAATTATTGCTGGTCAGCAGATTGTTGTTCGGGGAGTTCATTGTAATTTCCTTTCGTCTCGTAATTGAGTGGATTCAAGCGTTCACTAGGTAACGCGACAAGAAGAGGGAAATGGGGTCAGGGCTCGGATCGTCGCTCGGTTTGCCGAAAGGCGATTGGTTAAGATTGACGGGAAAGCAGCAGAAAATAAACGGGTTGAAGAGACACCCTTGAGTACAAAGCTGCTTCAGGAAGTCTGGCTCACTTAGAAGTCTAGCGTCCCGCTAGCCGGAACCACGGAGAAATGGCACGCCGGCCCACCATACGGATAAATAGTCCCGTTCCATCCTCGCGAACCTTGCGAAGACGGTGGCGTGTACACCGGAAATCCGTGATCCACCACTGATCCCCTAAACATTTCTCTGTGATTGGAGGGAAATTGAGCGCACGAAGTTACGTTGTACGCCTCGAGCACTCCGGCATACGCCGATGTCCAGTGTTGTCCCGGAATGTGCGCTGAGAAGTAGGAATCAGCGCCGGTCGTTGCATCCTTCGCTTCTACTTCCCAGGACTTCGTGTTGCCTGAAATGCCAGTCATCTCCATGTAACCCTTAATCGAATTTCCCGGATAAACCGTCTCCAGCGGGCTATGGAGGGCTTGATTGGAGCTGACCAGCCAACTGGCGACGGCCCAGGTATCGCCGCCTCCCGCAGGACTCACGCCATACTGGAGCACAGGCTGCAGGATCCAACTGCCGCCCGCAGGCTCGATGCCATTAAACAGATAAATCAAAGCTCCGTTCTCTGCTGGATACTGCGGCACGGTCCAGCTGCCAGCCAGATAATCGATGTCATCGTTCGCTGCCAGCGGCACATTCCATTGGCCGGCTTCGACCCAACCGTTTTCAGCGCCCGGCATGTTGGGAAATGGGATGCGGGCAAAACCCTCGGTGCGCGCACGCGGACGGGTAACAATAGCCTCTTCGGGGCAGGAATCGTAGTGGGCGATGAGCGCGCCATTCAAGGTCACGTCGGCTGTGATTTGATCGTCATTATCATTGTCATTGTTTGACATTGTCATCGTTATGGATCTCGACCGTTGCCCCGTTGGGAATTTCATGCACGCAATCAGGACGGATTAACTCGCCGGGAATCTGCACCCAGCCAGAGTGGTCCGTCGAGCTTTGCCGAGGATTAGCCTGTGCCTGCGCGATGGAATCGACGGATAGCAAAGATAGCAATGAGATAGATAGCAGAGAAACCGCGAGGCCACACAACAACGCGACTGTCGTAGTTAGTACGAACCGAGTTAGAACGAACTCGCTTCCACGCCGTTTTGAAGTATCTGATGGGTGCATCGAAGGATTGCTCATTTGCGTTTCGTCCGTTTTCACGGTGATTCTCCCTCTGGTAAATGGTGAGATTTCGCTTCTGAAGCTTGGGTGGGGCGGATTCCAACACTCATCAGGTAACGCGACAAGCGCAGGCCCTTGGGGTCAAAGCTCGATCATCGGGGCGAGTTTAGGAGCCGCAACGACCTACAGGCACCGATAAGTTTCTTAAAGTGCAAATTTGTTCATTCCTCGTTAATGACGCGTGAAAAACCACCGGGCAGGACAAAATCATGTTGACTTCGCACGCATAACAACCGTAGTCTGCTGAAGTTACAGCGTCAGTGTCGAAGTTCCCCTTCCGCAGTCTCTGGACTAGTTGCAGAAAAGCGCTGGTGAACTCTGTGTACAATTCCGAAAAAATTTAAGGAGATTCATGAATCTGATAAAAACTCTCAGGCTGGCGGTGTGTCTGGCCGTCGCCATGGCTTTCGGTATTACTCTGGCTAACGCCGGGACCATTTCATACACCTGCGATCCCAGCGTTGCGGTCGCCACGTGTAACTATCTGAATACGACAGTGGCCGGCAATTACAGCAGCACATTCACCAATGCGAGCGCCGACATCTACATCACGTACGGCACCACAGGCCTCGCCGAAAGTGAGCAGTACCTCAATTTCTTCACGTACGACCAATATCTGGCTGCTCTCACCAGCAACCCATCCCAGAGCCCAGTCCAGGTTTCCGCTTTGTCAGCGCTGAATACCTACGATGCCACGCCCTATGGCAGTGGCAACGTCAACATCACTGTCGCTCTCGGCAATGCTCTCGGCCTCACAACAGGCCTCACCGGCATCACCCCCGGCGGCGCCGCGTGCACTCCGGGCACTTCCGGGTGCTACAACGCCATCGTCACGGTTACGAACGACCCGGGCACGCCGCTCTACTACGACAATCTCGGCGGAGCCGAGCCGGCAGACGCCTACGACTTTTACGGCGTGGTGGAACACGAAACCGACGAAGTGCTGGGCACGGCCTCATGTGTCGGCACAGCCGGAATCGACCCGGCAGACCTCGGCACGAAAGGCAACGGGGCTAGACGTTTATTGAGAACCGTGCACAACGTTTCACGCTTCAGCCCCGCAATCATTGGGCTAAGCGACGGATGTGGCAGCGGTGTCCCCTCGGCGGTCGACCTCTACCGTTATTCCGCCTCCGGAGATCTCATCCTCGACAGTTCTCTGAGCACCACGCCCGGCGCCTATTTCTCGTACGACGGCGGCACAACCAACGGGGCGAATGGCATCGCCAATACTCCGAAGGTATACAACACCTTGGCCAACGGCGACGATTACGCTGACTTTCTTTCCAGTACTCCTGATTGCGGCACGGACATAGCGGTGCAGGACGCAGAAGGCTGCCCCGGCGAAGATAAAGGCCTCAGCATTCTCAATGACGGTCGTGGGGAAATCAACATACTCAACGCTGTCGGATACGATCTCGTTGCTGCAACCCAGTTTGAGCTCACCACTTCTGCTAATCCGTCGATCGGCGGCTCGGTCACGCCGGCTTCTGGCGGTCTTTACAACAGCGGCACAGCCGTGCCGATCACAGCCAGCCCGGCTGTGGGCTATACCTTCGTGAACTGGACCTCCAGCCCGAACTCGGTAGCCAATCCGACGTCTGCGAGCACCACCATCACCATGAATGCCGCTGAAAGCGTAACCGCGAACTTCCAGGCGGTCGTCGTCTCCTCGACGTTAACCGTGGCACCGACGATGGTGAGTTTCGGGAATGTCATTGACGGCCGGACGGCCAAAAAGAATCTAACTCTGACCAACACAGGTTCGGTCAAGCTGGAAATCGGCCCCATCACTTTCACCGTGACCGAAGGCAATCCCACAGATTTCACCTTCCATTCTTATTGCAACGGTAAGCTTGCTGCTGGAAAGAGCTGCATTATTGCGGTGGAATTCTATGGCGACACGATATCGGCGGACGCAGCCACGCTGAACATCGCGAGCACCGCTGCCGGCAGCCCGCTGCAGGTGCCGATCACGGCATCGGTGGTTGCGAAAAAGTAAATCTGAAAATAGTAAAGCTCAGGTAGCCGGACGGCCAAACCGTCCGGCTTTTTTCATCTGCCACTTACTCGGCGATCTGACCACGCCTGCCTGATCGTAGCGCGGGCCGTGTCGGCGCAAACGCATCCAGCCCAGCCGACAAGGATGCCGGCGCTACTCCGCGCTCGATTCGCGGTAGAATGCAAGATTCATGGTGGAGGATCAATAATGCGAGTTTTCCAAACCTTCGGTAGTTCTTTGCGGCTCCTGGGGCCGCTGGAGGTGCGCATCCTCGAAGCGTTGTGGAAGCGAGACAGCGCGACAGTCCGCGAACTATTCGACGAGGACTTCAAGGATTTGGCTTACAGCACGGTGATGACAACCCTCGACCGATTGTTCAAGAAGGGTCTTCTGATTCGAACCGAGGGCCGGCCCTTTCGCTACGCTTCGCGCTTGAGCCGCGAGGATCTGCATCGCGAGGCGACGGGGCAGGCGTTGCAGGGGCTGCTCGATGTAAGCCCTTCCTCAGCGGAGCCGCTTTCGTTCCTGGTGGAAACCCTCGGTGGGCGCGATGAACAGCTGCTTGAAGATTTGTCGAAGATGGTGGAGCGCCGGCGCCGTGAAATCGGCAAAGCCGACAAGGGAAGAAAGGAGACCAAGTGATCTTCTATTTGCGCGGAATAGCCGTTTCGTCCTCCATCTTCTTCACGCTCTACTGTATTTTTTCGGTGGCAGTTTTCTGTGGTTGGCGGCGCATCTGGCGATCCGGCCAAAACAATTCAGCCGAGCGCTGCGCCGACCTGCTTTTCGCCTTGCGTATAACTCCATTTGTGGTGGCGGCTGCCGTTACCCTCGCCTTCGTGCTGCCGTCGTTCCTGCGATTCGAACCGCGCGCTATCGATGAATACATGAGCGGATGGTCAGTAATTCTGGGCTTAAGCGGAATCGCAGTGCTGCTGGCCGGAATCTGGAGAGCGCTCGCAGCGCTCGTGAGGGCTTCGCGAACCGTTTCGCGCTGGTCGAGTGGCGCGCGCGTGGTCGAGTCAAGCCCGATCCGCGACTTCGCAAATCGCGAGCCAGTATTGCGAATCTCCGCATTGGCTCCTCCTTTCGCTGTTTCCGGCATTCTGCGGTGCACTTTGTGGCTTTCGCGGCCGGCGCAATTTCTCTTGACCGAGAGCGAATTCAAGACTGCGATGCGGCATGAAGTTGCGCACGTTCGCCGGCGCGATAATCTGCGAAAGCTTATTCTGCATTTCGTGGCGTTTCCCGGCATGAAGGAATTGGAAAATGCCTGGCGCGAAGCCACTGAAATGGCGGCTGACGATGCGGCCGTGTCGAGCGAGTCCGATGCGCTGGATTTGGCGGCAGCGGTGCTCAAGTTGTCGCGGCTGGTCTCTCCGCATCCCCCAACCGAGTTGACTGCGGCTCTCGTGCTCCACGGCCCCGCTGGACGATTGAATGCTCGCGTAAGGCGCTTGGTGGCGTGGCGAGATCGGCACCAAGATCGGCGTCCCAGTCCGGCGCGGAAGGGCCGGCTGGGATTTTCGTTGAGCATTGCGGCGACTGCTGCGGCCATTTTGGTCATGACTTACGGCCCGCTGCTCCTCCATGTTCACGAGGCAACCGAGTGCCTGATGCGTTAGAGCCTGGGCCAGCGCATCGCTCCGTGCAAATTCCTGCGCGAATCGCACTCCATCAGCCGCACTCGAAAGAATCCATTTCTCCTGTGTCCTCCCACGGGCCGCGCTCATCCAAGACAGCATAATTCCCGTGAACTTCGGAGGATCTGGCAAGAACTTCATCGAAATAGGCAAGCCAGCTAAGGCCCAGGAAACTATGCTTGGGTTGTGATGCCCGTGAGGCAGAAGGAATTTCGAGTCACACAATTTAGGATCATAGAATTTCGAAGCCAGGAGGAATAATGCAAAAGCGCAAACTTGGAAAAAGCAATTTGGAAGTGTCAGCCATCGGCCTCGGGTGTATGGGAATGAGCTTTGGCTTTGGTCCGGCGAAAGACAAACAGGAGATGATCCCCATCATCCGCGGAGCCGTCGAACGCGGTGTCACCTTCTTCGATACCGCCGAGGTCTACGGCCCATTTACGAATGAAGAACTGGTGGGTGAAGCTCTCGCCCCGCTTCGTAAACAAGTGGTGATCGCCACCAAGTTCGGGTTCAAAATTGATCCGAACACTGGCAAAAATACTGGGCCCGACAGCCGCCCGGAGCACATTAAGGAAGTAGCCGAGGCCTCACTCAAGCGCCTGAGGACTGACGTCATTGATCTCTTCTATCAGCACCGCGTCGATCCGAACGTCCCGATCGAAGACGTCGCCGGAGCCGTAAAAGACCTCATCCAGCAAGGCAAAGTGAAACATTTTGGGCTCTCCGAGGCAGGCGTGCGGAACATCCGTCGCGCGCACAAAGTTCAGCCCGTCACTGCGCTGCAGAGCGAATACTCGCTGTTCTGGAGAGAGCCTGAAGCCGAAATCATGCCGACGCTCGAGGAACTCGGGATCGGGTTCGTTCCATTCAGCCCGCTGGGAAAGGGCTTTCTAACCGGCAAGATCAGCGAAGAGACCCAATTCGATAAGACCGACTTCCGCAACGTCGTGCCTCGCTTTACGCCGGAGAACCGCAAAGCGAATCAGGCGCTGGTCGATCTGGTTGGCGAGTTTGCGCAACAGAAGAAGGTGACGCCTGCCCAGATCGCCCTGGCCTGGCTGCTCGCCCAGAAGCCATGGATCGTTCCGATCCCAGGCACAACCAAACTGCATCGGCTCGAAGAGAATCTAGGAGCCGCCGCCGTCCAGCTTTCGCCCGAAGATCTCCGCCAGTTGGGAAGCGCAGCCTCAAAGATTCCTTTGCAAGGCGCCCGCTATCCCGAAGAAATGCAGAAATTAGTGGACCGCTAAACCGAATCTTAAAGCGAAGGCGTTCGGAGGATGGGATATGTTTCAACCATGAATCACTGAATCGGGAGGACGACGATGAAACGGCTCGCGGCAGTGTTCACGTGGATGGAGCAGGTCGGCGATGAACAGTATCAGCCGGAAAGGAGGCATTAAATGAGCGCTAAGCCAGCGCAGCACGATTCTCTGAAAGACCGGCTTTCTCGAGTTCGCGAGATTAACATCACTGTGACCGGCAGAAAGTCAGGACGTGCCATCTCTATTGCCGTCTGGTTCGTATCGGAGGGCGGCCAACTTTACCTGCTGCCCGTGCAGGGATCTGACACACAGTGGTACAAAAACGTGCTCAAGAAACCGTCGATACAGATCGATGCGAGGGGCGCGGAGGCTGAAATCAAAGTTGCCCCCATCAGCGACGCGAAACAGGTGTCGTCCGTGGTCGAAAAATTCCGCGGAAAATATGGCGCCGGGGACGTGAAGAAGTATTATTCGAAATTCGACGTTGCCGTCGTGGCCCAGATGCAATGAACAATTATGATCGAAAGGGAGGCATCTCCAATCGCGTGAAGACCAATGGCAAAATAGCGTCTATGTCACGGACGAGCGATCGTGCGGACGCGAGCCAACCGGACGTAACGGCATTGGCCCGCTTGATTGCCGCCTATGCTCCTCACGACGGCAGTTTTGAGCTGCGCATCCCCGGTTTGTACGCGAGCCGTTTTTCGCGAACGAATAAGGAATGTGTGCACGCGCTGCGGTTACCCTCCCTCTGCATCGCCGC
Source organism: uncultured Acidobacteriaceae bacterium (assembly GCA_963810955.1). Lineage (GTDB taxonomy): Bacteria > Acidobacteriota > Terriglobia > Terriglobales > Acidobacteriaceae > Acidiflorens. The sequence goes on along the minus strand of CAWEPW010000047.1, from coordinate 9,173 downwards.
GCAGGGAGCAAAAACCGTCATCGTGGCGGATGAGGTCTACGAATACAACCCAACGCGCATGATCGTGTTTTCCGTCGCCCTGCCCGTTGCAGCGCAAGTCACGCAGGCGAGCCATTCCGCGCCCTACCTCGCTCTCAAGCTCGACCTCGATCCGCACAAGATTGCCGACCTGGTGTTAAGGGTTTATCCGCACGGTCTGCCTCCGGTTCACGAGAGAAGCGCCGTTTACCTCGCGCCCGTGGATGCGAGCATGGTCGGCGCCGCGACCAGGCTCATGGAATGTCTCGCCCAGTCCGGAGACGCCGAACTGCTCGCGCCGCTGGTGATGGATGAGATTTTGATCCGTCTGTTGCGCAGCCCCATTGGCGTTCGCGTCGCTCAAATGGGCTTCGCCGAATCCGGCGTCAACCGTGTTGCCAAGGCCATTTCATGGCTGCGCGAGAACTTTTCTCAACCCATGAAGGTCGAAGACCTGGCCGGCCTTGTGCACATGAGTGTTTCCTCCTTCCATGAGCACTTCAAATCGGTTACCTCAATGAGCCCGCTGCGCTATCAAAAGGTGTTGCGCTTGCAGGAGTCGAGGCGTCTGATGTTGTCGGCGATGATGGACGCGAGTGCCGCGAGCCAGCGCGTGGGCTATCTGAGCGCTTCGCAATTCAGCCGCGAATACAGCCGCTTCTTCGGGTGCGCGCCGACCCGGGACATCGCTAGATTGCGTCTGGAGACTGGTAGCAGTGCGGCTTAACCCTGCGCAACCCGCGAACCCCTGAAACCGCCAAAGAGCACGAAGTATCACGAAGGCTTTACCCCCAGACGTCTCCTTTGTGTACCTTCGTGCCCTTCGTGGTGAACGATTTCGCAAATCGCACCACCGCCTGGAGCCTCCGTCCAACTAAACAGCGATCGTTGACTTGCCCGGTTCACCCAAGTAAGATTCGCCTCTAGTGAGCGGCCACAGTATTTGCGCAGTCTCGATCCATCGAGATGCGGCGCAGATGCGGTCGTTAAGGCCGAGCGAGCACAATTCCGAACACGAGGAGGCGTGATGCAGCTGCGCCTGGAAAGCCGTCCGGTTGGGGAGGTCTTGGTCATGCAGTGCCATGGCCGCATCGTGGCCGGGAATGAAGTCTTTACCCTGCACGCCCAGGTTGGCGACTCCCTGGTCAAATACGGCGATGTCGTGCTGCATCTCGATCAGGTAGAGTTCATCGACAGCAGCGGACTGGGAGCGATGGTGCGCCTGATGCAAGCCGCGCGAGCCAAAGGCGGCGACCTCAAACTCAGCGCCGTGCCGCCGAAGATCCGCAAAACGATGGAGATGACCAACCTGCTCTCGCAATTTGAAACCTACGATTCGGTCGAAGAGGCGATCACGGCCGCCTACCTGGGTTCGCGCTATTCGCGAGGAAAAACCGGCGACGCCCGGCCGCGCATGCTATGCGTTTGCGAGTCGACCGATGTTGGCACGTTCCTGCGCGAAGTGCTGTGCAGCGCGGGATACAACGCCTTGACCACTGCGACCGTCGACGACGCCCGCATCCTGCTCAAAGCCACCAAGGCGAAGCTGGTGGTGGTTTCCGCGCGCCTGCAATCCGTGCACGGTAAACCCACGCACAAGGCATTGGAGGAAATTGATCCCTCCGTAATCCTCCACTTTTTGGACGAAAACTTCGCCAGCCAGGATCCGGGAGAGGCGGCCGAGAAGCTCCTGAGCGGCATCGGCAGCCGCTTGCCAGCTTCGGATTAAAGGGATCTCGGTCTTTATTCCAAAGATCGCAGGTCAACCCCGCACTTAGGGCAACGATGCACACGTCAAGAGGAGCGTGCTGGTCTTCAACCGGCAAGCAACTCTGGCCAGACCAGGCCACTTATGCGAAAGACGAGCAGAGGCGGTTTGAAATCCTCGACGCGCACTGGGACTTGCCCATCAAGAACGTTGATCTCGATAGCAAATAAATATGTAGAGACCCGGCCTCCCGCGCCTCCCGCCCAGAGATGCGCAAGACTCCAACAAAGATGTTAAAGAATCGTAAATCGCCGGCCCAAATTCTCTATCGCGGTCATCGAAATTTGCAATTCGACATGTTCCGATTATGCCGTTAAGGTAGAGCATGGAAAACGCAAACATAATTACTGATAACTCGATATGGGTGGCAGAATCTCCGGTTGATGTGCTGCACGATATTGGAGGCCGGCTCGCGAAAGCTGGCGGATTCCACGAAGTGCTCGATCGCGTAGTGGAATTTGCCGCGGCCCTGGTGAAATGCGATTCCTGCCTCGTCTATGTGCTCGAGGGCGACGACTTAGTCCTGCGGGCTTCAAAGAACGCGCATCCTGAAGCTGTAGACCGGCTCAAACTGCGCGTGGGACAGGGGATCACGGGCTGGGTGGCGGAACATCACGAACCCGTGGCGATTTCCGAAAGAGCTGCTCTCGATCAGCGCTTCCAGTTCTTCCACGAGTTGCCGGAAGATAGTTACGAGGCGTTTCTATCTGTCCCTTTGATGTGCCGCGGCCGGGTCGTTGGAACGATCAATCTGCAGCACCGCCTTCCCCACACTTACAAGCCCAGGGAGATCCGCCTGATCTCAGCCATTGGATTTCTGGTAGGCGCTGAAATCGAATTGGCGCGCATGGAAGACGTCAACTCCAGCCTCACAGACCAGTTGCAGACGCGCAAGGTCGTGGAACGCGCCAAAGGAATTTTGCAGCGCGATCTCGGCTTGAGCGAAGAACAAGCCTATCTCGCCCTGCAGCAGCAGAGCCGGCAGAAACGCAAAGCCATGAAAGAAATTGCCGAAGCGATCATTCTGAGCACAGAAGTGAAAGAGAACAGTCGCGGCCCCAGAGCATCGTAGTCGCTGTAGAGACGCGGCTTGCCGCGTCTCCGCCTCGGCCTCGCCCTACCCGGCACACACTGGGCAGGTTCCGGCAAAAACGCCGTCCAACAAAAAGCCCGGGAGCAGACTGAGGCGGGATCTGCTCCCGGGAACCAGCCGCCGTTGAGTTTCGGGAGTGGACCCGTCTCAGATCCGCGGCTGAATTGGCCACTCTACTTCTGTGTTTTCTCCGATGGGACAGTAAAGTGCAGAGTCATGTCGTACCCGGGGAGTTCCATGGTGCTGACGAAACTCTGCCCGCCCCTCGACACTAGGACCAGTTGGCTGACTCGATCCTGCTTGGGCGTTTCAACGTCGTTCGCCATAAGCATAGCGTCCGTGCCGGTTCCGTTGTGCCCTCGTAGCGTGAGAAACTCCGCCGAACCGACGGACTTGACATAGAAACTGTAGTCTCCCGGACGAAGCACATACTTCTGCCAATGCACTTCGTGAGTGAGGGTGAAAACGCCGCGCGCGTCTTCCGCGGCAACCAGGGTCGGCTCAAGGCAAAAGATGGTCGCAGCCAGAGCGGCGGCATATGCGAATTTGCGAATCGATCTCATATAGTCTCCTTTTTCGGTTTCGTAAGGGCACACGACCGCCGCGTTCTGCCGGTGGGCGTGCGCTTAAATTGAGTGGGAGAACAACGAGGTCAGCAGATTTGCAACGCAGCTTACTCGGCTGAACGCAAACATCAGGTTCGAAAAAAACCGCTGCTGAGCGGGACTCGAACTCCTGACACTATGCGGGAATTCCGGCTATACGTCCAACGAAAAAAATCGATCCGATGGATTTGCTCGCGGCAGATTTCTGCAAGGGCAATATCAAACCCAGCCATCTTGAGCGCGCAGTCGAAAGACCCTACCGCAATTAAGACTGCACGAGCATTCCACGCAGCATCGCCCGCCTCACCTTTGCTGATTCCCCCGCACGCCGCCCAATGCGCCCTGGCAGCCATTAAATTGTCGTTCCCAAGGGTTCAAATCCGAGAGTTTGCAAAAAGCTCCTGCAATGCGAGAACATGGCGAGTTTGCATAGATACCACGGTCCTTATAAGGAAGCAGCCAAGAATATGGCAAAAGAGAAGCAGTCTGTGAAAACGTCAAAAAACAAAACGACAGTCGAAGTCAAGTCCTCAGCCAAAGCGCCGAGCGGCGGCCATACCATCGAGCCCGCGAAGGGCAAACTGGGCGTAATGATCCCAGGCATGGGCGCGGTGGCGACGACTTTCGTTGCCGGCGTTGAAGCCGTGCGCAAGGGAATCGCCCACCCCATTGGCTCGCTCACGCAGATGGGAACCATTCGTCTCGGCAAGCGCACCGATGGCCGCTCTCCCAAGATCAAGGAGTTCCTTCCGCTCGCCGGCCTGAACGATCTGGTCTTTACCGGCTGGGACATCTTTGAAGACAACATGTACGCCGCCGCGCGCAACGCCGGCGTGCTGGAGCGCGATCTGCTCGACAAGGTGAAGGGGAGGCTGAGCGCCATCAAGCCGATGAAGGCCGTGTTCGATCACAACTACGTGAAGAAGATCGACGGGCCGAATGTAAAGAAGGGAAAGAACAAGCTCGATCTGGCCGAGCAACTGAGGCAGGACATCCGCGACTTCAAAAAGTCGAGCGGGGCCAGCCGCCTGATCACCATCTGGTGCGCTTCAACCGAGACTTTCATCGAGCCCAGCGCCGCTCACCAGAGCGTGAAGGCGCTCGAAAAAGGCATGAAAGAAAACGACGACAACATCGCCCCCTCGATGCTCTATGCCTACGCCTCGCTCATGGAGGGCGTCCCCTTCGCCAACGGCGCGCCGAATTTGACCGTGGATATCCCCGCCATGATCGAACTTGCAAATGAGCGTGAGCTTCCGATCTGCGGCAAAGATTTCAAAACCGGGCAGACCTTAATGAAGACCGTGCTGGCCCCCGCCTTCAAGGCGCGCCTGCTCGGCCTGAGCGGATGGTATTCGACCAACATCCTCGGCAACCGCGATGGCGAAGTGCTCGACGATCCCGGGTCTTTTAAAACCAAGGAGGAATCGAAGCTCGGAGCGCTCGAGCACATTCTGCAGCCTGCGTTATATCCCGAGCTCTACGGCAATATGTATCACAAGGTCCGCATCAACTATTACCCACCGCGCGGCGACAACAAAGAAGGATGGGACAACATCGACATCTTCGGATGGCTCGGCTATCCGATGCAGATCAAAGTTGACTTCCTATGTCGCGACTCGATTCTAGCCGCGCCGATCGTGCTTGATTTGGTCCTCTTTCTAGACCTCGCGCAGCGAACGCCGGAATTACGCCGACTTGGAATCCAGGAATGGCTAAGCTTTTACTTCAAGTCCCCGATGACCGCGCCCGGCTTATATCCCGAGCACGATCTGTTCATCCAACTGATGAAGCTGAAGAACACTCTGCGGCATCTGAAAGGCGAAGAGTTGATCACACACCTGGGGCTGGAATACTACGACTGAGTAGCCGGATCGTGTGGTGACGGGCCTCTGGCCCGTCCTACGCTCTCCGCAGCTTCGATTTGAGAACTCGAAAAGCGACGAACTCTAGCAGCAAGGTTGCCACACACGGAACCTCACCACACCGTCCGGAGCAGCGGACTCCGCCGAATTCTCTCGTCGCGCGTGACCAGCGCCAAACCCTCGGCGCGAGCGGTTGCGCCGATCAGCCGGTCCGCTGGGTCTCGCGGATAACCCTCCGGAAACTGGGCCGCCAGAGCCGCAATTTCCAGCGTAATTGGCAAAATCGCTATGCCTTCAGTCATCAAGCGCAGCGTGGCCTCAGTCGTGCCGTAGGATTGAATCCTTCCGCGGATCACAAGCGATGACAACTCCCAAAGGGTAATTGCGGAGATCGCCAACCCGCCGCCACGGCGAGCACGACGAATTTCCGATGCGGCCGCCCGCGAAAGACGCTTGGAATCGCCCACTGTCCACGCGAGCACGTGGGAGTCGAGTAGGATCACGAGGATTCCCATTCATCAAGGGGAGACTCGATGTCGCCCACAATTCGAATGACTCCCTCTAGCCGCCCAATAAAATCGTCCTTCTCATCCCCGACCGGCACCAGCTTCGCTACCGGTTTCCCGCGCTTGGTAATGACCAGAGGTTGGCGCGTGGAGCGCACATCTTCCATGAGCGTGAGGCAACGCGACTTGAACTCTCCCGCCGCAATCGTCTTCATGGACAGATTGTAACATACATGGTCATATGCAGATGACCACAAGAGCAGGGAATGGTTGCTGTGCTCCTCATCCAGCGGATAAGTCCTACTCGGGAGCACCCTCGCGATAGAATCTTTCGATGGCTGCAAACCAACCCAAAGCGGCTGCGAAGAAGCACCAAGCCGGACACGACACGCGCTACATCCAACTGCAGAAAAACTACTGTTTCGTCTGCGGCAAAGACAACCCCGACAGCATGCGCCTGCGCTTCACCTACGACGAGGAGCGCGCCTGTTTCGTCTGCCGCTTCCGCCTCGGCAAACGCTACACCGGCCCGCCCGGACACTGCCATGGCGGCATCATCGCCACCATCCTCGATGAAGCCATGGGCAAAGTAAACAAACTGCGTCAGGTGATCGCCGTGACTTCCGAGATGACCGTGAATTATCTAAAGCCAGTGCCCCTGAAGCAACCGCTGCGCGTCGAGTCGCACGAAGTCAAAGTGGAAGGCCGCAAGCACATCAACATGGCCGAGATCCTCAACGAAAAAGGAGAAGTTCTGGCTCGCAGCCAGGGCCTGTTCATAGCCATCGACCCCAATCGCATGTTCGCAAAGTTTGTGGAGCGCTAAGCCCACGTGGCGACGGACGCATTCGTCCGTCCGCGGCCGAAGCCTCTACCAGTCGCAGCCGTGGAGCGAGTGGCGCAACGCTTCAGCGCTGCGATCGGCAGCCCAACTCCGCGCGCCTTTAGCCGCCGCGCTCGAACTCCTGTAAAATAGATGACTACAGGCGCAATGCGCCCATCCTTCGCGATCGCGAAAAGGTTTAGCTGACGGCTGATGGCTGAAGGCTAAAAGCTGGCCACCTATGTCCAACAACGGAAAAACGCCCACCGGAAACACCCCCACCTCCCTCCGCCTGAAAACCGGCCTCGCCGAAATGCTAAAAGGCGGCGTGATCATGGACGTCACTACCGCGGCACAAGCCGAGATTGCCGAGCGCTCGGGAGCGGTCGCCGTGATGGCGCTCGAACGCGTCCCCGCGCAGATTCGCGCCGAAGGCGGAGTGGCGCGCATGGCCTCGCCCAAAATTATCCGCGAAATTATGGCGGCGGTGGATATCCCCGTCATGGCGAAGTGCCGCATCGGCCATTTTGCCGAAGCGCAGATTCTGGAAGAGCTGGGCGTCGATTACATCGACGAGTCCGAAGTCCTGACCCCCGCCGACGAGGCCCACCACGTCGACAAGCACGCCTTCAAAGTCCCCTTCGTCTGCGGAGCCCGCAACCTCGGAGAAGCTCTCCGCCGCATCGCCGAAGGCGCTGCCATGATCCGCACCAAAGGCGAGGCCGGCACCGGAGACGTAGTCCACGCCGTAAAACACATCCGCCAGATCGTGCAGGAGATGAGAATCCTCACCGTCCTGGGCGAAGAAGAACTCTACGCCAAAGCCAAAGAGCACGGCGCGCCCTACGAACTGATCAAGATGGTCGCCAAAGAAGGCAAGCTCCCCGTCCCCAACTTCAGCGCCGGAGGCATAGCCACCCCCGCCGACGCCAGCCTCGTAATGCAACTAGGAGCCGAAGCCGTCTTCGTAGGCAGCGGCATCTTCATGAAAGACAGCACCACCTTCGCCGACCCAGCCGAAGCCGAAAAGCGCGCAAGGGCGATAGTGAAAGCCGCCACGCACTATCAGGATCCAAAGGTGTTACTCGAAGTTAGCGAGGACTTAGTGGGGGCGATGAAGGGGCTGGCTGTGTCTGGGCTCGATGAGGGGCAGATGCTGCAGACTAGAGGGTGGTAGAATCCTGCGAGAACAGGCAACGCACCCGAAAAGGCATTCCTCTATGGCCGAATTCACCTCCGAAGTTCCAAAATCCTAGAGCAGGCGCTGGCTCTCTCCGTCGAAGAGCAGGAGGCCTTAGCCGAATCCCTGATCTCGAATCTGAGCGGCAAGGTGGATCAGCAAGTTGTCGTCGCATGGGATGACGAGGTAAAAAAGCGCATATCCGATCTCACCTCCGGCAAGGCAAAGACCATTCCCTGGGAAGAAGTCCGCCAGCGAAATCTCGCCAAGCTGCTGCGTGCCCATTAGAGTAATAACGTTGCACGACGAAGCAGGAGTACGACTCCGCGTCTGAATGGTCGGTATGGGGGGAGAAGTAGGAGTAAGTCTATGCTGCGAAAAGTAGTGCTGGTGGTGATGGCGGTGGTTACTAGTTTTGCGTTCACTGCTCTCAGCGGCTACATTTTGTACACAATTTCAAAGGGGCGGAGCGAAGGGCACCTTTCGCTACTGATTCTCTTCATCTTCAATCCAGCGATCGCGGTACTGGTCGGAGTTCTGGTCGGCCTCTTGAGCAAGGTTCATCCTGCCTTGACATCAACGGTTGGCCTTGTGCCTTGGGTTCTAATGCTGCTGCACGGTTCTGGGAGTGGATTGACACTCCTCGCCTGGATAGGACGGATACTTGTTTATCTGGTGCTCGCGGCAGGGTCGGCAGAATTGATTTGGCGCTTTCGGCACGGGCGCGAAGGCGGCAAGAGGGCGCGAGCATGACACATTCGTGAGCGGCAATTGAGATTGGAATATCGTCTCCGAAGACGGGGCTGAGTGGATCATTTGTTTGGTCGCTCTGTTGATTGTTTTTGGGCGTGCCCTTTGGATATTCCGCTGACGGGCTGATGAGATAAACCCTGTCGGCTCCATTCGAGCGAGCAGACTTGGAAGCGCTCAAGCGACCAAGGCTCGGAGGAAAGGAGCCAAGTGATGATGATTATAGGTTGCGATTTGCACACGCGCTACCAGCAGATAACGATGGTCGCGAGAGCTATAATGTTGGAATGAAAATTTCAATTTCTCGAAATGGCATTGCCTGCGGCGCCCTTCGCGAGAAGCTGGAAAGAGTTGCCGAAGCTGACATTCGCTCCGCCCACGGCGAAGAGCCTTGTCGCCCAGAGATCGGCACGATTTCCGACGAACGGTACGCGGAACGATCCGTTGGATGGAATCTCAGAACGACTTGGAGCAGCTCTAGAGGAGGGAAGGCGGTTGGAAATTAGGGGGACAGACGGGAATGACCCCATTGTTCTCCGACGATCTAAATGGACGTCCCGGGCTG
>CAWEPW010000046.1:0-26208 GCA_963810955.1 uncultured Acidobacteriaceae bacterium | reverse complement strand
CGCGAAGGGCACAACGTCGAATACTTCTCGCTCGGAACCCGTTCGCTGCTCAATCGTGTAGTCAGCGGACGCAGTCTTCCTTTCACTTGGGCGATCAAACCATATAGAGGATGCGAGTTTGCTTGCAAGTACTGCTACGCGCGCTACACCCATGAGTTTATGGAACTGCGCGACGGGGTGGACTTCGAGCGCAAGATTTTTGTCAAACAGCAAGCCGCTGCGCTGCTGCAATCGGAGTTGAAAAAAGTCAAACGCGGCGAAGAGATCGCAATAGGCACGGCGACTGACCCTTATCAGCCGGCGGAGCGACGCTTTGAGTTGACGCGGGTAATCCTCGAAGAACTGGCGCGGCACTCCGGGCTGGAGATTGGAATTGTGACCAAGTCGAACCTGGTCACGCGCGATGCGGGAATTCTGCGTCGTGTGGGCGAGCATAACCGGATTTTTGTAACCGTGACCGTGACCACCGTCGATACGGAACTGGCGCGAAAACTGGAGCCGGAGCGCCGCGTCCCGATCTGCGCCTGGAGGCGGTGCGCCAGTTGAATTCGCAGGGGTCGATGCGGGAATAAGCTGCGCTCCGGTGCTTCCGGAAATTACGGACCAACCGCGCGATCTCGACGCCTTGGTGAAAGCGGCCAGCCAAGCGGGAGCAAAATATGTTTTTGCCATTCGCTCTTTCTCAAGCCATGTTCAGCCGCGATTTTCATACCCTTTCTCGCGGAGCACTTCCCCGCCCTGGTCGATAACTATAAAAAGCGTTATGAGAGCCACGCGTTTCTGCCCAAAGGATATGCGCAACGCCTCTCGCAATTAATGGTTGCGCTGCGCCGAAAATACGGGATAGGAGAGAGACAGGCGATAAACAGCAGCCGAGCGCATGTCGCGGCCGCGCAACTGGAATTGTTTTGACGCATCTAAAGGTAGTCAAGCGCCGGACGTTCAGAGTGTGCCTGTCATTCACGATAATTTGGTAGTGGAATCAGCGGCTGTGGACAGACCCGCTGGGCGAGTGCTGACAGCCAAGAGTTAAGGCGGCTCCTGGAAGAATCCGCGCAAAGAGGCGACAATGGTTGCATTCGCCCAAGGAGCCTTGGTGGCAGCGAGTCCTAGTTTGAAGCCCGTCCCGAAAGCTACTGCGAAGCTGAGCCCGCCAAAGCTGGGCCTGCGGAACTGGATGCATCGCGTCCTCGAAGAGTGCGATCGCGCGAGCGCCGGGTTCGACGTCGACGCCGTGCACGATCTTCGCGTGGCGTTGCGGCGCTGTCGTTCCCTGGCCGACGGATTGCGAGCCATCGATCCCGATCCTTCATGGAAGGAGATGAAGAAAGCCGGCCAGAAGCTCTTCCGAGCGCTTGGTGACTTGCGCGACATGCAAGTCATGCAGGAGTGGATCGAAAAATTAAGCGATGTGAAGCCCGTGCAGACTGCCGATCGAACGGGCGAGTCTTCCTCCGGCGATCATGATTCGAGCAGGCAGCTTTCGGACAATCGGTTTTCGGACGATGTGGTGGCAGCGAAACTGTTCGATCATGTACTGCGCCGCGAAGCCGAATGCAAGCAGCATGCCCTCAAAGATCTTAACCAGTTTGACCGAAAACAATGGCGCCACTGGAGCCAAACTCTGCCGCAACGCGCCGCCCGCGTGCGCCTCGGGAGCGCCGTCTATCTCCATCTGGCGCTCGAAAAGTGGACGGCCGCCTATGATCTCCACAAGCGTGCCATGCGAAGCCCCTCGCACACCGCCCTGCACCAGTTGCGTATCGGCATCAAACGCTTCCGTTACACGGTCGAGAATTTTCTACCCAAAGAACATGCGAAATGGGGCGACGACCTGAAAGAACTTCAGGATTTGTTGGGCGAGGTCCACGATCTCGATGTGCTTTGGGCGACGACGATCGATCATAACGTCAACACCTTTCCGGACCCGGAGACTCGCCGCCGCTGGCGTGAAAAGCTAACCGTCGAGCGCGCCAAGCGCATCGAGCGCTATCGCGCGAAGATGGTTGGCCCCCACTCGCTATGGCGCGTCTGGCGGGCAGAGTTGCCCACGGGCCCGCAGTTGCGCGCCGCCGCCCTGAGCCGCTTGCGAACCTGGGCCGGATATCTCGATCCCGATTTTCCGCACTCCCGGCGAGTAGCCCAGTTGGCTCTTCTTTTGTACGACGGATTAAACCATGCCCACCTGCTGACCCCGCAACCCGTGTCTTCGAGTCCAGACGCCGATCCCCGCGCCGTACTGCAAGCCGCCGCGCTGATGCACGATGTAGGTAAAGCCAAGGGCGAGGAAAATCATCACAAAATCTCTTATCGCATGATTCGCACTCTGTCGCGGCCTCTAGGTTGGAGCGCCCGTGAACTCGAACTGGCAGCGGTCGTGGCGCGTTATCACCGCGGAGCGCTCCCACGCCCGAGCGCCAAAACCATGCGAACCTTGGACCTGCCAGATCGCCACCAGGCTATGCAGTCGGCCGGAATTCTGCGCCTGGCAAATGCACTCGACAAACGCCCACCCGTCGATGCCATCGAAAAAGCTCCACACCTCGAAGTTCACCTTCAGGAAGCTAACGCGCCCGACCGTACCGTCGTTGTACGCGTCGCAGGATATTCATCGATGGACCGGTCTGCGGAAGGCGTAGCGGCCGCGCGGCATCTTCTCGAAACCGTGCTGCGCCGCTCTATATTAGTGCGACCGTTGCGAAACACCGCCGGCCGCCGCCAAATACCGCTAAAGGTCGCGTAGAACCAGGCTCAACTCAGAGCCCGCAAACTTTTCTGCACGCTCCCATGTCGAGGAGTATGGTTGATTGTTCGAAACCATGCTCCACATGCGGAGGTGGGTCTTGAAAAACAAAGCTTCGAAAAATCAAATGTTCACCCGAGACGCAGTAAGGAAAACTGGGCCGCTTCTACTATTGCTATTTTTTATGAGCGGCGTTTTGTGGGCGCAAGAGCAGAAAGAACAGAAAGATCAGCCTCCCGCAAAAGCGCCGGCCCAGGAATACAAAGTGCCGCCTGAAGATGCCGCCAAGGTAAATCCCGTCAAGCCCACCTCCGAATCGCTGGCGAAGGGCAAGAAGATGTATGGCTACGACTGCGCGATGTGTCACGGAGAAAAGGGCGATGGCAAGGGCGACATGGCCTCGGATTATAAGAACATCACCGATTTCACCAAGCCGGAGACATTGAAAGATCGCACCGATGGCGAACTCTTCTACGAGATCCGCAACGGAAAAGGCGGAATGCCGCCAGAAGGCGACCGCGCCAAGGCTGACGACATCTGGAACATGGTGAACTTACATCCGCTCGCTGGCTAAGAAATAGAGATAACGCGGATTCCAATCGAGAAGCGGCGAGCAGAGACAGAATCAACCGGAAACCGGCAGCAAAGCTTCTCCACGGCCAGCTAGGCTTTTTGTTCAGTGAACAAATCAAGCGCCGGTGTCACGGAGCCTGAGCTCTCCGGGACTGCGGGCACGGGCGTCAACAGTGCCGCTCTCTTCTTCATTACTATTCTTGTCGACAATGGGATTCGTTGTCGTCTGCTTTCTTGCCTTGCAGAAATTTTCTCGAATCAAGCAGCGGGCGTCCGAGCGACGCGTTGTAGCTCGTCCATGGTCCCTCTTGTTCCACCTCGCGCTCAAAGTGGGCGCGCATCGCTTCCATCTTCGAATCCAGATCGTCCAGATAGTGCAACATCAGCGCTTCAGGAAACATAGGCAGCTTCGGCGATCCGAAATCGTACTGCCCGTGATGGCTGATGATGAGATGCTCAAGTAACGTTTTCAGTTCGGCAGGAAAGCCGGGCAGACTCGCGAGCTTCGCCTGCAGCATTTCGAGTTCGATGATCATGTGCCCCAGCAGTTGGCCGCGCGTGGTATAGGAAAATGCCCGATTATAGGTCAACTCCTGGACCTTCCCGACGTCATGCAGAAACGCTCCCGTCAATAACAGGTCGCGGTCGACTTGCGGATAGTTCCGGCACATCAGGTCGCAGGAGCGGAAGAGGGACACAACATGATCTAGCAGTCCGCCGATGTAGGCATGATGAAGCGTCTTGGCGGCAGGGGCATTGCGGTAGCGCTCGGCTATCTCCGGGTCAGCCATGAAAAGTTCGACCAGCGATTTCAGATGCGGATTCTCAAAGCTGGCGACAAACTCTGTCAGGGTGCGCCAGAGTTCGCCAATGTCCTTGGTGGTTTTGGGCAGGTAGTCGGTGTAGTCGATCTCGGCTTCTTCCATGCGCCGCAGCTTGTGAATTGTTAGCTGAAATCGATTCTTATATTTATTGATGAGCCCCTTGACTTTGAGAAAATCATCCTGCTCGAAGACGGAGATAAACTCTTCAACGTTGTCCCACATTTTGGCTTCGATTTGGCCGGTACGATCGGCCAGAATTAATGCCAGGTAAGGCTCGCCGTTCTTCTTGGCCTTGACCTGTTTCGATGCCGTCACGAAGCTTGAAGTGATGACTTTATTTTCCTGCTGGGAACACCCGGAGATAAAGAACTCTTTCATGAGCCTCCGCTAACATCGGCAAAGATAGGCAAGATCGGCGAACAGCGGCTTTTGGGCGCGGTCACAGCTTACCCTGCCTGCGCCCAGCTTAAAACACGCCAAGCTTCTTTTTCTTTTTCAGTTTCTTTGCCTTGTCTTCTTTCGCCGTAGTCTCGACAGGCTTGGTTTGCTTCGCGCTCGCGCCCGAGTCGACATAACCATTCTTGATGTCAATGAAGGCGTCTTCCCGCAAGGCGGTCAGATAAGCCCGCAAGGCCGGCTGCAATTTCTGCATATACAACGCGTCCTGGATGCGCGGCTCGACTTCCTTCAGTGTGGGAATCCCCGCCGCCTGGTGCTCAGTCACATCCAGGATCACATAGCCCTGTTTGGTTCGGATTACATCGGTGATCTCACCGGCCTTCATCGCGAAGACCTTATCTTCGAGTTCCTTCGCCAGAGTGCCGCGCTTGAAATAGCTCAGGTCGCCGCCGTCTTTGGCCGAGGGTCCATCGGAGTATTTTTTCGCCAGGTCCGCGAACTTTGCGCCTTTGTGAAGTTGATCGAGCACATCCTCGGCTTTAGCATGCGCGGCAGCCAGTGCTGCATCGGTCTCGGCCGGGGATGACGCGGGGGGCGATGACGGGTCCGCTTTTGCGGCCTCGCCAGCGGCGGCCGGCTTAGCGGGCATCTTCGGTGCAATTAGAATTTCGCTCAGGCGAACTTCTTCGGGACGCTCCATCTCCGCCCGGTGCTGGTCATAGAACTTCTTCTCGTCCTCTTTGTTCAACGACAGGTGGGAGCCCACTTCCTGCCCAATTACCCGCTGGGTCACGATCTGATTGCGCAGATTCTGCTTGAACTCTTCATACGAAGCGCCCTGCGCTTCGGCCGCTTTCTCCAGGTCTTCCATGGTTTCGAGCTTCATTTCCTTGCGCATCTCGTCGAGGCGCTTGATGAGCTCCGTGTCTCCCGTAATGCCCAGATCCTTGCCTTTTTGCAGCAGAAGTTGCTGGTCAATCAAGTCGCGGAGAACATCCGTTTGCTTTTCAGAAAAGTCGCGGTCGGCATTGGCGGGATCCTGCTGCTGAACTTCCTGCTTCAGTTGATCGCGGCTCCGGACGTATTCCGAACGCGTGATGATTTCATTGTTGACTCGTGCGATGATCTCTTCGACCACGGTATCGGCCGGCAAAAGGGGCGGAAGAAACAGCGCGTATCCAACAGCCAAAGTCAGGGCAAATCTTGTCGTCTTCATCTTCAATAATGCTCTCTAGAACCTGGGTAACACCCGAGGGAAATTGTGTTTGTATTTTACGCCGCGAATAGGGTGGAGGCCAATGGAGTGAAGATTGGCGATGAGGTCGGTTTTGCGGCAGCGCCGAGAGAATCGCCGCCAAAGGACACTTAAGGTTCACGAAGGCTTTCGCTCTAACAACACCGGCTAGTTGCCACGCGTCAGCGTCAAGGCAGTCACGTCATTATGCTTGGGAGCCATGTGCATGAAGTCCTGCACCTGTTGCAGGATGCGGTGAGAAAGATCTTTAGCCGACGACGCGCCTGACTGCATTGCACCCTTGACGCCCTCAAGACCAAACTCGGCGTTCTTCGATTCAGCCTCAACCACTCCGCGCGAGACAACCGCTAAAGAGCTATTCGGTCCCAAGCCGACGATGCGAGCGTCGGTCGGAGCCAGGGAAAACAGGCCCAGCGGCAAACCTGTGGCCGGCAATTCCACGACGCTGGCGTCATCGCGCAGCAGGCCGGGAGTGTGGCCTGCATTTACGTAGCAGACCGTACCCAGCTCTTCGTTGTAGCAGCCGGCAAAGGCCGGGCAACTGTGCACCCCTCCGGCTGCGCGCATGATCTCGAGATTCAGACGGCGCGAGAGCTCAATCATGGCCTCCGATTCGTTGAGTTCGGGAGTGGCGAATATCTCCTCGCCAGAGGAGCGAAAAGCAGGCCTGCGCGGCTTGCAGAACAGCGCCGCTGGTTGCGCGCTTTCCGGCGACGTCAAGCAATCCGAAAAGCAGGCGCTGTGGCCCAACCCGCAGGAAATCGTGGAGATCGCCACCAGCCCGCGACGAAAAAAAAGCGACCGCCATGTCGGCGCCCTGGAGCGCGGGGCTCTCCCCTAGGACGATCTGCGGAACCTCCGCGGCCGGCGAACTGAATCCTAGTTTTGAAAGCAGACCCATAGATTGAGCCGCGAAAATACCACAATCTTCCAAGCAGGGCAATGAGCGGAAAGTGGGGGGCGGTATTTAGAATCCATGGCGAATCTACGGCGAACGGGTAAGCCCAACGGCGCAGCCGTCACGAGAAGGGTTGGAGAAGAGAAATGCCTATTTTCATGACGCATTTCTATTGTGTTGAAAGGTCGTTGATCGTACTTGACATCCGGAGCCAGCCGCCGCAAAATAGCGGAAAATTAAGGGGAAAGGCCCATTTCCTCGCAAGGGCTTCAACAGTCAATGAAGGTTATGACGTCAAGCCAGCCGTCGCCATCCTCACAGAGAAAACTCAACCCCGAGCAGTGCAAGCACCCGAGTGTGAGAATTGTCTCCCGCGACGAGGAATCCGAGTACGTGGAATGCCAGGAGTGTGGGGATGTCTTCGAGTCCAGCGAACTAAAGGACATGGCGATCGAGGAGACGAGAGAACCCGAGGAACAGTGAGAATGAGGACGGCCGTCATCGAATCTTAATCACCAGGTTTTCCGCACGGTCCACCCAGAACTTCTTCTCAGGAGGAATCACCGTGGTCGCGCTGTATTCCGTGACCACAGCCGGTCCAATCATCGAGTGGCCCGTGACTAGATCGTCGCGTTCAAACACCGGAGTGACCACGGTTTTATCCTGAAAAAACACCTGGGCGCGAACAACGGGCAACACGCGTGATGACGCTTTCCCGCCATCATCCCGGCGCGCGACTTTGCGTAACGGCTGCCGCGGCTGCGGGGTTCGCAAACGAACTCGCAGACGGAGCGTTACCAGTTCAATCTCGCGCTCGGCGTGGTGATACCCGTAGCAGCGCTGATGCTCCTCTTCAAAGCGAGCGATGACGTTAGCCGTCGCAGGAACGTTGAGTTCATAGCCTTGGCCGCGATAGCGCAGATCGAGACTTCTGTCATAGTGAGGCGCTCCGCGCCAACGCTCCGCGCGAAATTCCTCCTGAGCCTCAGCCTCAAGCTTGCGAAATTCTTTCTGTAGCTCCATGCGCCATATTTCCTGCGAGTCCCGCCCGGCAAATCGCCGCAACAGCGTACGAGAGTAATCCTTCACCACGTCGCTGACCAGGATTCCATACGCTGAAAGCGCACCGGGCCGCGCGGGAATCATCACCGTCGGGATTGCCAGTGCCTCCGCCAGTTCGCAGGCATGCAAACCTCCAGCCCCACCGAATGCCACCAAGGTATATTCGCGAGGATCGTATCCTCGTTCGATGGAAACGACGCGCAAAGCCCGCTCCATGTTGGCATTTACGACGCGCACGATGCCGGCTGAAAATCGCTCCACGCTCAGCTGCGACCCCTGTTTCTTCAGCCATTCCGATGTAATCCGTTGCGCTCTTTCGATGTCGAGCCTGAACTCACCTCCTAGAAAACGCTCGGGGCGAAGGCGCCCCAGCAACAAGTTGGCGTCAGTTACCGTGGGCTCGGTTCCGCGGCCGTAGCAGATTGGGCCCGGATCGGCGCCCGCTGATTCCGGTCCAACGCGCAGCGACCCGCCGGCATCGAAGCGAGCGAGCGATCCTCCCCCTGCGCCAACCGTGTGAATTTCCAGCATCGGAACACTCACCGGAAGTCCGGCCACTTCCGATTGACCGCCGGTTCGAACCCCGTCCTGTATTGCCGCCACATCGGTCGAAGTTCCTCCCATATCGAAAGAAAGAATTTTCACGAACCCGCTGCGAGCAGCCATCGCCGCCGCACCGATCAGTCCGCCCGCGGGGCCCGACAAAACAGTGCGCACCGGCTCCCGCGCCGCCGATTCCAGCGCCGTGATGCCGCCGCTCGATTGCATCACGAAGATCCGCGAGTCGCGCCGCGAGTTCGGCGGTGTCGCGACCGAACTGAAATCTTGGGCGTGCTCTCTTCCCTCCTGACGGGCACGCGCCACCAATCTTTCCATGTAGCTCTGCATCAGCGGCTGCAGATAGGCGTTCACCACGATCGTGCTCGTGCGCTCATATTCCCGAAACTCCGGCAGAATTTTATGAGACAACGACAGGGGCTTACCAAGATCAGCCAAAGCTGCGGCAACTGCGCTTTCGTTCTCCGGATTAGCGAACGCGAATAGAAAAGAAATAGCGACGGCTTCCGCCCCGGAGCTCTGCAATAGTTCGCGCAGTCGCATTAACTCCGCATTTGATGGACTCGCTAACACTCTGCCCCCGGCGTCAACCCTCTCCTTAACGCCGAAACGCAGTTCCCGGCAAACCAGCGGCTCGACTCGATCAAAAAACAAGTCGTAGAGTCGGGGACGCGCCTGTCGGCCGATCTCAATGACATCTTCAAATCCGGAGGTCGTAACCAGAGCAACCCGTGCGCCTTTTCTCTGCAGCAGAGCGTTCGTGCCCACCGTGGTGCCGTGCAACAAAGTCAGCGTCGCCGAGGCAGCAACTTTCCTTTTGGTGTCACTGGCTTTCATGTTAGGTTCGTGAGTTTTCGTTCTCGCTTCGCGAATCTTCCGCAGAGCTTCGGCGATCGCGCGCGACGGATCATCGGGCGTTGAGAACACTTTGAGAGTTCTGAGGGCGCCGTTTTCAACCCACACGCAATCGGTGAACGTTCCTCCCGTGTCGATGGCAATGCGAAGCCCGGAATTAAGTGCGGATTGAGATTCAGACGGCGACGAACGAGCCATGGTTGTTACGTGCTTGCAAAAAGACAACCAAGAAGACTACCACTCCCTACACACGAGGCAGCCGCGGCGGACTGTGCCCAAAGCATAACCGCTTCCCGCGGCCGGCTGCCGTATTCTGGAAGAGATGAACGAAAGAACATGGAAGGCATGGCTGGTGCCAGGCGGCTTGTTATTAGCGCTGACGGCAGCGCTGGTCAACAGCTCCCTGTTCAATCAGATCGCACCCTCGCTGAGCTTCTATTACGTGGCCGCGTTTGCCGCCGGATTGCTTCTTGCCTGGCGATTCAATTCCAGCCGTGTCCTCTTCTCGCTGCTGGTGCTGTTACTAGCGCATCGCGCCATCAATTTCTTCGGCACTGCCGAACCGCATGCCGTTCGCGAAATCCACACGGGACCTGGACGCACAGCCTTAGCACTCGCAGCACTGCTGATTCCGCTGAACTTCGCCGCGTTCGCCTCGATGCGCGAGCGCGGCCTCATTATCGCCGGAATCGCGCCGCGCTCTGGATTGGTTTTCCTCGAAGCAGTGGCCTTCGCCGTGCTGTGCAGGCCAGAAAACAGCCTGGCAAGTTCACACCATCCCATCGGCGGAGCGATTCCACCGTGGGTTTTATTGAGCTTTCCAGTTGCGATCGCGGTATTCGTGTGGCGCTTCTTTCAAACTCGCAAGCCCATCGAAACTGGCTTCGTCTGGGCAGTGACAGCCGTTTTCCTATGGCTGCAATTTGCCCCGCTCGGCAAAATTTCGGATGCTTACGTGGCCACCGCCGCTCTGATTCTGGCCGCTTCGCTGATTGAAACTTCGTACGTGCTGGCCTACCATGACGAGCTCACCGGCATTCGCGGACGCCGCGCCTTCAATGAATTCTTGCTTTCGCTGGAGCAGCAGTACGTCATCGCCGTCGTCGATATCGATCATTTCAAGAAGTTTAATGACACTTACGGACACGACGTAGGCGACCAGGTGTTGTGCATGGTGGCTAAGCGGTTGTCACAGGTTGGCGAGGACGGTCAAGCTTTTCGCTGCGGTGGAGAAGAGTTCGCGTTAGTCTTTCGCAACCTTTCCGCTCAAGAAGCGTTTGAGCATCTCGATGCGTTGCGCCAGGTCATTGAGAAGTCTACGTTTCGCATGCGCAGTTGTGACAGGAGGTCCCAAAGGAGATTCGAGGAAAAGGCCGTCGAAAGCTCCGCGAGGAGCAGCGATCGCCGGTCCACAGAGCCGGATCGCAGAAGATCTGCGAAGAAGAAAATCGCTCAGACTCCGGCCACGCGGAGGAAAAATGCCCTGGGCTCAACCAGCCAGTTCCAGGACCATTTATCTGTGACTGTGAGCATTGGAATAGCGGAACCAAGCACTCGCTATCGCCAGCCCGAGCAAGTGATTCGGGCGGCCGACCAGGCTCTCTATCGAGCCAAGCATAAAGGAAGAAACCGAGTGGAACTGGCGTCCACAGCCCTGTTTGGTGTGACCGCCGGCAAGCGCGCGAAGGCGTCGAGGGTCTGAGCTAATGTCCACCGGACGGACCGGAAACGCTGAAGGTTTCGGGGGGATCGAAATAGCACTGATGCCAGAGGCCGGCGTCGGATAATGCACCAGCCTTCCACTGCCGAACGGTCGGCAGCGTGGCAGCTATCATGCCGCCGTCAACCGAATCGAAAATTAATACCACTCCAGAGAGCTCTTTGGATTGTGCGGCCAGCTCCGCATAGTTCTTGTCAAATAGAGATTTCGCGTATGCCAGCTTCGCTTGCGCTCCGCTGTTCTCCTCGTTCTCCTGTATCTTTTGTACTGAGATGATTTTCACGTTTTTGCTGCGCAGTGGCTCCCAATCCCCGGGAAAGACGCGCGGTCTCCTCGCGCGTCACCTGAAACAAATCGGCCGCCACGCGCATGGCACCCGAACTGTTAGTTGGAACATCCGAAATGCCTTCCGGCATCTCCAGGCTTGTGCGCCAGATCCATCCGCGCGACAGGCCTGAAATTCGCACGTGAACCCAGTCCTCATTGAAATCCAGCATTTCAAACTCATCGTGGGCGCTCGCCATAAATAAAGTCTTGCCGGTCAAGCTCGGAGTCGAAACCACCGGAGTTCCAGATTTCTTGATCGCCACGAGGTCTTTCGGATGAGCCTGGTTTTTGAGCACCTCCTCCAAACTCGCAGCCTCGGCCTGTAAGCTAGTTTGGGCTGGAGTTTCCGGCGAACCTTTAGTATCCGACGGACGATCGCCTGTCAAACTCTGTTTCATGGAGGATGAAAACTGCCGCCCAGGTTCGGAAGTCTTATCCGGCGAAACAGGGGAACGGGCGCCGAAATTGCCGATTCTTCAGACCTCTTCCCGCCCATGCCTGTTTGTGTGGCAGAAGTTGTCGATGGATTCGGCGCAGGATCGCTTCTTGTCGAACCTTTGCTGGAATTTCCTCCCGAGGGCTCTCCTGAACGCTCTCTCGAACTTGCAGCATTCGGCTGGCTCTTCAGTAGGTCAGTTAACTGATCGAGAAGATCGGATTCAAGCCGGCCATTCGAAGTCAACAATTGGTATCCCGAATGAGACCGAGTTGAATCCGCGTACCATGCGGTAACCTTCGCGCTTGCGCGCACGATCGATTCGCCGGTACGAGTCGCACTCACCTCCACCGAAGCTTGATAGTAGGCCCGCTGGTAACGATTTAACGGGTGATCGCCCGGCAAAACGAAGCCGTCGAGGACGGGTAGCCGCCCGCTCATGGCCGGCTGCAATTCCTTGAGCAGCTTTTCGACCGTACTCTTCGATTGATGAAAGGTCCGCTCGTAGGGGCCGCCAGCTTGCGCGCGCCCGCTCTGCGCCATCGTCGTCAAGAGAGCGGTTGTCAAAAGAACGGCCGTCAGAAATGATGGCAGCGGAGAAATTGATGGCGCGGCAGAAGGCTGGGGCCGCATGAACGACGGAGTGGCGGCTTTTGACCTGCTCTCCGTCATGGCAACTGCTCCAGTTGATCTCGTCGAATCCATCCGTGCTCGCCGTCGCGGGTCTCAACCCCGTACCAGTACATGGTTGAAATTAGAATCAGAACTTCGGCACCCGGCTCCAGCGATTTCAGCGTGCTTGCCGTATGGAATGGCGCGGATTTGGGCGGTGCGCCCGGCTTCATGACCAACCGCTCGACCTGCCGCCGCAACCCGGCAACGCGCTGTTCCAGGGTTTCGCCTGATTCCTCGTACTTCGATGGCACTGGAGGCATCGCCGTTGATGGCGATGCAGCGGCGGGCATCGCCTGGGCAGCCATCTTTTGAACCGACGGGTTCCGAGCATTCGTGCTATCGCTGGCTATTACTGTCGATGGCGGAGTACTGAGTATCTCCTTGTCCTTGTCTTTATCAAGGTCTTTGTCTTTGCTGCTGCTCACGTCGCTGCTGCTCATGTCGTTACTGCTACTTACAGCACTGTCCGTGCTCGACATTTCCTTCGCGAAGTGTTCCCGTTTCGTTCCCAGAGCCTCCTCGGTTTCCTTCTTTACCAGATTAATCGATGCCAGCCGGTCCTGGACGTCCGTATAATATTCAGCGCTCTCCCCCGAAACGTTCGATAGGTGGGCTATGCGGCGGAAATCTTCCACAAATATAGCGTAGATGCCCAGGACAGTATTCCTGTCACCCTGCGGGTTCACCACGTAACGCATGGCCAGCGTCCCCACATCGCCGCTGTCTTTGAAGTTCCTCGGATCCAAAGCCTCCTTCCGCACCCTGTAGAAAACCTTGCCCATCTCCGCCCATTTCGGAAATACTGGCGTCGATAGGACTGCGATCGCTCCAGCCACGTACTCATCTTTGTTGTATTCCTTTCTCCCTCTGATGATGATATTCTGCGACGCGTCTTCTACAACCTGCGCCACTTCAGACTCTGGGAGCGGAATGTTGACGATCAGGCCCTCGCCGTATGGGAGAGCATCTTTCTCGCGGCCGTGCGATGGGACCACCACCGCGGCGACGAGAAGGCAAAGTAAAAGACTTTGTGCGGCCGACGGGAGTTTAAACACAGATGGAGAAAGCACACTCAGATGGTTCATCCCCGCGCCGCGAAGGGTCTTTCCGCAGATCACAACTAGCTCCAGTGTTTCTTTTTTGATAGAGTCTGATACGCCGTTTCGGCAATGTCAACCATGCGCATCCTTTCGTGCGATACGTGACACCAGCAAGAATTTACAACCCACAATAAATTATTTGTTGCTATTTACTATTGGCGGTAGTAGTATCCTGCCGTTTGGTCGATGCATGCAATTAAAAAAAGTTATGGGAAGAATGTTGGAATGCTCGCGGGGACTAGACGGGGGAAATCCAATTCCATTGTCTTCTACAGTGAGTACCCGAGAGACAACCTCCGATTTTCAAGGTAGTAAGCGCAGATGGGCGACAGTCCGCCAGGTCTCGTTCAATCCGATGTTGCGGATCGATATCAGTGAGTGGTTTGGTGTTTCATCGCACGTGAGCGAAATTCGCGTCGACTCGGTGCCAAGACAGTGATCTTCCCGGATTCGCTCCCCGGTGATCTTGTTGGTTGTGTGTTTCAGTAAGTGGTTGTTGCAAAATTCATGATTCTGGTCTGAGGAGTGCAGCATGCGTATGTGGACGCAGTCTCATCTCTGTCAGAAGCCGCAGCGGGCATCTTCCGCCCTCGCCGCTGCTTTCGCGTTAATCTTCGTGGTCCTGACCGTCAGCCAAACTGCGAACGCGATCCCTGCCTTCGCCAGGAAATATGGCCTGCGTTGCTCGGCCTGTCATGAGAGTTGGCCGATGTTGAATTTTTTCGGCCAAAAATTCAAAGATAACGGCTACCAGCTCATGAACGACCGGGACGCTCCGATCTGGCAGAATCCCGGATATTGGCCGGTCACCTTCCGTATGATTCCACTCTGGCACCGCGTCAGCACTAACGAGGTCGCAACGGACCAGTCGCCCACCGGGCAGCAGAAGGTAACCTCCAGCGGCTTTGACCTCAGTGGTCTCGACTTCCACACTGGCGGCACGCTGGAAAAGAACTTTTCGTTCTACCTGTTGCCTTCGTCCGATCCCACCGGCGCTTTCCACTTTGAAACCGTCATGGCGCGGCTCGACAACATCAACGGCAGCCCGTGGGTAAACGTAAAGCTGGGCAAGTTCGAACTTGACAACTTGCTCTCCGAGAAGCGCATTCTGACGCTCACTGGAAACGGCGGTATTTACCAGCTCTATCACTTCATTCCGCTGCGCGACGGCAATATCTTCGGACAAATGGGAGACAATCAGCTCGGCGTGGAGCTCATGGGACACTCCGCCAACGATCGCACACGCTACTCGGTTGCACTCCTCAGCTCGAACGATGGAACCACGCAATTGCCCTACGGCGCCGAGTCCTATTCCACATTCATCACCGGCAGTCAGGCATTCGAGGTCGGTAAGCTGGGTGTGGATCGCCTTGGTTTCTATGTGATGGCGGGCGAAGCCCCGACATCCTGGCTTACCTCAGGCGGGGGAACTGCTATCATTCCCGGCTCGGGGATAGGCAACAAAGGCTACAGCCGCGAAGGATTTGTAGGACAGTTCTACTTTGGCCCGCATTTTGACGTCTCCGTTGTCACCCAACATGGCGAAGACAGCGCTTGGTTCGGGCAGGGTTACGGCGACCTGCCTGACGGCGTTGCTGTCAACAACAACATTGGCAACCCGACCTTGCCCACTGGCTCGCGCAACCCGACTTGGAATGGCGTTCTCTTCGAACCCCACTATGTGGTCAGCCCGCAGATGATTTTGATCGGGCGCTATGAAACGATTCGCATGTCGCAGCAGGCGAATGGGGCGGCATATCCGACAGCTCTCGGAGGGCCCTCTCCATCAGACTATGGCAACATCTCCACCTACACCGCCGGATTCCGCTACAACCCGTTTATGACCAGCCGGGCCGGCTTTGCCTACCACGCCGAGTACAACTGGTTACACTGGATCGGAGCCGCGCCCGACGGGACCAGCAACCTGACCGCCAGCGAACTACTGTTGGGGTTTGACTTCGACTTCTAAAGAGGAGGATGGCTGTGCATACAAACTTACTCAAGTGTTCGATTTTGTTGAGCTTGGTTGTCTTTCTCTGCGCCTCAACGGCCGTTTACGCGCAACTTACGACGGATCAACTGGAGCACTGGTTGAATACGCCGGCGGCGTCGAGCCATGTCGGCAACCTAACCGGCGACGCCCATGCCGGCGCTGTGCCATATCGCCGCTACTGTGTCGGTTGTCACGGCGACCTTGGCGATGGCAACGGCGAGAATGCTGTCATGGATGTCACCCCCCATGTACCAGAAGCCTCGTGATTTCCAACTCGCGATTTTCAAATGCCGCTCCACTCCTACCGGAACATTGCCTACCGACCAGGATCTTTTCGACACCATTGGCCCGCGGCTTTGGACCGCTCGAACATGCCGCAGTGGAATACGTTGAGCAAGCAGGAGCGAGCCGACCTGGTGGCGTGGATCAAGCACTTCTCGCCGCGATGGCAGAATGAAAAACCCGGAACGCCCATCCAGATTCCGCCAGAGCCGGAAATCACTGCGGAAAGGGTCAAAGCTGGGCAAGAAGTATTCGGGAAGATGCAGTGCTGGAAGTGCCACGGCGTCCAAGGTATGGCCAACGGGCCGTCCGCTTCCACCCTCACGGATGATCTCAACCAGCCTATTGCGGCTTTCAACTTTACGGACGGCTCCCGACCCAAATGCGGCGATACCGATCGGGATATCTATCGGATTTTCATGACCGGCTTGGACGGAACGCCCATGCCGTCATTCTCAGACAACATTAAACCGGAAGAGGCGTGGGATTTGGTGTTTTATCTGCGCAGCCTACAGCCACACAATGCTTTCAACGCCAAAGAAAAAGAGATCGCCCATCAGCTGGGGTTAAAGCCGGTTAATCCGAATGCGCCAACGCAGTAACAGTGATTGGGAGGAGTAATGCCTTCCATTCATACGAAACTAATTAGGAGAAAGCCATGAAGCATTGGTACAGCCGTTGCTTGGTCGCCGTCTTAGCCATTCTATTGTTGGTGGGTTTTGGGTCGCTAGTAGTCGGCCACAAGGCAAGCGCGGCCGGTGAGGGGAAAATTACCGGCACCGTCAAGCTCGACGGCACCCCGCCGCACATGCGAGGGATCGACATGTCAAAGGATCCCTGGTGTAACAAACAACACGCCAGTGATCCGGCTCATCTGCAACTTGTTGAGGTGGGCAAAGATGGCGGCTTGGAGAACGTTGTGCTCTACATCTCTCAGGGGTTGAGCGCAACTGCGGCCAGTTCGAAGCCGACTTCAGTTCCTGTATTCGATCAGAAAAACTGCATGTACACTCCGCACGTACTGGCGATGGATGTCGGCCAGGATTTTAAAGTGCAGACCAGCGATCAGACGGCCCACAATATTCACCCGGAACCCAATCCGCTGGCCGGCAATATTCCGTGGAACCGGTCGCAACCGCCGGGCGCTCCACCTATAACTACGAGTTGGAAAGCCGAGGAAGTCGCGATACCCGTCAAGTGCAATATTCATCCCTGGATGCACGGCTGGTTCGTCGTGGTAAAGGGCCCGTATGCAACCACCAATGAGGATGGTTCTTACACCATCGAGAACGTGCCTCCTGGAAGTTACACGGTGACTGCGTGGCAGGAAACCTACGGAACTCAGACTCAGAAGGTGACGGTGGCAGGGGGCGGGGCGGCCAAGGCCGACTTTACCTTCAAGGCTAAGTGAGAAATCCCGAGTAGCGTATCAATTCGGTACGACGTGTCCTCTTCCGGAACTCGTTTTTTCGTGTGGCGTGACGTTTGGACGAGAATGAACAAGTGTCTGTGAAGAGGTCAGATCGTTCAGATTGTTTAATGCTTATGCCCGGGCCGCGATTGGCGGCTGGCATGCAATCGGATTTTCGAAGACGACGCTAGGGCCAGATTTTGAAGGCCAATGGGAGACGTCATGGCGAAATTTTTTGCGGTCACCATCATCGTGATAGCGATCCTTTCGGCGATTCCCATCCTGCGCCACACCTGGGTGGCGCCCGTGGACATCTCGACCCATGGAGGCCTCATCGACGAGCAGATGTCAGAAACCATGGCAGAGGCTGGCATAGCCTTTCTTGCCGCGCAGTTTTTCCTGGCGTTTTTCATCTGGCGATTCTCCAACCGCGGCTCAGATGCGAAACTTAAGAAGTTTCCCGTCGGTGCCACGGGCTTGGTAATTGCCGCTTTCCTGGTTGTAGGCGTGGAAGTCCTGGCCCTCGGCGTCTTCGGGGTGAAGGCGTGGGCCAGCCAATATCTCACTCCGCCATCCGCCGATGCCATGCCCATCCAGGTCCAATCCCAACAGTTCGCGTTTTATTTTCGCTACCCCGGCCCAGATGGAAAATTCGGCCCCATCCACCCCGAACTCGTCAATGACTCAACGGAGAATTTCTTTGGCCTCGACACCACGAACGATCAGGATTCCAAAGACGATATCGTGACCGCGGAGATGGCGATCCCGGTGAATAAGGAAATCCATCTGCTCATGCATTCGAGAGATCTTGGCCATTCTTTCTTTGTCCGGGAGTTGCGAGTGCAGCAGGATTTTGTTCCTGGATTGGATGTTTCAGTGCATTTTACGGCAACGAAGATCGGCAAGTACGAAATTGTCTGCACGCAGCTTTGCGGCCTCGGGCATTACAACATGAAGGCGTACCTCGAAGTAATGTCCCAGCAAGACTTCGATGACTGGCTAAAGAAGGAAGCGGCAATGCAGTAATCTCATTCCCGCACGCGCTTCCCTGCGAACGGGTCAAGGAAATCTTTCTGAGGTAGGGATATGCACGACGTAGCAGCACACGCGGCTGCACCACGCTCCTCCGACCAGCTTTATTCGGAAACACGTGTTCAGCCTGGACCACAAGGTGATCGGCAAGCAGTATTACGCGTTGGCCCTGTTCGCCGCTTTTTGCGGGATGGTCCTTTCCTGGCTGATGCGCATTCACCTGGGCTGGAATAACGTCGCGATTCCTGGGCTCGAATTGCTATCGAAGACCGGCGCTCCCGGCGGGGTGATGACGCCGGAATACTACCTGCAACTGATGACCATGCACGGCACGATCATGGTCTTTTTCGTGCTCACCACCGCTCCTTTTGCGGCCTTCGGCAATTTCTTTCTGCCCATCCAGGTAGGCGCGGAGGACATGCCCTTCCCGCGTTTTAACATGATGTCGTTCTGGGTCACCTTCACCGCCTTCCTGGTCCTGATGTCGTCGTTCTTTGTCGCCGATGGCCCAACCCTCGGAGGCTGGACTCAATATGCGCCGCTCAATGCGGTGGGTTCGGTTGCGGGCCCAGGCCAGGGTTTGGGCGTCGTCCTTTGGATGACTTCGATTGCATTGTTTTGTATCGGTCAGCTTCTGGGCTCGTTGAACTTCATCACCACCACCCTGGATCTCCGCGTCAAAGGCATGAGCCTGATGCGGCTGCCACTCACCGCCTGGGCATGGTTCATCACTTCATGCATGGGATTGACGGCATTTGCTGTGTTGATGCCGGCGTGCATTCTTTGCATTCTCGATCATGTTGCGGGCACCAGCTTCTTTGTCCCCTCGAACCTGGTGGTCAGTGGCCAAATGCAGCCGCACTCCGGCGGCTCCACATTGCTTTGGCAGCACCTGTTCTGGTTCTTCGGACATCCCGAGGTCTACATCGCGATCGTGCCCGGCATGGGCATTGTCTCCCACGTCCTGATTACTAACATGCGCAAACAGATGCTCAGCCAGAGGGTGCTCATCTATTGCATGGCAGCTCTGGCCGTCCTCAGCTACATGGTTTATGGCCATCACATGTTCGTCAGCGGCATGAATCCATACTCTTCGCTGGCCTTCTCTTTCCCCACGCTTATCATCACCATTCCGGCGACTATAGTTGTGCTGATCTGGACGTTCAGCCTGTACGGTTCCAGGCTGCGTATCAACTCGGCTTCCCTGTTTGCCCTAGGCTTTATTTCGATGTTCGTCAGCGGCGGCGTAAGTGGTTTCTTTCTGGCTCAGCCCTCGATCGACATCATGCTCCACGCGACTTACTTTGTGGTCGGACATTTCCACATGGTGATGGCTGTCGCAGCCATGTTCGGCATTTTCGCGGGAACTTACTTCTGGTTTCCCAAGATGACCGGCCGAATGATGAATGAAACGTTGGGGAAAATTCATTTCTGGCTCAGCTTCGTGGGTGCATATTGCATTTTCATGCCGTTCCACTATCTGGGAATGGCCGGCAATGTCCGCCGCTACGCGTCGTTTGTTGATGACTATCTCCAGCCGCTCATCCCGGTGCATCGCTTTATCACGGTTGCCGCACTGGTAACTGGCGCAGCACAGCTAATTTTTCTCTATAACCTGATCCACAGCCGGTTCTGGGGCAAGCCGGCGCCGGATAATCCATGGGAAGCAACCTCGTTGGAGTGGAGCACATCCACGCCTCCGCCTTTCGACAATTTTGGCGGCAGGCATCCAGTGGTTTACCACGATCCGTATCAGTACGGCGTAGAGAGTTCGGTAGGCGACTATGTCATGCAGGCTTCGCCGGAGCAGGTCGACACAGAGAACGAGGAGAGGTAACTAGTAAGATTGGTTTTCGCGAAGTAACTGACAATTGTGATTCGCGAGGACCAGTTGACGGCCCGCCTCGACGGGCGACTCAGTTTGGCCCGCGCTTCAGCGGGACGAAAGGAAACCTTAGCAGTTATGGCAACTACGCTTCACGAACCGCCGCAAATTGACCCGCGCCGTTTGCCTGATCAAGGCTGGTCTGGAAACGGTGGTTCGAACACACCGCCGGGTGGCGATTTGAGTGTGGCCCGGAAATATTCCCCGCCACCCTCTTCGACGGCCATCTGGGTGGTGCTCTTCGCCATCACGATGATGTTTGCCGCGTTCACTAGCGCTTTGGTCGTGCGCAAAGGTTCATCGCTGGACTGGCAGGCCTTCAACTTGCCTGTGATTCTCTACTTCAACACTCTCATACTCCTCGCCAGCAGTGTGACGCTGGAAGTGGCACGGCGCCGCGTCTCTGGTTTCATGGGTGGCCTGACAAGCCAGATTGAGAACCCCTCTCGATGGCTGTACGTGACTTTGTTTCTCGGCTTGCTTTTTGTCGCCGGTCAATACGTCGCCTGGTTGCAGCTTAGAGCGGAGGGCTTGTATCTCGCCACCAATCCCAGCAGTTCTTTCTTCTATGTCCTGACCGTAACCCACGCTCTGCACGTGCTCGGGGGCCTCGGCGGCCTTATCTACGTCATTCGCAAGCTCGACAAGTTAGTCTTGCGTCGGAACCAACTGGACGCGGCTGCGCGTTACTGGCACTTTGTGGACTTTCTTTGGGTGTATCTGATTTTACTGCTATGGATCAAACTATAAGTTTTCACCGACTCGACCATCGGGAGGCGCCGTGAGTTCAGCAGATTTGACCATGGGTGGTGGACACTCGTCAGGCGTCATGTCGGAACCACCATTTTCGATTCCTACGAAAAAGCTGGCGATGTGGCTGTTCATCATCGCCGACACCATGACGTTTGCAGCCTGCCTGGTGGCTTACGGCTTCCTGCGCAACGGAACCGCCAACTGGCCCCGCCCCTTCCACAGCATCACCAACGTCGCTCTCATGACATTCATTCTGCTCACCAGCAGTTTAACCATGCTAGTCGGACTGCGATCGGCGCGGGCGGGCGACAAACCCGCAGCCTTCCGCTGGATCATGATTACCGCGGTTCTAGGTATTGCTTTTGCCTTCCTGCACATTCGCGAATGGCTGGGCCTGATCGATGAGGGCATGACCATGTTTAAAAATCCCTGGGGAACGGGATTGTTTGGGGCCTCATTTTTCAGCATCACCGGCTTGCATCTCACACACGTGACCGGGGGCGTAATTGCATTGATCGTCGTCGGCCTGCGTTACAAAGGAGGCCGCTACAATGCCGATGATATCGAAATTCTCGGCCTTTATTGGCATTTCGTCGATTTGGTTTGGATGTTTGTGGTGCCGTTCGTCTATCTCCTGAACCTTACGCATTAGATCGAGATCTCGGGGTGGAACGCGGAGCACAATACTATGGCAAATGTGGAACAACACACTTCGGGAATCGGGAAAGATCTGACCGTCTATGTATGCCTCTTGGCTCTGGCTGGATTGCAATTCCTGATTGCCTATCAGCATATCGACGCGTGGCAAATGTTTTGGCGCATGTTGACGGTCGCTTGCGTCGAAGCGGGGGTCGCCGTATTGTTCTTCATGCATCTTTGGTCGGAGAAGCGGATATTCCTGTGGTTTGTCGGCATCTTCACTATTTCTGTTCTGCTGGGGATGCAATATGGTTGGACCGATAGCTTCCGGATGCTGGTCGGTGCAGCGCCATTTTCAAAATGACTTATTAGCTCGTACTCCGCCGCGCGCAAAAACGGTATGGACAAAAGTTGTCAATAAGCTTGGAAGAAGGACAAAGTTGAAAACTATGACGCGCATTGGGAAAGAGAAACCGCTTTTTATCGCTGCAACGGCGGCACTGTTTATGTTCGCCGCCTCCCCAGCCCTTTCCCAGAGTTGCGCGCTCTGCTATACGCAGGCAGCATCTTCCGGTGCTCGAATGATTGAGGCCTTGCGCAGTGGGATTCTGATACTGGTCGTCCCTCCCACGTTCATGTCCGTGGCCATGATTTTCATTGTTTGTCACAAACGGAATCAGTTCAGACGGGGAGCTGACTCGCCTGACTCTGATCGCAATTGGTAGCTGAAAGAATCGGTATTTGCATCGGTTTAAAGCACTGACTTCTTGGCAAGGGTTCGTCTTCGCATTGGGACATGAGTTGCGATTGTCGCAAATGAAATTTCGATCGGCTGTCGGAACTTTGTAGAAACCAGGAGAAACCCGTGGAGACTGCGATTGGAGTGTTCGCTTCTCGCGACCGCGCGGAAGCGGCTGTCAAGGAATTAATCGATCGGAAGGTGCCGAAGGAATCGATCGTCTTTCTGACCCTGTCGGAGGCGGAAGCCAAGAGCGTCGGCCAGGGATTTGGCGCCACCGTCGGTGGATTCATGGGCGCGGCGACAGGCATGTCGGCGGGAGTGATCGCAGCTACGCTCCTGGTCGTTCCTGGCATCGGACAAGTCTTTGCCCTCGGCTTCGGCGCAGCCGCACTCCTTGGACTCGCCGGAGTGGGCGCCGGATCGGCGATTGGAGGAGCCGCTGCCGATCCCGGCGAAGGTCCGGTACCCGCGGCTGACGAAAAAAGTTCGGAGGACGCCGCATTTTTCCGCGAAGTACTGAAGCAGGGCCGCAGCCTGATCGTGGTGCGAACACCATCGCAGGAGATTGCGCAAGTTGCTTGCGAAATTTTAGATCGATTGAGCCTCGGCGTTCATGGCCGCACTCCCGTCCAGACAAAGACCGCCATTCGCCAGGTCCATGACATTGCGATCGTCGACGTAAGTGGAAGAATTACTCTCGGCGAAGGCAATGTTATGCTTCGCGAAGCGATTCAAGGACTGCTGGCCAAGGGAGGCAAAAAGATCCTGCTTAACCTGCACGAAGTCGGTTATGTCGATAGCTCAGGCATTGGGGAGCTAGTCAAGTCCTACACAACAATACGTAACCAGGGGGGACAAATGAAACTTGTCAATCCCAGCCAGCGACTCCACGATTTGCTTCAGATGACCAGGTTGTCCGCCGTATTTGACATCCACGCCGACGAGGCCAGCGCGATTCAATCCTTCTAAGGGTGACAACGGCTCTATTTTTGTTTGCTCACGGGCAGTTGTCGGGCGCAGAATGGCCCTCAAACCGCGCCTTGATCCAACTAATCTGTTCCGCGAGGGAAGCTCCCATTAAGCCGCTCGAATCGAGAGCCGGATACTTCAGGAAAAGAATACGGCTTCCCAACTTGCACATGCGGGCTACGGTTTTCCCAGACATATCCGCCGCCACAGCCGAATCTGCCCCACCGCCAATCACCAGGAGTGGCCCATGAACCGGTTTTTGGCCGGGAGTGTTCCTGCTGAAAAACTCCATTACGAAGGGATTGTTCTGCCAGCCCGTTCGCAGCATTCCGCTGGTGAGCTCCGAGTCCGTCTCTCCGCCACAGGTTTGCGCAACACGCGTGTAGGCAACATTCGATGGGTCTTTCAGCAGATCGCTCACGTGGAATTCCGGATAAAGTGCCGTGACGGTGGTTCCCAACTCCAGCAGCATACGGTTGGGAGAGCGCAACGCCATCTGCTCGTAGGCCTCCCGCGCGTCGGCCAATCCCGAAATGGCGACGCTACCCAGATAGTTAGAATCGTGTATGGCGCTCTCCGCCACGCCCACTGCAGCTAGCGCCCCCTGCAAGGTTCCCAGCGCGATCCATCTGGTCCCGATCCCCCTAACAGCCGCACGTGCCGCCGGAATCGAATACATGATATCCAACGCGTTCGACTCCATATCGACAACCGGCTTGCCCGAATCGGCGCCCAATCCGGAATAGTCGGTCGCAACCACTGCGTAGCCGAGATTGGCATACATAGTGAGAACCGAACCAGCGCCCAGATTTTTCATCAGCGAGGGAGCGCACTGTCGCGCCGCTCCTCCAAACCCATGGGCCCAGGCAATCACTGGCCATCCGCCGGGCGGAGGCTTGCGGTCCGGAACCAGCACCACCGCCGACACCGCGACATCTTCTCCACGTGCGGTCCGCGAGTGATAAAGAATCCGCAGCGCGGTCAACTCGTAGGGTAGGTCGTATTGGTCGCCCGTCTCCGAACGTATCAGCTCTCCAGGCTTGCCCGGTGGCAGCGGACGTACTGTGTCATAAAAGCTCGTCAATGGAAGTGTAGAGGAGTGCCTGAATCCCCTAGTTGGAGGGGCGGGCTGTGCCTGGGAAAATTCTAGACTTGCAGGTGGGCCGGTCAAAATCAAAAAAACGGCAACGACCGCTAGGGAAAGCATTGCCAGCCGAAGCGAGCCGCGCTTCATCACGTTCTCAGCAAGTGATTGCACCCTCTAATATTGCGAGAACTTCGCGATAAGCACAACGGCTCTACGCCGGAAAGAATGATACCGGCAGGGATCAAGCCTTAAACAAGCGGGATTCTTAGCCGATCTCTATGGCCATGCTACTGGTTACGTGCTAAAGCACCGGTATGATCCTGCGAGTGGCAGTGGGCATCATTTGCCGGAAAACACGAAGTTAACCGCGCTCACCTTGCCTCCAGTGACTGCAACAGGCTTCTCCAGCATCTTCGGTTCGGTAAAGACCGGCCGATTGACCTTTTGCTGCGTCAGAACATCGTACACTTGCTGTTTTCCTGCAAAACCCCAGCCCTCATGCCAGGCCACGACCTGATAGGTTCCGGGCGGCACATCGGAAAATTCGAACTGTCCGCTTTCGTCGGTGACAGCATAGTATGGATGCGGCGCCACCATCATTTCGGCACTCATCCAGACATGGCCGCCGTTGCATTGCAGATGAACCAGTCCCGGTGTGGACATGGTGCGCGCCGTGATCTGGTGCGTGAAGGGAAACGGCAAGTTGAAAGTCGCGGCGCCCTCCATGTGAATGGTGTGCAGCGTTGCGTCTGAACTTTCCATCTGTAACACAGCATTCTGCGGAACCAGAAGAATGTGCGGCACGTAACGGCAATGGAGTTGGTTCAGGTGGCGCCGTTGCTCAGGCAGGTCAAAGGCTTTGCCGCTGGAAATGTCCTTGATATAGACGATGGTGTTAGCCACGCCTTCTTGCGGCCCAACAATTAATCGATCAAGGTCAACGGTCTTTTTGGACTCGGGGTCACAGATTTGCGGATCCTTGGTAACCGGGAACTCCAGCCCATGAGGCAGCGGGCCCGACCATTTCACCGTGCCCGATATGGTTCCTCCATTGGAGACGGTGATCACCGTATAGTTGCTCTGCGCCGAGAGCAAGATCGTAGCGGCGAAAAAGAACGTGAAGAAAAAAGACCACTTGCCTGCGCGGCTTTGTGGCTTTGTCATGGATCCTCCTTTTGAGCATCTGGCCTGTCCAACTGGCTCGACACGCGGGTCAGCTTAATCCCACGCCTCTGAATTTGTGTCGCCGGGCGAGTCCGCTTCGTCCGGATTGCAACCCCACTTCCAGCGGCTGGAAACTCCAGCATAGAGGTAGCGGAAATTTAAATTTTCCCACGGCCGACCCCACAGTCGTGCCGGTCTATCCCCCGGGACCTGCCCGACATAAGCCGCGAAAGCGGCGTGACCTGGCTCAGAGCTTGGCGATTGTCGCAATGCGGGAATTTCTCGATGGATCCCTGACAGCCAGCCAAACATGCCCATCATCGCCATGAACCAAATCCGGTGGAGCGGTGGATGGGATTGCCTATGACTGCAAACAGCGAATTCAAGGTATCCAGGACGGCAATCCAATAGAAGCACTGCGGTCCCTCTCGCACGCGAATCAGACAGATCAGCTTTTGGACTGACGCTTTTGTGATCGGGGTCGCGGCTTGGCGGGATCGTCGTAAATGCAGGCGCAGTCCAACTAACAGCCATAAGACTTCCTTGTTCCCACGCGCGCGGAGGACCCCGCTTGTATCAACGGGGGCAGCGATTGGACTTAGATCTTAACGGTAAGATGAGAGCCCCTAGCGTCGCCAGATTCCCCTAGACCATGAACACTTGGTCGGTGCGCGGTGCGCGGGCCTGCCAATTGTGCGATTTGGCAACGGTCAGTTTGCCTCGACATTACCCGAGAGTAAGTCGGCGGCCACGGCTCTCATGCCGACCGTGATAAACTAGAACTCCCGCACGTCGGAGAGGTGGCCGAGAGGCTGAAGGCGGCGGT
>CAWEPW010000045.1:0-16228 GCA_963810955.1 uncultured Acidobacteriaceae bacterium | reverse complement strand
TTGCCGGCTCAGCATAGCCAACCTGCAGCTTCGGCAGATACAATGTCTCCCCAGGCCGGTAAGCAGTAAGAGAAACTACCTATAAAAGGAGCACGCATGAGCTTCAACTTCACCGCCATGATGCAGACCGTAACCGTCGTACTGACCGCCGTGGGTTTGAAAATTCTGGGAGCGATCGCTATCTGGATTATTGGCCGCTGGCTGATCGGACTCGCGCTCAACTGATGGGCAGTGCCCTCAGGAAGCAGAAGATCGATCCCACCCTGATCCGCTACATCCACTCGGCCGGGGCGGCCCTGCTGAATATCGTGCTGGCGGTCGCCATCCTCGGTTTCTTCGGCGTAGAGACCACCAGTTTCGCTGCTCTGATCGCTGCCGCAGGCGTGGCGATCGGTATGGCATGGTCCGGACTGCTCTCGAACTTTGCCGGCGGCGTGTTCCTCGTGATTCTTCTGCCCTTCAAAGTCGGAGACTTCATTACCGCCGCCGGAGTCACCGGCACGGTCGAGGAAATCGGCCTGTTTGCGACCACCCTCAGCACGCCGGATAACATCAAGACCATGGTCGGCAACGGCAAGGTCTTCGGAGACACCATCCAGAACTTCTCGCGAATCCTTATCGTCGCGTCGAGCTGACGGCGCAGTTGGCGCATGATGTGGATCCGCAAGCGGCCATTGCACTGCTGAAACCCGCGCTGGGCAAGATACCGAACGTAATGGCAGAGCCTGCCCTGACGTCGAGATTCTGACCTTCAACATGGCCGGCCCGGTGCTCGCCGTGCGCCCCTACTGCAACAACGCCCATTATTGGCAGGTCTATTTCGATACGAATCGGTTGATCCGTGAGACCTTCGCGCATGCCGGATTCCCGGTTCCCGAGCACCATTATTCCCTGCGGGGGGAAGAGGTCAGGTTGGCAAAAACCGCCTGACAATTCTTTAGATTTCGGGTGGCGCAGCACCTCATGTTTTCTGGCTGGCGCCAGCACTCCATGTTTTTTGGCTGGCGCCAGCGCCTCAGCGCTGGACTGGGTGCCGGAATTTTGCTTTTTTCGGTGATCCGTTGAGCCGCTGAGGCGCGACTGCCCGCGAAAGACGACTTTTTGCAGCCGTGCTAGACCGACGCCGCAAACTAACTCTCCGTCCGCGCTACCGGCCAGCCCGAAAACCGCCGTGGCCTATGACGCCTTTATCAACCGCATCTACTGAATCTCGAGCGACACGACTTCCCCTTCGCCATCATCACGTTCGCGATAATTGACGGATACGCTTTTATTTTTCCAGTCACAGGAGAACGCATCAACCCCGATCAGAATCACCTGCTTGCTGTCGTCAATATGCATTTTCAGGGCTCGCCCCCCGGACACGACGCTGAGCAACGCCTGCGGCGCCGCCGAGCAATCTACAGCAGCGAGTTTGCCCTTGATAAACCGAACTCCTGTTGACCTTGGAGGCGCATCGACTTGCCCCTCGGCCTCAGTCTTTCCCTCAGACTTTCCCTCGGACTTCCCCTCGGATTTTCCCAGACGACGCCCGAAGCATCGCGTGCGGCGCCAGCCTCAGATGCTGGACTTTCGCTTTGCACGTGGAACGGCCTGGTCTGTTCCTTGAAATTCTCAGCCTGCGCCAACACCGCATTCGCGCGGCTTGCCACCTCGGGATTCCCGCTTCCGGCAAGACCTCGCAGCAGCGCAATGGCCGCGTCCACTTTGCGATTTACCATGTACATATTGGCAAGATTGAAGAGATAGGATTCATTCCGGGGCGACAATTCCACCGCTTTCGTCATCGTGACCAAACCTTTTTCGGGCTCACCGGAAGCCGCCTGTGCGTAGCCCAGCAGCGAATACGCATCGGCCAATTTCGGATCCAGCGCGATGGCAGTTTCCAGTTCCTTTTTCATCTCCCCGGAGTTGCCGCCGTTGATCAGAGTTCCCGCGCGGCTCATCAGCAAGGCGTTGTAGTAATGCACGCGAGGGTCTTTGCTGTCGCGCTCCGCGGCCCGTCGAAAATATTCCCCGGCATGCTCAAAGTCCTGTCGTTGCAGATAGGCATATCCAGCGCCGCGCAACGCCGAAGCGTTCTCCGGGTCCGTTTTGAGAACGTCCTGAAATTCACCGAGGGCGCGGTCGCGATGAGCGGCAGAGTGCGCATCGATGTCCGCGAGCACGGCGCGCGCATCCGCCGAGCTGACCGGAGTCTCGGCAAACTGCGACGCCAAAATATTGGGAGGAGTCGGAATGGAGTAGTACTTATACCGGTTGCTGCTCAAATAATTGCGGA
This sequence comes from uncultured Acidobacteriaceae bacterium, assembly GCA_963810955.1. Classification (GTDB taxonomy): domain Bacteria; phylum Acidobacteriota; class Terriglobia; order Terriglobales; family Acidobacteriaceae; genus Acidiflorens. Next base: position 13,947 of record CAWEPW010000045.1, on the reverse strand, counting down.
GGGCTTTGTCGAACTGGTCCGGCGTCATGCCGAAGGCTTGCTGTATGGCCTGTTCCACCGGTTTTTTCTGGTCGATAAAGGCGGTGAAATACGTGTCGAGCTTCGATATCTGCTGAGTGTCAAAAAGGTAGTGCACTACCAGACTGGACTCCGCATAAAACGTGTTGCGATGGTCCCCGCTCTCGTTGTAAATCTTGGAATTCTGCTGCACACGAAATAGATCGGCGACTCGCATCATTCCGCCCTGTCGCAGAATGAGATAGGTATCGGAGGGAATCTTGCCCACGTGGGCTTCTTTGTTATCCACCTCAATACTCGAAAAAAACTCGGCAAACCCCTCTTCGAACCACGGATCGGTACTCCCCGAAAGATTGCTATTCATCAACTGGTGCGCATATTCGTGGAAAACCACCACCCACGGATTGTCCACCGACATATCGAGCATGATAAAGCTGCGATCCTCGCCGCTCTGAAACAGTCCGGCGACTTCCACTGGCTTTCCGTTAAACACCGGAGCCACTTGCCGAATCTCCTTAGTGTTTCGAAAGGCCACGATCTGCAATGGGACCGACAGATTCACGTGCGCCTTGGCCATCAGACCTCCGAAAACGGACCGCATCTGCTCGAAATGCAGCGCCACATCGCGGCCGCGTTTATCGCCGGCGTCAGTGACCACGGAGAAGTTAGGCGACCGCACTTCCACCCACTGCGGGTCGCCGGCGAAACTCCGCCCCGGCCACAGCAGCAGCCATCCCAAAGCCAGGCATAGCTTGAAAACTCGCATATCTCCTCCCAAGGAGGGGAATAGTACCGCACAATGGGGCGGAAACGAACCGCTATTTTTCGGGGGGATATTTGCACCTGTATCTCTGCCATTAAGACGACTAACACAGATAGGAGGAGTTATATTCTTAAGGAGAGTTACACCGACACCGTAAACGAAGTCTCGGTCCGCGTAACCGGCCGGTAGAGCGTATCGCGCTCGATGGGTTCGCGCCCGGCCTCCGTGATCAGCCGCACCAGATCATGCCGCCGCAGCCCCTGCGGAGTAGTCGCCCCCGCATCGTGATAAATCTTTTCCTCGACCACGGTGCCGTCAATATCGTCGGCGCCAAAGCGCAGCGAGATCTGCGCAATCTTCGGCGTCATCATCTGCCAGTAAGACTTGATGTGCGCGAAGTTATCGAGCACCAGACGGCTGACCGCAATCTGCTTGATGTCAAGCATTCCGGTGGTTGTAAAAAGATGCCGCAGCGGAGTATTCGCTGGATGAAAGGCCAGCGGAATAAAAGTCTGGAACCCACCCGTCTCATCCTGCAGCGCTCGCAGCTTGAGCAGGTGATCGACGCGGTCTTCATCATTCTCGATGTGCCCGTAGAGCATGGTGGCATTCGACTTCAGCCCGATCTCGTGCGCCATCCGCGCCGTATCGAGCCATTGATCGCCATCAATCTTGTGATCGCAGATAATGTGCCGCACCCGGTCGGCAAAAATCTCCGCCCCTCCACCGGGCAAAGAATCAACTCCCGCTTCTTTCATTTTCACCAGCGTCTCGCGGATCGATAACTTAGCCCGCTTAGCCAGATACGCGACTTCTACCATGGTGAAAGCCTTCATGTGGACTTGCGGAAAGCGTTCCTTCAATCCCGAAACCAGATCAAGAAAATATTCAAACGGAAGATCCGGATGCAGCCCGCCCACAATATGAAATTCAGTGATCGCCTCGGTATAGCCCGAAGCGGCCGTCGAGAAGGCTTCTTCAAGCGCCATGGTATAAGCGCCCGGAGCATCTTTCTTGCGTCCAAAAGCGCACAACCGGCAAGCCGCCACGCACACATTCGTCGGATTGATATGGCGGTTGACGTTGAAGTAGGCCTTGTCCCCATGCATCCGCTCGCGCAACCAGTTAGCCAGCCAACCGACAGCAAGAATGTCGCCGGTGCCATAGAGGGCGAGCGCGTCGGCCTCGTTCAGGCGTTCGCCGGCAAGAACTTTTTCTTTAATCGGAAGCAGCCGCAGGTCGTCGGTCTGGAATGCGTGGGTCTGGAATGAGTGCGAAGCAGGCATCGCCTTAATGATAACCCAGTCGGCGCCCCAGGTTCGCGCGTCCGTTCTTCGGGCGCTAACCTGGGCTCTCGCTGTACCCCGAGATATCGACGCCTCAATGATGTGGACCTAAACGGTTTTGCGCATGGCGTGAAAATATTCAATTGACTTTCACCACCGTTATGGCAGCATATAATTGTCAGATAATAATCAGCGAGGTCTCTCATGCTCGATACCCGTGAAATCCACTCCCTGACGGATTTCCTTCGCAACCATAAAGCGCACGTCAAGCGCCTCAAAAAGACGCAGGCCCCAGAGGTGCTGACGGTGAACGGCAAAGCCGAGGTCGTTGTGCAGGACGCCGCCAGCTACCAGTTAATGCAGGAGCGCTTGCACCACATGGAAACCCTGGCCGCAATTCAAGAGGGCATGGCGAGCGCGGAGCGGGGCGAACTGAAGCCAGCCGCTCAGGTGTTGGACGAGATGCGCGCCAAGTATGGCCTATCGCGTTAGCCTCTCCGCACCCGCCGAAGCGGATGCCTATGCCGCGTTCGAACGCATACGCGCGGCGGCTCCGTTGCATTATTCGAGGCCATCTTCAGCCTGAACAGGCTTCCCGCTCGGTGTCCCGTCATTCCCGAGGCAAAAGAGCTAGGTTGTCCAGCCCGTCATCTGCTCTATGGCAAAGGGAGCGGCGTTTACCGAATCATTTTTCATGTCCGGAAGGGCGAGCGGCAGGTGCGAATCTTGCGCATCTGGCACGCGTCGCGAGACGCAATCACCGCCGCCGATGTGGCGGACTAGCCACCGTTGCTTTCATCACATTTTTTTCGTACGCTCATCACAGACTTCCACCCCAATCGCTGCGAAGATACCTCGACAGTGCACCATCGGGGAGCGCGCCAGTCTCCAGAGACGAACGCATTCCGGCCTCAATTTTTAGGTGCTCTTTGACAACAAATGGTTCCAGTCAGCATACCCGCAAGTGCACGCCAAATAGCACAATTCAGCGCTAAGTAACATCTTTTGAATACTTTGCCTCTAACTATCTTATTATCACAAACTTGACTCATTTTAGGGGGAGGGGGGCACCCCCCCGAATTTCTGAAATTCTACCCGCCGGTGGGTCTGCGTCGTTGAGCTCGGTGCCCCAGAGCCTGCCCTGAGCTTGCCGAAGGGTTCGCGCCGTTCCTTGGGCGCTAACCTGGGTCGAGCGTAATCGGCGTTAACGGGGGTATCCACAGAACCCTCAACCCCGCCTCAGCAGCAGGTCTCCCGCAACAAAGAAAAAGAACACCACCGAAATCACGCCATTCATGGTGAAGAACGCCGCGTTCAGCTTGCTCAAATCGTCGTGGCGAATCAGCGAGTGCTCGTAGAGCAACAGCGCGGCCACGGCGACCACTCCCGCGACCGCAAGCTTCCCCAGGCCGAAGGTAATAACCAATGCGACGAGGAGCCCGAGCATCACGACGTGAAACAGGCGGGCCACAACCAGCGCATTCCTGATTCCGAGATAGCGCGGCAGCGAGTGCAAGCCATGGCTCCGGTCATAGTCGTGATCCTGACAAGCGTAGATCACGTCAAATCCGCCGACCCAGAAAGTGACGGCCGCAGTGAGCAGCAGGATGCGCGGATCTAGCGAACCGCGAACCGCGATCCACGCCGCAGCCGGAGCAATACCGAGCGCAAACCCGAGAAACAGATGCGACCAGCGCGTAAAGCGCTTGCTGTAGGAATAGAGAAGGATCACCGCCAGCGCGACCGGCGAAAGCATCAGGGTCAGACGATTCAATTGCGATGCGGCGAGAACGAAAACTCCGCAAGAAACCAGCACGAACGTGCTGACAAACGCTGGTGTCAACTGGCCGACCGGAAGAGCGCGAGTCGCGGTGCGCGGATTGGCCGCGTCAATCGAGGCGTCGGCCAGCCGGTTGAAAGCCATAGCCGCCGAGCGCGCCGAGACCATGGCCACAACAATCCACGCGAGTTGCCCCCATGCTGGCAAGCCTCCCGCGGCCAGCATGGCCCCACAAAGCGCAAACGGGAGCGCAAAAATCGAATGCTCCCACTTGATCATCTCCAAAGTGATCTTAAGATTTCGGAGGAACGCCACGAGCCAATTGTAAAACAGCGATGGTGGAGCGCCGGGCGTTCCCGCCCGGCCCCACGTCGGCATCTATCTGGAACGGGTTCGGTGCCCCAGGTTCGCGTCCGTTCTTTGGACGCTAATCTGGGAAGAATGCAACACGCCCGTAGCCCAACCGGGTGCAACGACACTAGCCGCCATTCGTTGTGTCCGGCACCAGCGGCACAAAGCGGCAGCCTTCGAGAATGTTTACCTCTGGCACTCCGCTGGCCTTGCGAATCAACTGCAGCGCCTGACTAGAGGATGGCCCGACGGGCAAGATCATGCGTCCCCCTTCGCGCAACTGCTCAAACAGCGCACGCGGCATTTCGGCGGTCGCAGCGGAAACTAAGACAGCATCGAACGGCGCATATTCGGCCCAGCCCCGGCCGCCGTCTCCGACTTTGAACCACACGTTGCGATACCCCAATCTCCGAAGCGCATTCTTCGCCGAGGTAGCGAGTTGCGCGTGGCGTTCCACCGAATACACCTCAGCGCAAAGCAAGGAGAGCAACGCCGTCACGTAGCCAGAACCGGTTCCGATTTCGAGCACGCGGTCTGTCGCCCGCAGCGCAAGATGCTCGAGCATCACGGCCACGATATAAGGCTGCGAGATGGTTTGCCCTTCGCCGATCGGCAGCGGACGATCGTCGTAGGCATCCTGGCGCAAGAGCTCCGGCAGAAACTCGTGCCGCGGCACGAAGCGCATGGCGTTGAGGACGCGCACATCGCGAATGCCGCGCTCGGCAAGCTGCGTGCGGACCATTTTTTCGCGCTGCGCCTGGAAAGGATCGCTTTGGCCATTTGAGAACATTGCGGCGTCTGAAACTCGAGTATCTGAATCAGGAGTAGGCGAAATGCAGGCTAATAGGGCCCGATGATTCCCCCAATGTTGCGCGCAGCGGGCTGTACGCGATGACTCTTTCTCTGTTGTGCGTCAATCAGGTCGAGATACTTGTAGGCCGATCCTGTATTGAAGAGCACCACGCGGTCGTCAGCGCTGAGAAAGCCGCTGGCGCGCAGCTTCTGATACGCGACGAGTGCAGCTGCGCCTTCGGGGGCGGCGAATATGCCTTCCACGCTTGCCCAGTGCCGCAGGGCTGCGAGAATCTCTTCGTCGGTCGCCGCGATTGCTGCGCCCTTGCTTTTTTTCAGGATGTCGAGAATCAGGTAATCGCCATAGGCTTTCGGCACCCGCAAACCCGCCGCAAACGTCTGCGCCTCGTTCCACATTTCGGAAACGCTCTTCCCTGCTTCCCACGCCTTCACGATCGGAGCGCAGCCAGCGGCTTGCACGGTGATCATCTTCGGACGCTCGGAGCCGATCCAGCCCAATTGTTGCATCTCGTCGAAAGCCTTCCACATGCCGATCATGCCCACGCCTCCGCCGGTCGGATAGATGATGGCTTGCGGCAGTTTCCAGTTCAACTGTTCGGCAATCTCGTAGCCCATCGTCTTCTTGCCTTCGACGCGAAACGGCTCTTTGAGGGTCGAGACATCGAACCACCCGTCTCTATCCTTCGGCCATCCGTCTTCCTTAATGCGTTCGGCAACCATGCGTCCGCAATCGCTGATCAGCCCGTCGACCAACGTGACGTGCGCTCCGTAGTAATCGCACTCCATGCGATTCGCCAGAGGCACATCTTTTGGCATGAAGATGTGCGCCTCGATGCCAGCCGCAGCTGCGTAAGCGGCCAAAGCGCCACCGGCGTTTCCGGCGGATGGAGCGGCGAGCTTCTTCAACCCATATTGCCGAGCCATGGTCACCGCAGCCGACATTCCGCGCGCTTTAAACGATCCCGTTGGATTCAGCCCTTCGTCTTTGATGAAGACGTTCGCGGACTCGCGACTGGGAAGCACGGGAGTAAAGCCCTCGCCCATCGTCACGGGCTTTTCATGCGGAGAAAGTTGAGGAAGAACCTCGGCGTAACGCCACATGCTGGCCACGCGACCCGATAAGTCTTCGCGGTGCAGCTTCCCTTTCAGGCTAGCCAGATCGTAGCGGACGAAAAGCACGCCGCCGTCTTTGGGGCAAACATTCCCCGGGCGATCGGCGGGAAGATGCTCTCCGCAGCGCGTGCATTCGAGGTGGGAAATTTGCATCGAGGGAAGGATAGCATTCCAACCGTTGGCTGCTAGGTTTTAGCGCATTTGGCTGCGAGCAGTCTTGACGAGCGTTTCAGCGGCGTTCTACTTTGCAGACACCGTGTTTCGCGACTTGTACGACTCGATTTCGACGCTATGGTCTTGGCGATGGCCCGAGGCAATAGGAGAAATCACCGCAGTCGACATTGAGCGAGTCCCCGACCCCGAAGGCGGCGAGACTCTCCGACTGGCTGTCGCTTACAAGTTCTCAATCGGGGATGACGGGCCTTACACCGGTGAATCTTTTTGGCAGCCGTTTTTACCCCAAATCTCAAAGCGAAGAGTTCTCGCCGCTAGGCGCAACGTTCACGCCCATCAGCAGGTATTAGTGCGCTACAGGGCCGACGATCCTAGCGTTAGTAAACTGGATCGTCGCGTGTGGCAGAATCTGTAAAAGCAACGGTCTGCCGCAGCCCAACGGCTAATCCAGCTATCTCTAACAGCTATCCGATATCTCAAGCAACCCCCTATTGAGGCACCCGTTTCAGCATCTCATTGGCTCGCCGGAACCACGGCCGCTCCCGCCGCCGCAAGTAACTGGGCATCGAAGGCTTCTTGTCCAGCACCTTTTGCGCCCACTCGCGCGCTTCGGCGTTGCGGCCTTCGGAGGCCAGAAGCTCTGCGAAATTCAAGTAGGTCTCCGACAATGTCGACGTGATCGTGACCTGCTGGAAGAGCTTCTCGGCTTTTTCTTTTTGTCCGGTTTGCGCGTAGGCGTGGGCCAGCAATCCGGCGGCGCGCTGGAAATCGTAGTCGGGCTCTTTCCCGACCACGCGCTCCAGGTCGGGCAGCGCGGCGGCGGCGTCTCCCAATAAGATGGCGCAAACTCCGCGCCGGTAAAATGGATCGAGCGTATCGGCGCGGGCCGCGATGGCTTTGTCGAACGCGGCTCTCGCTGGCGCCAGGTTGCCGTCGTCCATGTAGAGGCCGCCGAGTTCTTCCCAGTTTCCGGCCGAGGGATTGTCGCGGATCTCGGCTTCCAGTTCGTGGATGCGCTTGCGGCGCGGAAAGACTTTGAAGGATTGGCCAAGCAGCCCTATATCGGGGAGGGCCTCCACCGCGAGATAGATGAGGGCGCCGAGCGGGCCGAGAAACAGGATGATGAAAATCCAGTAGGTATCCGGGCGTCGGCGGATAAAGTGGACTATCGCCAGCCCCTCAAGAATGAGGCCGATGAAGCCCCAACGGAATAAAAGATAGAACAAAAGTCCCATTTCGTTATAAGTCCTAGCGTGAGATTACACATTTGTGGAAGATGGAGAAAGTGGCTGCGGGTATTACGCAGCAGCAGAGAAACAGGCCTTAGACGCGGCAAGCCGAGTCTTTACGGGAGTTCGTGATGCGGCGGCACGATGACGAACAAGTGAACCAAGAACAGCAGAACGATGAGCTGCAGAACGACGAGGCGCAGATTCTTGCGCTGCATGAAGCTGGTGATCGTGCGCTGATGAATGCCGATCTTGTGGTGCTGGAGCGGATCTTTGCCGACGATTACGTGCAGTACAACGAGTCGGGTCGCGCTTTCACCAAGCAGGAGGTGCTGAACAATTTTAGGACGGAGCGATTCGCTATCCATCGATTGTTTCCACTTCGCGGCGGATTCGCATATTCGGCGACACGGCGGTGGTGCATGGCTCGGAATCCGACGAAGTTGAGACCGATGGAAAGCGATTCAAGTGCGCTACTTTTATCTGGACGTGCTCCGAAAACGCGATGGCGAGTGGAAATTGGTGGCGTCGCAGTTGGCACGGCCGCTGGAATAGGCATGACTCGCCTTGAACGGGCAACAGCCCACACGGGCGTTCCACTTATTTCATCCGCGGCGCGCAGACGGTTTTGCCAGTGCGACCACAGGAACCAGACGATTCCAGCTATCAGGAATGCGCCAATCACGGCGTCGAATTTGTGAAAGTACTTGCCGAGCGAGCGCCAGTTTTCTCCCAGCTTCATGCCAAAGTAGGCGAGCGCGAAACACCAGGGCCACGATCCTAAGAAAGTGTAGATATGGAATTTGCCGCGGGGCATGCGCGCGATTCCCGCGGGCAAGGCAATGAACGTCCGAATCACAGGCAACAGCCGCGCTATGAACACCGCCATCTCTCCCCAACGAACAAAGAAGCGGTCGGCCCAGTCCATTTCGCGGCGGCTTATGAGGATCCAGCGTCCATAACGCTCCACCAGTGGACGGCCGCCATAGCTGCCGATCTCATAGGCAACGAGCGAGCCCAAGATTGCATCCGATCGCGCCGGCCGTCGCCGCTAATACCAATTTCATACTCCGGTAGATACGAGATATCCGGCAAAGGGCATGATCAGTTCCGAAGGCAGCGGAATGCACGCCGATTCAATCGCCATCAGCAACGTGATGCCAGATACCCGGTCGCGGCGACCAGCCAATGATGAAAAGAAAAGTACGGTGAGGATTTTCTCGGTCATTGGAATCGCATCATTAGAAAGCTCATCTTCGATTAGCGGTTCGGGCCGGGAATAACAAGATCGGTTCGGAGCTCGACATAGCTTCATTCGATCGCAGGATGCCATGACAAAACGCACGGGACGTCCCGATAGCTGATCGCTCAGAACGCCCCTTCTTGGGTAAAACTGAAGCCCGGCAAAGTGACGCCATCCGCCGATTTGGCGACCTTCACCTTTACTGTGGGCGCATCGGGCGCGGTCACTTCCGCTGGCCGCAGCACCGCATATTGCGTAAACACTTCGCTATATACCTTGGTGACTAGGTGATCCTGTCCGGTTTCATCCTGGCGCCACACTTGTCCGAGTTTGATGCTCTTCACGGCCACTAGTTTTCTCTTTGTTCCGACTTCTCAGAGTACTCACGTCTGCCGCCCACGTCAATCACAGCGAGGTTACTTTTGGCGATGGGGGATGCAGCTTTCTTCCCATGAACCACGCTTAGCGATAAACGGTTCGGCGGGAACACAGTTCAGGAGGAAACCTATGCCTCGCGGAAATATGCCGCGTCAACCAAGTCGCAGCGGACGTCAAGAAGGTGCACGACGAGTGCTCCATAAGCGCGCGCAATCGACGAAGGCGACCGCACCTGGCAGGCGGGCGCGGTCTGGCATGGGCAGGCCGGCTAAATCTCCCCCGAAAAATCAACTGCGCCAGCGAAAAATGCAGCTCGCCCGCTTGCCTACGATCCTCTGGCGCCGGAGCGTATTCGCCAGATCATTGCCGGACTTGACGAGCTTTATCCCGGATTTACGTGCGCTCTCACTCACCGCAATGCATGGGAATTGCTGGTAGCGACCATTCTTTCCGCGCAATGTACCGATGTCCGCGTCAACATGGTTACACCGGTGTTGTTTGAAAAGTATCCTACCGTTCAGGATTTTGCGGCGCTCGAGCCCGAGCAATTGGAGCCAGATATCCGCTCGACCGGATTTTTTCGCAACAAGTCGAAATCGGTGGTAGGCGCAGCACGCAAGATTGTCGCCGACTTTGGCGGGAACGTTCCGCAAACGATGGACGAATTGCTGAGCCTTCCGGGAGTGGCTCGCAAAACCGCTAATGTTGTGCTTGGAACGTGGTTCAAAAAGAATGAAGGGGTAGTGGTGGATACCCATGTGACGCGTATTTCGCGCCGGCTAGAGCTCACAAAACACGAAGACGCGCGGAAGATCGAAGAGGACTTATGCGGATTATTCCCCGCAAGCGCTGGACCGATTTTTCTCATGAGGTAATCTGGCACGGGCGGAAGCTTTGCGTGGCTAGGAATCCGAAGTGTGTTGATTGCGCGCTGGAGAAGTTGTGCCACGCCGCCGACAAGACCTGGTCTACAGTGGAGATTCACGCCGGGGCGCAACCCTAGGTGGACGGTGACGGCAACTTGGATGTCGTCGACAAGACCGCCGGAACAGTTGTTGTCTTCGACCCAGCAGGAAAGTTCCATGGACACTTTTGGAGACTGCGAGGAGGAGAATCGTACTTTCGAAAGTCCCGCGGGGATCGCGATCGATAAAACTACCGGGCGGTTTACATCTGCGACAAGCAACATCACATGATCATTATGATGGACGACCGAGGACGGCCTATTAGCAAGATTGGGAAGAGCGGCGGTGGTGACCAGTCGGCGAGTTCAGATTCCCAAGCCAGGTGGTCGTGGGACATGGGGAATTGTTCGTGCTCGATGCAGGGAACACGCGTATTCAGATCCTCGATACGCAGGGACAGTTTCGGCGGGCGATTTACCTCCCTACGCAGATAATCGCACAGGCTTAGCCGTGGACGATCAGCACAATATCTATATCTACGTTAGCAATCCAGTTCTTAACCAGATTGAGGTCTTCGGGCACGACGGAGGCAAACTACACATCTGATCTATCGACAATCAAGGACGCGAACTTCATCCGCCCATCGGACCCTTGGGTTGATGCAGGCTATTGCCTTTACGCGGTCCATTCTGAGAGCAATCGTGTTGGTCTGTTTCAAATCATCGGACAGAATGCGCAGGGATGTCAATGACTGCTAATCGAAGGCGGGATCTCCCTCCCTGTTTGATCGACGTGGTGAACAATTTAGGAACTGATCATATCCGTTCATTGCTAGGAAGCGGTGCTTTGGCATGGCATGTCGTGCACAGTGTGACCAAGTTTTCTTCTAGTCCGCTCCCACATGGCTTCGAAAATTCCTGTGGTGCACCTCTAGATTCGACATCGCTCCGCACGACTGACATCTCCAGCCGTCGCGACTCAGGATCTTCTGGCGCAGACCTTCGTACGACAAGGGGTCCAGCCGCAGGCGAACGGCTTTGGGGCGAATTAATCTCAAGGCGCCTTCTCACGGAGGTTTTCGAGGAAAACACGCTGCTGCTCGCAGGACAAGAATTTGTAATAGCGTGAAATCGAGCTGAGCAGGATCTCGGGATCGCCATCATCGAGGTGCGCGCCCGCCAGGAAATCCGCGCAGATCATTTCTAAGCAATATCCTCTGGACTTGTCAGTTCCGAGCATCAGAGCTGCCGTTCCGATCGCCTGCTCGATCACCGGGATTTGGCTCATGTAAACTTTGAAGTAGATCAGCTCGGACGTCTCCTCTTCCCTTCCTGTCAGTTCCCTCTCCACTTCACGTGTGAATACTTCCCTCGACATTGAGCGGGCTTTGTGCACCCAGGGTGCACAATCGAAGTCCTGACCGTCCCGGCGCGCGATCTTCGCCAACTCCCTTCCTTTCGTCCAACCGATCTCCTTGAGATCCTTCCCGACTTCCGGCGGCAGGTGCTCGTGGATGGACATTAAGTAGTACGCCTTCCTTCTCGACTCCGGGAATCGCCTTTCCAGAAAGTCGTCGAATGATGCCAACTTCTCCACTCGCCAGTACTGACCCGCCCGCACCTCGCACAGGTACCTGCCCAGCTCGACGAATCGGGTGTCGCGCTCGGCCTCTTTCTGTCGCTCCCACGCCAGGGTCTCGTCGATCTTGGTCAGGACAAAGAGGGCTCGCTTGCGATTGAGCTTGGGCGACATCGGCGGATATTTAGTAAACAAGTTCGTCAAACAGACCAAGATCGACTCCCGGTTTGCGCACAAGCGCAGCCTCGACTAGGTTGGGCTGATCGAGGCAGAGCCCGATGAAGGGGCAGGTAGTGCATGGATTCTGTGGAAAGCGGATGCCGCTATGAGGCAGGAACACTCCAGATTCGATCCGCTTGACGGTGTCTTCGACCAAGTTTGCGAACTCCTGCCGTTGCTCTTCAGAAATGGTGGCGTGGAGGTACTGAACTTCGACTAGGCGCTTGCGTACGAAAACAACTTGGGCAACCTCGTCAATACCGGTCATCCACGAGTAGCAGACGAGTTGCGGATCCAGTGCCGAGATTCCGACTGGCTCTTCCGGATATCGCGCAGAGGTGGTCTTCCATTCCAGAACGCATGGCGTGCCGTCCAGCTCACCGATAGCATCGACGTAAGAGACGAAATCGTTGCCAGAACCGAACCCTCGATTGAACTGAATCTGCTGGGTAGAACGAGGGCGGCGAATGCGAACGCGGCCGTCCTGAGCCAAGCGCTCCAGCAACTGGATGCCTTGTTGTAGCATGCGGTCCCAGGTGTCGTTGCTCGAGTAGGTGAGGCCCATGTCTTTGCACGCGCTCCACTGCTCGAACAGCACAGCCGCGGAGTCTTCACGACGAAAAAGAGCAGCAACGGCCTGTTCAAAGGCTCGACCGAAAAGCATGGGTGCGCGCGTGTCTTTTTCCTGCCAACCGTCTCGGTAGCGGTGTCGATAGCGGCGCGGGCAGGTGAGGTATTGGCTGATCTGGGTGTAGGAGTAGGTCATCGCGGCGCCTCCGCGGTGTTGGTGTGAGAAGCGCTCGACACTGGACTCGAAGATAGTTCTTCCCACTGGCTGGCCGGAGCGAAGCCGTCGAGGTTGATCAGCGAAATGCCGTTGATCACGGTGTGGCTAATCTTGACGACTCCGCGGAGGCCGGGCAGGGCCTTCTCATCGACCTGTTCGTGGGCGAGAAGTTCCGGATTATAGAGAAAGTCTCGTAGGAACCAGCCCAGCTTCCACATTGCCTTTTGCGTGCAGTAGAGACGACCCACAATCGGCTGCCCGGCGAAGGAACTCGGTTCGACGATCGAGAGTCGAAGGACGTAGAACGGTTTGGAGGCATGCCAGCGGAACTGGGCACCGTCGACACGCACAAGGAAGATCCCATCCGGAATCTCCGGACGAGAATCGTCGGCAGTTTCTGCAAGGCCGGGCACTTGGCGTTTCACGCGACCACCTCCTGCTTCGGGTGTGGGTAGCTGTTGAGCTGGCACAGGAGAGCGTTGCGGTCTTTCTCGGCCCATTCGGCCAGCCGCTGGACGAAGTTCTCGACCTGCTCTCGGCTAGCCTCGCGGAGCGTCTTCGTGCCGCAGAAGTCGACGGCGTAGGCTTTTACGAGTTCGGGATCGAGCTTGTGCTGGCGGATGAGTTGGCAGAGGCGGTCCCGAACTTTGGGGACGGCACGTTGCCGTTGCCATGAGTGTTCTGCGGAGGAATCTTTTCAACAGGATTTGGAACCGTCCCGATTTCCTCGACCGAGCAGAGACCAATTCCATATGCCTTGCGCAGGGCGCGGTTGACGGCCCGTGTCTCAGCCACGCGCATCTCGGCGCCACGGACGAGAGAGGAAACGTTGGAGGGATCAGCATCGCCGTAGCCAACGAAGCCTTTGCACGTTTTGGATTTATAAACCGTGGCCTCGAATGCCCATCGCTGTACAGAAGGATCAGAGAAAGTCGGTGCTGGCCGCACGTTGATGCCCGCGCACCGATTCCGGCGGGCCAGTCCCAATAATCCACTGTGGGTTACATACCAGCGCCCATCAAGAAGTGGTCAGTTCGCCGGACGCAATCGACAGCAAGTATTCGCTGGTGAGTTCTTTTAGGCCTTGCAATGCCATCAGCGGGATCTGACCCCACAACTGCCTAGCAATTCTCCTGTTGCATTGAAACGTAACCGATTTTTTCAACATTTTCATCGCCTCCTGAAACGAGTCAGTTGATGTTGGGACCCAAGTCGTCAATTGCCAACCGTTTGAAGCCAAGCTACAAAGAAATGAGTGGGACTTGTGACATATTCCCTTACGAATATTCTATAAGGAATATTCTAATAGG
>CAWEPW010000044.1:0-94477 GCA_963810955.1 uncultured Acidobacteriaceae bacterium | reverse complement strand
AAACTGTTCGACACTATTCACGATGAGCAACAGACCAAAAACACGCTGCAAATCAATTTTTCAGCAGCCTGCTAGGTTGATGGCTAATCTTTCGTCCCCGTTTGGATCCTGCGAAAACTCAGAACCCGCCAATGAGTGCTATCAGGTTACGATACGTCAAATAATCAGAGATACGGAGGAACTACGGGCGACCGATGGCCTGAACTGTGCGCTGGCCGACTAGGAAAGCAATTTTCTCTACCCCCTTGAACGCACCTCGTCTAATACCGTGCCAACCCTGCCGTATCCGACATGAGCATCGGCCCTGATATAAACCTTCTCTCCGAGCCTCTGGCGGGCAGCCGCTCCTTGATCTTAGCGGCTAGCTCACTAGCAGGCTGCTGAAAAATTGATTTGCAGCGTGTTTTTCGTTCTGTTGCTCATCGTGAATAGTGTCGAACAGTTTTATTTTCGGTGCTTTCGTGATCTCTGGTTCTAACTCGATGCTGCTGGAGACACACGTCGACCCCGACTTACGCCACTGCAACTGCGGCGGCCAGATTTCGCATGCGCACCAGATTGTAGGCCGCGCAAGCGAGGGTAAAGATCCAGTGCACTTTGCACAGCCCACGATGCCGTACCTTCCGCATCAGCGCAATCGTTTTCAGCCAGCCGAAACATTCTTCGATCCGCTTCCGCTTTCTTGGCTCACCGCATAGCCAGGGTGTCGAGTGGTGCGGCCATCAATCGCGCTGCCTCGCGTCGTCCCAGGTTTTGAGCCACGTGCGGCGTTACTCGCAGATGGCGGCACTCCTCTACAAAACCGAACGTGTCGAACCCTTTGTCGCCGGCCACCGTCAGTGGTTGCGTGCCGGAAGTCTCTCCATCATGACCAGCGCCGCATCTCGTTCCGCCGTCCCGTTCGCCTGGAACACTTCCGCGTCCACGATCAGTCCGTTGCGGTTCTCCACCAACAGATTCCCGCTGTAACTCAACCGGGACTCCTTTCCTCCGCTTTTGCGCGCCAGCAAAGAGTCGGGATCGGTCTTGCACTCGTGGGTTTCGTTCGAGCGCTTCTGCCCGTGAAAGTTCACCGTGGGATTGCCCGGATCATCCGGCGGTGGCGTCGGCTTGCCCTCTTTGGCTTGAAAGCTCTTGAGACTCGCCCAGGCTTCCAGCAGCGTGCCATCCACGGTGAAATGTTCGTCGCTGGTCAGCCCCTTTCCCCGCGCTTGCTCGACCACGCGCGCCAGAAACTCCTCGGCCACATCCGCCTCCAGCAAGCGGTCCCGGTTCTTCGTGAAGGTGGTCGCGTCCCAGACTTCGTCGTCCGCGTTCAAACCACGAACCACCGGAACAGCAGGTTGTAATCCATCTCTTCCATCAGCAGTCGTTCGCTGCGAATCGAGTACAGCATCTGCAGCAACTGCGCCCGCAACAGCTTCTCGGGCGCAATCGACGGACGACCGACGCGGGCGTACATGGTGTCGAAGCGCCGCGACAGTTGCGTAAGTACCTCGTCCACCATCCCTCGGATGGCGCGCAGCGGATGATCCTTCCGCACCCGCGCCTCCGGCGACAAATAACTGAACATGTGATTCTGCTGCTGATCATCTCCGCGCATGCCTTCTCGTATCACACAAAGCTGTGGATGGGGAGTAGTTTTTCAGCAGCCTGCTAGGGGCTACCATCTCATTGCGGAAGAATACCTTCCCGTCACGGCTGATACCGATGATGAGAGCATCTTCCCTGTCTGCACGCCACATACCTACAGGGTGCCACACCATTGGCAAGACCACCCCTGCACCGTGCGGAGGTCTCGTCGAAACCATGGCCACCATCATCGTAAACAACAGTACAAATATGATGCTAGCGAAAGCCGACACGTCGATCTGGCAGATGCGCTTCAGTGAGTTTGCGCGATCACGTAGCATCCCTGTCTAGTTAGAGACCAGAACGTCCTCTTTCTCCTTTTTTTCGTCCAACAGATCACGGTCGTAATCAGAGGATTTTGAGAAATCCGTCGCACGAAGGGACGGTGAAACGTAGGTTTTGCCGAGTCGCTGTCGAAATCAGCGTTTTCACTTGTAACCGTTTGGTTTACGAGTATGAGAGGTATTTTCAACAATTATTCAGTCCCGCCCTCGGCCGTTAGTCGGTCCTCGGGCGTGTTTAGGTTGAAAAAAATGCGCTCCGGGAAGCCGGCTTTGGCCAGTTCTGCGGGGCTGATTTCATGCATGGAGACGGCGGAAAAGGCGGCGTCGATCTTATACTTCCCTGCCAGCAGAGCCTTCTCGGCGACCGTCAAGAACTCACGACGATAGACGGCGCAGAGCGGCTGCAAGCCGTTGCGGGTGCGGGGCACGGTAACGGTGGCGCTGTTTCTTTCGGCTGCCGCAAGAATGAATGCGAGAAGTTCTCTTGAGACGAAAGGCATGTCCACGGCGAGCATCAGGTTCAACTCGGCGGTGGAATGCGCTAGCGCGGAGTGAATTCCGCCTAGAGGACCGCATCCTGGGAAGATATCAGCCACGACGCGGTCGTATTTCGGAGTTTCGTGATTTTCGGCCTGATGCTCTGTTGAGGCGTACTGCGCGAACTTAGCTGGGTCGCCGACGATGGTAACTCTGTCGCACACTGCCTGCATAACGGCCAGCGCCCGTTCGAGAAGCGTTTGGCCGTCATAGACCAAAAAGGCTTTATCTTCTCCCATGCGGCTGCTCTTCCCCCCGGCCAGAAGGAAGCCGGCGCGCGAGAGTGGACCTTGTGGCCTGCGGGAAAACATAGCCCTCGACTGTAATACACGGCGGGAACGACCGAAAGTAACCTGTTCAGAACAGCGTTGCCAGCGGAAGATGAATGGTGTCCTTTCTGTGATGGGACGCTGCTCTCATCATGTCGCAAAAACTCATGGATGTGCTGATGTTGGGACGATGTTCGCACGAATTTTCATGGCCACGCCGCGCGGCGAACGGCGAGTATTACCAGGTCTGCATGTTGTGCGCGACCGCTTTTGAGTATGACTGGCGGACAATGCGGCGGGGTAACCGGGTAGAGGAACCGACGGCGGATATGACGGTCCTCCGGCGGCGCCCGGGTCAGAAGCAACCGGCGTGGACTCCCCGGTCGCGGCGTCTGGCGAAGAACATTCCGGTTCGATACCGCGGAAAAAGTCTCAGCACATGGTATGAGGGCGTGATCCAGAATATCAGCCAATCGGGAGTGCTGTTGAACGGCCCGCAGCAACTGCCGTTGAATGCGATCGTCGAAATGATTTTCGAGATGCCCGAAGCAATTTCGGGACAAAAGAACCGCAGCGCCCTCTGCGAGGGCAGGCTGATTCGGGTCAAAGATGCGGTGGAGAATGATGCGGACGCTTTCGGCCTGGCGGCAACCATTCTGGATTATAAGTTTCTGAAGAAGGAATAGGCTCGAAACGTTGCTTCGCCGGAGAATGCGCTTTGTCCCCTCGTGACGGGCCGAGAAAGCTGTGTTTCAACCCCACCGACTCTGGAAGCCCTGCGTCAGGGTGCAATTGCGAAATCGTTTCACCACCAAGACCACGAAGGTTCACGAAGGAAAGATCAGAGGCCGAAAGTCTCGTGATACTTCGTGGCGTTGATGGATCAGGGGTTTCATGGGTGCGCATCTCCAAACTGCACCACTGCCAAGAAAATTGTTCTGATTTGCTTCACGCCTGCCGTGCTGCTAGAGTTTTCTCAGGGCCTCGAACGCTCTCTTGCCCTATTCAGCAAAATCAGACGGAATCATTCCGCGGCTGGAATGGGCAGCGCTATTGAACAATGTCCGGGAGTAAGCCTAACCTGAAAAGCTGGATTGAACGGCATCGTCATGCACCCGTCGTGCCATACGCGGGGGCAGCTCTTGCCGTGTGGGTGGGGCTCAGCTTCTGGACTTTTACACCGGCGCTACATCGCCATCTCTTTCTTCTGCTGCTGGCGGCGGTGCTTTTCACTGCGCGTTTCCTCGGTTTTGGCCCGGCGCTTTTCTGCTCCGTGGTTTCGGCCGCTTGCCTGGATTTCTTCGCGCTTCCTCCCTACTTCCGCTTTGGCATGAGTGGGGCGGCCGACGTGGAGAAACTTGTGGCCTTCCTGGCGATCTCAGTGTTCGCGGGAAGCATGGCGCGGCAGAAAACATTGGCGGAGTCGCGCGCGGAGCGCAGCACCCGGGAGATGGCGGCGATTGTGGAATATTCGTGCGACGCGATTTACGGCTCCCGTCCAGACGGCATTATCACCAGTTGGAACCGCGCCGCGGAACTCCTGTATGGTTATAGCGCCGAAGAGGCGGTCGGGTCGTCGATAAGGCGCCTGGGGCCGCCGGAACGCGTCGAAGAGTTGGAAGCGAACCGCCGGATCGTCAATAGCGGCGGCGACGTCGCTTCTTATCGAACGGAGCGCATGAGGAACGACGGCACGCGCTGTCCCGTGCTGCTGTCGGTGTCGTCGCTGCGTAACCGCCGCGGCGAAATCGTGGGAGCGTCGACCATCGCGCGCGACATCTCGGCCGAGAAACAGTCGGAAGAAGCCATACGACGCAGTGAAAAGCTGGCCACCACGGGACGGCTCGCCGCTTCAATCGCGCACGAAATCAATAATCCGCTAGAAGCCGTGATCAACCTGCTTTATCTGGCGCGCCATGATTCGAGCCGTGCCGCAGAGTATCTGACCCAGGCGGAGGGCGAGGTGGGCCGGATAGCGCAATTGGCACAGCAGACTCTGGGGTTTGTACGCTATTCGAGTTCGCCAGACTGGATGGATCCGGCCGTCATCATGGATGAGATTCTGCAGCTGTACGCAAGCAAACTGGTAAGCCGAAAGATTGGCGTGAAGCGCCGCTACCGTCACCATTCCCAGATCAGCGGCTATTCCGGCGAGTTGCGACAGTTGCTTGCCAACCTCGTGGTGAATGCGACGGATGCGATGGATGAGCGGGGATCGTTGCACGTCCGCGTGAGCAGGGCGCGCGACTGGCCGAGCGCCCGCGAGGGAGTGCGAATCACGGTGGCTGACAATGGCACGGGGATTCCACAAAATCAGCTGCGCCGAATCTTCGAACCTTTTTATACGACAAAAAGAGAGACCGGAACCGGGCTCGGGTTGTGGGTGTCGCGCGGCATTATCGAGAAACACGGCGGATCAATCAGGGTGCGCAGCCGGAGCGGTGGAGAAGCTACGGGAACGGTGTTTTCAATCTTCCTGCCGCAGCGGCATGAAATCAGCCGCGTGGCGTGAGTCTTTCTTCGCAATAACTTGTCTTCACAATAACTTGCGATCTAATTTGCTGTCTTCAGCCACGCAGCTTCAGCCACACAGTAACTGCCGGGTACAGTGACCTTCGTACTTGGAAGGCCCGGGCCGCGGCGGCTTATAATCATCCAAGTCTAGGCCTACTGGGCACTTAGCCAACGTGGAACTCTTTCTCGCAGTTGCGATCTTCGCCTATGGCCTGCTCTTTGGCAGCTTCTTGAATGTGTGCATCTACAGGCTGCCGCGCGGGAAGTCAGTGGTAACGCCGCGCTCAGCTTGCCCGCATTGCGGGAAGATGATCCCGCTCTACCATAACCTTCCTGTATTGAGCTGGCTGATTCTTGGGGGAAAGTGCCGCGAGTGCCACGAGGCCATATCGCCGCGCTACATGGTGGTCGAAATCCTCACGGGCCTGCTGTTTCTGGGCTGTTACCTGCATTTTGGTTTAACTCTGGCGATGTTGAAGTGCGTTGTACTCGGCTTTCTGCTCTTAGGACTAGTCTTTACCGACGCGGAAACCAAGCTTCTTCCGGATGCTATGACCTTGCCGGGTCTCGCCCTGGGAATTGGATTCAGCCTGATCGTTCCGGTGAATGACTTGGCCTCGCGAATCATTCCTGGCTTAGTGTCGCCTGCGATGCGATTGGCGATCATGAGAGGCGAGATCTCGTGGCGCTTGTGGTCACTCTCAGATTCGCTGCTGGGAGCAGCGGTTGGCGCCTCGTTTCTCTACGGCGCTGCAGCCATTTACTTGCGCGCTCGCGGCGTCGAAGGCATGGGCTTCGGCGACGTGAAGCTGATGGCAATGATCGGGGCATTTCTGGGAACAAAACTCACCGTGTTGACTATTTTTGCCGCGTCGCTGGCCGGTTCGCTGTTTGGACTCAGCACAGTTCTCGCCATCTGGATGAAGCGGGTTCGGCGCATTGAAGCGCGCGGCACGCCTGCTCCTCAGGCGCGGCGCCGGGCATGGCAATCGGCGCGGCTGGCGTTGCGATATTACGAAATGCCGTTTGGAGTTTTTCTCGGCTCCATGGCGCTCCTGTCATTTCTGTTTGGAAATCGGCTCCTGCATTGGTATTGGGGGATGCTGTGAGCCTTCTGATCAATCCGATCGTCCTCCGCATGGTGTTGCTTATGTTCGCCGCGAGCGCGGCGTTCTTGTTTGGCCTGTTTGCGATTCGGCGCATGCGGAAGAGCCTGGCGGACGAAGCTGAATCTGTGAACTGCGCTCCAATGGCGGCCGAAGGATTGCCGGTGCACGCCTATCACGCGGTGATTCAGCAACTCAAGCAGCAGAAGCACGAGCTTGCCAGTCAGCAACTGTCGGAACGGAGAAAGGCGAAAGCCTCCGATTCGCTCAGTTCCACGATACTTTCGAACCTCTCCTGCGGAGTTTTGTTCCTGAATACGAACGGACTGGTGCGGCAGGCGAATCCGGCGGCGCGCCAACTGCTCGGGTTTGCGTCGCCCGTGGGCCTGCATGCCAGCGATCTGCTGCGCGCAGCCACGCTGCGTCCCACCAAAGATGGTTTGAGTTCGAGCATAAGCGCAGAGGAGGCTTTCGCCCCCGCGCTGACGGGAAAGGGCGCGGTTCGAGGGTTGCTGCTGAACTACGCTGCGCGCGACGGAGAGAGCCGCATACTCGAAGTCACAGCCGCTCCCGTGCTGGCTGAAGACGCCAGTCTTATGGGCACAAGCCTGGTGTTCACCGATATAACCGACATTGAGCGCATCCGGCACGATCAAAAGATGCATCGGGAAATTTCGTCGGAGCTTGCGTCTGGAATGCGCACTTCGGTTAGCACGATCACGGAAAATGCGCAGCAATTGGCCTCGATCGCAGAGACGCAATTGGCGCGCAGGCTGGCCGAAAGCATCGCCGGCGAAGCGGCGCAATTGGACCGGACGATTGGGAGTTTTCTGGGAGACGCGCGCGTGGCAAACGCGAGTTCCTGACATCAGCTTCTTAAGCATGAACCAGCGGCGCGCGGTTGCGAGCTGCGAAAGGATGATTACATGAAAAACACGAAACTCAAGGCGATCGGCGCTCTGCTGCTTTTGGCTTCCGTCGTGGCGTCGGCTCAGTCACTGGGAGAGTATGCCCGGGCAGCTCGCAAAAACAAAGACAACGCCGAGGCGGTTCCAGCCAGCCGCCAGTTCGACAACGATAACCTGCCAACTGACGCGCAAGTAAGCGTAGTCGGGCCACCGTCAGACAACGCAGCGGCGGCCCAGCCGGCAAGCGCACCCTCTGCCGCCACCGATCCTGCGGCCGAGCGCCAGAAAGCGGCGGAGGAGTTGAACAAAAAGATAGAGGAACAGAAGGCGAAGATCGATGCGCTGAACCATGAACTCGATATGGTGCAGCGCGAATATCGACTGCGCGCGGCCGAGATGTATAGCGACCCGACCAACCGTCTTCACAACCCGGCCGAATGGCAAAGTGACGACGCGAAATTCAAAGCCGACATCGACACCAAACAGAAAGCGCTGGACAGCGCGAAGGCAGACTTAGACTCGATGCAGGAACAAGCGCACAAAGCTGGCATCGCGCCTGTAAGCGACAAAGACAACGGAAAGAGCCAGGACAAGGGCAACGATCAAGGCAAGGGGCAGGACCAGAGCCAGGACCAAGATAAGGGCAAACAATAGTCCTGACGTCCGGTAGATCAACGATTAACTAAGTGGAGCGCCGGGCGTCCCCGGCCGGCCAGGACAGGCCTGGGGTGGACGGGCGACGACGCCCGTCGCTCCGCGTACCTTAATTTCAGAGCGCGAGCTCAGCGCTTTCCGATTCGCTCCCGAATCTGGCGCACGTGATGGCGAGCCGTGCACCCAATGCAGTTTTCGCCACTCTTCAACCGCCAAAGGGCCCAGGATTGGATGATCCATAATCTTCGTCCGCGAGCCCAACCGGCCTTCGCAATCGTCGAGGGCCAATGTCATCCGCTGCAATTCGGGCAAGAGGGATCTTTGTATCTCCTCCGGCGAAATGCCGCGCGGGACAACAACCTCCGGAGCTCTGATGCCGGTCGGCATATACCCCACATTCACGACCACCAAGCGCGCAACTTGTTGCTTCAGAGTGGACCGCGTGGCCAGCGGACTGCCATGTTTGAGGCAGCGGGTCAAGCCGTGGTTCGTGCCCTGGTAGGAGAGAAAAAGATGCTCCAGTATTTGTGCAGTGCTCCACTTTCCCGCGGGAGCCGCAGCCAACTGGCTGGCGCTGACATGACCGACCACATCTTCGAGTTCGTCTCGCAAGCGTTCGAGATAGGAAATCATGGCAGCGGTTGAGTACAATGGTCGCGCAGACAGTCAACGCGAATAAAATCACGGCACATGCGATGATCGCGAATACCATCATCGCGACTTAGAAACGTGGTCAGGAAATCCTCAATGACAAAGAAACCAGCCGTTGCTTTTGCAATTCTAGCAGCCGTATTGATGGCGGGATGCTCTTCCGAGCCGAGCCAGCCGGCCGCCGAGAAACCGCAACCCAAAGCTCCCGAGGCCGTTACCGGAAACAGCGCGCTCTTCAAGTGCTACATCGCTGCCCGCGGATGGGCGCCGGACGCACAACCGTTTCGCACGGAGTCTGTGCGTTTAGGGGATTCCAAAGGACACGATGGCAAGGCGCTGGAGTGGCGCGTGGGATTCGCTTCACCGGCGCAGCATTCGACTAAATCGTATACATGGGCTAACGCCGATATTTCTCACGGCGTCGACGACACTTATAGTCCATCGAACTCCAGTACCCAGATTTTCAATATTCAATTTCTCAAAACGGATACGGACAAGGCCTTTGCCGTCGCCCAGCAACATGGCGGAGAGAAGCTGCTGGAGAAGGCGCCCGACACGCCCATTATTTATGTGCTGGACTGGAATCACCAGGACAACGCACTTTTGTGGCAGGTGATCTATGGCGCCGATCGCGAAACCGCCAAGCTGCGAGTGGCCGTGAACGCAAGCAGTGGGGAGTTTTTGCGGGTAGAGAAGTAGTTTTGCGGAGTCTGACGTTCTCGCCCGGCGACCCGAGCCGTTCAGGCCGGGTGGGTTTGCCCGGCGGTTTATTCGAGGGCTCGAAGGAGAGAAACTTATCGCACTTTCGCCAGCCGCGCGATAGCACTGAGCGCGTCTTTGGAGTGCGGTCCGTCGGGCACAATCTTCAAGTATTGCTCGTAATACTTCCTGGCTTCGGGTTTGTCGCCCAGTTTCTCCTCGCACTCGGCTACGCGGAAGCTGGCCACGGCATCTCCATCTTTGTAGTAAAGGGCTTCCTTGTAGCGCTCGAGGGCGGCTTTGTAGTTCCTGCGCTTGAAGTAAAAATCCCCGACCTCTTCGTCTTTGATCGCCTTCATCGGATTCCAGGGATGGAATTCCTGGACGCCGCTCGCGTCCGGCTTGTCGCTGGGCTCGAGATCGGCCACAGCCTCCTTGCTGGCGGGATGATCCTTGGCATCGTCCTTGGGCGGGGTGAGATCAATTCTGGTGTCGCGGCTCGAGCTTTCGTCGGCCGCGGAGCCGGGCGCGGCTGCTTGATCAGAAGGTGATTGATCAGAAGGTGATCGACCAGAAGAAGACGTGCCTGGGGAAGATTTGCCAGAGGTCTTGTCCGTGGCAGGCGTCGCTGGAGACGTTTTATCCTGAGGAACCTGGGCCTTAGAATCCTGGGCCAATAAAATGGCCGCCAGCAGAGCCAGGAACGGAATCACGGGTCGAATCGACACGCCTCTATTGTATCGCCATGGCGCAAGGTCAAAGCAGCGCAATAATGACTGCCGCAGCCATCATCCGCAATCTAGTTGTGTTCGCCGACCAGGCGCAACCGTTCGCTCTCGCGGACCAGCGCTTTGCTGCGTCCTTTCAGCAGATCCTGTAGAGTGATGGTTCCATTGACACGCCGAGTTGTGCGGTCGACGACAGGAAGGCTGGCAATCCCCTCAGTGGCCATCAGCTCGGCGGCGCTACGACAGGTGCCATCGGCGAAGATGAAGTGTTGCGGCAATTGAGCTTCTTCGAATTCGACCTTGGAGACTGGTTCGGAAACGGGGGACATGAGATCGCGGACTATTACGATCTCGAGCGGATCGATGCCGTATTCGCGAGTGAGGTGGTAACCGCGACGACTCAGCTTTTCAGTCAGGATCGACCGCGGCATCAGCAGCGCGGTTATGAGATAGGAAGCGACGCAACCCAAGGTGAGGCATTCCAGGGCGGGCAGGCAGTGCGTAACCTCAAGGCTGAAGAGAATGGCGGTCAGAGGAACGCCGAGAGAGCCTGCCAGCATCGCGCCCATCCCGATCAAGGCCCAGAAAGCCTGCATCTCAGAAGGAGCGTGACCGAGATGCGCGGCCAGCGCGCCCACCGCTCCACCAATCATGAGGAGCGGCGCCAGAACGCCGCCGGACGTCCCCGATCCCAGCGAGAAAGCCCACATCAGTGACTTCACGATCAGAATTCCCGCTATGAGCGCCAGCGGCGCGCTTCCATGCAGCAGTTCGGCAATGTTGTCGTATCCGACGCCCAACCCGCGAGGAAAAAACAGACCTCCAATGCCGACGCCAATGCCTCCGAGGGCAGGCCACCACATCCAGTGGACTGGCAGGCGCTCAAACATATCTTCGAAGGCATACATCATGCGGCTCAAGCCCGCCGCCAGAAAACCGATGAGAGCGCCCAGGAGCAACGACCCGATTGCAAACTGAATCCGATCAATGTCGCCAATAGCGGGCATCTGAAAGAGAGGACCGCGGCCGAGGAAATATCCGCGCAGAATGGCCGCAGTCGTACTCGCAATCGCCACCGGAACAAGGCTTCGAGGCCGGAGTTCGAAAAGCAGGAGTTCGACCGCGAGCAGGACTGCGGCAACCGGCGTCGCGAAAGTGGCTGACATTCCCGCCGCAGCCCCCGCGACCAGGAGGGTTGTGCGCTCGGCGTCGGTGAGACGAATCCACTGTGCGATCAGAGAGCCAAACGCGCCGCCGGTCATTATGATGGGACCCTCGGCTCCGAATGGCCCGCCCGAGCCGATGGCAATCGCCGCTGAAATCGGCTTCAGGAGGGCAATCTTTGGCTCGACCCGCGCGCGGTGTAACAGGATGGCTTCGATCGCCTCCGGGATGCCGTGTCCCCTGATTTTGTCGGAGCCAAAACGGGCCATGAGCCCAACGAAAATTCCACCTATTGCCGGAACGACGACCATCCACGGTCCGAGGGGACTGCCAGCCGGAGAGACGGACACGGAACTGAGGCGATGATAGTAGAAGAGGTTGGTGGCGAGCGCGATCAGTCGCAGAAGCAGCAGAGCTAGAAAGGTCGCCCCAATTCCTATGACCAGGGCGACGCCGGAAAGCAGCCAGACCCGGCCATCGACGGTGAAGTCGCGGAGCGCAGAGGATTCAGACTCCACGGTTCCTCCCGGTCGGGCGCTCGCCGCGCTCTTGTGGCGCTCGTCTCAGCGCGGTCAGCGTTCGGATCAGCTTTGGAGCCAGCTGATTCAACTCGCGCGCATGGTCGATGGAGAGTGCTTCGAGGAGCTTTCGTCCTTTCGGCGAGACCTCCAGAAGCACCCGCCGCCGATCGGAGCCCGCCTGGGTGCGCAGCACTAAACCGGCTTTCGCGCATCGATTACAGAGTTCAACTGTAGTGTTGTGGCGCAGGCCCAGACGTTCGGCCGCGTAACCAATGGTTGGAATCACTTCATCGGGCGCCCCGGCTATCTGGAGAAGAAGTTGATGTTGCTGTGGTAGAAGGCCGACCTTATGCGCGGCCGTCTCGCTGAAGTGCAAGAACAGCCGGAGCTGGTGGCGAAATTCGGCGAGTGTCTGCAGCCTGCCTGCGGGGTCCGGTATCGGTTTTTCATTCATCCTTCACATTATATCGTATTACGATATATAGGCGTCCACAAATCATGCAGCCCACACCTGGGACAGCCTGGTTTGGCAATCTGCGAATACGACCCGAGATTCAATATGCTGGCGGCAGGCCCATCTTCCTGACGAGAGCACGATAGCGCTCGTCTGAATGGAGGAAGTCGAAAACCGGCTCTTTCTGCAGAAACACTAGCCAGGGATCACGTTCCTGATATGCACGTTCCAGAGCCCCGATCGTCTCGTCCTTACGTTCCAGAAGGGCGTAGTCATACGCCAGATGAATTGGGGAGAGGCGTTGCTTGCGGGCCGGGTTTTGATCGTGCTTGAAAAGCAAATCTCCTAACATCGGATCTACTCCTAGATCCAACGCTCGCTGTATTGCGTTAGCGAATTGGTTGTCGCCTGTGGCAGCAAACATCAGGTTCAGGTGCTGGGCGGCCTCTTTCTTCATGCCTCTGAACCAATAGGACTCAAATAGAAAAAACTGAATATAAGCATTTTGGGGTTGAATTTCTGCGCGTACGCGAAGCTCATTGGTGGCCGCCTCATACAATCGCGCGTGAAGATAAGCAATCCCGAGTTCATCCGGCCTGGCAAAAGGATCAAGGTCGTTGGAGCGTTTTTGTTCCTGGACAGCCTCCTCGTCGCGGTTCATCACCGAAAGGATGTGGGAGTGAATATGTCGGGCCTCGGCATAGTTAGGGTTCAGTTCGATGGCGCGCAGTGATTCCGCTTCGGCCTTATGCCAGTCCCACGCGCCGAAAAAGTAGAAGGCCGCCATCGAATTGTGGGCTTCGGGAAGCGAATCATCCAGCGCGAGGGCTTTTCGGGCGTACTGCTCCTCCATTGCGAAGGCCTCCCGAACGGGAATCTCACCTCCTACAGCACCGGCTCCGTAAGTGTCGCTCAATCCATCCCATGCCAGCGCGTAGTCGGGCTGAAGCTTGATGGCCTTTTCGAAGTATTCTTTGCTCCGCTTGTTATTGCCGGCGTACCAGTAGTAACGACCTTCCAGATAAGCGTCGTGGGCTTCCGGGCTGGTCGGGTGTTGCAGTCTGGCCGGGGTTGAAGAGACCTTGGCTTCGCCGGCAATGACCTGCGAAAGTTCCCCAGGAAGAGATAGCGCGCCCTCCAAGTCGCGGTCGTAACTTTGAGCCCAAACGTGAGTATCGGTAGGCGCGTAGATCAGTTGCAGGTTGATATGCACATGGTTTGCGGACCGATTTACTGAGCCTTCCAGAATTCCGTCGACGCCGAGCGCTTGCGCGATCTCGCGCAAGGGTCGGCTTGCGCCTTTGAATTGCATTACCGAAGTACGGGAAACCACGCGCAACGAATGGTTCGCGGCGAGCGCGGTGATCAGTTCGTCCGTCATCCCATCGGCGTAATAATCCTGCGACGCATCGCCGGAAAGATTTGCCAGGGGAAGCACCGCGAGGGAGTGAATGGGGCCGATTTGATTCGTAGCAAAAATATGCCGGCCAAGTCCTCTTACATCAAACCGCATGACCGCAACCGCGATCAGACACATGGCAATGGCAGCAACCGCTGCCGGCCACAAAAGGCGACGCTTCGCAGGCAAAACTTGGATCGGCTCCGCCGTCTCAACAGTGGGAGGCCGATCTGCCCCTGCCGCATCTGCTTTGTTCTCGGCGACAAAGCGGTATCCTTTGCCGGTAACGGTCAGCAGGAAGCGAGGTTGCTCCGGGTCATCGCGCAGCGCCTGTCGGATTTTGCGGATGGCCGTGTTGATTCCGTGTTCGGTGTCGACGAAAACCTCACGCGCCCAGAGCCGCTCCGCAATCTCGGATCTGGTGACGAGATGGCCATTTTTTGACGCCAAGAGAATGAGCAATTCCATCGGCATTCTCTCGAGCTTCACGTTGCGCCCGGAACGATAGAGCTCAAAGCGGTCACAATCCAGCTTGAAGTCGCCGAACTCGAACACGGTGACGGCCACTGGACCAGACCTCCGCGCATATAGTAGCTCAGTTTAGAAAAAACCTAAGAGACAAAGTCGATCTCATTTGTCTTCAGTAAGTTGCCGCTTCACCTCATCTTCACCTGGGCTTTATCTCCTCTGTATTGCGCTGGGCGTGAGTCCCGAGGTTATCTCAGTGGCGGCTGGCAATGCCGGCTGACAAGGAGAGATATTATGAAAACAACTTACGGAACGTTAGCCGCTGCATTCGCTACGCTCGTGCTGACGACAGTGTTGGCGAGTAATGCCACCGCACAGTGCGGCGGCTGGCATCCACCGCAGGCTAATCACAACTCGCGCCTTCAACCTGGACAAGCACACCTCGTGCAATCGGCATTCGTCACGATCGGGGACAGCGCTAGCGGTGTTGATGGAATCGTAGGCTTCTGGCACGTTAAGTTCGTATCCGAGGGCAGCGAAGGAATTCCCAATGGCACCGAAGTCGATGCCGGATATTCTCAATGGCATAGTGACGGTACGGAGATCATGAATTCTGCGGGCCGTTCACCGATCACTGGCAGTTTCTGTCTGGGTGTGTGGAAACAGACGGGCGCCAACCAGTACCAGCTCAATCATTTTGCTGCGTCTTGGGACCCGACGGGAAGCACTCTGATTGGTCCCACCAATATCAAAGAGCAAGTGACTCTTGACGCCAACGGAAAAGCTTTCTCCGGACATTTCAGCATCGATCCATATGATGAATCCGGCAACCACCTTGCTCATGTTGTGGGAACGATTACCGGAACTAGAATCAATGTGTATACGAAGGAGCAAAGCATTTTTTGAGCCTTGGGCCGTTCGCTCCGCCACCACCTCCGCGGACCACAGACAAACCGCCCGCAGAAAAATCAGGCCGCCCACAAAATGGGGCGGCCTGGTTTGGCAAAGTCCTCCGGGGAGGAGGGGAAAATCGTGTTTACATCGACGGCGGAGTTGCACTCGCCGTCGGAGTCGTCGAAGTGCTCGGCACCTGCGCCGGAGTCGTCTCGGAACCGGTGTTTGACATCAGGCGGATATCCACGCGCCGGTTCTTGGCGCGACCGTCGCGGGTCTTATTCGAATCGACCGGCTTGTCTTTGCCGAGCCCGATCAGATAAATCTTGTAGGCCGGAACCTCTTTCTCCGCAGCCAGGTATTGAATCACGGCATTGGCGCGGCGCTCGCTCAGAGCGTAGTTATAGTCCGCGCTGCCGACCGAATCCGTCGCGCCCTCGACCGTGATGATGTATCCCTTGGTCGTGGCGACGCTGGCGGCCAGCTGGTCGATGGCTTCCTTCGCTTCTTTGGTCAGATTGTCGCGGTTAAATCCGAAGTGCACCGCCGTCTCGACCACAGGATGATAGTTGTCGAGGTTAATGACGGCGTTGGTTAGAGTGTCAACGCGCTGCGATGCGCCGTTGGCGGCCACTTGCGCCTTGTCAGCCTCGCTGCCGGCGGCCAAAGCCTTCTGGTCCGCCGCTGCGGCCTGTGCCTGCACGTTCTGGATCCCGGTCTGGGCGCGCTGATCGACATCCTTAATATCCCGCGAATTCTTCGCGGTCATGTCGTCGAGTTCGTTGGTCTTGTTGATAAGCGGCGTGGTTTGCTGCCGGACGTAGGTCTTGCTGGTACATCCGATTGTTGCGGCCAGCGCAGCCGCCAGCGTTAGGGTCAACTTCAACTTCGGTGACGTGCCATTCATTAGTTTAGGGCTCCTTGCCCAAATATTGCTTTGCGCAGCATTTTTGATGCGCCAACCTGGCAAAAGTTTTTGCACCAAGATAATCTATGTAAAGCACGGCAGATGCCATTTCATCCTCGCGCGCCAAAGTGTTAAATAGATGTATTATCAATCACTTACAATGATACCGTGGACGGGGCATACAATCCGCCGCCGCGCAATCACGATATGAAGCGTAAAAATTTTATACTGTTCTTTTCTGAGTGCAAATTATAGGCGCTGGCAGCTCCTTACGCTATGGACAAGCTAGATACTCGTCAGGCAACCCCGGAGCGGCGGGGGGCTGATCAGCGTGAACGCGCCGGTTCACATTACTGGCGGAACAGCGATCCCCATTGTCGCCAGAGCGCGGATCAGCTCACGGCGAACCACGGCCGCTGTCACCAGCAGAAACTTTCTTCGGCCTTCGTCCGCTTCGCTGAGGATTGGATGGCGATGATAAAAAGCGTTGAAAAGCTGCGCCAACTGGAAGGCATGTTTGGACAGATAAGCCGGCTCGGTGGTGGCGATGCACTGTGCGACGATATAAGAAGTCTTGGCAGCCGCTAACCACAATTCCCAGATCTCGTTGCCAGATTCGCCGTCGAGGTACTTCGCAAAATCCTGTGTAGAGACGAGGCTTGCCTCGTCTTTGCCCGCGTCGGCATTGCTCGCGGCGAGAGAGACGCCGCCAGCCGCGTCTCCACAGAAATTCTCTGGATCGAGTCCGCCTTTGCGGAAGATATTTGAAGCCCGCACCACCGCATACTGCGCATAGGGTCCAGTATCGCCTTCGAAGCTCAGTGCTTCTTTGAAATCGAAAGCGATGATCGAGGTTTTCGTGAACTTCAGCATGAAATACCGCAGCGCGCCGATGCCAATTTGCCGGGCAATACTCGCGCGTTCGACCTCGGACAGGTCAGGATGGCGGGCGTCCACTTCTTTGTGAGCTGAGGCGATGAGCGCATCGAGCAGGTCGTCCGCTTTCACGCCAAAACCCTTGCGGCCCGAGACTTCGATCCACGGCCTGCCCTTGTCTTCTTCGCTGAGTGTGTAGCCAAGTTCGGCGGCGCAGCGCGGAGTGAGCGCGACCATCTCATAAGAAAAGTGGGTGTAGCGGTCGGCGGCTTCGCCGTGGCCAAGTCCGCGCAACGCTTCGATCACCGTGTTCTGCGCCTCGGACTGGCGCGCATCGATGACGTTGTAGATCTCAGCCACGTCGCCGAAGTGAGGATGGTCTTTCTCGCCGTCGGTAGTTGAAATCCAGCACTCGTGCGCATTCGGATAGCGAAAGAATTTTCGATAGCCGAAATCGCGGCCGAGCAGGCCGAACTTCCACATGTGATAAGCAATGTCTTTTCCGACATATCCGACGGTGCCATTGGAACGGACGATGACTTTCTGGTTCTCCCTGTCCACAAGTTGGGAAATAAGCAGATTCCTAGCCATCTCCTCGTTTTTATCCTGAGTTGGCCAGTCACCTGACGTGGCGAACAGAGCGGTTGGGATATGCGTCGCCCGTGCAGTCTGCTTCCCGTTGTCTAAATACGTCTCGAGTCTCAGTTCGCCGAGATTAAGCTCAAAGCCGTAGACGGCCGGCGCGAACAAATCGTCGTCTTCCGTAATCTTGGGACTGACCTTGCGCGGGCGTTTCATCACCCAGCAGCCAATGTTCTTGCCCCAAGTTTCCTTGGTCAGCACGCCCGCGTCTTTGAGCTTGGTAAACGCAGCATCCCAAAAATGAAGATGGAGGATCTCGCTCTCGCGCGGCAGGAAGTCATACTCGATATCGAGCCGCAGCATCGTTTCGAGATGGCGTCTGAGGACGGCAATCGAGATCAAGTCGGCGATGGCGGCCGTCTCGTTGTTTCCCTCTTCGATCAAGCGCAGCACATCGGCGCGGGCCGACAGGTGCGCCTTATCTTCCGCGTACCAGTGGTAGACGCGGGCGTAGAGATCCCAGCATACGAAATCGAAACGGGGCGCAGAGGCGAGTGCTTCGATCTGAGCGCGTGACTTCTGCTCGATATGCAGGAATCCAACCACCACGTCGGCGACCTGCACGCCTGTGTTGTCGATGTAGTTCTGGACGTCCACTTCCCTGCCCGCAAAGCGCAGCAGGCGGACGAACGTATCTCCAAGAATGGCGTTGCGCAGGTGCCCTATATGCGCTGCCTTGTTGGGATTGATGCTCGAATGCTCAACCAGCACCTTGCCGAGGCAGGCATCGGCGCCCGGGGAGCGATCGGCGGCAAGTTCCGTTGCTAACTCAGCTCGGTTAACGCGGACATTGATGTAGCCTCCACCCGCGACCTCGAACTTCTCAATGCCCGGAATCGTACCGACTCCGGCGACGATCTCTTCGGCAATTTTGCGTGGCGGCTTGCGGAGCTTGCGCGCGAGTTCGAAGGCAAGAGGAAGCGCGTACCCGCCAAATTCGATTTTCGGAGGTTGTTCGACGACGATGTTCACGTTTTCCAGGCCATAGGCGCGACGCAGAAACTCGCGCAGATGCTGGACC
This sequence comes from uncultured Acidobacteriaceae bacterium, assembly GCA_963810955.1. GTDB lineage: Bacteria > Acidobacteriota > Terriglobia > Terriglobales > Acidobacteriaceae > Acidiflorens. Next base: position 76,149 of record CAWEPW010000044.1, on the reverse strand, counting down.
AGCAGGCGTTCTAGATATCGATACAAGGATGCCCTCTAACTTATTGAAGGAAGAGCGATTCTAACAAACTCGCGGCGAGTGTCGAGTTTGACGGGGTTGGCGGGCTTCCCTATCATGAAACATTGAGCATACGTCGCTTGTCGTTAGCAAAAAGACAAGTCGTTGGTCGTTCGTCGATGGTCGTTGGCGAACAACCGAGTTCTCCTTCAAGATTTCGCACAATCTGGTTTTGCCAATGACTCTTTGCTGACGACTGACGACTAACGACCAGCGACCAACGACGCTTTCCTCTATGCGCATAGCCTACCTCGACTGTTTTTCCGGCATCAGCGGCGATATGTTTCTGGGCGCGCTGGTCGATGCCGGAGTGTCTCCGAAGCTTCTGGAAGATACGGTCGCGGCGCTCGATATCGGCGCGCGGATGGAGATATCGCGGGTAGTGCGGGGCGAAATTTCGGCGACCAAAGTCGATGTGTATACGAATGGCGAGAAAGATCTGCCGCGTGAAGTTTTCTGGAGGCAGCAGGAACATAATCACGTTCACCCACCAGAGCACGAAGACCATGATCATCATCACCAGTACGATCAGAGTCATGGTCGCAAGCTGACAGAAATTCGCGGAATTATCGAAAAGTCCGCAATCGGCAACGCGGCCAAAGCAACCGCAATCCGCATCTTCAAAACGTTGGGCCTGGCCGAGGCCGAGATTCACAATACCTCTGTCGAGCAAGTTCACTTTCATGAAGTGGGTGCTGTTGATGCCATGGTTGATATCGTCTGCGCAGCCGTGGGAGCGGAATCTCTGGCGATTGAAGAATGGGTATGCTCTCCGCTGAACGTAGGAGGAGGAACCGTGAAGTGCGCACACGGAACGCTTCCTGTGCCCGCGCCGGCTACGCTGAAATTGCTGCGGGATGCGCCGGTATATTCCTCAGGGCCACAGTTCGAACTGGTAACGCCGACCGGAGCGGCGATCGTGAAGACACTGAGCCATCGCTTTGCATCTTTCCCGGCGATGAAGATCGAGAGGGCGGGATACGGCGCTGGAACGCGAGACTTTCCCGAGCATCCAAACGTGATGCGTCTGACCATCGGCGAATCCAGGGCGGATGTTCCCAATGCGGCGCCGGGTACATCTAATGACGCTTCGCGGGACGCACCTCAGGATGCATTTCAAGAGAAGATCACCGTGCTCGAAGCGAATCTCGACGACCTCACCCCCCAGGTTCTCGCCTATGCCATGGAGCGGCTGCTCGCCGAAGGCGCATTGGACGTGTTCAGCGTTCCGGTGCAAATGAAGAAGAGCCGCCCCGGCGCGTTGCTCACCGTGCTGGCGAAAACGGAAGATGCGAACCGCTTGACCAAGCTGATCTTTGCCGAGACAACGACTCTAGGGGTACGCCGCCGCGAGGAACAGCGCCAGACGCTCTCGCGCCGCTGGGAAAGCGTCGACACGACATGGGGACGCGTCCGCATCAAAGTTGCCAGCATGAATGGCAGCATTTCCAACTATGCTCCGGAATACGAAGACTGCCGGGCTCTGGCGGAAGCTCATCATGTGCCGCTGAAGCAGGTGATCCAGGAAGCGGCGCAGGCTTATGCCAGATGCAACAAAAATGGACCCAACGCAACCGTTCAGGGTTCGTAGAATAGAGGATTTCATGCCAGCGATCGCTGTATTGCGTGACCTTTTGCAGAACGTGCCAGCTCGTCTCGAAAAGCTTTCCAAGGACGATGTCGAGCGCAAGTCAACGCCATCGAAATGGTCTGCGAAGGAGGAACTAGGGCATCTGCTCGATTCAGCCGCCAACAATCATCAGCGAATCGTGCGCGCGCAATCGGAAAACAATCTGGCCATGTTCGGTTACGATCAAAATCGCTGGGTGGCGATACATGCTTACCAGCGCCGCGACTGGAAAGAACTGATCGAGCTGTGGCAGGCGCTCAATCGGCAATTGCTGGCGGCCGCCGAGGCGGTACCTGACTCTGCATGGTCACACACGCTGACCGTTGCCGGATCGGAGCCGCTGACACTTAAGTTCGTGTTCGAGGACTATGTTGCGCATATGGCGCACCATCTGCAGCACATTGGAATCGAAACCGGCGATGTTACATCCAATGCGACGAGCGCAGATTAGCCGGACATGACTCGAGCACAGCGCCTGAAGGCGCCTCGATAGCACGGCATCAGCGATATGCCTGAAGGCATACCCGGATACAAACCTGATCACGAGCGGTTTCGGCGTTGGAATTCCACCACGAACTGTTGAGCACGCGGATTCGGACACAGCTAGTCTGACCAGGACAGGAATGAGCAAGAAGTTTTACATCACGACCCCGATCTATTACGTCAACGCGCGTCCGCACATTGGACATGCCTATACCACGATTGCCTGCGACACGATCGCGCGCCGGCACCGCATGTTGGGTGACGATACATGGTTCCTGACCGGCACCGACGAACATGGACAGAAAATCGAGCGCGCCGCCCAGGCCGCGGGCAAAACTCCGCAGCAGTTTGCCGACGAAGTCTCCGCGCAATTTCGTGCGCTCTGGGATCGCATGGGGCTAACCTACGACGATTTCATACGCACGACCTCGCCGCGCCACAAAGAGGGAGTGCAGGCGCTGTGGAGCAGGATTCGCGACAATGGCTATATCTATAAAGGAACCTACACCGGTCAATATTGCGTTTACGACGAGCTTTACGTGGATGCGATCGGCCCCGGCGCGCCCTGCCCCGATTGTGGCCGCCCAACAGAAACCGTTCACGAAGAAAACTATTACTTCAAGCTTTCCGCGTTTCAGGATCAGCTGATTCGCCTCTACACCGAGCAGCCGGATTTCATACGCCCCGAGACGCGGCGCAATGAAGTGCTCGCCTTCGTGCGCGGCGGTCTCCGCGATCTTTCGATCAGTCGCTCCACTTTTTCTTGGGGCATCCCCGTGCCGGATGACCCTAAGCATGTGATCTACGTCTGGCTCGATGCTCTCGCGAACTACATTACCGCCCTCGGCTATGGGTCGACCGATACCAGCAAGTTCGACAAATACTGGCCCGCCGACGTGCACATGATCGGCAAAGAAATTGTGCGGTTCCACTGCGTCTACTGGCCGGCGTTTCTGATGGCCGCTGGATTGCCGCTGCCCAAAGGCATCACCGCGCATGGTTGGCTGCTGTTTGAAGAAAGTAAAATGTCGAAGTCGCGCGGAAACATTGTGCGCGCCGAAACCATCGTGGATGCGCTCGGCACCGATGCGCTGCGCTATTTCCTGCTGCGCGAAGTCGTCTTTGGGCAGGATGGATCGTTCAGTTTCGACGCGCTCGTGCAACGCTATAACTCCGATCTGGCAAACGGCCTCGGCAACCTGGCCAGCCGCACCTTGACTATGATCGCGCGCTATTTCAAGGGAGAAGTTCCGTATCCCTCAAACGCCGCGCACACTGCGGCCGATGACGTAATCGCCGACGCGGCCAGAAGAACGATTGCCGACTTCGGGACGCTTTTTGATCAGTACCAGTTCTCGCGTGCGCTCGAATTCGCGTGGGGATTGGTCGCGACCGTGGATAAATACATAGTCGAAAACGCGCCCTGGTCTCTGGACGAAAAAAAGGACGACGCAAGCCGGGCGCGGCTGGCCACCGTCCTCTATACCAGCGCTGAAGCCTTGCGAATCGTGACCGCGCTGGCGCACCCGGTAGTGCCCGACGCGACCGCAAAGATCTGGGCGCAGATGGGCCTCGGAGACATAGCAAAATTCGACCTCACGCAGTTGCAGTGGGGACAGCTCGAACTCGGCACAAAGTTGGGCGAGGTGCAAGCCGTGTTTCCCAGAGCGGATAAATCGGCAGTCGAGAGGATGCAGAAAATGGAAGAACAGAGTGCAAGCGTGGTGACGGGCGTTGCGCCCGTCCAGGCGGGTGAAGCTCCGCAGCCGGCGCCGCCAGCTAAATCGGAAGCGGCAGCCACCAAGCCCGCGGCAGCCATCCCCGATGGCAAAATCAGTATCGACGACTTCGCAAAAGTAGAATTGCGCGTGGCGCAGGTAAAGACCGCCGAGCGCGTAAAAGGCGCCGACAAACTGCTGCGTCTGGAAGTCGATCTCGGAACCGAAGTGCGCCAACTGGTCGCCGGAATTGCCGAAGCCTATGCGCCCGAAACTCTGATCGGCCGCAAGGTCGTGATCGTGGCCAATCTCGCGCCTCGCAAGCTGCGAGGACTGGAATCGAATGGCATGATCGTCGCCGCTTCGCCTGAAGGTGGAAAGCCCGTGCTGGCAAGCTTTCTGGAAGATGTGCCGATAGGCACGCGTCTGAAATAGCTGCCGAGAGCGCCTGTGGACGGGCGAGGACTCCCGTCGCTCCACATAACGCAATGTTCATCGACTCCCACGCCCATCTCGAAGGCAAAGGCTACGACGACGATCGTGAAGAAGTCCTGGCCCGAGCCAAACAAAACGGCATCGAAGCGTATCTCGCCATCGGCAACGGCGATGGCCCTGACACTGCCGATTGCGGTATTCGACTAGCAGAGAAATATGACGGCAGCCCGGAATATCCGCGAATCTGGGCCAGTGTGGGAATTCATCCGCATGAAGCCAGCCTTGCCAACGAAGCCGCTGACGCTCAAATGCTCGAGTGGGCGCGGCATCCGAAGATAATTGCCTGGGGAGAGATCGGCCTCGACTATTTCTATGATCATTCTCCGCGGGAAACACAGAAAACGGTTTTTTTGCGCCAGATGGAGCTGGCGCAGGCGGCGAAGCTGCCTATCATTATTCACTGCCGGCCATCCGACAACAGCGAGAACGCGTGGGATGACTGCCTGAGCATGATTCGCGAGCATTGGACTTCCAGCGGCCTGGGCGGCGTTCTGCACTGCTTCACCGGAAGCGTCGCACACGCGCGTCGCGCGCTCGACATGGGTTTCATGATTTCTTTCGCCGGCAATATCACCTTTCCCAAAGCGCAGACGATCCGCGACGCCGCGCAAGTGGTTCCGCTCGATCGCATGTTGATCGAAACTGACTCGCCTTATCTCGCGCCCACTCCGCATCGCGGAAAGCGCAACGAACCGGCATTTGTGAAAGAGGCGGCACGGCAGATTGGTGAACTGCGCGGCCTGTCCGCGGAAGAAGTCGGCGCCCAAACCACGCAGAATTTCTACCGCTTCTTCGGGCTCGTACCGGAGAATGCCGACCGCACGTTATAACTTTTGATGATTTTGTCATCCCGAGCAGAGAGAGGGATCCGCAATTTGCGGCGAGATGCAGATCCCTCGCTTCGCGCGGGATGACAAACTCATTAAGCGTATCGCCACCGACTCTAAGCCTTCGCAGATAAAGCCTCTTCTGTTACTCTCATGGGTACACATTGGGGCTGGGCATCTATAAACTTTCGAATCTTGCTCGCATACTGCTCAGTCCTACAATCGTGACATCCCATGCCCGACAACAGTTTCGATATCGTCAGTAAAATCGATTTGGCCGAAGTCGCCAATGCCATCCAGCAGGCGATGAAAGAGGTAAGCACGCGCTTCGATCTGAAAGATTCGAAGTCGCAGATCGCGATGGAAGGTACCGACGCCATCATGCTGCACTCCGCCGACGAGTTCAAGATGAAGGCCGTCAATGATGTCTTCCAGCAGAAACTCGTAAAGCGCGGCGTGCCGCTGAAAGGCCTGACCTACGGCCCGCTGGAGCCCGCCGCCGGCAGCACGGTGAAGCAGAAGATTACGTTGCAGCAGGGCATCCCCATCGAGAAGGCGCGCGAGATCGTGAAGCTGGTCAAGAATTCCAAGAAAAAAGCGCAAGCCTCGATTCAAGGCGATGTAGTGCGGATAAGCGGCAAAGATCGCGACACGCTGCAGGAGATCATCGCCATGGTCAAGCAACAGGATTTCGGCATCGATTTGCAATTCACGAATTACCGGAGCAACTGAGCGAATTGGGCACGACGACCTCCATCAACGGGAAAGAGATTTTTGATCTTCTGCGGGACGATATTGTCGCGATCGAGGAGCAATTTGGACGCGACACCATCTCGAACGTCGCCGCCATCACCGAGATCGGCGAATACCTGCGCGCCGGCGGAGGCAAAAGAATTCGACCAGCCCTGCTTCTGCTGTCAGCGAAACTTTTTGACTACAAAGGCGACGGAGCGGTGAAACTGGCGTCGGTCGTCGAAATCATCCACACGGCGACGCTCGTCCACGACGACATTATCGACGAGGCGCAACTGCGCCGCGGACGCCCTGCAGCCAACACGCAATGGGGCAATTCGATGTGCGTGCTCGCGGGCGATTGGCTCTACATGCAAGCGTTTAAGATCGCGGTGCAGGAGCGCAATTTCCGCATTTTGGATGTGCTCGTCGAATTGACGCAGCAGCTGGTCGAAGGCGAACTGGTGCAGATGGAGAAACTCGGCAAGCTCATTTCGCCACAGGAGCATCTCGAACTCATCTATCGCAAGACGGCTTGCCTGTTCTCGGTGTGCATGCGGATAGGCGCCATTCTCGGCGGCGCGAGCGCGGCCCAGGAAGAGCGCCTCGCCCAGTACGGTCGTGAACTCGGCATAGCCTTCCAGATTGTCGACGACGTGCTCGACCTCACCGCGTCAGAGAGCGTGCTGGGCAAGCCCGTAGCCAGCGATCTGCGCGAAGGTAAAGTAACCATGGCCGTCATTCATGCGCTCGAGCAATGCACCGCCGCCGAGCGCGAAAAGATCGAAACCGTGCTCCGCGACCGCGCTTTCAATGGAGTCACCCACTCCGAAATCCTGACCATCTTGAATCGTTACGGCTCTCTCGAATACGCCTCCAAAGAAGCAGCCCGCTACGCCGATTCTGCGCGTAGTGCGATCTGCATTTTTCCGGACTCCGAGTTCAAGCGAGCGCTGCTGTGGGCGCCCGAATTCGTGGTTGTAAGAGAGAAGTAATCTCCGGCGACATGGCTCGTAACGACATGGCTCGTAACGAGGATTGTGGCAATCAGATCAATTCAGTGCGCAGCCTGCGACGTCTGGGATAGAAAATCGTCACGGCACTGCTTCGCGGCCGCCAACACCTCGGCAAACTGAGGAGACCCGCGCAGTTTTGTCCAGACGGAATCATTCTGCAAACCGGTATAAGCGCAAAAATGTCCAGCGACCGCGCTCTTTAGCAGTTGCAAGGCCGCATCTTTCTGCCCGCAGAAAAGAAGATCGCCCGCAACAACATAGCGGGGTTCAGGATCGCGATCGGCCAGCCTCGTGGCTACCTCTTCCTTAGTGAGCGCCGCCATGTCGGGCGATGACGGGTTTTCCATACACACCGCCATGATTCTATCGCCGGATTGATTGCTATCGCCGAGTTTGCGCGCGATTTCCTTCGCCTGCGCTAACTTTCCATCGCGCATGTCGTGCCGCCTTACGTTGTTCATTGTCCATACCGACCCGGCATCGAGCTGGAGAAATTCCATCGCCCGCTTGTAATTACCAAGTTGATCGAACGTGAACGAGCACGAGCGCCAACCATAGTTGCCAGAATCCAGAGCTAAAGCGGCGTCGCACTCGTGCGCGGATTCTTCCAGCGCTCCTCCATAGCGTAGAACGTAGGACAGAGCGAAGTGGGCCTGCGCACTTTCTGGATGGCCGCGCCACCAGGGCCTTCGCATCCTGGTAAGCCTTGACCAAGTCGCCTTGTTCGACGCGATTGGCAATCAGCCAGGCGGCTGCAAAACTGTAGTTGGGATCAAGAGAAATAGCCCGTTCCAGGGCGGCATTCGAGCGCTTGCGCATTTCGTCGCCGCCGTTCGAATAGGCTCCATCATAGTTGTAGCGAATTCCGAGATAGGCCCAAGCGGGGGCGTAGTTGGGATCCAAGCCCACGGCGCGTTCCAGCATCGAGATGGCATCCTTGTTAGGAACAGGATCATGCGGCAGCGCAATGCTGCGGAGGTAGAGATCGTAAGCCTCCTCGCTCTTGGGGCGAGTACCGGCTTCTCCTGAGTCCGCGCCGACGCCGAGGGCGGGAACCAGCCCCTGCCGAACCTTTGCCGTGATCTGGCTCTGCATGGCAATCAGGTCTGGAGCGGAGACGGTCATGGTGTCACGCCAAACCGTGCGGTTATCGGCGACGTCGACGGCTTCGAGAGTGATCTCGAGCTGGTCGCCCTGTTTCATGAAGTGCCCGGTAACAACATCGGTCACACGCATGGCGCGCCCGGCCTCCTGCAAATCAAGCGTCGGAGAATCGTACTTACTGGTGGTCGCGAACGGCCGGATCGACAGGGAGCGAACGTAGCTGAGCGAGGTGGCGATTTCATCGGCCAGAGCGAGGCGAAGAAAATCCACGCCCTTATCGGAGCTGAGGTTCTGCAACGGCAGAACGGCGACCGTTTTCTGACTGGCAGCGACCGGAACCGACGCGGAGCGTTGCCTGACGAACCAAAACGCAGCAGCCAGCACCAGAACCAACGCGGCAAGCGCTACTGCGAGCTTCGCATTTCAAGGACATCGTTGAAGACTTTAGAGAAGACTCGTGCTGCGCCGAAACCGCCGACGCCTTATCTGCAGCCGCCACGGATGCCGCTAACGAAACCGGCACGGCAGACACACCCGACACTCCTGACGATGCCGACGCTAGCGTTTGTGTAACCTGCGAACGGCTTTCCTGCGCGGCGCGCGATCGATTCCGAACTACTTCGCGCGCCCTGCCGCGAATCGGTCTCCCTTTTCAACCGCTTCAGATCAGCCCGCATGTCCGCGGCGTGCTGGTATCGCAGCTCGCGGTCCTTTTCCAGCGCCTTGTTGATGATCCTTTCCAGTTCAGCCGGTAAGTCGGGATTCAACCGCCCCGCCGGCACAGGGTCGCGATCCAGAATCTCGTGGAAGATGACCGCAGAACTTTCTCCTCGGAAAGGCAACTGGGCGGTAGCCATCTCATAAAGGACGGCTCCAAACGAAAACAGATCTGTACGGGCATCTAACTCTTTGGCTCGCGCCTGCTCCGGGGACATGTAGGCCACGGTGCCGAGCGTAGAACCTGGGCTGGTCAGGTGCGCTTCGGTTGCCTCGGTTCTTGTGGCTTCGTTCTGCGCTTTGGCGCCCGCATTAGAGCCAGCGACCTTCGCCAGCCCGAAATCGAGCACCTTAGCGTGGCCGCGCTTGGTGACGAAGATATTGGCGGGCTTGATATCGCGGTGAATGATGCCCTCGGCATGGGCGGCATCAAGGGCGTCGGCGATCTCGATGCCGAGCGACAGCAGGGTCTCCAGTTCCAGCGGCCGAGCCCCGATGGTGTGCTTCAGCGTTTGCCCGTCCAGAAATTCCATGGCGATGAAACGTTTGCCTTCATGCTCGCCAATTTCATGAATGGTGCAGATATTAGGATGATTGAGTGCCGAAGCCGCGCGCGCTTCGCGACGGAAGCGCTCGAGTGTCTGGGGATCCTGCGAAACGTCGTCGGGAAGAAACTTCAAGGCGACGAAGCGCCCAAGGGACGTGTCTTCTGCCTTGTAGACGACGCCCATCCCGCCCCCACCCAGTTTCTCGATAATGTTGTAGTGCGAGACGGTCTGGCCGATCATTTGTGAGGGTCCGGATTTCGAGTGGCTTCATCTTACGGGCGCGGCTCCGACGCGTCAACGAATAGCGGGGTTAGGAGATAGAGCCATTTGAAACGACACATTCCTGTTAACCAATTGTTAATCATGCGGTGTTTTGGGAATGGAAGAGACACGGCGTGCGTAGATGGGAACGGATCGGAGATATTTGTATGGGGGGCGCTGGAGGGAATTGGGACGGTGGCGCTCTCGGTCAGCAAGGTATAACTGTCTTGGCTCAGCGTGAAATGGAGAAGCGACGTTCTCCGTTAGTGAGTATTCCGCCCTTCCGGGCGGGGATTTTCAAGGCAGGGGGGTCTTTCGATCCGATGGAGGTTGGGCAGCGCAAGAACGAGTCCTCACGCCCCCGTTCATCGTCTCGATGAGCCCACCGGGATATCCCTCGGCATGGTTGCGTCCCCGCAGTGCCCGCTTCCGTTTCGCCCGGCGAGTTATTGTAGCTCCCTCGGTAAGGATTGGAGAACCAATCTTATACGCTGGGCTTTGCTGTGGCGGAGAAGCGTTAAGTTGTCAGCTTAGCGCTCCAGTACTGCGAGCCTTCGCGAAGGGCGCTGCTCCCAGAAGCAACGCCATGCCGGGAAGAATGGAACCGAATAGCACTGCGATCGAGAAATAGACCCACTGGGGCTTGGCATAGACGAATTTGCCGATAATTGTGAGAAAGCCCACCAAGCTCGTCATCGCAATGACAGGAAACAAACCGGCAGCGAGGGACGCCCGGCGTTCGCCTCCGGCGCGGCGAGATAAGTATGCGCCAGCGGCGCCACACAACGGCAAACTCAGGAGCCAGGGGATGTAGACCACATAAGTTGCCCATCCCCGCGCGACAAATCGAGGTTCGAGACCGCCTAGCGTCGAGATCGTCAGACAGGCCATCGCCGCTGTTAGGCTGACGAGTGCCGGTATCCAAAATGTTCTTGTACGCGTGTTCATTGTGCGGGTGTTCATGTTTTTCTTGGTTCGGGTGCTCGGCAGAAACCACGCGCCCAATGATAGGGCGATACCCGGTGAAACAATCCAGTTCAGCACACCGCAAAGCAGGCCAAACCACTGGCGCGGAGATGGATGACTCATCCTGGTCGCTAATGCTATCCAGAGCGGGATCATCACGATCGAGGGAGACAGCGCCGCGGTAAGGCCAGTCAATCGGTCGCCTCCGGCGCGACGGGACAAATAAGCGCTTAATGCACCAAACAATGGCAAGGCGGCGAGCCAGAGAAGTTGGTAGGCAAGCGGGAGCCCTGCGTGGTTTAACAGCGTCTCCGATGGTGGAAAGGATCGCTGCAAGATCAACCTCCACGCCATTGATCCCGTCAGGCTAGCCAGAGCAGGCAGCCAGAGTGTTTTTGTGCGGTTATTCATCATCGTCTTGTCCCTGCGCTGCGCGTGTTCGAGCCCGCAATTCCAGTCAGCAACTTCTCCGAGAGAACGCTCGACAGCTTGGAAACTTGCAGAATCCCTGAGCTAAGCTCCTTTTTCTCATGCGGCTTGCTGACGCCGAAGCTGCCGCTGGTACCTGGCCGTCTGTAACTTCCGGTCGCGTTCTGCGTGGATGTTCGCCTGCCGACCCATGATCATGTCATGCGGCGTGACGTAGCCAATGGCACTGTTTAGGCGGGTGTTATTGTAATGCTTCACGTAGCCCTCGACCAGACGCCGTGCATCTTCCAGCGACAGCGGCGTTCCCGGCCGAATGCACTCGCTTTTCAGCGATTTGTGCCAGCGCTCAATCTTGCCGTTCGACTGTGGGTAGTAAGGCGAAGTTCGGACGTGCGTCATGCCCGAGATGCGAATGAACTCCTTGAAGTCACGAGCAATGAACTGCGGGCCATTGTCGGAGATGATCCGCGGTCTCGCTTCGGGGTACTTCTCCTTTGCTCGTTCGAGAATTACTTCAATGTCGGCTTCCCTCATGGACTCTCGCAAGTCCCAATCCACCAGGAAACGACTGTACCCATCCAGCACACTGCACAAGTAGTAGAAGGTGCCGCACACATTGAGATAGGAAACGTCGATGTGCCAGTGCTGATGCGGCTGCAGCGGCTGTTCGAAACCGGTTCCCTTGCGCGAAGGTTTGTTCTTCCAACGGGATAATAATCCAGCTTTCTTCAACACTCGCCAAACACTCGCCGGACTAACCGCCACAACGTCAGCGTCGAGCATCATGAACGTCAGTCGCCGATAGCCTTCCAGCGGGTTCTTCAGATGGAACTCGATGATCGCTTCTTTCTCCCACAGCTCCAACCAGAAATCACGGGGAACCCAACCGTTGTGCTCGTTGACACACCCGTACCGCTGCCGCCAGTCATAGAACTTGCTGGCGGTCACGCCCAGCCAAGGGACGAACCGTCCGACGCCGATCTCGGTCTTCTCCGACCAGCGCCGGACGAAATCCACGACTAGATCCCGCACATCATGCGGCACCCAGATACCGGTTAGAGTTCCCCAAGACTTTTTTTTAGCGCGATATGCTCCGCCATCAGCTCAGCCAGGACCTCGTCCTTGGTCTGCACTTTCTTCTCCAAGAACTCGATCCGTTTCTGCTTCTCCTCCACTTGGCGGTGGGGACGCTCTTGAGACTGAAAAGCGACGGCTCCGTTCTCGAACAGTTCTTTCTGCCAGCGGTAGAACACTGTTGGACGCAGGCCTAGTTCTTCACACAGCTCCGAGACGGGCACTTTGTCTACAAGATGCCGCCTCAGGATGGCTACTTTTTCCTCTGGAGTGAAATGCTTCCGTTCCTTCCTCATACGTTCGCTCCGTTATCTTAACGGACGAACGCTTTCTCCATTTCCAACTGAGGCGGGACATAACTTGTAGGGACAATTGATTGAATCACACCGTAGGACTGCCAATAAAATGGATATGAGACGGTAACCACGGTGCAGATCACATCTGAGGTTCGGGATACGTTTGCAACGTGGAGCCTACGGCATGGAGTGGACATCCGCACAGTTCAGCATTGGATGGGTCACGCGGACATCAGCATGACGCAACGTTACCTTGCACCAGAACAAGGAGAGCGTGCGCAGGCAGCGATAAATCGGGTGTACGCGGTGGTGGCGTCGGTTGGTGCGAACTGAATCCCCAGTCTTACCTCACCGGGAGCGGAGCCGAGCGCGACGATACTGAAGTCGCGCTAGTCCGAGTTGGCCTTTTGTAACTTGTCTCCTCGGCTTTCGTGGTGGGAATCTGAAATATGGGGAGAATAAAACAATGAAGAAGGCACTGGAAGCAATCGCGGTTCTGCTACTCGCGCTCGGAGTCGCGAATGCTAAAACGCCCATGCATGACGATTTTCCACTAACCTTCCGTGTGCTGAGCGTTGACCGTCAACAAGAAGCAGTCGAAGGTAGCACTTACTGGGTCTATGAGTATCACATCGTTGCTGGCACACAGGGTTACACATTGCGGTGGTTTCATAGGCCGTCGCCATACTGGAGGGTGAAGAATAACGTTCCGCTGCAGAAAGGCATCACATACTTTGCGAAACCTGCTCTTCACAACCACGGGTTCGAAGTGATTACAGTCAACGACAAAGGGAAAGAAGTCACGGAAACATTCTCTATCATCAGTGTTGACTGAGTGTGATGAGCTTTATGGGAGGATGAACGGTATGGCTATGCAGCGGAAAAACCCAAAACTCGTCGCATCTCTCACGAAACGAAGTACTCCTGCGTTAATTGCTTTAGCCCAGAGCCTTCGCCGTTACAAACCGAAAATGCATACTGCGCAAGGTGATCGGCTCTATTTTTCGTGCCAAGTCCTGATAGATCGGGGTAGAAAAGGGAACGCGCTCGCGAAGGCGTTTATTGATCGTTAGGAACGCGCGACCCGTTATTGAAGCACAAATACCACTGCTCCACCAACAGGCTCCTTCGGGAGCCTGTTTTCTTTTGCTCCACTCTTGGGACAGTTTTGTTTGGTAATTGCCAGGGCGGTTATAATTTCGGCCACTAAGTTGCTTCTGCTACCCAAATGGCGCTAAGCTGTTGAAACCGTGATGGATTTACCTGCCCCTTTTCAGGTGTAGAGTCTTTCGGTATCGGCTCAAGTCGCACACACAGTCTCAACTCTAGAAGCAGGGGGTTCAAATGGCAAAGTACGAGGTAAAGTATGAGGTAAAGATACGAGATCAGATATTTGAAGTCGATGCGAACTCAGAAGCCGAGGCTAAAATGAAGGCTATAAGACTTGCACTGCAAACCGCCAGCCCATGGTGGATTGATGATTACGAGAATGAACTGCTGCGGTCCATCACCTATATCACCAAAAAAGAATAACTGGCCGTGCTAGGGTCGTCAGTGCTGTGTAGGCTGTGACGATCACGAAAGTGGCCTTCCCAACATCCTGGTGTGGAGCCGCGCTACTGACGCGTTTTTCGTGGGGGACGGGAAACACGGGAAACGCTGCGAAGTCTGGTGCCAGGATAGAATTTCACCGAGCAGGGCGCATTGGTTGGGCGAACTCGAGGATCTGAACCAGCTGTGCTCCGATTTGAAGCAGCAGCCGTTCGAAACTCCGCGCAAGATCATCAGACGGCCCGCCAGCGATACCGCAGAAACCGAAATTCAGGACGGAGCGTAAGGTACAATTCTCAGCGCAAGGAGAAAGTTATGCCCGCGCCTCGTGGCAAGACCATCATGTTCATCGACAACTCCAACATCTTTCACGGCTCTCGCCAAGCCGGGTGGAGGATAGACGCCAAGAAGCTCCACGCCAAGCTGGAGGCTGACGGGCCGATCTGGCAGACATTCTTTTTCGCGGCGGTGAGTGATCCGCCCCGTTACAACCAGACGGGCTTCTACAAGATGCTGAAGAATGATCTCCACTACGAGACAACGGTCTTCCCGCTCGGAAATAAGACCGTGCGCTGCAAGAAGTGTGGTGACAAACGGCACTCCTATACCGAGAAAGGGATTGACGTCGCGCTCGCAACCACGATGCTCGTCCTTGCCAACAACCGCGCCTTCGAGACGGCCATTCTGGTATCCGGTGACAAGGATTATCTGGAGACTGTGAAGGCGGTGAAGCAGTTGGGAATGAGGGTGGAGGTTGTGTCTTGGAAACGATCCCTATCCCAAGAGCTGGGGAAGGAGTCTTCGCGGAACGTCATTCTTTTGGACGATCTCAAGGCCGAAATCGAGAAGCCTGCTGATGCGGAGATTGAGAAGCTGATCCCCGAGGAAGAAGAGGAAGCCTAGCCCCGTCGGGCTAAATGAAGATTCCAATCCCAGTTCTGGAAGCAGGATTTGAGTACGAGCTGCGTGTCTTCGAGAACGAAGTTCATGAAGCCATGCAGTGCTTCTACATCTGGCGTGCTATTAAGAAGGCGGCTCCCAAGAGTCAGAAACTATTACATCAATTGAATAGAAATGCAGAGTTTTGGAACACGGTGGACAATTCCGTTCAGTCAAACTCGTTGATCGTTTTAGGGAGAATCTTTGACAAGGCTAAGACCAACAATGTCGAGAGGCTTCTGAATCTCGCCAAGAGTTGCTCAGCGATTTTCTCTAAGGCTGCGTTCAGGCGGCGGAAAGAAAAACAAAATCCGAACGCCAGCCACATCGTAGACGACTTGATGAAGAGGGTGAAAGAACCTACGGGCGCGGATTTCCGACAACTTGAGGAGTTCGTAGCAGCCAGACGGCGCGTTTACAACAAATGCTACAGACAGATTCGCGACAAGCGATACGCCCACAGGGAGCGAGTAGACCTGAGTGGCGTGTATGCGCTGACCAACACGACAGAATTGTCGAAGCTCTTGACCGATCTGAAAAAGCTGCATGACGAGCTTTGGCACTGGTACCACAACGGCATCAAGCCGCAGATGCGCCGCTGTACCTCCAGCACCACAGGGAAAGACATCGAGAAGAGAACCCTAAAACTGCTGCGGTCGATACCGTAGGAACACGTCCGTAATCGTGGTCGTGACCAGTGATGATGATTTCCGCAAAGTATGGACTACGCCTTCAGTGCATGTCGAAGCAGATTGCCTCAATTTTAGATTTCTCACCTTTGGCGTGTTGTTCAGAGTAATGATGGGCTACCGCATGTGCGACTTCTTCCGAGAGCAAAGCTGCGTTTCGCCTAGGAAATGCCTTTTCTACGGGAGCGCAAAACACGGAATGCCGGAGATCACGCAAATATTTGAAGACGCGGCCCCCGAACACGCCCCCTGTAGAGAATGCTAGCGCGACATAGTGCGGGATAGGTGAGCCGGATGTGGGCGAGGCGTAGAATCTCTCATAGATGCTTATCCACGAAAAGCTACCCATCTATCCCCAGCTTACTCAATTCCCCGCCAACTACGCTGATTTCCTCGCAGCCTTTCGAGGCGGTCAGACAGTGGACAACAACAGGTTTTTGACCA
The DNA here is from genome assembly GCA_963810955.1 of uncultured Acidobacteriaceae bacterium. Lineage (GTDB taxonomy): Bacteria > Acidobacteriota > Terriglobia > Terriglobales > Acidobacteriaceae > Acidiflorens. The sequence continues at coordinate 60,173 of CAWEPW010000044.1, read as the reverse complement.
CGGGTAACGCAGTGCAGACCCATCTGTACAAAGCTGCAGTCGCAAGCGGACATCTCACGACGAAGGGGAATCCCATACAGGGACACTTTCTCATAGACATTTTTCTGACGGAGGAAGGGGCGGAACACATCCTCACGCCTCAGGACAAGTAATACTGCCCAATGGCAGTTGCACTGGCGCGGAAACGTTGTGGCTGAGCTTGCCTCAGTGGAATGTCGTGAATAACGCAACGCTCTAAATCTAGGCTGGTGTTCAAGAAGTACACTACATGGGGTGATACTAATGCGATGAAGTGGACGGCACAATGGTTACCATACAAAAATCTGCTTTGCTTGTGTCAGCCGCCGATGCAGCTGACACCGTTACGACCGGAGGACTAGGGAGGCTGAGGGGCGCGGTGTAGAGTCCGGCCGTGGAGATGGTGCCGCAAGCCGTCCCTTTACAACCGGCACCGAAAACCTGCCAGATCACCCCCTTGTCACCCGGCGCGGCCATGCGATACTCCGCGCATGGCAGTGACCGCGCTTCCTGATCTGAACGTGCTTCCTGCCGAGAAACTGCGCGCGCTGATCCTGACCCAACACGAGCAGTTAGTTTCCGCCGAAGACAAGCTCACTACCACACAAGAGCAGTTACTCTCGCGCGAGCGGGAGATCGAACATCTGAAGCTGCTGCTGGCGAAGCTGCACCGCATGCAGTTTGACCGGAAGTCGGAGAAGTTACAGCGGCAGATCGAGCAGTTGGAGCTGCGGCTGGAGGAACTGGAATCCAACCGCAGCGAGAAAGAATCTACGCCGCCCGAACCGGCTTCGGCCCCTACTGGTTCGGCTGCCGGTGCAGCGAAGCCCGCCCGCCGCGCTCTCCCCGATCATCTGCCGCGGCAAACGCGCCGCCACGAGCCGAAAGAAACCGTGTGTCCGCAATGCCAGGGCGAGCTGCGGAAGTTGGGTGAGGACGTTTCCGAGATGCTGGAGTACGTGCCCGCCAGTTTCGTGGTGGTCCGGCATGTTCGCACAAAGCTGAACTGTACGAAGTGCGACTGCATTGTGCAGGCGGAAGCGCCGAGCCGTCCGATTGAGCGTGGCATGGCCGGGCCGGGACTGCTGGCGCACGTTCTGGTGAGTAAGTACTGCGATCATCAACCGCTGTATCGGCAATCGGAGATCTACGCGCGTCAAGGTGTGGAACTGGAGCGCTCGACGATGGCCGACTGGGTCGGCGGATGCAGCCAGTTACTCAGCCCACTAATCGATGCGCTAAGTTGCTATGTGACGGCCGCGAGTAAGTTGCATGCCGATGACACGCCGGTGCCGGTGTTGGCTCCTGGTCAGGGCAAGACCAAGACAGGACGCTTGTGGACGTATGTTCGCGATGATCGTCCTGCGGGCGACACCGCCGCGCCCGCCGTTTGGTTTGCCTACTCGCCCGATCGCAAAGGCGAGCATCCCGCGCGGCATCTGGAAAAGTTTCGCGGCACGGTGCAGGCGGATGCTTATGCGGGATTCAATCAGCTCTATGAAGATGGTCGCATTCAACACGCAGCGTGCTGGGCGCACGTGCGGCGTCACTTCTACGATCTGGAACAGGCGCACAGTTCGCCAGTAGCGCGGGAAGCGTTGCAGCGGATCGGCGCGCTGTATGGAATCGAAGAACCGATTCGCGGTCGCCCCCCGGACGAACGCCGGACCGTCCGCCAGGCGCAGTCGAAGCCACTCGTGGACTCTATGCGACAGTGGTTCGAAGCGACCTTGTCGAAGCTCTCGCGCAAGTCGGAAACGACGGTGGCGATTCGCTATGCGCTGTCGCGATGGGACGCGCTGACACGCTATATAGAAGATGGCCACATCGAGATCGACAACAACGCAGCCGAACGCTCTTTGCGCGGCGTGGCCTTGGGCCGCAAGAACTACTTGTTCGCAGGATCGGATGTGGGCGGCGAGCGTGCCGCAACCATCTACGGCCTGATTGGCTCGGCAAAACTCAACGGCCTCGATCCCGAAGCCTATCTGCGCGAGGTGCTGACCCGCATCGCTGATCATCCCATCAACCGCATCGACGAACTGCTGCCTTGGAACATCAAATCCACACCTGCGGAAGTGTCCACTTAACCGATTCGTGGACACTTAGCAAGACGGTGCAACTCGGACGCTTACAAATCGCCTATGCGACCTTTGTTCTTTACATCAAACATTGCGTGAGCCCCGAGCGGCGAGTACCTTCGCCCCTCGGAGTCCGCCGACCTTCTTCAAGAGATCGGCCGGAGCAAAGCTCGAAAGCTTCATAGGGGGAAACATCAATCCTTTCTCGAAACTCTAGCCAGAGTTTATTTGGAAGGTATTGCTACTGGGGTTTCTGAGATGAGGGAAACCGCACAAGTATTGATAATATCCGATTCCGTAAAGTCTATCCCAGGCTCAGCGCGCTGTTGGAGGTAATAGTCCTTGGTCATGTCTGCTATTGGTCCTGGATCAATCACAATCACAGCGGCTTGAGCAATTCCTTTTTGAATGATCTTGTAAAGTTCGGCTTCAGAGCTCTTAATCCTACGGTGTTCGGGCTGGAAGTCTTTGTATTTCAACTCATCGTGACCCAGCCTAGCGCGCAACTTGGTGACCCACTCGAGATCGGCATCAGACTGGAATTGCGCGAGAATGTACTTTCTCAACGCAGGCGCTCCCGCCGACTCTCTTGAATCTCCGAATGTAGAACTCGACACGGGGTAAATCAGGGACATTGCTACATTATCGCTGATCTCGATGCGCCTCACCTTTATTGGAGGGACCGAGGGAATTCATACCCATCCCCGTCGTATTCTTCCCAATGCAAAGACCCCAAAACAAAACGCTTTTCCAATTGCCCCTCGCTCCGATCTGTCTCCCCCCACCCGCGCGCGATCTCCCAGCTCCACGCAAACTCTCCGATCCATTTTTCTCCCCCCCTCACGCCCGCCGTGTAAATTGGTTAACAGTAATGTGTCGTTTCAAAATGGCTCTATCTCCTAACCCGTCAACGAATAGCGATCACGAATGGCGATACCCGGTAGAGATGGTCGACTCCGGAAGCTTTCTTTGCCAGGGAACGTGGAACGCCGAGAGGATTCCCGGTCTGCCGGCCATATGGTGAAGCGCTAGATCGTCATTGCTATACTGTATAAACCCCTTTTCCATGCACAACTTGCTCTCCTCAATCTCGCACCATGGCTACCTCTTTCTGGCCCTGGTGTGCTTTGCCGAGGCCATCGGGCTTCCGGTGCCCGCCGCGCTCGCCATCCTGACCGCGGGTGCGGTCGCTGCCTATGGAGATCTGCATTTCTATTTCGTGATGGGTGTTGGCGTCGTGGCCATGCTCTGTGGCGACATTCTTCTCTATTACATGGGCAAAGTCAGCGGATGGGCCCTGCTCGGTTTTCTCTGCCGCCTCTCCGCCAATCCGGAGACCTGCATCCTGCGTTCGGCGGAATATTTTTACCGCCGCGGCAAGCAGACCCTCCTTTTTGCCAAATTCATTCCCGGCATCAACACCATGTCTCCGCCGCTCGCCGGCAGCATGAAAATGCGGCTCGGCAGTTTCCTGGAATTCGACTGTCTCGGCGTCATTTTCTACATCGGCGCTTACGCGGCCGCAGGATATCTCTTCAGCGATGCGCTGCGTGCTATTACCCGCGGATTGCGTTCCGCCGGATTTGCCGCCGAGGTTATCTTTGGCATCAGCCTGGCCGCGTATATCGTCTATCGCATCTGGGTCTACCGCAAGTACCGTTTGCTCGACGTAATTCCGCGCGTGCCCGCCGAGGAATTGGCAAAGAGGTTAACCTCCGAAGAGGCACACAACATGCTGATCGCCGATGTTCGCAGCCACGGCTATTACGATGCCGACTCCGAGCGCATCGCCGGATCGATCCGCATTGAACCGAACAACCTGGTTGAAGAAGTCAAGAACCTGCCTAAGGATCGAGAGATTTTTCTCTACTGCACTTGACAGCGCGAAGCCACGAGCGCCCGGGTGGCGCGCCAATTACAGGAACTCGGGTTCAAAGTGTATGTGATCGCTGGTGGCCTGCGTGCTTGGCGCAAGGCCGGTAATCCTGTTGAGCGAGTTCCCGCACGACGATCTGGTCAAGCTGCCAACCTTCAATTGAACAACCTACTTGTAGAGACGGGGCTTGCCCCGTCTCCATTGAAGAGTGACTAAGAAACCGCCAGCACACTCGACGTCCTTGGCAGAGTCGCGGCAGTTTGCTATTGTCCCCTCATGGAGCGCACCTTAAGTCTCTGCGGAGTCATTCTTGCGGCGGGCGAATCCTCGCGCATGGGGCGCGACAAAGCGCTGCTGCCGTGGCCTCCATCATCTCCACGGGAAACATTTCTCTCTGCCGCCATACGCCGCTACTTTCCGCATGTGGACGAAGTGCTGGTAGTGGCAGGCAAGAACCAAGCCGCTTTAGCCCCCATCGTCTATGCCAATGGCGCTGCGCTGGTGGTGAATCCGGAGCCTGAGCGCGGGCAGTTCAGTTCGTGGCAGATCGGACTGCAGGAAGTTCTCAACCGCGGACGCGACGCAGCTTTGGTAACGCTCGTCGATCGGCCGCCACCCCTCAACGAAACGCTCGAGAAACTCCAAGCCGCCTTCGAACGGGCAATAGCGCATCGTAAGTGGGCAGTCATTCCTGAATACCAGGGCAAACACGGACATCCAGTTTTCCTCGGGCGCGAGATGATCACCGTCTTCCTCAACGCTCCTGAGACCTCGAATGCGCGCGACGTTGAACACGCGCACCTGGACGAGATTCAATATGTCACCGTCGACGATCCGCTGGTTGCCCTCAACGTCGATACTCCGGAACAGTACGCGTCGTTGTCGTCGTCGTTGTCCTTGCCCTTGCCACCGCAAACCTTGCCGCCGAGTTAAATCCGCAAACGCCCTGCATTTATATTGTTAAAGAATGACAAGCCTCACAGCCCGGCAAACCGGATTTATCGAAACTGTAGTTACCCTGAAACCGCGCGTCGCCACGTTTGACTGCGACGGTACGCTCTGGTCCGGAGACGCCGGGGAAGGCTTCTTCTCCTGGGAAATGGATCAAGGCCTGGTGTCGAAGGAAGTCGCCAGTTCGATGCGCTCGCGGTATGCCGACTACAGGGCGGGCCTAGTGTCCGAAGAGGTCATGTGCGGAGAGATGGTCACCATGCATCGCGGCCTGAGCGAAGAACTCGTGCAACAGGCCTGCGACGCCTATTTCGCGCTGGCCATCGCCCCCAACATTTTTCCCGAGATGCGGGAACTGGTGGGCCGCCTGCGCGCCTCCGGATGCGATGTGTGGGCGGTTTCTTCTTCGAACCAGTGGATCATCCGCTCCGCCATGCGCTATTTCGGCATGCCGCAAGATCGCATACTTGCCGCCGAGGTGGCAGTCGAGAAGGGCGAGATAAGCGACCGGCTCATCCGAGTTCCCAGCGGCCCCGGCAAGCCGGCGGCGATTCGATCTGTGCTGTCAACTGCACCCGACTGCGCCTTCGGCAATGCCATCTGGGACCGCGAAATGCTCGCTATGTCCAGGCACGCATTCGCCGTCAACCCCAATCCAAATCTCAAAGAGATCGCGCTTGCGAACGCCTGGACGGTTTATCAGCCCGATGTAGAGCGCTCGGGGCGATAGTTTCAGTCTTCAGTCTGCACGGTGCGTCAGATTCGCGCTAACTTGGGAAGCGTCGCCGCTTTTTCGGCTTCGACCGTAACTTGAACTTCTGCGCCTCGCTTGAGACTCACCTCGTTGCCATTCTCTTCCGTTAGCGAGTTTTCAATGCGGATTTCCCGATAGAATTCATCCGCTCCTTCCACCGAGATTTGCGCCTTTTCCGGCTCGCTCGGACGTGGCGACGGGATGATTTTTTCAACTATTCCTGGCAGAGTCACACTAGGCTTGTCAGTCATGGCGTTTCCCCTCTCAACGTCTGTGTACAGGTTTGACAACGATCAATCAAAACAGAAAATCCGACTACAAACAGCCCTCGGCTGTACGGGCGAAACGAGCGCCCGGAATCAAGCGAAAGCGCAGGGCTTCATGCCACACCGCTATATCTCCCTCTTCAAAGCGGCAAGAAAGTCCGCCGACACTTCGCGGATGCGTTGCAGCCGCTCCTCCTGTTGGCGCACTTCTTCCCTGCTGAGGCTCACGAAGGTTTCTTTTTTCAGGCTCTCTATTTGTTCCAGCATGAGACGGCTAAGTTCTTCCTGCAATTCTTTGGCGGAACGTCCATCCATAACTCCGCGCACTCAGAGAAACTCGTAGCCTATCTTGATAACCGTGTTGGGAGGAATAGGTAATTCACTGTAGTCCGTCGATCTTTATGCCATGATGTGACTACTTTTGGATTAGGGCCTGTTCACACTACGTCAACAAACGTCGGGTAAGATGCAGGGCATGGAGATCACCACCGAACAGTACGAACGAATTCAAGATTGCTTGCCGGTGCAACGCGGCAATGTGCGTCACGAGAATTTGATCTTGTTGAATGCGATTCTCTATGTCGCCGAGCACGGATGTAAGTGGCGCGGATTGCCCAAGCGGTACGGCAACTGGCACAGCATCTACGTGCGCATGAATCGTTGGGCCAAGAAAGGCGTCTTGGATCAGGTGTTTGCCAAGTTGCAGCAAGAGCAGATTCTGCGCATCAAAATCGAAGCTTTCAGTTTGGACTCGACCTCGGTGAAAGTGCATCCCGACGGGACTGGGGCTTTAAAAAAAACGGACCCCAAGCCATCGGGAAATCGCGCGGCGGATGGAACACCAAGATTCATCTGGTTGCCGCGAATGCTCGAACGGCAATAATTTTCTGCTTGTCGCCGGGAGAAGCGCACGATGCGCCGGTGGGCCGGCAACTACTTCTGGAGTTAGGTCCGCTGCCGGTCGAAGTCCCGCTGTTGATGGACCGGGCCTACGAAGGCGACGAAACCCGGCAACTGGTGCTGGAAATGAACATGATTCCGGTGGTTCCACCCAAATCGAACCGGCGCGAACCCTGGGACTACGATCGCGAACTCTACAAGAAGCGGAACCAAGTGGAGCGCCTGTTTCGGCGGCTGAAAGGCTTCCGCCGCATCTTTTCGCGTTTCGAGAAACTCGATGTTGTGTTTCTCGCCTTTATCTACTTCGCATTCATCATCGAGGCCCTGCGATAGTGTGAACAGGCCCTAGCAACCGCAAACGCTGCTGCGGTCCGCTAACGCCTCTCGAACACCGCCGCAACTTTATCTTCGTACACCACCCTCCACTCCTGGGGCAGCTCGCGCAGCAGATTGGCCAGCGTCGAATCGGCGGGCAACAACGCGGTTCGAATTTGCCAGTCCTTCAGCACGTTCTGCCATCCCGGTTCAGCCTGAGTCAAAATCAGGTATTGCCGAATGCGGTCTGAACCATAAAGATCGTGACGATCATCCACCACGACCTGTCGCGAGGGATACATGCGATAGATGAGATAGCCTCCCCAAGCGTCGGTGGAGAAGACCGGCGGCTCTTTTACGTTCTCTCGCTGCAGGAAATTCACCGCTGCAACCGGCACCTTCTTAGGATTGAACGCTGCCTGAATGATCTGCTTCGATCCCAGCCGTCCACCGTGCAGGCAGATCGCAAATGCTAAGACCACGCAGAGCGCCGGCCAGAGATGTCCGCGAAGTTGCATTTCCTGATCGCCCATGCGATTGGAGAAATCCAGTATCCGCGCGGCGCTGCGTTGCACCCACCGCCACGCCCCCGCCCTATCCGCCAGCGCAGCAAAGTTGTCCCACAGGATAGGCCCCGCGATCAGCACCAGCAGCATCGACGAAACCGGAAGATTGCGCGAAGAATAGAATCCCGCATACACCGCCAGCAGAGCCACCAGAAATTGGCTAAGGGGCAACCGTTTGCGATTGCCCGCAAGCGCGATGAGCACGAGCGCCAAAATAATCGCAAACGCACGTTGCGACCAGCCATGAAAATCAGGGGAGCGAAACTCGTCGATATGATTCATCAGATAGCGGTCGCTCAGATAGCGATAAATATGTTCATGCAGCCGCCAGCCAAACGGATTCACAAGCGTGGCTAACGCTGAAGCTACCCACGCCACCGCCATTGCGCGAGCCCGCCGCGCCGCGCGAACCGCCGCGAATGGGTCTTGCGCGCGGATGCTCTCCACAAATGCTGAGAAAGCATAGATTCCAAGCAGGGCGAAGCCGAAGAGCCACCCGCCGTGCAGGTTCACCCACAACAGCATCGAGGCGGGAAAAAACCATGGCAGCCAGCGCGGCAGGCGGCCGTTCTCAGCGTCTGGCCGCTGTTCGCACCGTTCCCATCGTCCCCATCGTTCCCATCGTTCCCATCGTTCCAGCGCCATAAACCAGAGCAAAGAAAAAAGCCAACTCACAATGTGCGGACGCGCATACAGATGAATAACCGCGGCCGCCTCCGCCAGCAGCATCAGCACAATCGCAAGCAGCAGACCAGTTCCGCGTTTGAATGAGTTGCGACAGCAATAACGCAAAAATCGCGGCCGCTAGAAATGCGCACAGCCACACCACTCCGTTGAGACCGCAAGCCTGATGCAGAATTCCAAGCAGCACGTCGTAGAGCCACTCCCACGCGTACCAGGGTTGTCCGTGCATGGTGGAAGAGAACGGATCGGTGCGCGGCAAGGAGTGGGTAGCCAGAATCAGTTCGCCGGTGCGAATGTGCCATCCTATATCCGCGTCGGCCAGCGGCAGCCGCGACAAAGGCCCCGCCAACAGCGACCAGAAAAGAAGAATGAAAATAATGTCCCGCGCAGACGGCAGGAGAAAACTTTGAGCTGACGAAGTGGACTGCGCCGGAGTGATCAAAGGTGTATAGAAGCAGTATCTATAGAAGCAGTGTATAGAGGTTTCAAAATTTCAGAGTTTCAAGGTTCAAGGTTGTAACCAAACCGGCAATAGCGGCGGCAACGGAATCGAAACCTTTTCGTTGAAACCGCGAAACCCTTGAAACCTTCTTTCTTTGAAACCTTGCAACCTCCGAAGCTTTGCCGCCTCTATATAAATGTAATGAAAAATGAAGCAAGACTGCGAGTGATAATCGTCGGATCGGGTTTCGGGGGTCTGACTGCAGCGCAACGACTCGCCAAACTTCCCGTTCAAGTCACGGTCGTGGACCGGAAAAACCACCACACCTTTCAGCCGCTGCTCTACCAGGTCGCAACCGCCGGCCTTTCTCCAGGAGAGATTGCGACACCGATTCGCGCGATTCTGGCCGGCCATTCCAACATTGAAGTGTTACTTGAAGAAGTGGTGAGTTTCGATCTCGATCATAAGCAAATCGTTACCAGGCAGGAGAAAATCGCTTACGACTTTTTGATCGTTGCTTCCGGGGCAACCCATGCCTACTTCGGCCATGAAGAGTGGGCCGCGTTGGCGCCGGGCTTGAAGTCGATTGAAGACGCTCTGGAGATCCGCCGCCGCGTCCTCCTCGCATTCGAGCTCGCTGAGCGCCAGGAAAACGAGCGGCAGAAGAATGCGCCCCAAGCCGACGTCACAAGCGCGCCTCCTCTGCAATTCGTGGTCGTCGGTGCCGGCCCCACAGGGGTCGAACTGGCCGGAACCCTGGCCGAAATCGCGCATCACGCCATGAACCACGAGTTCCACCATATCGACCCGAGCAAGTCCCGCATATTGCTGGTCGAAGGCGGTCCGCGAGTTCTGCCGGCCTATTCCGAAGAGCTCTCCCGCAAAGCGGAAGCGCAACTTCGCCACCTGGGAGTCGAAGTGCGCACCTCGCACATGGTCACGGGCATTGAGCCCGGCGCAGTTTGTCTCGGAAACGAAAAGATTCTCGCGCCCGTAATTCTGTGGGCAGCGGGAGTGGCCGCCTCGCCCCTCGGCCGAAAGTTGGGCGTGCCTGTAGATCGCGCGGGCCGCGTGCTGGTGAATCAGGACCTCAGCATTCCCGGACACCCCAACGTATTCGTGATCGGCGACCTCGCTGCGCTAAACGGCGAGAACGGAAAGCTGCTGCCCGGAGTCGCGCAAGTTGCCATACAGCAGGGAAACTGGGCAGCGGAAACCATAGCTCGCGATTTAGAAAATCAGCCCCGGCGCAATTTTCATTATCACGACAAAGGCAGCCTGGCCACCATCGGCCGCGCCGCCGCCGTCGCTCAAATTGGCAAATTCGAGTTGTCTGGGTATTTTGCCTGGCTGGCCTGGTTGTTGATCCACATTCTCTTTCTGATTGGATTTCGCAATCGCCTGCTGGTCATGGTCCAATGGGCATGGTCTTATCTGACCTATGAACGCGGCGCGCGTCTTATCACAGGCAGCGACGAACTAGCAGGCTGGACGCAGTCACAGTTGCCTGTTGAAGCCGCTGGTGGAGCGACGGGCGTCTCGCCCGTCCGGCGGGATGCAGATAGCCGCCTGCCTACCGCGATCTAAGCAGAGTGCCGGCGGTCACAAATCGCCAAACACCAAGGTCACGAAGGTACACGAAGGAAATTCTTAAAGCTTAGAAGCCGCCGCTGCAGTCGATATAATCAACTTGTCGTGAAACGCGCGGTTTTTTTGGTCTTCCTAGTTTCGCTGCTGATGATGCCTTTGCTTCCTGCTCAGGAAGTCGATACCGACGCGTCCGGCCAGCCTGCCGTCGCCCAAACCGTCATCGATCGGAACATCGGCCAGGCTCTCATCGGACAGGCGGTTGTTGGAAGAACTATGGTCGTGATTCCCTTCGCAAACACTTCACCCACCCCCGGCCTGGAGTGGCTCGGCGAATCCTTCCCCGAAGCTTTTCACGAGCAGCTTAATTCACCGGTGCTTTACGTAGCCAGCCGCGACGAGCGGCTCCGCGCCTACGATCGCCAGGGTATTCCCGCCGGAGTCCACGCCTCGCGCGCTACGCTCTACCGTTTGGCTGAAGAAATGGACGTCGATTACGCGGCTCTCGGCTCTTATAGCTACGATGGGGAGCGCCTGACCGCAACCGCGCAACTGCTCGACATGCGCGCCCAGAAACTTTCTCCCGCCGTCACGGAATCCGCGCCCCTGGCCGATCTCGCCACTTTGCAATCCGCTCTCGCCTGGGATGTGCTCCACCTCGTTCGCGCCGATTTCTCCATGCCCAAGGACAAATACGTCGCAAGCTTGACGCCCGTGCGCCTCGATGCCCAGGAGAACTACATTCGCGGCATGTTGGCCACGAGCGTCGAAGAGCGGCTGCGCCAGTATCGCGAGGCGACACGTCTCAGTCCTGATTACGCGCGAGCCTGGCTCGAACTGGGAAAGACCAACTATGCACAGCGCGCTTATGAACCGGCAATAGACGCCCTAAGCCAGGTCACGCGGTCTTCTTCCGGATCAGGTCCGGGATCAGGTCCGGGTTCGGGTACGCTCGCGCGCGAGGCACATTTCTATCTGGGATTAGCTGCCTACGCGCAAGGGGACTACGCTAAATCCGAAAGTGCGTTTGAGTTTGTGGCGGCGCGCCTGCCGCTCGCCGAAGTCGACAACAATCTGGGAGTAGTGGCCGCAAGCCGCGGCAAAACCAAAGCCGCAGGCAGCTATTTCGAGCGCGCGATTCAGAATGATCCCAGCGATCCCGACTACCACTTCAACCTCGCCTTAACTCTCACCCGGGCGGGAGATCATGCCGGCGCAGCCCGCGAACTCCACGCGACGCTCGATCACCGCCCCGATGACGCGGAAGCAAAAATGCTCCTCGGCTCTCTCACTCCGACCGTCGGCGACAGCATAATCGCAGCCAGCAGCGCGGTCTCGAAACCGCCTCTGGAGCGTATCAAACGCAATTACGAAGAAGACGCTTTCCGCCAGATGACGATGCAGATCGGCAGCTATGCTGAAGAACGCTTCGCGCGCTCCGACCCTCACGCCCACGCGCGCTTTCATATCGAGCTAGGCAAAGAACTGTTAGCCCACGGATTCACCACCGAAGCCGAGTCCGAGTTCCACCACTCCGCTGTCATCGATCCCACCAGCACCGCTCCGCTAACCGCGCTGGCCGAAGACTACGACGCCAGAGGAGACGCCACAGATGCCCGCGCCCAAGCTGAAGCTGCCCTTCGCATTCGCGAGTCGGCCGACGCCTACCTGATTCTTGCGCGTCTCGATTTGAAGGAAAATAAAATAAACTCAGCTGCCCAGAACATTAACCGCGCGCTGCAACTGGAGCCAGCCAACTCTGCCGGCCAGGATCTGAAGCGCACCCTGGCAGCCAAGCAAGCGGAGAAAGCGCAGCCACAGCCATGACGAAATATCTCGCTCGCGGTTTTGTATGTTGCATGGCACTCCTGCTGCTTCTAACTACCATCTCCTCCGCCCAAGTCCTGCGTATCCCACTAGACGATGCCATCCAGCCTGTAACCGCTGAATACATAGGCCGCGCCTTCGAATCTGCCGCCGCCAATCACGACCAGGCCGTCCTCATCGAAATGAACACGCCTGGTGGTCTCGTCGAGTCGACGCGCGAGATCATCGATAAAATCGTGGCCTCTAAGGTGCCTGTCATTGTCTACGTCGCCCCGCCCGGCAGCCGTGCGGGCTCGGCAGGAATCTTCATCCTTGAGGCGGCGGATGTCGCGGCCATGGCGCCCGGCACCAACGCCGGCGCGGCTCATCCGGTGACTCTTTTCGGCAAGCCCGACGAGACCATGATGAAGAAGATTGAGAATGACGCGGCCGCGCTCATGCGCTCCGTAACAGCCAAGCGTGGCCGCAACGTCGAGTTGGCCGAAAGCGCGGTTCGCGAATCGAAATCATTCACCGAGCAGGAGGCGCTCGATAAGAAGCTGATCGATTACGTCGCCCCGAGCGTGCAGGACCTGTTTCGCCAGATGCGCGGCAAGAGTTTCAAACGTTTCGACGGCACATCCGTCACTCTCGACCTGGCGGGCCAGCCGATACGCGATTATCCAATGACTCTAAAAGAGCAGATTCTTTCCTACATCATGGATCCCAACATAACGCTGATCATTCTGCTCATCGGCGCGTTATGTCTGTATGTGGAATTCAACCACCCCGGCGCGGTCGTTCCCGGCACGGTGGGAGTGATCTTCATCGTGCTTGCCGCCTTTGCCATGCACCTGTTGCCCATCCGCTTCGCCGCGCTCGCGATGATTCTGGTAGCGTTCGCTTTGTTCGTCGCCGAAGCCAAATTCCCGAGCCACGGCATAATAACGGCCGGAGGAATCGTCCTTCTCACGTTGGGCGGCCTGCTCCTGGTCGATGCTCCCATCCCTGAAATGCGCGTTCATCTGATGACCGCGCTCACCGTGAGCATCCCATTCGGAATCATTACTGTCTTCCTGATGAGGATCGCCGTGCGTGCCCGCCGCAACAAAATAGTCACCGGCGAGCAAGGCTTGATCGGCGAAATCGGAATTGCCCAAACTCAGCTGGCGCCGGCCGGAAAAGTCTTCGTGCACGGCGAGGTGTGGGATGCCGTCTCCACCATCCCCGTTCAAGCCGGAGACCGGATCGTAGTCCGCCAAGTGAACGGCCTCACGCTGACAGTAGATCCGATCGCCGCAACCAGCCCAGCCATGGCTTGAAGCAAACGCATGAAGCAAATCACAGGCCCCACATAGGAACGGATGAATTCGTCCGTCCCGGCGGGCAAAGCCCGCCAGCGCAGCGTGTAGCGTGAAAAAGCCGCATTGGCGCCGTGCCCACCTGGCTTCCGCAAGCGGATGCGATCTGTTCGGATTTCGTAACGTGAAACTCGCGGCCAATCCAGCCAAACGAATATGCCCCTACCATCGTCGTGCAGCTGAAAATCCAGGGCAAGAGATCATCCGCGTCAGTCGCCAGACTATCTCTTCGGGGGCAAGACTCCACCATGCCAATCGGACTTGCGCTATTGGTGTCCGCCGATACAGCCACAGTGCGGGTCTTCAAACACAGCTTGCAAGAGTTCTCCATCGCCCCTGACGTCTGTCAAGACGCGCCGGACGCCATTCAGCTCTTGAACCGCCGCAAATACGACGCCGTTATTGTCGATCTGCAAATAGGAGGGCAGGCCGGAACAATTTTGGACGAGGTGCATCGCTCACCATCAAACCGGACGGCCGTGACGTTTATCGTCAGCGGCACTGACGCGCAAGAGACAGCAGCCTATCGGAAAAGAGCGGGCTTTGCCTTCGAGCGGCCGGTTACTGCCGAGTCAATCCGGGCGACGCTCAAATTCGCCTACGGGTTGATTCTGCGAGCGCGGCGGCGCTATTTCCGCTGCCCCGTCTCGGTGCTAGTTGTAATCCGGAGGGCAGCTCAGCCGGAGATTCGCGGCCACAGCGTCAATATTAGCGAAGGAGGCATGGCCATAAGCACGGTCACCCCGTTCAACGCCGGGGAAGACGTGCAAGTGCAGTTCGCGCTGCCGGGTTGCGGACGTCCATTCTTGTCGGAATCAACGGTCTGCTGGGGGAAAACCGACCAACTGGGAGTTCGCTTCGTGAGTCTTTCTCAGGAGCGCCAGGCCGAACTGCAAGTCTGGCTATCGCAAAAACTGGAAGACATGTTGCCGAAATTCGTCGCCGAGAAATTCCAGAGCTAACGTCGCCTTGCCGTCCTGCCCGCATCTCTCTCAACAACTGCGGCGGCGTGTTCATCCGCGCCTACAACCGCTCGTGTGCGCTACAATCCGCTCATACTCTGAATTGCGAGTTGAGTGGAGGTATTTATGGATCTCGGATTCCCGGTGGTCACCGTTGCCATCGTCATCGTCATCATCTACCTGTTGAGTTCCATCAAGATCCTCGCCGAATATGAACGCGGGGTTATCTTCCGCCTGGGACGCCTGATCGCGGCCAAGGGCCCTGGCGTGATTCTGGTCTTCGCCCCGATCGACCGCATGGTGCGAATTTCGCTGCGCCAGGAAGCGCTCGAAGTTCCGCCGCAAGACATCATTACCCGCGACAACGTAACGTTGAAAGTGAACGCGGTAATTTTTCTCCGCGTGATCGATCCCAACAAAGCCGTTGTCGAAGTGTCGAACTACGCCTACCAGACTTCGCAGTTCGCGCAAACCACGCTGCGCTCGGTGCTCGGCGAACAGGAACTCGACGAACTTCTCGCTCACCGCGACAAAATCAACCTGCGCCTGCAAAGCATTCTCGATACGCACACCGCGCCCTGGGGAGTGAAGGTCGCGAACGTGGAAGTCAAACAGGTGGACATGCCCGAGTCGATGCTGCGCGCAATGGCCAAGCAGGCCGAGGCGGAACGCGAAAAGCGCTCGAAGATCATTCACGCCGAAGGCGAGTTCTCGGCCGCGCAGCGCCTGGTGGATGCGGCGCACTTATTGTCGTCCGAACCGGCCAGCATCCAGTTACGATATTTGCAGACGCTCACTGAAATCGGAGTTGAGAAGAACACGACCGTAGTGTTCCCGGTCCCGATCGATTTCTATTCCGGATTGCAGAACCTGCTGGCGGGCGCGAAAACAGCCGCTCCGGCAAAAAGCTAGAAGGCAGTTTCGTGTGGTAGCGGGGTATACCCCGCTGCACAGTTTTTCTCATGTCGACAGCGCAGCAAGATACGGAGATCACTCTGGGCACGGGCCATATGCTGGCCATTTTTTTCGCGCTGGTGCTAATCTGCGCTTTTTTCTTTGCCATCGGCTTTTCGCTGGGAAGAAGAACGGCACTCGCGGGGGTCGCGAATTCGCCCGGTGCTGCCGCGGGAATTTCGACGAAAACGGTTCGCCCCTCGGCCGCAAAGGCCGATGCTTCCGCTTCCACTCCGCAGTCACCCGATTTTAGTTTTTATAAATCGGTAGGCGAGAAGAATGCCGACAGCTCACTCGCAAGCAAGAATTTGCAGTCTCAGCCGGCTGCCGCAGGCTCGAACTCGGCTTCTCCGCCGGCAGACACAGCGGCAAGTGCGAAGCCGGCGTCAGATGCATCGTCAGCGCCGCCCCCCGCGATCGGCGGATACTACGTGCAGGTAGCCGCGGTAAGCCGTGAGGAAGATGCCCAGGCTCTAGTCGAAGCTCTGCAGAAGAAGCAGTATCCTGCGTTCGCCGCCAATAACGCTGCCGTCGACAAGTTCTATCACGTTCAGGTGGGTCCCTATACCGACATTAAAGAGGCTGACGCAATGCGTGCCCGCCTGATCAGCGATGGTTACAATCCGATTGTGAAAAGATAGAAGGAATTTGTAATTTGCAATTTGTAATTTGCAATTTGAAAACATCGAGTCAACAACAATTGGATTGGTTTCAAATTACAAATTACAAATTCCCATGTCTGCCGCTGACTCTGCTCCCGATCTTGATCGCTTTCTCCACGCCATCGCCGATCCCGCGCGGCGCCGAATCCTGCGTGCGCTTAAGGAAAAGGGAGGATGCTCCATTGATAAAGAAACCGGCCTTTGCGCCTCCGACATAGAGGAGCGAGTCAAGCTGTCACAGCCCACTGTCTCACATCACATGCGGATCCTGGAAAAGGCCAGACTGGTCGAAGCGAAAAGAGAGGGCCACTGGCGCTGGTACTGCCGCAACGAAAAAGTGATTATTGACCTGATGCGGGGTTTGAAGGAACGAATCTAACTTGTGTAGAGACAGGGCTTGACCCGCCTCCTAGGCTCCCGCTCCGGCAACGGTAGCTTTCTCCCCGGCGTTGTCTTCCCTAATCACTGCCGTATCCGCCGGACTACCAGCGGGCTTCAGTTCTCGGTGGCTCAGTTCGCGCACTCGTGCAATCAGATCCGCCACTTCAAAGGGCTTAGCCAACGACGGCACACCCTGTGTGTGGATAAACTCACGAGTCTGCTGGTCGGTCATGCTGGAAAACGTGAACAGCAGTCCCTTTTCTAAACCAGGACAGGTCTTTGCGACCCAGTCGTAGATTTCCTGGGTGTTCAATCCACCCGGCATCCGCCCGTTCATCACGATCACGTCGAACGTTGCATTCCCGAGCCGCTGCTGCATGTCCTCCACACTCATGGAAGTCGTGACTTCAGCTCCGGCGCCGGCCAACACATCGCGTTCGAACTCCAATACGGCTTCTTCATCTTCCACAAGCAACACACGCTCCGTGAGCAAAGCTTCTCGACGTGGCGGGGAGACCGGCTCCGGCAACGCGGCTTTCTCGCTCGCCAGCAAGCGGACCTCGATCGTCGCCCCTCCTTCTGGACGGTTGCGCGCTGCGATTTCGCCGCCATGCTCTTTGACGATTCCGTAGCAGATGCTCAAACCCAGCCCGGTTCCCTTGCCCACCGATTTCGTCGTATAGAAGGGATCGAAAATTCGGTTCGGGTCCGTGATTCCGGGACCGCTGTCGTCAAATTCCACGCACACGAAGACATCT
This sequence comes from uncultured Acidobacteriaceae bacterium, assembly GCA_963810955.1. GTDB lineage: Bacteria > Acidobacteriota > Terriglobia > Terriglobales > Acidobacteriaceae > Acidiflorens. Next base: position 42,849 of record CAWEPW010000044.1, on the reverse strand, counting down.
TTCCTGAACACGCGCACTTTCAACACACCGCGGCCATTGCCTTCCACCATCGCGTCGAGAGCATTGTTGATGACGTTGAGAAAAACCTGCTCCAACTGGTGCGGATCGGCCACGACCGATGGCAGCCCATCGGCAATGTCGCACTCCAGTGCGACGTTGTTGACCCTCAAATCGTATTCGCGGAGAGCGAGTGACTCTTCCAGCACCTTGCGCAAATCGACTTCCTGCTTCTGCGGCTTGCGCTGGCGCGCGAACGAAAGCAGATTCTGCACCACGCGGTGCGTCCGCTGCGCCTGCTTGAAGAGTTTGCGCACATAATCGGCGGAACGCTGATCCATCTCCGCGCCCTCCAGCAGTTGCGCATAGCCGAGGATCGCAGTCAGCGGATTATTCAACTCGTGCGCCACACCGGCAATCAATTGCCCGACGGCCGACATCTTTTCGCTCTGCAGCAGTTGCTCCTGCGTGCGCCGCAGATCTTCATAGGCCCTGCAAGTCTCTTCATAGAGCTGCACTTTTTCGATCGTCGTAGCCAGTTGCCGGCTGATGGCGACCATCAGATTCTCATCGTTGCTGGAATAATGCCGGTCTTCTTTGCCGGCAATGCCCATGACGCCGATGGGCTTCTCCTTGCTCCAGAGCACAACCCAGATCCAGTAAGGCAATCGGTCAGCGCAGGCGAATTCCACCACCGCCGCGGGCAGGTGAGGAACAAAATCCTGTGTCACCACCTCGGCCCGCGACCGCATCACCAGATCGCCCAGCCCTTCCGGAAATTCGACTTCAGCCATGCGCACGCGCGCTTCGCTGCGCTGTCCCCAGGCCGCGCGCCGGCGATACGTGCCATCCGGTTCCACCGCAAGATAGACCGAGCCGGTCTCCGCTCCAAACAGCGAAATCACCTGACGCAGAGTCAGGTTCAGAATTTCGTCCAGGTCGAACGACTGGGTTGCGATAATGGCCATCGCGTTCAGCGCATTCAACTCGCGGTTGCGCCGCCGCATTTCGTCTTCTGAACGTTTCTTCTCAGTGATGTCGAGCACGAAACCCTGATAGCGTTCGATGGCGCCTTTGGCTCCGCGCGTGGCAAAGCAACTCTGCGCCACTGCCAGCAGCGTTCCATCTTTGCGCCGCGCCGTAATTTCAAAGTTGCGCACGTAGTTGTGCGCCTCGATTTCATGGCGAAAGGCCACGCGCTCTTCGGGCACCGCGTAGAGCACGCTCCGCATATCAAGCGCCATCAGTTCGTCCCGGCTGCTGTAGCCGAGCATGGTGACAAAGGCATCGTTGCAGTCGAGCAGATCGCCATCCAGCGTCGCGACAAACACGCCTTCCTGCGCCTGCTCAAACAACATGCGGTATTTGTCTTCCGCCACTTGCCGCGCGGTCATATCGTGGACGATATGGATCGTGCCGGTCTGATCCCGCGGCTCCGCATACGACGAAGTTGAAACCATCGCCTGGCCGCCAAAGCACGGGTCGACTGCCTGCGTCAGACCGACGCCAAAATCGCAATAGGGACATCCCTCCCAGGGCCGCACTTTCGGCATAACCTCTTCGCAGAGATGGCCCAGGACGTCGGCAGGAGCCTGCTCCAGACGCTGCAACAGCGCCTGATTCGCCTTGATGATGCGGAAGTCCGCGTCGTGCGCAAGGATTGGATCCAGTATGGAATCGAACGTATTTACCCATTGCTGCTGCGAGCGCAGCACCTGCTCCAGCAACCGCAGATTCTCTACCGCAATCCCCAGTTTCTGTGCCGCGGTTTCCAGAAACTCCAGTTCCTCCCGCGTATGCCGTCGCCGTTGCGCACAAGCCAGCGACACCATCCCGATCACTGACTTTTTACCCTGCACCGGCAACCGCACCACGTGATGGATGCCGACTTTCTTCAACTCTTGCCGTTGCGGCTCCGAAATCGCCGAAAGCTTTATCACGGTAGCCCGGTTTTCCTCGAGGATCCGAGTTTCAGTATCATCTGTCGCAGTAGTCGCAATCGCTCGCAAGAATTCCGCCGACAGGCCCGCATGTTGGGTCGGCACCAAATGGTCGCCCGACACCAACTGAAACCATGCCGCCTTCGCCTCCACTACACCCTTCAGTTTCTCTAGCGCGGTCTGCATCATCGGAGCATGATTCTGCCCGCGCGCGATCGTGACCGTCAGCCCATTCAACACCTTCAGCCGCCGCATGCGCAGCCGCCAGTCATCGAGCACCACCACCAACATGCTCGAACCAAACAGCGCTTCCGCCAGCAGATAACCTTCACTGGGAATGTGATTGGTATAAGGAGGCCAGTTCAGGTTCAGAGTCAGCAACCCGCCCGCGAAGAGAAGAGGCCCCGCTCCAACCCGCCCCCAGCGGCGGCGAATCAGTTCGAGGGCCGCTCCAGCCGCAATCACCCGGAAGGTGATTTCCAATCCCAGAGCAGAGATTTTTGCATCGGGAAAATACAGAGGTTGAACGGCAGCGCAGACCATCAACGCCGAGGAGAGCGCCAACCACGCCGCCAGCGCCCGTCGTGCCTCGACCGCCATCAGCGCCGCCGCGGCCAGCAATCCCATGGCCAGCACAAAGCCGGCATGGCTGAATGCGCCCATCACTTTCGAGGCGTGCAGTTCGTTCGCGCCCTCTACACAAAGAAAGGCGCCGTAGACGACCCAGCCCATGCCCCAAACCAGCAGACATCGCTCCCGAAAAACGCGGAAGAAAAGCAGGCTGACCGCCACCACAATCAAGGCAGCCGTCTCCCGAGTCGTCAAACTCGGGATGGTCAACGTGCTCACCGAATGCCAGGCAGGACCCATAGCTCAACACGCGAAAACAGGCGCAGAGACACCTGCTTCCTAGATATCACGCAGGTCCGCTACGGTTACCGGATTTCAGTCTCCCATTGGTTACTTTCGGAATGTAGAGGCGTGTCCTAGAATGGCGATACATACTCTCAATACCATGCCCAATGACCGCATCCTAGTGGTGGACGACGAAGAAACCATCCGCGAAATTGTCTGCTCCATGCTCGGCGCAGCCCATTTTCAGACGCGCCAGGCCGCCAATGGCCTCGAGGCTCTCGCGATTCTCGAATCGGGCGACGAATTCGATCTCGTCCTTTCTGACCTGATGATGGCCGAAATGGATGGCATTGCCCTGCTGGAGCGCGCCAAAGAACGTTACCCTGACATGCCGATCGTCATGGTCACGACCGTCCACGATATTTCGGTTGCGCTGCAGGCGATTCACAACGGAGCTTACGACTACCTGCCCAAGCCTTTCGAGCGTGAGCAACTGTTGAACACGGTTCGCCGCGCGCTCGAGAATCGCCGCCTCAAGCGTGAAAACGATGCTTACCGCACCAACCTCGAGTCGCTGGTTGCCGCTCGAACACAACAATGGAAGAACGCTCTTTCCGATCTTAAGAAGTCCTCCGAAATGATGGTCGAAGTTCTGGGCGATGTCCTCGATCTCAAAGACAAAGAGACCGAGGGCCACTCCCGGCGCGTTACCGCATTCACCATCGCCATTGCCCGCAAATTGGGCTTGCCGAAAGAAGACATCAGCGTGATCGCCCGCGGAGCTTTCCTCCACGACATAGGCAAAATTGCCATCCCCGACGCCATACTGCTCAAACCCGGCAAGCTGACTACCGAGGAAATGGATGTGATGAAGGAGCACTGCTACCTCGGCTACAAGATCATTTCCCGAATTCCTTTTTTGGCGGAGGCAGCGGAAATTGTTCACGCCCATCAGGAACGTTTTGACGGGTTGGGATATCCACGCGGCCTGAAGGGTGAAGAGATTCCGCTGGGCGCGCGCATATTCTCGGTCGCCGACACTCTCGACGCCATGACTGTCGACCGCCCTTATCGCCGCGCGCAATCCTTTGACGCCGCCCGCAAGGAAATCTCGCTTTGGTCCGGACGCCAGTTCGACCCCAGTATCGTCAAAATATTCCTTGAAATGCCGGACAACATCTGGGATGACCTGCGCAAGGACGTCAACGCGTCGAATACTTCTTTTCTGAAAGGCTAATTGTGGATAGACCCAGTCGAGTTTGCCGCCTTCAAATCAACTCTCACTTTTGTCTCGCGATTTCTCGTGCCTAGCTCATTTCGATCGCAATTCATGATTCTCCTCCCGTTCTCTCAGTAGAAGCGTATAAGGGAGGCTTCAGTCCGTTTCCCCATCCAGCCGCAACGTGCAGACCATGTCCAAGGCCGAAGGAGAGATCACAATGAGCTGTTCAATGAAACTCGCTATTCTTGCAACCTGCGTCGTCCTGGTTCTGGGCGCAGTTTCGGCCGCGCAGACGCCCACCCTCAGCGCGCAGCCCAACACGATCTTCGTCGGCGCCGAGGGCAAGTTTGAAGCCGCGCCCGATACCGCGCTGATCCAGTTCAACATTTCAGCCCAGGCCGACACCGCGAAAGAAGCCTACGCTCAAGCCGCGAAGCAGGCCGAAACCACTCGCCAGGTGCTGCGCGCCAACGGCATCGATCCCAAATCCGCCGAAATCGGATTCTTCTCCGTGAATCCGCAATACGACTGGAAAAATCCGAAACATAAAGTGATCGGCTACCAGGTCACGGCCAGCGTCACCCTGAAGCTCAAGGATTTCTCCAAGGTCGGCCCCGTCACCGAACAACTAGCCGACGGCAGTGTTGGTGAAAGCCAGTCGCTCAGCTATATCCTCGACTCGACCGAGGAGGCCAAGAGCAAAGCCGTAGCCGACGCCTACCGCCGCGCTCGAGACTCAGCGCAGTCTCTGGCCAGTGCCGCCGGACGCACGCTGGGTGAGCTGTCCTACGCGTCCGTCGATGTCTCCGAGAACTTCCGCGTGATCGCGCCGAGGCCGATGCGCGCCATGGCAGCGATGGCGGCAGCTCCCGCCCCGACCGCAGAATTCTCTCCCCAGAACGTAACCGTGACCGCGCACGTGAACGCTATGTTTAACTTGAAATAGCCCGTGTGGCGCGGACACTCTTGTCCGCGAAGCAGCGAGGGACACTCGGGAGGGAAACCAGCTAGGAAACTGTTTTGACGATTTAGGGTCGTAAACCGTCGTAAACCAATGATGCGCGAAAAAACGATGAACGAAGGCGTCTAACCTAGTCGTTCCTAACAATCACTTCCCGCCGCGACGAGATCCGGCTGGCATCCACTGTAACTTCCCGTTGAATCTCCATCTCAATTGACGTTCCCGGCTCCAGTCTAACGTCGGCGCCCCGCGAAAGCATTCCGACCGCCACACCTGCAGCCCCGCCAATTCCCGCTCCGATTCCCGCGCCCTTCAACCCGTTGGTGACGGCTCCGATCACAGCCCCGGTGGTTGCCGCCCCCGCGGCCGTCTCAGCTTTTTTCCCCGCATCGCTGTCCTGGCGAATCGTTCCTTCAGAATCCTTCATCGATGTCTTCTGCGCCCCAGGAGTATTCTCGATCGACCCGCCCAGCATCACCGTATAGCCATTGGGATAAATCATCGACGTAAAGTGAATCAGCACCTCGGCGCGCCCCTTGACATGGCCCCCGCGCTGCGAGTGCTCGATCTTCCCCTGTATATAAGTCCCCGCCGGAATCACGATCCGCTCATCGATAACGTACGGAAACGCAACTTCCGCATACACCGGATCCCCGTCCTTAGCCGTCTTGGTTGAGATCGCCTGCTTCAGCGTCAGCGGAATCTGCGTTCCCACCGGAATCGTCAACGTTGGCTTCGCTGCCGCAGCAGCGGGTGCAGCCGCGTCCGGAGCCTGGGTCGACTGCGCCGCAGCGATCCCAGCCAGCAGCAAAAAGCAGATGCAAGCAACACGAATCTTCATAGCCAACCACCTTCTGAAAACAATTAAGCCTGAAAACAATTAAATCAGCCCCGTGCAACTGAGATGCACCCGCCCGAGTGCCGAGTTAGCCGGACCGTCCGCCTAGCCGCTGTTTCTTCGCGCACGGCTCTCGATCACATTGCCCATAAACTGCGATTGGAGTTTCTGCGCGCAGCCCTCGCCGCAAACATGCATAGCGCCCTCGCGCACCGCCAGTTCTTCGTCCCACGGTGCCAGATGCATTACCGGATGGCCGTAGTCGTCAATCGAACTCCACATCACCCACCAGCGCTCGCTTCCGCCCTTCAGCACTCCGCAGTTGGGCCCAGCGCAACGGTAAAACGGACTAGGAATAAAGGGAATTGTATCCGGCATAAACAAGCAGTCGCTTCATCGCTAATTGTAGCCGAGGAGGCCGGTGAGCGACTATGTGAATGCGCGATGAGTAAGCACCGCTTGCTCGAAGCTCTTAGTTCGCAGCTCCGTCGGCCTATTTGTACAACAAATATCTCTCCCTCAACCGCACAAACGCCTCCAGCCGTTCCCGCCAATCCTCCGCAATCCGCCGCGGATCTTCACCCGCCGCGATCGCGTCAAACACGGCCTGATTCACCAGCAGATCCGCCATTCGTTCCAACTTAAAATCTTTCGGATACAACTTGCGCAGCGCCGACGCCAGCTCAATTCCCAGCTCCGGAGAATCCAGCGTATTGCGATCGAGAACAAAGATGTTCACGCCCTCGCAGCGTTCCCCCGCAAAGTTACTCGACGACGTTGTAAATGTAACCGGCACGAAGCGGACACTCTGAATTTCACGCCCGTTCAGATAGGCCGCCAGTTCCCTGCTCTTGATCCAGGGCGCGCCGACGACTTCGAATGGCGTGTCGGTCCCGCGCCCCACAGAGACATTGGTGCCTTCAATCATCGCCACTCCCGGATAAAGCGTCGCCTGGTTCAGGTCCCGTAAGCTGGGCGAAGTATTCACCCAGCCCACCCCGGTCGAATCGAACCAATCGCCGCGTTGCCAGCCTTCCATCTCAACTACAGTTAGCCGCGCACCGATGTGCCGCTCGGCATTCACCATTTTCGCTAGCTCACCCAGGGTCATCCCATGCCGCACCGGCTCGGGAAAATAATTTGTAAACTTTTCCTGACCTACATCGGACATCGGCCCCTGCACAAACGACCCGGTAATCGGATTCGGGCGGTCCAGAACGACAAGCTCAATCCCCGCCTTAGCGCACTCCTCGAGAAAATTCCCGACTGTCGCCTCATATGTGTAAAACCGGGCGCCAGCATCGGCCACATCGATCACCACTGCGTCCAGCCGCTTCAGCACCTCCATCGGCGGACGACGCGCCGCGTCACTGCCGCCATACACGCTGTAAACCTCGACTCCGGTCGCGGCGTCTTTCGCATTTTTGACGTGGGTCGTGTCGATCGTCCCCGTCACTCCATGCTCTGGACTGAAAATCGCATCCAGCGAAATTCCCGGCACATTCGCCAGCACGTCAATCGTGCGGCGGCCTTCGCAATCAACGCCGGTCTGATTCGTAAGCAGTCCAATACTTCGCGGAGCCCCGCCCCGAGCCGGATGCAGCGGCGAAAACTTCGTCTCTTCGAGCACGTCAATGCCCGTCTTCACTGTTCCGTTCCGCACCGCCAGCTTGCGCGCCGCGCTCTGCATTTCGTTATAACCGGTAATCGAAGCCACGCGCATCTTCTCTGCTTCTGATGGATCGAGCGCCAGCGCCGCAGCCACCGCGGTCGCGACCTTGGTCCGCAGCGCCACTGCGCTTCCCCTCTCTTCCGAAGGCAGCGTGTTCATATGCACCGCATTCGTCAGCAGCGCAATGTAAGTCTTGGTAGCCGGATCGATCCACAGCGAAGTCCCCGTGAATCCCGTATGCCCGTAACCGCCCACTGGCAACAGTTCGCCCCGATTCGTCGAAAGCGGCGAATCGATGTCCCAGCCAAAGCCGCGCAACGTCGTCCCATTCACTGGTTGCTGCGGGGCGGTCATCTTGGCAATCGTCGCCGAAGTCAGCACGCCGCGCCCGCCATCCAGCAAAGCCTGAGCAAAAATCGCGAGATCGTCGGCGGTCGAAAACACTCCCGCATGTCCCGCTCCTCCGCCCATTCGCCGGGCCGTAGGATCATGCACCACCCCGCGCAGCAAATGATGATTCTCATCCTCCTCCGTAGGAGCGATGCGCGGCTCCCACGACGCCGGAGGCAGGAAGCGAGTCTCCTTCATCCCGAGGGGCCCGAAAATATGCTTCGCCGCGTACTCATCCAGCGCCTCACCGGAAATCCGCTCCACCAGCGCTCCCAGCACGACGAAGTTAACGTCGCTGTAGAAAAAACACCGCTCCCGGTGTATGCTCTGGAGCCTCCTCAAACGCGATCCGATACGCCGTTTCTTTGCCTTCCCACCGCTTCGTCAAATCCATATCCGGAGCGAGCCCGGAGTAGTGCACCAGCAGCTGCCGGACCGTGATATCCTGCTTTCCGTTTTGTCCAAATTCCGGCATATACTTCGCGACCGGATCGTTCATGCGAATCTTTCCTTGCTCCCACAGTTGCATGATCGCGGTTGTCGTTGCCATGACTTTGGTCAGCGAAGCGCAATCAAACACCGTATCGAGCGTCATCGCCTCGCGCCGGGGCACAAGCGCGCGGCTGCCGTAAGCCTTGCGATACACCACCTGCCCGTCGTGCCCGATGACGAGAACAGCGCCCGGAATCTGTCCCTGCGCTATAGCGTCATTGATGATGGGATCGAGAACGGCGAGACGTGAGTCCAGCGAAGTTTGCGCAAAAGCGGCGGCAGAAAGCAGAAGAACAAACGCAATCAGGTTTTTCGTCAGATATCTCATGCCTGCTGTGACTTTACATGCCCTGAAGACACGGCTCAAGGCTCAAGGTTATCAATGATGCTCCCAAAGTAACTCGCCGTTTGCCTCGACTCGCCTGCTTTGCTATAACCGCATCAGTTCACAAAACACATTTTGAACCTGGCGTTGCCACATCGAGAATCGGGCTTTTCCTTTCTGCTGCGCAATCTCTCCGCTCAGGAGGATCGCTTCGCTATCGCCTTCGGCATCCTCGACAAGGCCATCGCCGACCGCGTCTTTCCCGCCTGCTCCGTTGCCATCACCTACCGCGGAGAACTCGTAGCTCACCGCGCCCTCGGCCGCTTCACCTACGATCCGGGGTCGCGCGAAGTCAACATCTCCAACCTCTTCGACCTCGCTTCGGTCACCAAAGTCGTCGCTACGACGGCCATGGCCATGATCCTTTACGAGCGCGGACTGCTCGACCTCGAAGCACCCGTCGCCGCAATCGCGCCCGAATTCACCAGCGAATCGGATGGCCACCTCCGCCGTGAAGTTACCCTGCGCATGTTGCTCGCGCACAGCTCCGGCCTGCCGGCCTACGAAAAGCTTTTTCTTCGCGCCCGCACTCGCGAACAGCTTCTGGAAGCCACCTTCGCGACGCCACTCACCGCCCCGCCCGGCATCCGCGCCGAATACAGCGACATCGGTTTCATCATTCTAGGAGTAGTTCTCGAACGGCTCGCCGACGAATCGCTCGACGTATTTTGCCAGCGAGAAATCTTCGGCCCCCTCGGCGTGATGCATACGACTTTCAATCCAGCGCCCATGTTGAAAGAGTCAATCCCGCCCACCGCCGACGACCGCGCCTTTCGCCATCGCATCATTCTGGGCGAGGTGCAGGATGAAAACGCCAGCGTGCTTGGCGGCGTTGCTGGGCACGCGGGCCTGTTCTCCACCGCTGAAGATCTGGCCATCTTCGCTCACGCCATGCTCAACGCCGGACATCCCATCCTGCGCCCCGAAACCATCGCAATCTTTACCCAAAGGGAATCCGCGCCCGAAGGCACTTCCCGCGCCCTCGGCTGGGATACTCCGTCGACGCCCTCGCAATCAGGAAAATACTTTTCATCGCGTTCTTTCGGACACTTGGGTTATACGGGCACGTCTCTGTGGATCGACCCCGAGCGCCAACTTTCGATAACTTTGCTGACCAATCGCACCTGGCCCGATTGCCAGAACCAGGCCATCAAGCAACTGCGTCCGGCATTTCACGATGCGGTAATTGAAGTCCTGGAGAAGAAGAACGCTTGAAACGCCCAGCCCGAACGACAACCCCGACGACAACCCGAACGAGAGCCCAGACCCCAGCGCCAACCGCCGCGCGAACCGCGGTTCGAACTCTGGGTCGAAGTCTAGATCTCCGCCGCCTCGGCACCGAGAAGTCCAACGCCGCCTCCGCCAATCTCGACCGCAAATCCGCGCTTGAAATTGCGCGAATCATCAACCGCGAAGATGCCAAAGTCGCTGCCGCAGTCAAGCGTGCGATCCCGCAAATCGCGCAAGCCATAGACCTGATCGCCGCCGCGCTCTCTCAAGGCGGACGCCTCATCTATGTTGGCACCGGCACCAGCGGACGCATCGCCGCCCTCGACGCCGTCGAATGTCCTCCCACTTTTAACCTTGATCCGCGCAAAGTCCAATTTGTAATTGCTGGCGGACCCAAAGCGCTAGCCGCAGCAGTAGAAGCCGACGAAGATTCCACCGCTCTGGGCCGCAAAGCTATCGCAAAGAAGAAGCCGACCAGCAAAGATGTTGTCGTAGGCATCGCGGCCAGCGGACGCACTCCGTTCACCGTCGCCGCCGTCGAATACGCCCGGGCTCGTGGAGCAAAGACCGTAGCCGTCGTTTGCAATCAGAAATCGCCGCTGGGCAGAGCCGCCCGCATAGCCGTTGTTGCCGAGGTCGGCGCGGAAGTTGTCGCCGGCTCAACCCGCATGAAAGCGGGAACTGCACAAAAGATGATTCTGAACATGCTCTCCACCGGAGCCATGGCCCGTCTCGGCTACGTCTACGGTAACCTGATGATCAATGTTCGCCCGAAGAACGACAAGCTGGCCGAACGCGGAGTGAGCATTCTGGAGGAAACCGCCGGCCTCCGTCGCCAGTCAGCGCGCAAGCTCATGGCCGCGGCTCGCGGCCGCGTCCCCGTAGCTCTGGTAATGGCCAAGGCCAATGTGAACCGAGCCCAGGCCGAAGCTGCCCTGCGGCAATCCCAAGGGCAAGTACGCACGGCCATAACGGCTGCCAAGCTTTCGGAGAACGGTGACCGTTAGAATGAGATCGGCACAAGAATGTCACGTAGCGACAGGCGCCGGAGCATGTCGCCGGAGGGAGTCGTATGCAAGCCAAAGATTTTCAGCGGATGTTCGCTTACGATTCCTGGGCAAACCGCGAATGTCTCGCCGCAATGCGCGCCGCTGGCTCCGGTTCAGCCGACGGTGTAACACGCATGGCTCACATCCTTTCGGCGGAAAAACTCTGGCTCGAACGAATTCAGAAGCATCCCCAAACCTTGCCGGTGTGGCCCGCATCGACCCTCGACGATTGCCTGAAGCTGGCCGATGAGATGTCGTCAAAGTGGCGGGATTATCTTACCCAGCTGGAGGCGCAAGTCCCCCGCGCTTCGCTCGGCGACACCGTCGAATACCGCAATAGCAAAGGCGAACCATGGTCCAACCGTCTGGAGGATATTCTCACCCACGTGCTTTTTCACTCGGCGTATCATCGTGGTCAGATCGCTTTGCAGATGCGCGCTTCCGGCGCGCCTCCCGCTTACACCGATTTCATCCACGCCGTGCGCCAGGGATTCGTGGAGTAGCAGGCAGTCGAGAAACAAAGAAGTCGAAAAGCGAAAACAAGAGACATGAAAGATGTAACGAATGGATAAGCTCGTAATTCGCGGCGGCAATCCGCTCCTCGGCACCGTACGCATCAGCGGCGCAAAAAACGCGGCACTCCCATGCATGGCCGCCGCTCTGCTCACTGACGAGCCGGTGATTCTCGAAAACATTCCACAAGTGCGCGACATAGAAACCACGCGCAAGCTTCTGGCCGCCATGGGCGCCGAAGTAGAACTCGGCTACGGACGCGCCCACCATCGCACCACGATCTGCGCACGCACGCTCAACGCTCCCGAAGCGTCATATGAATTGGTCAAGACGATGCGCGCGTCGACGCTCGTTCTGGGACCGCTGGTAGCCCGCTGCGGCCGCGCCAGGGTCTCTCTGCCAGGGGGCTGCGCCATTGGCGCGCGCCCTATCGATCTCCACATCAAAGGTCTGGAGCGCCTGGGCGCGAAGATCACGCAAGAGCACGGCTATGTCGAAGCCACGACTGATCCCCTTAAAGGCGACCGCCTGCAGGGCGCAGAAATTGTCTTCGACAAAATAACCGTCACTGGCACCGAAGACCTGCTCATGGCAGCCACGCTAGCCGAGGGCGAAACCGTGATGCAGAACTGCGCCCGCGAGCCCGAAGTCGCCGACCTGGCTGCGCTGCTGAATGCCATGGGCGCAAGCATCAAAGGAGCAGGCACCTCCACGATACGCGTTAAGGGAGTGGCCAAACTCCACGGCGCAAGGCATCGCATCATTCCCGACCGCATCGAAGCGGGAACCTTCATCATTGCCGGAGCGCTCACCGGCGGCGACGTCAAGGTCGCCGGGTGCGATCCCGCGCAACTCACCGCCATCCTGCAGAAGCTGGCCGAGACCGGAGTGAAAACGGCCGTCAAGCCCGACTCTGTGCGCGTGATGGGCGATCATCCGCTGAAAGCCGCCGACCTGAACACGGAGGAATATCCCGGCTTCCCCACCGACATGCAGGCGCAATACATGGCGCTGGCTACGCAGGCCGAGGGCACGTCAATCGTCACCGAAAATATATTTGAGAATCGCTTCATGCACGCACAAGAACTGGTGCGCATGGGCGCTAACATCAAGATCGAAGGCCGCCGCGCCATCGTTCGCGGAAGCACTGCGCTGAGCGCCGCCGCGGTTCTGGCCTCGGACCTGCGCGCCTCCGCTTCATTGGTGCTCGCCGCCCTGGTCGCCGATGGCGAGACCATCATCGACCGCGTCTATCATCTGGACCGTGGCTACGAGAATATCGAAGAGAAACTCAAAGCCGTGGGCGCGGAAATCCGCCGCGTAGGCGACATCTTCCCGAGACGCCGTGCCGCCGGGACTCCAACCGACTGATGAGATCACGTAGGGACAGCCGCCCTCGGCTGTCCCGCAAGCGAAGCTCGCAGAATCGTTCCCAAAATCGAGTGAGGCGCAGTCTTTGACTACAACCGACTATGATCCCGGGCCCCGGCCCGAAGGCGGTGTGAGTCGGAAGACGCGATAGTCGCCCGAGCGGTCAATTTCGTCGAGACCCCAGCCGAGCGAACGCAATCCCGGCGTCACCCGAAACGCGCCATCCCAATCATCAGTCAAAATCAGATAGTCTGGCCTGGCTTGCCGCGCAATCTCGCTGACCGCCAGCGCCGGTCCGGCCCCGCAGCGTCCATACGTATAGCGCCGGTTCAACTCGATAGACGACGGCGTTTTCAATCCGACAAAGTCGACGAGATGGAACCTGGTGGCATAAGAGATATATCCTGCATCATGGATCAGCAGAGTAGCGTTCGCCGGCAAGTTGGCATTGCTCCACGACGCAACGGAACTTAGAGATTGCGTGGCGTGATCACGATGCTCCAGAAACTGGTTCCAATGAAATGAAAATCGTTCGGCTGTTTGCAGGCACGAGAAGAGCAGCAATGCATAAGCAGCTCTCCTGGCCCATAGCCACCGGTCGCCAAGTCCAGACGCCAAACCAAACAATAAAATCGGCAATAGAATGTAGGTGTACCTGCCCTGATTATGGAGCAGCGCAGACGGAAGCTGTTCGTAGTAAGCGAGAAAGAAGAGCGGCAAAAATAGAGCGACGCAGCGCCCCAGAGTGTTGCGTGCCAAAAAGACAATCGACGCGATAAACACGCCCAGGACTGCGACAAATAGCCGTACGCCGGCTTGCAGCACCCCCCAGCGATAAGCGATTGGTGCGCATCCGTCTGCGAAAAAGAACCGTTTGGCTGCAATGGTCTGAGGAATCGCCGATCCCGTGCTCACTCCATACCAGATCAGCCACGGCAATGCAGCCACGAAAGTGAGCCCCCACAGTGGAGCGGAGTCGCGAAGCGCCTGCAAGACACTTCCGCACCGCTTGCAGTCCTGCAAAAAGCAGCGCGAGCATTACCAGCACCGTTACTGCAATCAATTCGGGTCGAAGAAACGGAGCGACTCCGCACAACACCGCCGCGCATCTTCGGCTCGACGCCGTGTTGGTTTCGGCCAGCGCTAGAATCCACACCGTGATGGCCATTGCCATTCCGGTTTCCACGCCGTTCAGCAACTGGTAAGGAACCTTCGCAATGGTAAGGCCCAACGCCGCGAGTGCCAGCGGGGCCCACAGGGGCAGCCGGAATGCGCGCCCCAGAGCCACCAGCCCGAGCGCATAGCAGAGAATTCCCAGCCAACTAGCGGCTTCGAGAGCGATCAGCGGAGGGAACACCAGCAGCAGCCCCCACAACAGCAGCACATAAGGAGCATTCGTAATGCCCACAAGGGGCGGAGTATTCGGAAAATTCGGATCGTTGCCCCAATGCAGCACCTGGGCGGAGTGCAACGAGATATAACTATCATCCAACGGATGGCCTAAGCTTCCGGGCATCCGCTGATAGAGAATACACAGCGTAACCACCGCCAGAGCCACTATCAAATAGTCCAGCTTGCTCGATTTGGCGATTCGTGCGTGCGAGCCCAACGGCTCTGGATCAATGCTCTTTAGTTCAACGCTGGCCTGCCCAACGTTGTTCCGCTCAACGTTGTCCTCGTCAAGGCAGAGGTTATCGACTTTACTTTCCACGATCACTTGAAGCAACGGCCTCCACTGTCAGTGGGGAGGGCACGCCTGCGCTCATGCCCGTTCCCGCTTCGAAGCCCGCAGTAAATCAACCCCGATCCCGCCGCAGCTACTCCGAACAGACACAGCAACCAGGCCCATATATCGATCGGGCGCAATGCCGGTTTGACCCATGACATCCACAAAGGCCAAGGCCGTGGAAGGTAATAGATCTTGAAGTTGCGCATCCAGAGCCACGACAAATTGCGGGGGACTTGCGCCGGCGGTCCCAGGATGGCATAGGTATACCAGTCCAAACCGGGCGCAGAGTTGAAGTACTGAGCCGTTGCAGGCGGGCCCTCGCTAAGCGATAACGTTTCGCCTGCCCGTGCGAATAGCGCGCTCCGCTTGAAGTAGGCCCACGGATCTTCTGCCCAGAAATAATCGTTCAATCCCTTTTCAAAAAAAAAGCGCTGCGTCTCCACGCTGAGCGCCATGGCCTGCACCAACAGGCCCGCACCCACAATCGCCAAAACAACTTCTCGACGAACCTTGCCCGTAGGAATAAATGGAAACGTCAGCGCCCATAGCGGTAGAAGTATGGTCAGGAAGCGTGGACCCCAGCACCAGTCTCCGCCGACTCCCGCATAACAAGACATAAACAGGATCAAAGCCACACTCGCATTCACAATAACGAACGCCGTTTCCGGTCTCCGTCGCCACAACGAACGTATTCCCATCAGGCCCAACACGAGAGGCGGACTGTAAAGAAAGACGCTCTTCCCCGGACTAATAAGCAGAGTCAGCAAACCGGCGATGGGATTTCCCCACACCGGATGCCGATGCGAAAAGTTGCGCATCTTGCCGCTGTCGAAGAAAGATCCAAAGCGCAGGTCGTTATAGCCAAAAGAAAGCAATAGCCCGATAGTCACACCCAGAAGAAAGCAGAGGCATCGCAGGCACGAAGAACGTGCCTCACCGGGACCGCGGAATGCCTCCTGAACCAACGTAAACGGCGCACGAATTTCTGTAACGATGCGCGAGAGCAATCCCTTCGAATTGGACCCTGTTCCCGTCTGCGATCCTGTGCCCAGCAACTCCTCTCGGATCGAACTCCAACTGAGAGTCGATACGGCAAGCGCGGGAATGACGAGGAGAAAATATTCCTGGTAAAGAATAAGTATGCCGGCCATCAGGCCGCCCGCGAGCGCAAGTTTCCTTGAATCTCGCTTCATGCTCAGAAATCCCAAATACGCAGCGCTCAGCCCGAAGAAAGCGTGCTGCGCGTTATCAAAGGTGGTATTCGATGCAGGCCAGACCAGGGTTGCAAAGCTCGCCACCATGGTCCAGAGGAAGGCTTTTCGCATCTCCACGCCGAGTTCGAGATAAAAAAGGAAAAGTACCGGCGCAATCAAAGCCCCCACTATCGAGGATGTCAGAGAAAAGAGAAATTGGCTCGACTGAATGTCGTGCGCACCGAAGTGGAGTCCAAGCCAAACCAGCGGCATAGAAAGCACCGATGCCGGCGCTCCGTAAAAGGAATAGACGGCGCCATCCCGGCCAGGCACTCCCATGTCGCGCCCCACCCACGGATCTCGCACCACCGGACGCCCCACGGTGAGCCAGTTGTAGGCCACGTCAAACCTGACTTGCCCATCGACAATGTCGATGCGGCCCGGACTGGTCAACACGTAAGCCGCTAGAACCAGCAAGAAGACTCCGCCGGCGACCCACCACCGCGCCGCGCCACTGCGGTTCTCCAACACAGCAGGCTCCAAAGCTCTCTCGGTGTCGTCTTCGCGAATGCGAACCTCGACCGGGGGCAATCCGTTGTCCAGCGAGTTATCGAAGTTTCTCATTCGGACGGCATCCTGAGAATTGTCTTCCTGAACTAGATTGTCTTGCTGAGCGTGGCAGGAACTTCACGAAGTGAAGTCCCCGCGAAGTCGAAGGACCGTCACTTGCCCTCGAGCGCAGCCATGTGCAGCTTGGCCTCGGCGCTGTCTTGGTTTAATTGCAGCGCCTGGCGGTATTCTTCGCGGGCAGCACTCTTGTCGCCGCTCTTTTCGAGGGATAACCCCAGCCAGTAATGATAGTCATAGACACTCGGATCCATCATTACAGCCTGCTGCAATAGCGGCTGCGCTTCGGCGTTTTGCCCATCCAGCAGAAGCGCGCGGCCAAGAAAATGCCGCGGCGCCGCTAACTGCGGCGATACCTCTATTGCATGCTTGAGCAACCTCTCTGCCTCGCTATAATTCCCCGCGAGTAGCTCAATGTTCCCGCAGTTGTAGAGCGCGGAGTACAAGTCGGGATCCGCGGCGAGGGCTTTCCGGCAAAGACCGATTGCCTGGTCGTAATCACCCAACTTATTCCAAAGCGCGGCAATCGACGCCATGCCCGTCTCCGACTTGGCATATTCAGGAGTGATGCGCAGGGCATACTCCAAAGCACGCCGCCCTTCCTCCTTGCGGCCGGCCGCAATGTAGACCTCAGCCAGCGCGAAAGCTGTGTAAGTATTCCGCGGATCGATCTTCACCGCGTCCTCAAGCAGAGAGATGGCGCGGTCATGTGCGCCGCGGGCGCTATACTCTCGCCCCAACCCGACTGATGCGTAGGCATTCCCAGGGTAGAGTTCATGTCCGCGCAGAGTAATGAGCAGGTTCGAATCCCAATAAGCCTGTTGCGGGAGCGAAGCCGCAACGTAGGCGCAGCAAAGAACCGTTACCGCCACGCCCTGAACCGCCCTTGCACTCCAGGCCCTCAGCGATGGCAGCGATCGCAGGCCTTTCGCTACCAGAATGGCAAATCCGATCGACGGCAGATAGATGTAGCGGTCGCGCACAAAATCGCCGTTCCCAAAATTGCGAAGATAAAGCGCCGGCGCCAGTCCAACCAGCAACCAGCAACCGGCAAACGCAACCACCCAGTCGCCTGTTTTGCGTGCCCAAAAGTAGATCAATCCCGCCACAGCGGCCAGCAACATCACGGGCAGCACAAATTGACTGAAGATTTGCGTGGTGACATAGGGCGTGAAATAAAGTCCGGTCAGCCCGAGCGGAAGAACGAGTTGCCTCAGATAAAACGCCAGGACATACGGCACCGTGAGCGCCATATCGCCATAACCGTGCTTGACGTCAAACTGCAACGAAGCATGTGACAGCGCAACTTTGCGAAGGACGAAGTAACCAAGCGTCACAACGGCATAAGGAATCATGCTGGCAAACGCGTCTCGCAACTTCTCCCAGGCGCGGGCTCCCTTCTGGCTGGGATAGAAGCACGCATAAATTCCGACCAGCGCCGTGAAACTGATCGCCATTTCCTTGGTCAGCAGCGCGCAGGCCAGCAAGATCAAAGACGCCAGGCGCCAGGCGGTCTTTCCTGTGCCGTGCGGGTCACGTGCACTCAGAAAAGCTACGAACGCCAGCGCGGCAAACATGGTCACCATGCTGTCGGAGGCCGCGGAGATCCACGCCACGCACTCTATGTGAATCGGATGCAGAGCGAAGATGAGCGTGGCCAGCGCCGCCGTCCAGTATTCCAAACCCAGCCGCCGGGCCAGCCAGAAAACGGTCAGAGTCGCGGCGAGATGGAGCAGGATCGCGCCCAAATGCCAACCCCACGGACGCAGCCCCACCAGCGCATAATTAACGATGGACCACGCTACAAACAGGGGCCGGTAATAAACCTGTTGGCGAGTGGTGTGATACCACAAATCGCTGACAAACACGCGCGACAGACTGTGCCACGAGCGGATCAGCGGATTGTCGACGATCTGCGGACCATCGTCCCAGACAAACTCGAAGAAAAGTGTGCCGCTGTACAAGACGCCCGTCACAAGCGTCAGAGTCGTAAGCAGCAGCCCGGGATGGCGAAAGTACTTTGCCAGCAACTCCCAGGCGTCCTGTTCGCCAGGTACCTGTTCGCTGGCTACTGGTTCGCCCCTTGTCGTTTCCACTTTCATCGTCTAATTCTCAGATTTCCAAACAGTTTTTAACCCGCGAAACGCACGCTCTTGCGCGCGATCGCTTCCTTTGGACCAGATCAAATGGACCAGATCAAAGATTGGCCCATCGTAACCTTCCCATAGTCCTAGCGCATGTTACTCAGGTACCTAAGAGTCCTATTTCTTCAGCTAGTGAAGTGCACTTCCCCGTGCGACGATCCTCTTATGCCAGTCATCACAGGAGCCACACCCGCCGACGCGTCGTCAGCGGTGCTGTGTGTCGATCTTGATGGCACCTTGATCCGAGGGGACTTATTGTGGGAGTGCATCCTCGTGCTCCTGCGGACGCGCCCCTTCACCCTGCTCCTGATTCCCTTCTGGCTCCTTTCCGGAAAAGCTGGCCTCAAACGCGAACTCGCCGCTCGGGCTCAGCTCAACCCTGCCAACCTTCCTTACCGGCAGCAGGTTCTTGATCTTCTCCATAGGGAAAAGGCTGCGGGACGCCGCATCGCGCTGGCAACCGCCGCCGATCAGCGAGCTCGCCGAGACCGTTGCCAGTTATCTCGGCCTCTTCGACGAAGTCCACGGCAGCAACGGACAGACAAATCTAAAGGGAGCGAATAAAGCGGCTTTCTTAGCCGAGCGCTTCGGCCCGTCCGGTTTCGAATACATGGGTGACTCCGCCGCCGACGTGGCCGTCTGGCGCGAGTTCGCTCGGAGCTTACGTTGTAGGCTCCGAAGCGCGCGCCGAGCAAGCCGCAACCGTCACCACGGTGAAAGCCACAATTCTCGACCCCAAGCCCGCGTCGCGCACCGCGCTTCCCGCCGCTTTCCGGGTGTGGATCAATGCTCTCCGCGGCCACCACTGGGCGAAGAATCTCTTGCTCTTCCTGCCGCTGGCGCTGTCACACAATCTCGCAGCCGCGTCCATTCTGCGTGCTCTGGCTGGCTTCGTGCTCTTCGGACTTTGTGCCTCCGGACTCTACATTCTTAACGACCTTCTCGATCTCCATTCCGATCGCGAGCATCCCTGGAAAAAAGACCGCCCCTTCGCGGCCGGTGATCTTTCCATTCCTCAGGGGCTAGTTGCCGCGTTCCTCTTGCTTCCAGTGGCGCTCAGCATGGGCTTCCTGCTTAACGCCGACTTTGGTCTGGCGTTAGTCGGATATTCCGTGCTGACCATGCTCTATTCCTTCCACCTCAAGAAGATTGCGCTGCTCGACGTCTTTGTGCTTTCCAGTTTTTACAGCTTCCGCATTCTGGCCGGGGCATTGCTCTCCGCTACTCCGCTGTCGCAGTGGTTTCTGGCCTTCTCCATGTTTTTCTTTCTTAGTCTTGCGATGGCGAAACGTCACTCTGAGTTACTACATGCGGGCAACTTAGTTAAGACGGGTAACTCAGGGCGCGGTTATCATATCGGGGACCGCGAGCTTCTGCTTGCTCTCGGCGTTGGCAGCAGTTTCTCCGCTGTTGTCATCCTGAGCCTCTACGTCCACAGTCAGGATGTGCGCCTGCTCTACTCCTCGCCCGAGTTTCTTACGCTGCTCTGCCCCATCGTTCTTTATTGGCTCAGCAGGGTTTGGCTGCAGGCGCATCGCGGAGAGTTGCGCGAAGACCCGGTAACTCTGGCTATCCAGGACCCTGTAAGTTACGGGGTGGCCTTCGCCTCGGCGGCTGTCATCGCCGCCAGCATCATACGCGTGAAATGGTAGCGTAATAGATAGAAGGCCGATAAGCCATTGTTAGTCACGTTGTTATTCAGGTCGCTCAGGCAGGTTGGTTCTTTAGGTCTTAATATGTCCAGTCAGTCCGCCGCAACTTTGCGCAAACAATCCGCCGCTGCCTCACCCACGACGCGAATGCGTTCCTGGGGATGTTATCCGAAGACCGCCCACTTACATGTCCACAAACCTGCCTGGAACGATCAGATACCTGCCATTCTTCAAATGCGCCACGCCCGGTTCTTTGCTTCGCCCATGGCCTGGGGCGTAGTTACGGCGACTCCTGCCTGAATGCGGGGCGCGAACTGATCGATTGCCGCCGCCTCAACCGCTTCCTGGGTTTCGACGAATCCACTGGGATACTGCGCTGCGAAAGCGGCGTCACCCTCTCCGACATCATCGACGTATTTCTTCCTAAGGGATGGTTTCTGCCGGTTACGCCCGGAACCCGCTTCGTCACCGTCGGCGGCGCGATTGCGAATGATGTCCATGGCAAGAATCACCACTGCGCCGGAACCTTCGGGAGCCATGTGAGCCAGATCGGCTTGCATCGCTCCAATGACGGACTCGTAGCCTGCAACGCCGAATACAACACCGACATGCTCCACGCGACCATTGGAGGATTAGGCTTGACCGGCGTTCTCGCCTGGGCCGACATCCGGCTCAAGCGCGTGGCTGGTCCCTTGATCAATGCAGAATCCATCCCGTTTCAATCGTTGAGCACCTTTCTGGACCTCAGCCGTGAGAGCAACGATCGCTTCGAATACACGGTTGCCTGGGTCGACTGCTTCGCCGGAAAGAATCTGCGCGGAATCTTTTTTCGCGGCAACCACGCCGCCGATCAGAGTAAGAACTTCCATCCCAGGCGCGGACCAAAGTTGCCTTTCGCGCTGCCCGGTTGGGTGCTCAACCCTTACTCGGTGAAGGCATTCAACGCCGCCTACTACAAGATTCACACAGCTAAGGCGAAGCAAGGCACAACCGTCGTCCCCTACGACTCGTTCTTCTATCCGCTCGATTCCATCCGCCAATGGAACCTGATCTACGGCCGCCAGGGCTTCCTGCAATATCAATGCGTAATTCCGGAGACGAACATCGCCGCATTCGAGGAGTTACTCGACCGCGTCGCGCGCTCCGGCATGGGCTCTTTCCTGGGCGTGTTGAAGCAGTTCGGCCCGGCGCCACCGGCCGGCATGCTCTCCTTCCCGCGTCCCGGACTAACGATTGCCCTCGATTTCCCTATGCGCGGCGAGCGCACTCTAAAACTTATGCAGTCGCTCGATGACGTTCTCCTGCAGAGTGGAGGAGCGCTCTATCCCGCCAAAGACGCCCGTATGAGCCCATCCATGTTTGAAGCCTCGTATCCGCGGTGGCGCAGCTTTGTTCCCTACATCGACCCGAAGTTGTCCTCCTCTTTTTGGCGGCGGGTAACGGAGGCGCAGGCGCAATGACTGTAAAGACGATGAAAAAGGTAATCGTCCTCGGTGCCACCTCGGGAATCGCGATGGAGGTTCAACGCCAACTCGCTCAGCGAAATTGTGAGTTACTGCTGGTAGCTCGCTCGCCGGAGCGTCTCGCCGACTTACAAGCTGACTTATCGCTGCGAGGAGCAGCAGCGGTCTTGACTTACCCGGCTGACTTAGCCTCGGTTCAGCAGCATGCCGGTGTCTTCGACTTTGTGCGGCACAGCTTCCCCGGCTTTGATACCGTTCTTCTCGCCTACGGGTCCATGCACGACCAAAAGGACTCGGAAACGTCAGTGGATATTCTGTTAGAAGAATTGCAAGCCAACTTCGTCAGCGCCACCGCGATTCTCGCCCTGTTCGCGGCCGATCTGGAACGCCGCCGCACCGGATGCCTCGCGGCCATAACCTCTGTCGCTGGAGATCGCGGACGCCGCTCGAATTACGTTTACGGTTCTGCCAAAGGCGCGCTCTCCTTATATCTTCAGGGATTGCGCAGCCGTCTCCATCCCTCCGGCGTCCGCGTTATTACCATCAAGCCCGGACCAGTGCAGACTCCCATGACCGATCACCTGCCCGGCTACGCGCGCTTCGCCGACCCCGAGCAAGTTGCCCGCGACATTGTGCGCGCGCTCGAACGCCGCGCGCCCGACGTTCTCTACACTCCAAAAGTCTGGCGCCACATTATGACCGGTGTGCGGCACATTCCGGAAACGGTGTTTAAGCGCCTGTCGTTCTGACGTGCAGAGTGCGGCCCTTCGCTTTACTGGTTACTGGGTACTGGCTACTGGCTACTGGCTACTGATTCTACCGCCGTCCCCGTCCACCGCCGCCGCCCGAATGTCCGCCACCGTGGCCCCCAGAGCCGCCACCTGGACGTCCTCCTCGGCCGCGCCGCCGGCGATTACGATCGCGATCGCCGCCCCCGCCGCTCGGTCGTCCCTCGCGCGCTCCCTCAGGACGTCCCGCGCCCGCTTCCACAGACGCAACCACGCCATCGACGCGATTGAAGTTCGGCTCATCGTCGGCATCAAACTCCGCCCCGCCCTCAATGACCGCCGTGGGCGCGCCTTGTGATGCGCCAGCTGAAGTCCCTTGTGACGCGCCCTGCGAAACTACTCGGCGGAGCCGCCCCGCCTTCATCCATCTCCGGCGGCGGCGCGCCGCCCATTTTTGCGCGCTGCTCTTTCAGAATCGCTTTGCGTGACAGCTTGATGCGGTTTCCTTCCACGGCCAGGACCTTCACCAGGACCTGATCGCCTTCCTTCAGTTCATCGCGAACATCTTTGATTCTGTGTTCAGCGACTTCGCTGATGTGCAGCAACCCGTCCAGCCCCGGCAGAATTTCGACAAACGCTCCGAAATCCGCGAGCCGGCTGACCTTCCCGAGATAAGTTTTCCCCACCTCGGCCGAAGCTGTCAGATCGCGGATAATCTGCAACGCCTTGTTGGCCGAGACTTCGTCGTTCGAAGCCACGTTGACTTTGCCCGAATCTTCTACATCAATCTTCACTCCGGTCTGCTCGATGATGCTGCGAATCATCTTGCCACCGGGCCCAATCACGTCGCGGATCTTATCCACCGGAATCTGCAGAGTGTAGATGCGGGGCGCGTAAGCCGAAACCTTTACGCGGCCTTCGGTGATGACTTCATCCATCTTTCCCAGGATGAACAACCGTCCGCGTTGCGCCTGCGCCAGCGCCTCGCGCATGATCTGCGAAGTGATCCCCGCAACTTTAATATCCATCTGCAACGCCGTGATGCCGTCTTTGGTTCCGGCAACCTTGAAATCCATGTCGCCGTAGTGATCTTCCGCGCCCGCAATGTCGGTCAGGATGGCGTATTTCTCGCCTTCCTTAACCAGTCCCATCGCCACTCCGGCCACGGGAGCCTTCAACGGCACGCCCGCATCCATCAACGAAAGCGAAGCGCCGCAGATCGTAGCCATCGACGACGATCCGTTTGATTCCAGAATGTCAGAGACCACGCGCATCGCATAAGGCCAGTTGTCTTCGGTTGGAAGAACGGCCGAAACCGCGCGCTCGGCGAGCGCGCCATGCCCGATTTCGCGGCGTCCGGCGCCCCGCATGAATCCGACTTCTCCGACCGAGAACGGCGGAAAGTTGTAATGCAGCATGAAGCGCTTCTTGGCTTCGCCCTCAAAGCCCTCCAGGCGTTGCATATCGTCGCTGGTGCCCAGCGTGGTGGTAACCAGCGCCTGCGTCTCGCCACGAGTAAACACCGCACTGCCGTGTGCGCGCGGCAGAACGCCAGCTTCGATCCAAATCTCGCGAATCTGGTCGAACTCGCGCCCGTCAGGACGCCGCTTGTGATCGATAACCTGGTCGCGGAAGATGCGCTCCCGCAGAATCTCGTAGTACTTCTTGACCTTCGCCTTGCCCTTTTCGTCGTCTTCAGGCAGAGCGGCGAGCAGTTCCTTTTCGATCACCCGAACCAGTTCATAACTTTCTGATTTCGGATGCCTCGCCGTGTCGAGCGCATCGGCCAGTCGCGTGCCGATCTTCGCTTCCAGGCTCTTGAAATAAGCCTCGTCAAATTCCGGCGGAGTCACTTGGCGCTTGGGCTTGCCGACTTTGCTGCGCAGTTCGTTGATGGCCGCGCAAATCTTCTTGATCTCGGTGTGCCCAAACTCGATCGCGTCCACCACTGTCTCTTCTTTGACTTCTTTCGCGCCCGACTCGATCATCACAATCGCGTCGGCGGTGCCAACAACCATAATGTTGAGCAGGCCATCGCGCATTTCGGTATAGGTGGGGTTGGCGATGAAGCGGCCGTCGATCAATCCGACACGCACTGCGCCCAGCGGGCCCAGAAACGGAATGTTGGAGATGGTCAGCGCAGCCGATGCGGCGTTGATGCCGCAAACATCGGGATCGTTATCCGTGTCGGCGGAGAGCACGAAGGCGATGACCTGGGTCTCGCACTTGAATCCCTCGGCGAACATGGGACGCACGGGCCGGTCGATCTGGCGGCTGGTAAGCACTTCGCGCTCGCTCATGCGCCCTTCGCGCTTGATGAAACCGCCAGGGATGCGTCCGCCGGCATAAGTGTACTCACGATAGTCAACGGTGAGCGGAAAGAAGTCGATGCCCTCGCGGGGATCGGGATTGGAAGTCGCGGTGGCCAGTACAACGTTTTCGCCAAAGCGCACCACGGCCGCGCCGTGGGCCTGCTTGGCAAGTTTTCCGGTTTCAATGGAGAGTTGTTTTCCGCCTGCGAGTTCGACGGATACTTTGGTAGCTTCAGGCTTCATAGTTCATCCTTTTGTGGGCGGAAGTAGGCAGAAGGGCATGCGCCAAGGCGTGGAGTCCACTTGGACGGGCGTATGCCAGGGCCGCGGTTGGGAACGCACTGTGCAAAGGCTTCTCGGAGGTCTGGAACCGGCCCCACTCGGAGCCGGTCGCGCTCTTATTTGCGGATGCCGAGCTTGGAAATGACGGTTTTATACCGTTCCGAGTCGTACTTCTTCAAATAGTCGAGCAGGCTGCGACGCCGGCTCACCATCATGAGAAGTCCGCGGCGCGAGCCGTGATCTTTCTGGTGCGTTTTGAAGTGTTCCGTCAGTTGACCAATGCGCTCGCTGAGCAGCGCGATCTGAACTTCGGGGCTGCCGGTATCGGTAGCGTGCGTGCGATACGTGTCAACGACGGTTTGCTTTTGCTCTCTGGCTAACACTAACCTGTTGCACTCCTGTCTCTTCTCGTTTTCGTAACGTGTTGATGGTATCACGCTGCCGTCGCAGGTGGCAAACTATAAGCTGATTTCCGGGACTTGATTTCTCCGGAACTTCTCTGAAATGGCTGCACGAATTGGCGGCGTGCCTCCCGCGCGCTTCGAGGTTATACTAGAATGAAGTGAAAAAGTAAGCGACGGGTGCAGCCATCTTCTGGCCGATTCCTGCGGTTGACTCTCAGGGACAAAGCTTAGGTTCAAGCCGGCAGAAGCTGCATGCAGCCAGCCATTATAAAACTAGAATTATAGGGAGAGTTTTATGCCACGAGGCCGATCAACATTTACCAAACGTCAGAAAGAACAAGCGCGCCAACAAAAACAGCGGGACAAGAATGAGCGCAAGACTCAGCGCAAAGAAGAAAGACCGGAAGGTGTAGTGGTCGACGAAGAACAGGAACTGCGCGAGATGCGCGAACTCGCCGAAGCCCAAGCCGCGCTATTCCGCATAGGCGCCGAGGACGAATTCGATGCCAACGAGATCTCGATTCCGCACAGCACCAAGGCGAGCGATCGCTAACGCCTAAAAGATTCGCCGGAGTGCAACGCTCCGGCGAGCCCAGTTCAATCCCCAACAAATTTCCAGTGGAGCGCCGGGCGTCTTCGCCCGGCCAGACCATAATGTCGGCGGTCTAGTGGACGGGCGGCGACGCCCGTCGCTCCACTAAACAAATACCTCGCCCGGCAATCTGACCAGCGTCCGCGATGTCAGCGTGTTCTGCACAATCCTTCTCGGTTGATCGTTCGCCGAGGCATTGATCTGCTTGCGTTCGATGCGCAGCTTCAAGGTGCGCTCGATATTTCGCAGGTCCAGAACCTCAACCCCGGTAACGAGTGTCGAAGCCCGCCCCTGCAAACCGGCACGGCCGGTGCGGCCAACGCGGTGAATAAAGTCTTCCGCCATCTTCGGCAAATCGTAGTTGATAACGTGAGCTACATCATCGCAGTGCAGCCCGCGCGAAGCGATGTCGGTTGCCACCAGCACCTGGTAGCTTCCTTCCTGAAAGCCACTCAATGCCGCGTTCCGCTGCGACTGCGTACGATCGCCGTGAATCATCGCCGCCGAGAAGCCATCGCGTTCCAGTTCCCTGGCCAGCCTCTGCGCGCCGCGCTTGGTGCGCGTGAAGATCAGGGTCTGCCCTTTTTCTTCATACAGCAACTGCCGCAGCACATCGAGCTTCTCCGACGGTCGCACTTCATAAGCTTCAAGTTGCACGCTCTCCGCCGGCTTCAACACCGAGCCCAGCGCGATCCGCACCGGCTCACGCGTGTAGTCATTCACCAGCGATGCTACCGATTGTTCCATGGTGGCCGAGTAGCAAAGCGTCTGCCGGCGTTGCGGCAGAATCTGCAAAATGCGCCGGATCGCTGGAAGAAATCCCATATCCAGCATGCGGTCGGCTTCGTCAAGCACCAGAATCTTCACATGCCGCAGGTCGGCGAATTTGCGGGTGATGAAATCTTGCAAGCGTCCCGGGGTCGCAATCACAAACTCGCAGCCCGAGCGCAGGCTCTGAATTTGCGCTTTCTCCGAAACGCCACCAATCACGAGCGCTGCCTTCGGCATCTTCTTATCGCGCAGTTGTTCGTATTGCTCGTGGACTTGCATGGCCAGTTCTCGCGTCGGCAATAACACGAGAGCGCGTACGTTCCTGGTTGCCTCATGCTTCGCTGATTCGTGCTTGGACGAGGCTGGTTCATGCTTCAACGCTTCCGCGCGCAGCATTTCAATGATCGGAATCAGGAAGGCGAGAGTCTTGCCGGTGCCGGTCTGCGCGGTTCCGATTACGTCCTTGCCTTCAAGGGCAGGAGCGATGGCTCGCGCCTGGATGGGTGTGAGGGTAATAAATTGAGCTGCCGCCAGCTTCTGCTGCAAGTGAGCAGAGAGAGGCAGTTCCGTAAATGTTGTCATTCGATTGTTTTCTTTCTGGAGGGGCTTACTATCATTTTCTCCTACACTTGTCCTCAGACTTGTGTCAGGAGTTCGCATGCCGCTCGCATTAAATTGGCGCTGGAACCGAACGGCGGGCAGGAAATGCGGAAATGGTGCGGATCCAACAGGATCCCCGCTTAACGAGCAAACCGTAGCAAAAGCGTTAACAGCAGTATAGCAGAACAAGACAGAGAGCGACGTTACCCCAGTCATATCGCCCTAATGCCTAGGGTGGTCGGCACCTTCAGGTCGGCACAAACAACTCAGTAAAACAGCGTTGTCACCCTTGAGCGCAGCAGTGACTTCACAAAGTAAAGTCAGTGCGGAGTCGACGATTTCTCCCGATGCTGACTGTGGATTAGCACGATTGACCGCATCGGCAACCGTAAAGTTGCCTGAATCCCAAACAAAAAAGCAGGCCGGAATCGCTCCGGCCTGCAGTGTTTCGTTGTTCGTTGAATCGCTCGTTTACGGTATCATGCCGACAACGTCATGTGATAAAGGTCGCGCCGTTCGGCGTGCCGAGTCCAGTGACGTCATCCCAACCCGGCCCGGTCGTCAATGAAGAGTCAAGTCCGAAGCTAAGAACGTACCAGCGAGTGCTCGTCGCTCCCTGGTACAACGCGCTCACGAAATCAGTGGTGCCATCCAACGGCGGCACCAGCTCCGCAGCCGTGTAATTAACGGTGGGTGGGATAGCCCCCACCACGTGCGTGTTGCCAGTGACATTCGCCGGGCCGTTTATCTGGAGAATGTCGGTGATCGCGCCGACAGGCAAACCGTAAAGAATCGGAGCGGCCTGGCCGATAAATCCTCCGGCAGCCTGGTTGGCAATCGCCCAGATGCCCGAGAACGTCGGACACGCAAGGCTGGTTCCACCAACCACGCCGATCGAGTCGTTATCGATGACCTCGACACCGGTGTAAGGATCAGCCACCATGGCAATGTCAGGAACGAGCCGCGAGTCGCCGCCCAGGCTCGACTGGTACCCTGGCAGATCGAAGTAATAGCTGGCGCCGCCGCCAGCACCAAAATAAAGCCCTCGTTAAGTCGGCGGGATCGTCGGAGGATTCGGATTAGCCTCTGCGATCTTGCTGATGTTGTTGCCCCAACCCGTCTGGAACTTTATGGTTGCAGTTTGGCCCTTATTTGCAGGCGTGACGAACAGACTGGTTCCACCCACCGCAGTCGCATAGGGAGAATCTGACGGCGATTCGGCGCTGGTGTACGGGAGCCCATAGTTGTTTAGCCAACTAGGCATAGTCGTCTCCATCGTCGCCCGTGGAGAAATTGACCGACTCGCCGAAGCTGCGCCCAACTCGTTAATAGAGTCCTCAATATCGAGTTCGGGCGCATCGTAGATCAAGAGAAGAAGCTCGGGAGCGCCGTAACTATTGGAGATCACCGGAGCGTACCCATCCTCGATGGCAGTGATCACCGCAACGTCAAAGTCTTCGAAGTTGTTGGTGAGCGCCAGATAAAGCGCGATATTGGCTCCCGGAGCTACCGAGTGCGCCCATTCCACGTCCAGACTGGTTTCCACATCCCAACCACAGGTATTACCCACTGCAATTCGTGGCGCCACCCGGGTAGCAAGATGATGAAGTTGATGTCTGGGACCAAAGCCGGAAGGCCATTGATCCCCGCAAAAATGTTGGCGTCGCTGGTGATTGAATCGGAACCGTAGGCATCGACGATGTCCACGGTTTGGCCGGTGCCATCAAGCCCACTTTGTATAACGCAGTGAGGCCGTAGGCCGAGTCAATCTGCGGCGCATCGTAGCCGCACGGCGGAAGGTTGGGCGTACCGTTGGTGATGTTGTCACCGTAGCGGTGCCGCTGTAATGGGCGGTTTCGACTGGAGGCTTGAGACCATCCGTGAACTCATGGCCCTGCTTCCCGGGGAAACAGTTGGCGTTGAAGTACTGTGTGGCCGGACCGACCTTTGACAGCGGTGTCATTTTCGACAGCGGCATCATGGAAACGGTTTGCCCGTGTCCGGATCCTTCGCCATCTTCGCGTGGTTTTCGTACTTGAAATCGTTCAGGCCTTGGACGTGGGCAATGAGCTTGCCCGCAAGACCAGGGATCGCCAGGTCGCCGCTGGGCAGGCGATGCGCCTGGCCGTTGATCATCACGCGGTTGAGCCGCACTCCAGTCGCACGTTGCACATCGGCTACGGTGCCCCGCGCAGTCACAGCCAGATTCAGCTTATCGATGGAAACTATCTTCAGGTTATTCGCGGCGAGATGCTGCTTCACAATCGCCATCTCGCCAGCGGTCGGCGCGAAGCGCGCGGAATACTCTTTCTGCGTTGAGCCATTTATGGAAGTTCGGCGAATCCCGGTCATACATCTGCCGGACCAGTGCATCGAAACCGGCTTTGTCGTGCTGCTTCAGCCAGAATGTGACGTTGATCTGCTTGGACGGCTCTTCAGCGCCAATGACCCGAGCCTGAGCATTGGGCAACGCGCGGCCGCTGTTCGCCGAGAAAGCAGGAACGGCGATCAGCAAAACCGCAAGACTGGCAAACAATACAGCGGATATGATGCTGCGTCTGTCTTGGGACATAGAGTGATATCTCCTGGAAGGTAGAGTTGATACTCCCGCGAGCGCGGGCAATCGTCTCTCGGCGCAAGCCGAGTTAAAGCCTGGAAGGGTCATAGAACTTTTCTTGATAAGTCACATCCCCCAACCGCCGCGAGGCACGGACGGTACCAGCGCCAGAGCGCTTACTGCGCGCCCTGGAAACCGGCTCACCATCTTTACGCCGCTGAAGAGCCGCTGTCAACAAGCGTTTTCGTCGACACACACAATTTGCAACAATGCTGCAACGAGATGCACACAGCAAAACGGGCCGCTCAAGAAGCGGCCCGTGGGGTTGTTGGTTGCGAGTTGGCGAGACTACGGGTTCACCAGTGCCAGTACTTGCTCTATCAACGGCAAGGCATACGGAGTGCCTACGCCGGTCACGTTATCCCATCCCGGACCGGTCGTAAGCGACGAATCAGTGCCAAAGGTAAACACATCCCACCGGGTTGAGGATGGGCTGTTGTAGAGAGCACTGATGTATTGGGTTGTGTTTTCCAGCGGAGCCGCGAGGGTGTCGGCGCTCTCGATGACTTGAGCAGCCGGCGGATCGTAAATCACTCCCGTGACGTTGTGGGCCGATGTGAGTTGGCCTACGTCGTAGAGCGCGCCTCCGGTCAAGCTATAGAGATAGGGTGCAGCCTGGCCCAGTGGAACTTTCGCCGCCTGATTGGCGATCGCCCACACTGCGGTAAACATCGGAGAAGACAAACTGGTTCCGCCGAAAACCTCCACATATTGCGGGTGTCCTGGCACGCTGTCCGGCGTAACGATAATTTCGATTCCGGTCTGCGGGTCGGCCAACATGGAAACATCCGGCAACAATCGGAAGTCCCCCGGCAAGCTAGCCTGGAAAGCAGGTTTCGCAAAGAAAGTGCTGACTCCACCTCCCGAGCCTTCCTGGAAACCGAACGGAAGCGGAGGGACGGTCGGCGGGTTCGGCGTGGGCTCGGCTATGCGGGTAAAATTCAGCCCCCAGCCTGTCTGGAAGTTAATCGTTTTGTCGCTTTTCAAAAACAAACTGGTGCCACCCACCGCAGTCGCGTAGGGTGACGATGCTCCGGAGTTAGGAGACACGGAGTTAATGCCGTAGTCTTCCTGATCGACGACCAGGTTATCACCGGAATCTCCCGTCGAGATTTGCTGCGAGATTCCGAAGGATGCTGCCGTTTCCGACAAGTTGTTTTCCACAGTCAGTTCCGATGGAAAAAGATCCACCAGCGCGATCTCGGAAATGCCAAAGCTATTAGAGATAACGTTGCCCAGCAAGTTCTCAATGGCGAAGAGATTTCCGATATCCAGGTTGGTGAACGAATTATCCGCTGTCTCGATCAACACGATGTCCGCGGCCGGAGCGATGGCATGCGCCGACTCCACGTCCAGCGTGGTTTCATATTGCCAGTTTCCCGAGATGCAGCCATTCTTGGCGGTACACGTCGCCGAACCGTTGGGGCGATACCTCTTGAAATTCGACGCGCTCAGAACTGGGAGTCCGTTCAGCGCGGAGAACAGATTTGCATCCGCCACGATGGTGTTGGATCCAAAGGCATCCACAATGACAATCGTCTGCCCGGCGCCGTTCCAGCCTTTTTTGAAAGCCTGGTTCAGCCCGTATGCTTTTTGCAGTTCTGCCGCATCGTAGCCGCAAGGCGCGAGATTTGGAGGGGCATTGGTGATGTCCGCTCCATAGAGGTTGCCTTTATAGATAGCTTTCGGATAACCTCCGCCGGTGGTGAACGTTTTAACCTGCGGCGGACGGAAGCAGTTGGCGGTGAAAAACAATCCATTCGGATTGCTGCCGGAAGTGATCTGTACCCCTTTAAACGGCAAGCCAGTATCCGGGTCCTTCGCGGGAGCCGCATACGCCACGTACCCAAGCTTGCTCACCTGAGCGCCCGAGACCAGTTTGCCCGCGGCGCCCGCTATGGCGATGTCCGACGCGGGGACGCGGTGAACCTGGCCGTTCAGCTTCACCAGGTTGATCTGCGTGCCGATGGCGCGCTGCACGTCGCTGACCCGTCCTTGAGCGGTAACATAATGATTCATTTTGTCGACAGCAACCACCTGCAGATTATTCGCTGCCAGATGTTGCCGCACAGTCGCCATATCCGCCGTGCGCGGCGCAAACCTCGCCTCGTATTCCTTCAGCGTCAGAAAGTGATGGTAGTTGGGAGAGTTGCGGTCATACATCTGACGCACCGCTTCGTCGAAGGCGGCTTTGTCATGCTGCGTGAGCCACAAGGTGACGGAGATCTGTTTAGACTGATCCTCAACTCCAAGAATTTGCGCATTCGAAGGCACGCGGGCCGTCGATTGCGCAAATACAGGGACGGCGATAAGCAAGGCCGCGAGGCTGGCGAATAACACGGCGGATACGATCTTACTTTGATCTTGGGACATAGAGTGATATCTCCTGGAAATAATTTGTTACACCCGCATGTGCGGGCAGTCGTACCTCAGCGCAAGTCGAGTTAAACTGCGGGAGGGTCAATTGCTGTTTCGAGAACATGCACACCGCCGTGAGGACACCGGGTTCCGACCAAAGAGTGTAAAGCCCCAAAAGCGAGCGCACAATCTATATACCGGCCGAAATCCGCTGTCAACAAGGGGTTTGCGGCGAGACAAACATTTTACAAAAAAGAGACTAATTCGTGACATTCCGTGCATCAGCCACAAAAAAGTCTCCCCACCTAACAGATCAGTGACTCCCACGCGGAAGCATCATGATGACTAAGTTTCACTTAGCGTCCGCGTGAGAGTCCATTTGGCCGCACTTACGGCCAGTTATTCACCAGGTTAGTCACATTCGGAGTGCCTAATCCAGTCACGAAATCCCAACCGCTGGTTGTCGAATACGCCGGCTCCAGAGCCTTGTCCGACTTGGAAAGCACGCCATATTCCTCTGTCTGCGGAACGTAACAATTATTCGTCCCGTAGCAGGGCACGTCGTTGCTCCCTTTGGTCACGTCGTGAAAAATGCAAGAGCTTCCAACTTTAGCGCCGTTGTTGGAATTGCAGCTTTTCAAGTTGGCAGCATTCGGACTGCCCGGCGTGCCGTATTCCCCGGCTCCCAATGCGTAATAATTCGGCGCCGGGTTGCCCTGAGGACCGCCAGCCTTCTGGTTAATGAGCGCCTGGATACTGGCGAATTGAGGCGCGGTAAAAGAAGTTCCGCCGGCGCTGTTAAAGAACGCGTCGACGGGCACTGAATAGTTGCAGGGAGCTCCGCCTTGAGCCGGGTCTGACATGCAGAGGAGGATCGCGTGATTCCAGAACGCGTTCGACGCAAACAGAGAAGCATCCGGCAGGTCGCGCTTGCCGTCGGCGGGCAGCCCGTACACCGATTGCCATGAAGGCTTCGAGTAGACAAAGCTCGGACCTCCGCTGCCGCCAACAATATCGAGGAAAAAGCCACCGATGGTGCTGTTACAGAAAGTAACTCCATCCGTGTAGCCGTAATAGCTGTACAGCACGTTGCTGCCACAGGAGTCATCCCAGGGAATCTCCGGAATATACGACTTGGCTGATCTTCCAGCGGCGTTGTTGCTCTGAAACCAGTAGGTGCTGTTTGTGTTCGTGGCGGTGTCGTCAAAATCGGTACCGCCGGTTGCGAAATTGTATGGAGTCGAAGCCAGCGCATTCACTGCGATGCCACCCGTGGAGAAGGTCGCGCTATCGAAGTCATCGCAGCCCGCTGCGGACCCGTCGCCTGCCGCCACGAAAACCGAAACTCCCTCGCTTGCCGCTTGCTGCCAGAGAGCATTCACAAAAGCATTGCCCTCAAATGCAAATCCGGGCCCGTTATCAGCTTCGCATTCCAGATAGCTCAGGCTCATAATCGGCGGCGGAGTCGCAGTGTCCAGCAGATTCTGGG
Organism: uncultured Acidobacteriaceae bacterium; assembly: GCA_963810955.1. Lineage (GTDB taxonomy): Bacteria > Acidobacteriota > Terriglobia > Terriglobales > Acidobacteriaceae > Acidiflorens. The sequence goes on along the minus strand of CAWEPW010000044.1, from coordinate 8,973 downwards.
CCGCGATAAAGGCTCCGAAAGCTGTAGCGGTTTCAGCGCACGAGGCTAGTTCGACGTCGGCGTCGGGAGCGACTGCACCAGCCCATTCGGCATCAAGCGCAGCCTCACCTTCCGCGCCATTGGTTCCGGGGTCGGCGCACCCCGGGCCAGGGTGAATCTGGGTAAACGTGCCCGCATACGAGGCGAGACCGAAAGCCTTGCGGAATGTGGCGACATCCGCCGACTTTATATCCGTGACTTCCAGGACAGCTACATTTTGCCCCTTGCCCGTGATCGGAGTCTTGCCGCTGTACAGCGGTGCAACATTGTAGATCCTGGCCAAGTCTGCCGGGGCGACGTCATATTGCTCAAAGTTGTTAAACCCGTCCGGGCATCCTTTGCAGCGAAACGAGAAATTCGGCGACGGTTTCTTAACGCAGCGGTTTTGGCTTGAAGTCGTTCAACGAAACCACCCTGTAAACGACGGGAGCAAGCGCGGCCGGAATTTTCAGATCGCTGGAATTCGAGAGATGTTGCACCCCGTTCACCTTGTAATAGTGAATCTCCGTGTTGAAAGTCTTGCTCATTTGTCCCGCCGTGCCTGACACATCGATCGTCATTCCGCTCTTGTGGACCACGTTCACTCGCAACCCATACGAAGTGAGCCAGCTTACGACCGTGTCAATGTCGTCCTTCGACGGCCCGAATTTGCTGCCTAACTGATCGGCTGTGAGCCAGTGGTGATATTTTGCCGAGTGCGGGTTCTGCATCTCTGCCATCAGATTCTGCAGCGCCTGTTCCTGCTCAGGGCCGCGCTTCAGCACGACAAATACATGCTCCAGCGGCAAGCTGTCCGGTACCGCTCCCTGATCAAATTGTGGGAGAGCCATCCGGTGAGTTGTGCCGGCCAGCTGAACTAAATCCGATGCGTTCACAGTATTTACGATCCGGTTCGAGCTGGACGAGCTATAAGCGAGAGTGCCGACCAGCAGCAGAGCGACACCGATCCACAGCGAGTTTCTGAGAAACTTCATAACATCTCCTTTGACTGGGGTTGGGAAATAGTTGTTCCGTCGGCGACGGATCGAAGAGGGAAGAACAAGTGAGCACGCCAGCGCAGGCAGCGATGCCTCGGCGCGAGCCAGCTTAAAACGTGGGAGGGTCATCAATGTTCAGAGAGAAGCGAGTGCAATATATTTACCCCTTCGGAATGCCGCTGTCAACAAGGGTTTTGGACGATTCGCGACATTAGCGCCATTCCAAATTGTGGTTGCGACCTCTGCTTGTGTGGTGACGGGCCTCTGGCCCGTCCCGGCGGAAGCAACGCTCAGTCACAAAATTTGCAGCAAATATGCAGGAGGTTTGAACAAATACGCAGGAGGATGAGGATGCAGACGAAGATAGCGGTTGCGGGGTCTGCCGGATTCAGTCTTCCCAACCAACCCGGCTTATTTCCTGTGGTTGACTTTCTGCGCCACAGCAGACGCATCCTCGAGCATCTTCCCGATGCGGCGCGCCTGGCCCTCCGGCGTCCTGTAATAGAAAATGCCAAACAAGTGCCCGCGGCGGCGCGAGACTGACATCGCATCCCACCCCTCACGGGCCAGCGGATGGCGCGCGAAAGCCAGTTGCAGCACCGGAGGCAAATCTCTCTCCGCGTCCATGACCGCGAGCAGGCGCTCGGCGATCTGTTCGCTGCGGCGCACGCGCGCTTCGCCGCTCGTAGGCTCGGTGACCCACTTGGCGATGTCGTTCCGGGTAGAGTGATTCAGACCGTCATACCAGCGCCAAATTGAGCGGGAACCGCCGCCCAGCGTGCGCTTGAGTTCATCAGGCATGGCCACGTTGCGTTCTTCCCTGTCAAGTTCCAGCGTAAAACTGGCAACGCTGCCCTCCGCGGCGCGCGCTCCCTTTTGCATGCGCTTATTGACCAGCAGCAGGTGCTGTCCGTCGCCGGTAGGAAAAAGCGAAGTGCGGAAGGCAAATCCATTAACATCGCCCTTTACCTTGATCTGTCCCCGCATCCCCCAGGCTTTAGCCGCATCGAACGGTAAGTGGATGATGACCGAGTTGAGCCGCGACCGCATCCGCTCCAGCCGCGCCTCGAAACGCTTGACGGCAGGCTTGGCCCGGGCTTCGGAGCCCCTGCGCTTGCCTTTGGACTTTTTGGTCATGGCGAAAACCCGGACCTTGCATCTTAATATGTTATGAGTAGCTTCTCGGTACGGTTCGTTCAGAGCATGGTCAGGTTCTGAGTTATGAGTAGATCCTCGGTATGAGTAGATTCTCATTCGCTCGACATCATAAAGAGCCGTCGTCCTGAGCTTCGTCGCGTCAAACGCGTCGGAGTTAAGGACCTCTACATTCGTATCGAAACGTAGCAAGGGCATGTTCGACATCGCACCAATAATCGCCCTCTTTTTGCACTAACTATGAATGGGTAAACCTGATGACGTTGCCGGCAAGAGTTAAAATGTACGATAGCAATAACGGGAGGGGGACAGTGATCTGCCCGCACTGCGGTGAGAACAATTCGAACACCTTCCGCTTTTGCGGGATGTGTGGCACCTTGCTCGAAGCTCGTCGCCCCGCAAACGCAGCCGTTCCCAATCCGCCGCCCCTAGGTGCCTCCAGAATAGCGAGCCCGCAAGAACCGCAGCGCCCTGTGATCCTCCAAAATGCTCCGCAAAATCCCGCGCAGACCCAAACGCTGCCGAAAGGCCGCGGCCTGTCAGCCGACAGGTTCCGCCTATCAGTGGTCCTTCGATGTTGGGATTGAACCAGGCCGATCCAAATCCGCCGGTTGTGAATCGCCCTGGTTTCGATGAAATTGCTACCGTTCGACCGAGTCTGGGTCAGCAGCCTGGCCTGGGTCAACCAAGTCTGCGTCAGACAAGTCTGGGTCAACCGAGTCTGGGTCAAAACAATCTGCGTCCATCCGATTTAGGTCAGTACGGTTTCAATCAACCCGGCCAGGTTCGTTCTGCCCTGGATTCAATCCCGGACCGCTCCTTCACCGGTCTGCAGTCTTTTTTCGAGCCCGAGGAGCCTAAGAAAAATGGCGCCCTTCGCGTATTGCTCCTCGTGGTTTTGCTGGCCGCATTGGCCGGAGCGGGCTGGTGGACCTATGGCTATCTCGATAACACCGAAAGTCGAAAACCGTCGACCGCAACCGCAACTGCAAACAACTCCGCCACTGCAAACTCGAGCGCTGCAAGCGAGCCGCAGAATGCGGCTCCAAACGACACTTCGAACAAAACTCCCAATGGCAATTTGAATATTCAGCCATCGGCCACGGCGACAGCTCAGAATCCTCCGCCGTCCGCGGCACCCTCGCCGCCACCCGCGTCAGCCACCGCGGCCGCTCCAGAGACTCCGTCGCCGAACACCGCAAACGCTAGTCCCGACAATTCCGCGAAAGACGTGGAGGCAGAAACAAAGCCCGCTCCCAAGAGTACGCCAGCCATTCCGAAGGTTGCGCTGGGCGATAAGAGTGCACCGAGCCGATCGCATGTGACTCCTTCGCGGATCGTGAAACCATCCGCGGCCGTCGCCACGGATTCCGGGACTGCAGATTTCCAAAAAGGCGAAGCCTATCTCTACGGACGAGGCGTACACGAAAATTGTGACGACGCAGTGAAATATCTGAAGAGCGCTTCGGCCAAATCCAGCGCCAAGGCGAAGAGCGCGTTCGGAACCATGTACGCCACCGGCCACTGCGTAGCCCGCGACCTGCCGACCTCGTATTTATGGTTCGCAATGGCCTTGCGCGAGGATCCGAATAATCAAATCCTGGAAAAAGACTTGAGCGCGATCTGGAACCAGATGACCCCGCCAGAACGCCAGCTGGCAACCCGAATGAAACAGTAGGCAGTTGAAGATGTGGGTGTGCGTAATTGATGAAAGTTCAGGCTAATAAAGTGAAAGTTAGTACCCTAATATGTGAAATTGCAAATTGGAGGTGCTGGCTTACCGCAATCCGTTGCAAATCACGACGGCGCCATCACTTGCCGACGGTTGTATTAGTCGGGGGAAGGTTTCGGTTGCGGAGCGGGTCGCTTTTTCAGCGATTCCTAACGAAAGCAACCCCCTTCGTGATCGCGAAGTCTTGGTCAAAAGAGAAAACGCCGTTTGGGATCAGTGTCCGGGTTGTATAGCCGACTGGGATGCAGCAGTGCGCCTTTTGAAGAAGAGAGGAAAGAAAGGAGCACGACAAAGTTATCGTTCCACTCGATCTGTGCGACCGCTCATCGTTCTCTCTCGCGCGTGGCAGCGGGATTTGGAATGGCGAAACCCATGGAATCCCTCGTTTGCGGAACCTTGGGGACGATTGTTGGTTCCGGAAGATCGACCGCATCAATCGTCATCAGTCAAACTTGGCAGACTGACGACTCGGCTGGCGAGCTGTTGCATCGAACGTTCAAAAAGAGTTCGGACAAAACGTCCGTTCCCAAACTGGTTGTCTCTGCTCTGGTATTGATCCTTTAAGATTGCTTGCAGTTTTATTACTGCATTGGCACTGAGCTTATATTGTGCTTTGTTAGCAAACCGTTCGAAGATCTGAAACAGTTCCTCTGCCGAGTAATCTTCGAAATTTATGAAGCGGTTGAATCTAGACTTGAGCCCCGGATTTAAAGAGAAGAACTTCGTCATTTCACGGGGGTAGCCCGGCGACAATCACTACCAAATCGTCACGGTGGTCCTCCATGCCTTTGAGGTAAGAAATCTCGTGGACGTTCCTTAACATGCAAGATTGCGAAAGAGGGGAATGGCCATAACTAACGAAGCTCTTCCGGGATCTCCGCCACAGCATCGAGAAATTGACGGGCCGTGACCGATCTGGGTGGCAGCCCATTTTGCCGGGAAATCCTTCAGATTGCCGGTAACAAGGTAATGAACACTGGCGGCCTGGGCGCACTCTAGAAAGATGTCATCGTCCGTATCGGAACAGGCGCGTACCTTCTCGGTAGGCTTGGCCCACAATCAATCAATGCCAAACTGCGATTGGCATTAAGGAGGTTCTGCGACCATGACTGCGAAACTTGCGACTGTTGCGGACCGTATTTTGGCTTGCAGGGAAGATGGTTGCGGCGTCAGCGGCGCGGGCATAATTCCTCGAGATTCCAGCGGCAGGTTGGCGGCATGCTATTGCATCCTCATCACCCCAGTTCAAATCGAATATGGGCCTTTCTAGGCGGCAGTTGACTTCGCTAACTCCGCTGCCTTCGACAGTTTCATAAAGCTATATATGTGGTACAGAGAATAGACCCCCAAAGGCCGAACCCATTCCGGAACACCAGTGGGCAGGACCAGAGGTAAACTAGGATTATGCGCAAGCGCCTAATCACGACGATTCCTCCGGATGTTGCGCCTCCCGACGAGAGCTGGCTGAACCTCGATGGTGCAGCCGTGGTCGAGGTCACATCGGAAGCGAAGGATTATCCCGTCGAGTCTGCGCTGGTCTCAGGAGAAATGCGGGGATGGCGTGCCGACGAGGCTGGCGCTCAGACCATCCGACTGGTCTTCGATGAATCGCAAACGCTCAAACACATCGCGCTCGTCTTCGAGGAAACCGAGATAGAGCGTACCCAGGAGTTTGTTTTGCGATGGTCTGGGGACTACGGGGGCTCGTTTCAAGAGATTGTGCGCCAGCAGTGGAATTTCAGTCCCCCAAACTCCATACGCGATGTCGAGGAGTATCGGGTTGAACTCTCAGGGGTCAACGTTCTTGAATTGGTCATCGTGCCCGACATCAGCGGAGGAGCGGCTCATGCCTCGCTGAAGAGTTTGCGCCTATCTTGACTGCGCTCGCCCGAAGCCGCTATCACTCCGGCGTGGATTGTTGGACGCCGCTGCCTCGTCGCAGGACTAGGCCCGGTAGGCTTGCTGGCCTGCATGGTCTTGCGACTTCGAGGAGCCGACGTTTACGGATTGGATGTGGTCGATGCTACGGGCGCTCGCCCGAAGTGGCTCGATGTGATTGGTGGGCATTATGTCGATGGACGGCAAGTACCGGCCGACCAGGTCGAGAAAAAGATTGGTCCAATGGATTTGGTCGTCGATGCCAGCGGAATTGCAGCGCTGGAGTTCAATCTGCTCGATGCTCTAGCGCTTAACGGAGTTTATGTGATTACCGGCATTCCCGGCGGAGATCATCCGTTGCAAATTCAAGGCGCGGAATTGGTCCGCCAGTTGGTCCTGGATAACCAGGTAATGCTTGGCAGCGTCAATGCTGCGCGCGGCCACTTCCAAATGGGAGCGGATGATTTGTTTCAGGCCCACCTGCGTTGGGGCGATCACATCGCCACTTTGATCACCAATCGTTATTCGTATAGCCAGTTCACGGCGTCTGTGAGCCATCATTCGCCCAACGCAATTAAGGAAGTGGTGGAGTGGGGTCAAGACGATTTTTGAATGGTAGAGGTCAGTGTTCGAGTCTCCTCATCCCTACCAGTTTTAATCAATCATTTAGCGCCTCTCGCCTCGCTCCCGCGAGGCTCCGAATGGCGACTTAAGAACGCAGAGATAATCATTCCCAACTGACGTGGTTAACTTACCCCAAGTCTCTCAATCTGGGCCTGGGCAGCCGCGCAATAGGAAGGCGGAGATGATTGGCTCGCGGTCAAATCCTGCCTAGAACCAGCAGAATGACGACAATGAAAAGGATAAGTCCTATCCCTCCAGTTGGACCGTAACCCCAATGTCGGCTGTGCGACCAGCGCGGCAGGGCACCGAAAAACGCCAGAACCAAAATCACGATAAATATAGTTCCAAGCATACTTAGCTCCTTGTCGTGAATTCATCTCGATGCCCCACCGAACGGCCCCTACGATGTGAATCTGAGCGCAATGTTGACGCCGGGAAAATCGGCATTGCACAGGTAATAGACTCCGTTTATGTCGACAACAAAAACGTCTTGCGTGTAGAGCCAGTTGCTGGGCCACGGATCGGCAAACCCGAACCAATAGCCGCCGTATTGAAAGCGGTGATTCCTGTAATCGGCCTGGCTGACGTGAAATGTGTGTTGCCGTCCGAAATTGGCCTCGAAACGGGCCTGCGGAATGCGGCCACCGCCGCTATTGCCGGCGCGCTGGGGTTGCTGTGCATTATTCTTCTGTGCCGGCTTCGCGTTCTTCTCTGCTTGTTTTGCGTTCTTCTCTTCAGGTTTAGTACTTTTTCCCCGCTGCGCTGAACGCTTCTCTTCTTGCTTTGCGGACTTTTCCGGTTGCGCTTTCTTCTCTTCGTGCGCAGCGGGTTTAGCTTTCTGCTCTTCTTGCTCGTGCTGCTCCTGAGCGAACGCCGGAGCGGCCAGTCCCAGCGCCAAAGATAGAACTGCTGTGCTGATCACCGTAACTAGTTTCATAAGTGTTGCCTCCATGATTTTGATTCGTTGTGCAGCTTGCGCTGCCTACTGCAAGCTTCCTGTTGTCGCGTTCACCGGGCTACCGATCGCTTCGCCGGAGACGAGGAGTTCTACTCTTCGGTTCTGCTGCCTTCCCGAGGAATTGTCGTTCGAGGCTACTGGCAAAGTGTTGCCGAAGCCTTTAGCCGAAACCGAATTCGTCGCCACTCCTTCCTGTACCAGGTAATCGCGGACAGATCCGGCACGATTCTCAGAAAGCGTCTGATTCATGGCGTCACTGCCCACGTTATCTGTGTAGCCGCCAACCTCAATGTCGAGTCCAGGGTAGGAGAGCAAAATGCCGGCGACTTTCGCCAATTTCTCTCTTGCGCCGGGCTTTAATGAGTATTTTCCGGTGTCAAACAAAACATCAGACATGCTGACGATGAGCCCACGAGCGCTATCGCGGGTTTGCAGAATGGAATTCAACTGCTCCGACAGTCGCGTTCTCATGACGGCTTTGTCTGTCTCAGCTTGCTGCTGGCCTTGCTGGGCTTGCTGTGCAGCTAACCGGGACTGTTCCGCATCGGCCTGCGCGGCAGATACGGCATTAGCTGAAGTAGTCTCGCTTGTAGCCATGTCAGCTTTAGTTTGCGCGGCCGCGATCTGCGCTGCAGCCGCATCGGCCTGGGCTTTGGCTGCATCCGACTCTGCTCGAGCCTTGGCTGCTTGAGCCGTCGCCATATCTGACTGCGCTTGATCTTTCTGCCGAATTGCAGTGTCGGCTTCTGCCTGTGATTGCGCCTGTGCCTCGATCGATGCCTGGCGTTCATTTGCCAAGCGTATCTCGTCCAGTTTCTTGACTGCGATTTCGCGGGCATCTTCAGAGGTCTGCACTGCTTCGCGGGAGACGGCGATCAGCGGTTTGCGGTCGATGTGTTTTCTTGTGGCATATTCGTCGGCATTGTTCATCAACTGGACAGCATGCTGATAGCTGTCGGGGGCATACTGCTCTGCGCCTTCCGATTGCGCGACGCGCAGCGCATTGCGTGCCTCGAAGAATTCGATCGGCAACCTGGCATTCAGAATGACAGGGTCAAACCTGTAACCGGTGGGTATATAACCGCCCCGCTCCATCAGTTCGTAATTTGCATTCACCGCTTCCGTTGTTCCCTTGGTGCTGTCGCGAACCACATTCTCAAGTACGACGGCATTGCTGGGTTGGCGCACTGCATAATAAGGCTCCGCGGTAACGATCAGCGCAAAAGCCTGAAGGTCGGTGGTCACGCGCAGCTTGCTGCGGTGGTTGTCGCCGACCAAGACCTCGCCGAGATTCACGGCGCGGCCCTCGGGAGAAATCGCCCACAAAACGTAAGTCAGATACTCATTGCCGAGTGTTGTTGGTCTCCGCAAATCGCTGAATTCTGCGTCGATCTCAATGGATCCCCGCTTGCTATTCACTTTGGCCTCGCCGCTCGCTGAGGGCATCAAGTCTGTACCCGCAAAGTCGAGCCTGGAAGCTCCACTGCGATGCTCATAGTTGACTGCCTGCACGCTGCGGCTGACGACGTTCACTCGAAATATCGGCGTCGATTTCCGGGCTCGACGGCTATGGTTGTTTGAGTAACATTTTGAGCGAATGCGCTCACAGT
>CAWEPW010000043.1:0-138581 GCA_963810955.1 uncultured Acidobacteriaceae bacterium | reverse complement strand
GCGAGGAATGTCAGCTCTGGTCTGCGGCGCTCCACGGGCGGGAGAGACGGTGGTGATCGCATTGTCGCCGCAAGCGGCCGTGGTCGAACTGCTGGCTACGGTAAGGCACAGCAGCGACGCCAGGACTGGATTCGAGTTCTACCCGCAGTCGGCGGGCGCAGAACAGGGAATCCAGGACTGGATCGACGAATTGAAGAAGCACGAAGAATCGCTGTTCCCGCGCTTGTATGAAGCTGCAGCCAAGTATGGCAGCGACTGAATCAAGCGGTGGAGCGACGGGCGTTTCGCCTGTCCTGCCGTCATGTCGGCCGGGCGGGGCGCGGGCTCTCCATTGTTTATTTACTCCGGCAGTAGGGGCAGTCCCTGGATGTTCCAGGAAATGTGATGGATGGCGCCATTGGTGGCGAAGATCGCGGACTTGCCGGGAGCGAAGGCGAGTCCGACTAAGCCCTGACCTGAGACTTCGAGGTTGGCTTTGCCCTGGGGAGTGATCTTCACGATGCCTCGCTTACCGCCCAGAGACGCGGCCACGTAAATGTTGCCGTCGATATCGAGAGCGAGACCCTGGGGGCGGCCGAGACCGCGGTAGAAGACGGATACAGTGCCGTGCGGATCGACTTTGTAAACGCAGTCGAAGCTGGAAGTGCTGGGGCCGGTGACGAACATATCGCCCCCAGGTCCGAAGGCGATGTGATAAGCGGAAACGCTCGGCTCGAGGGTCGCGAAGACAAAAATCTGGCGGTCGCGGGCGATCTTGAAAATGGTTCCGCTGCGGTCGCCGACGTAAAGATTCTCCTCGCGATCGAAGGCGATGCCGGTTGCGATCCCCATGCCTTCGGCATAGGTGGACATGGTTCCGTTCGGCGCCACTTTGTAGACTGCCTCGTCGTGGCGCGATGAAACATACATTTCGCCGGCGCGGTCGAAAGCGATCGCGGTGGCGTTCATCATGTCGCTGAGAAAGGGCTTCATGGCGTAGTTGGTATCGATCTTGAAGATCGAGACCGGAACTTTTTGGCCGCGCGATCCAGAGAAGGTTACATAGATATTGCCTTCGCGATCGATTGCAGGATTGGTAACGGGATGAACGTTTTCGGCCGCGACCGGGACCGCGACGTTGATGGTATGAGCGTTGCTGACCTGTCCGTTGGCGGCGACCACGACCGGCCCGGATTCGGCGGCTTCGGGCACGCGCGCGACCACAAATTCGTCGGAGCTGATCAACACCGATCCTTCGATTTCGCCGAAGCGCACGCTGGGGCGGCGCAATTCGTGCGGCCGCAGGCTTTTCCCCATGATGCGAATCTCGCCTCCGGGCAAGGCGAAACTCGGCGCGACCGCTTCGATGTGCGGCTTGCCGTTGACGTTCTTCTTACCCAGCAGGCGATCGGAAATGCTCATGAACTTGTTCTGGCAGGAAACTCTAATCCAGGGTGCTTCAATCCAGTTTTACCTTATTTGTCTACTTCATTAGAAGACCAAAGTGCAATAAGAGATGCATGACCGCGAGCGCATAAAGCCCCGCGCCCAGATCGTCCACCACAATTCCGGTTCCCTCGGGAAGACGCTCCAGCCGCCGGATGGGAAACGGCTTCGAAATATCGAAGACACGGAAAAGTATAAAGCCCGCGAGAAAAGTTTTCCAAGCGAGTGGAACGGCGATAAGGGTAACCAGTTGTCCGGCGACTTCATCGATAACGACAAACTGCGGATCTTTAAAGGCGGAAGCGCGCGCGGCCAGGGTGGCGGCGGGGATTCCAATGAGAGTGACGGCAGCCGCGGCGACGATCGTGGCCCAGGTGCGGCTCGCGGCTGGGATGTAGAAACTCGCCAGCGACCAGACGATTACAGTGGCTAGCGATCCCCAGGTGCCGGGGCCGGGTTTGAGGCGCCCTATGCCGAAAAAAGTCGCGACCAGCGTGGCCCATAGTGGAGCTTCGGAATTGGAATCGGATTGGCCAGCGAGGTCGGGCGACGAGGTCGTCACTCGCCGTCCTCATCCGGGGCGTCCTGCCTTACCGCTTCTTCGGTATCGGTGACGGGCGATGAAATTACGTAGCCGCCACTGGCCCATTTGCCGAGATCGAGCAGGCGGCAGCGCTCGCTGCAGAAAGGGAAGTCGGGGCCGGTGGCCTTGGCCGGCTTCTTGCAGATAGGGCATCGGAGTTTGATTGAGCTCTTGCGCGGCATATCGGGGATTGCAGAGGTCAGATTGCAGATTGCAGAGGTGAAAACAATTCTGTTCGGGGTGGTTTTTACCTCTGCAATTTGACCTCTAATCTCTAACCTTAAACGATTTCGGCCACTAAATCGTAATCGTGCGCGGCTGTAATGCGGCAACGATAAAATTCTCCCTCTCTCGGTTCGTTGCCTTCGGGATAATCGTTTATGAAAACTTTGCCGTCGATTTCGGGCGCGTGCATAGCGGTGCGGCCTTCGAGCAGCAGATCGGTCTCCGACGAAGCGCCTTCCAGCAAGAGGTCGAATTCCTGTCCGATGAGCGATTTCTTTTTTGCCTTGCTGATTTTCTTCTGGATCGACATCAGAGATTTGCGGCGGCTTTCGATCTCGCGAGGGGAAAGTTTCTCGTCATGATCGAATGCGCCTGCGCCTTCCTGATCGGAGTAGCCGAAAGCGCCCATCCAGTCAAAAGAGGCTTCGTTCACAAAGCCGCAAAGCTCTTCGAATTCTTGTTCGGTTTCGCCGGGAAAGCCGACAATAAACGATGTACGCAGAGTTACGCCGGGAATGATCCGGCGCATTTTTTCGATGGAGCGGAGGAATACGTCGGCGCCGCCTCCGCGTTTCATGCGCTTCAGAACCGTGGCAGAGGCGTGCTGCAAGGGCACGTCGATGTAGGAGCAAATATTGTCATGGGCTGCGATGGTCTCCAGCAGGCGGCTGGTGATCTTGTTGGGATACGCGTAGAGGAAGCGAATCCACTGCAGTCCCTCGATGGCCGCGAGCTTTTCGAGCAACAAGGCCAGACCGTCTTTCAGCCCAAAATCTTCGCCATAGCAGGTGGTGTCCTGACCGATGAGCGTGATTTCGCGCACTCCGGATTGCGCCAGGCGCTCGGCTTCGGCGATGATCGATTCGAAGCGCCGCGAGCGGAATTGTCCGCGAAGTTGCGGGATGATGCAAAAGCTGCAGGGATGATCGCAGCCTTCGGCAATCTTGATATAAGCCGACGATCGAGGCGTGGTCAGGATGCGCGGCGTGTGGTCGTCGTAAAGATAATTGGGCAGATCGGCGACGGCGCCGTCCCAGGAATTGCGCGCAAAGCGCCCCTGCCCGCGGCGATGATCGCCCTCGGGACGCGAGGCGGTGATCTTCGAAGCTGGACGGCCGGCTGCCAGAATATTGAACGGGCTGGACGGGCGGGGTGCTTCGGCGATTCCGGCAGCGGCCAGAATCTTCTCCAATTCTCCGGTGCCCACGATCGCGTCCACTTCAGGAATGTTCTTGCGGATCTCGTCGTGAAAACGCTCGACCAGGCAACCGGCGACGACGAGTCTTTTGGCCTTGCCTCCGGTTTTGTGGCGGGCCATCTCGAGGATTGTGTCGATCGATTCCTGCTGCGCGCTGGCGATAAACGAGCAGGTGTTCACGACGATGACATCGGCGTTCTCCGCGTCGGGAGTAAGCTCGGCTCCGCCCTGCGCCAGCAGGCCCATCATCACCTCGCTATCGACGAGGTTTTTGGGGCAGCCGAGGCTCACGAAGCCTACTTTCGCTGGGGCTGCGGCCTCCAGAGTCGCGGAAATATTCTTTTTTTCGGGCATGGTTAAATGGTTAAGGGCACATCAACTGGCGCATCCCGGTTTCTTCACTGGCGCTTAAGAAATAATCAGCAGGAAAACGAACCTCTGTAATTCTATCAGGCTGCCAAAGATTGGTTGGCGGAGGTGGGGGAGCAGTCTATGAAATCACAAACCACCGAGGTCACGAAGGTTACACGAAGGAAGTTCTTGAATCTTAATGCCACTAGCGGTGGTGTTGTCAAAGAGGGCACCTCAAGGGCACCTCAAGGTTGGATTGATTGCAATCGCCCCGTGCTAATCTTATGGAAACAAAAATACATCCCTCAACAACTCCGGAGGAGAGATGTCGGCTAAAGGCCTTGCCGTTGTGGTTGTGTTGGTTTTGGTTCTTGCCTGCGACGCGATGGCGCAAGATTCCAGCCCGTGGCTGGTGAATCAGGCTTCGGTCACGGGGGGACGAACTTTCGTCAGCACGCAGTCGATCGTGAACGATCCTTATGCCTCCGACCCCGACCCGCGCATCCATTTTGGAAACCCGGCCAGCGTCGCCTTCAATTACGGCCGCCTCCTCAAGACCTTCGGGATATTTGGCCTGTATGCCGAACTACCGGTAGAGATCTATCCGCGGATGGACCTGAATACCTACGAGAATCAGATTCCGAAGGACATTGGAGGCTTGTTCGTGACTCCGTCGGTGCGCGTGAATATTTTTTCCAGCGATTCGGTGACGCCGTGGGTGAGCGTGGGGGGAGGATATGCCCGCTTTCGCGAAGCTCCCGAACGCAATTACTTCGGACCTAATCCCGGGTCGACCAGCACCAATACTGGCGCGGTGCAGTTTGGCGGCGGATTGGATGTGTGGTTCTGGCATCGATGGGGCTTCCGTTTGGAAGTGCGCGATTTCTACTCCGGGCTTCCTGACTACACGGTCGATACCAGCGTTAGCCGCCAGCACAACTATTATGTGGGGACTGGAGTCGTTCACCGCTTTTAGCGGGAGCGATGGGCGTCTAGCCCCACGCTCCACTTGCTGGTCAAGATAAGGTTAGCTTACTGCTGCGTGATCCGGCGTCTCTTTCTCTTTCTCGTTTACTTTGTCTGCTACTTTGTCGGCGGCAGTTATTTCTTTGAAAAGGCCGGGCAGGCTCTGAGCGTCTTCTAACGACTGACCGAAACGGGCTGATTCGTAGGCGCTGGTAAATCTGGCTACCTGCTTCTGCAGCACGGTTTCCTGAATAGCGGCAACGAAGTCCGTGGGAGTCTGCGACGGCAACTTGCGCCAACCGCGGCGCGCCATGCGGTCAACCATGCGGCCATACCAGAGCGCGGCGGCTTCACGCGGAGCGCGCTCAGGATGCTTCCGCAGAGCGCGGGCACGCACAGCACCGAACATGCGCCCAATATTGAGCAGGGCGATCAACAGAGCCGTGAGTACGATGATTCCGCCCAGCCATCGCGCCGGCGAACTGGTGAAGTGTGCATACGTATGCGTCGCGAGGCCCAGTAGAGCGCGATGCTGCTGTTCTATCCAGCCGAGAGTCTCGTCCAGAAAGTGGCGGCTGTTGGCGGCCGCATCTTTGCCCAAGGCGCGCTGGTGGCTGACGTCGTAGTTGACGATCCATTCGCGCCAGAAGGATGCCGCGGCATCGAGATAGAGTTGCATGCGCGACCACCCGTTTCGAGCCGGCGCGATCCCTGCCGGGGTCGGATCGAAGCTGACCCACCCCGATCCGGGGAAGTACGCCTCCACCCACGAATGAGCGTCGCTGGCGCGAATCACATAGCGGCCGGTGAGGTCGTTGAATTCGCCGCCACGGAAGCCGGTGACGATGCGCGAAGGAATGTTCAAGGTACGCAGTATCACGGCCATCGAGCTGGCGAAATACTCGCAGTGACCTTTTTTTCGCACGAATAGAAAATTGGCTACCGGGTCTGCGGGCGGAATACGGGGCAGTTCCAGCGTGTAGGCGAAGCGAGTGGAGAGGTACTGCTCTACTGCAATCGCCTTGTCATAATTTGTGGGCGCGTTCTCTGCGATCTTCTCCGCCAACTTCGGAATACGAGGGTCGAGCGGCGGCAATTCCAGGTACGGCTCGAACTCCGCAGACGACTTGCCAGGCACGAAATTCGGAGCCTGACGAAGGTCGTCGCCATCCGGCTCGACCAATTCTGAATCCGCTTCGTAGCGATTGATGGGGTGCTCGGCATCGAGGTTGTAGACCGCGCCCCCGGAATCCATGCTGACTTGCCGGAAGTTGCCATGGAGGCGCTGCGGCCGGTCGGCCAGAAAAAAGACGTTGCTGCCGAGCGGCTCCATCAGAACGCGATAATGAATGGTGCGTTCTGTAACCACCGCGGCCGCCGACTGGCGCGGGCTCGACGGAGGCGCAACGCGATAGCTTCCATCAGCCGCGGGCCGCAGCTGCACCTGGTCGTAGGAGTTACTCCAGACGCGGCCGTCAAAAGTGCTCAGCGCAACGCCACGCCATTTCAAATCGTAAACACCCTGCAGATCGTTGTCGATTTCGACGTGCATTACGACGGAACTGGATTGCTGAATCTGGCCGATGCGGCCGAGTTGCACCCGGTCACTGAAACCGGTGGAAACATCGCTCGTAGGAGCGTACGAGCTCAGGAAGCGCGGCGAAATGCGGGGCAGCAGAAAGAAGATCAGGAAACTCCCGGCGAGGATCATCAGCATGAGCACAGGAGCTATGGCCAGCAGCGCATAGGCCATGCGCCGGGTCGAAGAGACTCCGGGGCTCGCAACAGTGTGGGGGTCGTGTGCGAGCGCTGGCTCGGCGGCGGCGGCGTGCCGCATCTCCATCAACACAAAAGTGACGACTGCAACCAGCAGAAAGAATGCAAAAGTAAACAGGAAAACGCTGCCGACCGTGAGCACGGCAGCCGCCAGCACCATGAGAAACGAAAGCATGGCGAGCATGTAGTGGTCGCGAGGCCGCTGCAGCGAGAAGAGGCGTACGACCATGGCGAAGAGAACGAGGTGAACGGTGGCTGCCAGAAAGCTGCGCGAGAGAAGGAAATAATCGGCGAGGTAGACGAAAACGTAAATGAGGGTCAGCAGAGTTGTCCAGCGCTCTGCAATCGCAAAGTCGCGCCGGCTCAAAAGCTGGTATCCGCGAAGCGCCAGCGCAATGGTTACGAGAATCACTGTGGGGAGATCGAGGCCGCCGGTTGCAGCCAGAGTGCCGAAGCCCGTAAGCACGAGCAGATAGAGCGACACGTTGAAGTAGCGCTCGATGGCGTGAGACATCGTGATGCTGCCGCGGTGGATGGAGGCTTCGGTCACGATTAGGTTTCTACTCGTCTATTGTTTCATTCTTAGTGAAAAGGGCGCGGAAGGGAAGTGTCTGCAGTAACAGAGATGGATTTCGTGTGGCCGGGCGGAGACGCCCGACACTCCACTTGTTTACAATGTGTGCCCATGGACTACCTTCTGAAAACTGAACCAACTGTGTATTCGTTTGGCGATCTTGAGCGCGAGAAGACGACGATCTGGGATGGGGTTACGAATCCGGCCGCGGTAAAGCATCTGCGTGAGATGAAGCCGGGAGAGCGGCTGGTGATCTACCACACTGGAGACGAGAAGAGCGCGGTGGGAACAGCGTCGGTCGTGAGCGTGGACGCAAGCAATCCCAGAGTGCCGCTGGTGAAGATCAAGGTTGCCAAGGCGATCGCTACCCCAAAGACGCTGGCGGAAATCAAAGCCCGCGCCGCATTTGCTGAGTCTCCGTTGGTGCGCCAGGGACGGCTGAGCGTGGTGCCGCTGACGGCGGCGCAATATGCGTGGCTGGCGGGGGAGTGAGTTCAGGTTCGCGCGGGATGCCGCCCGGCTATGTCCTTACTACTCTCTCGCTGCAATCGGCCTCGGAACACGCATAAGTCACCTGATTGCGCTGGCGATCAAGGCTGATGATGAACATGGGGCGTCCGTGGCGGTCGCAAACGGGCTGGTTGGGAGCAAGGATGGGAGGGTCTTCGCGCTTGGGCGTGGTGTAGCCGATGCGCTCGCCGAAACAGCGATGGCAGAATTTATCGGTGCAGCGGAAGAACTCGATGGAACGGTCGGCGCTGTAGGGAGCTAACACGAACTCCATGGTGCGGTAATGCTGATCGCAAAGGGGCAGGATGTCCGTCCGCATGCGAAGCGAGTTTAACATTTGCTGTGGTTGTGGCTTTACAAATCCCTACCCGTTCCAGGTAACCCTTTACCAGAGGTGTGGATATCGTTCGCGAACAAACCACGTCCAAGGGATTGGCGCGGGAACATCAGGCCCGCAGCACTGACCTTGTCGAACTCGGCCCCGCGGCTGCTACACTTTCTGTGAGTGCGCAAGCTGATCGTCAACGCCGATGATTTCGGTCTGACCGCGGGAGTGAACCGCGGCATCGTGGAAGCCCACAATAGCGGAGTCGTTTCATCCACGACATTAATGGCCAATGGTCCGGCCTTCACCGACGCTGTTGGCGCTGCGCGCTTGACGCCGAATCTTTCCGTTGGATGCCACGTCGTGCTGGTCGATGGAACCCCGGTGTCACCGCCGGATGCGGTTGACACGCTGCGCGCCATTCGCTCCGCCGAGCCCGATCGATTTTTTTCCAGTCTTTCCGCCTTTGCCGCGCGCGCCATGCTGGGAGGGTTCGATCGCGATCAACTGGTCGCTGAAGTCGTGGCGCAGATCAAGAAAATTCAAGCCGCCGGCATACAGGTGACTCACCTCGATACCCACAAACACGCTCACATCTTTCCTGAGATTCTGGTGGCGTTGTTGCGGGCCGCCCGCATTTGCGGCGTGCGTGCCATCCGCAATCCAATCGTTCCGGTAAAAGCGATCTCCTCACGCCTGTTCAAAGACAAGCGCGAACTCTGGAAGCGGTACGGCCAGGTCCGCGTTCTGCACACTTTTTCCAGGCAATTCCACCAGCGGACCAAACGCGCCGGCCTGCTTACTCCTGACGGCGTGGTGGGAGTCATTGAGACCGGGACGCGCGAAAACCCCGAAAGCGATTCTGCAAGAAGCGCCGACGGAAAGTCTGGCTATGGATCTTTGCTGCGCGCCACGCTGGCCAGTCTGCCCGAGGGCACATGGGAGTTCGTATGCCATCCCGGCTACAGTGACGACGACCTGCGCACCACGGGCACGCGACTGCTCGCCTCTCGCGATGAGGAACGTTGTCTGCTGACATCGGCCAGCCTGCGGCAATTTCTGGACGAACAAAAGATCCGCGTCATCGGCTATCGTGAGTTCTGCGCTTCGTAATCCGTAAATTTCGCCGGGAAACCCTTCTAAACCCTTGTCTGTCGCCGAAGGTGATTGTTCATTGGTTACCGTCCGAGAAACCTTTGTAACCTCGTGGGGTGCACGGATGGCGGTATCATGACATGAGCATACCCAACTACCAGGACTAGGCATGGCCGAACAGAAAACCGAACCTCGCACGGCCGTCGACTTGCCGGTGCGGATATGGGGGATGAGCGCCGAGGGGCGTCCTTTTTCGCAATCCGCCCACGCCCGGAACATCAGTTCCGATGGCGCACTGCTCACCGGGGTCGACATCGACCTGAAAGTTGGTGAAGTAATCGGCCTGCAGTGCGGCGACAAGAAAACGCGCTGCGCCGTCACCTGGGTAATGAGCACGGGCGATATCGACAAGAATCAAGTCGGCGTGAAAATCGTTGCCGCGGAATGCCCGTGGCAAAGTTATCTGCCCATTGATGGGGGCCCAGCGGTAACGTTTTCCTCTTCCAATCGCCGGCGCTATCACCGGCACAAGATTGCGCTTCCGCTCGAAATTCGCGACGACCGGACGAGCGCCCCGTTCCGCATCAACGCCAGCGACGTGAGCGCTAATGGGTGCTACATCGAGAGCATGCAGCCTTTGCCGGTGGGAACTGCGCTCCGCGTGGATTTCTGGCTTAATTCCGAGCACATTAAAGTCACTGCCATGGTGCGCACTTGCGATCCCGGCGTTGGCAACGGCATCGAGTTCACCGGCATGCCCCCCGCCACCAAGAAACGTATGCAGGCTCACCTGGATACAATTGACCCGCAGATGAGAGTAGCGGCTCCGAACTCAAGGTAGAAGCGCTTCCCCTCGGTAGCCGATTGCCATGTTTATCTGGCGACAGAGCCCTCCACCACCAGGGGCACGAAGTTGCACGAAGGATTTGGTTGACGGGTTCCTTCGTGGTCCTTGGCGGCCTTTGTGGTCAACGGTTTTGCAAATTGCGCCAGCTACCGAATTGGCCGTCCCACAAAATTACGCAATGGCTTCCGCGTAACGTGCGAGAACGATCGCGCGAATCAACCCGCCCATGGTGAATTCGCGGGCCTCGATTGCAACCGGCAGATGCAATTCGCGCAATGTCGCTGAAGTTACGGGCCCGATCGAAGCAAACTGTACATTCTTGAATAAATCTTTTTCGCGCAAATACCCACTGTTGGAGGGTGCCTCAGGGTTGCCAAGCAATTCGGCAAAGTTCTTCACGGTGGAGGAACTGGTAAAGGTGACGACGTGTGGGCGGCGAGCGGTATTTTTCATCAGCGCGCGGAGCCGCGTGCGCGACTTTTCCGGCACCACCGTCTCGTAGGCCTCGACCACATCCACGTGCGCCCCAGCGGCGCGCAGTTCTTCAGGAATCACATCACGCGCGACCTTCGCTCGTATCAGCACGACGCGCTTTCCCTTGACCTCGTCGCGCAAGCCTTTCACGACGGACTCGGCAATGTATTCCTCTGGAACCATCTTCACCTTCAGGCCATGCTTCACAATCGCCTTCTTGGTCGCCGGCCCTATGGCCGCGATCTGCAGACGCTTGAGCATCCGGCGCGTGATGCGAAGCTTCCGCACCCGCTCCCACATCGCTTCCACGCCGTTGGCGCTGGTGAGGATCAGCCAGTCATAGTAGCGGCTGTTGTCCCGTATATTTTTCAGAGCATCGTCCAGCGGCTCGTAGGATTGCGGCTTGCGAATCTCAATGAAAGGAATCTCGGTCACAGATGCGCCCAGACTGCGCAGGCTGGCGGAAAGACTCCCTGCCTGATGGCGAGCGCGTCCAACAAGAATGCGGGTTCCAGCAAGAGGATGATTTTCGTTGGGTTTCATGAATCGGGTCTTAGCTTCGAGTCCTGGGGTCTCGGGTTTGCGGTATGCGTCTCGTTCTCGGCATCGTAAAGCTGCGCGGGTCAAAGCATGAGATCTAGAACCTGAGACCTAACACCTGAGACCTGCCTTACGGCTGCTGCGGAAGCGCAAACCCTTCGCCATAAACCTCTTCGAGAATAACATCGCCGCCTCGATGGAGCAGCGATTCCCCAACTTCTTCGCCCAGGCGCACCGGATCGTCTCCCTCGCGAGTCTCGCGAAGAACTTTCATTCCTTCGGGATGAGCCACGAGGGCATTCAGGCGAATGCGGTCGCCCGTCACCTCGGCGAATGCTCCAATCGGCACCTGGCACCCCCCACCGAGTTTGTTGAGCAGCGCGCGTTCGCAGGTGGTAGCGGCACGAGCGTCGCTATCATCAAGAAACGCTAATAACGCCCGCGTAGCCGTGTCGCCACTGCGAATTTCAATTCCCAGTGCGCCTTGTCCAGCGGCAGGCGTCATCACGTCTGCGGGAATCACCTGCCTCACACGTTGTGTTTTGCCCAGGCGATTCAATCCAGCCGCGGCGAGAATAATCGCGTCATAGTCGCCCGCTTCGAGCTTGCGCAGCCGGGTATCCACGTTGCCGCGCAGGGGGTAAATCTGCAAATCGGGACGGAGCGCCTTCAACTGGGCCTGCCGCCGGAGGCTGCTGGTGCCGATATTCGCCCGCTGCGGCAGCGCCTGAATATTGGCGAACTTCACCGAACAAAAAGCGTCGAGCGGATTTTCGCGCGCGGTGATGGCGGCAATTTCGAAATCGGAGGCTAACTCGGTCGGCAGATCCTTCAAGCTGTGTACGGCGAGGTCGACGCGGTTCTCCACCAGCGCCTCTTCGATCTCTTTGGTAAACATCCCTTTGGTGCCGACTTTCGCCAACGCCACGTCGGTGATCTTGTCGCCGGTAGTCTTGATGATCTCCAGTTCGACGGTGTGCCCTTGCGCGCGCAAGAGGTCGGAAATGTGATTGGCTTGCCACAGAGCAAGCTGCGAGCCGCGCGAGCCTATGCGAAGCCGAGCCATCAGTTTCGCGACCGTGGTTTTCCTGAAGCGCCGCCTCCAGAACCCGGGCTCCCGCCCGCTTTCGCGGCCGCAATCTCCCTGGCTTTATCTTCGCTATGGCCATGCAGGTTGAACAGGCGGCGCACCAGATCGATTACGGTAGTCGACTCCGGATCGCGCGCCGCCGTCTTTAGTGTGCTGATGGGAGTGTGCATGATTTTATTGACGATGCCGCGAGTCAGCGCTTCGATCGCAAGCTCCTGATCGGTGGTCATCGCGCCGAGCCGGCCGCGCACGCGATCGATCTCGGCCTGGCGAATGGTTTCGAGGTGGTCCTGCAAGCTGACGATCGTGGGAACCACATCCAGCGTCTGCAAGCGGACGTGAAATTTCCCCACCTCATCTGTGATGATCGCCTCCGCACGCTCTGCTTCCTTCCTTCGATCGGCGACGTTGGATGTAACCGCCTGTTGCAGATCGTCAATGTCATAGACAAAAAGGCCGTCGATCTTATTCAGGTCGGGATCGACATCGCGCGGAACGGCGATATCGATAAAGAACATGGGCTTATTCTTGCGCAGCGCCATGAGCTTTTCGCCGTGTTCGGGACGGAAGATGAAATTGGGCGAGCCGGTCGACGTGATCACGATATCCGCGCCATCGCAGGTCTCATAAAGCCGGCCGAATTCAATTGCCTGCCCGTTGAATTTGTGCGCCAGGCGAATCGCGCGATCATAAGTGCGGTTAGCAACAAACAGCGACGTAGCGCCCTGCGATAGCAGATGCCGCGCAGCCAGTTCGCTCATCTTTCCCGCTCCGACCAGGTAGACGCTCTTGCCGTTAAGACTGCCGAAAATCTTTTTCGCCAGTTCAACCGCCACCGAAGCGATCGAAACCGACGAAGACCCGACCGCGGTTTCGCTTCGCACCCGCTTGGCCACGGCAAATGCGCGCGTAAGCAACTGATCCAGTTGCGCGCGCACCGCTCCCACCGCGCGCGCCGTAGCGTAGGCTTCCTTCACCTGCCCTAAAATCTGCGGCTCGCCGACCACCATGGAATCAAGGCTGGCCGCAACCCGAAAGATATGCCTGATGGCATCATCTTCATGAAATTCGTAAAGATGCATTTCGAACTGGCTGAGGTCGGTGTCGAAATACTCGCGCAGAAACTCGCGCAGATCGCCTGTCCCATTCCTCATGTTGGCGATGAATTCGACGCGGTTGCAGGTCGAAACAATCATTCCCTCGGCCACGGCCGGATGCTCCGACAATCTCTTGCAGGCCTCGGGCAGCCGCGACTCAGGAATCGCCAGGCGCTCGCGCACCTCGACCGGAGCCGTCTTGTGATTCACGCCGATAAGCTGGAATCTCATGACGATATAAACCTGTGCATTCCGCTAAAGTAGTTGGAGATCCAAACCACGATAGCCGCAGCGAAAGCCACGCTGGCAAGCACCGCCGCGCGCCGCCCGCGCCATCCCGCATTCAGCCGCGTAAACACCATCAGCAAGTAGACGGCCCACATCAGCACGGAAAGCAGAATCTTGGGATCGAAGAAGTCAATGCGCCCATAGGTGGATTCGGCCACCACCGACCCGGCGAGCAGGCCCAGAGTCATGAAGGGAAATCCGAGCATGAGCGATTTGAATCCGATATCGTCGATCACCTGCAACGCGGGCAGCCGCGAGAACACTCCACTCGAACTCTTCGCCTTCAAAGCGCGTTCCTGAATAAGGTAGAGAATGCTAGCGCCGAAACTGAGAAATAGCGCCGCGTATCCGGTAAAGATCATCAGGATATGCACCGCCAGCCAGCCATGCTTCACTGCCCGCGACGTGAAAACCAGCGGCTGTTGTCCCGTAGCCGCCACGAAGGTCAGCAGAAAAACCAGAGGGAAAACAACGATGCCGGGCGTAGTCGTCTTATACACCAGATAGGTGATCATAAAGACGACCATGATCAGGAAAGCCAGCAACGACTCCGCGTTATGCACCGAGGCGGAAGCCAGTTGGCCGCTTTGCACAACGGCTTCGGTAAGAGAAACGAAATGAAACACCATGCCGAGATAGGAGGCATGGAGCGCGACTTTGCTGAGGATTTCCGAGGTACGCGTAAGCGCCACCAGAGCATAAAGCAATCCCGCCGCATAAAACACGAGCGCCACGCGCAGCCAGACCAGCGTCATCATTGCGTTATTCTTTGTTACGTTATTCTTATTTCCCGCTACCGCAGGCCGGCTTGAGAACCCTCACCCCGCCTGGGTGATTATAGTTTGTCGGGAGCAGGGTGGGCGAAGAAATGGAGACTGTCACTGGAGCTCGTAACAGCAGTACAATCCTAGCCGTTTTTGATGTCCAAAAGGAAATGGCGGTTCGTTGAGACCGCATTGATATCCGCGCCCTGGGGGGAGAACCATGAAGACTCTAATATTGCTCGCGGCCGCTCTGCTTTTTTCAGCACTGGTGCCCGTCGCTGCCGCTGCCGCGCCTCACGCGACTAAGCCTCAAAGGTCTGCGCTTGAGGTCGTAGTTCTCGGCTCGGGCGGGCCGCGGCCGTTTGGGCGCGCGAGTTCGAGCTATATCGTGATGCTCGATGGCACTCCGCGAATCTTGTTAGATGCCGGACCCGGCGCCTTCCTGCGAATCGGCGAATTGGGGCTCGACCTGGAGAAAGTGGATATCGTCCTGCTCACTCACCTGCACATCGATCACAGCGGAGACCTGCCGGCATTTTTTAACGCACGCGCTCTCACCAGCGATGGACCGATTAACTACCGCATATTTGGTCCGGACGGCGCCGGACCATTTCCGAAGACCTCGCGTTTCGTGGACTTGCTGGTCGGGGATGGTGGCGCTTTTGCCTACCAGAAAACATTTGGAGCCGATGAAACCTTCTCGGTGCATGATCTTGCGATAAACCTGGATTCACCACGCACGAAAATTGTGGATGAAAACGGACTGGTAGTCGAGGAGATCGCCACTCATCACGGGGATTGCCCCGCGGTGGCTTACCGCATCGCCTACAAGGGGCGCGTCGTCGTGTTTTCTGGTGATATGGACGCCTCGGCGCTGGCGAATCTCGTGCAGTTGGCCAGGGATGCCAATTTGCTGGTCTTCAATTCCGCGGTGCTCGATCCGCCCGAATCGCCATCGCAACTCTACGATCTGCACACTCCGCCACGGAAGATCGGCGAAGCCGCGCATCAGAGCGCCGTGAAAAGCCTGCTCTTGAGCCATCTCGCGCCAGACGTCGAAGGCAAAAAAGAGGAAGTACGCAGATCGATACGCAGGTCCTACACCGGCCCCATTGCATTCGCAACCGATCGTTTGCGTTTACCTGTGGGTCAGTGACCAATGACCAGTGACCAGTGACTAATATCCCTTGCGCTTATTGACTACAGCCAGGAGCGCCTCGCCCGATAAATAGCGCCGCAGGTTCTCCGAGAATAAGGCATAATGCCGCTCCCATAATTTAGCTGTCAGCGCCGCTGTATGCGGAGTAATCAGCAGATTCGGCACGTCCCACAGAGGCGAGTCAGCGGCCAGGGGTTCGTTTGGAAACACGTCCAGCGCCGCGCCGCCAATTTTCCTTTCGCGCAAAGCTAAGGCCAGCGCGGCCTCATCCACCAATTGTCCGCGACCGACATTGATGAGGCAGGCGTCAGGCTTCATAAGCGCCAAACGCTCGGCATTGGCGATTGCGTTCGTGCGATCCGTAACCGGAGCTGCCAACACGATGTAATCCGCTTGCCGAAATACTTCATCGACTAGCGTTGGTCCCGGTCCAAAGACGGCATCGGCGCCGTCCATACCCTTCTCCGGATGCTCGCGCACAGCAATCACCCGCATGCCCAGCGCCTTGGCGCAATTCACTACGGCCCTGCCGATACTGCCCAACCCGATCAGGCAGAGGGTTGCGCCCGCGACCTCGCGGATTCGCGGCAGTTCGTCCCACAGAATCTGCTGTCCCCAAACATGCTTCTCCTGCAAGCGCACCGAGTCGGGTATTTTCTTGGCCAGCGCAAAAATGAGCGCGATGACGTGCTCCGCGACCACCGGACCGTGTACTTCGCGCGCGTTCGTGAGAATAATGTCGCTGTCGATGAGTTGGGGAAACATCAGTTGATTTACCGCCGCCGCCGGAGAGTGGATCCAGCGCAACCGCTTAGCCGCCGCGATCTGCCGGGGGCGAATCGACCACGCCATGACAATTTCCGCATCGACTATTTCGTCATCGACGTGCTTGTAGTCGGGAAGATTCACGATTTTGAGCTGCGGAAATTCCTCCAGCATTCGCTCCGGGAACCATGCCGGCGCATTCCATTGGTCGAACGGATGATGCACGAAGATGAGAAGCTTGCGCATCCGTCCATCGAGTGATCGGGTCATCGGGCGAGCTGATTTTCCTGGCGTGCTCTGTGTCTCAGCGGCTCAAACCTTCAGCGGCTTCCGCAAATCCGCTCCCGTCATCTCCGTAGGCTCGTCGATGCGCAGCATCCCCAATATCGTTGGAGAAATATCCCGCAGCGACCCGTTGGGCTTGAGCGAATACTGCCTGGCATCTTCTGCCATCAAAATCAATGGCACGGGATTCGTAGTATGAGCCGTATGCGGGCCGCCCGTTACCGGATCAATCATCATCTCGGCATTGCCGTGATCGGCGGTAATGAGCATGGCTCCGCCCCTGGCGCGCACGGCTTTTTCGATCTCGCCCAAACAGCCATCGACCGTCTCGACCGCCTTGATCGTGGGCTCGATTTTGCCCGAGTGCCCGACCATATCGGCATTGGCAAAATTGACGATGATCACGTCAAATGTGCCGTCATTCGTGGCTTTGATAACCGCCTCGGCAATGCCGGCAGCGCTCATCTCCGGCTTCAGATCGTAGGTCGCGACCTTCGGCGATTGGATCATCAACCGGTCCTCTCCCGGGAAAGGCTGCTCCACGCCTCCGTTAAAGAAGTACGTAACGTGCGCGTATTTCTCCGTCTCGGCCACTCGCAGGTTGCGCATATTGAGGCCGGCCATCACGTTGGCCAGAATATTTGTCATCGTCTCGGGAGGAATTACCACGGGCAAGCTGAAATTCTTGTCGTACCGCGTCATGCAAACGTACTTGAGGTTTCGAGGCACACGGTCGCGAGAGATCGTCGCATCGAGTTCGTCCGCGCCCGGTAGATCGCGTCCACCTTTCTCGTTGAGGCCGCTGTTACGGCATAGGGCGCGCGTAATCTCGCGGACCCGGTCCGCGCGGAAGTTAAAACAGATGCAGGAATCTTCGTCGCTGATCTTGGTTAGGAAGTTCCCGTCGCCGCGCCCATCTTTATACTTATCTTTATCTTTATCTTTATCCTTATCCGTGCAAACGAACGGCACCACGAACTCGTCGGTCACCGCCTTGTTATAGGACTCCTTCATACCCTGCACCGGGTCGGCGTAGGTACCGCCTTCGGCTTTGCCCTCGACCATCGCGCTGTAGGCCTTCGCAATGCGCTCCCACCGCCGGTCGCGATCCATGGCGTAATAGCGCCCGCTGACGCTCGCGATCTTGCCTGAGTTATACTCGCGCATCTTCTGCTGCAGTTGTTCAAGATAGCCGGAGCCGTTGGTCGGCAGCGTATCTCGCCCATCCATGAAGGCATGCACGAAGACGCGCTCTACTCCATGCTGCTTAGCCATTTTCAGCAGCGCGTAAAGATGTTCCTGCCGCGAATGTACACCGCCGTCTGAAACCAGCCCAAACAGATGCAGCTTTCGCCCACCCAGGCGCGCATTTTTCATAGCCTCGACCAGCACCGGATGCGAGAAGAATTCCCCGTTCTGAATCATCAGGTCGATGCGCGTAATATCCATGTGGACAATGCGGCCCGCGCCAATATTCAGATGGCCCACTTCGCTGTTGCCCATCTGCCCTTCGGGCAGTCCGACAAACGGCCCGCTGGTGTGAATCAGCGTGTTCGGATACTCGCGCAACAGCCGGTCACAATTCGGCTTGCGCGCAAGCGCAATCGCGTTCGCCTTGGTTTCGGCGCGATATCCCCAGCCATCGAGAATGATTAAGACGAGAGGTTTGGGACGAGGCATAAATTCGCTATTAGCTCCTGGCTGCTAACTGTCGACCGGTTGTCGGTTGTCAGTAAAAGTCGTTCTCAAAGGGATCAAGGACCGAAAAGCTCCTCTTCCACTTTTGAGCGTTCAAGATGCAGGTAACCCGCGACATCGGAGAGGATTGCGCTGAGAGTGCCACCCGCAAACTGCGATGATCGGGAACCGTCACATGGTGTAGAGGTCCGCGAAGGCTCGACTGCAGTCGAATATGACTGCCTACTTGTCGCGTCCGTGCGTACCCGTAGCGTTGCAGCAGTCGGATTAGTTCGTGACCGGAAAGATCACGACGCAACTTCAAGCTGAAATGACCTCATCTTTGACGGTATGCAAGCGAATCACCGGCGGCGCGTTACCCTCGTCAAAGTGACAGCGCACAGCCTCCCTTACATTTCGCCTCAATTCATCCATGGTGTCCGCCTGCGTGAAGATGGAATATCCGAGGGCGCGGGCTTCGTAGCCACCCTCGGGAGATTCTTGGACGGAGAAAATGATCTCGGTTTCCGGCATATCTCTGCGGAAGATTATAACCCGCCACCCCGGAGCACGGGCGTTCTCGCTCGCTCCCCAGTTCAGGAAAGCCCGAGGCCTATAATGAGTATTGTGGAGGAAGCGATGCCGATTAACGAGCTCTTGCTGGTCGAATTCGATGAAGAAATCAAAAAGACGCGCACCATGCTGGAACGCGTTCCCGAAGACAAGAAAGACTTCACCCCGCATGCCAAATCCATGCCGCTGAACAAGCTCGCGCCGCATGTGGCTCAGCTGGCTGGTTTTGGAACCATTATTCTTACGACTCCCGAACTTGATTTCGCGACCACCAAGTTCCCGCCCGTGCCCTTTGACTCCGCTGCGCAACTGGTCAAGACCTTTGACGAAGGCGCGGCCAAAGCCCGCACCGCGCTCAAGAATACTCCCGATGAAGCCTGGACCCAGCCGTGGAAGCTGATATTCGGAGACAAGCCTATATTCAGCGGGACGCGTTTTCTGGCCTACCGGCAGATGTTCCTCAATCACCTGGTGCATCATCGCGCACAACTGGGAGTTTATCTGCGCCTGAATGAAACGCCGGTGCCCGCGACTTACGGGCCATCGGCGGATGACAGGATGGGATTCTAGGGCGTTGGTTCCGGTTGTATGTACAATGTTTCACGTGAAACACTTTGTGCAGGCATTGCTGTACGTATATTGTTATACGTATAACGATAGCTACCGCTGACTCGTGGTCATAATCACGGCACCTCCCGGTTGATCGCAATTTGAAACGAAAAACGTGCCCCGGATCGAGTACTCGAGCTTACGCTAGCCATCTATATGCGCATAATTCCTCTCGTGCTTTCGATGTGTGGCGCCGGCATCCTGCTTTTTTTGATCGCGCTATGGGCGGCGAAGGTCGATATCGCTTGCGCCCGCGGCCTCGACAAAGTCGTGGCCTTGAGCAACCTGTGTTTCGCCCTCCCTTTGGCGGTTTTCGGCGCCCTGCATGTTGCGGCGGCAGAAAGCATCGTGCCCATGGTGCCCAGGTATATGCCGTGGCGGTTGTTTTGGGTGTATTTCGTCGGTTTTGCGCTGCTCGCCGCGTCTTTGAGCATTGCCACAAGAATTCAGGTGCGCTGGTCGGGCCTGCTGCTCGGGATCATGATGTTCATGTTCGTGGTGATGTTACATATCCCGCGAGCTATCGCCAACCCTAGAGACAGGTTTGCCTGGGTGATTGTCATACGCGAAATTTCGTTCGCGGGCGGAGGCTGGATTTTCGCGGGAAGCGCACTGCGCGAGAAAAGCGGCGGCCACGGCAAGAAACTCATCACCGTAGGCCGGGTGTTGGTGGGGATCGCCGCTATATTTTATGGCGCGGAGAATTTTCTGCATCCGCTGAACGTTCCCGGAGTGCCGCTCGCAAAGATGATGCCGGCGTGGATTCCGGTTCGCTTGCTCATAGGCTATGTGACGAGCGCAATTCTTGTGCTTGCCGGAGCAAGCATTCTGCTGGGCAAGCGGGTGCGGATGGCGGCAACATATCTCGGCACCTGGATTGTGCTGCTGGTCCTGTTCGTCTATGGGCCGATCCTGATCGTTTCGCTGATGAACCCGAGCGCCGGAGTGCAGATCGAAGGGATCAACTACTTTGCGGACACGCTGCTGTTTGCCGGAGCGATTCTCGCGCTTGCGAGCGCGACGCCACCCACGGACCTGAGAGTGGCGGGCGAAATATCAAAATAACGATCAGTGCCCATTGCGAGGCGATTTGAGCAGCTAAGGCTTCAGCCGCCAAAACAAGATTCGCAGAAACTTCCTGCAGATATCTTGCGATGCGCTTACCGTCGGGCGCAACGACGTGCACGCCGTTATAGGCCGTACGGTCAGACTGTTCGGCTGAGGCAAAGAAATTCTCTTCTAGTGAATAGTCTTTCATCTGAACTCCATCAACTTAAAGAACCCAATGAATTAGCTGTGTCGGCTGCTCCACTTAGCGGCCATCTCGCTTCGGTTTCGTCGACCTCCCTGGACCCCGAAATGCAGCCGTGACCTTACGCCTACCCCCAGGGCGATGGGATCGGCAGCAACGTTCTAAGGCCGCATTTTCGCGCTGGACCTTCGCCAGCCAGCATTCGGAACGCTGAGTATTTCGGAAGACAAGAGGCCGCAATTGAAATCTTTACCGATCGCTATCGTCCTTCTCCTTGTGACCTCAATTCACGCACACGCACAAGACAATGTGCAGGCACAAGCAGCTTTCGCTGGGCGCTGTGACCTCCCAACTTGTCTCTCCACTAGCTTCTGGACCAAAGCGAATACCACACTCCTCGCGTTGGATGCCGCGGCCAAGGGCACCGACTTCTACTACACCATGCGAGGCATGGACCATCCCGGCTTGGCGCTTGAAGCCGACCCGATTGCTCGTCCCTTTGTCTCTCATGGCAACGCATTGGCGGTTGGATATTTCGGCGGGTTGCTGGTCATTGATGCCGCGGTGTCCTACGAATTACACCAGCATCACCATGACCGGCTGTCGAAGGCTGTCTTGATCTTCGGTATTGTGAACAATGGCTATGGTGCGCAATACGATGGTCGCCAATACTAACAAATTTGCCGCGTCAACCTCAGCGCTCGAATGTGTCATATTGGTAGTCGCGGAGCGAAACCGTAGGCACAGTCAGCAAATCCCGCCAGGAGGTTGAGGAAAGATGTATCACGTGCGTCAGGAGGACCTGCCTTTTGTGGGCAGTTCGCATGAGTTTGTCGGAGCTGAGCAGGGCAATACTACTGTTTCCGTGTTTCTATTCCATGGGAAGCCCGGTTCGGGGCCCGGGCCGCACCGGCATCCTTATGACGAAATCCAGTTCATCCGTGAAGGCCGGGGGGTATGGACAGTAAGGGGCAAGACCTTCGAGGGCAGCGCGGGAGACATCTTTGTCATCAAGGCCGGCGAGATCCACAGCTTTAAGGCGGTTGGTGATTCACCGCTGGTACAACTCGACGTTCACCTTAGTCCCCGCTTCATCCAAGAGAACCTATAGAGCAATATTTTGCAATGTGGCTGGTCCCGCAGCCCTCGGCACGTCGCCCGTCCCGGTCATCTCCAGAAAATTAGCTTCGCTTAAAAAACAGAGCTCCCAGCGGAGGCAGCGTCAGGCTCAGCGAATAAGGGCGCCCGTGAGTTGTCTCAGGCAGCGCTTCGGCGCCTCCCGCGTTGCCCATACCGCTGCCGTGATATTCCTGGCCATCGCTGTTGAGAAGTTCCTTCCAGTAGCCGCCAGCCGGAACGCCCACCTTGTATCCCAACCTGGGCACCGGCGTAAAGTTGCACACGATCAGCACGGGATTCTCACCACCTTCCCCTTTTCGCAGCAGTGAGATCACGCTTCGGGGCGCGTCGTTGCAGTCCACCCATTCAAACCCTTGCGGATCGTTATCAAACCAGTGCAACGCAGGTTCGGTGCGATAAACGCGGTTCAGTTGCGCGACCCAGTGCAGCAACCCGCCATGCACCGGATACTGCAGCACGTCCCAATCAAGGCTGCGGTCGTGCGACCACTCGCTGACTTGGCCAAACTCACAGCCCATAAAAAGCAGCTTCTTGCCCGGCTGCGCAAACATATAAGCAAAGAGCAGACGCAGGTTGGCGAACCTCTGCCACTCGTCGCCGGGCATTTTTCCGATGAGCGAACCCTTGCCATGCACGACCTCGTCATGGCTGAGCGGCAGCACGAAATTTTCGTGCCACGAATACAGCATGCGGAAGGTCAGCTTGTTGTGGTGATACTGGCGATGAATCGGGTCCTGGCTGAAATACTGCAGCGTGTCGTGCATCCAACCCATATCCCACTTCATGCCGAAACCCAGGCCTCCGAGATAAGTCGGCTTCGAAACCATCGGGTAGGACGTGGACTCTTCAGCATAGGTTTGAATGTCAGGATGCTCTTTGTAGGCTTCGAGGTTGAAGCGGCGCAGGAAGTCGATGGCTTCCAGGTTCTCGCGCCCGCCGAATTTGTTGGGAATCCATTCGCCCGCTTTGCGCGAGTAATCGAGATAGAGCATGGAGGCGACCGCATCCACGCGCAGCCCATCAATGTGATATTTGTCGAGCCAGAACATCGCGCTCGACAGCAGAAAGCTGCAGACCTCGGTGCGCCCGTAGTTGAAGATGAACGTCCCCCAATCGGGATGGAACCCCTGGCGCGAGTCGGAGTGCTCGAACAGGTGCGTACCGTCAAAAAAGGCCAGTCCGTGTCCGTCGGAAGGGAAGTGCGACGGAACCCAGTCGAGAATGACCGCGATCCCGTGCTGATGCAGATATTCCACGAAGTACATGAAATCCTGCGGCGTGCCGTACCGCGCGGTGGGAGAAAAGTAGCCCGTCGTCTGATATCCCCACGAACCGTAGAAAGGATGCTCCATGATGGGCAGCAGTTCGACGTGGGTGAAGCCCATTTTGTTCACGTAGTCGGCTAGGCGGGGCGCAATCTCGCGATAACTCAGCGAGCGGTTGTCCTCTTCGGGGACGCGCATCCAGGAGCCGAGGTGAACCTCATAAATCGACATGGGCGCGTGCAGCGAGTTGAGGCCGGCACGCTTTTCGAGAAAGGCCGTGTCGTTCCAGGAGTAATTCAGATCCCACACTACAGATGCGGTGCGCGGCGGCTTCTCCGCAAACAGTCCCACCGGATCGGTCTTCTCGATCTGATAACCGAGATGGGTCGACTCGATATGAAACTTGTATAACGTGCCCTTGTCGAGACCGGGGATGAACCCCTCCCAGATTCCCGACGATCCGCGATGCTGAAGGCGATGGGATTGCGGATTCCAGCCGTTGAAATCTCCGATTACCGACACGTGCCGCGCGTTCGGAGCCCAGACGCTGAACATGGTGCCCCTGGTTCCGTTCGATTCGACGATGTGGGCGCCCATCTTGTCGTAAATGCGATAGTGGCTGCCCTGGTTGAACAGATAGTAATCGTCGGGAGTCAGGAGAGAAACGTCGTAGCGGACGGGAGATAGTTCTTGAGTAGGAGGTGTCATGGCTCGTCGTAGGGACTAGTGTATTCCAATTCCCATCGGAGGAACGGATAGGTGGTGGCTGTGTGGTGGCGGGGCTCTGCCCCGCACACGGGG
Organism: uncultured Acidobacteriaceae bacterium; assembly: GCA_963810955.1. Classification (GTDB taxonomy): domain Bacteria; phylum Acidobacteriota; class Terriglobia; order Terriglobales; family Acidobacteriaceae; genus Acidiflorens. The sequence continues at coordinate 114,927 of CAWEPW010000043.1, read as the reverse complement.
CGGAGCCCTTCACCACAGCAACTGATCCCTCAGCGGCGCTTTTCCTTCTGTGCGTCCCTCTTCTCCCGCGCCCAACCTACTTTCACACTCTGTCGAGCCCGCCCGAGCGCCAGCGCATCCGCGGGAACATCTTCCGTAATGCAACTCGCCGCCGCCACATAGGCTCCGCGGCCGATTTTGACCGGCGCGACCAGCGTGGAGTCGCTTCCGATGAAAACGCCATCCTCGATCACCGTCGTGTGCTTGTTCACGCCGTCGTAGTTGCAGGTGATGGTTCCCGCGCCGATGTTGACGCCTTCGCCAATTTCGGCGTCGCCCAGATAGGTCAGGTGATTCGCCTTCGATCCTTTGCCCAGCTTGATTTTCTTGGTTTCGACGAAATTCCCCACATGAGCGCCTTCGCCCACGTCGCTCCCAGGCCGCAGATGTGAGTATGGTCCCAGCACCGCTCCGTCGCCGATGATGGACTGTTCCATGATCGTTCCGGGGCGAACCGTGACCCGGTCGCCGACAACGGAATTAGCGATGATGCTATGCGAGCGGATGCGGCAATCCTCGCCAATCTTTGTAGAGCCCAGCAGCTGAACGAAAGGCTCGATCACAGTGTCGACGCCGACTTTGACCTCGCTGTCGATTACGCAGGTGTGCGGATAGAAAATCGTAACGCCCGCATCCAGAAGCTCGCGGCACTTTGCCAGGCGCAGCCGCGCATCGAGCATCATCATTTCGGCGCGGGTATTGCTGCCGAGAATCTCGCCGGCGTCCCCGGTCTTGATCGCGACCACTTTCTTGCGCTCCCGCCGCAAAACCGCCGCCATATCCGTGAGGTAGTATTCGCCGTGCGGATTCGCAGTCGAAAGACGGTCGATGTGCTCGTATAAGGCGGGCCCGTTGAAGGCATAGAAGCCGGAGTTGATCTCTCGGATGGCCTTTTGCCGCGGGTTCGCTGATTTCTCCTCGACGATCGCTTGTACTTCGGCGTTTCCGCGCGCGCCTTTAAGAATCACACGCCCGTATCCGTAGGGATTGTCCAGATCGGCGCTAAGCAACGTCATGGCGGCTTTCTGCGCGCGGTGGAAGTCGCTGAGCTTTTGAATGGTTTCGGCCGTAATTAAAGGAGCGTCTCCCGAAAGCACAATGATCAAGTCATAGCCGGAGAGCGCTTCGCGAGCAGCCATGAGCGCGTGTCCCGTGCCGCGCTGCTCGGTCTGCACCACGAAGTTCACGCCCGTCGCGGCGACCGCCGCACGCACGCGCTCCGCTTCATGGCCGATTATCACGAAAATGTCGTCCGCAGGCACGACCTTCTGCGCGGTAGCAATCACATGCGCCAGGATCGGCTTGCCGCCGACTTCGTGCAGAACCTTGGGATGTTTTGATTTCAGCCGAGTGCCCTTGCCCGCGGCCATGATGGCGACGGCGATGCGTGGGCGCGCAGCGTCTTTTGGGGAACGATTCAGCGTGGTCTTTATTTCTGCCTTTGGCGCTTTTGCCATGCTTAGACAATATAGCGCGAACGCCAAGCCTGGCGTCCTCGGCCTGCCGGTCCCTGAGATTTCCCTGGGAAGGCGAACTGAACGTCCAGCTTTCTCAGGCCGACTTAGGGCCCAAATACCTTCCCGTTTGCACCGTCATCCGCCCAGAATCATTGGCAAGCGACCCATGGAACCGTTGGGCTTGAGGATGGGAGGTTGGCTGCGGGGCGCGTCTCTTGCACCGCAATGGTTATCGATTACTTTTCCTGCAGCAGGACCACGTCGGAGGTGTTCTGGGCACGAGCAACAGCGAGGGTCTTGCCGTCGGGTGACCATTGAAATTCGGCGATGTGCTCAGAAGTGAAGTTGGTGATCTGGTGTCCGGGTGAGCCGTCGAGCGGTTGAACAAAAATGTTATCCACGCCCTTATCGCGAATGATGTAGGCCACGGATTTTCCATCAGGGGTGAAGGTCATAGCGTCGGTGAAACCAGTTCCACCTCCTGCCGCCATCCGCGGATCGGGCTGAAGGAAGATGGGGGCGGACTGCGAGCTCGAGTCCAAGGTCACCAATGCCAGTTTGCTCACGACCGTTTGTAGATTGGAGGTGTTTATTTCTGCGTCAAAGACCAGCCGTTTTCCGTCAGGCGAGAGAGCTTCGCCTGCGCCCATCCCATACATGCCTTGAACGTCGCTCGCCGGCACTGCCTCAGGCTGTCCGCCTTCAAGGGGCACTCTCATGGAATAGTGCGGGCCGCTGTTGCCGTAGTAGTAGACCCATTTCCCATCCGGAGAGCACACCGGGTAATTTTCAAAACCTCCATTGGTGAGTTGTGTCGGATTCGAACCGTCGGCATTGGTTCGCCAGATGTGAACCTGGTTCGTACCTCCATGGAACGGCCAGACGAAAACGATGTAGCGATCTCCACAGCGCGCCATGTCCATGATCCACGAGTTCGGATCATTGAGGATGGTGGATTGCTGTCCGCCATCGAGGTTCATTTGCCGCACGCTCTGCCCATCGGAAACCATCAGCTTGCCGTCGGCCGCCCAGGCGACGGACTGAACGTCCTGGACTTGCGTCAAGGGTTGGACGGTAGTATTTTCCTGGGCCCCGGCGCCGGGAAGCAGGCTGAGACTGCTTGCGTTCCTTACCTGTACGGTGGCCGCAGTCTTGCCGTCGGCGGACACGGTCAGCGTGTCGTAGGTGTTCGTGTCGCGGGTGATGGGTTGGATTTGCCCTCCGGCCTGAGGAACCAGACCGATTTGCGAACGCAAGTAACTCGGGCCCTTCTGTTCGTAGCGGGCAAGAAGCCATTGGCCGCCTGGCAGCCACGCGATGTCGAACACCAATTCGTTCTTGAATGTTGCTAAAGGCTCCGCTTCCTTCTTGGCAATATCGAATGATTTGATGGTGCCCAACGCATCACCGAGAGTGAAGAGGCTGTAAGTAATCCGCTTGCCGTCCGGCGACCAGGTCATGGAGCGAGGGAGAGCGCCGGCCCCGTTGGCGGCGATTTGCAGAATGGTTTCGTCGCTGCCATCGGAATTGGCAGTCAGCAGCCGATACTTGCCTACCTCTGGATCATTGGCGCGAGCATAGGCGATGCGATGGCCGTCGGGTGAGAATGTGATCCCGGTATCGAGGTCGCGGAGAATGAGCTGCGGGGTGCCTCCAAGGACCGGAGTGCGATAAAGATCCCACTCGCTCTGCGTGCCGATGCCGGCTTTGCGAAAGTAAACGTAGTTTCCGTCCGGCGAGAAAGTCAGGCTCCGGTAAACCGCTGCCGCCGGAGGGACGATCTGGGTATCGCTGCCCGTGGGTACGTTGCGCAGCCACAGGCTTTGCAGGCCGTTATCGTTCTGCACATTCAAAACGTACTTGCCGTCGGGCGAGATGGCGGCCTGTTGTGCTTTGCCGGTGGTCGTGATCTGCGTAATGGTGAAATTTTGGAATGGAGTTGGCCCGCTGCGGCTGAGCAGGGAGTAAATACCGAAGCCGCCGGCGGCGAGCAGAACCAAGGCCACCACGACGATAGCCACAACACCAAATTTGTGTTCCCGCGCCACCGCGCTCACGCTCGAACCGCTGGCCATTACGGGCGATGTTACGGGTGGCGTTACGGGCGACGATGCGGCCTGAGGTGCTGAGGGGTGGGCGGCGGCGGGGACAGTCCCGCTCCCTGGAGGCTGCCCGGAGGCTGCACTCTGCTGTGCCGAGCTTTCCCCTGCTTCCTGCGTTTGGACTACGGACCGGTGGCCAGAACCGCTGTCGCGTTGCAGACGCTTTAAGTCACTGCGGATATCTGAGGCGTGCTGGTAACGCAGGTCGCGGTCTTTCTCGAGAGCCTTATTGATAATCTCTTCCAGCTTGGCTGGCAAATCGGGATTGAAGCGCAGCGGTTGTAACGGATCCCGATTAAGGATAGCGTCAAAAATGACGGCCGAAGTGTCTCCCCGGAATGGCACGGCGCCCGTCGCCATTTCGTAAAGGACGGCGCCGAAGGAGAACAGGTCGGTGCGCAAATCGAGTTCTTTGCCCTTCGCCTGCTCTGGCGACATGTAGGCCACGGTTCCAATGGCTGTGCCAGGACTGGTGAGGTATTCCAGACTGACGCCGGCGGTAACGTCGATTTCTCCCGCCGTTGCCGGCTTTGCTGTCGCCGGCGTCACTTTGGCGAGGCCGAAGTCGAGAATCTTGGCGTGCCCGCGCTTGGTGACAAAGATGTTGGCCGGCTTGATGTCGCGATGAACAATGCCTTCGCTGTGGGCGGCATCGAGGGCGTCGGCAATTTCAATGGCAAGAGACAGGATGGTCTCAGTCTCCATCGGCCGCCCGGCGATGCGGTGTTTCAGCGTCATGCCATCCAGAAACTCCATGGCGATGAAGGCGTGGCCTTCGTGCTCGCCGATATCGTAAATCGTGCAGATATTCGGATGGTTCAGGGCGGATGCGGCCTGAGCTTCGCGTTGAAAACGGGCTAGCGACTGCGGGTCGCGGGCAACTTCTTCCGGCAGAAACTTGAGGGCGACAAAACGGTGCAGCCGCGTGTCTTCGGCCTTGTAAACCACGCCCATGCCGCCGCCGCCGAGTTTTTCCACGATGCGGTAGTGCGAGATGGTCTGGCCGATCATTCGGGAGATGAATAGTTTTTAGGTCACTTCATATTACGGAGGCGCCATGCGGGAGTCAATAAATGGGCGTAACTGCTCGATGAGCGGCCCGCGCGGTAAAGTGTAACGTCCCTTCTGTATGGTCGGCTTCCCGCTTCCAAACACCTCCAAGCCCACTTCGGGCGGTAAAGTAGCCAGTCCGGGTCGTGAATCCAAGCGCTGATTTCAAAACTTGCCGGGCCCGTTATAATCTCGCCGATGGCCAGCGACGCTTTCCTCTCGTGGGCGAACCGGACCGTGCTTCGCCCGGGCCGCGAAGAGCCCTACCTGTCGATCCAGGACATCGTCGTTTTCGTCCGCGATCTGGAAGTGAGTAAGCCGTTCTACCTGCAAAAATTGGGCTTCGAACTCATCACGGAACAACGCCTTCCCACCGGCGAACGTTGGATCGAAGTGGCGCCTCCCGACGGTAGCGCGAATCTCGCGCTGGTTGAACCAAAGGTCGACGCGCCGGAATACAAACTGATTGGCGGCTATCGCTGGGTCCTGTTCATGACCGAAGACGTCGACGCTAAGTACAAGGAATGGAGCGAACGCGGGGTCCGTTTCACAACTGCTCCGGAGACGCCGGGATGGGGCGGCACCTATGCGCGTTTCGAGGATCCGGACGGGAATGCCTTTGGCCTGGAAGGCTTCGATGAGGTGAGACAAAGCCTGGAGTTGCGCCGGCGGGCGCACGCCGAGAAACTCGAATCCGAACGCCGCACCGCCCAGGAAATGGAAATAGCGCGGCAGGTGCAGGCGCGTCTGTTTCCGCAGATTCAGCCGGAGTTCAAAACGGTCGAGTATGCGGGAATCTGCGTGCAGGCGCGCCAGGTGGGAGGGGATTATTTCGATTTCCTGAATCTTGGGCCGCAGCGGCTGGGCTTGATCATCGGCGATGTTTCCGGCAAGGGGATCGCCGCCGCTCTGCTGATGGCGAATCTGCAGGCCAGCCTGCGGAGCCAGTCGGCGCTGGCCTTCGATCAGCCCGAGGTGTTGCTGCGGTCCGTGAATCGCCTGTTCTATGACAACACCGGCGACAGTGCCTACGCCTCGCTTTTCTTTGCCGATTACGATGAGGCGGCGGGGCGGCTGCGCTACGTCAATTGCGGCCATTTGTCAGGTCTCCTGGTAAGAAGCGACGGCAGGGTGGATCGGCTCGATTCCACCAGCATGCTGCTCGGACTGTTCCGAGAGTGGAATTGCTCGATGCGGGAGCAGGAACTTTTTCCCGGGGACGTGCTTGCGCTTTACACGGATGGGATCACCGAAGCCTGTAACGATCGAGGAGAGGAATTTGGCGAGCAGTGTCTGATTGAATCGCTTCAGCAACATCGCGAGCTGCCGTGCCAGGATTTGTTGACCGCAATCGTCGATGGAGTTCGGCGATTCAGTTTTCCGGAACAACACGACGACATCACGGCGATCGTCGCGAAGTTCAAAGCTACTAACTGACGTGTTGGCGTGCGGATTGAAGAATTCTCTGACTTCTTTCCGTGGCTTCCGGGCGAGCGTCCGCAAATATGGGAGCGCTCCAGAATCAACTGCGAATCGTCTGCCGATCCGGCGCCTGCGCCATCAGCGCCATCAAGTCGCGCGCAACCCGATCGGTAGCGTGACGCGCCACCGAACCCTCCTCCAGATAATCCCCAAGCAGCGGAGACACGCCGAGAGCCTCGACCGCTTCCAGATCGACCACGATCTGCGAAGCTCCCTCCAGTGCGTACTTGGCCTTCATCTCCGGCGATGCCGCCTTGCGATTGAGTAGCGCGTAGTCAAACAACTGGACTCCAGCGTGACGGTTGAGGGCGCGAATATGGTCAGCCGCAGTTAAGCCGAGACTTTCATTGACTTGCGTCATCAGATTGCAAACAAATACTTTGATGGCGTGCGACCCAAGAATCGCCTCGGGAATCCCGCGCACCAGCAAGTTCGGAATCAGGCTGGTGAAAAGCGACCCCGGACCGATCGTGATCAGGTCGGCATTGGCGATCGCTTCCAGCGTCTGCGGAAGCGGTTCCACGTCAGGAGGCACCAGGGCCAGCTCTCGAATCGTACCCTTGCTCGCCGTAATCCGCGTCTCGCCTCGAACTCGCGTCCCATCTTCAAGTAGAGCTTCAAGTTCCACGCTCGACATGGTTGCCGGATAAATATGCCCGCGCGTCAGCAGAATTTCCGAAGACAGTCGAACCGCTTCAGCAAAATCTCCAGTGATGGAAGTCAAAGCCGCGAGGAAGAGATTTCCGAAGCTGTGACCTTCCAGGCCCGAACCTTTCTCGAAACGATGCTGGAACAACCTGGCGAGCAGCGCTTCGTCTTCAGAAAGGGCAACGATGCAATTCCGCACATCGCCCGGCGGAAGCATGTTGAATTCTTTGCGCAGGCGTCCGCTCGATCCGCCATCGTCGCTCACCGTGACTACGCCCGATAATTCGCGGATGGTAGATTGACCGGCGGGAACGAGCGTCGGATTCGTGACGTAACGCTTCAACCCCTTCAGCAATGTGGAGAGGCCGGTGCCGCCGCCGATCGCCACTACGCGCAATTCGGGGCCAGCTTTGCCGGTGTCAGGAGAGTTTGTGCGCAACTGGGGAAGCATACAGCTCAGTAGTGAATCAGTGAAACGGTTGATGCTGAGTCATTAGAATCATTGAGTCATTTAACCATTGAATCATTTGAAGCATTGAATCAATTTGAACAAACCGCACCCTCTGAGGGGTTTTGGCTTTCAATGATTCAATACCTCAATGAGTCTATGACTCAATCTTAATCTTAATAGGCGCTCGCTTCCTCTTCCTGTTCCTGGGGCTCAGATTCAACGCCCGGATCAGGATAAAGCAACTCGGTAAAGCGTGGATCCTCGGCTAAATTCTGAAAGTCCGTATCGTTCCGGGCCTGAAAGCGCAGTGCGGGCCTGGCCTCGATCGCATCGCCCAGCGTCTTGAGCGACTCTTCGATGTGGCCGGTTAGGCAATGCAAGGCGGCCAATCCATAGAGAACAAACTCGGCCTTCGGATTCTGCTTCAAGAGCTTCTCGAGTTGCTCCCGCGCCGTCACGTAGTCGCCGATGTTGATCAGCGACACCGCGTAGTCATAATGTTCTTCCGGCGTCTTGAAGTGCAGCGTAAGCTCTTCCAGATGTTTGTCGCATGTGAGGATGTGCACCTTTGCACGGTCGACCAGCGACTTGTTAGGCCCCGTCAGCACCTTTTGCAAGTGACCCTTGGCCTTCTCGAACTTGTGCTCCTGCAAGCAGCGCAGCCCGGCTTCATAGCTCTGTACTGCCTGTGTATGTCGTGGATCTTCCGCCGCCTGTTTCTTGGGAGCTACCTTAAGTGCCATCAAACCGCCTCTAGTCAGAATTTGGTTCAGAATTTAGTTCACACTGAAATCGAAAACTTTCGCCACATAGACGCAGAATTGGCGAGGATAGCACGTCTCTCAATTGATGCTGGCCGCTATCGAAAGATCAATCGCCTTCCAGTCACCCTTGATAATGCCGGCGCGAATCTGCCGCGCGGTCTTGCCCTTTTTGTACATCGTATAGGTGTAATAAAGCTCTTTGAGGCAGGTTCCGCATTCCGCGCCGTGCGTGCCGGAGAAGCAACTGTGCAGGCTGGTGTGTCCCATGCCGCGGTCACAATAGCAATAACACGGCTGCTGGTAAAGAACCTTAGGAATCTTCGCCGCCAGTTCGTAGGCATGTGTCTGATACGGAAAATTCGCGTTAGGGCCCCAAAGCTCATCCCTGGTCAGGATCGGCGGAAGCTTCGTCCCCGCAATCGGAGGCGCCGCATGGAAATGCGGAATACCTTCTTCGGATTCAGATTGCAGCCAAGGCGCCGAAACCATAGTGACCAACAAAAACAGCGCCACAGACGCAAAAACCCTAGTACGCATGCCCCTTCAACCTCAAACTAATATTTTACCTGAAGACTCGGAATTAGGAGTGCCGACCGGGGTTCCGTGCCCACTTAGCGGCGGACGCATTCGTCCGCCCGTACACGCACGCGAAAGGCCACGCAGGCTCGCCTATCGATGCCTCAGGAGGTCATCTGCCGACAGCTCGACATCTCGAAGAAAAGAGCCGCAGAAGACCAGAGCCGCAGGTGTTTCGCCGGAATGCACGGGAACTGTGGTTACCCTGCCGTCTGCGTGCCTGAGTAAAAAGTGGCTACCACGCGTCCGCACAATCTCAAAGCCGCATTTTTCGAGGCTACGTATCAGTTCCTTGCCTTTTAAGCGAGGAAGGCGAGTCATACCGATATTTGCTGGATACCGATGAGTTCGAGGGATGGACCGACGCGGTTATCCTCCAGGCAAAGTTCGACGACCTCCCGGACACGTCTCATGAGGGTGTCGAGATTTTTGGCTTGAGTATGGCAGCCCCGCAGGGTAGGGACGGTGGCGACATAATAGCCGTCTTCATCCCGCTCAATGACAACAGTGAATTTTCGCTGACCTTTCACGGGACGATTTTAGCGTGAAGAAAACAAAGCCCGTCCGGCGCTGTCTAGACGGGACTGATCTTGGAATCCATTGAAAGCCGGTGTCCTGCCTTATCCCAGCTTCTCAAAGAACAAGCAGATCGTCTCAATCCCGCGATGAAAATTCGGAATATGAAACTTCTCGTTCGGAGCATGAAGATTATCGTCAGGAAGCCCGAACCCCATCATCACCGACGGAATCTTCAGCACATCCTGGAAATCGGTGACGATTGGAATCGACCCTCCCGAGCGAATAAATACCGTCTCTTTCTTGAACGTGTCATGCAGCGCCTCGGTCGCCGCCTTGACGAAGCGATTGTCGGTGCCGACCACACACGCCGGGCCTTTGCTATAAGTCTTGATCTTGACCTCGATGCCCTTGGGTGTGTGTTTCTTGACGAAGGCCGAGTAGCGCTTAAAGATGTCCTCCGGATCCTGATTCGGCACGAGGCGCATCGAAACCTTCGCCGACGCCTTAGCCGGAATAACCGTCTTAGCCCCCGGAGCTACAAACCCTCCCGGCATACCATGCACCTCAAGCGTAGGGCGCGCCCACGTGCGATAAAGCACCGAATATCCCGGCTCGCCGGTCAATACCTTGGACCCGACTTCCGTCTTCCGATAATGCTCTTCATTAAACGGCAGCCGCTTCCACGCCTTCAATTCATCTTTGCTCGGAGCCTTCACCTTGCTATAAAAACCCGGGATCAGTATCTTGCCCTTGGCATCCTTTAACTTGCTGATGATCTCAACCAGCGCGAACAGCGGATTCGGCGCCGCGCCTCCATACATGCCGGAGTGCAGATCAGTCTTCGCTCCCACCGCTTCAATCTCCGTGTAGACCAGGCCGCGCAGCCCCACGCACAAAGTGGGAAGATTCGGCGCAAACAGCTCCGTATCGCACACCAGCGCGAAATCGGCCTTCAACTTCGCCTTCTGTTTGCGGACATACGCGGCAATCGACTCGCCGCCCACTTCTTCTTCGCCTTCAAAAATGACCTTGACGTTGATGGGCAGCTTGCCGCCATGGGCCTGCATCAGCGATTCGAGCGCCTTGACCTCCATCCAGAGCTGGCCTTTGTCGTCAACCGCGCCCCGCGCATAAAGATTGTTGTTGCGCTCGGTCGGATCAAATGGCGGAGTGTGCCATTCGTCCAGCGGATCGGGAGGCTGCACATCATAATGCGCATACATCAAAACCGTCGGCTTGCCGGCGGCGTGCAGCCAGTCGGCATAAAGCAGGGGATGTCCTTTGGTGGGGATGATTTCGACATTGTCCATGCCAATGCGGCGCAGCTCAGCGGCCACAAATTCCGCCGCCTTCTGCACGTCGCTTTTATGTTCGTCGAGCGTGCTGATGCTGGGGATGCGAAGCAGAGTCTTCAGCTCGTCAAGAAAACGCGGCTGATTGTTGCGGGCAAACGAGACTGCCGGGGAAGCCATGGTGGGGTCCTTTTCTGGCGCGGCGGGCGCGCGTACTCAAAAACATGATCGCCGAAAACGACTCAGTATATACCTTGAAGTCGCGAGTGCCCTATCGTGATGGGGCAATTGCGTGTGGCCAATTCGCAAAGCGAGCAGCTGAAAACTGCGCTAAATCTATCTGCGACGTTTGCCCGGTTACGACGTGAGCCATTATTTTCGCCGTCACCGGTGCCAGCAGAATTCCATCGCGAAAATGCCCGGTCGCGACAGAATACCCAGGCGTAGGCGTTGCGCCAAGAATCGGCAACCCATCCGGCGTTCCCGGACGCAGTCCCGCCCACGCCTCCAAAATCCGAGCATCAGCCAATTTCGGAACCAGCTCAAGCGCCGCCTGCCGCAACTTCTGAATCGCCTCCGGGACAGTCTGCTTGTCGAAGCCCGCTTCCTCCGCGGTTGCGCCGATCAGCATTCGTCCATCGCTGCGCGGGATCAGATAAACCTCGGGAGTTCCTTCCGAAGTTCGCCCCGAAGTCCGCACCACATGCCTCACTATTTCTTTTTCTGGCATGACGACGCACAGCATCTGCCCTTTGACTGGCCGCGTCGGCAACGGATGCGGTGCGATCTGCCCCGCCCAGGCTCCAGCGCAATTCACAACCATGCCCGCCGCAAATTTCGTCTTGTTGGTGCGGACGCCGCATGCCTTGCCCTTCTCAAGTTGGACCGCCAACACGCGGTCCCCCGACGAAAAATCAATCCCGCGATGCCGCGCAGCGGCAATCGCCGCCGCGGTCAGATCCCGAGGATCGACGCAGCGTTCCTGCACAAACCGGGCGGTTGAAACATCCGCCAGAAGCTCCGGTTCCAATTCCGCGAGCGGCAGAGAACAAGCTCGTGTGGTGGCGGGGCTCGGCCCCGGCAGGCCGGAACCAAGCTCACTGCTCACAACGATCGTCCCCACCGACCGCAGATCAATCTTCAGCCCAGACTCATCCTGAAGCTCAAGCACGAATTCCGGATACATCCCGGCGCTGGCCGTAGCCAGTTCCAGCAACTCGGGCCGAGTTTCTTCAGCATTGTCAACCAGCATGCCGCCCGCAGCCCATGAAGATTCACGCCCCGGTTCGCCCTTCTCCACCACCAGCACCCGAAGTCCGCGCTTGCTCAGTTCCCGCGCCAGCGAAAGCCCTATGATCCCAGCTCCAATGATGATCGCATCCCAGGTCTTCACGCCTCCATTCTAGCGGGTGCCTCATGTCTCGCGTTTTTCGTCATTCGCCCGAAGAACCTGCAACGCAATTGACAGCCGCCCGCATCTCACAAACAATAGTCCCAGTCCAGTTAAAAAATGGAGATCCCTTAATGTCTGAAGGCGAGCAACCTGCCGTCTACCAACCGGAACCGCAGAGCAATATCGGCAAATGGGTTCTTATCGTGCTGGCCATTGCTTATGCCGGCGCGTCGTCGTTCTTCATCTACGACCAGCACGGCAAGCTCGATAAGGTGACGCAGGATCAATCCGCGAGCCAGAAACAAATTGGCGACCTCACCAAACGCATGCAATCTGCCGAAGCCGATTCCGAGACCCTGGCTCATCAGCTGGGCATGACCAAGAAAGAATTGGCCACCCGCGCCGGCGAATTGCAGCGTGAGCAACAAGCCGCATCGGCGCGCATAGCGGCGCAGGCTGAGGAAGAGAAAAAAGACGTTAGCGCCGTTTCAGGAGAAGTGGGCTCCGTCAAGACGGATGTGGGTGGAGTGAAGACCGACGTGGCCGCGACCAAGGCATCGCTCGATGCGACCATTGCGAAACTCCAAAGCACCATCGGCGATCTCGGCCAGCAAAGCGGGCTTATCGCCAACACGCGCAGCGATCTTGAAGCCCTCAAACACAGAGGCGACCGCCAGTATTACGAGTTCACCTTGGTGAAGGGCGCCAAGCCTCAGGCCTTCTCAACCGTGGCCTTGCAACTCAGGAAAACCGACCCGAAGCGCGGCAAATACACTCTCAACGTGACCGCCGACGACAAAACCATCGAAAAGAAAGATAAGAACCAGAACGAGCCCGTGCAGTTTTACACCGGACGCGATCACATGCTCTACGAAATCGTCGTCTGGACCGTGGACAAGAATAAGATTACCGGCTACCTGAGCACGCCAAAGAATGCGCCGGTGCCGATCACCGCGACACCCGGCAGCTAGCTAGGTCAGAGGGTAGATTGCAGGAATTGAAGTCCCAGGATTCGACATCCACATTGTCACCAGATGAGTTTGAACCTCTGCAATCTGACCTCTAACGTCTGACCTTCATCCCGGGTGGCGTTCAGGCCGCGTCATCTTCTCCGGTTTAACCAGCGAATCGAATTCCTCACCCGTAAGATATCCCAGCTTCAGCGCCGCCTCGCGGAGGCTCGAATGCTCGACGTGCGCCGTGTGCGCGATCTGCGCCGCCTTGTCATATCCAACTTTCGGAGCCAGCGCCGTCACCAGCATCAGCGAATTTTTCACATACCAGTCAACCTTTGCGCGATCGACCTCGATGCCCTTAAGCATGTATTCCACATAGCCGTGGCAGGCGTCGGTGATCAAAGTGACCGAATGCAGAAAGTTGTAGATGATCACCGGCTTGTAAACGTTGAGCTCAAAGTTGCCCTGCGATCCCGCGAATCCCACTGCGGCCGTAGCTCCATGAACCTGCGCGCAGACCATCGTCATTGCTTCGCACTGCGTCGGATTCACTTTGCCCGGCATGATCGACGATCCCGGCTCGTTCTCCGGAATCGACAACTCGCCGAGGCCGCACCGCGGACCCGAAGCCAGCCAGCGAATGTCGTTTGAAATTTTCATGAATGAGGCAGCCAAAGTCTCCATCGCGCCCTGAGCAAAAACGATCTCATCGTGCGCCGAAAGCGCGGCGAACTTATTCGGATGCGAGCGGAAGGGAAGTCCCGTCAGTTCAGCAATCTTCTTAGCCGCACGCTCCGCAAATTCCGGATGCGCATTCAGCCCGGTGCCCACCGCGGTCCCGCCAATCGCCAGATCGTAAAGCCCCTCCAAAGCCTGCTCCAGGCGCTTGATGTCGCGCTCCAGCAAACTCGCCCAGCCGCCAAATTCCTGCCCAACCGTTAATGGCACAGCATCCTGCAAATGCGTGCGCCCAATCTTCACCACGGAGTCAAACTCGCGCGCTTTGGCCGCGATCGCATCGCGCACTGTCTTGATCGCCGGAATCAGCGCGTTCTTCACCCGCTAAGCCGCCGCAATGTGCATCGCCGTCGGAAACGTATCGTTCGACGACTGCGACATATTGACGTGATCGTTCGGATGCACCGGCTTCTTCGATCCCAATTCGCCGCCCGCAATCTCAATCGCGCGATTCGAGATGACCTCATTCACATTCATGTTGGTCTGCGTGCCCGAACCCGTCTGCCAGATGCGCAGCGGAAACTGGTCATCCAATTTGCCGGCGATAACCTCATCGGCGGCCTGGACGATGAGCTTCGCCAACTCCGGCTGGAGTTTGCCGAAATCCTGATTGACCAGCGCGCAAGCCTTCTTCAGCGTCCCAAAGGCGTGAATCAGCTCGGGAGGCATGGTGTCGCGCCCAATATCAAAATGCAGCAGCGAGCGCTGCGTCTGCGCTCCCCAATAAACATTGGAGGGAACTTCGATCTTGCCCATGCTGTCGGATTCGGTGCGGAATTGTATTTGAGCCGGCATTCGTTTCGGCGCGGCAGATTCGGTAAGAGCAGACATGATGGGATCTCCTGTGCGTCGGGCCGCAAGACTCGAGAGGGAGCCGCGAAGCGCGTCGACGGATATGAGGAACCGATTATTATACGGCGCGGACTTCGCACAGGGACGAAAACCGCTTTTCCGATTTCACGTTTTGTTCTTTGTTTAGTTGGGTTTGGGTATCATTTTTGGGTTAATTCGTACCCCTCCCCCCTCCCCCAATTTGGGTTAAAGTATTCATAAATAAGGCTTTATACACAAAGTATTCGGGAATAAGGACTTAGCGGCGAAATGCTGGGTCTGACAAAGGGGTTCTGGATGGCATCGAGAAGTCCTGCGAGGGACGCGCTGCTGGCTTGGCCGATCATTTTTGTTCCCATTTTCAGGGATGGCGGGTGGTGTGTCTGTGATGGCGCGCACAGGCTGGATGTGATGAAAAAATCGGTGGGCGATAATCCTTGCGGAATAGTATCCACTCGGATACATTGAGAAAACGAATGAAGATGAAGAAAAAGAAAACAACCTACAGACCATTCGACGCCGCGGCGTATCTCGATAACGATGTGGTCATTGCGGAATATCTCTCGGCGGCTGCCGAAGACCCCAATCCCGATGTCTTCGTCGCTGCGCTCGGCGACGTGGCTAAAGCGCGAGGCATGGCCCAGATTGCGAAAGACGCAGGCCTCGGCCGGGAGAGCCTCTACAAAACCCTGAGTGCAGGCGCACATCCACGTTTCGAAACCATCAATTCCGTTCTGCACGCTCTCGGCGTAAAGTTCACTGTCGTTGCTGAACGCGAGAATTAGATCGGCCTGCCAAAGGAGCCCGCCCCTATCGCCCACACGCACCACGAAGAACTCGACCTTGAAATTCGCTGGCGCCTTCCACTGACCAAATACGTCCAGGATTCGCTTCTGCGCATTCTCGTACTCCGCCGGCGATTGCGGGCGTTCATCCCAACTGATCACGTATTTCATTCTCATCTCCTTTGTTTGGGAATGGTTTGACCGATTACGGCCGTTTGGGTCTACTCCTCGGGCGCGCGGCACGCCCTATACCTTTCAAAACCCTGAAGGGTGGCCCGTCCAATCTTCGGTTGGGCGGGGCCTTTGATCGTCAGACAGACCGCACCCGCATTCGGCTGCATCTGATACGCTAACTCGATCCGATGAAAGCTAACGTGATTTTGTGGGAAGTCGATGTGCAGGCGGACTTCATGCTGCCTGGAGGCAAGCTCTACGTGCCCGGCGCCGAGAAGATTCTCCCTAACATCCGCAAACTAACAGATGCGGCGCGGCGTGGCGAAGTGTTTCTGGTGTCGCATGGCTGCTTTCATGCGCCGGACGATCCGGAGTTCAAGCAGTTTCCGCCACATTGCGTGAAAGGCTCTCCCGGCGCGGAGTTTGTGCCGGAAGCGTTGACTGATAATTTCATCCGCGTAGAAAACACCGTCGATGCCAAGTTGCCGGAAGATCTTTTCCAGTATCAGCAAATCATTCTCGAGAAACAAACGCTGGATATCTTTGAAACTCGCAACGCCGACGCCCTGGTGGAACGCCTGGGCAGCGCCGCCGAATTCGTGGTGTTTGGCGTGGTAACGGAATACTGCGTCAGTTACGCGGTTGAGGGCTTGCTGAAGCGAAAAAGAAGAGTAGCAGTGGTTCGAGATGCGATCGAAACTTTAGCGTCCGAAGCGGGCGATAACACACTCGTTGAGTTGCAGCGTCTGGGAGCGAGGCTCGTCACGACCGAAGAAATCGTCAAACGGCATAAGATCGACACGTCTAATCTCGAACGCCTGAAGTCGTCACCGCATCATCCCACAATGGAGCGCCGGCCATCCCCGCCCGGCAACCGTGATGCGCAGAGCTCGGCAGACGGCGAGACGTCAGTCGGTCCACAAGATTTCACAAGAGCATGCCCGCAATCGAGGCCGACATCAGGTTGGCCATGGTTCCGGCCAGCATGGCGCGAATGCCAAGCTTCGCCAGGTCCGCTTTTTTGTTGGGAGCCAGCGCGCCGATTCCGCCCATTTGAATTCCGATGGAGCTGAAGTTGGCAAAGCCGCAAAGCGCGAAGGTCGCGATGGTGAACGAGCGCGGATCGAGGGCAGCCTTCTGCGGGCCAAGCATCGAGAACGCCACCAGTTCATTCAGCACCATGCGAACTCCAAGCAGATCGCCAATCAGACGGCAGTCATGCCAGGGAACTCCGATCACCCATGCGATGGGCGCAAACAGCCAGCCGAGTATGCCTTCGAGGCTCGAAGGGAACCATGCAAGGTGCGCGTGAATTCCGCCCATGACGCCATCCAACAAAGCGATCAACGCGAGGAATGAAATCAGCATGGCGGCGATGTTCAGTGCCATGTGCAAACCGTCGGTGGTGCCGCGGGCGATGGCGCCCAGCAGATTTTCGTTCTTCTCGCGCTCGACTTCGTCCTCGCTCATAACAACGCGGCCCGCGGTTTTGGGCACTTCAGTCTCGGGCACCAGCATCTTGGCCATCAGGAGCGTGCCGGGAGCGGTCATGATGACGGCGCTCAGCAGGTGCTTTGGCTCGATACCGAAGGCGATGTAAGCCGCCATGATGCTGCCCGACACGTGCGCCATGCCGCTCGTCATCACCGTCATCAACTCCGAATATGTCAGGTCGGGCAGAAAAGGCCGAATCGTCTGCGGCGCCTCGGTCTGGCCCATGAAAATGCTGGCGGCCACGTTCAATGACTCCGCGCCGCTCACTCCCATCAGCCGGATCATCAGCCACGCGGCGGCCTTGATGACCACCTGCATAACGCCGAAGTAATAAAGCACCGCGAAGAGCGCGCAGATGAAGATCACCGTCGGCAGAACCTGAAATGCAAAATAAAAACCGAGGTGCGAGCCCTGTTTGCCGAGATCTCCAAAAACAAATTGCGAGCCGGCGAAAGCGTAGCTGAGGAGCCGGTTCACGGCATCTCCCGCTTTTTGAAAAAGCGTGCGGCCGAGCTCAATCTTTAGAACAAAAATGGCGAAGGCAATCTGCAGCCCCAGCCCCCAAGCCACCGTCTTCAGGCGAATGGCGCGCCGGTTCGTGGAGAAAGCATAGGCCAGGCCCAACATGGTGATCAATCCGAGAATGCCGGTGAAACGTCCCATCTTTCCCCCTTTACGAATCGGCGTTTATAAACTAATGCTCGCCTTTGTAGATCACGCGATGAATCATGGATTGTTTCGTCGCGGGCGGCGCAGCTTCAATCTGGTAGCTCTCTTCCAGCAATGTTTTTGCGCGCGCGGCCTGAGCGTCGGAATGGCAATGAATGGTGCACAACGACTCGCCCTCGGAAACTCTATCGCCGATCTTTTTATGAACCTCGATGCCCACAGAAGGATCGACCGAATCTTCCTTACGTTCGCGGCCTCCGCCGAGGATGACACAGGCAGTACCAACTTGTTCGCACGCAATTGCTGTTACATATCCGTGCTTGGCGCTGGGTCACCTCTACGCGATGATCGGCGCTCGGAAGCCGCGCGGGATCGTCGATTACGCTGATGTCCCCTCCCTGCAACTCGACCATTTGGCGAAATCTATCGAAGCGCTCTGCCCGACGCTATGAGTTCCTGCGCCAGCCGCTTTCCCTCCGCCACCGTCTTCGACGCGCCGCCAAGATAAAACATCCAAGCCGCCAGGTCGAAGCAAAGCTCGCGCAGATCGTCAGGGCCGCGGCCATGCAAGATTTCGATGCACTCCTGCACTTCGAGCGCGTTGCCTACCATGCGGCCGAGCGGCTGATTCATGTCGGTAATGAGCGCAACCATCTGTTTACCCATCCGCTCGCCAGTTTCGACCATGAGTTCGGCTAGGAAAACGGCGTCTTCCTCCTTTTTCATAAACGCGCCCGAACCGGTCTTCACATCAAGCACAAGCGCGTCGGTGCCTTCGGCCAGCTTCTTGCTCATGATCGACGCGCAAATGAGATAAGGGCTCTCGACCGTGCCGGTAACGTCACGCAGCGCATAAAGTTTGCGATCCGCCGGAGCGACCTTCTCGGTCTGGCCGATCATCGAACATCCGCAGGCCTTGAGCACGCGATGAAATTCGGGCACGGATAGGCCTACGCGAAAGCCGGGGATAGATTCGAGTTTATCGAGCGTGCCTCCGGTGTGGCCCAGTCCGCGGCCGCTGATCATGGGGACGAAAAGCCCGCCGGCAGCGACCAGAGGAGCAAGCACGAGCGAAGTCTTGTCGCCGACGCCGCCGGTAGAATGCTTGTCGACTTTCTTTGCGGCGAGAAAACTCAGATCGAGAACTTCGCCGGAGTGCAGCATGGCGTGGGTGAGCGCGGCGGTCTCCTCGCGCGTCATCCCGCGCAGCACGACAGCCATAAGCCACGCCGCCATCTGGTAATCGGGAATCGTGCCGTCGGTACAGCCTGCGACCAGATATTCAATTTCAGCGGCAGACAACGCTCCGCCGTCACGCTTTTTGCGGATGAGATCGATGACGCGAAACTGGGATACGCTCGGCGAGTTCACTTCAGGCGAAAACCCTCCGGCAAAAGATCGGTGATCTGGCTTTGCTTTGGGCCCTTTTTGCCCTGGTAAAAGATGACAGCGCGCGGCCCAAATTCATAGATGACCTGGCGGCAAGCTCCACAAGGGGAGCAGGGAACACCGTGATCGTTGGCGACGGCGACGGCTGTGACTTCAAGTTCCGGACCGAGTTTCGCAACTGCCGAAAAGATCGCTGTACGCTCGGCGCAGTTGGTCATTCCGTAAGATGCATTTTCGACGTTGCATCCCACAAAGACCTCGCCGTTCGAAGTTAAAATGGCCGCTCCGACTCTGAAGTTGGAGAAGGGAGCGTAGGCGTTTTGTATGACATTGCGCGCGGCACGCAAAAGGCGCTCGCGCATGGCGGGCGAGATTTTTTTCGCTGGCCGGACTTTTCCTGGCTTAACCAAACCGTTTTGCTCCAGAACAAGAGTGGGCCATTGTAACGCCTGGCCAGCGTCGGCAGCGCAATTATTGAAAGGTTCAGAGTTATGTTTGCAGGCGGTCAATGGGGGTGTGTTTGTTTTTTTCGTGCAACCTCGTGGTCTTGGTGGTTAAGCACTTCGCAAATTGCGCGACTCCAAATCTTGACGCGCTTTTGTGAGGGTGTTAATTTCAGGCCACCAGTGGGCATCCGGGAGACATCGTTCTGAATAGAGCAGCTAAGATGCGATCACTGGCCGCTCCCGGCTCCGTGGAATATAGTCGACGCGACTTCCTGATTCAGTTCTGCCAAAGCGCCTCAGTGATGCTGATACCTGCAGGCGTCGGTGGTCGCGGCTGGCCTTTTCTCAATGCTGTTGACCCCGCCGAAGCATCTGCGTCGGCAACGGAATTCCATCTGCATCCTCACTATAAGATGCCCGGGCCTCTCGATGCCCTGCTGCTCAAGACGCAAGCGGGCCTCGACGATTTTGTTACGGAAAAATACGCCGACGAGATTGCAGCGATTCTTGCGCAATGGAGTTCAGGACTGCTGCATTCTCCGCAAGATATAAGTGCCATTGAGAATGTTCTTCTGCCGAATTTCTCGGGAGCTTCTCTGCGTGTGATCGATTCGAGGTTGATACGCCAAAGCGCGGCCATCGAGGTTCGCCGCCAATCGTTCCAGGATGCGACTGAACTCGGGCGCGACAAGTTTTTAGAGGAGCTGCGTCGGGCACTGAGCAGCTTTTCGAAAATTCTTACCGCTGAATTTCAGGTGACGAGCATTGACGCCGAGACCGGTGCTGGCTCGACCGGCGCTCATTCGATATCAGCGGAGGAGGCATCTCCCGCCGAGTTGCAGACGCGCATACGCTATGAGTGGGTTGCCACCGGCAATGGTTTCTATCGCCAGCAGAGCCTCGGGCATTGGCAGATCGCGTGGCAACGGTCGGCATCGGGTGAGGTTCGCGTTCGCCGCTGGGAGACACTGGACGAAACTCAGAGCCGCTACATGGGTTCCGCGCCCGCCTATATCGACATCACGGCCGCGGCGCTCGGCGGCAATGCGTCTTATGCCGCGCAGCTTATGCACGGCACCGACTACTGGCGCACCGTGCTCGATGGCGCTTGCGGCATCGATATCTATGGGCATAATGGCGTTTCAGTTGGCGACATCGATGGCGATGGATTTGACGATCTATACGTCTGCCAGCCGGGTGGACTTCCCAACCGCCTTTATCGCAATCGCGGCGACGGCACTTTCGAGGACATTACGGAAGCGTCGGGCGTTGGCGTTATCGAAAATACAGCATGCGCTCTTTTTGTGGACATCGATAACGATGGACGGCAGGATTTGATCGTCGTGCGCGCCAGCGGTCCGATGCTATTCCTGAACGAAGGGGGCGGCAAGTTCCGGCAGAAAGCTAATGCGTTTCAGTTTGCCACTCCGCCGCAAGGGACTTTCACAGGCGCTGCGGTTGCCGATTATGACCGCGACGGATGGCTAGATATTTATTTCTGCCTCTACGTCTATTACCAGGGCGCGGATCAGTACAAGTATCCGTCTCCTTATTATGCGGCCGAAAATGGTCCGCCGAATTTCATGATGCGGAACCAGCGCGATGGCACGTTTCGCGACGTAACCGCCGAGACCGGCCTCAACCAAAACAACACGCGCTATAGCTTTTGCTGCGCCTGGAACGATTTCAACGGCGACGGCTGGCCCGATCTCTACGTGGTCAACGATTTCGGACGGAAAAATCTCTACCGCAACAATGGCGACGGAACCTTCACCGATATCGCCCGGCAAGCGGGGGTTGAAGACATCGGCGCGGGCATGAGCGTCTGCTGCTTCGACTATGACAATAACAACGACGGCTCGGAAGACCTCTACGTCGCCAACATGTGGACAGCGGCTGGCGAGCGGATTTCGACGCAAGATATCTTCCAGAAAAATGCGCCTCCGGAAACGCGCGCACTCTATCACAAACACGCCATGGGCAATTCGCTGTTCAAAAATATTTCCCGCAAGGGGCTCCGAGAGGGAAGCGCGTTCTTTTGAAGACACGACGCAATCCGCCGGAGTCGGCGTCGGCCGCTGGGCCTGGTCGAGCGATGCCTGGGATTTCGACCATGACGGATTTCCCGATCTCTACATCACCAACGGCTTTGTCAGCGGGCCCTCGCGCTCTGCTGAAGACCTGAACAGTTTTTTCTGGCGGCAGGTCGTCGCCAATTCTCCCAATGACGCGAAGCCGTCGCAGCAATACGAACAAGGCTGGAGTGCGATCAACGAATTGATCCGCGCCGATGGCACGTGGAGTGGCTACGAGCGAAATGTTTTCTACGCGAACAACGGAGATGGAACGTTTTCCGATGTCTCGGGCGTCATAGGCCTCGACTTCCCAGAAGATGGTCGCGCCTTTGCGCTCGCGGATTTCGATCACGACGGCCGTCAAGAAATATTTCTCAAGAACCGCAATGCGCCGCAGCTGAGGCTCTTAAAAAATGCGATGGAGAATCTGCCTCCATCCATCGCCTTCCGCCTGCGCGGCACAAAAAGCAATCGCGACGCGATCGGCGCGGTGGTCATACTGGAAACTCAGGTGGGGCGCCAAACTCAATCGTTACAGGTCAGATCGCTGCAAGCCGGATCGGGATTCCTTTCGCAGCACAGCAAAGACCTCTACTTTGGCTTGGGTGCAGCGGTTGGCCCGGTGCACGCCTCGATCCGCTGGCCGAGCGGAGCGGTGCAGGAACTCCGCGATCTGCCGGTCAACCACCGCGTATTAGTGGAAGAAGGCTCCGAGGTACTTCGCTTCGAGGCCTTCACAAGTGATTCCGACCGCACCCGGTCCACTGACGCCAAGACAACACAGGCAGCCGGTCAGCCATCGAAATGCTGCCTGCAATCGCCGAAACCTGGCTGCTGGCGCCAATAGAGGCGCCAGATTTTTCTCTTTCCGATGTTAGAGGGAAAGATGGTCACTCTATCTTCCCTGCGGGGAAAGCCGGTGCTGCTTAACCTCTGGGCTTCCGAAGCGGAGCAGTGCAAGAAAGACTGGCTCGTCTTCAATCAGCGCCACGCCAGTTGGTCGGCGCATGGTCTGCAGCTACTCTCGGTGAATCTGGACGAGCCATCCGATACGGCGCGCATCACGGCATTGGCGCGGCAGCAAGGGCTGTGCGTTTCCGATCCTGCTCGGGTCGCCCGACGTGGCTGCCGTCTACAACATTCTCTATCGTTACCTTTTTGATCGCCATCGCGATCTCGCACTGCCTACATCGTTTCTGGTTAACGCCAAAGGCGAGATCGTCAAGGTCTATCAAGGTCCAGTCGATGCCGACCACGTTGACTACGATTTTCGAAACATCCCCCAAACCGGCGCGGAGCGCTTAGCCAGAGGATTGCCCTTTCCCGGAGTGACCGACACGGTCGAGTTTGGGCGCAATTATCGCTCTTATGGCTCCGTGTTGTTTCAGCGCGGCTACATGGATCAGGCGGCAGCGTCGTTTCAGATTGCATTGCGTGACGACCCTTCGAGCGCCGAGGCTCTCTATGGCATCGGCAGCGTGTATCTGAATCAGCAGAAAACGGCCGAGGCCCGGCGGAGTTTTGAAGCAGCGCTTAAACTTCGCGCGAGCTATCCCGAGACCATGGCAAATTCTTGGAACAACCTGGGCTTGCTTTCCGCGCGCGACGGGCGCACTGACGAGGCGATCGATGACTTTCGCCGGGCGCTCAAGCTGAGTCCCGATCACCTGATTGCGCTTAATAACCTCGGCAGCGCTTATCGCCAGCAGAAGCTCTGGGACGATGCTCGCAAAACTTACGAGCGCGCGCTGGAAGTTGACTCGAGCGATGCTGAGGCAAATTATGGATTGGGCATGGTCTTTGCGCAGAGTGACGACACGGCGCAGGCGTTTGATTTTCTGCAGAAGGCGCTGAAACTCCGTCCCGTCTATCCCGAGGCGCTCAACAATCTCGGGATTCTTTACCTGCGCACACAGCGGCGCAATGACGCCGTGGCAAGTTTTGAAGAGAGCATCCGCGTGGCGCCTGCCTTCGATCAGTCCTACCTGAATCTGGCGCGAGTTTATGCCCTGGAGGGCGCGCCCGAGAAAGCCCGAGCCGTGCTGCTCGATCTGCTCAAACAGCATCCCGGACATGCGCAGGCGCAAAAGATGATCGAGGCGCTGGGACGTTAGAGAGTCCAGTAGCGCCAGCGTCTCGCCGGCCATTGCTGAACTGAGAGTACCTGACTACAAAGCACGCGCTTCCTAAGGCTGGGAGATTGAGGGAAAGCTGCGACCGGCGCCTTAACGCTGCTAGACTAGAAGCGATGTCTACCCAGACGGCAAACTTTCCCGCGACCGCCACCACAACTGCTCCCGTGTCTGCCGGAGTTCTGCTCCCCGCTTTCACGCTCTGGTGGCGTGAAGTCATACGCTTCTATCGGCAAAAAGCGCGCGTGGTGGGCGTAATCCTTTCTCCGCTTTTGTTCTGGCTCGTCCTCGGCTCCGGCTTCGGAACATCATTCCGTTCCGGGCAGGCCGCCGGCCAGCAGAACTATCTGGATTATTTCTATCCGGGAACGCTGGTCATGATCGTGCTTTTCACCTCGATCTTCACCATGATGTCGGTGATCGAAGACCGCAACGAGGGGTTCCTGCTTTCCGTGATGGTCGCGCCCGTTCCGCGCGCCGCCATTGTTCTGGGAAAGGTGTTAGGCGGCACGACGCTCGCAGCCGCCCAGGGATTGATTTTCCTCATCTTCTCACCCTTCGTCGGCATACACATGACGCTTGGCTCGTTCGGCTTGATCGCACTCACCGTATTCCTGGTGTCGTTTGCGTTAACCGCGCTCGGTTTTGCTATCGCCTGGCCCATGGATTCCACTGCAGCCTTTCACGCCATCATCAACTTATTTCTAATTCCGCTCTGGCTGCTTTCCGGAGCGCTCTTTCCTATTTCCAAAGCCTCGGGATGGATTCGCTGGCTCATGTATGCCAATCCTTTGACCTATGGCGTCGAAGCTCTGCGCATACTAATGTATCCCGGAGCGCCCAGTTCATTCTCGTTCGACTTTTCGCTGACCGCATCGATTTTGACCCTGGTGCTCTTTTCGCTCTTCATGTTCGGGCTGGCCTTTGTGCTGGCGAATCGCCGCACAACGAAACCGGCAGCGTAGGAGCGGTCGTTGGTCGATGGTCGTTAGTCGTCAGTCGTTGGCATTCTAAAATTCTGAGACCTACAGCAGACCTGCAATGGGTAGACCTGCGCGAACGACAAAAGACTGACGACGAACGACGCTTTTATGCCCATAGACATTCTCGCCCTAGCCGCGCACCGCGACGACGTGGAACAAACCTGCGCCGGCACCCTGCTTAAAATGGCCGAGCGCGGATACCGCACCGGCATCCTCGACCTCACGCAAGGCGAGATGGGAACACGCGGCACCGCCGAAGACCGTGCCAGCGAAGCCGCTGAGGCGGCTCGCATCCTGAAAGTTTCGTGGCGCCAGGCGCTCGATATTCCCGACGGGCGCGTCGAAAATACCTGGGAAAATCGCTTGAGAGTCGTTCGCGTGCTGCGCGAACAGCGGCCGCGGGTGCTGATTCTCCCTTACTGGGAGGGCCGTCATCCCGATCACTACACCGCCTCGATCCTCGGATATGAAGCGGCGTTTTTGTCGGGACTTGCCAAGTTAGCCGTCAGCCAACAGCCATCAGCCCTCAGCGATCCCACAGTGGCTTCGGCTGCGCCTCATCGTCCCTTCAAAATTATTTATGCCAGCCTTTACCGCGACGTGCGGCCTACGTTTGTCGTAGACATTACCGACCAGTTTGAGACGCGCCTCGCCTCACTCATGGCCTACAAATCGCAATTCACCGACCAGGAAGCAGGCAGCGGAATCTTCCCCGCGCAAAAGGAAATTCGCGCGCGCATAGAATCCATGGCCCGCTATTACGGCTTGCTCGGCGGGGTCACATATGCCGAGCCGTTCGTGCAGAAGGAAGTCGCGCTGGTAGAGGATGTGGTGGCTATCCCGGTGAAGTCGATCTGAAGGGAATCGTGCAGTTCCCCATTTCACAAATTGAGATCTGTGGCTCTTCTCAGAGAATCCGATTCCGCGGCTCGAACACCGTCACCGGAAGGCCCGAACTGGCCAGCTTGCAAGCGGCCGCAGGTCCAGAAATTTCCGCGCCAATTACGATGGCACCATTTGCCTTGGCCTTCAGGGGTATGCATCTCTCAAGGCTGCCGCTCTAGGATTAATTGTCGTCGGAGGAGGTTGCCCGGCGGCCTTAGATCGAAAACCAACCCCCGCGTCGGTTGCGTGCTGGGATGGAGGCGATTATGCATTCTGCAGAGCAACGCGCATTGTATGGTTGAAAATGCATCTCAAACCTGTGACATTTGCGAACTATAGACATGCGATCGCCCGCGCCTCTAATGACGTAATCAAGAACCAGACTTTTCAGGCCGCCGCTGCGCTCTCCTACTACTCGATCCTGTCTATTTTTCCGGCGCTGATTTTGCTCTCCGCGGTCATGGCCTACATTCCACTTCCCAACTTTTTCCAGGATGCCCTGGCCGCGATGGCGCGAGTATTGCCGGGAGGTACTATGCCAATCGTCTATTCGGTTCTGATAGGCGTGCTCGGTGCGAATCTGCGCGCGTGGCTTTCGCTGGGAACCATAGGCACTCTTTGGGTGGTATCTTCAGCTTTCGATGAGATGATCGACGCTCTGGACACTGCCTACGACGTGATCGACCACCGCCCCATGTGGAAGACTCGCCTTCTGGCTGTTTGGTTGGCAGTTGTCACCGGCTTTTTGCTCATGATCGCCATTGCTGCACTGGTGCTGGGTCCACAGCTGGGTGCGCGGCTAGCCGGCTACTTCCGCATGTCCGGAGTCTTCCTCTTATTCTGGCCGCTCATCCACGGGGCTATCGCGGTTGTATCCGCGGTGGTGGCTATGCAGATGATTTATCTGCTGGCTCCCAACGTTAAACAAAGATTCCTATCTACGTTGCCGGGCGCCATCCTCTGCCTTGCCGGCTGGATGGGGCTGTCGTTTCTGCTTGGCATCTACTTTCGATATTTCGAGAACTACAACCGAATCTATGGAGCTCTAGGTGGGGTAATGGCTTTGATGACCTGGCTTTATTGGGCACACTTTATTTTTCTAGCCGGCGGCGAACTGAATGCGGAGTTGGCCAAGGCGAATCATGCCGAGCTGCACCCGGCTAAACCCTCCCCGTAGATCGAGCTCTGTATCAAAACTTCTTGCGATACCTTCCGTCGACCGAGATTCCTCCTACTTCATTTCGCGTAACGCTGACCGACCAGTGTTTGTTCAGTTGGTAGTCGCCTTCCACGACTTCGGTGCCGGGTTGCGAGAGATCAGTCGAAAACGTAAACAAGAAATTCTTGGACACGCGCTGCTGAAGCGCAACCCGCGCGGAGGGATTCTGATTGTTTCCGCCCAACAGCGGGTCAATTTGCAAACTGGAAATACCCGCCAGTTGCTGAATGCTGCTGGTAACCTGGCTTGTAACCTGAGAAGCAATTATCGAATCCGTACTTTGACTGGCCGGCATTCTGGTCCTGGGTGGTATGTCCCTGGGCAATAAGGTTGATGACGTCTGCGGTAGCCAGCGGCGGATCAGAGGTGTAAGTGGTCAATAACTTGTCGAACGTTCCTCGCACCGCAATGGTCAAATTGTATTGTTCAATGGTCGTGGTGGCGGCGATGTTCAACACCGGCTCTGTCTCGTTGGGATTGTCGAAGGTAATGATTCCGCGCTCCAACTGGTACCTGACATTACGGTAAAAAACCTCTCCGGATGTCAGATCGGTTCGACCAATAATTACGGGGTTTGCCGCCGTGCCGGTCACCTGCAGGTTCACTTGCCCTGCCAAGCTGACTTGGGAACTGTTCGCGCTAAGATCTCCCTTGGACTGCAAACTGATAGCAAGTCTAATGTTATCGGCAAGCCGCGGCTGGGCGGGCAGGCTGCTTTCACCGAATTGAGAGCTGAACTTTGCCAGATCAAAATCGGGTGTAAACGAAAGACTGTCGATGAGCACGCGGCCATTTAGTGTCGATGCGTCCTTCGTCCCGTTCAGAGCCAGGTTCCCATCCAGCACCGTCCTGATTCCATTGGGATAGAGCAATCGAACCGATTCGCTCTGCATGGTTAGGTTGAACTGGAGTTTAGGCCGGTAAGAAATTGAACCGCCCAAAGACATCTGGCCGCCTCCGACTTCTCCCGCGAGTTTGGATACCTGTATGGTGCTGTTGCTGATGTCTAGATCGCCGCTAAGGTTCTGCACCCCGAGTGGAGCGGAAGGAGTGGACAAAGCAACGTCTCGAAGATGAACTTGCCCTTGAACTGCAGGGTTCGTGGCGCTCCCCGAGGCATGAAGGTCAAGCAAAAGAGTGCCCGAGCTCTGCACATCAGGCTCCAGTATGCGAATGATTCGTAAATCCACCGAGCCCTGAGCGCTGAGCGTGGGTGACCGAACTTCCATTGAGCGGAATATTCCCTTGCAATCGAAGAGACGTCGCGGTGCCGTGAATTTCGGCCGGCTGCAGCATGATGACGGAATGATCGTAGTCCACTCGAATCGGGCTGGTGGCGCCGATTTCCAGGGATTGGTAACTCGCCTTCAGCATAGGAATCGTGACGTGGGCCTCGATTCTCAATTTATCCTTCAACGGGCCTTTTAGAGTGGCATGCAGTTCCGTTTCGCCCTGAAAGCCCGGCGGCAAATTGGGTACATACATCGCCAGCAGGGGATTGAGGGACACATCGCCAGTATCGATCGTCGCTTCGGCGTAATAATCTCCAGCTAGATTGACCGTGCCGCGGGAACGAACCGAAGCTTGAGCTACATTTGAATCAAGCGTCCACTCCGCGCGCTCATTCGTGATGTGCAGTTCTCCCTTTAATTGCGAGATCGATTTATCGCGCAGCTGCAATCGAGGTATTGCAACGGTCGCCGTTAACTGCGGATTGTCTAACGTTCCCTCACCGCTGGCGGCTGCCTGCAGCGTCCCTGCGATTCCAAGATTCTTCTCCTCAACTATTTGCAATTTCTGCAAAGCAACTGACGGAGCATCAAGCCGCACTCTGTACGCCTTTGTCTTTGGAGTATAGGAGATTGTGCCCCTGGCCGAGCCTGCGGGCATGATGACCTCCAACGTCGAGACCAATGAATCCTGATTCGTTCGGAAAGTCGCTGCGAAATGGTGAACCGCTTCGCCATATGCGCGAGCATTGTCGATTGTCGCCGTTCCATTCCCGGCCGGTTGGAGTTGAGAACCGTGGAAGAAAATCTTAGCCGATAAGTCGCCGGAAACGGGATAGTGCAAGTTAGCCAGATGTTGTAAGTCGGCGATAGACAGGCGTTGCACGGCCAGGCTTCCCGAGATTGGACTCGAAGGCAGATAAGACCAGTTAGTCAATCCAACATGAGCGCTTAGCGACGCGTTGCCCTGATGAGCGCTGACCAGACCAGCCTCTTGCAACACGATTTCCGAAGAACTTGCCTGGACCTTGAAACTGGCGCTGCTCCACTCGCTGCCTTCGACCTGGAGGTTATGGGCTTCCACCTGCCCCGTCAGAGTGGGCTTTTGCATCGAGCCTCGTACCACGGCTTGAAAGGAAGCCGCACCGGTAATCTCGGTCGGAGCGTGCCCTCCGCGAAGCGCTCCCAGCAATTCCGACAGTTGATGCAGATCGCTGGCGTTTCCGCGAATCTGCAGATTCGAATTCGAACGGCTACCGAGCTGCCCCTGAGCATCGATAGTTAGCGAAGGAATATGGAGCGTAGTTTGAGAAAGGCCGATGATATTCCGAGATCCGTCGTAAGACGCGTGAATGGCTCCACTCAGCGGAATTGCCTTTGAGGAGAGCTCGCTGCTCGCGGGAGCCAGGACACGCAGATCGGTATGTGCTCGGATATTGCTGATGTTATCTGTCCATGAAGCTTCGACAGTCCCATCGACTTTGCCGAGTAACTCCAAGGGGGGGACGCCCAATTTGCGCACAGCGTGCTGCACACTCCGCAAAGAAATTCCGGTCATTGTGGTTCGCAAATGTGCGATGGGAAGTTTATCAAGATTCTGAATCCCGACGTCGGAGACTACGCGTCCGTCGAGCGCATTAAAGGCCATGTCGTGCAGCTGTAACACCCCGTTCAAAAGCTGATATTTGCCCTGCAGCTTACGCACGTCGACCTGCCCGTCGCTTGACCGGATGACGAGCCTGGCGCTCTCGACTTGTCCATTAGACGCAATGTTCTGCAACAGCGGCTGATCGCTTACCCTGTGATAATGAAGAGTGCCGGCCAGCGAGAGATCGCCCGCAGGGATGATGGGTTGCGCCATCGCCGCGAAGTCCTGCGTGTGAATGCGAATATCGTATTCGCCTTCAATCGTAGGATTGCTGTAGTCGGCGAGTTCGGCGTGCAGGGATATCGCGGATGACCCGACGTTCAACTTTGCCGAATCAAGCGTAAAGCGCGAGGGAGTCGCATCAAAATTGGCGTCCAGACTGTGTTGGAAAGGAGCGTCATTCGCATAGCGCAGCAGTCCGCTGCTGTATGAAATGGATCCGTGGTAACGCGTGGCGAGCGGATCGAAGCCTATCTCGGTTCGCAGACCGTAAAGCTCGGCCTCCAAAGGAGTCGTCGTGTCGTTGTAGGTGATTTCTCCGCCAGTCAGCAGCACATGCCGGGCGGCCAGATCGAAAACATTCGTTTGCCTGCCAGTCGAATTGCTCGCCGTTGGTGGTGGTGATGGAATGTTGCTGTGTCCCTGCAGGTCGACGAACACATGGGCAACCGGGTGTTCGATTTCAAGCTCACCGAAACTGACCTTCCGGCGCAGCAGTGACTCAATTCTTATGCCAACGGTAAGTTTGTCGATCCTCAGCAAGGGCGGTTGCGCAGGCGACTCCGTGCCATGCAGCGTGATGTTGTAAAGGCGCGCAGTCAGCGTCGATAGCTGAATGTCAAGACCGCCAATCTCAGTTCTGCCGCCAGTGGCCTCATTCGCGTCCTTGACGATTGTGCGTATTGCCGTTCTCCGGAAACTGTTGCTCTCGAGAAACAGGTATCCGCCCAGCGCCCCAACCAGCAGCAACACGCCGAGCGCCGTCAACGTCCAGCCCGCGAATCTACGCCATGACATCATCAAAACGCCTGACCTAACGTGATGAAGTACTGTGTCGGATTGATCCCGGGCACAGGGTTTAAGTTGCGCCCCAAATCGATGCGAATGGGCCCGATCGGCGTTGCATACCGCAAGCCAATCCCGACGGTGTTCGTATAGTTGTTCGTAAAGTCGTGGAAGCTGATGGCGCTGTCAACGTTTCCCCCGTCGTAAAATACGACTCCTCCCAGATCCTTCATGACCCGAAGCGGAAAACGCATCTCCGAGTTCAAGATGAACAACTGCCTCCCGCCGACCGGCAGGGTGACGTTGACGCATCCCGTCTGACCCTTGAGGACGTTGCAGAACGGCACCAGACGTTGCGGCCCGGCTTCATTAATTGGAAAGCCGCGCAGAGTCGTTCCACCCCCGGAGAAGTAAAGTTGGCTGGTGGGCACAAAACTTCCATTGAATGCCTTCGCCAATCCCAGCCGTACGCTGTTGGCGAAAACCAGCGAATGAATCGGCTTATAGAAAGAATATTGTCCGAAGACCTTGGCAAAATTTGCGCTGGAGCCAAGACTAATCGGCGTAATCCTCAAGTCGAGAGTCGCGAAAACACCGCGATGCGCGTCCAAGGGTTTGTCCCTGCTGTCGCGAATGAGTGTCCC
The DNA here is from genome assembly GCA_963810955.1 of uncultured Acidobacteriaceae bacterium. GTDB lineage: Bacteria > Acidobacteriota > Terriglobia > Terriglobales > Acidobacteriaceae > Acidiflorens. The sequence goes on along the minus strand of CAWEPW010000043.1, from coordinate 83,852 downwards.
CGAAAACGTGGAGAGGTGAATGTTGCGATCCTGCGGCAGCACCAGTTCAGGCACCAGCAGGTGCGACAAGTCGGTCTTATTGAAATCGTAGCGGAGCTGCAGCCTCGTATGATCCTTCCGGCTGATGAGTTTCTCGAGTTGGAATGACACATCGCCCAGGCCTGCCGCAAACAGCGGATTCTCGGTAGTGCGCTCAACAGAGAAGCTGGTCAGCGAACTCCATCCCGACCCAAGAAAGTGCGGCTGCAAATAAGTGGCGAGCACGCGCTGGTCGAGCCGCGACAACAGAATCGAAGCGCTCGCGGTCTCCGCCAGCCCCCTCATATTTCGCCGCGTGAAATCGATCGACCCCAGAGGGCTGGCATAGAGAGCCTGGCTCGGTGCAATCTGATTGCTCCCCAAGCCAACGACCGGCAGACCCGGCACGGCGACGGTTCCGCTGGGTATGTTGCCTCCACGATGCGACACCTCAAATCCGAACCCGTATGTAATCTCGTTGCGCTGAGCTTCGTGCACTTTGACGATGGCGTCTTCGTCCATCTGATCGGTGATTGGCTTCCGCGGTCCAACGCTCGACCAATCGAACACATTCAAGTCATAAAGTCGGCTCTCCGCCGCGAGCATCTGGCCTCTTTCCATCGGAGCCTCGGGCCGCAGGTTCGCGGTTTTCTTGATCAACAACAGCCGCGTGTGTTCTTGGCCCAGGTAGATAACGTTTTTCATACTTACCAATTGATGCTCTTCGATGGTGTAAGTCACGTCCACGCGGTGTTGGTCGCCGGAATGGCGGCTCACGCTCGCTTTAACTTCGGCATTGAGATATCCGCGCTCCAAATAGGTTGCCGAGATACGATTACGATCGTCGGTCACTCGCCGCGCGGAAAATGGCGCGCCAACCTTTAATTTAAAGCCTTTTGGAGCGGCCAGTTGATTTTGCGGCACGCTGCGGTTTCCGGTTACACGTATGCTGTCGATGAGTGTCTGCTGTCCCTCAGTGATTTCAAACGTGACGTCGATTTGCGGATCATGTTCCGCGACCAGTGGGGTAACCTTCACATCCTCAAAACCCTTATCGCGATAGAAGCCTTCGAGGTTATCGACACTCTGTTTAATCAGCTTCTGACTAATGTTGCCATGTGACCAGATGTGAGATTTGTGGATTGCGACCTGGGGTAACAAGGCCTTTGCGGCTATCTGATTATTGCCGCGGAAGGCAATCCGTCCCACCTTGTGCTTTTTGCCGCGATCGATTTTATATACGAGCGAAAGTTGATCAGCTTGCTTCTCGAAATCTGTGGTTACCTTGACGTCGAAGAAGCCCTTCTTCTGAAAGTAGTCCACGAGATTGTTCTGTCCCTCCTGGACCAGGTCGGAATCGATCGCGCCCTCGGAGTAAATGGGGATGAGTCTCTTCATTTCCCGGCTTGACATGAAAGGGATCGAAGAAAGACGCGCGCCTGTAGTGCGAATGATCACCACGGGCCCCGTTTCAATCTTGAACGAGACGTCCACCCGATTCGTCTCCGTATGATATTGGGGAGGTAGTTCGGTGACCGTGCTGGCCAGTCGATGCTGTTGCCTGAGTGACCTCTTCATCGCCTTGATTGCAGCTTTTATCCGTGCCGGGGTGTAAGGCTTTCCCGGCTTGAGCAGTGCGCCTGTGAACCTCGCGCGCAGCGAACGCGTGCTATGAACCAACGAGGCCTGTGCCGGCTCCGCCGGACCTTCAACCGCGACGCGCCCAATGCGGGCCTGCTTTCCCATGGCCACCGTGAAGGTAATATTTACTATTTGATTGGTATCGTCGATATGCGGCTCAACCGCCACCGTTGCCAGAAAATATCCATCGTGTTGGAGAAAGTGCAATAACGCTGCCTTCGCCATCGGGATGCGCGCTTGGTCATAAGGATCTTCGTCTTGCAAATTTACCGTTAGAAGCAGGCGTGAATAAGAAAACGACTTTGCGACTCCCTGAAATTCGATCACTCCCAGGTAATAGGCAGGCTCAAGAATAAAATTCAGCCGCACGCCGGAGATGTCCGGAACAACATCGGCCGTGACTTTTTGGAAACCTCCGTTTTTTTGCAGCGCGTTGATGCTGGCCTCCACCTTCGCTTCGGAATATGGTTCTCCGGCATGTTGCGTAATGTAATCTCGTAGAGGTTCCACGTTGCGATGGGGATTGGCAATAAGGTCGACAGCGGTTACCTGTTGCCCGTCATAGAGCGCTTGCGCAGCCGTAGAGAAAACTTGGGCGGCCCCACTAAGCGCGCCGAAGAGCAATAAAGACAATACCGAAAAACGCATAGGCAGCCGCTCGACTTTGATTGCACCCGCGCCCGCGCGTTTCCGGCTGCCGAGCGAATCCACCTGGCGAGCTTATATCAGACCGGTGTCGCTATGGGATGCGCTTGAAAGGGATTACGTTGGCAGATGAAATAAACGGCATAAAAGTTGCCGATCGAGAAGGGAAAAGCAAAATAGAAGTAGCCTCAAGATTCACCATTTGTCGATGGCAGCTAGTGCCATTCAATGACGCTCTCTCGAATCGCATCATTACACGCCCAGGCCGTACTCTGTTCGTAAGCGTGTTAACACGAGTGTTCGGTTCACAATTGTCGGTGTTGGCACTTGGCGTAATGACATAGTCTGCGCAGGAGTATCCTTGACCTGGAAACGATTGGCATTGGCAGGTCAACAATCTTAGAATCGCCCGCACAGTCGTCGTACAAACGGAGACACACTATGCCAAACATTCTGACGTGGCAATCGATCACCGTGCGTTTGGCGCTGACCCTCCTGTGTGCCGGAATACTTGGCTTTGATCGTGACGAACGAGGCCGGGCGGCGGGACTCCGCACCAATCTGCTCGTCGGACTTGCCGCTTGTCTTGCCATGATCCAGGCGAACTGGCTGATCAATTCAAACGGCAAGCCCGCGGATTCGTTTGTAGTGATGGATATCATGCGACTTCCTCTTGGGATTCTTACAGGAATTGGCTTTATCGGGGGTGGCGCAATCGTGAAGCGAGGTGAATTGACGGTGGGAGTCACAACCGCCGCCACCATCTGGTTCGTCACGGTCATGGGCCTCTGTTTCGGAGGCGGACAGCTTGGACTTGGCTTGGAGGGTTTTGCCGCGGGCTTTCTGGTGCTCAGAGGATTGAAGAAAATTGAAATTCGAATCCCGCGCCAGCACAGTGGAATACTTCGCGTAAATGTTTCGCCGAACGGGCCAACACAAGGTGAAATCGCCGCGCTTCTTACCCGTGATGGTCTTTCGGTCAGTGAACCCGCTCTCTCCGTTGAGAGTTCACCGAGTACAGACAAGGTCTACGCATGGAAGCTCGAATGGAAAGGCAAACACGAAGACACTAACCTTCCCAGTGCCGTTCAGGAGTTAAGCGCTCACCCTGCGATTCGAAAACTGGAATTCACGCGTTAGACATCCGAGGCTAGGGGCGGTTGATTTTCACAATGATCTGAGTCTCGCTCTCATACAGGGACCGAGGTCAAGTACCCGTATGCTTAAACCCCGGCGTCGTGGCCGAGGGCTTCGCGTCGCTGAGCCTTCTGCATCCCGGCCGTATTTTCCTCGGTATTGGCTCAGGCGAAGCATTGAATGAAGAGGCGGCAGTTGGCTCCTGGCCCAAGTGGCCGAGCGTTCCGAGCGCCTGGTGGAAGCTGCTGAGATCATTCGCAAACTATGGGTGCGCAACAGATTTCGATTCCGCTGCTTTGTGATAGTTGAAAAATGTATCGTCTTCCTCGTCTTTGTGTGGTATCAGAAGCATAACTTTGGCATTCGACTTCATCGAATAATGCGATGTCAGCCAGACATTGCTGGTGACCGGCCGTTTTTCAACTTCGAAGCGCGTACCCGGTTCTACTTCTGCGATGAAGCCTTCGATCCTGACCGGATGAACGACGTGTGCCTCAACCTTCACCCATTGGAATGCCTTCTGATCGATCCATAGCGTTCCTTCCATTCCAGTGAGCATCTGGCTGTCGTGATCGGGAGGCTTATAGCCTTTGCGCGGTGTCGCCTTAAGTACATACACCTTGTGGCCGCTGAGCCTGCGTTTGCCAACCAGATGAAAGTCGAACCCGGACGTCATTTGTTCAAGCATCGTATGGTCGCGTTTTCTTTCGGCCTCGTACTTCGCGATTCTCTCCGATCGTTTGTCCGGCGATTCATGTTGCCGTGCCGCTACTGCATCCTGGTATTTCTTCTGTTCTTCCTGTTGTTTTTGGGCACTGAGATGATGTCCATTCATTGCAATAAGGCGTCTATATGGAGAACCGTCCAACATCGTGACCGCGTATGTCTTATCTCCGTCTTTCGTTCGGTCGCGTTCAGAATTATCGAAGTCCGGAGCTGCGGCCCAGTCGCGGTTGTTCGCCTCAACGGAACGACGAATGATGCCGGCCACGTCGTTCTGAGCCGCTGTGAAATGAGTCCACAGTAGAAGCGTTCCGATCATAAACAGAATGTTCGCGAACGGGCCGGACGAGGTCCTCACCAACGCCCCGAAGCCAGCCAAAATGCAGCTGCGAATACCGCCAGACCTGAGCCGATCCAGCGGCGGCCGAAGCGAGTCCCCAGTTCCCAACTGCTTCCGTGTGTACCTGCCGCTGTCATCAGTAGTCTTCTGGCCCCATCAAAACGCACGTTCGTAGGTCAGATGCAATCTGAAACCTTGTGGTGCATGCCACCGGAATAATAGTCTGATATCGCCGATGATGCCGCTGTTCTTCGACAGGATGTTCCCTCATATCTGGCTTCACCATTTTCGGGCGGGGTAACTGCAAGCGTGTTGTTTCACTACTAACTCGGCGCCGGGCTGAGGCCTTGACGCCACCACTCCGACCGCAGTTCCTCGCCAGCGACTACCTCCGAAGGGACGCCCGGCGTCGGCGACCAAAGCTGCAATCCTTCAACCCGAGAGATTGTCTCGATGGGCTGGCTCCAGTGATGCCGAGCTAGATCGAATAGTCCCCAATGAATCGGCATGAGCAGGCCATGGCCACCCAGAGCACGAAAGCTGCGCACGGCACCTTCCGGCCCCATATGAATATCCGCCCACAAAGGATCCGAGGCGCCAATCTCGAGCATGGCCACGTCGAAGGGCCCAAACTGCTCACCGATTTCGCGGAAGCCCTCCCACTCACCAGAATCGGCTCCATAGTAAACAGAGTGCTGCGGACCGGCCAATGTAAACGATGCCCACAGCGTTTCGCAGCGATTGAACAGGCTGCGGCCCGAAAAATGCCGTGCTGGAAGCGCCGTTGCCTTTACTGGGCCCACTCGCGTGCTGTCCATCCAGTTCAACTCCAGGCAACGCACTGTCGGCACACCGAACCGTTTCAGCAACGCCCCAACTCCGAGGGGCACGATCCATTCCGCCCTGTCGAGTGCGGCCAACTGCGCCAATGCCCGTACAGAACCCGCGCCCAGGTGATCGTAGTGATCGTGCGAAATAATCACTGCGTCGATGCGCGGAAGATCGTGTAGTTCCAGGGGCGGAGGGAAAAACCGCTTGGGTCCAATCCAGCTCATCGGCGCCGCGCGCTCATCCCAAAGCGGGTCGGTCAGGATGCGTACACCATCGATCTCGATCATCGACGAGGCATGTCCCATCCACGTGATGCGCAGTCCCGAGCGCGGGCTCCTGCTGTAAATTCTCGTGTCCGTATAAAACGGACCAAGCGGCCTCTGTGGCGCGCGTGCCTTAGCGTCCAGAAAGAACCGCGGTCCGACCTTGAACATAATTGAAAGTCCACCGATCTTCGTCGGCACGGGATTAACATAGCGACGGCCATCTCGCCGGGCAGGCTGAAGAAGCATGGTTATTCGATGATCCGCGTCAGCGGCAGATTCCGCAGGAGCTAACCTTGTTCGCCATGGAAGTTAGGAGTCCTGAAAACCTTGCCTATAGCATGCATTATGGTCTACCAACACTTGTGTACTGGAAATCCGCGGAGGTGGTTCCTACCAGGTTGTCGGCAATCCTTCCTTTGAGATCGGGATTACTTGCCCGTCAACCGGGCCAACGGCATGGGTATTGATGCTGCCAAGGGTTGGCAGCACGGCGGCGAGCGGACCAAACTAGGGCAGCGGGTGCACTGTGGTGTTGAACAAGTAGGGGCCCTGAAAGTCCGTCTGGTCGCCTGGCTCCTTGTTCGGAACCGGCTGCAAACGTGCCGAGAGCGGTTTGTTCCACTTCGTCGCGAGCGAAGCAACGTCACCGTAGATACGTTCCAATTGATCGAGGCCGATCTCGCCGGGAAGTGGGATCGTATCCAGGCCGGTACCGCAAACGGCCGAGTAAGCGAGCAAGGAGTCGATGTTGTAGGTGGACTCCGCCCAGCGTTGGGCCAAGAGTCTGTCCTCCATAACCGGCACCATCAATCCTGAGTAGCCAACTTGTTTCACTGGCACAGCCTTGACTGCCGTGGTGATGATGCGAGCTGCAGTCAGGGTTCCGCTGGAGCCGAATTTCGCGCCTGTAAAGGCTTCGATGGCGGCCCCGATGGAAACGTCCCCAAGAGGCGCCGGGGTAGGGTCGACTCCCACGTAGATCCAACCCGTCTCCGCAGCCACCTTGCGGCCGACCCTGTCTGCGACTGATGCATGTTTGGTCAGCGCAGCGGTGAGGTCGGCGATGGCAGCGTCAGCGTTCCCTTTGTCCTTTAAGAAGACGTCGCCAACAACATTGGCGCCTTCGAAACCAATGGCGAATTGTCTGCCAGCGCCGGTGTGGTACGAGCCAGGGAAGAAGGGTGACAGCGGCTTCAGCATCGCGGTGGCCGTGAAGTTGAAGGTTCCCTGGCTATGGGGACTGTGTTCGCTGACATATTTCACAAGCTCAGCTGTGCGACGAATTGTCTTCCAGTGAATCCCGGCATCATCCGCGATGATGGCGCTGGCCTGGATGTTCGGCAGATTCGACAGAGCCCTCTCCAGCAGGTGCATCGTCGCAGGATCGTCGCTCTCATGCATCATGCCCGGTCCAACGTTCGGAATGAAATGTTCTTTCGCGGAGAGCTCGTCAAACTTTGTGAGAAATGCCAGCGCCTGATCTTCTGGTAGATCGGCGACGAGCTCTGCCAGGGGTTGCGTGGTCACGCGTATTGTTTGCACTTCGTAGCCAGCGGATTCGAAATCGGCCTTGACCTTTCGCAAAACGACGAGAGCCTCCGCGATTTGCTGTTGGTATTTGTCTCTATCCAGCCGGACGAATGCAGTAATTGTCCTGACCTTCGGATTCGAAGAAGGGGTTGCAATGGGAGCGGCCTGTGTGGCCAGCAGCACGCAGACAAGCAAAATGACGGCGAGGGTAATTTGCTTCACTCAGCTACTCCAGAAGAGAGAGATGGGGAGAAAGCAGTATAGCGGACGCAATCTGCCATCCGATGGTTCGATTGTGACCAGCGACTGGGATGAACCAGTCATAGAGCATCCACATAGCTCGCTGGGTTGGCGGCTATATGCTCCGCAGGGGAACTAGAGCTTAGGCCATAAGCTGATGAAAATAATCCTGAAATCGTCGCGCATAGTAATCCGTCGCTGTGCCACCATTACTTCAGTGACCACACGCCTCAGGGCTTGGGCATCCTGCCAATCGCTATAATAAATAAGGCGTACTTCGCGGAAATGTCGCCCAGTTAAGGCCGAATCTAAGGCTGCCTAACATCATCGAAAAGATATGATAAAAGCCCGCCAACATACTCTTGAGAAGATCCTCGAAGATCGCATTGTCATCATCGATGGAGCGATGGGCACGACCATCCGCAGCTACGGCATGACAGAAGCGGACATCCGGGGAGAACGATTCAAGGACGCGACGAAGAGCCTTCTGAACAACGGTGATCTTTTCTCGCTTACTAAGCCGGAAATGATCGGTGACATCCATCGCCGGTTTCTGGAGGCGGGAGCGGACATTATCGAGACCAATACGTTCGGAGCAACCAGTATCACCCAGAGCGAATTCTTTGTCGAAGATCCGCGGGAACGCGGCGGCCGCAAAGACCCCGCGTTCTACCAAAAGGTCGTCGACGATCCGTTTCTTAACGGCCTGACTTGGGATATCAATGAGCAATCGGCGCGGCAGTGCCGTGAATGGGCCGACCGCATCGGAACCGCAACCTCGCGTGAGCGATTCGTGGCGGGAGCGATTGGGCCGCTGACCGTTTCTCTGTCGAACTCGCCCGATGCCGACGATCCAGGCTTTCGAGTGGTCACTTTCGATCAGGTGAAGACAGCCTACGCGCAGCAGGTAAGAGGTCTTATCGCTGGCGGCGTGGATTTGCTTTTAGTCGAGACGATCTTCGACTCGCTGAACGCCAAAGCCGCACTTGTCGCAATCCGTGAGGTGTTCGACCATGATGTCAAAGAACTGCCAGTGATGATCTCGGCGGCGGTGGGACGTGGCGGCGAGACGATGATCTCGGCGCAGACGACCGAGGCGTTCTGGAACGCGGTGCGGCACGTGAAACCGTTATCAGTCGGACTCAACTGCTCTCTCGGTCCCGATCTGATGTATCCATTTCTCGAAGATCTCTCGGAAAAGGCGGACGTGGCGATCTCGTGTTACCCGAATGCAGGGTTGCCGAATCCGCTGTCGGAAACCGGCTTCGATCTCAGGCCGCAGGATATGGCTCGTTATCTCGGCGACTTCGCGCGAGGAGGGCTGATCAACATCGCTGGCGGTTGCTGCGGCAATACGCCCGAGCACATCGCGGCTATCGCCAAGGCGCTCGAAGGCCAGCCCCCGCGAAGATGGGGCACGACGCTCGTTGAGGGGTCCTACGCAATTCAAAGCGAGAGCAGAGAGTGAGTGTGGCCGATATCATAAGTGTGCCCGAGGCGGGGGAGATCAAGCCGCTTCGTCTCTCAGGATCGCAGCCGTTCACGCAACAACCTGGGGTTTATATCGTGATCGGCGAACGAACCAATGTGGCAGGTTCGCCCAAATTCGCGCAACTCATCAAGGCGGGTAAATACGAAGAAGCGGTAAGCGTTGCCCGTCAGCAGGTTGAGAATGGAGCGAATGTCCTCGATATTTGTATGGACGAGGGCATGATCGATGGCGTCATCGCCATGACGCGCTTCCTGCAACTGCTGGCCAGCGAACCCGAAGTCGCCAAGGTGCCTTTCATGATCGACTCCTCGAAATGGGAGGTTATCGAGGCGGGGCTGAAGTGTCTACAGGGCAAGGGTATTGTCAATTCAATCTCGCTGAAAGAAGGCGAAGAGAAGTTTCGCCACAACGCCGCCACGGTCATGAAGTATGGCGCGGCTGTGGTGGTGATGGCCTTCGACGAGCAGGGCCAGGCCGCGACTTTCGACGACAAGATCCGCGTCTGCGAGCGCGCCTACAGGATATTGGTTGACGAAGTTGACTTTCCCCCCGAAGACATCATCTTCGATCCGAACATCCTCACCGTTGCCACCGGCATGGAGGAGCACAACAACTACGCGGTTGATTTCATCAACGCCACGCGTTGGATCAAGGCCAATCTGCCGCACGCAAAAGTCAGCGGCGGCGTCTCGAATATCTCCTTCAGCTTCCGGGGCAATAACAAGGTGCGTGAGGCCATGCACTCCGCGTTTCTTTATCACGCCATCACCGCGGGCATGGACATGGGTATCGTCAATGCCGGAATGCTCGAGGTCTATGAAGAAATTGAGCCTGAGCTGAAGGTTCTGGTCGAGGATGTGCTGCTGAATCGCCGTCCAGATGCGACCGAGCGGCTGGTGGACTATGGCGAAAAGCTAAAAGGCGTCGGCAAGGCAGTAAGTGAGAAAAAGGCCGAAGAATGGCGCAACGGCACGGTCGAGGAGCGTCTTTCCCACGCGCTGGTGAAGGGAATCGACGCCTATATTGAACTCGATACCGAAGAAGCCCGCTTGAAGCTCGGCCGCCCTCTGTTGGTGATCGAGGGCCCGCTTGATGGCCGGCATGGGTGTGGTCGGCGATCTGTTCGGCGCGGGAAAGATGTTCTTGCCTCAAGTGGTCAAGTCGGCCCGCGTGATGAAGAAGGCGGTGGCGCACCTGACGCCGTTCATGGAGGCCGAGAAAGTCGCGATGGCTGCCTCTGGCCAGGTGGTCAAGGCGCAGGGAAAAATCCTTCTCGCTACCGTCAAGGGCGACGTTCACGACATCGGCAAGAATATAGTCGGCGTGGTCCTTGCTTGCAATAACTATGAAGTGATCGATATGGGAGTGATGGTCCCGTGCGAAAAAATCCTGGAACGCGCCAAGGCGGAAAAGGCGGATCTCATCGGACTCAGCGGCCTGATCACGCCCTCTCTCGACGAGATGGTGCACGTTGCCCGCGAGATGGAGCGGCAGGGCTTCAAATTGCCGCTGCTTATCGGCGGGGCAACCACGAGCCGGGCGCACACCGCCGTCAAGATCGCGCCTCACTATAGCGAGCCGGTGGTGCACATCCTGGATGCCAGCCGGGCGGTGCCGGTGACGACCAGCCTTCTGAGCGACGAGGGCAAGCCGGCATTCGTGGCGCAACATCGCGCGGATTACGATGCGCTTCGCAAGTCCCATTCCGCGCAGAAGATAAGCGTCATCTCGCTTGAGGCCGCGCGAAAGAGACGAACTCCCATTGAGTGGCGTGCCGAAGACCTGCCTACACCGTCATTTACCGGTGTGCGGGTGCTCGACAACTTTCCGCTGGCGACGCTCCGCGACTTCATTGACTGGACGCCGTTTTTTCACACCTGGGGGCTGAAGGGAGTTTATCCCCGCATTCTTGAGCACGAAGGACAAGGCGCACAGGCCCGGCAGATCTTTGCCGAAGCCAATGCGCTGCTGGATCAGATCGTGGGGAAAAACCTGATCACGGCGCGGGGCGTTTACGGCTTGTTTCCAGCCAATGCCGTGGGCGACGATGTCGAACTCTACACGGATAACAAACACGAAAAGACGCTCGAGCGTTTCCACTTCCTTCGTCAGCAATCCAATAAAGAGGGCAGCGAGCCGTGCCGATCGCTTGCTGACTTCATCGCGCCCAAGGAAACGGGGTTGTCCGATCACGTCGGTGCATTCGCCGTAACGAGCGGAATCGGATTGAAGGAACTGTGCGACGGGTTCCGCGCGAAGAACGACGACTATAACGCGATCATGGCCGAGGCGATTGCCGATCGCCTGGCTGAAGCTTTCGCCGAGTGCCTGCACAAGCGGGTGCGGGAACAATGGGGTTACGGTTGTGGCGAAGGTCTGAGCAACGCGGATCTCATCCACGAGAAATATAGGGGCATACGGCCGGCTGCGGGCTATCCGGCTTGCCCGGATCACACGGAGAAGGGCACCCTTTGGCGATTGCTCGATGTGCGGGCCAATACAGGGATGCTGATCACGGAATCGTTTGCGATGTGGCCTGGTTCGAGCGTGAGCGGGCTTTACTTCGCGCATCCGGAGTCGCGATATTTCAGTCTCGGCAAGATCGACCGCGATCAAGTCGCCGACTATAGCAAACGCAAGGGGATGAGCGTGGCCGAGATCGAGCGATGGCTCGGGCAAAACCTGAACTACGACCCTGCGGAATAGCAATCTGAGCGCGGCTAACCGGACCCATCGCTATAGATTTCGCTAAGCCCTTCAATTGGAAGATGGCGATTCCGTGGTCCGTCTAGCACGCGCAACGCTGGCGCCGCATGGTACCATTTCCAGCATGGGCGACTCCGCCTGCGTCCCAAGTGCCCTATTGGCCGTCTCAAACACCGTCCTGACGAAGACGGTTCCTGCGCGGCATTCTGCCCTGGTTCGCGTCACGCACTGGATTACTACTCTGTGTTTTCTGGCCCTGTTGGTCAGCGGATCTGCAATCGTTTTCTCTCACCCGCGCTTCTATTGGGGCGAGACCGGCAACGATTTGACTCCAACCTTGTTCAAACTGCACATTCCCGCATCAAGGCGTTTGGTGCCGACCGGTTATGGATACGTGTTGCCGGACGAGAATGGCTGGAGCCGATACCTTCATTTTCAATCCGCATGGGTGATCATATTCACCGGCGTGCTGTATGTAATTTTCGGCTTCTTCACCGGCCATTTCCGCAAGAGCCTGCTCCCCGATAGAACCGATCTGTCGTGGAGAACGTTCTCGAAGTCAGTCGCCGGCCATGTCCGGTTCAGGCGACCGAATGAGGCAGAAGCGTGGTCGTATAACTTGCTCCAGCGGCTCTCCTATTTGTTCGTGATCTTTGTTCTGTTCCCCCTGGTAATCTGGACGGGCCTGGCCATGTCTCCCACGTTCGTTTCCGCGTTTCCGGCGACGGTCAACATCTTAGGCGGCCAACAATCGGCGCGCACGCTTCACTTCTTCGTCTCCCTGGCGATCCTGGTTTTCTTCCTGGTCCACGTTGTAATGGTTTGGCGTGCCGGATTCATCAGCCGCATGCGAGCGATGATCACGGGACGCGCCGCTACACCTCACGCCGATACATATATGGAACGCACATGAGCGATATTTCACGCCGCAAACTGATCACCACCGGACTCGCGGCTACGGCCGGAGCAGCGGGCCTCGGAGCGGCCGCGCTCCTTGCGCAAAAGTACGGGCTCATCCCGCCCGATCATGGTGGAATCTGGGGTCTCGGCGAAACCCTGACCTATGCCTCGCAGCGTCTGCTGACCAAGCACTCTTTAGCGCGTGAATTCTCGAGGAGCCAGATCTCGAACCCCCCTTTCGCGAATGAATTAGCCCCACCGAATGAGGCGTTCAAGAGTCTCCAGGCCGGGGGATTCGCTGATTGGCGGCTTTCCGTCAGCGGTATGGTCGCCCGGCCGACGTCTTTTTCTCTTGACCAGTTGAAAAGCTATCCGTCTCACAGCCAGATCACGATGGTGCAGTGTGAAGAGGGATGGTCCTATATTGCCGAATGGATCGGCGTGCCTCTCTCTCAAATTCTGCAAACGGTGGAAGTCCACCCGCAAGCCAGATACGTTGTCTACTTCTCAATCGAGCCCGACTGGTGGGAAAGCATCGATATGGCCGACGCGTTGCACCCCCAGACTTTTCTGACCTATGGGATGAATGGCGGTGAACTGCCCGTGGGCAACGGCGGACCGCTTCGCCTGCGGGTCGCCCGCCAACTCGGCTACAAGAGCGTGAAATTCATCACTCACCTGACGGTCACCGACAGTCTGAAAGGTTTCGGCAAAGGCCTCGGCTCGGCGGCTCCAGAAGGGGGCTACGCCTGGTACGCCGGCATCTGAACGCCGGCATCTGACGGGTTCGTCTCAGGCGAGTGCCGCGTCCTGTCGCAAATGATTTCTCCGCAGATTTGTCGTATACGACTTTCGATCACGCATGTTCCTTTTTCTCCGTCGCCCCTCGGAGCAGTATGGTCTGTCCGACCGCCAGTCGACCGGTGCGAGTGACTGTGCCGTAGATTCCCGCGTTGTTCTGGTTCGCGCGAACGACCGCCTTCAGCACTTCCGGCGCTGGGCTTGCCGAGTCAGGATCAAGGTTCACCATCGAGCAGCGGACGTCGTGCATCGTGACCGCAATGGAGGGCGCGTCGTCCCCTTCGCCGAATGACAGCACTCCGCCCACCCACTCATCCTCCTGAAACGGAACCGGTCGCAGTGAACGAACCACGACATTCGGGCGAAATCGTCGCACGTCGGGGTTTTGTCCCGCAAGTCGTCCGATCTCGCGCACTGTCTCGGAGGCGATCACGGAGACGCTCGCGTCATCGAAGATGCCATGCTTCATCTGCATCATCTCCACGGGAGCCCCATATCGCCGTCCCACCTCCGCGGCCAGGTCTCCGCCGAAGACAGGCAAGTCCTCGCCATCCGGCGTGCGAACATGCGTGGGAAGGTGAAGGTCTCGCTGAGCACCGTCCTCACGAACCTCGGCTTCGCGACGCTGCGGAGCAAACAGGAGCAGATCGGGCAGCTTGCTTGCGGTTAGCCACGGGAACCCGCTGCGGTCGTCAGTGTTCACCCTCCGGAATGCCAGGCGTCTGTCGCCATCGAGGCCGTGCCAGCCCAGATCGGCGGCATCGAGTCGTTCGCCGGCCATAGACTTGACGGGATAGCGGAAGATCGCCTCCACATGTCCGATTTCTATGAGCATGCTCGATTTGAGTCCCTGTCTAGCTTCAGGTTTTTCTTGCCTTTGCGGGAGAAGCCAGCGCGACGGCAGCCTCGCTGGTGAGCAGGAGGAAGGTAAACGTCTCCTGCAGATACAAGCGGACGGCGGTATCGGTGTGGCTGAGATAGCCGATGGAGACGTCCTGGCCGATGTGCAGGTCGAAATCGCCGCCACGAGTGGTCAGCACGAAAGCGCCGGCAATGGCGGGCGCCCAGATGATTTCATCTTTGACCAGCCGCTTGACGTGCTCCAGCACCGGGTATCCGTGGTCGCTGGTCTCGGCGAGTGCGGTGTAGGCGTCGGCGCCAAGCAGCACGGAATAGGGGCCGTTGACGCCGACGAGACGCAACTGGCTCAAGCCTTGCGCAATGGCTTCCGGGTATTCGCGCACGTCGGCCGGCAGCGTCATGATCGGATTGCTGGTCCCCTGACGGATGCCCTCAATGCCGGCGGCGGCATAACCCTCGAATATCGCGGCATCCTCGGCAAAGGCGATCTGTCGCGCGGCGTCCTTCGCCGGTTGCCAGTCTGAGTCGTTCGCGCCACGATCGACGTCGTCGATCGCCTGGCGATCCAGTTCGAATGGAACACGCAGCTCGACCAGCGCCTTCACCTCGCGCTGCCTCGCGACGATGCCCTTCGCCGGGGCGGTGATCGTCCGCAGGTGGCCGGTGCCGACGGCAGAAAGGCCCGTGCCCGCCGGCCCCTTCACGTCGACAACGCGCCGACCGGCGAGGTAGCGCTTGAGCGTGCGCGTTGTCTCCTCTTCGATCTGAGCCCACGCCGAATCGGAAATGGGAGCAAGCTCGCGATGCAGATTATTCATGTCGTATGTCTCCTTTGAGGGAACCGATGCCGAGCGAACCCTCGGCACGCCGATGTGGATGAAGACGGTGCAGATGAACTGCGGTTCGGCCGCCACTGGTGCAGCGGAGGAATCCACAACCACAGCCGGATCTTCAGTCACGTTTTCCAGAAATGTCGCGGATGGCACGAAGAACAGACTTCCGGTGACAGCGCGGCTGAAATCGAGTATCCGGTCGTAGTTGCCGGGCGGCCGGCCGACGAACATGTTCTCGAGCATCTGCTCGATGGTGCGGGGCGAACGGCTGTAGCCGATAAAATAGGTGCCAAATTCACCCTGCGAGGGCCGGCCGAAAGGCATATTGTCGCGCAGAATCTTGATCTCTTTCCCGTTCTCGACGATGGTAGTGAGCGCGCTGTGCGCCGACGTTGGCTTGACGGAGTCGTCCAATTCGATGTCGGAAAGCTTGGTGCGGCCAATGACGCGTTCCTGCGCTTCGGTGGAGAGCGCATTCCATGCGTCAAGGTTGTGAAGATATTTCTGCACGATGCACGTAGCTGCCGCCGGCAAAGCCAGCATCCTCGGCGCCGATGAGGACGGCGTCGTTTACAGCTGCTCCTCTCGGGATTCTCCGTACCGTCGACGAAACCCATGAGATCGCGATCGTCAAAGTAACGGAAGCCCTGCACTTCGTCCACCGGCGAAACAGCATTTCCGATGCGAGCCATAAACTGACGTGGCCAGCTCGAAGCAAAGATCCATGCGCTTGGCGCGGATGTGAAACAGCAAGTCGCCCGGGGTGGAGACCGCATGGCGCGCTCCGGCGCGAATCTCCCGGAACGGGTGCAGTTCTGCCGGCCGCGGCGTCCCGAAGAGGCGGTCCCATGCGTCGGACCCAAATCCCATGACGCAGGAAAGTTGTCCCTCCAGGTCGCGAAATTCCACCGCGCGCAACAGCGCGGCGAGGTCGCCGCAGAACGAGCGCAAGGTTGCGCGATTGTCAGAGCCCGGTTTGAGCGTGGCGACCAGAAAGATAGCGGCGCGTGTAAGCGGCGAAGCTACCGCCTGGGCAAGGGCGGGCACTCCATATGCCGGCTCGGGCGTGGTCATTGTACTGGGATCGGGATCGTGGTCGGGCTCCATCTGTCGTCCTGGCGGCAAGCGCGGAATTTCGCTCTTCGAAAATGCTAAGCTCGCCTCGCACGTGAAAGTCCGAACAGAAAGCTTATCATCACCTCCAGCCGAGAAGCGATGATGGTAGGCAGTCCCTCGCGGCACGATTGATAACTTCCGCGACTTAGGCCGCCGCCCTTTTACGGATCGCCGTCATGAGCCCCGCCGTGGTCGATACATCGATCCCATATTTTTCTCCGCCGCGCAAGATCGGCCCGCCAATGGCATCCAACTCAGGCTGACGCCCAGCGGCCACGTCTTTCTGCATAGAGCTGCGCATGCCCGGCGGAGAACCGGCAATAATCGCTTGAATCTGCGCCGCGTCGATCTCTGCGCCGCTCGCGTTTGCTACCGCGCAAGCCTCGGCGACGGCACTGCTCAGTTTTCGACTCCACGCCGCGTCAGCGAGAATCTCTCCGGCATTCATGCCCGAGGCCGACGTTACCAGCGCAAACGGCCCGAGGAAGCAGAGCTTGCTCCACAACAGAGTCTGCTCGTTCGCAATGAACTTGGAGGCGAATCCGAGAGGGGTTAACTTTCCTATGCTCGTGCCCAAGAGGGGCTCTCCGCTGGCGGCGAGGTTTAAGCGAACGACCGGGGAGCGCTGGATGAATCGTCCCGGCGCAAGCTTCTCCGCTTCTATCGCGATGGTTGCCGGAACCACACGATCGTGTCCAAACTGCGAGCGTAGCACCGCGATGTGATCCACACCGTTGAGCAACGGAACGACGCAGCGCGGCAACGATCGCACAGCTTTGAGCGCAGTCTTCAGTTGATAAGTCTTGGTTGCGATCCACAGCACGTCAACCGGCGCAGTCAGCGCAGCGACAGCTTTTGCCGGCGCGGTGAGAGTGCCGGAAGGACGTTCGAGGGTCAGCATCGGAGGATAGCTCTGCAACCTCTCCGCTCGCACTATCATCGTCACGTCTTCGCCAACCGAGGCAAAAGCTGTGCCTAGTAAGCCGCCGATCGCTCCCGCACCCAGAATTGCGTGTTTCATGCAGCGCTCCCGTGAACCAGGGTGAACTAATACGACAAGGTTTTGGATGCGGCAGCATCCTGCTTCGACGCGCCTTTACGCTCGGCCTCCGAATCTGTCACACTGGCCACTAGTCATTAGCCGCTGATCCCCCATGGGCAAAATTCACGTTCTTCCCGAAAGAGTCGCCAACCAGATCGCCGCCGGCGAAGTGGTCGAACGTCCCGCGTCGGTGGTGAAGGAGTTGCTCGAGAACGCGCTGGACGCTGGTTCCACGCGCATTCGCATACAGGTTGAGGCGGGAGGGAAGAAGCTGATCCAGATCACCGACAACGGCTGCGGCATGGTGCGCGACGATGCCATGCTCGCATTTGAGCGCCACGCGACTTCCAAGATCAAAGATACCGACGACCTGCTGAGCATTGCGACCCTGGGTTTTCGCGGCGAGGCGCTGCCGTCCATTGCTTCGGTTGCGCGCCTGCATCTGGAAACGCGTGCCGACGAAGAAGCGGCGGGAACGGTTCTCGAGATCAACGGCGGCAAAATCATCCGCGTCGAAGAGGCAGGCCTGCCACTGGGAACTGCGATCACGATTCGCGATCTCTTCTTTAATACGCCGGCGCGCAAAAAATTTCTGCGTTCGGAGTCGACTGAACTATCGCATATCGCATCGCTTGTAACGCACTACGCGCTGGCGCATCCTGAAAAGCATTTTGAGTTGCACTCGGCCACGAATGCATTGCTGGTGGCGCCGCCCGTGGCCGGCCATCGCGAACGTGTCTACCAGGTATTCGGAGGCGAGACGCTCGACCAGTTGATTCCGCTGGCGGCGGTGCAGCCGCTGGAGCGGGTTGGGCTTCCGCAGCCCCCGCCGTGGCGGCGCAGCGAAACGGGTGGCGCGAACACTCTTGTCCGCGAAGCCCCCTCTAAGGCAGGGGAAGCAGCACCTCCAGATGAGACAGCAGCGGACTCGCGGACAGTGTCGGCGCCCCAGATTTCGGTGAATTGCGGCTGCACGGTTTTGTTTCCAAGCCGGAAATTCAGAAGCTCAATCGCAATTCGATTTTCATTTTCGTCAATGGACGGCTGATTCGCGATCGGCTTATGCAACATGCCATCGTCGAGGCCTATCGCAATATTCTGCCGCCGACGGTCTTTCCAGTCGTTCTGCTTTTTATCGAAATGCCCACCGCCGAGGTGGATGTGAATGTGCATCCTTCAAAGACTGAAGTGCGGTTCCGCCAGCAGACGGTGATTCATGATTTCGTGCGCGAGTCGGTGCGGGCGGCGTTGATGAAAGCGCGGCCGGTGCCGCAATTCCTGAAGGAAATCAAAGCGCAGCCTTCGGCGACTCCCGGGCTTAGCAGCCCCGGCACAGGTAACTCCCGCTTCGCCGATGGCGGCAGCAGACCGATGCACTGCACCGTCGCAGCCCATGGCGCGACTTGTATGAACCGGCGGCGGCCGGGGATTCGCGACTGCAAGCGCCGGCTATTCCCGCAGTCACGGCGCGTTTTGAGTTTGCCGCCGGAATCGCAGTCGAGGAAACGCCGCCCTGTCGCTTGCGGGAGTGCCAGAAGCGCAGTTGCGCCACTGACGATGAATCCAGAACCGGTTCCCGATCATGGCTGTGCTCCGCCCATCGCGCAGGAACCGCAAACTCGCCGACCCTCGAATCGCTGTCGCACGCTGCGACCGTTAGGCCAGATTCGAAACTCGTTTATTTTGGCCGTCAACGAAGATGGCCTCTGGATCATCGATCAGCACGTCGCTCACGAGCGCGTGCTCTTCGAACGCATCGTGCGCCAGCGCGCAGGCCAGCAGGTGGAAAGCCAACGCCTGCTGATGCCGCTCATCATCGAACTGACGCCTGCGCAGCAAGCTATTCTTCAGCAAATTGCCGAAGAACTGTCCCACAACGGTTTTGAGGCCGAACCCTTCGGAGCCCGCAGCGTTGCGGTCAAACTCGCCCCTGCCGGCGTAGACGCCGCGCAAATCGAGCACCTGCTCAACGAAATCCTCGAACAGTTGACTCGCGAAGAGCAAGCCATCAATCTCGAAGCCGTGCGCACTCGAATTGCCGCCTCCATAGCCTGCCACGCCGCTATCAAGGTCAACATGCCACTGGAACAAAACAAAATGGAATGGCTGCTCTCCGAACTGTCCAAGACCGACCATCCCATGACCTGCCCACATGGCAGGCCAGTCGTGCTGCGCTACTCCATGCAGGATATTCAGAAGGCATTCAAAAGAATCTAGTCTGTCACCCTAGGCGCTAGAATGGGATCGGCAAGCTGCGTGTCTTAGGAACGCGGAAAAGCGACTGACCGTCGGCGCGGGATATCCCTCTGAGATCTTAGGTTGAGAGCTGCGAGCTGGCCTGTGTTCTAATCTGAAGTCAATGACTGACCTAGAACTCCAACAGGCCCGAGCCCAAAAGTGGCGCGTCGACGGCCAGCCCATGCGAACTCTCGACGACGCACGTGCGTTTCTGGAGGAAGTCGGATTCTGCCTGATGTATCCGATGCGTCCAGCGGTGCTGGTGCCGACTTTCATCGGCGCTTGGGTCGGAGCTGACGACAACCTGCCCACCCGCCAGCACGCCTATAACGATCCGCGAGCCAAAGAAGCGACTGAATTGATGGTGCGCGCCCTCCGCGATCGGGCGGCTTACGAGGCCCCGCTTTTCGAAGAGAACAACGCCTTCCTGCTCGCGCCTTCCGTATTCCCTTATTTTTATTCTCTAGTTGGCGAGCGTAACCCGAAGCAACCGCCCGCGAGCGGGACCACGCTCTCCTTATTCACAGCTAGCCTGCGACGCCTTCGAGATCATCCGCCGCCGCGGCCCGATTTCTAAATCGAAGTTGGGAGAATTGCTCGGTGGCTCCCTTTCTGACGCTGGCCTCGATCGCGCTCTCAGTGAATTGTGGAGCAAGCTCCGCATCACACGCGTCGATTACACAGTTGAAGAAGGTTCGGTGTGGGACGAGTTGTCGCGCTGGGCGCCGGAGGTCGTTCGCGAAGGCGTTGGCCTTTCTGTACCGCAAGCACTCTCGGCGCTGGCCTCGAAATATCTCGGCTGCATGGTGGCTGTCGATGAAGCAGAGGCCGAAACATTTCTCGCAAACTTCGTTCCTCGCACCCGCGTTAAAGAGTCCATCCATGCCTTGCTTTCGGCGCGCGAGTTGAGCTTCATGCACGTCGGGAGCAGGTCGCTGCTGCAGGTGACTCCGCCAAAACAAGCCTACGTTCCCAAGCCGCGCCCGGCACGCATCGGCTGAAATCGCATAAATAGTAATATGTCGCCCCTCCCAAGGAGGCGAACTCGTCCCCGGGTTTCTCTGTGCCCGCTGCGGTGATCGGTCGAGCGCGCCGTCCGTGTACAATTCTCACTTCGCCCAATGGCCGATCCCGCTCATCGCAAATTAATCATCGCCATAGACGGCCCCGCCGGAGCCGGCAAAAGCACGATCGCCTCCCGCCTCGCGCGCAAACTCGGTTATGTAAACCTCGAGAGCGGAGCGATGTACCGTGCTCTTGCGCTTCGGGCCATTGAATGGGATGTCTCATTCGACGACGAAGCCGCGCTGCTCAAAATGGCACAGGATTCGAACATTGTTCTCGAACGCACCATCGGCGGCAATCGCGTACTGGTCAACGGAAGAGACGTTTCTGCCCGCATTCGCGAGCGCGATGTCACCGAAGCCGCGTCTCGCGTCTCGGTACATCCCAGGGTCCGTGCTTGGATGGTGGCGCGTCAGCGCGAGATGGGCGTCGGTGGCGGCATAGTGATGGAAGGCCGCGACATAGGAACAAAGGTTTTTCCCCACGCAGACCTAAAAATTTTTCTCGATGCCGATCCCGTCATCCGCGAGCAGCGGCGTCTTGACCAGCAGAGAGTGAAAGGCCCGTCCGCGCAAGCGATGGCAGCCGAACTTCGCGAACGTGACCGGCGCGACCGCACGCGCGCAGCCTCCCCACTTGTAGCAGCCGAAGATGCTGTAGTTCTCGACTCCACGAATATGACCGAAGACGAAGTCCTCAATCGGATCGAGGACTTGGTTGAGCAACGGCTGATGGCCAGCCGTTGAGAGGCGGGAGTTGATCGCTTCGCCCCGCGCGCAGCGTTGGTATTCCCGGATTAGTTCTCTGCAGCCCAGGCCATTCCATCAGGGCCTTTGCCACGTGGCGATGCGACCGCGCACCGACAAGCTCTTCAAATTGACAACTGCGACGTAGTTATCCCTGCTCACGGCGACATAAGCCAGCGAACCGTCGGGCGAGACCAGAATGCCGGCCGCGCCGTGCCCTAACCGAATGCGTTTGATCTCTTTGCGGCCCACAGCATCAAGCACAACCAAGTCACCGGTTCCGAGGTCCGACATAAGCACCAGTCTTCCATCGGGCGTGAACTTCAAGCGGTTTATTGCTTGTGTGTGCAGTTCGAGCGTCTGCGTCACCTTTTTGCTCGCAATATCGATAATCGAGACGCTGCCGTCATGGGAATTTGCCGTCCACAGCTCCTTGCCGTCGGGCGAAACATCGAATCCTTCTGGCCCCTTGCCAACGGGAACGTATGTCTCACTCCATCCTGAAACGTCGGCATTCCTGTCGCGCTCAATGATGCCGATGCTGTTGGAATTCACATTCGAGGTGAAGATCCGGCTGCCGTCTTTTGCAACTTCCAACATGTGCGTGCGGTTCTGGCCGATGCCGAGAATCCAATCAATCCGCTGGCTGACGGGATCGTAGCGGCCAATCGCCTTGCTGCCCTCCGCCGTGAAGTAAATCTTACCTTCCACCAGCGCCAGCCCGTGCGGCGCTAGCAGAGCTCCGAGGTCGATCGCGGGAAGCGGTTTGCGCTCGCGAATGTCCACGACCGAAAGCGTATGCAGGGGCGTCGCGAATGCGCCGTAGTTGGAAATGTACGCGAATCTGCCATCCTCGGAAGCGACCACCTCGTGCGGATCATCGCCGGCGGGCACGCGCGCCACGACCTTCAAGCTGCTCGGATCAACGATGGCCAAGGATCGATCCTCTTTTTCAAGCACCAGTAGAAGAGGAGAGGCTGTCTGTGCAACTACAGCCGAAGTGATCAGCAATACAGCCACGAGCCAAATCGCGAGCGATCCCTTGAAAACCATTCGGTGTAGAGTCCTTTCCGACAGCAAAGCGGCGGTTCCGAGCTTACCCGGACGCGACATCGCACATTTACCTCTTCACCACGCCAATACCCAGTTCCCTCAACTGGCTCTCAGCCACGGGTGTCGGCGCTTCCATCATGAGGTCTTTGGCAGCTGCGGTCTTGGGGAAGGGAATGACTTCACGCAGGCTCTCCGCCCCGGCTAGAATCATCACGATGCGATCGAGGCCGAGTGCGATACCTCCGTGCGGAGGTGTTCCATATTCCAGAGCTTCAAGAAAGAAGCCGAAGCGAGAGTGCGCTTCTTCGTCCGTCATTCCAAGCGCGTGAAAAATTCTGCTCTGCACGTCCTGTCGGTGGATACGGATCGAGCCCGATCCCAACTCCGTTCCGTTCAGCACGATGTCATAGGCAAGTGCGCGCACCATGGCAGGATCGCTTTCCAGTTTGTCCATGTCTTCTTCATGCGGTGAAGTGAACGGATGATGCGCCGCCATCCAGCGCTTATCACCCTCGTCGTACTCGAACATGGGAAAGTTCGTGACCCACAGGAAGCGAAAGTCGCCTTTCTGAAAAAGTTTGTGGCGTTCCGAATATTTCTGCCCGAGCGCCACACGCAGCAGCCCCGCGGACGCGTAGACGGCCATTTCCGCCGCCGTTACTTTTCGTTTTCCTGCGGGATGCGCATCCGATGCAGTCGATTGCGCCGAGCCCACCACCAGTACGAGCAGATCGTCTTCTACCGCGGCCGCTTTCGCCCGTACCTTTGCCGCCGCCTCAGGAAACTTGTTTTCGATGCGTTTGAAGTCTTCAAATACGCGTGCACCGCCCTTGGCGACGAACAGTGTCTTGATGTCATCTCGTTCTTTGCGTGACAGTTCGCCGACATGCGGAATGCGAATCGCAATCACCGGCAGCTCTTTGTGAATCGCCAGTGCCTCCAGGTCGGGAGCGGTAAAACAGTCACCAACCTCAGTTAAGGCCGGCAGGCGCAGATCAGGCTTGTCTATACCATACTGCCGCATTGCATCGTCATAGTTCATGCGCGGGAAAGGCGTCTTGATCTCATGCCCCGCCGTCTTGAACGCGGCCGCCAGAAAGCCTTCGACTACCTCCCACACCCGCTCTGGTTGCGGATATGACATTTCGAGGTCAATCTGCGTGAATTCCGGCTGACGGTCGGCCCGCAGGTCTTCATCGCGAAAGCAACGCACAATCTGGAAATACTTGTCGAAGCCCGAGATCATCAGGATCTGCTTGAACAGTTGTGGCGATTGCGGCAGCGCGTAGAACGATCCTGGCTGCACGCGGCTGGGGACAAGGTAATCCCGTGCGCCTTCAGGCGTCGAACGCGTCATGAATGGCGTTTCGATTTCAAAGAAGCCCTGGGACGCCAGATTGTCGCGGATCGCCAGAGCCACCTTGTGTCGCAGCTCGATGTTAAATTGCATCGCATCGCGCCGCAGATCGATATACCGATACTTCAGACGGATCTCTTCGTTCGCCAGAACTGTATCCGAGGGAAGGAACGGTAAGCACTTCGATACGTTCAGAATGCGCAACTCCTCCACCACCAGTTCAACTTCTCCGGTGGGAATATTAGGGTTGATCGTATCGGCATCGCGCCGCTTTACCGTTCCGATGGCGGCAATCACAAATTCGTTGCGCAGCGCTTCAGCTTTTTCATGAACGGAAGCGCTCAGTTCGTGATTGAAGACGACTTGCGTGACGCCCGTACGGTCGCGCAGGTCGACAAAGATAATCTGACCAAGATCACGGCGGCGGTTGACCCATCCCATGAGTACCGCCCTCTTGCCCGCATCAGAGGGCCGAAGCTCTCCGCACATATGAGTTCGTTTAAGATCGCCTAAAAAATCAAGCACGTTTTCGCCTTGTCTTCTGAATTATGCGACTGAAACTTCTGGGCTGAATTGAAGCAGCAATTATAAATGGGACAGGTGCGCGGACAGCCGGGGGGACGGCAGCGGTAGTGGCTCAATTTGCCCAAGCGATAACCACAAAGGTCACGAAGGTCCACGAAGGAGAACCTTGAGAGCGAACGAGTAAATTCTTAGATTCGACGTTAGACTAGTGATGACGACCCGATGATCAAGTCTCCCCGAGGAACCCGCGACCTTCTTCCGCCCGATACTGCGCTCTGGAACTTTGTTGAGGCCGCAGCGCGCGACGTTTTCCGCGCCTACAACTTTCATGAAATACGCACGCCGATTTTTGAGTCGACGGAACTTTTCGCTCGCGGCGTGGGCGAAGAGACCGACATCGTCTCGAAAGAGATGTTTACGTGGGAAGATCGCGGGCGCGCCGAGAGCGATAAAGGACAATCGCTGACGCTGCGGCCGGAAAATACCGCCGGCATCGTTCGCGCCTACATCGAGCACAAACTGTGGGAGCGAGGGCTGAATAAATTCTTTTCGATCGGGCCCATGTTTCGGCGTGAGCGGCCGCAAAAGGGGCGCTATCGCCAGTTCTACCAGATTGACGCGGAAATCATCGGGCCTCCTTCGTCGGGGAGCCAGTCTCCGGCACGAGACGCGGAGATTCTCGAATTGCTGGCTACGCTGCTGGATCGCGTTGGCATCACTAATTGGACGCTTGTGCTGAATTCGGTGGGTTGCCCGGCCGACCGCGCGAAGTTCAACGAGGCGCTGCGGCAGGCGCTCGCGCCGGTGGTCGACAAAATGTGCGTCGATTGCAGGCGGCGCGCGGTTACTAATCCGCTGCGTGTTTTTGATTGCAAGGTTCTTGAAGACCAGCCGATCATTGAAACTCTCCCGACCATCAGCCAGTTTCTCGACGAGGATTGCCGCAAGCATTACGAGGAGGTAAAGAAGATTCTGGATGCAGTCGGTGTGCCCTACGTCGAAAATCCGCGCCTGGTGCGGGGTTTGGACTACTATCAAAAAACTGCGTTTGAATTTACCCATGGCGCGCTGGGAGCGCAGAATGCGATTCTGGGGGGCGGACGCTACGACGGTTTGTCGGAGGCGCTGGGTGGTCCGGCGGCTCCGGGGATTGGTTTTGCTATTGGGGAAGACCGGCTGGTGTTGTCGCTCATGGAGACGACGGCGGCGCAGTCGGTCGTGCGCAAGCCGGACGTTTATATTGCTCCGCTGGGCGCTGGGATGAACCGCGAGGCGGCGCGGCTGGCGCGGGAACTGCGGAGACACGATCTGGTGGTTGAGTTGGGCGACGAGTCGTTTCGCTTGAAGAAGTCGTTCGAAGCGGCGGATAAGATCGGATCGCGATACATTCTCATCGTGGGCGAAAATGAAGTGGCGGCGGACGCATTCGCGCTCAAGCATCTGGCGTCGGGAGAGCAAGTCACGGTAGCGCGGGGGGAGTTGGTGCAGAGGATTTTGCGGAAGTAGGTGTTCAGCTCTCGGCTCTCAGCTCTCGCTTTCCGGCTTTCGTGCGCTGACGCCCGCCATGCCCTCACTTGTCTTCTCTACTTGTCGTTTCTGGCAGGGTGTAAAATTGTGCAACGGAGTTCGTATGTTTCGGCGAGTTAGTATCGGGCTTCTGGCACTCGCGGTTTCCATGCCGTTTTCGGTTGCGCAGAGGCGCGGAGGGATGGGCCGGCCGGCTTCGGGAGGGCATGCCCACTTTGCTCGCGGAGTGCCGGGCGCCAGGAGTTTTCATCGCGGAAGGTGGCCACTATCGGGAGCGGGGTTTCTGGGCTCTCCCTTTCTCTATTCGGATTACGATTCCGCCGACGCCTACTTAGCTGGTCCCTACCTGGCTGGGAATTCTGAAAACTCTTATGACAACGGCGCGCCTCAGGTGGTGGTTTTGCAGCCGGCTTCGACTGGAAGCGCTCCACGGCAAGCCCGGCTTGCACCTTTATTGATTGAGTGGCAGGGAGATCGTTATGTGCGATTCGGCGGCGCCCAGGTGAAGGATGGACACGGAACTGAGGCGCATCCGGATTATGCCGAGACGGGCGGTGCGCGATCGCTGCCGACCACGACGAAGCCGGATGCAGCCGTTGCAAAAGAACTTCCGCCTACGGTTCTTGTCTATCGCGACGGCCATCGCGAAGAAATTTATGGCTATGCCATTGCCGACGGTGTGATCTACGTGCGCGGCAGCGACTGGCAGAATGGCGTCTGGACAAAACACATTCCGCTCTCGGCGCTCGATCCGGCGGCCACGATGCAAGCCAACCTGGAGCGCGGTGCGAAATTCATGTTGCCCACTGCTCCCAATGTTGTGATCGCTAGTTTTTAGCAGTCACGGCTTCTGGCAGTCACCTTGCCGGACGGTTGAGGACGCCCGTCGCTCCATTGCTTACTTTAGAACCGGCTCGGCTGGTTGCAAGGGTTCTTCCTCTTCGAGTTTGAGAACCGATGTCCTGACAAAACGGCCGAGCGGCGTGCGTGCCTTGAGCCATGACTTGCCGTTGAGATAGGCAGGATAGATGGCACGCATCGACGACAGGCGCAAGCCGAGGCGGCGTTCTTCAGCAGGAAGCGAAAGCTCATAGCCATTTTCCTGCAGGCAGTCCCCGACATTGGCTTCGATAGCCGCGATCTCAGTATGCGAGAGGCGCTCTCGCCAGCGCCCCAGCGGGTTGATCTCGTGCTGGGCGCTTTCTTCTCGAAATGAAGAGTTCGTGTCCGACACACGGCCGAGGCCGGCGTTTTGAATGCGGTCATATTCCAGATCGTGATCGATGAAAGCGCCCACCCTGCCGAGCGTCTGGCGCGGGTTGGAGACCAGGTCTTCGTAGCGGACCTCGATATAGTCGGAGGGGAACTTGCTGCCGCCCGAGCGGCCGCACTGCACCATCCACTGCCAATAAAGCGCTGTCGCCACCAGGCTCTCGGTCTGAGTGCGGTCCCAGGGCAGGGGAGCGAAGCCGCCCATTTTTTTCAGCGAGAGAGCTATGTCGCGTCCGTCGCGGATGATGTGGAGAAACAAAGCGTTGGGTATCTCGCGCTTGATTTGCTCAACGTGTATCACGTTGTCGGGATCGTATGCGGCCCAGCGCTGCGCGTGTTGGCTCTCAGCTACGGAATCCATGACAATGCGAATGAAGTCGCCGCCGGTGCGGCATTCGTTGACGATTCGCGCCGACAAGTGCTCAGCAGCGAGACCGGTGCGCCGGAAGCCTTTGCTGAGGAACCAGGTCTCGACGAGCTTTTCGCGATGCGCGCGACTCTGCAGCGAGCCGAAGCAAGGAATCAGAGTTTCATAGACCGGCAGAATGCCACGGTAGATGGCAAAACCGCCAGCGGAGAGCAGCATGTCGTAGAGCAGGTTGGTTCCCGAACGGTGGCAGCCCATCACGAAGACTGGCGAGTATTTGCGATCGCTGGAGATGGGGCTGGACACCTGAAAAATCTTAACATGCAGGATGATCGGAGCCGTTTGAAAGCCCTGTGAATACAGGGTTACTGAAGTTACTGCATCGTCTTGGCCTGGGATTGCGTGGTGACGGGGGCTTCGCCCCGTCTTGGCGGGGCAGAGCCCCGCCCCCACACGGGCATTATTCCACCACGGGCAATTACTCGACGCCGGCGAGGGCTGCTTCTACGGCGTCGACGTCGGCGCCCATGTCGCGACCATCGGAGGCTGCGCCTGCGCCGGGAGAGGCCTTCGCACACCCCGCTTCTTTGGCGTGGCAGAGTCGTGGATCTTTGCTGACCGTATCTTTGAGATCGCGAATGCCGGCGGCTTCGGCCGATCCGACTGAGATGTTGTCTTTGGGAATGGGGCCGTGAGTATTGATGAACAAATTGTTTTCGAATTTGTAGTTAGTGAAGCAGGCTTTGAGCACCGCCTCCACGCCGGCGCGCTGGGCTTGATCGGCGCAGTTAGCCTGGCCACCGCCGACTGAGGCTAAATCCGGCTGCCTGCCACCAAGCCTGAACACGCTATTGGTGACACTGAAATTGGGAATCTTGTCGGCAGTGTGGTTGCCAATATTAAAAAGCGTGCCCGCCACAAATGCGGTCACATGATTGAAAGCAACGTCGTGCAGCAATTCAGCGTTGGTACTGACGACCGCAAACTCGCCGCGGCCTTTCCAGTCCTGATCATGGACCGAGTCAACCACCAGATCGTGAATGCTGTAGCGGCCTCCGTCAGTGGCGACTGCGCGTTGTTGCGCGAAGGGATTCGCCACCTCCATCACACCCGAAACGTTTCGGATACGGTTGTAGCGGATGGTGATATCCGTAACCGCGCACTTCGGGCACATGCCGCTTTGATTGATGGGAGTCAGCAGGATGGAAAAGCCGGTTTGCGAGAAACCGCCCCAGCAATTTTCGAGCAGGTTGGCTTCGAAGAGCACGCGGATTCCGCTCTTCAACTCGAAATGATTCTTGACGATCGGAGGATTACCAGAGCTGTCTGGAGCGAAGCCTGGCTCGCCTTGTTTCCAGATCATGGGCTTGAACAGATGATTGCGGCGGATTTCGATATCGGTGGGATTGACCTCGGACCTGGCGCCGCCGAATAAAATGCTCTGTCCTGACGACTCGAGGAAGTTGTTATAAATCTTGAGAGTGCTGACAGGAACGTCCCCATTTCCGCCGCCGACGGCGGAGGAATCGGTGCACGTGCCCGTGCGGGCTATGCAATGGAAGCCACTAAAATAGGAATTGATCACGGCGATGAACCGGGTGCCGTGGATCATTCCGACCCCCTTGTTCATTTCCTCGTCATTCGGAGGATGGAACCAGTTGCGGTCGAAAATCAGGTGGTCGGCGCCCTCGGTCGACACCAGGCGGGCAATACGCGCGCCGGGGTCGGCGGACCACTCGATGCCGATGAAGCGATAGTGGTCTCCCATGGTCGCTCCCGAGGGTACTTTGACGAGCAGGGTCGCCAGGAGCTTGGCCGGGCCACCTGCTGGCTGCGAATAGGTTGGCCTGCCCGGCAAGCTGGCGACTCCGGCCCAGGCCGGCGAAATGCGGGTTCCTTCCGGCGGCAGTTTGGAATCTGGCGTATCGGTGCGTATGGTGATGTAGTGCTGGTCGTCGCATTTCTTCGCCGGCAATTCCTTGATGTGGAATGACGCGCCGGCGGCGAGCAACAGCGTGTCTCCGCACTTTGCCGACTCGAGCTCGGAATTCAAATCGGAGCTGGCACCGACGCGGATCTGTTTGCCGGGCGAGGGAGTGCCATCCATTGCCGTGTAATAGCACGACGTCGGAAGTTGCGCCGGGCCGTCCTTTTCGCCGAACTTCGGTATGTCTCCCTTGCCGCAATAGGCGTTCTCCCCGATGGGAGGCGTATTCGCGGCTGCGGCTGGCTGTGGAATTAGAAGTGCTGCGAAGGCAATCGCGAACACAACTCCGAAACTATTGAGCGAACGAAAAGTTAACTTCGGCGGAAAGCTCAGACGGCAAAAAAAGGACACGGTGTTGGTTCTCCTAACGGCACGTCCCGTGGGTGGAATGAAGGATATTCTCAGCAGCTGCGATAGCAGATAGTAACATGCGGTTGTGGAGCGGTCCGCGAAAGCATCACCACTAAGGCCACTAAGGACCACGAAGGAAGGCGAATTGCGGAAAAGCCTTGCTTTAAGCACATTTCGATGGGCTTACTTTTGTAACTGTGCTCTTGCGGCGAGCGGCAAAATTACGTTCCAAATGTCCGCTGGCTGGGCGATACTAAGAGAGAAATCCTTTCGCGGACGATCCATCGGGGAATGTCAGAGAAAATACTCAGAAATGTGGTGTCGGTGGATGTGGAAGACTATTTCCACGCCGAAGCCTTTTCCGATGTGGTTGATCGCGCTCGCTGGGATAGCTATACGAGCCGCGTGGAACCGAACACGCGGCGGCTATTGGAGTTAATGGCTAGGCTCAACATTCAGGGAACGTTTTTCGTTCTGGGATGGGTGGCGGAGCGGTTTCCGGCATTGGTACGTGAGATTGCGGCAGGTGGACATGAGTTGGCCTGCCATTCCTATTGGCACCGGTTGATATATAAGCTGGAACCTGCTGATTTCAAGGAAGATACTAGGCGCGCCAAGGACATTATTGAGCAAATCGGCGGCCAACCGGTCACCGGTTATCGTGCACCTACCTATTCTGTGATCGACCGTTCGGTTTGGGCGCTGGATATCCTGACCGAGCTTGGATTCACCTACGACTCGAGTATTTTTCCCATCCATCATGACCGCTATGGGATGCCCGGCGCGCCGAGGGCTCCGTTTCGTTTTCAAACGCCTTCGGGACCCATGACGGAGTTTCCCATCACCACGTTTCGCCTGGCTGGACACAATATGCCAGTCGGCGGAGGCGGCTATCTTCGGCTGCTGCCGCGAATCTACACACGATTGGGATTGAAAAGCGTGCAAAAAGAAGGTTTGCCCATCGTGATTTACATTCATCCCTGGGAGATCGACCCCGAACAGCCGCGGTTGCCGGGCCGTCTGAGCTCCCGTCTACGTCACTACACCAACCTGTCGAGCACTCTCGATCGTTTCCAGAGCGTGCTGCAGGCAGGAAATTACACCAGCTTCCGCGAAAGCGGACTCGCCGATACGGCCAAGGATTTCGATTTCTATGAATGGAACAGCCACGAAAACAAAAACTGACGAATCTGAGCAGATAGCGAAATACTGGAACGACATCGCCAACGATTTCGACGCGATCTATACAGGCAACAAGGGCCCGATCGGCCGCGGCCTGGATAAATGGCTGAGAAAAGACATTTACCAGCGCTACGAGTGGGTCATGCGCGAATCAGGCCCGTCCCCTGACTTGAACGGCATGACGATCTGCGACGTCGGCTGCGGTTCGGGACGCTTTGTCGCGACGCTGGCCAAACGCGGCGCGCAGGTTACCGGCCTGGACTTTGCTCCGGAGATGCTGAGGTTGAGTCAGCAACTGGTGGAAAAAGAAGGGTGTCGCGGATCGCTGCAAGTTCGTGCTCAGCGATGTGCTCGACTGGAAGACGGACCAGAAGTTCGATCAGGTGATTGCGATCGGATTCTGGGATTACGTGGCCGACCCGTTGCCGAGATTGCAGGTGATCCGCGGAATTACGAAGAAGACGTTTCTTGTCGGCATGGCCGCGCGCCGCGACTCTGCGCGCATCGATTCGCAAGGTGCGCCTCAAGGCGGACGGCTGCCCGGTCTATTTCTTCACGCAGGCGCAGGCGGAAGACTATTTGAAGCGCGCCGGATTCCGCATCGATTCGCACGAGATTCTCGGGCAACTGCATTGCATCCGGTCTACGGCCATCTAAGGCAGTATTGCTAATGACGACCAGGCTTCTGTTCTGGATTTCGGCGGGGGTTACGGTCTACGTCTACGCCGGTTATCCGATTCTGCTGTGGCTGCTGCAGGGTGTGGTTCGCGCCGCGCCGCGCCGGGAGCCGATTGAGCCGTCCGTTTCGCTGCTGGTGGCCGCCTACAACGAAGCCGCTGTTATCGCGGACAAAATCCGCAACAGTCTTGCGCTTGACTACCCGGCCGACAAGCTGGAAATCGTGGTCGCATCGGATGGGTCGAAGGATGCCACGGCTGAAATTGTGCGGTCATTTTATAAAAGCGAAAACGAAGCGACACCGGAAGCGACGGACGAATTCGCCTGCTCAATTATGAGAAGAATCGCGGAAAGATGGCGGTTCTTAACGATGCCGTGCCCGAATTGCGCGGAGACATCGTAGCGTTCTCCGACGCTTCCAGCATGTTGGCCGCCGACTCTCTCCGCGTGCTGGTGCAGAGTTTCAACGATGCGCGGGTGGGCGCGGCCAGCGGAGTTTACCGGCTCCTGAAGAAAGATCAGGCCCACCTTGGGTCGCAAGAAGATCTCTACTGGAAATATGAAACTTTCCTGAAAGTGCAAGAGGCCAAGCTCGGCGCATTTACTGGCGCGCACGGATCTCTTTATGCCATTCGTCGCGCGCTTTATCCATTTCCGCCGCTCAACACCATCAACGACGACTTCACGATTCCGATGCGCATTGTTGAACAGGGACATCGCGTGGCCTACGAACCGGCAGCCGTGGCCTATGAAGAGGCTCATGAAATGGAGGGATTCTCCCGCCGCGTGCGAATCACGGCCGGCAACATCGAACAATTGCGGGAGATCAAAGGGCTGATCTGGCCGCCGCGGCCGTTTGTCCTCTTCTGTTTGCTCTCTCACAAAACCGGGCGGCTGCTGGTGCCCATCTTTATGCTCATCGCGCTTGGAGCGAATATCGCTTTGCGCGGACAATTCCCTTACGACTGGTTGTTGCTCGGGCAAGTGCTCTTCTATGGGCTCGCTGTACTGGGCGCTATGGCTAGCCTCAAGCCCAAAGTTCTGCGGCTCCCTTACTATTTTTGCATGATCAATTCAGCATTGTTTGCGTGGGTCTACCAGGCGCTGCGACATGGGCGCGCCATTCCGTCACGGATAGAACTTGATCAGCTGGGAACGCGTCCTCCGGCTGGCTAGCAGAACAAGGTCCGCGGCGAACCGCAGACCTTGGCGCTAGCATTCTCCAAAATAAACACTTTCGAACTAGAACTTACTCGACTCCGGCCAAAGCCTTGGTGAGTCCGACGATGTCGGCCCCCAGATCCTTGCCGTCGCTCCCGGCATTCTTATAGGGGCTGTTCGCGGGAAGCTGATAGTTTCCACCGTTGCCGTTCTTATATGCGGCAAACGCGGTAACGCCGGGGCTCGGACCGAACATATTGCCGATCCGGCCAGGTTCCTGGTCCAAAACTGGAAGTCGTCCCCAGGAGGGCGTTATAGTTGAAGGTGAATGTCTTGAAGCAGTTGCTCAGAACGGTGACCGGGACATCTGATTTCGCACAACTGGTATCGCCACCCTCTGCAGACCACATCGGGTGAACTCCGGTGGTGACAATATTGTTAGTGAAGACTAAGCCGTACATCTCCTGATTGGGCGGGTTATTTCCCGTGAGCATAAAGCCGCCTTTTACATCGGAGAATCCGGTAATGTGATTGATCGTGACGGTGTTCACCGGGTTCGTCGGCCAGCCGTTCGCCAGGTAAAACAACCTACCCTCGCCGGTGTAACCCTGGCTGATGTCATCGAAGACCACGTCGTGAACGCTCCAGCGAGCTCCTTCCTTGGCGGCTGCTCCGCCTTCATTCTTGCCATGTCCGGAAATGGGGGTCGCCATAACGATCCCCCCTCCCGCATGCATGATGTGGGTATAACGGATGGTCACGTCGGTGACCTCGCAGGTCGGGCACATGTCGACGATGGGTTTTGTTTGACTAGGCTGGTTGCTCGGAGTGAGGACGATTGCGAAGCCTTGCTGGCTGAAACCTCCCCAGACGTCTTCCATCAGGTTGGCTTCTGCCAGCACCCGTGTAGCATTCTTCAGTTCCAGGTGGTTCTTGACAATGAATGGATGGCCGCCCTTTCCACCCTGGAAGGGCTTGCTTCCGGGCATCCACTGCCATGGCTTGAAGAAGTGATTGGAGCTGATGGTGATGTCGGAGGGAGTCGTGGTGGCCGCGCCGCCGCCGAATAGAATTTCTTCTCCTGCAGCTTCCAGGAAGTTGTCTTGGATCAAGAAGGGACCATCCTGGATGATCCCCATTGCCTCCAACCACTGCGTGGGAATCCGTGCACGTGCCGGTCTTGGAGGTGCATTGAAAGTTTGTGAAGGTCGAATCCACGACCGCCACGTAACTCGCACCGACGACAGAGATACCAGACCTGGTTTCATCGTCCGCTGTCCCGTGCAACCAGCTGCGATCCAGAACTATGTGATCGGCGTTGCCTTTTCTTATTACTATGACCAGCGCTGGCGACCCCGCGACTCCGCTCGGCCGCGTGATTTCGAGGCCCAAGAGGCGATAGTGATTCGCTCCGGAAGCGAAGGTGACCGGACTCGCGCTAGTCCCCGCACTCACGATCTTCGCGAGAACATTCTGCGGGTTGTTGCAGGTATATTGTGGACGCCCCGGCAGTGAGGCCACGCCCGCATAGCAAGGCGTCAAGCGCTGACCTTCGGCGGGAAGATCGGTGTCAAGCGCGCTCGTTCGAACAATGATCCAGTGCTCGTTATCGCATGCCTTAGCCGGAAAGCTGAAGTATCCCGTGAAAGTTGCGCCGGCCTCCAGTTCGAGCGTGTCGCCGCATTGGGCAGTGTTCAAGGCGGTTTGGAGATCGCCGCCCGCATTGACATTGATGATTGCGCCGGGCGCCGGTGTGTCGGCCATGGAACTGGCAACGGTGGCCATTGGCAGCTGCGCCGGGCCATCGTAACCACTGTCACCGTCTGTGCCGGGACCTTGCGCCGACGTTCCGCCTACCCTTACATGTATCTCCGTTCCACGGATCGCAGTTCCATGCGGCGTCTCGGCGGAGAGAATGGTTGTGAGTGTGAGTGCCAGGATTGTAAGAAGACTAAGACGCTGCAAGAGCGCAGCGGAAAACGGAGAATAGCTTCTTATAAGTACATTTTCTGCATGCAACATTATGAGCCCTCGACCCTACTGAATTGGGGGACAGTCGATTGTCCTCAGGCTCAATCTAACCGGGTAAATGGAAGCTTCCTAGATATCCTCAGGTCAGGAACTTAATGTACCGATTCGCGGCGGCTAGTGTCCGCTGGTTTCTAAAGATAAGCTGAAAACAGCCGTGGGACGGGGGTTTTCGGCCGATAGGGGGACGAAATCGGGAATCCTGGGGCCAATGGTTGGCTTGCAAAATGTGACGCGAAGCGAGCGATTGCGCTTTTTGTTCGCCGGCGTCAGTCCGGTTCGGTGGCGACAAGATTGTGCGTACGCGCTGGTAAGTGCGTCAGACTTGCTTGTCCGCTCCGACGGTCTGGGAGTGGCGGTCGAGCATGGCGAGCAATGGAGCGCGCAGGAATGGGCTACCGGCCAGGAGGCCGGAGATCAGCGGATTTTTCTGGTTGCAGCGCAAGGGAGAATTGTCGAGTTTCAGCACCCACCCTCCGGCGCTTTCGACCAGCGCGGCGCCGGCGGCAACGTCCCACTCATTTTTTGGAACCAGGGTGAAGGTGAGATCGGCGCGGCCGGCGGCGACCAGTCCGAGCTTGTAGGCGACCGATCCCATGGGGCGAATGTTGAACTCGGCCGATTCGAACTGCTTCCACTCGCCTCGCTTCACTTCGCTGCGGCTGGCCAGGACGAGCGCGCCGTGGAGATCCTTGCGCTGGCTCGGTTGCGCGGGCTTCCCATTGTAGGTTACGCCGGTTTCGCGCGAGCCCAGTATGAGTTCGTCGGTCGCCGGATTGCAGATGCCTCCGGCGACGGGAATTCCATTCTCCACCATGGCGATGGAAACACAGAATTCGGGAATGCCTTGCACGAACTCGCGCGTGCCATCGAGCGGATCGACGACCCATACACGTTGTTTGTCGAGACGGCTGAAATCGTCGACGGTTTCTTCCGAGAGCCAACCCTCGCCGGAACGAAGCAGCGTCTTGCGCAGAACGTCGTCGACGGCGCGGTCGGCGGCCGTGACCGGATCGTCGCCAACTTTAAATTTGGCCTCGATGGCTCCGGGGGTAAAGCCCTTCAGCACAACCCGAGCCGCTTCCAGTGCGGCATGAATACGTTCCAGAGTTTCTGCGGATGAAGTCACTAAGATGTTCTCCAAGAAGAAATAGTAAGTGCCGGCTATTGAGTCATTGAATCATTGAGGCATTGAGGCATTGAATTATTCATTAATGACTCAATGTCAAAATGATTCAATGTTTCTTACACCCACAACATGCGCGCTCCGGTGATCAGCAAGACGGTGCACAGGATTCGCCGCAGCCACAGTACCGGGACACGCGTAGTCAGATACGAGCCAAGCATTCCGCCGGGAATCGACCCGATGAGCAATGCTCCGACCAGATGCCCGTCAACGTTGCCTGCCCGCCAGTGCAACAGACTGGTCACGCCGGTGAGAAGCACGGCATGGGCAATGTCGGTGCCGACCATGATCTTGGGAGGGAAGGAATAAAACAAAAGAAGCAACATCATGATGATGCTGCCCGAGCCGACCGAGGTGATGCCCACCAGGAATCCGCCGGTAAGTCCGATTACGCTCATGAAGGCGAATGACTTCATGGTCGGCGTGCGGCCGGCTAGATGGTCCTCGATCCGGCCCTGAAACATCAGCAGGGTGGGAATTAAGACGAGCAATAACCCTACCGCGGATTTGATGAAATCGTTGACGTGGTTGCCGTAAACGTGGCGCAGGTGCACGAGAAAAGTTACGCCGAGATAGGAGCCGGGCATGCTGCCGATGGCCATGGCGAGCACGACTTTTCTCCGCACCGTGCCCCGCCAGATGTGCATGATGCTGGCGGGAATCTTGGTGAAGAAGTTGAACATCGCGTCGCTGCCGACGGCGATGATGGCGGGGATGTGCAGGCCAAAGATGAGCATGGGCAAAAGCAATACGCCGCCGCCCAGACCCGTTAAGCCGATCAGCGTTCCGACGCAGAAGCCGATCAGTACTTTTAGCAGCAAGAATTCCATGCGGTGTTTCGAGAGCTTTAGTTCCGGCTTCTCAATTCCCGGTGACGCGAAACATTGCTTAGCAAAATCTGCTTCGCGAGATCCTGTTTAGCAGAACAATGTTAAGGAACCGAGAAACTGAAAATCGGCACGGGAAGCCGCTCTCCGGGGTTATTATCCCATAAAGCCAACTGTAACGATAGACTTTATTGACTTCGCTGGCAGCCTTCCGGAGCGAGCCCCGGCTTCCCAGTCCGGAGTAACGATAAGTCGTTGAAACAGCGGACTGGGGAACCGGGATGGATAACTATCCGTTGCCGTTGGCCCCGACAAAGCCCTCGCGCTCCAGGTGCAAAATAATGGTCTGGGCGGCTTCTTCGGGAGTCAGCTTAGCAGTATCGATGACCACTTCGGCATCGGCAGGTGCCTCATAAGGATCGGAGATGCCGGTGAATTCCTTGACAATGCCGGCTCGCGCCTTGGCGTAGAGGCCCTTGCGATCGCGCTGTTCGCAGACTTCGATCGACGTAGCCGCGTGCACTAGGATGAAGCCGCCGAAAGGCTCAATCATCTGCCGCACCGCCTTGCGCGTCGCCTGGTAAGGAGCGATGGGGGCGCAGATGGCGATGCCGCCGTTCTTGGTGATTTCGGAAGCGACGTAGCCGATGCGGCGAATGTTGATGTCGCGATGCTCCTTCGAGAAGCCCAATTCCGACGACAGGTTCTTGCGCACCAGGTCGCCGTCGAGCAGAGTGACTGGGACGTCCGCCCATCTCCAGGAACTTCGTGATCAGGGCGTTGGCGATCGTCGACTTGCCCGAGCCCGAAAGACCGGTAAAGAAAATCGTGACGCCCTGTTTGTGGCGTGGCGGATAGCTGCGGCGCAATTCCTGCACCACTTCGGGATAGGTAAACCAAGCGGGAATATCACGGCCCTCGTTGAGGCGTTGACGCAATTCCGTTCCTGAAATGTCGAGGACCTTCGCGCCCTGTGGGACTTCGTCTGAAGGCACATAACGGTCTTCATTCTGCAGATAAACCATCATCTGGAAAGGAACCATCTTGACGCCCATTTCTTCCTGATGTTTCTTGAATAGTTCCTGGGCATCGTAAGGTCCGTAGAAGTTCCTGCCATCGGTGTCTTTGCCCGGTCCGGCATGATCGCGGCCGACGATGAAATGAGTGCAGCCATGATTCTTGCGGATCAAGCCATGCCACAGCGCTTCGCGCGGCCCGCCCATGCGCATGGCAAGCGGCAGCATCGAGAGCTTTACTGTGCCGTGCGGATACTTGGCCAGCAGCAGCTCGTAGCAGCGGGTGCGGACGAAATAGTCCACGTCGCCGGGCTTGGTCATGCCGACCGAAGGATGGATGAGCAGATTCGCCTCGACTTGCTTGGCGGCGCGCATGGTCAGCTCGACGTGGGCGCGATGCATGGGATTACGCGTCTGGAAGGCTACGACGGTGGTCCAACCCAGGCGGCGGAACTCGGCACGCAGGTCGGCCGGAGTCAGGCGCAGGGCGCGGAAATCGTAGTGCGACGGAGCCTGCAACTCTTCGATCGTTCCGCCCACGTACCACGGATGCGACTTGTTGATCGCGTAGTCCGCACCCGGGTGCGCGGCGCTGGTGGAACCAAAGACGGATTGAGCTTCACTCTTGCGGTCCGGTTGCCAGACGTCTTCAACGTTGAGCACGGCGAGCATCACGCCTTCGGGATCGCGCAGCGCGATTTTGCTCGAACCGGGGGTCAGTTTCTTGGCAAATTCTTCACTGACGTCGAGAGTGATCGGCATCGGCCAAAGTGTGCCGTTCGCCAGGCGCATGTTGTGGCACACGCCTTCGTAATCGGCGCGATTCATAAACCCGCGCAGCGGAGAAAAGCCGCCGCTGGTCAACAATTCCAGATCGCAAAGCTGCCGGGCGGTCAGGTCCCACGAAGGCCAATCTTTCGAGTGCGCCTTCAACTCCGCGGCGCGCGCGGCCGGCACTTGCAGCTGAACCAGTTCTCCCCCATGCGGGGCGATCAGATGGCTACCTGAAGCGGTCAAGTCCTTATTCCTCCCGGTGTTTGCGGCAGCATTCCCTTCCGATTTCAGGGCAATGTCGACTTCAAATTTGTGTTTCTGCTTGTTATCGGTATCGCTGGGCCTCATCCCAAAATTCCTTCCTCACCCTGGACGCACTGGTCACGTCCGATTGGGTAAACTAGCTCTAGGCAGTAGATGTTTCAGGCATTGTGTCAATCAGGCGTACGTCAATAAGTCTTCCGTGTGATTTAGCGAGCAATTCGACTTCCGAAATTCGACGAATCTTTCATCGTAAGATAATGAAATCATTGTGTGATCAACTCACTAGTTCCTGCGGTCGCGGACAGTCTCGACCGAAGTGAAAAAAGTTGCGATATTCATCCCGGATTGGGAATTAATGGTGGAACCGCTTCGACTTGATCGGCCCAACGAAAAAGCCTCCAAAATCAATGAAATTCTGCAACACTTAAGTACGTGATTCTAGCAGTTGGCCGATCAGCCGGCAGTACCTGCCCTCGGAATAAGTAATCATAAGTAACTATTTGCACCGGCGAGCCGAAGGTTGCGCCGACAAGGTTGGCTCCGAAATCCGTTGGCGCACGAAATAAGCGGTTCGCTTAAGAGATGCCGGTTTCGCTAGTAAGGCTGATTTTATTTTCCCTCCTCTTTTTCCTCCGTTCGTTGTTTGTCTAGCCGCTGAAGGGATACGATTTCCGCCTGCGGCTGTGCTTTGCGGAGCACCAAGCCGCAGCAAGACGGGAAGCGCTGAGATGCAGCGGCAGACGGCGCATTTTCGTTAATCCACGGTTACTTTCGGCACACAGGAAGGGCAAAAACCCTATGCTACAATTTGGTTCTCCTGCAAAGATTTCTTCGGAAACTCAGAGCGGTCATGCCGATGTTCGATTCGATGTCCGATTAGGAGATGCTGGTCCGCATGGAGTCAGCCGATCCATGGAGTTAGCGAATCCGGAGTTGGCGAGTCCAGAGTCGGCCAATCCGGAGTTAGCGAATCCGAATCCAAAGACAAAGACCAGCTCATCCCTCGATTCAATCTTATGGCGAGCAAGAAAATTGTCATTATCGGAGCAGGACCGACCGGACTGGGCGCGGCCTACCGTCTCCATGAACTGGGCTACGATAACTGGGTTCTTTATGAGAAATCCGAGTATGTCGGCGGGCACGCCACTTCCCATGTAGATAAGAATGGATTTGTCTGGGATGAGGGCGGCCACGTCATCTTTTCGCACTATCCCTATTTCGACCGGCTGATCGACAAGGCTCTTGGCAAAGAAGTTCACGAGCGCATTCGCGAGAGCTGGATCGTAAGAGGCGAATCGTGGGTTCCATACCCGTTTCAGAGCAATCTGCGCTACTTGCCTAAAGAGGTTCAGGTCAGTTGCCTCATCGGCGCGGCCAAAGCCGCATCGAACGGCGGCGGACGCGAGGCGGGAAACTTTCGCGACTGGATTCTGGCCACCATGGGCGAGGGCATCGCCGAAGAATTCATGTTTCCCTATAACTCCAAGGTGTGGACCACTCCGCTCGAACAGATGTCGAAGACCTGGATCGCCGAGCGCGTGGCGGCGATAGATTTCAAACGGCTGCTCGAAAACGTTCTTTATGAGCGCGACGATGTGGCCTGGGGTCCGAACAACAAGTTCAAGTTCCCGCTGCACGGCGGAACCGGCGAGATCTACCGGCGCATGGCCGCCTACTTTCCGAAGAAGATAATTACCGGCAAAAAGCTGGCCGAGGTCGATCTGGAGAAACGCCGGGTTTCGTTCGCCGACGGCACCGGCGACAATTACGATCTGCTGATCTCGACCGCGCCGCTCGATCTGCTCACGAAGATGATCAAGCCGGCCGACAACCGGCTGCTCGATGCCGCCCAGGGCCTCGAACACAACAATCTTCTGGTGGTTGGCCTTGGCATTAAGAAGAAGATAGAGACCGGACGCTGCTGGATTTACTTCACCGACCCGCAGATGCCGTGCTATCGCGCCACCTATTTTTCGCATTACTCGCCGAACAACGTGCCGAACGGCGATATCGAGCACTACAGTTCGCTGATGTGCGAAATGTCATTCCGGGTAGGAGAAACGCCCGA
Source organism: uncultured Acidobacteriaceae bacterium (assembly GCA_963810955.1). Taxonomy (GTDB): domain Bacteria; phylum Acidobacteriota; class Terriglobia; order Terriglobales; family Acidobacteriaceae; genus Acidiflorens. The sequence continues at coordinate 43,058 of CAWEPW010000043.1, read as the reverse complement.
CCCGGAAAAAATTCTTGATCAGGTAACCACCGAACTGATCCGGACTAATATGCTGGAGGAATCGGACCGTGGGCGCATTGTCTCGCGTTATCACCGAACGGTCGGCTACTCGTATCCGATCCCGACGCTCGGCCGCGACCGCGCGCTCGAGGTGTTGCAACCGGCGTTGCTCGAAAAAGGTATTTATTCTCGCGGACGTTTTGGCGCGTGGCGCTATGAAATCGGAAATATGGATCACTCGGTGATGATGGGCGTGGAAGCGGCGAATAACATCATCGCCGGAGAAAAGGAACTGGTGTTTCACAGTTCGTAGGAGATTCAGTCACTGGTCGTCGGTCGTTAGTCGTTAGTCGTTCGCAAGCTGAGTCTGCCGACGACTAACGACCGACGACTGATGACCAACGACTGATGGTCAAGTTCTAACGCGATTAAAAGAATGCCAGCAGCCGAAACCAATCCGGCGCCCAGGGTCAGCGTGATCATCCCGAGCTATAAGACCGCCGATTTGATCGCGGCTTGCCTCGACTCCGTTTTCGCGCAGACCTACGCGGATTTCGAGGCGATCGTCGTCAACGACGGATCGCCGGATACGCCCGAACTGGAGAAGGTTTTGCAGCCTTACATCAGCGGCGAGAAACGGCTGGTTTACATCAAGCAGGAGAACAAGCGCGCCGCCGCTGCGCGCAACAACGCCATTCGGCAGGCTCGCGGAGAGTTCGTAGCCTTTCTCGACAGCGATGACAGCTGGTATCCGAACCACCTCGCGGCGCAGATGAAGCTGATCGCGGACGATCCAGCGCTCGATCTGGTCTATGCCAACGCGCTTCTCGTCGGCGACCCGGCGACCGAGAGGCCGTTCATGGAGAAGTGCCCGTCCCATGGTCAGGCTACGTTTGCCGCCTTGATCGTGGAAGATTGCCAGATTCCGATTTCAACCGTGGTAGCGCGAAAAAAGAGTCTGATGGACGCGGGCTTGTTCGATGAAAAACTGGCGCGCTGCGACGATTACGATATGTGGGTGCGGGCTGCCTACAGCGGGGCGAAAATCAGCTATGGGCGCGCGGTTCAGGCTCGTCTCTTCATCGGCCGCCCCGGTTCGCTCAGCGTGTCGCGGGCCAGAATGGCCGAAGCCTACTGGTGTATTCTGGATAAGTTCCTGCGAACTTTGCCGCTCGAAGGCGCCGATCGCGCGGTGGTTGAAAAGCGTGCCGCTGAGATTCGGGCCCGCTATCTGCTGGAAGAGGGCAAATGCAAGCTGGAAGAACGCCAGTTTGACAAGGCGCGCGAGTTGATTGCGGAAGCGAACGGTTTTTTGCATAGCGCGGTGTTGAGCCTTGCGGTCGTTGGCTTGGGCATCGCGCCCGGAGCGACTAGCCGTCTCATGTCTTTCTGGAGTTGGATGCGCCACGGAGCTACGGCTTGATCGCCTGGGATCGAAAACGGATAAGCATGAGTCTGCATCTGGAATTTGGGTTTAGTCGCGTCGGGGTCGGGTTACATCCAGGGTTGGGTACCATCAATGATTAAGCGTTTGATCGCGGGAGGGAAATACTTTTTCGGTCTGCATCCGCCCGGCCGCAATTTGCACGTTTTTCCCGATGACGTCTTTCTGGTTTCTTATCCCAAGTCCGGCAACACCTGGACGCGGTTTCTCATTGCCAATCTGGTCTATCCCGAAAAGAATCCCGATTTTTCGAATATTAATGATTTAGTCCCTGATCCAGAGGCGATGGCGAAGAAGGATCTGGAGCGCGCAGCGCGCCCGCGCCTGCTCAAGAGCCACCAATATTTCGATCCTCGCTATCCGAAAGTGATCTACATCGTTCGCGATCCGCGCGACGTTGTGCTGTCGGAATATCACTTCGACATCAAACGGCGGGCTATTCCGGACGATTTTCCGGTGACGGAATTTGTCGGGCGCTTCGTTCGCGGCGAAGTGAACCATCAGTCGGGAACGTGGTTTGAAAACGCCGCGTCGTGGTTTTATACCCGCCGCCGCGATCCTCGATTTCTGTTGGTGAAATACGAGTCGCTGCAGTCGCAGGCCATGGACGAGATGGAAAGAATCGCAAGCTTCCTGGGAATCTCAGCCACGCCAGAACGCCTGGCTTTTGCCATAGAGCAGAGCTCCGCCGATCGGATGCGCGAGCTGGAGAAAAAGCAGGCGCACCTGTGGTCCTCGACGCGCGAGACGCGAAAAGATAAACCGTTCGTCCGCGCCGCCAAATCGGGCGGTTGGAAGGCGGAGTTGTCCGAGGCAAGCCTCGCCCAAATTGAATCGGCATGGGGCGGCCTGATGCGCGAGATGGGCTACGAATTGTCCACGTCGAACCTGGTAGGGGCCAGGAGGGTGCATTCGGGACTGGAAGATTTGTAGAACATTTGTAATTGGTAATTTGTAATTGGTAATTTGAAAATCGTGATGTGGGAGGACGATTTTGAAGGTTGGACGGGCGGACTTTCAATTACAAATTACCAATTACAAATAGGTTTTGGGGATTGAAGAATGATCAAGCATCTGATGGCTGGCATACAACGCGGATTGGGCCTGCACCGGCCTTCGCGCAGCCTGCTCATTCTTCCGGATGACATTTTTCTCGTTTCTTTTCCCAAGTCGGGCAATACCTGGACGCGGTTTCTCCTGGCTAACCTCAGATTTCCCGAACAGCCGGCGACTTTCGAAAACATCAATCGCCTGATTCCCGACCCCGAGGGCACCGCGAAAAGGGACTTCGACCGCATGACGCGGCCGCGCATCATCAAAAGCCATGAGTGCTTCGATCCCCGCTATCCTCTCGTAGTTTATATCGTTCGCGACCCGCGCGATGTCGTCGTCTCGCAATACCACTATCATCGCAAGCTTAGAAAACTCGACGATGACTCGCCGATCGAGAAATTTGTCACCCGCTTTATGGCCGGGGAAACCTGTCCCCACGGTTCATGGGGACAGAACGTTGCCACCTGGCTTTACACGAGCGAGGGAAGTCCGCGGTTCCTTCTGCTCCGCTACGAAGATCTGGTCGCTGATACCGCCCGCGAACTTACCAAGGTCGTGGAGTTTCTGCATCTCGTGGCCAGCCCTGAGCTGATTGCTCAAGCTGTGGAGCGAAGTTCGGCCGATAGCATGCGGAAACTCGAAAAGAAGCAACCAGACAAAAATGAACTGATGAAAGGCTCGCGCAAGGATCTATCGTTTGTACGCGCGGCCGGTTCGGGCGGATGGCGCAACGATTTGCCCGCGCCCATGGCCGCGAGAATTGAAGCGGCTTGGGGACCGCTGATGCAACGCCTGGGATATGAGTTGAGTTCGACGGTTCCCGCGAAAGTGCGAGATAACGATGCGTTGGGAGTTCTCAGCGGCAGCGGGAGAAATTTGTAATTGGCAATTTGTAATTGGTAATTTGAGATCAAAACCGAAGGGTTCCAATTACCAATTACCAATCACAAATTACAAATTGATAATGCTTGGCCACGTCAAATACGCCGTGAAAGTTCTCCTGGGTCGCGACCAGGCCGGGAATGAATTCACTGTTTTCCCCGACGACACCTTTCTTGTGTCGTATCCGAAGTCAGGCAATACGTGGGTGCGTTTTCTGCTGGCGAATCTGATCTACCCGAATGAAACCGTGGGCTTCGCCAATATCAACCGGTTGCTGCCTGCTCCGGGCGTTTCCTCGAAACGGTTCCTCAGGAGTCTGCCGCGGCCCCGCATCTTGAAAAGCCACGAGCCCTTTGACGTTCGTTTTCGAAAAGTTATCTACCTGGTGCGCGATCCGCGCGACGTTGCCGTCTCCGAGTACCACTTCGACTTGAAAAAGCGTTACATCGAGGCCGACGTCACACTCGAACAGTTCGTCGAGCGCTTCATCAAGGGGACGACAGCAGGTTACGGTTCCTGGTGGGAGCACGCCGCCAGTTGGATCGCCGCCCGTCACGGCAATCCTGCGTTTCATCTGGTTCGTTACGAAGATTTGCTTTCGGACTCGATTGGCGAAACCGGCAAGATTGCCGAATTTCTCGGCATTCAAGCCAGCCCGGAACGTCTCGAAGCAGCGGTGCAGCGAAGCTCGGCCGACCGCATGCGCAAGCTCGAAAAACAACAAGCCGACCAATGGACCGGAACCAAAAATACGCGCAAAGAAATTCCCTTTGTCCGGGCGGCGAAGTCTGGGGGATGGAAGGAAACCCTCCCCCAACACTGCGTGCAGGAGATCGAAATCGCCTGGGCTCCACTTTTGAATTTTCTCGGCTACCCGCTACAGACCCGCGAATTGGACAACAAGACTGTGCCGGCGTGGGTTCGGACGGCCCAGCCACTTTCGGGTCAGCCACTTTAATGACTGCTCTCCTGACCATTTTTATGATAACGAACGAACGGCAATCCCATCGAGCGCCGGCAGGGAAGAGTGGGCTGCTTCCAATGAGTTGCTCCCAGAGTTTTCTGCAATGAGTTTCGCCCGATGAGTTTCGCCCAATGAGTTTCGCGCAATGAGCATCAACAAACGTCAAATCATGAAGAACGTCGGCTCCAGTTGGTTCTCCCTGGGCGTCGACGTCGTTGTCGGTTTCCTGCTCTACCCCTTCATACTGCACAAACTGGGCGATACCGCATCCGGCATCTGGGTTTTGATTTTTACGATCACGGGATACTACGGTCTGTTCGATCTCGGAATCCGTTCCTCGATAGTCCGCTATGTCTCGAAGTTCACCGCGGTTGACGACATTGAAGACCTGGCCAAGCTGATCAATACCAGCTTCTTCAGCTATAGCTGCATCGGCGTTCTGAGTCTGATGGTGACGGCCGTGCTCGGAATTTACGTCGACAACCTATTCAAGATTCCGCCGGGCTTCCATTCAACCGCTCGCTTGTTGCTGTGGATGGTCGGAGTTGCAATTGCGCTCGGCTTCCCCCTCGGCGTCGTGGGCGGTTTTCTGGATGGGCTGCAGATGTTTTACGTTAACAACTGGACGAGCGTCGCGGGCAATGCCGTTCGCGTCGTTCTGATCGTAACTGCTCTTACCCACGGCAAGGGGTTGCTCACCGTGGCGGCCATTACGGTGGCTCTTCCTATTATTAATTCATTGGTCCGGGGAGTTATCGCTTTCCGCATTCGTCCCGTTCCGTTTGGGATGAAATATGTGGACCGCGAAACCTTCCACCTGATGGCGAACTACAGCGGAGTCACGCTGATCATCATGATCGCGACCCAACTGAAGTTCAAGACCGACAACATCGTGATTGGCAGCATGATTTCGGCGGCCGCCATCACGTATTTCACCATCGGCTCCCGCATCGTGAATTACACGCAACAGGTGGTGATGGCGCTGGCGCAGAATTTTCTGCCCCTGGCCAGCGAGTCGGAAGCGACCGGGAAAATGGACCGCCTGCGGAAAGTTTTCGTGGCCGGGAACCGCTTGTGCGCCTTCACCTGTTTCCCCATTACCGCGACCTTGCTGGTGCTGGGCAAGTCGATTATTGAAGTGTGGGTCGGGAAGAAATATATCGCCACCAGCTACCCGGTGCTCGTGATCCTGATCATCCCAGCGACACTGATGTGGGCGCAGGCGGCTTCTGGACGAGTGCTCTTCGGAATCAGCAAGCACAAGACTTGGGCCTTCGTCACGCTCGCCGAAGGCATTGCCAACCTGGTTCTGAGCATCGTTCTGGTGCGCCTGTTCATTCATACATCGGTGGAGCGAGCCATAGAGGGCGACGCCTACGGCACGGCCATTCCGCTGGCGGTCAGCATGATCTTTTTTATGCCGGGGCACTTGTGCAAACAACTTGGGATTCGCGTAAGCACCTACTTGCGCGAGGCCTACGTGCTGCCAATACTCATCAGCATACCGATGGTGTTCGCGCTTCTCCTGATGCAAAGCTGGTTTATCCCGCACCATTACGTGGAACTGGCTCTGCAACTTTTGATTGCAGGCGCGGTTTACGGGTTGGGATTGCTTTGGGTGGTGCTGACCAAGCGCGCTCTGCGCGTGGGAGCGCTTGCGCCAAAAGAGATTCCTGTGCTCGCGGAGATCGCTGCTCCCGAAGTCGTCGAAACCTACCAGCCGGGAGGATAAGAAGCGGGCGGTGGGTTGTGTCGAACTAAAACGTCCTCAAGCGCGTTAGGGTCAGATGCTCTAGTCATCATCCGGCGGCGCAGGCGCGGACGTGTCATGCAGAAAATGTTCCGCGCTCATCGGTGCAGCGACGGGAGCGAACACCAGCGGCAGCTGATTGAAGTTGAAGCAATCCGACAAATCGTCGGAGCGCGAGTCAGCATAGCCCACTGCCGGATCGATCTCCCCGAGAGAGAAAGCTGTCTCCACAAATTTCAGTATGCTGCCAAAATCGTGAGTCACATGCGAGATGTAAGCCGGCTTGGCGAAAGCCGAGATCACGATCAACGGCACGCGAAACCCGTATTCATAGGAATCGCGAATGTTCGGCGGCGGCACATGGTCATACCACCCTCCCCAGTCATCCCAGGAGACGATGATCGCGGTATTTCCCCAGTAATGCGGGTCCTGGCCGATGGCATTCACGATGGCCGATACCCACGATGGCCCGTTGTCGGGATTGTTATCGGCGTGATCCGAGTTTGTGGCCGTGGGAATCACCCAGCTGACGGCGGCGAGTTGCCCGTTGGAGATATCGGTTAGAATCTGCGCTCCCGATCCTTCGATCACAACATTAGGTTGGGGTTGGCCGTGGCCAGTCGCTCCCGCTACACTTGGTGTCGTCGAACATTCCCGTCCTCGGAAGTAGGCACGCACATGTGCTGGATCGCATCCGGCGCGGTCCAGATAGAGCCCGGCATGGGTGCGTAATACTTCCAGCTAAGGCTCGCGGCATCCAGCAGGTCGGTCAGAGTGGGATGTTCGTAGCACAACTGCGTGATCGTGGTGAGATGTGTTTCCGGACTCAGTTGGCTGGTATCGATGGCAGCGATCTTAGAACCGGGAGGCGCAAGGCATCCTGCCCAGTAGCTGCCATCCGGCCGGGCTACATTGTTGTTCGGGTTGTCGGCCACCGAGAAGCTGCTCGTCGTTCCGCTGGGGCAGTCGGTGGCTCCGGGCACGCAAACTGCCGCCGTGCCTGAAAGGATGTACTGATGCGCCGGAAAACTTGGTCCCTGGTTGGTCTGGAACATGTGGTCGCCGAACGTGTAAGTCTCGGCCATGGTGAGGTAGGGTTGCACGGCTGACGCCGGCACGTATTGGTATTCCGGAAACGCAGGGCAGTCCGCGCTCGGATTGCAGAGGTTCTTGTCCGCGCCATCCATTTTGCAGGTATTGCTAGCGGATTGGTAATCGCAGACCTGAAGGAAATCGAAGTGACCGTGGCCCAGGTCATAGGCGGTCACCAGTCCGCCGGCGACCGGAGTAAGCGGGATGGTCGCTCCCGCAGAGGTTAGCCCGCTGCTGGCAATATCGTATTGTGCGGGATTGCTCCCAGTAGGATCGCAGCCGGGCACGCCGCTGTTGTCCGTGCACAACCCCTGAAATAAATTGTCGGGCGTGCGGTTCTCCTGAAAAATAATCACGACGTGGTCGATCTGCTGCGGTCCGATCGTTGTCGGATCGGATGCCGCAGCCGTGGGCGAGCCGCCGCCTGACACCATCGCCTGGTCGGTGACCGTCCCAGGTGTGGTTCCAGCATTCACTGTTATTGTGATGTCGGAATAGACGTCGCCGGCAGCGAGAACATCGGAACGGTTACACGAAACCGAGTTGAGAGTGCATGCCCAGCCTGTGCCGCTGATGTTGGTCGCAGTGAGGCCGCTGGGCACAGTGTCGGTGACCGTTACGGTACCTGAAGTAGGGCCCTCTCCGGCATTGGTAATTTGAATCGAATATTCGTCGCCCTTCTGCCCCGGAGGAAAATTGCCAATGTGCGACAGCGCAATGCTCAGCGCCGGAGGAGGGGGAGCATTGGAGCCGCCTCCGCAGCCCGCCATGATCGCCGCAAGGCAAACGGCTGAAGCTAACAGCAGCGCGAATTTTGGTTGGCGCACGCGCACACTTTGGTCTTCAATCTCTGAATCTTTAGTCTTTGAATCTGTAGTTTTTGGCCTCTGCTCTTCGGTCATTAGTCTCTACCTGTGCCAAGCCACTACTCTGAATAGTGCCTTCAAGGTCCTGGACGATAAAACCATTCGTGCTCTATGAACACCGCAACCTCGGAAATCGTCACGCGCCCCCGGCCGCAATTGTCGATTGTAAGTGGATACTTTGGTTGAGATGCAAATGTTTTGTTCGCTGGTTGGTCAAGTGTCGAAGCGAGATGTTCTTCCTTGACCACCACCAGGTCAAACACGGTGAGCCAATCGGTCTGGAATTGTTTTTCCACTCATCCCAGGCAACGATGCAACGAAAGTTAGCTTTAGAATGATAGAAATGCTAAAGTCGAAGGCAAATCGAATTCTGAGGAAGATCAAACGTGGAAGTTGAGCAACTGCTAGACAGTGAAGTGCTGAAGATGAACGAACTAAGCGCCTACATCTCCGAAAAAGTGATGAAGGGCAAGGCCGCAATCACTGAAGACACGCCGCTGGTTTCCTCCGGCCTGATCGATTCTTTCGCATTGATCGACATTTTTATGGAGCTGCAAAGAATCGCCGGCCGCAAGGTTCCCGCCAGCAAAGTACAAGCCAAAGACATGGAAACGGTCCGATTGATGTTTGCCGCGGTGGAAAAGTTCGGCAAACCAGCCAAGAAATGATTGCAGAGGGCAGAGGTCAGATTGCAGATTTTACAACCCTTGATTCAAGCGTCAGTGTTTGAATCTGAGGTCGTAACCTCTGCAATCTGCCCTCTGACTTCTGCAATCTGACCTCTGCAACCTGACTTCTGATCTCACCTGTCCTCCAGCATCTCGCTAATCCTTCCGCGATCGATCTTGCCGTTCACGTTCAGCGGAATCTGCGGAAAGTGGTAAATGTGGTTCGGCACCATATAGCGAGGCAGTTTGCTTTCACAGGCAGAGATAATTTGCTGATCTTGCGCCGCGTCAGACCCGGAGAGCACGGCAACGATTCCCGATGCCGAACCATCCGCCAAAGGCCACGGAATTGCCACGGCCAGTTCCGTGCGTGCCGCCTCCCGCAACACCAGGTCAATTTCCTGTAACTCCACACGATATCCATTCACTTTGACCTGAAAATCGCGACGCCCGAGGTAGAAGAGGCATCCACGTTCATCCTGCCGAACCAGGTCTCCGGTGCGATACCAGATCTTGTCACCAGTATGCTTGAAGCGCACGAAGCTTTTTGCCGTCTTTTCCGGATCATCCAGGTACCCGCCTGTTACCTGCGATCCACCCAGGCACAGTTCCCCGCTTTCGCCAATCGGCACGGGATCGAGATCGTCATTGACCACGCAAACTTGTTGGCCGTCAAAAGGCCGGCCGATGGGCGCCAATCCGCGCAGGCACTCCGCGGGAGACGTTGCCGAATCCCAACGGTAGTAACTGATGGCGATCGTCGCCTCGGTCGGCCCATACAAGTTCTCAAGGATCGAATTGTGAGCGGCTGCCTGCCAGGCGGCAGCCAGGCTTGCAGAGAGCGCCTCGCCGCAAAAAAGGCTCCAGCGCAGTGAAGGAAATGCTTTCGGTTCCAGTATCCGCAGCTTCGATGCGAGCATGGCGACCGATGGCACCGAGAACCAGCACGTCAGTTCCTTCTCCTCCACCAGGGTCGCCGGAGTGAGCGTCTGCTCGGGATAGGGACAAAGCGTTGCGCCCGCGTCCCAGCAGGTAAACAGGTCGTGCACGCTGAGATCGAAGGTCAGGTCGAAGTTTTGCGAGCAGCGATCTTCGCTATTCATGCCAAAACGCTTCGCGGCATATTCCATGTATGCGGCCACATTCGATTGGCTGACGGCCACTCCTTTAGGAACGCCGGTGCTGCCAGAGGTGAACAGCAGATAAGCGGTGTCGCTTCCCTTGACTACCGGGTCGCGTGGATCGGCGATCTTCGACAATGATGGGTGCCGGGCCGAGATGACGCGATGAGGCGGAAGTTGCCCTGGCTCCCATCCCGCATCAGGGATGATCAGCGTCACCGGCGCATCCAAACGCTGTAGCAGGGGCTCGAGCGTAGCCGCGCACTCCTGCCCGATCACTAGTGTCTTGCAACCTGACGCCCTGAACATGACGAGCGTCCTCTCCGGCGGAAACTTGGGATTGAGAGGGACATAGCCCCGTCCGCTCGCGAGCACTCCCAAAATGCCGCCGTAGGCGCCGACACTCCGGTCGGCTAGCACCGCAACCACCTTCTCGGAGGGATCGAGAGTTTCGTTAAGACAAGCCGTGATCCTCCCGGCATAGTTCCAGAGTTGCTCATAACTCAGCGAGAGCTCGCCGAGCTCGAGCGCGGAACGGTCAGGATTGGCCAGCAGGGAACGGAAGAAGCCGCTGATCAAGCTTCTCGATTGTCGCGGCGGAGCCATCGGTCACCAGTTCCAGTGGAATCAATTCGTTGGTTTGGACTGCTAATCTTTGGACTGCTAATCTCCGCGAGGGTGCGGCGATGGACCGGATCTGCCTGCCTGAGTCGAGCCGGCAACGCCCGAAGCAGCAGAGGCCGGGTTCGTATGTTCCAGAATATCGAACAGCCGCGCGGCGACAATTTCGTTGCCTTCCGGCTTCAGATGAGAAATGCCCACATAAAGCGAATCCTTCTGATCATCCAGAAGGTCTGCCAGATAATAAAAATCGAGACTCTTCACCTCCCGAGCCTTTTGGTAGGTGGCCGCATACATCGTGCCCACGTCAGGAAATGTCTCATACTCCAGGTTTAAGACCTGCTGCTCAAACTGTGTCAGCCTCTTATGGCCGACCGCCATATTGGGATACCAAGCGAAAATTGCGCGGAAATTATATTGCCTCGCCAACGCGTTCACGATGTCCATGTTCTTTAAGTAATTGTCGACCACTGCGGCAGAAAGTGTCTCCACGTCCCGCGCCGCGGCAGGCACCGGGTCGTTCTCATTATGGTAGGGTACTTTGTCCGCAATCCTCGCCAGAAGATTATAGGTGTTGGTCCGTTTGAGGTAGGTGAACCCCGACTTCTGCGCAGCCGCCCATTCATCCAGAAAATTCTTGAAGCTGATGTAGTTTTGGTGGACATCCGCGCGTCCGCTCTGATAAGCGCCAAAGGCATCGCTGCCGCCGTCGTAAAAAAGCACTATATCCGGCTTGCGGGCGGTGTGTTTGAGTTGCTCAATCAGGGCAACCATTTCCTGCGTGTTCGACCAACCCTTTTCGGCATAGTTCACGATGCAGGCGGGCTTGCCCGCCTTTTCATAGTCGCTCGCCATCAGCGACGGGATGGTCGCCTCGTCAGGAGCGCCCGCCCCCCACATCGCCGAATCGCCAAACATCCAAACAGTAAAGGTCCTGTCATCGCAATGCGTGTGCAAAGTCCGGCGGATGCCCTCCTGATCGATGGAAACGAATTTTCCGTCGTAAGGGAGCCGGCGCCAGAGCACGTACTGGTGGTAGGTCAGGTTGTCGGCCGCTTCGATCTCCCTCCAGTACTCGCGCTCCGTCGGGCTCACACCCTGGGCCAGTTCTAACTTGACAGCCGATTCAACTTCCTCTCGCGCCCCTGGGAGGTACCGCAGGTATGAATAGAATTCGACTGCACCCAGCAAAATCACCCCAAGAGTCACGGCAACACAAAAGCGCATCGCGAAGCTTCTGAGCAGCGACTTGTATCGTGTCGTCGGCGTTGGCGGACTCTCCACTGCTGGTTCGCTTTCAGTTAATTCGACCACCGGCTAAGCCTCACTCTACTGCGGCATGACAGATGCTAGCATAGCCCGTTTTTGCCTTCCCAAACGTTAAACGGAATCACACAGACAATTCTGCAAGGACGCACAGGACGGCGGCCATAAGCCGCCCAGCCGACTTTAGCTCGGCATTCGGCGGCGCACGCGGCTTGAGATTGTTCCTAGAACAGCGCGTACATCACCGGGCCGGTTTGGAATTGACCGGGCTGGAAGATCACGCTCAAATACACTGCCAGGACAATAACCAGCGGTGTGATCCACACCCACCGCTCGCGTGCCAGCGCGCCGATGGCTCTTGCGAAGACGCTCTCGAGTCCCGGTCGGGCTCCGCTCAATCCACGTTGCCCCAAATAATCGAGCAATTGCGATGCGCCGATCACCGCGAAATACCCAACCGCAACGAGCAACGTCATTAGATAAAAGCTGTAATCGAGAGTCGGGGAACTGTAACTATGCGGCGAAGCAATCGCCTGAAACATGGCGAAAGCCTGCTCGAAGCTATTGGCGCGAAAGAAAATATAGCCTATGCACACCAAGGAGAACGTCAGCAGCCAGGAAATTCCGCTGGCCAGCGCTCCCGACCATTCGAATCCCATGCGCTTGCGAAATTCCTGCCATTGCCGGTGCAGCACCAGCAAAATGCCATGGTAAATACCCCAGATCATGAGCAGGTAGTTTCCCGGATGCCCAGCTCCGATGTGCCACACGCCAAAAACAAACATGGCAATCACCAGGGAGAGGTTGCGCCACCACACCTCGCGCCGCGTGGTTGCCAGCGGCAGAAAAAGAAAATCGCGAATCCAAAAGGAAAGCGACATGTGCCAACGCGTCCAGAAGACGGAGGGCGTCGTCGACAAGTAGGGACGATCGAAGTTCTCATGCAGCTGAATCCCAAACAGCCGCGCCGCGCCGATCACAATGTGGGAGTATCCGCAGAAGCTGAAGTAGAGCTGGAAGGCGTATGCGATGATCATGCACCAGGCGTCGAGGCCGCTCAATTGCGCCGCCGAGCTCCCCATAGCTGGATGATCGAAAACCGCGTCGACGCCTGCTCCCGTATAAAGCCCGCCGCTCATAACCTCGGAGAGCACCACCATGAGGACGCCGATCGAAACTCGCCGCACTCCGGTTCTGAGATCGTCATTGCTCACCGCCCAGTCCTGGCGAAACTGCGGCAACATGCTCGACATGCGGCAAATCGGCCCCTGCAGCACGGTCGGCCAAAATGCCATGTAGAGGCAAAACTCGAGCAAGGTCGGATTTAACTCTTCTTCGCGATACACCTCCAACAGGTAACTGAGAGCCTCGAACGTCCAAAATGATATTCCGATGGGGAAAATAATTCGCTTGAGCAGCAGGAACGGCGAACCCGACATCGCGACGTTGCTCGCCAGCGGCAGGTATTTAAAAACGCTAAGCAGCGCCAGGTTGAAAACGATGCCAGTCCACAACCTTCCCGCAGTAATATTCTTTTTGAGCCACTCGCCCAAGGCATAATTCATGAGCGAGCTGAAGATCAGCACGACTATCAACCACGATCCCCAGCTGAAGTAAAAGATATAGCTGGCAATCAGGTAGAGCCATTGCCGCGCGGTGACAGAACGAAGCCGCATCGCCACGAGCCACACCACTACTACGCCAATTGCATATGCGAGAAGGTCTGTTGTCATCGGTAGACGTCGAAGCCCTGAAAATCAGCTCCAAAATTTAACCCTATGAAGATTCGGAACGGTCTGCAATTTTCATGCTCTCGCGGGAAAATGCACGTTGTCAACTTCTCCTCGGAGCGAGTCGATTGTCCGTAAAAGGGCGTCTTGCCAGTCAGCCGATCCCAGTTGAGCTAAAATGATCGGCAATTCAAATTCCAGGAGAGACACACAATGGCGGTCGACATGAACAAGCTTAATGCCTTTATCGGGCAATTCGTCGGGGACCTGGGCGCAGCCGTCCACGCCGGCATGGTGGTGATCGGCGAGAGACTCGGACTCTACAAAGCGCTTGCGGCGCATCCCATGAATTCGGCCGAGCTTGCGACGGCAACTTCCACCGACGAACGCTACGTCCGGGAATGGCTGGCCTCGCAGGCTGCGGGCGGATATGTCACTTACGACGAGAAAACCAACAAGTTCAGTCTCAGCGAGGAACAAGCTTTTGCCCTCGCGAATGAGGACAGCCCTGCCTATCTGCCCGGCGCCTTCCAGTTGGCTCTGGGATCGCTGGCAGCCGTTCCGCGCATCGCCGATTCGTTTCGCACCGGAGCGGGGATGGGCTGGCACGAACACGATGACGGCGTGTTTCACGGGTGCGAGAAGTTCTTCCGGCCCGGCTACGCTGCCAACCTGGTGAGCTCGTGGATTCCCGCGCTTCATGACGTGAAGCAAAGGCTCGAAGCCGGCGGGCGCGTAGCCGACGTGGGCTGCGGTAAAGGCGCATCCACTATTTTGATGGCGAAGTCATTTCCCAAGTCCAAGTTCTTCGGATTCGACTACCATGACAAATCGATCGAAGCCGCGCGCGAAACCGCCAAGCGTGAGGGGGTCGCGGACCGTACCACTTTCGAGGTCGCCAAAGCCAAGGAGTATCCGGGAAAAGATTACGATTTCGTCGCGGTTTTCGACTGCCTGCACGACATGGGCGATCCGGTCGGAGCCTCGGCCCACGTTCGACAATCGCTTCGCAGTGACGGCACATGGATGATCGTCGAGCCGTTCGCAAATGACAATTTGAAGGACAATCTCAATCCTGTCGGGCGCGTTTACTATTCGTTCTCGACCTTGCTGTGCACTCCGTGTTCACGATCGCAGGAAGTGGGCCTGTGCCTGGGCGCGCAATCCGGAGAAGCGCGCATTCGCGACGTAGTGACCAAGGCCGGCTTCAGCCGTTTCCGCCGCGCCACGGAAACGCCTTTCAACATAGTGTATGAAGCTCGTCCCTGACAGTTTACTGGGCCAGTAAATATCAAAAACAATTGTCATCCTGACCGAAGCGAAGGACCTGCTTTTGCGGCAGGAGAGGCACGTTCGACTCTCTTCTTAACTGCGAGTCGGAAGCGGGTGACTAGCAATGCGTAAGCATTCCGCCTAGTGGTTGACCGCTTCCGGCTTGTCAGTTCGCGGCGCGCCGGAAACGGCCGCAGTCATGTGTCGCAGAACGCCGGCGAATTGCTCCGCAACCACCGACCAGTCAAACTGCGCCGCCAGTTGCACTGCAGCTTGCTCGAACCTCCGACGGACCTCGGCATCGCGAAGCAGGAGCAGAATCGCTTCGGCGAATGCGGAAGCATCATCGGCGAGCAGCAGATCGCGTCCGTTCTGAAAGGTGAGGCCTTCAGCTCCGATCGAAGTCGAAACCAGCGCCTTGCCCATGGCCATCGCTTCGTAAATCTTGAGCCGCGTTCCTCCGCCGATGCGCAACGGCACGACTACCACGGTCGCATCGCGAAGATAATCCGTAACCGACGGAACGGTTCCGGTCACTTGCACGGAATCCGAAGCAAGACTCTGCACTCTCGCGACTGGATTTCTGCCGACAATCTGGAAAATTGCGCTGGGAAATTCCGCTCGAATGTGCGGCCAAATCTGCGCGCAGAAATATTCCATGGCATCGATGTTCGGCTTCCAGTCCATCGAACCCGTGAACACGATTCGAGCCGGCGCAGCCGTTGACGGCGGCGCGACCTGAAACTGCTGGGTATCCACTCCAGTCGGATTGACCGTGATCTCGCAAGTGGGATCCATCTGCAGCATGAGCTGGCGGTCATGTTCCGAAACCGCGACGACGTGGTGGAAGCGGGCCAGCGTTCGCCGTTCATAGCGCGACATGCGGGCGGCTTCGAGCGTGTAGGAAAGTTTCCTGAGCGGATGCGATTCCGTCGTCGCCATGCGTTGCCACAGCGAACTTTCCACATTGTGCTGAAAGAGCAAGCAGGGAATCGGCAGCTTCGCAGGGAAGTTCAACGATGGAGCCAGAAAATCGCAAACAGCCACGTCGAACCGTCCGCTGGCAAGCTGGCTCCGAACCAATTTGCGGACTGGCGCGTGCGTGAACTTGGAAACCGAATAAGGCGCCAATCGCGGCAAGTGAGAAAAGTAGTCCAGCACACCGCGAACTCCGGCGGCTTCGCGAGCGGCTGTGTAGACGACTTGCGCCAGCGGAAATTGTTTGGGAAGGGCAGTCTCGTAATCCGGATCGCGCCGTCCGCCGTAGTAAGAGAGCAGCGTAACCTCGTGGTCTTTCCCGAGCCGACGCAAAATATTATAGGAGCGAATCTTGCCGCCGGTGTCGACCGGCAGGAGCTTGCCTCCCTTGACCCACAAGACTCTCACTCGAAGTTTTCCTTGTCTCGAGACGTGTCTCGCGAAGTGTCCCGAGAAGTCGAACGACACTTCAGCCCGGCGTTTGCGGGCCGCTCGTAAGCAGCGTATCACGCCCGTTCCAGCGACCGGTCGCGACGTTTGCTCACCTGCGTTGCTGAATGCGTAGGATTTCTTGTCCTTATATACACATTAGGCGTATGTCTTGTCACTTGACCTCCCCACTGGTCGTGGTCCTTTGGAATCAATGACTTGGGAGTTGATAACGCCAGGTCTTTGAGATCAAATGAGTTACCGGTAAGGTATTTATTTTTGTTGGAGTTAGCCGGTATGAAAAGAAGGCGACGAGTGGACATCTCCCGCGCTTGTCAAGAGCCCAAATCGCCCATTTTCGGCCTAACTTACTCACTTCATGGCAGATATATTTTCCTGAAACGTGTCCATTTACCCCCTACTGATTTGAAATAATAGATATATAGAACAAAGAAATCGGCGCGGCCTACGGGCCGCGTTTTTATTTGTCGTCTCTTATTTTATTGTGCGGGATGGGGAGTTATGGCGAGTTATCCAATTGAAATACGGCGTTGCCGACACGTTAGGACCAATGGTACGCAGTGCGGATCTCCGGCGCTTAAGGCGCAGGAACTGTGTTACTACCACGAGCAGAACCGTCCGCAGCCGGTGGAACTTTACCTCAACGGGGAAGTGTATGCCGACACCCAGATTGTGCTGCCGGTGTTCGAGGACGCGCATTCGATTCGAACCGTGATCCGGCAGGTGTTGCAACTGATGCTGACGCGGAGAATCGAGCGCAAGGACGCGGGGCTGATGCTGTATGCGCTGCAGATCGCGTCCGGCAACCTGAAAACGATGCAGGCGGAAAAGGCCAAGCCGACGCGGATCGTCGTGGAGCCGGACAAGACGGCAGAGACGCCGCTGGGCATGACTCCGTGGTCGGCCAGCGGCCAAGGACACGATCTTGAGGACCTATCGGAAGCGGACGAGGTGGAGTGGAGTACGCTGGGTCGTCCGCCGTCGGCGGAGGAGTGCCATGCCGCCATGAGCACGAAGGAAAGAGATGCGATGACAACGGCATTTGCCTACGATTCTACGCGTCGTTCATCATGTGTGCTATACGGCGGGTGGCCGACTTCTGTAAATAACTCGATGAAGTGAAGTGTAAGAAACTGGGGGTGCCACTTCTCGCGTTTGAGAAGTGGCCTTCCCAACCGTCGGTACCGAAGGCTCCACTCCCCTTCGCAACTCAATCCAGCGGCTCTCGCGGCTCAAAGTTCGGCGCTTGTTGCAGCTTGCTTCTCCGTCGTCATTACCCTCCGCAGCGCCTTGTTAATCTCCCACTGGTATCCCCGCCCCATCCCCCAAAATACGGGGACAGACGGGACGTTCACCGGGTTTTGCGAATTGGAACTTGGCGTACGTCCCGTCTGTCCCCAGATTTCCCGCAGTTCGTTTCTTTCGCCCCTCCGGGGCTGGCGTCAGTCTTGCCTTGGACCCACGGCTTGCGCCGTGGGCTGCATTCTGACGCCGCTTCGCGGCTTTCGTGCAGGGGTGAGTTTTGGCTTGGACCCACGGCTTGCGCGGTGGGCTGCATTGCTGACGCCGCTTCGCGGCTTTCGTGCAGGGGTGAGTTTTGGCTTGGACCCACGGCTTGCGCCGTGGGCTGCATTCTGACGCCGCTTCGCGGCTTCGTGCAGGGGTGAGTTTTGGCTTGGACCCACGGCTTGCGCGGTGGGCTGCGTTCTGACGCCGCTTCGCGGCTTTCGGGTAGGGGTTAGTTTTGGCTTGGACCCACGGCTTGCGCGGTGGGCTATATTCTGACGCCGCTTCGCGGCTTTCGTGCAGGGGTCAGTTTTGGCTTGGACCCACGGCTGGCGCGGTGGGCTGCGTTCTGAGGCCGCTTCGCGGCTTTCGGGCTGGGGTGAGTTTTGGCTTGGACCCACGGCTTGCGCCGTGGGCTGCGTTCTGACGCCGCTTCGCGGCTTCGGGCTGGGATTCCGGAAATCCGACCCGATGGGTTGTGACTGCTGTCACCGCGTTCACGTCACCTCACCGTTGAAAATGGCTTAGGCGCGCAGCGGCGTCAGAATGCAGCCCATGGCGCAGGCCATGGGTGCGCGCGTCCCATAGGAAATCCAGCTCCGAAGGTGCGGAAGAAACGTGGCTCACACCGGCGGCAATATCGTTCTTCATCTCATCTTCAGCACGAAGGGTCGGCGAGCTTTTATCACAGCCGAAATTCGCCAGCATCTATTCGCATATTTAGGCGGCATCATCCGCGAAATGCGCAACACAGCATTGATCGTGAACGGCACAGCTGACCACGTTCACATGCTGGTGCGGATTCGGCCGGCGCAGTCCACGGCAGAGGTGATGCGAGTGGTGAAGGCGAGTTCGTGCCGTTGGGTGCATGAGAAATGGAAGATGAAGTTTGCGTGGCAGACGGGGTACGGGGTGTTCAGCGTGAGCGAGTCCAATGTGCCGGCGGTCTCACGGTATATCGCCAACCAGGAAGAACATCACAAGACGAGAACGTTTCAGGAAG
The DNA here is from genome assembly GCA_963810955.1 of uncultured Acidobacteriaceae bacterium. Classification (GTDB taxonomy): domain Bacteria; phylum Acidobacteriota; class Terriglobia; order Terriglobales; family Acidobacteriaceae; genus Acidiflorens. Next base: position 24,392 of record CAWEPW010000043.1, on the reverse strand, counting down.
AGTATGTGGCGTTTCTGAAAAAGAATCACGTTGCGTATGACGAGCGGTATTTGTGGGATTGATGACGTTTCTTTCGCCCCTTCGGGGCTTGTGTGGTTTTTCGCCCGTTTACCCACGGCTTGCGCCGTGGGCTGCATTCTTGCGCCGCTTCGCGGCTGTGTGGACTTGGTACGCTGTAGATGCCCGGAGAAATAGCAAAAAAGCCCCGCTCTTGCGAGCGAGGCTTTTGATTTAGCTAACGACTAACGACGGTCGACTAACGGCCGACTTAGTACATGTCGCCCATGCCGCCGCCGTGGCCTCCGCCGGGCATTGGAGATTCCTTCTTTTCGGGGATCTCCGCTACCAGGGCTTCGGTGGTCAGCATCAGGGCTGCGATCGAGCCGGCGTTGGTTAGTGCGGTGCGCACTACCTTGGTCGGATCGAGCACGCCCGCCTTGACCAGATCTTCATAATCGCCGGTCAGGGCGTTGTAGCCGAAGTTGTGTCCTTGGAGTCGTGGACCTTGCCGATCACGATTGCACCTTCTTCGCCGGCATTCTCGGCGATCTGGCGCAAGGGCTCGGTGATGGCGCGCTTCACGATGTTGACACCGATCTGCTCGTCACCTTCCAGCTTCAACTTGTCGAGAGCCGTAACGCAACGCGCCAGAGCTACGCCGCCGCCGGGGACAATGCCTTCCTCGACTGCCGCTCGGGTTGCGTGCATCGCGTCTTCGACGCGGGCTTTCGTCTCTTTCATTTCGGTTTCGGTTGCGGCTCCGACTTTGATTACGGCCACGCCGCCGACCAGCTTCGCCAACCGCTCCTGCAGCTTCTCGCGGTCGTAGTCGCTGGTGGTCTTTTCGATCTGTCCGCGAATTTCTTTCACGCGGCCCTGCACGTCACCGGGCTTGCCTTTGCCTTCGACGATGGTGGTGTTGTCCTTGTCGATGGTGACTTTCTTGGCTTGCCCGAGATCGGCGATGGTGACGTTCTCGAGCTTGATGCCGAGATCTTCGGTGATGGCTTTGCCGCCGGTCAGGGTTGCGATGTCCTGCAGCATGGCCTTGCGGCGATCGCCGAAGCCGGGAGCCTTGACGGCCGAGACTTGCAGCGTGCCACGGAGTTTGTTGACGACGAGGGTGGCGAGCGCTTCGCCTTCCACGTCTTCAGCGATGATGGTGAGGGGCTTGCCGCTCTTGGCGATCTGCTCGAGCAGCGGGAGCAGGTCTTTCATCGAGCTGATTTTCTTTTCGTGGATCAGGATGTACGCATTTTCCTGTACGGATTCCATGCGCTCGGGATCGGTGACGAAATAAGGAGAGAGATAGCCGCGATCGAACTGCATGCCTTCGACCACGTCGAGCTGGGTCTCGAGAGTCTTCGACTCTTCGACGGTGATGACGCCATCCTTGCCGACCTTCTTCATGGCTTCGGCAATGATCTTGCCGATGGTCTCGTCGTTGTTCGCCGAGATGGTGCCGACCTGGGCAATCATGTCGCCGCAGACGGGCTTCGAGAACTTATCGAGTTCGCCCTTCTCGCGATTGCCTTCCTTATCGACCCGGCCGGTGATGAGCAGGATCGACTTTCTCGATGCCGCGCTTGATGGCCATGGGATTGGCGCCAGCAGCAACGGTTTTCACGCCTTCGCGATAGATTGCCTGGGCTAGAACGGTTGCGGTGGTGGTGCCGTCGCCGGCGATGTCGGAGGTCTTGGAAGCGACCTCGCGGACCATCTGGGCGCCCATGTTCTCGAGCACGTCTTTCAATTCGATTTCCTTGGCAACGGTGACGCCGTCTTTGGTGATGGTGGGCGCACCGAATTTCTTTTCGATAACCACGTTGCGGCCCTTGGGGCCAAGAGTAACCTTCACAGCGTCAGCCAGTATGTTGACGCCGCGGAGAATGGCCTGTCTGGACTCTTCTCCATGAACAATTTGCTTTGCCATAACTTTTTGCTCCTCAATTTGATTTTTCAGTGCAGGCTTTGCCTGCCTAATGTTTTCTCTAGGACGGCGGGGAAAGCCCCGTCACCACATGATCAATTTGCTACTGCGGATCCGGCGGGTCTCTTTCTTGGCTGGCCTCGCGCCGGTGAGGATGCCGAGTACTTCTTCTTCGCGCATGATGATGAAATCTTCACCATCGATCTTGATTTCGGTGCCGGAATACTTGCCGAAGAGGATGCGGTCGCCTTCTTTGACGTCGAGGGGACGGACCTTGCCTTCTTCGCTGATCTTGCCTTTGCCGGCGGAGATGACTTCTCCCTCCATCGGCTTGTCTTTGGCGGAGTCGGGGATGATGATGCCGCCGCGGGTGGTGTCAGACTTCTTCTACCCGTCGGACCAGGATGCGGTCATGGAGCGGGGTGAATTTAGTTGCCATGGTTGCTACTCCTTTCAAGAGTTGTTCTGGATAGGTTGAATTCGAATTTTCGATGTTGCCCTGAAATCGGGGCTGTTAGCACTTGAGCTGCTACGAGTGCTAATTATAGGAATGTGAGTGGGTGGTTGTCAAGGGGTGTGGTGACAATCGGCGAAATCAATTTGCCACGAAGGACACTAAGGTACACTAAGGAAAGGCTTTAGAGCAATGCGGAGCAGGGTTCGAATGTGCGGGGTCTTAAATGTGCGGGGACTTCACTTTGTGAAGTCCCCGCTGACTTGAGGATGACAACCTATCGGTTAGTTTACGGGCCTGAGTTGTAGACGTATGCGTTGTTTACCCACTGTGTTCCGACCAGTGAATAGAGGCTTACGTAGACTGGGGTTCGACGGGCTTGTGGCCGGCAGATTGTAAACCGTTGGGCTCGTCGAATTGCCGAAGTTGCCGGATTGAGTAGACTTCATTTCCACCGGGAGCTGTGGCGCTTATATCCACCCAGTATGCAGTGGCATTGGCGTCGGGGCTCCAGGTGAACGTGACCGTGTTTCCGCTCAGGTTTGGACCGGTCGGCGAGGTGATTTGCGCCAAGCCGCTGGTCGCGTTCAAGGAGTAGTAGGTGTAGGCGTTGCCCGACCACGAGCCACCGACCAGGGAATAGAGAGTCGCGAAGACTTCGCTGCCATCGGTTGGCAAGTTATTGACCGTCGTGCTGGTTACGTTGCCGAGGTTGCCCGATTGAGAGTAGTTGTTCGCGCCCGCCGAATTGCCCACGTCGAGCCAGTAGGCGGTTGCGCCTGCTCCTGGTGTCCAGGTGAAGGTTACGCTGCTGCCGGGCAAAGTCGTGGAGTTCGCCGGGCTCTGCATGACTGCGCTTGCGCCCGCGATATTGAAGGCGGTGTAGGTGTAGGCGGCGCTGAACCACTGTCCGCCGACGAGAGAGTAGAGAGTTGCATAGACGGTGGCGCCGTTGGTCGGCAGGTTGTTGGCGATGGTGGTGAGTACGTTGCCGAGATTGCCGGATTGATAGTAGTTGTTGCCGCCAGCGGAGCTTCCGATATCGAGCCAGTAGGCGGTTGCGCCCGAACCCGCGCTCCAGGTGAAGGTGACGCTGCTGCCGGTGAGGGTGGTTCCGGCATTTGGCAACGGAGTTGGCGAGGTGATAGCGCCGGTCGCGGCGGCTCCGTTGAGCGCCGTATAGCTGTTGTCGTTGTATTGCCATTGTCCATTGATCAGGTAGTACCAGCGCGCCCAGACGGGGCTGCCATTTGTGGGAAGAGCGACTGACGGTTTGGGAGAATGTGGTCGTGGGCAGGGCGCCGGAGCTGTAGTAATTGTTCGCGCCTTGCGTGGAACCGACGTCCAGCCAGTAAGCAGTGGCTCCATAGTCGGGGCCAGCTCCGGCGGTGGAGCTGTCCCAGGCGAAGGTTACAGAGCTGCTGGTCAGGGTTGAATTCTTTGCCGGACCATACAGTCCCGGAGAAGCCGGAACGGCGCGGTAGACCACGATCTGGTCGGATGTGGTGCTCAGCGGACTTGGGGTGTAGGTGGAAGCGGTCGCGGTGAAATTGGTGACGCTGGTGGCTGGGGTGGTTCCTCCGACCGCCGAGCTTGCGTTGAAGGCGGTAAAGGGAACCGCGAGCGCGGCGGCTGCGGTGCCGGCCCAGGTACCGTCGCCGCCCAATGTGTCGTTGCTTGGGGTGTTGAATTGGTATTCATACAAGTTGTATGAAACACCCGGCGTAAGGCCGCTTACCGTGGGTTGCAAAACGATCGACATCCACGAAGTGGGCGGAGTATTTACGCAGCTGCCAGTTCCGCCGCCGTTGGTGCTCGTTCCGACGAAGGGATTTTCGTAATCAAGGCCGGCAATAGGATCCGACGGATTGGCGACCCCGCCGGTGGTCGATGAGACAAGGGAACCTGGGTTCGCGCCTGCCGTGAGCGCGACTGGCACGGTCTCCCCATAGCTATCCATGACACCGGTAACAGCCACGGCGTAATTGTTCGGGCCGGTGACCTTGACGCTGTTGGAACCGTTTCCACCGGTTTGAGTCGAAATCGAGGTGTTGGCCGGAAGAATGATTTCGTAGGCTTGCTTGGATTTGTCGGCTTGAGAATCAGTCATTCCCAAGGCGGAAAACGCGTAACCGAAGATGTACGGCGTGCACGACGTAGCGTTATTGGTACCGTTGACGCCCCAGGGAATGGCGTCGTAAGTCGTCGCGTTGGTTTTATTGTTGTCGATATTCCAGTTGCCGTGATCTTCGATGTACAAGACGTCGTCAGGGTAGTAGGTGGGATCGGTGGGCGAGTGATTGGTGCCGATCTTGACGACCGGAACCTCGTGATCATACTGATCGCCGGTGCCGCCATCGACGGCCGCGATAATAATCGCAACGGCAACCTGGGAGCCGTTGATGACCTGCTGCTTCACCCAGGACATGTAAGCCTGGTAGCCGGGACAGTTGGCCGGGGATGCGGTTGCGGTGGTTGCGCACCCTGCCGCGGGCTGCTTCGCCGCGACGCCCTGATAGGGATAAGAGAGGGCGTTGAGGCGCATATTCGCGGCACAAACGGGCATGGAACTCCACGCCTCGGTGGTTCCGCTGACGCCGGTGTTCGGCACCTCGAAGAGCATCTGGGCATTGAAATTGGGGGTGCTCTTGCTGGTGGTGCAAGTTCCTGCCTGGCCCAAACCGCTGCCACAAACCAGCCGGGCATCGTATTGCGACATCCACTGGCCATTGTTGAGTCCGGCCTGCATCAGGTCGACTTCGCCGCAATAGCCGTTGTTATTCGCCCATTGATAGAACGGCTGCAAAGGAACACGGGGATAGATATAAGAGGTGGTGGTGGGAGCCGTGGTGCCATCGATTTGAGTCTGGGTACAAGGCGACAACTGCGCCTCAAGGTTCGCGGTGGAGGCTAACAACGCGAGGAAAGTGAGAACACGGGTGGAAAGACGGTGCTTGGTCATGGGAAGTTTTCCTTCTTACAGTGAAGATGAACATAGATGGTTTTGAAGTCTGGGCTGACATGTTGCGCTAGACTTTCTGACATGTCAAGAACAAACCTGTGCTATTGTGGCCGGGGACAGAAAGCCGCCGATAGCGATTGCCGGAGATGGCCAGTATGAAGGACATTGGAGCTTTCACCAAAGCGAGAAGCCGGGAGTATGAGGGCAGCGGAAACTCCAACGCGGGGCTGGCGTATGAGCGACTCCACCGGGAAGTGATCGAATGCCATCTGGCGCCAGGCGAGCGCCTGACCGAGGCTTCGGTTGCGCAACGGCTGGCGCTGGGCAAAACTCCGGCTCGCGAAGCTTTGCACCGCCTGATCCTGGAGGGGCTGGTGGTCGTTTCACCGCGAGACGGCTATTACGTAGCGCCCATCACGATTCGTGACGTGGATGAAATCTTTCAATTGCGCAAGATCGTTGAGTCGGCTGCGGCCAGCATGGCGGCGAGCAATACCACACTGTCTCATGTCCGATTGAAGAAACTCGGCCTGATGAAATGCCGCGCTTCCGACCCGGCTTCGCTGCGGGCATTTGTGCGGGCGAATACGGAGTTTCACATTGAGATTGCGAATTTATCCGGCAACCGGCAGTTGTCGAAGATTATCGCGCAGCTGCTTGCTGCGTCCGACAGGTTTGTCAATCTGGGCATGATGCAAAGACCACAGCAGGCGGAAGGCACCCTGGTGCAACATCGAAACCTTACCGCGGCAATCGTCAGAGGGGACGGCGAACTGGCTGCCCGTATTGCCGAAGAACACATTGCGATGTCGCATCGCATGGTGATTGACGGACTACTGTCTAACAGCAGCTTTCGCGAGGCCCCTATCTCGGCAGCTTTGCCGCGAGATTTCTCCACTGCTGTTTAGCGCGGGCGTTGCGAGACATTGCGACCAGCCAACTTCAGCATTAGCATTTGGTTTCTCCCGGTGAGCTTCACGCTGCTGACAAAGCGCCCAACTGACGGCAGGGTTGCCAACCTTACGTCGAGTGTTGGGCGGCGCGTGCACCGGAAACGCTGCAACTAGTTGCGTTCCATGCGCAAGTGGGCAGTGGGCTGATGGCATTGGAAGTGCAAACGCTCTCCCGCAATCCTCCGCACGGGGCGGTGTTGCCAAACAATTCATATTAATGTTGCGGCCTGGTTCGCAAAGGCCCGGCGCAGGTGTGCTTGTGCGATGGGAAATTGTAATCGCAAGAGATTTGGAATGAGGAGCGCCAATGATTTCCGGCTTGAACTGCGTTGAGAGCTGTGTGGGGTGCCGTCTACGCAAGCGCGGTTTTTTCTGCGACCTGTCGCCGGAAGCCGTCGCGGCTTTCAACCGAATCAAACACGCCGCTGTTTTTCCCGAGCACACGGTGGTTCTGGTGGAGGGGCAGAAGCCCTGCGGAATCTTCATGCTGTGCCAGGGCCGCGCCAAGCTCTCCACCACTTCGCGCGAGGGAAAAACGTTAATTGTGCGGATCGCGGAAGCGGGCGAAGTGCTTGGCCTGCACGCGGTGATGACGGGTGGTCCTTATGAATTGACGGTTGAAACCATGCAGCCCTGTCAGCTGAACTTCGTGGGGCGGGATGACATGATTCGTTTTCTAAACGCGCACCCGGAAGCCTGCTTCCATGCCAGCGAGCACCTGGCGCGGGACTGCTCCGATTCTTACGGAGTAGTGCGGACGATCGGGCTGTCGCATTCGATTTCGGAGAGGTTTGCCCGGTTCCTGCTGGACACGGCCGGCGACAGCCGCGTCACCCACGGCAGGGTGCGGGTAAGGTTGTCGATGACGCACGAAGAGATCTCGCAACTCATCGGCACCAGCCGCGAAACTATTACGCGTCTACTCTCCGAGTTCCGGCGGAATGAACTGGCGGAGCTGAAGGGGTCGATGTTGATTATCCATAATCATCCGGCGCTCAAGAATCTGGTGGGGGCGTAGGCAAGTCCGCATAAAAGGCGTTTTGCTAGAGGAGAATTCGCACTGAGCGGCTAAAGCCGCGTTCAAAGAGTGCACTTATCGCAGCGATAAATCGCTGCGCCACCCAAAATCAGACTTTCACCTGAGATCCGATCGCCGTCCAATCTGGGTATGATCTGGGCTGGCGCATCCTGCTCGTTACTTTTCGGGTTCTGCCTGACGTTCCATACTCGGGGCATGGCTTCGGACGCCAATGCGCGGACGCTTGCCTCGTTCCTTGACTATTTGCGGGTGGAGCGGGGCTCGGCGAAGTTGACCATTGCGGCTTACGCCAGCGACCTGGCGCAATTCGCCGAATTTCTTGAGAAGCGGCGAGTCACCTTGACCGGGGCGCTCCGCGAGCATGTGCGCGCATACATTCAGGAATTATTTTCGAACCAACTCGACGGGCGCTCGGTGGGCCGGAAGCTTTCGGCGATACGGCATCTTTACCGGCACCTGCTGCTCGATGGGAAGATCAAGAAGGATCCTACGCTCAACATCGATTTGCCGAAGCAGTGGAAGGTGCTGCCGAAGGCGCTGAGCCGCGACGAAGTGGCAGCCATGCTGGGGGAAACTAAGTCGCTGGACGAAACTACGTCCGACACAATTAAGCCTGGCGCAACGAAGCAGGGCGTTACTCAGAAAAACAAGGAAACGGTGCGCGGGCAGGCGCTGGCGCTTCGGGATCGCGCCATGCTGGAACTACTTTATGCCGGCGGGGTGCGCGTTTCGGAGGTGGCCGACGCGCGTCTGGAAGACCTGAAACTGGAGATGGGATACGTTCTGGTGCGGGGCAAGGGCGACAAAGAGCGGATGGTGCCGCTGGGAGTGCCTGCCCAGCGGGCGCTCCAGCGATATTTGAAGAGTGGCAGGGCAGCGATTGCGGGCATGAAGCCGGGAGGCTCGCCGCTGTTATTTTTGGGCAGGGGAGGGCGGCGGTTGACCCGGCAGCGGGTGTGGCAGTTGGTGGGGAAGGCGAGCCTGGCGACGGGACGACATGCCAGTCCGCATATGCTGCGGCACTCGTGCGCGACGCACATGGTTGAGAACGGGGCCGACCTTCGGACGGTGCAGACTATTCTTGGGCATTCCGATATTTCGACGACCCAGATTTATACGCATGTTGCGCTGGACCGGCTGAAGAGCGTGTATGCCAAACACCATCCGCGGGCGAAAGCGAGGGGTGGCAATTTGTAATTGGTGATTTGTAATTTGTAATTTTGAAACCGACGTGCGTAACTTGCTGGCTAAGTGATTAACTTTCCCAGCCAGGTTTTAAATTACCAATTACAAATCACAAATTACCAATCTATGAAGCAGGCTCGAACCATGGTTGAACGCGCGACCGACGACTTCCTGCGGCACCTGCGGGAACGCAATGCCTCGGCGCATACGATCAAAGCTTATACGGGGGATCTCGATGGCTTTGCAGGGTATGTCGGTTCGAAAATGGGCAATGCCGATTGGCGGGCGATCGACCACATCGCGATTCGCGGTTTCCTGTCGCATCTTTATGACAAAGGATTGAGCAAGGCTTCGGTTGCGCGCGCGCTGGCGGCGTTGCGGTCGCTCTACCGCTGGCTGGCGCAGGAGGGAGTGGTCGAGCAGAATCCGGCGAAGCTCGTTTCGACTCCGAAGCTGCCGAAGAAACTGCCTCGCGTTCCGACGATCGAGGAGATGAATTCGGTGCTCGACGGCAAGATGCCCGAGGTGGCGTCGTTTCCGGAGCGGGATCGCCTGATGTTCGAACTGCTTTATGGCTGCGGCATTCGCAACTCGGAACTGGTGGGCATTAATCTCGACGACATCAGTTTGAGTAACGAAGCGATTCTGATTCGCGGCAAGGGCAAGAAAGAACGTTATGTTCCTTTCGGAGGGTCGGCGCTCGGGGCGCTCTCCGTCTATCTGCCGTGGCGGCAGCAACTGCTGGCCACTTTGAAGAGAAATTTGTCTGCGAAAAGCATCGCCGGGAAAAACGGGTCGGCGCTGCTCGTCAACCAGCGGGGCGGACGCCTGACTACGCGCAGCGTTGGGCGCATCGTCAAACGCATCGCGGTGGCGAAGGGATTGTCGCCGGAAGTGCATCCGCATACTCTGCGTCACGCCTTTGGGACGCACATGCTGGAAGAGGGAGCGGACCTGCGCGCCATCCAGGAACTGCTTGGGCATGAGCGGCTGGCGACTACGCAGAGATATACGCAGCTGTCGGTGAAGCAGGTGATGAATGTTTATGACCAGACGCATCCGCGGGCTAAGTGAGGGGAATGCCGGCAGCGCGCTCCGGGCTTCTAGCCACTATTCCCTTGACAGACTATTCCTTATAAGGAATAATAGCGATGGCGTGGGAGGTTGAGTTTACCAGCCAGTTTGAGACTTGGTGGGACTCCTTGTCGGAAGATGAGCAAATCGAAATCAGCGCCAAGGTGGAACTGTTGCAGGAGCACGGCCCGACACTGCCTCGCCCTCATGCCGATGTTATTTCCACTTCCCGTCACGCCAACATGAAAGAGCTCCGGGGCAAGGCGAAGCAACACCACTTGCGTGTTCTGTATGCGTTAGACCCTCGCCGCACAGCACTGCTTTTACTCGGCGGCGATAAGACCGAAGATCCAGGCTGGTACGACAAGTTTGTGCCGATTGCTGACGATTTATTCGATCGGCATCTAAGGCAACTCGAACGGAAAAAGCGCAGGTAAGCAGCATATCAGGGCCGGAATGGTCTAAGAACAGGAGAACTACGGTGCCCAAAAACTTTAATTCTCTCCGCGCAAAGATGTCTCCTGCCGCGCGGGAACGTTCCCGTCGTCTGGCGGCCCTCTATCGTTCTGGCATGGCTCTGGACGAGCTTCGCCAGGCCCGCGCTATGACGCAAGTGCATCTCGCGAAAATTCTCCGAGTCAACCAGGCCGCTGTATCGAAGCTTGAACGCCGCGCAGATATGTACGTCAGCACACTCCACGATTTCGTAAAAGCCATGGGCGGAGAACTAAAAATCAGCGCCAAGTTCCCGGAGGGAACCGTCGAGATCACGCAGTTTGAGGATGCCAGGGAGGGGGTTGCCGGTAAGAATTGAGCCGGGAGAAGAGCGCGAGGCATGGGCAGGCCGCGAGTCTAAACGACGAGTTGGATGGTTCGCGGTTTCGTCAGGTGCGTTGCCACGCTTCGCATGGTGACTTGTCTGCCGCTGATATTGACTCTGCCGCTCTGCAGGCTGCGGAAAAAATGTTTTCCGCAGGGAAGTGTCTACCACAGCGGCTAAAGCCGTCGCTAAAAAGCCGGTTATCGCAGCGGTAAACCGCTGCGCCACCCAAAAGCAAGTGCAAAACCAACTTTTTCCGCACGCCGCTGCTGGCGGAAGCTACTGCAGGTTTAGATTGATGTCGCCGTGTCTGTTGAAGGTTATGCGGAGGCTGTTTTTCTTACCGCTGGTGAAGTCATTGGTCAGGAAGGCGGAATGATCATAGGCTGGATCATCTGAAGTTACTCGCACCCGGAGACGATGGGTTCCGGGCGAAACTTGTATGGCGTGTTCCTCATGACCTTCTACGTGGTGGAACACGACGAGACGTTTCTTGGCCGTGCCTTCTAAGGCGTGGGTGTAGGTCAGGGTGTCGTCGACCCAGATGGAGAGTTGGGCCTCGGCGAATTTGTGGTCCACTTCGATTTTGAGGGTTGCGGTGGGCGCTGGCGTCGCTTCTGGCGACGCGGGTGCGGCTGCGGCGGAAACATCTGCCGTGGCCTTTGCAGAACGCGAATCGGTTTGGTGCGGTGAATTCAGTTTGGAGGAGTCCTGTGCGCTGGACGCTGCGGTCTGGTCTACGGAAGCTAGGGCATCGGCGCTCGTCGCACGAGCGGAATGAGGCGAACCGTTTCGGTGGGATGCGCTCGTCTTCGGCCGGGCTTTGTTGTGGTCTTTCTCGGCGTCCTTGTCTCGATCTTCGTTTTTGTCTTGCTGCTTAGCGCTGGAGGTTGGTGTTCGTGCTGCCGAGGCGAGCGCATTCGCATCGGGTGTCGTTGCCGCGGTTCCCGCTCGCTTCGTTGCGGGAGTCGCCTCCGCGGGACGCATTGGCTCGGCCACTCTCGGTTGCGCGGCTTGGGGGCCGAGCGAGATGAACCAGAGCGCTAACATGAAGAGTCCGGCCAAGACCACGACGGCGGCGCCGGAGGTCTTGCGGATCTTCTCGGCCAAGTCTTTCATTTGCGTTGGTGGCTGCGCGGCGGCCCGAGTGCGCGTGCTCGATGAAGCTTTGGTCGCGACGAGCGTTGGGTGGCGCGGAGAAGCCGCCGGAGACTTGCCCTGAAGTCGCCTGGCCCAGGGCAGATTGACTCGGCGCCGACCGGCCCCGAGCGCGGTTGAGCATGGCGGGCTGAAATGCTGATGCTTGGGGCGGAGCAGGTTCAACCAGAGCAGGTTCAACGACGGTGGGTTGGACGAGAGCCGGTTGCGTGGGAGTCGGCGGCAGGTTTTCTCCCATCTCCATTTGGGGCGCGCGGTTGAGAACGGACGAACTGACGGACTTCATGTTGAGGCCCGGCGCTCGCTCTTCCTGGAGCTTGCGGATGTCGGCGACCATTTCCATGCCGGTCTGATATCTTTCGGCGGGATCTTTTGCCATTGCGCGCCCGATGATGGCATCGAGGCCATCAGGCAGCGCAGTATTGAGCAGAGTCGCGGGCATGGGCTGGTGGTTGACCACCTTGTATGAAACGGTGACGGCGCTGTTGCCTTGAAACGGCCGGTAACCAGTCAGAGTCGTATAGAGGATCACGCCCAGAGAAAACAGGTCCGAGCGTCCATCGACCGTTTCGCCGTTCAATTGTTCGGGAGACATGTAAGCGGGCGTGCCCAGGGCGCGGCCTGCGAGAGTCTGGTTGGCGAGATTCAGTTTCGCGACTCCGAAGTCGGCGATCTTAGCGTGGCCCTCTTCGGTCATTAGAATGTTCGCGGGTTTGAGGTCGCGGTGGACTACACCATGGCGGTGCGCACAATCGAGCGCTTCGGCCAGTTCGAGCGCCAGTTGCAGCGCGGCCTCTACTGGCAACCTGCCGTCGGCCTTGGCGAGCATCCTGTCGAGCGCTTCGCCGTTGACGAACTCCATGACGATGTAGGGAGCGTGCGTTTCGGGCTCTTCACCGACGTCAAAGATGGTTACGATTCCGGGGTGCGATATGCGTCCCGCAGCTTCAGCCTCGCGGAAAAAACGCGCGCGATAATCGAGTTCATCTTCGGGCGGCTGGCCGGCCAGGGAAATGGTCTTGACGGCGACAATGCGGTTAATTTTCGGATCGCGCGCTTTGTAGACGACACCCGTCGCCCCTCGTCCAAGTTCGCCGAGTATCTCGTAACGTCCGAAACGTTGAGGGGTACGATCGTCCATAGTTGGTGGACCGTCCGCATGGGCGCGACGGCGATATGAGTTCTATTTGTCTTGAACGTCCTTATTCTGGAGCCTTGGGGCGAATCGCTCCAAGTTACCGACGTGTTTCGTCTCTTGGTTGCCGGGAATTTGTTGGGGCTTCCGGGTGACTCCGGTAACTTGCTCTTCATCCGGATGGAGGAGGCTCTGAGAAAAATCTTGAATGGACAAGCCTTAAATGAAGGCGCTAAGGGCGACACCAGTGAGAATTCATTCCCTAGCGGGAGATGTCACCGCCGCGGCTAAAGCCACAATCAGAATGACGCAATGATCGCAGCGCTGAAGCGCTGCGCCACCCAAAAGCGAACTTATTCACAAAAGCGAACTTATTTAGCGTGTTCGTTTTCTCGCAGGTCCTTCCACATCGCTACTACTCTGGATTTCAACTCTGAGGTTAGTTGGTCGTACGCGGCTTCGCTTGCCGCTTGCAGGGGTGGGGGTTGGATGGGCTTGCCGAAGACCAGTTGCAGATTGGCGAAGCGGGGGAACTTCTTGTGACGCGGCCACGCTTCGTAGAAGCCTTCGATGGCGATTGGGACAATTGGGGCCTGGGTGTGGATGGAGAGGATGGCAGCGCCTTTGCGGAAGATTCTTGGTGTGCCGTCGTCGGTGCGCTCGCCCTCGGGATAGAGAAGGAGAATGCGGCCGTGGCTTAGGCCATAAGCTCCGGCGCGCATGGCGGGGAGCAGGTTGGCGTCGGGATCGACGACTGCGACCCGAAGCCATCGCGCTAGGCGGCGCATGAAACCCTGGCCGAACACTTCGCTGGTGCCGACCGCAAACGCATCGTGGAAGATGCGCCAGGGCAATGCTCCGGCCATCACGAGAGGATCGACGTAGCTTTGGTGATTCGAACACAGCAGGAAAGGGCCTTTGTCGGGCAGATTTTCGAGTCCGCGTGTTTTGAGATGAAAGCAATCGAGGGTGAAGAGATAAAGAAACTTTCCCAGCATGAAGAAAAAGATTTCGGCGAAAACATTGTGGCTGGCCAGCGCGAGCACGTCGGGGTCGGTGACCGGCTCGCTCAAAATCGTCGACCAGGCGGGCTCTGCGTTTACGGCTCCGGCGCGGCCTTCGCCCCGGCTGGCGCTGGCGAGGACGGCATCGACCAGGTCGCGCACGGAATAGATTTCGGCCAGCTGCGACTCGGGCAGGTCGCCTCCCAGTTGCTGTTCGAGTGCGGCCAGCAACTCGACGCGCTGCATGGAATCTAGTCCCAGATCGAGTTCCAGATTCTGGCTGGGGCGGATTGGATCGGGTTGGCTGGGCGACGACTCGCGCGTGTTTTCTCGAATTATGGCCAAGGCTTGTTTTACATCTTCGCGTTGCAGCCATTGCTGTTCGTCAGCGGTTAGTGGTTTTTCGTCGGCGAGGGGCGCGGCAGCATCCGAAGCAATGCTCGAATCGCCGGCTCGTTTCTGAAGCTCCCTGACTTTTTTCTCGATCTGGAAGCGCTTTAACTTGCGCGTGGTGGTGCGCGGCAGGTCTTCCTGCCAGATGTCGTAACTTCCTATTCGTTTGGTGGAGGCGATCTTGTGCGAAAGAGCTTCCACTTCGGTGCGGATGGCTTCTTTGGAATTGACGATCTTGCGCTCGCGCAACAGATTCAAAGTTAGGCACGAGGACCGCGTGCAAACGCTCGGAGGTGGGATCGCCGGGACGCGCCTCGAGCGCCATTACGCAGATTTCTTTGACGTATTGAGCTTGCAGATAATGAGCTTCGATTTCCTCGGGATATACATTTTTGCCGTTGGCCAGGACGATGACTTCTTTGCGACGGCCGGTGATGAAAAGATTGCCCGCGGAATCTAAGTAGCCGAGATCGCCGGTGTAGAGCCATCCGTCGCGCAGAACTTCGGCGGTGGCCTCGGGACGATTCCAGTATCCCTTCATTACGATTGCGCCGCGGATGGCAATCTCGCCTGCGGGCGGCGGCGCCTTCTTCGATCGGCTTTGGATCGACGATTTTGGCGTCGACTCCGGGAAGAGCCGGTCCGACCGAGCCGAAGACGATGTCGCCGGGCCGGCTGAGGAAAGCGCCGCCGGTGGTTTCGGTGAGGCCGTAGGCGTTCAGAACGTCGATGCCGAAAGAGTAGAAATCACGGGCGATGGCGGGATCGAAGCGCGATCCGCCGGTTATCAGGTAGCGCATGCGGGCGCCGAAGGTGGCGTGAATTTTGCCGAAGAAGAGTTTGCCGGCATTGATTCCGATTTTGCGCAGCGCGCGATTGAGAGCCATCAGGGTACGCACAAGGCGCAGAGTCAGTTTGCCGCGCTTGTTCAGCTCTTTGAAGATGCGCTCGTGGATGAGGTAATAAAACTGCGGCACAACGCAAAAGGTGGTGATGTCGCGCTCGTGCAGGGCGCGCAGCAGTTCGGTAGTGTTGAGGGTTTCGAGGTAGACGACGCGCGCGCCGTTGAAGAGCGGCAGAAACAGGTTGGCCATCTGGGCGAGGACGTGAAACATGGGGAGAATCCCGAGCAGGGCATCTTCGGGGCCGATCTTGATTACGCCGAAGACGGAGTTCGCTTCGCCGACGAGATTGGCGTGGGTCAGCATGACGCCTTTGGGGTCGGCGGTGGTTCCGGAGGTGTAGAGGAGAGCGGCCAGGTCGGTTTCGGCGGGAACTACGGGCTGAAAATTGGCGGGGCCGGCGGTGAAGATGGAATCGAGATCGGCCGCGACAGCGTTGCCAAGGCGCGACCCACTCGTCGAGGACGCGAGGGTTGGGGCGCCCGCGATACTCGACGCGGCGCTGAGATTTGAAGGAGCGGAATTTTGTTCTTCTGCCGCCGAGGTCATTATTAGATCTACGCTGAGTCCCTCGACTGCTTCGGCCGCCGCCGGAAGATGCTTGACGTCGCAGAAGAGCAGGGAAGCGCCGCTGTCGATCAGCAACTTCTTTACCTGGTCGGCGTGGAATGCGGTATCCAGCGGGACGGCCGTCCTTCCGGCGGCGATGATGCCTAGATATGCCGCCACCCACCGGGGATGGTTTGCGGCCAGAATGGCTACGCGTGCGTCACGTGGAACTCTGGTCGAGAGCCAGTTGGCAACGCTTTCCGACATGTGGGTCAGTTCGGCGAAGGTGACACGCTCCACCGTGTGCTGACGTTGGATTTCGAGCGCTATGTTGTTGGGGAACTTGCGGGCCGATTCCTGAAAACTCTGGTAGAAGGCAGGCATGGGTCGGAGGAATCTTACAGGAAAGCGAAGTGTCTGGACTGCGACATAGGAGATTGCTTTGTGCACGAAGCTCGTGTACACTATCTTCGTGTACCAGGGTATATCCGACAGAAAGCGGAGAACGCCAGTATGAACAAGCTCTTTCGCGACTGGCTGAAAAAGATGGCGGGCCGCCTGCGAGCCTGGAGGGTTCGGAGGCTGATGTATAGGTTGCGCTACGTGGACGCGGGCCGAAAGTTTACGCGCGACGAAATGAATGCGCGATAGATTCGTATGAAGAACATTACGTTTAGCGCCGCCGAGGCCGACATTGAACGCGCCCGCGAGGTGGCTCGCAGCGAGCACCGGAACCTTATCGATGCCTTCCGCGAATGGCTCATTCAATATGGATCGCGTCGCGTGAGTGCCGCGGAGGTGACGGAGCTTTATAACAGCCTCCGTCATGTGAATGCGGGCCGCAGGTTTACGCGCGACGAGATGAATGAGCGCTAAATACTTCCTCGACACGAACATCTTTATCTATTCGCTCGATCGGGTTGATCCCCACAAAGCTCGAACCGCCCAGAGTTTGGTCACACGCGGAGTAGATTCGAGGCTGGGTGTAATCAGTTACCAGGTCGTACAGGAGTTCATGAACGTGAGCCTGCGGCAATTCCGGGCCACGATGACTGCGACCGAACTGGAGCTATATTTCTTCAAGGTCTTGTTGCCGATGATGACAATTCCTTCGTCGTCGGGACTATTTCTGGAAGCGCTCCGGCTGCAGAGGGCGAGCCAGATTGGCTGGTACGACTCGCTCATCGTCGCCGCTGCTATCCAGGGCAATTGTTCGATTCTTTACAGTGAGGACATGCAACACGGCATGCGCTTTGGGGGTCTGGTTGTCCAGAACCCATTTCTTTAGCCGGCTCCCAACCGCCGTAACAGGTGTCGTCCGTCCTTCGCCATCCTGCCGCATCTAATATGCTAGGCTTGATTGACAGTGTAGGACGTGTGTCCTCCGAAGGATTTCCTTTTTGATTAACACTTTGCTGGGTAAGGTTTTTGGGACCAAGAACGAGCGCGAGATTAAGCGCTTGCAGCCTCGTGTCGCGGCGATCAACGCGCTCGAACCGGAGATGCAGAAGCTCTCCGATGACGAGCTGCGCGCCAAGACGGCGGAGTTCCGCGCCCGTATTCAAAAGCGGCTCAGCAAGATTGTCGACGACTCTGGGTCTGACGCCGGTCGTACGGATGCGAATCGTTCTGATTCCGATGTTTCAGGAAACGGTTCCCAGAATGCTGCGCTGCAGAATGAAGATTTCCCGGACCTTGACCGGCAGAAGGAAATCGAAGCGCAGCGCGACGAGGCGCTGAAAGAAGTTCTCGATGATGTGCTTGAAGAGGCGTTTGCCGTGGTGCGCGAGGCCGGACGGCGCGTCCTCAACATGCGGCACTTCGACGTGCAGTTGATAGGCGGCATGGTGTTGCATGAAGGCACGATCGCCGAGATGAAGACCGGCGAAGGCAAGACGCTGGTCGCCACCCTTCCCGTGTATTTGAACGCGCTGAGCGGACGCGGCGTGCATGTGGTCACGGTCAACGACTACCTGGCCAAGCGCGACTCGGAGTGGATGGGCAAGCTCTATAGCTTTCTCGGGCTGACGGTGGGCGTGATTGTCCACGATCTTGATGACGCCGAACGCCGCGCCGCTTATGCCGCCGACGTGACTTACGGCACCAACAACGAATTCGGCTTTGATTACCTGCGCGACAACATGAAGTTTGATCTCAACGATTGCGTGCAGCGGGTGCACAACTTTGCCATCGTCGATGAAGTCGATTCCATTTTGATCGACGAAGCGCGGACGCCGCTGATTATTTCGGGAGCAAGCGAAGAATCCACCGACAAGTATTTCAAGGTGAATCGCATTATCCCCAAGCTGGAGCAGGGCGAGGAGATCGACACGGCGCCGGGCGAGCCCAAGATCATGACGGGCGACTTTGTGGTTGACGAAAAACATCGCAACGTTACCGTCAGCGACGAGGGCTGGGAGAAAGTCGAAAAGCTGCTGGGCATCGGGAATATTGCCGACCCGGAAAACTGGGCGCTGAAGCATCACGTGGAAACCGCCGTCAAAGCGCACGCGCTCTATAAGAGAGACGTTGAATATGTGGTTAAAGACGGCGAAGTGATCATCGTCGATGAGTTCACTGGACGCCTGATGCCGGGGCGGCGCTGGTCGGATGGGCTGCACCAGGCGATTGAAGCCAAAGAGAATGTGAAGATCGAGCGCGAGAATCAGACGCTCGCCACCATCACCTTCCAGAACTATTTCCGCATGTATAAGAAGCTGGCGGGCATGACCGGTACGGCGGAAACCGAAGCGCCGGAGTTCGAGAATATCTATAGGCTCGATGTCATTGTGATTCCTACGAATCGCGTGTTGCTGCGAAAAGAGAATCCGGACATTGTTTATCGTACGGAGAAGGAAAAATATTTTGCGGCAGCCGACGAGATCCAGAGGCTGCACGACAGCAACCAGCCGGTGCTGGTGGGCACGACTTCGATTGAAAAGTCCGAAAAGCTTGACGAGTTGCTGAAGAAGAAGGGCATCAAGACTCACGTGGTTCTGAACGCCAAGCATCACGAGCGCGAGGCTGAGATTGTGGCGCAGGCGGGACGCAAGGGCAGCGATCACGATCGCGACCAACATGGCGGGCCGCGGCACCGATATTTTGCTCGGCGGCAACCCCGAATTCATGGCCAAGCAGGAATGCGTGAAGAAGGGAATCGCGCAGCCGATTCGCGCCGCGCAGGGCAAGATTCAGGCTGAGATCGACGATTCGAATCGCACGGTTTGGTACTACGCGGGAAATGAATTCGCGGTTCCGACCGATCAGTGGAACGAGATTTTTGCCCGGCACAAGGTGATACCGACCGCGAGCACCAGGAAGTGATCGACGCCGGCGGCCTGCACATTTTTGGCACGGAGCGCCATGAGGCGCGGCGCATCGACAATCAACTGCGCGGGCGCGCCGGGCGGCAGGGCGATCCCGGGTCATCGCGGTTTTATCTTTCGCTCGAAGACGATCTGATGCGCATCTTCGCCAAGGAGTGGGTTTCGAAGCTGCTGCAACGTCTGGGCATGGAAGAAGGCATCCCTATCGAATCAGGGATGATTACGCGGCGAATTGAAGCGGCGCAGAAAGCGGTGGAATCGCAGAACTTCGAAGCCCGCAAACACCTGCTCGAGTATGACGATGTGATGAACAAGCAGCGCACCGCCGTGTATGGCTTGCGACGCCGGCTGCTCGAAGGACTCGACCAGAAAGATCTGATTATTGAAGATTATGTCTCCGCGATTCTTGCCGACATTCTCGAACGGCACTGTCCTCCGAAAGAGCACGAGGCGAACTGGGACCTCAAGGGCTTGAAGGACGCGATTTTTACGCGCTTCGGAGTGGACATTTATGCCGAGGGGCTGAAGCCGGAGGAGATGAATCGCCAGGAACTGGGCGACGGGATTTTCGAGAAGCTCAAAGAACGCTACGACGCGAAAGAGAAGCTGATCGGCAGCCAGGCCATGCGCTATCACGAGCGCATGATCATGCTGAGCGTGATCGACGGGCAGTGGAAAGAACATCTGCTGTCGATGGATCACCTGAAAGAGGGCATCAACCTGCGCGGCTACGGGCAGCATGATCCGCTGGTTGAATATAAGCGCGAGTCGTATGACATGTTCGAAGAGATGATGCAGCGCTTTCAGGAAGAGACGGTGCGCTATCTCTACCTGATGCAGATTATGGAGCGGCCGCCGGATCTGGCGATGCGAGCGGCGGACGCGGGCAGAGATCCTTCGGACGGTCACAGGACGGAGGCTGGCGTCCGTCGATGATAAGCGGAGGCCGAGGCGGGAATGGACGCGCGCCGCGCCAGGTGGCTACGTCCGTGGACGAAATTGAAGAAGCCTTCCAACGCAAGAAAAAGCGGGAACTGGAACAGGCGCGCATGGCTGGAGCGGGCGACATGCAGGTGCAGCAGGTAGTGCGTCCGGGAGAAAAAATTGGGCGCAACGATCCTTGCCCTTGCGGTAGCGGGAAGAAGTATAAGAAGTGTTGCGGGGCGGGCTAGTAAGGCTTCTTGAAGTCCCTCCGCGCTCGGTCGCCCGCAGCGGCTAAAGCCAGTTCTGAAATAAGGCGGTTATCGCAGCGGTGAACCGCTGCGCCACCCAAAGTCAACTCTTCTCAGCGGGCTCAGTGTCTTTACGGTTCGAGGATTTTCGTGTTCTTGCGGAGGGCCTTGAACGTCATCTCGGTTGCGGGACTTTTTGTGCGGCGTTTCCAGGCGAAGAACATGGGGGCATAGGTGTCGGTGATGTAATCGGCCGGAGCGATTCCCAGTGCGCGGGCGGTGTGGTCGATCCAGCGCGGCGGGCCTTCGATTTCGCCGAAATTGCCTATGGGGGTTTTGTCGAGAACCACGTGGCCTGTACGATCCTTCCACTCGGCGCGATATTTTTCATAGCGAAATGTTGGCTCGAAGCCGAGGGCGCGCAGAATGGCGTCCATCTCGCGGCCGTTCTCTACGGGCGTTTGCAGTTCTATGCGGGCTTTATGGCGGGCAGTCTTGCTCTTTGCTTTGTGCGTCAACAGCCAGGTTTCGCCATATTTCCGTAGGCGCAGCAGTTCGCCTCGCCTGCGCAATTTCTGACCTGACAGATCGTAGAGTGTGTTCATTTCGTGGGTGGAGCGGGTGATCTGGGTGAAGCCCGCTTGCTTCAGCTTGCGTGATTACGGCGGGAAAGTTCTCGATTCGAAATTTGATTTCGATTTCCTTGGGCATTTGAAAATCATAACCGCCGAGACGCCGAGGACGCAGAGAAAATCGTGTCGATGGTATTGCAACTGGATGCGGCCGTCGAGCTTTGCTCGGCTTGGACAGCCGAGGGCGGCTGTCGCTACGCGACCCGTCCAGAAGATTTAAGCTTTTGGTTCGACTTCGGATTCTTGCTCATAGCGATGGAACCAGCTCATGTGCGGCAGCGCGTGCTCTACTTTTCTGCGTTTGGCTATCAGTTCGGCGGTAATCGACACGGCGATTTCTTCCGGCGTGACTGCGCCTATGTCGAGGCCGATCGGCGCGTGGACCCGTTCGAATAAATGCGCGGACAAGCCTTCCTGCTGGAGTTCTTTGAAGATGCCGATCGTCTTGCGCTTCGACCCGATCATCCCGACGTAGCGCGCCGGAGTTTGCACTGCCCAGCGCAATAGTCGCATGTCGTCGCGGTGGCCGCGGGTGACGATCACGATGTATGAGGATTCGCTCGGCGTCAGCTGCGCCGCAGCCTTGTCGAAATCCTCGCAGATCACCTGGTGCGCTTCGGGGAAGCGATCGCGATTCGCATAGGCTTCGCGATCATCGATGACGGTGACGTCGAATCCGGCTAGCCGGGAGACCTTGTAAAGACTGGCGGCGACGTGGCCGGCGCCGAAAATATAAAGGTCGGCGGGAGGCAGGATCGGTTCTACGAAAATTTCGAGCGTTCCTCCGCAGACGAGGCCGGTGTCATATTTTGGATCCTGGTTCAGATCGAAGGTCAGAGTGCGAGGCTTCTCCGCTTCCATTACTTCGCGCGCCGCCTGCCAGACGTCGGCCTCGACGCAGCCTCCGCCGATGGTGCCAAGGATCGAGCCATCGTCGCGCACCAGCATCTTGGCGGTCTTGAACGAAGGAATCGAGCCGCGCACGTTGACGATGGTGGCCAGGGCGCCGCGGCGGCCTTCTTTGCGCAGGCGGACGATTTCTTCGTAGAGGTCCATTTAGTCATTATGGTTTGGAGAGTGGCGGAGGTCAATTGGCGCGGGCCGAGGTCGCGCTGCGCTCGACTGAACAGCCGGGGGGCGGCGGTCCCTACGCGGAAACCAGAAGATTAAAAGCCCCGGGGCATCACTCCGGGGCTGCTGGCGTTTCGCCAGTGGGTACTGATAACGCGGTCCGCGACCATAGACTCTCGCTCCGCGCAGGTGATGTCAAGACCATTTACGTGAGTGACTGCACGGAGGGCGGCAGACTCGAACTGCAGCGGCTGATGAAGCCACTCGTCGGTTTCGCGGACCGCGTCCAGTACCCACTGGAAACGCCCTCCAAACACGGTACGCGAGGTACAATCTACCGCCTAGCAACTACTCATTATGTGCGATGGGTCACAGCGCCTTGGGTACATTTTCCTTGCCCAAAATGGCACGTGACACCGCATCGGGAACAGGAGCCTTATGAAAGCTGTCCGCATTCATCAATTCGGTGGTCCGGAAGTTCTTACCTACGAAGATGTGCCCGACCCCAAGCCGCGCAAAGATCAGGTGCTGGTGCGGGTGCGGGCATGCGCTTTGAATCATCTTGACGTCTGGGTGCGCAAAGGATTGCCGGGCGTTAATCTGCCGCACATCCTGGGCACGGATGCTGCCGGCGAGGTTGTGGAAGTTGGCGAGTATGTCACAGACTTCAAACCGGGGCAACGCGTTTTGCTTGCGCCCATGCACTTCTGCAATCACTGTGTGAAGTGTGTGGCCGGATTGCAGAACCAGTGCCGCCAGTTCACGGTGCTCGGCAACGGCGTCGATGGCGGCAATTGCGAACTGATTGCGATGCCTCCGGTGAATGTCATTCCGATTCCCGACCGGCTCGATTTCAATGAGGCGGCGAGCGTTCCGCTGGTGTTTCTTACCGCCTGGCACATGCTTACGGGGCGCGCCGCGATTCGGCCGGGACAAACTGTGCTGGTGCTGGGCGCGAACTCCGGCGTGGGCATTGCGGCCATACAGGTTGCAAAACTGTTTCATGCGCGGGTGATCGCTACCGCGGGCGACGAACGCAAAATGGAGCGGGCGCGCGAACTGGGCGCCGATTTCGTGATCAACCATTATCAGGAGAAGATTTCGCAGGAAGTCCGCAAGATTACCAATTTTGAGGGTGTTGACATTGTTGTCGAGCATGTTGGATCGGCCACATGGGACGAGAGCGTCAAGTCGCTGAAGGCTGGCGGTACGCTTGTGACTTGCGGCGCAACTTCGGGATCGAAGGTCGACATTGATCTGCGCTTTCTTTTCTCGCGCCAGTTGTCATTGCTGGGATCGTACATGGGAACGATGAGCGAACTGCATGAAGTGCTCGGACACGTATTTGCGGGACGGCTCAAGCCGGTGATCGATCATATTTTTCCGTTGAGCGAGATTCGCACAGCGCATGAATATCTGGAGAAGAGCCAGATGTTTGGCAAGATTGTGCTGAACCTATAAGAACTTGTCTTTCTTCAGTGCGGCTGAGGTGGAATAGAATCGCTGTCGCGTGTTTTTCAAGATCATTGGTCGAATTTCGAATGTTGAGACGATTGCGTCCGGCAAAGGCGTTCGGGAACGGCGGCGGTTACGGAAGCTCTACGGCGGACGAATTTGGAGGAAACTGAAGGGAATCGCTGCTGTTGAGTTAGCGGATGGTAGCATGTGTTATGCGGAAGTGCATTGGTACGAAGCCCACGGCACTGGCGCAAGAGAATTTAAGATCAAGCGTATTTTGGAAATCCAATGAAGCGAACTGAGACTCGATTTGTCGTCTGTGTAAAGAACAAGGGCTACGGTGCCTCGCTCGAGTTGCGGAAGCTCTACCAGTTGGTTTCTGACGATGCAGCGGCAAAACTTCACCAGATACGCGTGATCGACGAATCGGGCGAGGATTACCTTTATCCAGAAAGCTACTTCGTCCTCGTGCAAGTTCCCCAGTCGGCCGAAAAAGCGCTTCTGCGCGCGGCCGCTGTCAGCGGCTAAGCTGGGCTATCCCCGCGATTAGCCTCCGGACCACATTCACGGGACATCGGATTCGCCGTTTCTATTATTGCGCCCCTGTCGAACGAACCCGGCTGCACACTCGGCCTCCCTGCGGGTAAAATATATCCATGGCCCAAGAGCTCAGTTTCGGCCCCTATGTCGACGTCGAAAAGGGCAAGAAAGTTGTCAAGGAACTTGTCTACGGAGACGGGGTGCCTGAAGGCATCGTGATGACCACGCTCGACTCGACGGTCAACTGGATGCGCAAAAGTTCCATCTGGCCGATGACGTTTGGGCTGGCGTGCTGCGCGATTGAGATGATGTCGATGGGGGCGTCGCGCTTTGATATTGCGCGCTTCGGAGCGGAAGTGTTTCGGCCGTCGCCCCGGCAATCGGATCTGATGATTATTGCCGGGCGCGTCTCGAACAAAATGGCTCCTGTAATTCGGCAGCTTTGGGAGCAGATGCCGGAACCGAAGTGGGTGATTTCGATGGGAGCTTGCGCTACTTCCGGCGGGGTTTTTAATAATTACGCTTTGGTGCAGAGCGTGAATCAGGTTATTCCGGTCGATATTTATGTTCCCGGATGCCCGCCTCGTCCGGAGCAGTTGATTTATGCGATCACATTGCTGCAGCAAAAGATCATG
>CAWEPW010000042.1:0-91877 GCA_963810955.1 uncultured Acidobacteriaceae bacterium | reverse complement strand
CATCCTGAATTTCTGACGCGGACACTCTAAGGCGGCCAGGAGGTGAGCGCGTCGGTGATGCGCACATACCGACTTGATTTTTTTATTTTCTCGATCCTTTGAAATCAAAGGTTTAGGCAGAAAGTCCTTCCAAATCTTTGAGTTTAAATGGTTTGCAGGCAAAATATTGCGGAAGAAGGACTTAGCCAAATCGCTTTCCCGCAATGAAAAAAGGGCGGGAGAGTTAACCCACACCCTTCTCTCAATTTCTTCTCTTCTAACTTTATTATATCAATTCCAGCTGGCGGCTTTGGACACAGTTTCCAATTTTATAGTTCATGTCCATTCATCGACTTAGCGGGAAAATCGTCGGAAGAGGGGCTCGACACAATTCTCCGTCGAACCGAAGTGTGGGTGTTCGCCTGAGACGGGGCTCGCCCCGTCTCTACAGACAGAGTTTATTTCGTGACTACTCCGCAGGCTATGCGGTCGCCCGCGTTGCCGGAGGGGTCGGTTTTCTGGTCGTCGGCCTTCGCGTGGATGACTAGCGCGGTGCCTCCGTTGCTGAACAGCGAATGAGGGTCGCTCCCTAACGTTACGTCGTTGTCTTCAATCTTAAAATGCGCTTTGCCGTTCGCCTTGACGGTGAAGTTGGGATTGTCGCCGGCATGGTGGCCTTCGGGATTCTCGAGCCCGTGCTTCTTTCCATCGGGATTAAAATGCGGTCCCGCGGATTTGAAGTCGGGAGCTTCGCACTTCGCGTTCTGATGAAAGTGGATGGCGTGTACGCCGGGGGGGAGATTCTCGAGATTGAGATCGATCGAAACCCCTGAGGCGGTTGCCCGAATCGTTGCAGTGCCGACCGATTTGCCCTGGGCATCCTCGAGGTGAACATTGACCTTGGGCTGCGGCTTTGCCTGACTGGCGAAAGCAAGTGCGATTACGAGCACTGCGGGGGAAAGCAAGCGAGTAATTTTCATGGGGGAATTATAGCGGAATCGCGGAACGGTTGCCGCTCAGGCTGCCCAGCCCTTAAAGGGGCGTGTGGTTTGACGGAATTGTAGGTATCGCTGAAGCGATACCCTGATACGGAGCCTACCCAAAATTGTTAGCTGTCTGAGACGGGGCAAGCCCCGTCTCTACCTCGGTTATTCCAAAGCGCGTCGGGAACATCATCTGTCACTCACGTCGGAAACGTCATTTGTCGCTTTGATCATGCGGCGGTTCGCATCAATGTTCGGTAGCGTACTGGGTGGCGCAGAACGGCTGGCAATGGGACAATAGACAAATGCGAAAATTTCTCTTTACCGCTCTACTATTGGCCACGGCGACGATGCTGGCCGGAGATGGCTATGCCCAGCAGACTCCGCCAGCAAGCAGCCCGTCGGCAACGACTCCAGCGGCTCCTGCAGCCACAACTCCGAAGACG
This sequence comes from uncultured Acidobacteriaceae bacterium, assembly GCA_963810955.1. Classification (GTDB taxonomy): domain Bacteria; phylum Acidobacteriota; class Terriglobia; order Terriglobales; family Acidobacteriaceae; genus Acidiflorens. Next base: position 90,469 of record CAWEPW010000042.1, on the reverse strand, counting down.
GCCGGCACGGCGAAGACTCCGGCGAAGAAGACGACGACGGCGGCGAAAGGCGCGGAACCGGCTCCGCTTAAAACAAGAACAGAAAAGTTCAGTTATGCGCTGGGGATGAACATCGGCACGGGCCTTGGGGCGAATTTGAAAAAGCAGTCGGTGGACGTGAATTCGGCTCTGGTCGCCCAGGGATTGAAAGACGCGATGTCTGGCGGCAAGACGCGTCTGACGGAAGAAGAGGCGAAGACGGTGCTTACCGAAGTGCAGAACGACGTTAAGAAAGAACAGCAGGAAAAAATGGCAGAGGCGGGAGCGAAGAACAAGACCGAGGGCGAGGCATTTCTGGCGGCCAATAAGGGTAAAGAAGGAGTCGTTACATTGCCTGATGGCCTGGAATACAAGATTCTAACCGCCGGCACAGGGCCGAAGCCTGCGGCGTCCGATTCGGTGGTGTGCAATTACAAAGGAACGCTGATCAATGGCACGGAATTTGACAGTTCTTACAAGCGCGGCCAACCGGCGACCTTTGGCGTCAGCCAGGTGATTAAAGGATGGACGGAAGCGCTGCAGCTCATGCCCGTGGGATCGAAGTGGCAGCTCGTTATTCCTGCGAACCTTGCTTATGGCGAGCGGGGAGCGGGCGGCGAGATTGGTCCGGATTCGACGCTGATTTTTGAGGTCGAATTGCTGTCGATTGTCGACAAGAATGCGGCGAAGGATAAGGAAGAAAAGAAGGACGACGCGAGCAAGGAAGAAAAGAAAGACGAAAAGAAAGACGAAAAGAAGCAATAACAATTTTACCGGTGGAGCGCCGGGCGTCCCCGCCCGGCTGGACGGGCGCGACGCCCGTCCCTCCACGGTACTGCCTTTCCCGCGCTACGCCGCTAAATACATTACGTGAACATAGGTTCCAAGCCTGACGTTGTAGGCGAGGTACCAGCCGGGATGATCGGGATCGTCATAGATCACGATTTCGTCGGAATCCCAGAGCCAGCCGTCACAGAAGCCGATGTCATAGGGAGCCACGGAGAAGTAGAAGCCGCCGAACCAGAAGCGGTTGGGGCCGCCTCCGGCGAGGTGCCACACATGGCCGCGCCCTATGCCGCCGGTGAAATGGCCATGCTCCCAGGGGTGATCGAGATGGTAGTGAGGGTCGTTGGGTCCGGTATCATGGCCCACCCATTGTTTGCCCCGGTCGACGTGGGGGGCGTTTGGATGTCCTTCTTTTTCGCTGAAGTTGCGGCGTTCTTCAGCGGGGTGCGGAGTGGTGACTTTCGCAGGTCCGTGCTTGGGGATGTTCTGATGGCCGCCACCGACCTCCGGTTTGGCGCCAGGATGTTCTTCGTGTTGCGCCAAGGCTGAGAGAGAAAACGCGAAACATATCACGAGTAAACCAATCAGCTTTTTCATTTTGTTTATCCTCGGTTTAGTTTTTATTCTTCAGAGCGAATGACTTCAGTAGCGATAACACGATAGCAGATCAAATGTTTCGGTGGATTCTCAACGTCTCTCATTCGTAGCGGAGGGCTTCGATGGGGTCTAGGTGAGAGGCGCGAGCGTCGAAGGCCATGTGCATATCAGCAACTCAGGGGGAAATAGTGCTAGAGCCATTTCGCGAGCCGCCGGGGGCTTGCCGCGAGCAAATCCTCAACTGTGTTAGACGCGATTCACCCTCAATAGGATAGCAAGCGGACTGATTGGGGCGCAGCCGCCAAAGTCGATGTTATTGGTGCGATCGGGCGGAGTGGTTTTGGACCAATACGGATCGGATGGCTTGCATCACTTCCCATTGTGGAGTTGTTATCACTCCAAGCGACCGTGATTTGAAAATCCCCGACGGCGAAAATTCTGAAATTTCTAGCGATTGCTGCTCTCGAGAGAAGGTTTTTCGAGCGGGCATGAGCGCCGAGGCGTTGGCTATCAGAGTGCTATCGATAAGTTGATCCAGACCGAAGTTGACTAGGTCGTCGAATTGGAAGTCATGAAAACAATTTTGATTTGCGTCTTCTTTCTGGCGGGGCCATTGCTTGCGCAAGAATTCGTAACCCGCGAACCGGTCCCTGGGGCAACCAGCCCCTTGTTTGAAGCAAGCGCCGGTTATACCTACTTCGCTCTGGATACGCCTTCACATCAACGCGTGTTCCTCAGCGGGTTTGATGCGAATGGATTTGTCGATATCCAGGCGCGCTGGGGGTTGATGGCGGATACGAGCTATGCCCGCATCGGGAATGTGCTCGGTACCGGACACAGCGGCAACGTCATCAGTTCCCTGATCGGCCCCGTTTTCTATCCCGCGGCCTATGGAAGAACGCGGATCTTCGTTCACACTTTGGCTGGAGTCAGTCTGGTGGACAGCGCAGTTCCGGTGAGTGACACCTATTATCTCGGTGGAACTGTGATTCGATTCTCGTATGCGGCAGGCGGCGGGGTGGAGCATCCGCTCGCGGGGCCGCTGGCTATCCGAGTCGGGGGCGACTATCTGCGCACAACGTTTGCCGACTCCAATGCGGCTATGCGGTTCCAAAACAATCTTCGCATCGTGACCAGCATCGTTTATCGCTTCGGGAACCGCTGGAGATAGCTGCGAGTCGGCAGAGCGGTGGGGCTGCTCTCAATTTCGTTATAGCCGGCGAGACGCCGGCACTACGGTTGAGGTGTTTCCTATTCGTCGACTGACTAGACGACTCTGAGGGAGACTACTATTCTGTTCAAGGCAGCCCGCTGCGATCCGCCGATACAGATTGACAGGAGCCTTTCCACTGCCCTAATATCAAATCTTAGATGACTCCGCTAACCCATCATCGCCATCATCATCACGATGCGATGCGTGTGCCTGCGGGGTAAAAACGGATAACCGAGCACTTATAGGAATCCAAGCCCGCTGGCGCAGAACTCGCCCAGCGGGCTTTTTGCTTTTGTGGCTCCTAAAACTTTCCGCGGGAGGATCGAATGGAGATCGACTTCGACAAGATGCAAGGGCTGGTGCCTGCTGTGGTTCAGGATGCGGGCGACGGCGAACTGCTGATGGTGGGCTTCATGAACAGGGAAGCGCTGGACATGACGCTGGGTACGGGGTTTGTGACGTTTTACAGCCGCACCCGGCAGAAACTGTGGACAAAAGGCGAGAGCTCAGGCAATCGCCTGCAGGTGATCGCCGCCTCCGCCGACTGCGATCAGGATACGGTTTTGATGCGCGTCCGCGTGCTCGGCGAGGGCAACGTCTGCCACAACGAGACGCGTTCCTGTTTTACGCAGCCGCTTTCGCTCGGACCAGCTGCGCTTGGACCGGCTGCGCCTGGACCGGCTGCGCCTGGACCGGCCTTGCTTGAGCCCGCGAATCTTGAACCGGGGAAGGCGAATCGATGAAGCTTCGGTTGGGCATTCCGAAAGGAAGTTTGCAGGAAGCGACGCTTGGTCTCTTCACGCGCGCTGGATTGCACGTGTATACGAACGCCCGCTCTTATTTCGCGGCGACGGACGATCCCGAGATCGAATGCCTGCTCATTCGGGCTCAGGAAATGGCGCGCTACGTCGAACACGGCGCGCTCGACGCAGGATTGACGGGGCTGGACTGGATACTCGAAAGCGGCCTTGATGTGGTCAAGGTTGCGGATCTGGTCTATTCGAAACAAAGTATGGGAAAGGTGAAGTGGGTCCTGGCCGTGCCCGAAGATTCGAACTTCCACAAACTCGAAGACCTCGAGGGGAGAATCATTGCTACCGAGCTGGTCAGTTTCACGCGCAATTATTTTGCCAGCCGCAAGGTTGACGTACGGGTTGAGTTCTCGTGGGGCGCGACCGAAATCAAGCCGCCGCTGCTGGCCGATGCGATTGTCGAGGTGACGGAGACCGGCAGTTCGCTGCGCGCCAATCACCTGAGAATTCTTGAAACTGTTCTTGAATCCAACACGCAACTGGTGGCGAACAAGGCGGCGTGGTGCGACGCTGCGCGGCGGCTGAAAATTGACAACCTTGCCGTCATGCTGAGTGGAGCGATTGCCGCGCTGGGGCGCGTGGGCCTGATGCTTAATGTGCGCAAGGCGGATTTACTGGGCGTTCTCGGCTTGCTGCCAGCGCTGCAGAATCCGACGGTCGCGCCGCTGGCCGATGGCGAGTGGGTCGCAGTGAACACGGTTATCGAGGAGCAAGCCGCCTGGTCGCTGATTCCGAAGCTGAAGCAAGCGAACGCGCAGGGCATTGTCGAATATCCGCTGAACAAGGTGGTCATGTGATGCGGACTCAAATCATGCGCAACAAGGACAAGAGGAATATCCAGCGCAAGGATGGTGGTAAAAAGCGTGGGAAGGGCTGGATGAATGACGCGATCCGCATGCTTGAGGGCGACGAACAGGCTCGTGCGGTGACTGCGATCGCTACGCGCGGCGCGACCGATCTGGTGGATATTGAACCCGCAGTTCGCCGCATTGTGGATGACGTCCGGCGCAAGGGAAATCGCGCGCTCCGCCGCTACGCTACGCGTTGGGACCGACTCGGCAAAGACGAACCGCTGCGAGTTTCTGAAGACGAACTTCATGAGGCATGGGAAAAGATCAATCCGGAGTTGCAGAACGCGATCAAGCACGCGGCGGGTAATATCCGCCGCTATGCGGAGTGGCAAGCGGCTGGCGCGCTCCTGGAATGGCGGCGCGAAATCGAGCCTGGAGTCGAGGTCGGACAACTGGTTCGTCCGCTCGAATCGGTGGGATGCTATGTTCCGGGAGGGCGCTATCCTTTACCTTCGACGGTGCTCATGACCGTGATTCCGGCACAGGTCGCGGGAGTGAAACAGATTTGCGTGGCGTCTCCGCGCCCAGCGCAGGCAACACTGGCGGCGGCTGCCTTTCTCGGCGTACGCGAGTTTTATAGAGTCGGCGGCGCGCAGGCAATCGCAGCCCTGGCTTATGGAACGGAAGAGATTCCGCGAGTGGACAAGATTGTCGGGCCTGGAAACCGCTACGTGACTGCGGCCAAGAAAATGGTGGCCTTCGATTGTGCCATCGAATTTCTGGCTGGACCTACTGAGGCCGTGATTATCAGCGACGACGGTAATCCCGGTTGCATTGCTTCGGACCTGGTGGCGCAGGCGGAACACGATCCCGACGCGCTTTGCATCTTCATCACAGCTTCGCGCACGTTGGCACGGGATGTTCAAAGCGAGATAGCAAAGCGCACGCGGGGGAACCTGATCGCCGCGCAATCGCTCTCCCGTCGCGGGGCTATTCTGCTGACGTCTTCGCTGGAACAGGCGATCGAAATATCCAATCGCATCGCGCCGGAGCATTTAACCGTGCCGGCAGCGCTGGTTGCGAAAGTACGAAATGCAGGCTCGGTTTTTCTCGACGACTTTACTCCGCAGGCCGCGGGAGATTATGTTTCCGGGCCGAATCATGTGCTGCCGACGGGTGCAATGGCTCGCGTGCGTGGCGGCCTGAGCGTGCTCGACTTCGTCCGCATCATTAGCTGTCAGGAGATTTCGCGCGCTGGGATTCGACGCATCGCGCCATCCGGCATCGCGCTCGCGACTGCCGAAGGCTTGAAGGGACACGCTGAGGCATTCCGAGCGAGGAGTTCTCATGCTTGAGGCGCGCGCCGTTGTAAGAGAGCTGCATGCCTACAAGCCGCCGCTAGCGGGCCGGATAGGGCTGCGCCTGGATTTCAACGAAAGCACCGTTGGGTGTTCGCCACGGGTGCTGGCCCGGTTGCGCTCGCTCGATGCGGAACTGCTGGCGCGCTATCCCGAGCGCGAGCCGGTGGAAAAAATGGTTGCGAGTTTTCTTGGACTCGATCCGGCGCAGGTTCTGCTTACAAACGGAGTCGATGAAGCGATTCATCTGCTGTGTTCCGCTTATCTCGATCCCGGGGACGAAGCCCTCATCGTCGTGCCGACTTTTGCCATGTATGCGATCTTCGCGCAGGCCGAAGGGGCGCGGGTTATTGAGGTGCGGGCGGGGAACGACTTTGCTTTTCCGGCGTCAGACCTGCTGGCGCGAATCAGTTCGCGCACGCGGCTCATCGCGGTGGCAAATCCTAACAATCCGACGGGAGCGGCAGTTGCAGGCGATGTTTTGATTAAAATCGCCGAAGCCGCACCACAAGCTGCCCTGCTGGTCGATGAGGCATATTTTGAATTCTATGGGGAGACGCTGATTGGCCATATGCAAATCAGCATCGCGCGCGGCAGATCGACAATCTTTTTGTGGCGCGGACCTTCTCGAAAGCCTACGGACTTGCCGGTTTGCGCATCGGCATTCTTGCGGGAGAATCGCGGCAGATGGCGATGGTTCGCCGCGTCGCCTCGCCTTACAGCGTCAATGCGGCCGCTCTCGCGATTCTGCCCGAGGCTCTTCAGGATCAGGAGTACGTCGCCCGCTATGTCGCGCAGGTGCGAAGCAATCGCGAGAAATTACAGCAGGAGCTTGGCGTCTCGGGATTGCATTACTGGCCGAGCCATGCAAATTTTGTGCTCGTCCGCATCGGCGCAGCGCACGCTGAGTTTGTTCGAGCCCTGCGCGATCGTGGAATCCTGGTGCGCGACCGGCACAACGATCCCGGTTGCGATGGTTGTGTCCGCCTGACTGTGGGAACGAACGAAGCACACGCAAACGCTCATCGATGCCCTGCGCGAGGTAGTCCCGCAACTTGGATTGCAAACCGCATCGCGCAACCAGTTGCCAAACGGGGTGCGAGTCGTGAGGAAAGCCAATCTGCATCGCACAACGGCAGAGACAGAAATTCGAATTGCCCTCACCATCGAGGGCCGCGGAAAATACGAAGTCTCCACGGGCATTCGTTTTCTCGATCACATGCTGGAGTTGTTTGCGCGCCATGGTGCATTCGATCTGAAACTCGCCGCCGTCGGGGACCTGGACGTGGATCAGCACCACACGGTGGAAGACGTCGGAATCAGCCTTGGGCGAGGCGTTTGACCGCGCTTTGGGCGACCGGCGCGGCATTCTGCGGGCCGGCTACTTTCTCATGACCATGGACGAAACTCTGGGATTGGCGGCGGTCGACTTTGGCGGGCGCGCGGTTGCAGTGGTTGAGACCAAGGTCCGCGCAGCCAGGGTCGGCGATTTGCAAGCGGAACTGGTAGCCGATTTCTTCGAGGGCTTTGCTCGCGGCGCGCGCGCCAACGTTCACGTGCGCGTGATGTACGGACGTTCCAGTCATCACAAGATCGAAGCGCTCTTCAAGGCTTTTGCGCGCGCTCTTCGTGTAGCTTGCTCCCGTGATCGCCAGCTGGGGCGCATGCTGCCGAGCACCAAGGGGCTTTTATGAACGGGCGAAGATCACCATCGTCGATTATGGCGCCGGCAACCTGAATTCCGTGAAGAAAGCCTTCGACTATCTCGGCGCCGATGTTGTCGATTGACCACGCATGCCGAGGATGTCGCGGCGGCAGACAAGATCGTTCTGCCCGGAGTGGGGCACTTCAGTGCGTTGGGCGCTCTCGATAACACAGGATTGCGGGACGCCGTTCTGCACGCTGCAAATGCCGGTAAGCCGCTCCTGGGAATCTGCCTGGGAATGCAATGGCTCTTTGAGGGCAGCGACGAGGCTCCCGCGTGCGCGGGGGCTGGAATTTTTGCGGGACGATGCCGGCCGTTCCCCGCTTCGGTGAAATCGCCGCATGTTGGATGGAACTCGCTAGCGGTGCGCGGAGGCTCGCGGTTGCTGCGTGACGTTGCACCTGAATCCTTCGTTTACTTTACGCATTCTTTTCAAGCGCCGGTGGTCGCCGCTACCACGGCAGCGACTGAATACGGAACGCAATTTTCGGCGGTCGTTGAACAAGCGAACATCTTCGGAGTGCAGTTCCATCCGGAGAAATCGTGGACCGTGGGGCTGCGGATTCTCAGGAATTTCTGTGAATTGAATTCGGCTGACCTGAGTCAACACGAGGCGAGCTTTGAGGACGGCCGATAAGTGCTGACCAAGCGCATCATCGCCTGTCTCGATATGGACGACGGCCGCGTCGTGAAGGGCGTGCAGTTCGTGAATCTGCGCGACGCCGGGGATCCGGCGGAGTGCGCCGCCGCCCATGCCCGCGATGGCGCGGATGAAATCGTTCTGCTCGACATCACAGCTACCAGCGATAAGCGCAACACGATGCTCGACGTTGTCTCCCGCACAGCACGCTGTTTGTTTGTACCGTTCACGGTGGGCGGAGGAATCCGCGAACTTTCTGACGCCGCGGCCGTCTTCGACGCCGGTGCGGATAAAATCGCCATCAATTCGGCCGCCGTGAAAGACCCAACGCTGATCGGGAAAATTGCCGCGCGTTTCGGGTCGCAGGCGGTGGTAGTGGCCATCGATGCGCGGCGGATGAACGATGGGTTCGAAGTATTCGTTGCCGGAGGACGCACTTCCACAGGGCGCGACGCGCTGCAGTGGGCGCGCGAAGCGGCGGATTGTGGGGCGGGAGAAATATTGCTCACTTCGATGGACCGCGACGGCACGCAAGCAGGTTTTGATTGCGAGTTGACGAAGACGGTGGCTGACGCTGTTTCTATTCCTGTCATCGCCTCTGGGGGCGCCGGTTCGCCGCAACATTTTATTGATGTGTTCCGGCGACGGACACGCCGACGCAGCTCTGGCCGCCTCCATCTTCCACTTCGGCCTGGAGAATATCGGACAATTGAAAGGCGAACTGCTGGCGGCGAACGTGCCGGTGAGATGGCCATGCTGATTCCATCCATCGACCTCATGGGCGGCAAGATTGTGCAGTTGGTGCAGGGCGAGAAGAAAAAACTGGAGTTCGATAACTTCGACTACTGGATCGAGCGCTTTTCGAAATATCCTATCGTTCAACTCATCGACCTCGACGCAGCGCGCGGCTCTGGCGACAATCTGCCTCTGGTAAAGCAGATCGTAGGCCGCCTGCCTGCCAGGTCGGAGGCGGCATTCGCGATGTTGAAACCGCACAGGAACTTCTGACGATGGGCGCGCGCAAGGTGATCATCGGATCCGCTTTGTTGTCGGAAGGACGAATCAATCGCGCAGCACGCCCGTGCCCTGGCGGAGAAAATACCGACAACAGCGCTGATGTTCGCTCTCGACTCGCGCGGAGGCCGAGTGGCCGATCGATGGCTGGCGCACGAGCACGGCCATCACTGCTTTCGAAATGATTCGCGAGCTGGAGCCGTTTTGCGAAACCTTTCTTTATACACACATCGACACTGAGGGATTGATGGGCGGAATTCCGATGGAGACGGTTCACGCCATTCGACGCGCCACGACCCGGCATCTCGTCGTCGCCGGTGGTATTACCGAACAGCGGGAAATCGACAGTCTCGACTCGCTTGGAATCGATGCTGTGGTGGGCATGGCGCTGTATTCCGGCAAGATTCAAGGTTGAACCCTGTGCGTCTTAGCGTCATCTTCGACACCCCGGACGCAATCTACTCCCAATCGTCAGTGCCGATCGGATCGCCCTCGGGCGGCGGAGCCGGCGTTGTCAGGTGGATCTCCGCCGGGTTCTTTTCAAAACGATCGATCTGACTTGCGGCAAAGAAGAGCTGGGCTCGAACCGCCTCGTCTTTGGCCAATGGCAGCTGCGTCGCGATCCATTTTTTCAATTCGTCGAGCTTGAGCGAAGCGACACTGCGAACCTGTGCTGAAGAGTGTTCATCAGCTGCCATCATCATCAGACGATCGAGAACGACCGCGTTCACTGTGCGCTGGATTGCTGCTTTATAGCCAGTCGATGGCGGCGACTTCCAGGTGGCGGTCAGTACATCGGTAAGCAATTCGTCAAAACCGGGATTGCCGGCGTCGAGCGCGTGATATTCGATCAGGCGCTGGGCGCGTTCGGGTTGAAGCAGCACGTTTGAGACGATCTGCGCCGCCGCTTCCGCGGGAGCGAGCGCATCGAATGCCGGCGACGTGCGGCGGGAAAAATTCTCGCGGCCAGTCGGATACTCCGGCGGGCGCGGCGGAATTATCTTAAGCAGAGACTCGGGCAATGCGAGCACTTCGGGTGAGAGCGTGTCGAGCACGGCGCGAATCGACTTGCGCTGCTCGGCAGCGGGGACAATAGTGGGCGGCTTTTGGCTGTCGTTAATTCCACGAAGATTGAAAAAGTAATTGAGCCCGCCGATCGACTTCGCCACGGCAGTTACCTGATAGCGATGGTAGAGATACATGGGAACTAGCACATCTTCGAGCGTTGCCATCGGAGTGTGGTCAGGAATTGCATTCTCAGAAAGATTCTTCAAGGCTGCGGCGCGCACGGCCATCACGCGGCTCAAGCCATCGAGGGAATTGTGGCCCGTGTCCCAAAGATGCGCGATCGGGCTGGCCGAGCCGAGCGGGCGAGCATCCTGATCGGTGAGGTAGAGAAGCCCTCGCGAGAAAGCGTCAGAGAGAATTTTGTCGAGCGCGGGAGTCTCGGTTTGTTCTTGAGACAAGTCGCTGTAACCGTAAGTAATGGATACCTTGTCCCACTCGCCGATACCGACGGCGTAGGCATCGGAGACATCGGGGCGGCCGTTCGCGCCAAGAGTTATGGTGGGCGGCGGGTAATCCATGACGGAACTGCGATTGACGATGCTGGCGGCGTAATTGTGCATAAGGCCCAGGGTGTGGCCGGTTTCATGCGCGGCCAGTTGCCGAATGCGGGCGAGCGCCATTTCATTGGCTCGCTTGAGCGCGGTTGAGTCGTTGCCGAACGGATCGAGAAGGCCCTGCGCGATCAGAAATACCTGGCGAATTCTGAGCGCGTCGAAATTCACATGGCCATTGATGATCTCGCCTGTACGGGGATCGGCGATGGCGATTCCATATGCCCAGCCGCGGGTCGCGCGCGGAACCCACTCGATGACGTTATAGCGGACGTCCATCGGGTCGACTCCCACGGGCAGCAGTTTGACCTGGAATGCGTCCTTATATCCGGCGGCCGTGAAAGCTGTGTTCCACCAGGATGCTCCTTCAAGAACGGCGGAGCGAATTGGCTCGGGAATCGCCCGGTCGACGTAGTAAATGAGAGGCTTCACCGGCTCGCTGATCGCGGCTGAGGGGTCTTTCTTGGCGACACGGAAATGGGCGATGTAACGCTTCATGATCGGCTGATCGACGGGCGTCGCGAAATCCATGTAGCTGATGCCGAAAAAGCTGCAACGCGGATCGTAGGCTCGTTCTCGAAATCCGGCTGATGGCGCCTGGATAAAAGAGAAATGCTCGTGCACAGTGATGGCGCGAGGGTCGGGCGTGACCTCTTCAACCCAATGGCCGGGATTGTCTCCAACAAAAGTCAGAGTCGACTCGACGTCAGTATTCTCCGGGAAGTTTTTGGTGCGGGGAAGATAGATGGCAGAGCGCGAGGGATCGACGTGATAGGCGCCTTGTTTGAGCTCGGCGAGTTTTGCGGCGACGAGGTGCGCGTCACTTAGAAAGAATGGGGTCGCATCGACGAGGACTGATTCGCCGTCGTCGCTCTCGGCGGCGGCTTCGAATCCCCAAAGAACAGACTGGGCGAAGGCCTGCCGTACGGCGGTTTTTTGCTCGAGGTCATCGGTGATCGCGCGATACTTTTCGTTCTCGGCAACCAGCAGAACTCGCGGGCCGGTGCGTTCGAAATGGACGACATTCGTTTCGCCGGGCTGGCCGCGATCGAGGCCTATATCATTCGACCCCACACCATTGGGCAGGGATTCGTAATAAAGGAAGGGCGTGTTCCATTTATCGATTTGCAGCCAGAGTTTGCCGTCGCGCGCATCCCAGTAATAGGTGAAAAAGCCGGGCAGTTTTTGCATTCCGGCGGTCTTTTGAGCGATTGTTTTTCGGTCAGGCGTTTTCTGGTCGATCGTTTTCTGGTCGATTGCTGTCTGGTCACTACTGGGCGGCGGGGTCTTGGGGTGCGGCTCGGTCGCAGAATTCTGGGCAGCGGCCAATGCCGCCAGGGCGAAAAATAACAGAGACGCTACAACGGGACTTTTCATCGATGTTTCCTTTGGACCGGAGCTTGGTTATTGCCTTCGCTATAGTAAATGCGGCGGCGCTTCTGCGTACTGCGGTGATGGATTGGCGGGGAGTTTTGGGACTGGTTATCGTTATCAGTGATTCCGTCTGGCGGTTGTGCATCATTCGTCCCGGGCGAAGGTTTGGCTTCGGAATTGGATGATCCTCCTGCGATCGCGTTTTGAGGGTCTGCCCGCGGGCAACGCTTCAAACTGTTTCATCGCTTTGCGCTCGACCGCTATTTTGGCGCGCTGTTCGCGGCTGGACTCGGTTTCGCGATAGAGCGTCTGCGCCACCGATGCCGGGCCGCGCACCTCGCTCAGCAGCAGGACTTCGACCTCAAAGTCGCCACCTTCGTTGGTCACGCGCAACATGTCTCCGATGCGGACTTCGCGCGCGGCTTTGGCGGGCTGGTCGTGGGATCGAATTCTGCCGAGTTCACAAGCGCGGGCGGCTAGGGTTCGCGTCTTGAAAAATCTGGCGGCCCAAAGCCACTTGTCGATTCGCACCGGGCTCATGATGTATTTTCCTACAGGATTGGTTACCAGCGCGAGCGGCCCGAACGCGATGGACAGACGATGCCGGGGAGCGCGCGAAATGCACATTTAGCGGCCAACGACACGTTCAGAATGTTGTTCGCTAAACGGATTACGCCTCTGGCTAGAAAGTTTCGCGAACGATGGCCGCCACTTTCTTGGAGAAATCGTAGGTGGCGCGCAGGTTCTCTCCCAGGAAACGCACCTTACCCTTGACATCGCGATCGACGATGGTCTGCCCGGCGTGGTCGGTAATGCGGACATTCAGGGTCATCGAAGTCGAGCCGGTAACGGTGGTTACTTCACGCTTTCTTTGGCTGCCCTTGTTGAAAGCCCGCGCGGTGGTGTGCAGCGTGACGAGGTCGGGTACAGCGGATGCATTCTTGTCGCCGCTGCGATAGACGTGCTGAAACTTTCCTGTCTTTGTGATCTGCGTGATCAGGTTTTCGTAGATGGCCATGCGGAATTCGGGCGGCATGGGAACGTCGCCCGGGTCGGGCGGTTCGATCAAGATGGAGGAGGCAGAAAACTTCTGCGCGCTCTTGGAATCTCCTGCCGCCTGTCCCATGGCAGAGCCGGTCATCAACAATAGGGTGCAGCCGATCAGGATGGGAAAAATGACTGAGACTGCCGCTCGGGTTTGATGTTTCAACGGTGTGTCCTCCTATTTGTTGGCTGGTGCGGGTTCTTCGAGGGGAACGCTCGCTTTTGCGCCCATCGCGACGAGCTGCTTTTTGAAGGGAGCGGCTTGACCCTGAGGTAACACAAAGACAGTTCCGTGGAAACCGCCATCAGCGTCTTTGAATTCGACGGTGAGGACATCGACCTGATGGGAGAACAAACTCAGGAATCGTCCGCCACCGTAAGGGATGGCCATGGTCGCAAGGTGGGCTGCGCCGGAAATATCCTGCCGGCTATCCTCATGGGTAGAAATATCCTGAATGGATGAGGCTTCTACGTCCATTTTGGTTTTGGCGGTTGCGAATTGGAGGGAGTTGCCCACTACCGAGAGCGTGCCTACCGAATTGTTCTTGATCGTCTCGCCGCCGATTACCAGTTTGACATTTGCCTGGACCACGCTTGGAGCGGGCTCTGACGCTGCCGCTTGAGCGCGGGCCGGCGCAGCTGTGAAAAACATTAAGCCGGAGGCGAGAACGAGGAAGGACAATCCGCCTGCCCAAGTGTGCGGCCGCGCGGCTGGAACGGAGTTCACTCCCGCTGGATGATCGACGAAATGGTTTTGAATGCTCATCGTTTATTCCTCATGCGTGCTGGCAAGGCGAAAGCCAAGCATCGTGCGATTCAAAATGGGTTTTGACGCCGGACGGAGTGTAAGCGATCAAAGCAGAGTTTAGCAATCTGGAATTTTGGGATGTCGCCATCGCGCTCGAATAATCGGCAGTGGACGCAAGGTGGGCGAGCGAGTGGCGGACGAAAGACTGGCGGACGAGGGCAGTCGACCATAGCATGTAGAGACGGGGGACAGGACATGAGACAGCGCGCGGCCGTACGGATCGGCTTCATCTTCATTTTGCTGGCAACGATGTGGGCGTTGGTCCCGACGGCTTCGGCAGCGGACCATGCAGCGGACTATAAGGTCGTCAAGACATGGAAGCTGGGCGGCGATGGCGGCTGGGATTACCTGACTGCGGATAGCGACGGGCATCGCCTCTTCATTGCGCGGGCTACGCGGGTGATGGTGGTTGACACGGACTCGGGCAAGCAAATTGGCGAGATTGCCGATACGCCCGGGGTTCACGGAGTCGCCCTCGATTTCGAGATGGGACGCGGATTTACCAGCAACGGCCGAGAGGATACGGTGAGTATGTTCGACCTGAAATCGCTGGCGGTGGAAAAGAAGATCAAAGTAGGCAGCGGGCCCGATGCGATTTTGTATGACCCTTTTTCAAAACGAGTTTTCACTTTCAACGGGAAAGGAGATGAGCGGACGGCGACCGCGATTGATGCATCCAAGGGCGAAGTGGTGGGCAAAATCGAGTTGGGCGGCAAACCGGAATTTGCAGCGAGTGACGAAACGGGCACGGTGTTTGTGAATATTGAGGATACATCGGAGCTCGTGGCAATGGATCCGCAGAAGCTGACGATTAAATCGCGATGGAAATTGATGGGATGTGTCGAGCCGACCGGGCTCTCGATTGACCGTAAGAATCGGCGGCTATTTGTCGGCTGTGGCGGCAATAAGAAGATGGTCGTGGTGGATGCGGATAACGGGAAGATGGTTGCGAATCTGCCAATCGGAGAAGGCTGCGACGCGACCAGGTTTGATGCCGATCGCGGCCTTGCTTTCGCGTCGGCGGGAGATGGCACGATTACGGTGATTAAGGAAGACGGCGGCGACCAGTTCAGCGTGGTGCAGACGGTGACGACGCAAAAATCCGCACGCACCATGGCCCTTGACTCGAAGACGCATCGGCTGTTCACCGTGGCCGCTAATGTTGGGCCGCGACCGGAGAGAAAAGTGGAGCCGAATTCCTTCGTCGTGATGGTGGTGGAGGCAGGGCGCTAGGATGAGATCGACGAAATCACAGGGAACGAACAGCCTCGAAACGGCGAGCCCTGGAGGCCTGGCTCTGCGGACACTGTTTCCGCTTCTTTTTTTTCTGATCGCCAGGTCTGCGTTGGCTCAGGGTGGTCCACCCTACTACACCAACGATCCTGGCACTCCCGGTCCGTTCAATTGGGAGATCAATCTTGGCTACATGCCGTTTTTTTACAGCGATCAATCGGTCTCTCATACTCCCGACGTCGACATTAATTTCGGGGTGGGCGATCGCATTCAGCTCACCTATGAAAATGCCTGGTTACGCGTGCAAAATCCGGCTTCTTCGACTAAGTTCGGACTGGGCCAATCGAATCTCGGCGTCAAATGGCGCTTCTACGACGCAGGAGAATCTGGCCTCGCGGTCTCGACCTTTCCCCAACTCTTTCTCAACAATCCCAACGACGCCGTCAGCCGCGGCATCACGCCGCCAAGCGAGGGTTTTCTTCTGCCTTTCGAATTCTCCAGGAAGTTTGGCCCGGTTGGTGTCGATTACGAAATCGGCTATCAGTTCACGCACAAAGGGCCCAACACCTGGCTGACCGGCCTGGTTCTGGGCCACGACTTCACTTCAAAATTTGAAATGGATGCGGAGTTCTATTCCCAGGGCGCATTCCATCCGTCGAATTACCAACCTACGATTGGGCTGGGTGCGCGCTACAAAATCCACAGCCCGGTGATCCTGCTTCTTATGGCGGGGCGCAGCTTAGAACCTACCCGGTCCAATCAGTCCTATTTTGTCGGTTATTTCGGGCTTCAATTTCTACTACCGTCGAAATCCTACAACCGCGAGTGATCTCAACAATGTTTGAGCCAGGGCTACAGCTGCAGGTCACGCCATCCAATTCATGGAGCTGACTTCGCCGGCACCGGCGGCCGCTGCCGCTGCGCGGCTCGTCGTTTGGCTGGAGCCGACCGGCTCAGCCGTTGCGGGTGCAGTGCCAAGGTTGGGCTTGTTAACTTCCTGCCATGCCTGGCGAACGTCGAGCACCAGCTCGATTTGCCGTCGAAGAATTTCCGGCTTTGCCGCTATTTGCGCTTCGAGAATTTTCGAGCGCAAGGCGGAGTAGAAAGCGGAAAGATGTTTCGCTGCGTCGCCGCCGTTCTCCATGTCGAGCGATCCCTCAAGCTGCTGGAGCACGAGAAAGGAGTGCTTGATCTTGGCGGTTCGCCTTTCGACTTCTCGATCCGCGAACGCAGCGATTGCCTGCTCCAGATCGTGAACTAGAAGATCGTAAAGAATGATGACGAGTCCGACTGGGCCTGCATCTTGCGCAGCGGCTCTCAAGAATGTGAGTTCGGTCTGAGTTTTTTTCATTAGGATGATGACGATGTCGGCGCATAGCCGAGTTCAGCGTTGATTTGCGCTTTTATTTGCGGAATTTCCTGCAAGGCTATGTCGGCCTTGTTGTATTCGGCCGTCAGCAGCGACTGCTGGGTGTTAAGGTAAGTCTGAAAATTGTTGATCTGGTTCTGTAAATCTGAGTTTTCGCTGCTGATGCTCTGAAGGTCGACGGTGAAAGCGCCACTAGCAGGATCGGTAAGCGTGCTTAACTGGTTGCTGAGATTGGCAACGAAGCCGTTCGAAGATGCGCCTTGCATGAAATTCTGAACGGCAGAGGGATTGTTTTGTATGGCGCTGGTGAGAGTCGAGCTGTTTAGGCTCAGAGTGCCATCTTTGTTCATGGTGATTCCGAGATCTGCCAGGGTCGAAACACCGTTTCCACCGCCGGAATAACCCACCGATGACAAGAGCGCGTCTTGCAGCATTTCTACCGTAGGATCGCCGGCCAGCGGTCCTTCCTGATTGTTCGCATTAAGGGTGTATTGAGTATTGACGTCGCCGATGGCCGTGTTATAAGCGCCTACGAAAGTGGCAACGGCTTGTGAAATCGTGCTCGTGTCAGGCGCCACGGTTACTGTAACTTGGCCCCCCGGTAATGCACCCGTCAGATTTAACGTGAGGCCATTAATCGCTCCCGTGACGGTGTTCGAGGCACTGTCGATAGGGATTCCGTCGACGGTAAGAGCTGCATCCTCACCGGCAGAGGCTTGGGTGAAAGTGAGTCCCGAAGCATTGCTGACCGTGAAGCCGGCTGCGCTGCCGGAGTTGTTGCTTACGATCGCGAGGCGCGATCCAGACGAATCGTTAACTACGCTGGCGGTAACGCCTAGATTCTGTCCATTGATATAGGTGGCGAGCTGGTCGAGCGTGTCCACGCCGCTGCCAATCTGGATCTGTGTAGCGGCGCCAGAGCCGGCCGTAAGAGTGAAGCTGCCAGCGGCCAAAGCTGTGCTGCTGCTCGCAACAGAATTCGAATACCATGATGCGGTGGAAGCGATATTGTTGACGACGACGACGTGAGTGCCGGCAGCGGCGCCAGGCGCTGCCGTCGCGCTGACGACTGCCGCGTCCGAAGAGGTGGCCGTCATGGAGGCAAGTGCGCCGACAGGATCTTGCAGTGCAGTCAAACTGCTTTCAAGCGTGTTCACATCCGTTTGCATCTGGTCAAGGTTGCTGGTTTGTGTCGCCAAACCCTGCTGTTGCGACTCCCACTGCTGCTCGGGAGCGGAAAGAGCGGACATGGCGGCAGCAACTGCGGACGCGACGTTAATGCCGGAGGAGGATGATCCCAACGCGGAAAGTAGAGAACTTAGATTAATGCCGGAAGTAGAGCCCATAAGAGTAACGTTCCCTGCCTATTGCTTCACCGCTGCTTGAAAAACAGGGGATGGCGGGATGCGTGATCCCACCATCCCGATCTGTTATTGCAGCAACTTCAGTACACCCTGCTCCATCGAGTTCGACTGTTGCAGGGCAGCGATGCCGGTCTGCTGTAGAATGCTGTACTTGGAGAGGTTCGAGGTGGTGGCCCCGATGTCCGCATCCATGATTCCGCTCTCGGCGTTCTGCACGTTGGTGATCTGAGCGCTCATGACGTTGCTGGCGGCCTGGAGCTGGTTGGAGCTCGCTCCAATGTCACCACGCTGAGCGGCAACGGCTGCGATCGCGTTGTTGATGTTGGTCAGCGCGGTCGTGGCTGCGGCAACCGTGGTCAAAGTATTGCCATTGAGGGTGAGGCTGGTCGCGCTTAAGGCGGCCAGGTTCGCGGTTATGGTCGCGGTGCCAGCGCTGCTCGAATCGCTCATGAAAACGGTCAGCGTGCCAGATCCGAAGATCGCCGTGCCGTTGTAAGTGGTGCTCGCACCAATGGAGGTGATTTCAGACGTGATCGACTGGAACTCGTTGTCGAGAGAAGTGCGCTGCGCGGCGCTCACTGTGCCCGAAGCTGCCTCTGTAGCCACCGTGACAGCCTGGTTCAACAGCGTGGTCACCTGTGCAAGCGCGCCATCAGCGACCTGAAGTTCACCTACGCCGTCGCTGGCATTCTGTACGGACTGGGTCAGGGCGGTTACGTTCGCTTGCAAGCCGTTGGCAATCGCCAACCCGGCAGGATCGTCCGCACCGGTGTTGATGCGCTGACCGGTCGAAAGTTGCTGCAGGGTGTTGTTGAGGTTCATCTGTGTCGTGTTTAACGCGTTCTCGGCTTGCAGGGAAGAAATGTTATTCAAGATGCTAAGCATTGTATTAATCTCCTAGTTCGAATTCCGCCTGCGTCAAGGCTCCGGCCCTGTCTTACTTCTCGAAGGTTGAGAACCAGCCATTCGAGCAGGAGGTTGTTTTTTGCAGGCTATCTATCGGCACTTCTCGGTTTGGGATCAGCCCGATAACCTAACTTCAGTTACCGGCCTCGAGTTACCGGAACCGGAATTCGAAAAGGAACTGTGTTGTCCTTATCGTATTGATATCGAAGGAATTGATGATATGGCTTTCCAGATTTTGTCCGAGTTGTCGGAGCCTCCTGCGAGTTAGCTCTAATCTGCTAGTAATGTTTGTTCCTTGTTATCGACTTCAGCATGGGCTAATTGCAGCTCCTCAGACGCGGGGAAGCGTTCCAACCCCCTCGATAGAATCTGTTGGGCCTGAGTCCATTGTTTTAATTGAGCGCGAATGCTGGCAGCCCGCAGAAACAACTTTGGGTGGGCCATAACATGCGTAAAACTGTCGGCTACCTCCGCAGCTTCCTCCAATCTTCCTGCCATGATGCAACCTTTCATGAGCCGGTCGTTGATGGAGTGGACAGCGGGAGCCTCTCTCGCGGCATGCCGGAGCCTGGTAAGCCCGGAATCCTTGTGTCCGAGCTTCACTTCGGTGTAACCCAACTTGCTTTCGAGCAACGGATCGCCGGCAGATAGTTTCAGCGCGCGCCGGTAAGCGGCCATGGCTTGCTTGTGCCGGCCTACGCCATACAAGGCGTCTCCCAGGCATTGTTCACGCAGAGCCAGGCTGCTGCCCTTCCGCCGATCATGCTCCAGGGCGTTTAAGGCTTCCTGGTATCTCTCCAGTTTGACCAATACCAAACCAGTAAAAAGCCAGGGCTCGGGCGCGGCTGGTCGCAATGTCAAGGCTTGCTGAAAGCAGCGCAAGGCTTCTTCGGGCTCATTGAAACATTCAAATTCGTGCAGGCCGAGTTGCGTCCAAGCTACAGGATCGTCCGGCCTTTCCTGGACCTTTGTCTTCAGCAGATCTCGATAAAACGCGTTCTTCTTGTCTCTGGCTTGCTGGTCGACGAGTTGCCCGAAATGATGGATGAAGAAAGTTGCCGGCAGAAGACTGAGCGCTAGCGTCGTGATCTGGGGCTCGACCAGTTCATGGACGCGGCCGCTGAAGTAAATGCCGGGATGCTTGCGGAAGAGCCGGCAGTTTTCGTGGGCGATATAGGACGGCGCGTGCTTTGCGCGTTCATGGAGATAGTCATTGGGTACTCCAACCCGGTCCCATCCGCGGTTAAACCTGCTCAACATATAGTTGCGAATAGGGGTTACATAGCCACCTACATCCTTTGCCACAAGTAATGCCGGCAAGTGTTGCCCGGCAGCGTGATCCAGTTCTTCATCGGCATCGAGAATCAGGATCCAGTCGGTGGTCATAGGTGCGAGGGCGGCATTGCGGGCCTTGGCGAAATCGTTCACCCAAGGGAAAGAAACAATATTTGCGCCAAACTCGCGGGCAATGTCGCAAGTGTTATCGGTGCAGCCAGTATCGGCGATTACTATCTGCTGCACGAGTTTGTGAGCGCTTTCTAGACAGGGCCGGATTGTGTCTGCCGCGTTCTTCACAATCATCGACAGCCCCAAAGTTGGCACGCTTCCTCGCAGAAACATTAACGTTTGATTTGAAATTGCAAGGGTCCAGATTTCTTTGCCGGAATCTATTGCACCCTCGTTACCAACACCCACTACGCGAGAGATGCCGCTGGCGCCAGGTCAAGATTGAGACGCTTCAACGATTTGGCAGATCCCAACGCGCGACCGTTGGTGAACAGCGTGAGGAAACCCCCCGGATGTTAGAGGAAAATGAGGCTACTGGATTGCAGAGTCAGGGCAGCCCTTAACGGGAGAAGGTAGAGTTGTGTAACCTGCCAAGCCCGGGGACTTAGTGGCTGCCGACCGATGTGTTAGGAAAATCGACCGAGCAGATTTCAGGTTGCGCTGGTTTGGCGGTTGGCTCCTGTGGAAGAGCAGAAGAGAGTGGCTGAGCTCACCGCTGATAAGGGATGAGTCACAATATAGCAATCCACAATCGGCTCACGGAACCGGTGTTACGAATGCCGATTAATCCGGTCACTGCATAGCGTGGCGCCTGCTTCGAAGAGGACACAGTGATTCGACTTACAAGGTTAAACAATCAACCGATTACGGTGAACTCCGACCTGATCAAATGTGTCGAAAGTAACCCAGATACGGTGATCACTCTGGTGAGCGGCGATAAGTTCCTGGTCAGCGAGAGTGCGGATGCAGTGGTTGCACGAGTTATCGAGTTCAAACGCGCTGTCCTGGGCGGCTTGTTGACAAACCTCAAGGATCCTGGCGTCGCGGTGACAGCCGCGGGAAATGTTCAGCTGGATGGTGGCGATCTTCGTAGCGATCTTCCGCACGTAGAGGACGAATCTCGTGGATAAGAGCACATTTGCCGGTGTGCTGCTGGCAGTCGGCGGAATTCTGGCGGGCTTACTGCTCGAGGGTGGGAAGGTGAGCCAACTCCTGCAGCCGACAGCAGCAATGATTGTGCTGGGAGGAACGATTGGCGCTGTGATGGTGCAGTTTCCTCTTTCCACGGTACTGCAGGCATTCAAGCGGCTGGCTTGGGTATTTTTGGACAAGGCTGAAGATCCCACGCGGCTCGTTGAAACGCTCGTAAAGTTTGCGCAGCGGGCACGCAAGAACGGCATCGTGTCTCTCGATGCGGAACTGCCGGCTATCAAGGATCCTTTTCTCAGACGGGCATTGACGCTTGCGGTGGATGGCGTTGAACCGGAAGAGTTGCGGAAGATGATGGAACTGGAAATTGACAATCAGGCCGAACGCTCGGAAAAGATCGCTCAAGTGTTTGAGTCGGCGGGCGGCTTTGCGCCGACGATCGGCATCATCGGAGCTGTCCTCGGATTGATTCAGGTGATGCAACATCTCTCGAATATCGATGAAGTCGGTAGAGGCATTGCCGTCGCATTTGTGGCCACGATTTATGGCGTGGGGTCCGCCAATCTCTTCTTCTTACCTTCCTCGGGAAAATTGAAGATTAAAGGGCGAGAGGAGCAGATATTGCGCGAAATGACGGTAGAGGGCGTTATTTCGATTCTGGAAGGTATGAATCCACGCATCCTCGAAACGAAACTTGTTGGATATCTGTTCGAACAAGAGCATCGGGAGCCGCAACCGGCATGAGCCGCCGACGGAGGAAGAACGCACATGTGAACCATGACCGTTGGCTTGTTTCCTATGCCGATTTCATTACCTTACTTTTTGCCTTTTTCGTGGTCCTCTATGCCACGTCGCAGATGGACAACAAGAAAGTCGTTCAGGTGTCTGCCGCTATTCACGGAGCTTTTCAGGAGTTGGGAGTATTCTCCGGCAGCGCGGCAGATTCACCGCTTCGCGTTGAAGCCGCGCCGCCTGGCGCGATACGAACGCCGCTTGATTCCGCCCCATCGGCGGCCGCTCAGGTCGACAGTAAGACGATCGGGGGCGGAGAGGGCGTTGATGTCGAGCAATTGAAACGAGAGCTGGAGGAGGCCTTAGGGGATGAGATCAACCGTCATGAAGTTGAAATGCGAGTAACTCCCGAAGGGCTGGTTGTAAGTCTGCAGGAAGTTGGATTCTTCAACAGCGGGAGCGCTGTGCTCTTGCAGGAAGGACAAGCTCCGCTGGGCCGGATAGCGGGAATTCTCGGCGCCAAGGGTTTTCAGATTCGAGTGGAAGGCCATACTGACAACGTACATATTCATACCGCTCAGTTCAGATCGAATTGGGAGCTTTCAACCGCCAGGGCCACCCAGGTAGTGATGTTACTCGTGGACCGGTATGGACTCGATCCAAAGCAAATCTCGGTTGCCGGATATTCTCAGTACCGCCCCGTTGCCAATAATGACAGCGAAGACGGGCGAAAACTTAATCGCCGCGTCGATCTGGTGGTGGTGTCCAAGACAAGCCCGGCGAACAAGGATCGCTCGGCGCGTGGCAGTTCCGCAGCAACAAAGGGGGAGTAAAGCAGGATGTTTTCAATCATCGGAATCGTTATCGTTATCGCCGCCATCATGGGCGGATATCTGATGGAGCACGGGAATGTGAAAGTCCTGCTGCAGCCCGCCGAACTTCTAATCATCGGAGGGGCGGCGATTGGAACGGTGCTGATCGCCAATCCGCTTCATATTCTTAAGAAAATCGCGGCGGGCATCGCCGGGGTATTTTCGGGTTCCAAATTCACCAAGGAGCGGTACATAGAATCATTGAAGATGATGTTCGAACTTTTTAATAAGGCGCGTAAAGACGGGTTGATGGGAATTGAATCTGACATAGAAGATCCTGGCAAAAGTCCGGTCTTTTCCAAGTATCCGAAATTCGTCAAAGACCACCACCTGTGCGACTTTGTATGTGACACGCTCCGAATGGCAGTTACAGGCGCGAAGCCATTCGACTTAGATCAGCTCCTGGATCTTGACATGGAAGTCCACCACCAGGATGCCACGCAACCCGTCGCGGCCTTGAGCACTATGGCGGACTCTCTACCGGGCCTGGGCATTGTGGCCGCGGTGCTGGGCGTAGTGATCACGATGGGCGCGTTGGGCGGCCCTCCCGAAGAGATTGGACGCAAGGTGGCGGCGGCGCTGGTGGGAACATTCCTCGGCATTCTGCTCTGCTACGGATTTGTGGGCCCAATCGCAGCCAATATGTCTAAGGGCGCGGATGAACATCAAGCCTTTCTTTACGTGCTTCGGGTGGTAATGATTACGTTTCTGAAGGGCGCGGCGCCGATTATGGCAGTAGAGGCAGCCAGACGCGCAATTCCGGGGAACGTGCGTCCCTCGTTCCAGGAAGTGGAAAAGGCATGCCGAGGCGGCGCGGGCGGCGAACCGGCGGCGGCCGCGGCGGCTTCAGCCTGATAGAGAAAGCCTCTCGAGTGGAAACTGAAACTCCTATTATCGTTATCAAGAAAAAGGGGCACCATGGCGGCCACCATGGAGGCGCCTGGAAGGTGGCCTATGCGGACTTTGTGACCGCCATGATGGCATTGTTTATCGTGCTTTGGCTGATGAACTCCAGCAAACAGATGCAGGAGGCTGTAGGAGGTTACTTTAAAGATCCTTCGGGCACTTCGAAAAAAGTCGGAACAGACCAGCGCGGCTCGGGCGAGAATTTCATCATCAAGAAAGACGACATGGCCGAGTTGAAGGAGCAACTGCAGAAGGCCGTGCGCAAGATGAACGACTTTGAAAAGCTAAAGAATCAAATCGAAATGACAGTTACCGGCGAGGGTTTGCGAATTGAACTGCTCGAATCCGCGTCAGGAACGTTCTTTGAAAGCGGCAGTACCCAACCCAATAAAGATGGCAAGGATTTGCTGATTTTGCTTGCTGCGGAGTTGGGAAAGCTACCCAACAAGCTTTCCATAGAGGGGCACACGGACTCTAAACCCTTTGCCGGCGTGCGGGACTACGGAAACTGGGAGCTTTCCGCCGACCGCGCCAACTCCGCACGGCGTCTCATGCAGCAAAACGGCGTGCAACCGGATCAAGTGTCACAGGTGCGAGGGTTTGCCGACCAGAGATTACGCAATCCAAAGGATGCCTTAGATCCCTCGAACCGCCGAATCTCTCTGATCGTTCACTATATTGAGACCGACACGAGCGGTTCGGATGATAGTAAGGCGACCAGCCCAGCCGAGAGTAAGGCAGGCAGCCCGACACCAGAGCACAAGACTCCGTGAATTAATCTTGACCTGACTGCAAGTCATCACTTACCCGAAAGCTCTAGCCCTCTTCGTGCCAGCCTAAGATCGTGCTCCAACCGTCCCTCCCTTCTTCGTGTAGTTCCATTCCTCGATTCGAGCATCGGCTGAGAAATGTAAATCTGAAAACGAGGTTGCGTTTCATCGCAGTCGCTATGGCGATGCATGACAAATTGACTAAAGTAATTCAGAACTATGAAAGGGAGTGTCCCTTTGTCGTTGAATGAGTTTTAATAATCTTTCTTACCCGCGATGATGAGCAACCTTAACAATCTGTATCAGTTGTGGGAATATTTCGGCCGAGCCCAGGGAGTTTATGACAATCGAGGTTAGTAAGGCTGATGGCCTTGCGGAGCGTAAAGGACCCGCGAAGGCATCAGAAGTTTCAAGAGTGTTGATCGCTGAGGACGACATTCCGCTGGCTAATTTTTTGCGACGCGGGTTTCAAACGCACAGTTACTCCGTTGACGTGGTGCATGACGGCGAAGCAGCCGCAGACGCGATTGCGGGGTCAAAATACCAACTTCTGGTTCTGGATCTGAATCTGCCCAAACTCGACGGGCTCATGGTTCTGAAGCGCGTTCGTCCACTCTTTCCGAATTTGCCGATCATGGTGCTAACGGCAAGAACCAATCTTGAGGATCGCATCATGGCCCTAGACAGTGGGGCGGACGATTGCGTGCTTAAGCCGTTTTCATTTCAGGAGTTGACGGCGCGCACTCGGGCGCTGCTGCGGCGCACCAGTCCGCAATGGGCGGGCACGCTGCAAGTGGCTGATTTGGTCTTGAGTCGCGATGAGTTCAAGGTCGAACGGGCAGGGAAAAAACTTGAGTTGACTGCCAAGGAATTCGCTCTCTTAGAATATTTCATGATGAACGCCAGGCGTCCGGTGACTCGCGAGATGATCATGGACAAAATCTGGAAGACAACTTACGACGGCAGCACAAATCTGGTTGATGTTTATGCAAAGTATGTGCGCGACAAAGTCGATGGTGGATTCCCCCTCAAATTGATCCGTACCATTCGTGGCGTCGGATATGTACTGACAGACGATTAGGAGGGAATTGTTTTGGAACCACGAGCCGCGAACGCCCCGGATGTCGATCACTCACTTGCAGGCGCGATGTCACGCGAATTGCACAAAACTGCGCAACCCCTGACGGTTCTTCAGGGTTTGCTCGATTTAATGCTGACCCGTATTTCAACTGGTGTCACCAGCGGGAAATCTCTCGAGTCTGTCAGTCCGGAAGCCCCTCATTCAAAGAGCTGTCATGAATGCAAGTGTTCCCTTGAGCGCGCCCGGGATGAGGTGTCTCGCCTGACGAGCACTTTTGAAGACGTCCGCAAACTTGCTGGCCTTCAGCAGCCAGCTAGGGATGTTACTACTTTCGCGCTCTCGCCAGTTGTGACAGACAGCCTGCAGAATCTCGGTAACGATTTCTGTGCCGGCGATATTACAGTCGTCATGGATGCATGCCCCGATGAAGACCCGAGGAATGTCATGGTGAAGGCCTCTGTGAGCAGGTTATCCGCTGCCATCCGCCTGGTTTTGACAGCGCTTGCTAAGTGCCTCGAAGCGGGAGGTCGGATCAGGGTATCTATCGATACGAGCGACACAAATGCAGTTATCAGCTTTCGTCCATCAAGAATGCGCAGCACTCCGGAGCACGACCTTTTAAGTACCCTCAACTCCGAATTGCTATATGCCAACCTCATGTTAGCGACTGTGGGGGGGCAGCTCCACTTTGATAAGACGACTGATATCGTGGTGTTGTTATTGCCGACAGTGACGTCAAAAACGGCAGTCACGATGGGGTCACGAGATAGTTTATATGTCTAGCATCCCGGCCTACTCTCAGGATTCGACCCCGGACATCGCCGCGGATGAAGTGATCGGCGTACTAATCGTCAGTCCGAATGCCGAACTGCGCAGCGATATGCTTTCGAATCTGACTTCGGAGCGTTGGCTGTTGGCCGAAGCGGCAAGCGGTGCAGAAGCTCTTGAAAAAATGGAATTCGAGCCCGCATCGCTGCTGTTGCTAGACCCCGTGCTGCCGGATCTCAGGACGGATGATTTCAAAGAAATCGTTCAAGCACAGTATCCCAGTCTGACCATCGTACCGATCAATTCGCATACCGGACTGCCGATTGTAACTGCGCCTTCGCCGGATTCAGTTATTTTCGAAATCGTGCAAAGACTGGAGAGGCGCACGCCGTTGCGCACGGGTAATCCTACCTTCCGATCGCAAAATGACAATCTGACTCCCGGCGGTATTCCCGGCTTTGTGGGTGCTGCTCCGGCGGTGCAGCGGCTCTCCTCCATGCTGCGACTCGTAGCACCCCGCGATACGACGGTGCTAATAACAGGCGAGAGTGGCACCGGCAAAGATATTGTGGCACGCGCGCTTCATCAGTTAGGCACACGCCGGTTGAAACCGTTTGTCGTCATTAACTGCGCAGCAATACCAGAGGCGCTGATGGAAGCTGAGTTGTTTGGCTATGTGAAGGGCGCCTTTACGGGAGCATTGCAATCTCGAATCGGGCGCATCCATGCCGCTCAGGGCGGAACATTGTTTCTCGATGAAATAGGTGAGATGCCGCTGGGACTGCAGTCGAAATTGTTGCGGTTTCTTGAGCAAGGCGAGGTACAGCGATTGTCACATATTATATTGATGTTCTCCCAACGCTATGTTATCGTTCTAGAATAAGAAACCCAGCAAAAATACTACGATACTTTACTACACTAGAACAGCGACGTTTGCGAGCTGCCCTGCTGCTAGAAAAGACAGTACATCAGTCCGAAGTAGCGCGCCAGACTCACGTACATCAACAGTCAGTTAGCCGCTAAACACAGCAATTAAAGTCAGAAACTCGAGCGAAGTTAAAACAAACCAAACAAAACGTACGCAAACCCCGCTTAAACCGAGAAGATATCGAACACATCGAGCGTGACTTGAAGCGAGCGCCACAGAGTCTGAGATATGACACAACGCTATACACTTCCACGCGCGTAACGCATTTGATCGAGCAAGAGTGCGACATCTAGTACCACCCCACACACATCTCACACATTCTTCGACAGTTAACATACAGTTGTCAGCGACCGACCACTAGGACACTGGAACGTGACGAGGCCGCAATTGTGCCGTAGAAGCGAAAACGCTAACCCCAGATTAAAAAAAAACCCAAACAGAGAGTCTTGTCATCGTCTTCGTCCACGAAAGTGCATTGAGTCAGAGACCACATCGTTACCACACTTAAGCGCCACGTGAGCAGACTCCTTTTTGCAGTACCACTTCAATTGGAAAACACTATCAGCCATAACCCGTGTTACGTGGCGGAACTTCTACTTCCGTTTATTCCCAGCATCTATTCGCAGTCCGCAGGTGATTGAGTTTTTGCAGCATTTGTCGCGCATCTGCACTGCCCGTTGTTCGTCGTGTGACATAGAGCAAAGATCCACCGTAGTCTAATCGTTTGAGATTTCTTACGCTAGCAGAGGGAGGCTCTGGTTAGAGTTCCTACCCGCCTATACTCCGAACTCAACCCCGTCTAGTACCTGTGGTCGCATTAGAAGCAGCATGCAATGCCCAACTTCTGTCCGCAGAACTTTTAGCAACTCAGCCACTATGCACGCAAAGCACTGCGACGCATACGCCAACGTTCACGTTTCGTGACTGCTTTTTGCGTTCAAGCCGAAATGTTTTGATTGAGCACCCTAACAAGTCGAGGAACAGCTAATAATCCGCTTTTATGACACTCGGGTTCACGTAAATAAAATGGATTACTCCGCACCGTCTGTGAACTCAAGCTCGGCTCTCCCATCGCCGTCGTATCCAACAAGTTGAATCCGCTTCCCAATCGTTTCAGAAATTCCCTTTTCGTCTTCTCCGGCAACCCCTCTAGCAAACCCGGAGGCGCTTCCATAGCAACACCAGTCACCTCGCTTTCGCTTCGTCCGTTCTAATCCAGATACAATGTACTATATATGATCTCTAGGCTGCACTGATACTCTTCGGGTGGATGTTCGGGTTATAGCGGCCACGAACTCCAATCTCCGAAAGCTGGTCCAGGATGGCGGTTTTCGCTCGGACTTATTCTATCGGCTGTCAATTTTCCCGGTTGAAATAACTCCGTTGCGGGAACGCATGGAAGATCTCAGATTATTGACACAAAGCTTTCTCGCCAAGTTCTGCCCTCACCAGGTAACCCTGAGCACGGAGGCAATCGAGCTTTTGGAGCAGCACGGTTGGCCCGGGAACGTCAGAGAGCTCAGAAACGTCATAGAGCGAGCTAGTATAATGTTGGGGAATCAGAGGGAAATCCGCGCGCACCACATCGTTCTCTAAGGCCCAATCACGTGGCCCGTTGTGCGACGACTCCGGTGGCTACTTCGCGGAGCTGGAATGCGCGCTATTTGAGATAGTCAAGCAGACTTTGAGGAATGACTTGAGCAAGAGCGGCCAAGGTCGCACTCTGGGTCGTTTGCGCTTGAGACAGAGCGGTTGCGACCGTGGCTAAGTCAGCGCCCACCAAGTTGGTATCTTCGGTCTGCAAGTTTACTTGTTCCTGCTGCAGCGACGCCTGCGTAGAAGTGAGCTGGCTGGTTGCGCTGCTATAAAAAATGCGCTGTTGGGACATGTAGTTGAGCGACGAAGTTATCTGGGACGTTGCAGAGCCAATATTGGCTGCGTTGCCGCTCTGCAACGCTGTAACCAATTGTTGGAGCGATCCCAAGACGCCGCCCCCGGGCCCCGTAAAAATCTGGCTCCCTGGAACGTTGGTCTGGATGCTTAAACCCGCCGCAATTTCGACGTTATTAACGTCATTGTTTCCGCTGTAAGTGGCTCCCGAGAGCTGCGTGGAGTCTAGAGCGAACGGCGGCGATTGGGTGTCTGTGCCGCCGAAGATGTAATTTCCTTGGTAGGAGCTGTTGGCTAACTGGACGACTTGATTTTGAATGTCCTGGACTTGCTGCGCGAGTGACTGCTGCTGCGACGTTGACAAAGTGCCATTGGCGCCCTGCGTTCCAAGGGATATAGCCTGGTTGAGAGCGGTGACGACTGAACTGAGCGCGGAATCAGCGGTCTCGAACATGCCTTCGAGGCTGTTGGTATTCTGGACATACTGATCGATCTGACTCTGGGAAGCCTGGTTTTGAACATCCTCGGCCGCGGCTTCGGGATCGTCAGATGGAGAATTGACCCGCCTCCCGGTGGACAGTTCTTCTATAAGCGTCTGTTCCTGGGCCTGGGACTGATAGAGATCGTTGAGAATGTCGGGTGTGAAATTAGGATTTACACGCATAAGTTTACGGAGCAGCCGTTACCCCCGACCCCATATCCAGGAGCGACTGGGTTAGTGCGTCTACGGTTGATACGATGCGGGCTGCCGCCTCGTACGAGCGCTGGTAATTCAGGAGGTTCGTCGTCTCTTCGTCCAGATTGACTCCAGAAACGGAACCCAATTGGTTATTGAGCTGAGTTAGGCTCGAAGTGGAGGCGGTGACCTCGGCCTGCGCCTGAGCGGTCAGGTTGCCGGTTTGAGACACAAGATTCGCGTAGGTGTTTAGCGGAGTATCGCCTGAAGGAAGTGCCTGGGTCTGCACGGCAAGAAGGTTGGCAACGTTGCCATTGCTTCCCGAAGTCCCATCAGAGCTGGCCGCGATCAGGCTTGGGTCGGTTATGGCAACCTTCAGATTGCTTGCGGCTCCCGCTCCGGTGGTGTCAGAGAATAAAGGTTGGCCGGTATTTCCGTTCAGGTCGTAACCGGAGGCCTGGGCCGCATTCATGCTGGTCGCAAACTGACTGGCCAGGTTATCAAGCTGGCTGAGCAGGCCCGGGATCACTGTATCCCGCACGTGAATGTTACCGCCTAGGCTGCCGCCCTGTAACGTGCTGGTAATATCTTGACCTTGTGAATAGATATCGGTCATCCCGTTGGGGCCCGCTGTTGTCTGAAGTGCAAAACTCTGGCCTCCGACGACTAAGGGCGTTCCGGTTCCAGTTGTAAGAGTCAGTCCATTTTCCGTCTGGACCTCGTTCACATTGGTCAATTGCGATAGTTGCTGAATGAGTTGGTTTTCCTGGTCTCCGAGGGTTCCGGGATTCTGGCCCTCTCTTTGCATCTGCCCGACCTGCACATTGAGCTGGGCGATCTGTTGGGTCAAAGTATTGATCTGGGTGACGTTTTGGACGACCGACTGGTTGAGCCCCGATTGGACCGTATCGAGACTCTGCTCGGTGGAATTGAAGTCGCCGGCGAGGGTTTGCGCGGCGCTTAGCACTGCTTGCCGATCCGGAATGCTGGTCGGGTCGGTCGAAAGCTGGCTGATGCTGTTGAAGAATGCGGTGATATCTGCCCCAATGCCCTGAGTCGAGTTAGAGAACGGTTGTTCGACCTGCTGTAAGGCGCTGTACTGTGTCTGCGCGCTGCTCTGCTGCTGCGTCTGATCGGCGATCTGAATTTGCAGGATCTGATCGGTAATGCTTTGGACTTGCTGCAGAGTTACGCCGTTGCCATAACTTATGTTGCCCTCTTCTGTGGGTGCCTGTTCGTTGAGGATGGCCACCTCACGACTGTAACCTGGAGTATTCTGGTTGGCGATGTTATTCGAGGTAACGTCGAGCGCGCCCTGATCGGCATCCAAGGCTTGAGCGGCAATCCACATTGAGGATGACAGACTTCCCATGCTATTAAACCTCGCAAGACCAGGAATGGCGTTGTAGCAAAGCGGAGGACTCGCGATTGTAGCCTTGACCGTGACCCTGATAGAGGGAGGCGATCAATCCGACCGTTTTCCTGGCACGCTTTAGCAAAGCTGCATACACCCGATTGAGCTGCGCCAGCGCGATGTGGGCTTCGAGAATTTCCTGCCGCAAGGCGACATCCGAATCTTCGCCGGCAGCTGTCTTGGCCTCCGCCTCTGTCATAGTCGCTATTCCCGAAGTCATCAACGATAATGTCGCACTGACTGCGGAAAGACGGTTGCAGATCGTCTCCTGCACTGCCAAATGAGTTTCAAACTGCCGCAGATCATTTTTCTCGATAGCTGAGATCGCAGACGCAATCGCCTGTGTCAAGGCGCGCACCTGGGCGAGATGCTCAAGTTGCCCGTCGTTGCGAGTTACATCGTGTTTCGGCACAGTCGATTGCTTCATTCGGTCCTTATTACTAGGGTCCGATACGTCAGGGTGGTGGATAGGTCGGGTCTAAAATCGGCCCTGCCCTAACCCGCCTCGCGATTACTCGCCCAGGATCGCACCGGCAATTGCACTGGGATCAAGTTTGTATTCTCCGCTGGCGACGCTTTGCCGCAAGCTATCGACCAGTCCCTGACGCACGTCGGGCTGGTTCAGTGCTTGAGTGGCAAGGCTGCTGAGGCTGACTTTGTCGTCTACCAAAGTTGCCTTGTCGCCGACTGGCGCTGCGTTCAGTTCCGGAGCGGTCGCGGAAGACTTCTTCGCCTGTTCGGCGGAGATCAATTGCGGGTCGGTTGTGTTTAATCCAATTCTCATAGTAACCTCCAAGTTCACTGGCGAACATTTATCGGCGCTTTGCGCCAAAAACTTTAGTCGCCAATCCAATCCAACGTGGTACTCCGCTAACTACTTATCACTCTTCAGCTTATCCGCACTCACGGTAACCGTGGACGAGATGTTCGCCGTTTCTTTAGGGTCGTCGGTGGGATGATTCGCTGCTGCGGCCGTTAAACTCTTGCTTATCATCGCGGCAATCCCGAAAGCCCCATTCCTGGTCAGGTTTTGGGACATGAACTGACAGGCTATGCTCTGAAACTGGTCACGCGCGGAATCTTTACTCTCATCGGGATCGGAGCCGGGAACCGTCGCGAACGACTTTTCAGCCTTCTCCAACCACTGGCCGACCAGGATGCTTTCGAAATCGTGTGCAGCCTTATCAATTTTGGAAGCGCCATCTTTTGTTGCCGGTTTGCGCAAGTTCTGGTTACGCAAGTTCTTGAGCGCCAGTTCGCTCTGCGCCTCGCTAAGGCTCGGGTTGCTGTTCCCCGGGTTCGCAATACGGAAATCACCCATACTCAGAGCACCTCAAGCTCGGCTTGCAGGCCGCCGGCGGCCTTAATCGCCTGCAAAATCGCGACGATATCGTGGGCGGTCGCACCCATCGTGTGCAGTCCGTTGATCAACTCTTCGACGCTCGCTCCTTCTTTCAGCTGAAAGGACCGAGCTGGCTTGTCCGAGGCATGCACTTCGGTTTCGGGCACAATTTCAGTTTTCCCACTCGAAAACGGCGCCGGCTGGGAGACTACAAATGTCGTTGTAACTTCGACGGCAAGATCGCCGTGCAAGACCGAAACAGGAGAAAGCTTCACGTCGCCGCCCATCACAATGGTCCCGGTGCGCTCATTCATGATTACTTTGGCTGGAGGATGAACGGATACACTGAGATTTTGTACTTCTGCGATGAGAGTGGGGACGGAAGCGAGTCCCGACTGATCAACGTTGATGTCGATGCGGCGGCTGTTCAGTGCAGTAGCCAATTCCTTCCCGAACTCGTGATTAATGGCGAGAGCGACGTCGCGCGCAGCAGTAAAGTCCGGATCCCGCAGGGAAAATGACAAAACTTTGAGATGTTTCAGATCGATGGAGGTATCACGCTCCACCGTCCCGCCGCCGGGCACGCGGCCGACCGTCACATGATTCACTTCCTTGGAGTTACCCGCACCGCCTACCGTATAACCACCCAGAGTAAGTGGACCCTGGGCCTCGGCATAGACCTGTCCGTCGGCGGCGTGCAACGAGGTAAGTAAGAGCACACCTCCCTCGAGGCTCTTGGCATCGCCAAGCGAAGAGACAGTTACGTCAACGGCGGTTCCTGGCCGGGCAAAGGGAGGCAGTGACGCCGTCACCATCACGGCAGCAACATTGCGAACTTGAATGGAATCTAGCGGGAATCTGAGCTCCCAGCCGTTGCAAAACATTGGCCAAGGCTTGCGTAGTGAACTGCGTTTGCTGACTATCGCCGGTTCTCTTGAGACCGGCGACAAGGCCATAACCGATCAGAGGATTGTCCCGGATGCCTTCAATGCTGGTGATGTCCCGGATTAAGACCCGGCGAGTATCTTCGCCGAGCGCGGCGCCACTCGCAGCGAGGATCAAAACAGTAAGGGACAGCAAGACTAATAGCCCTTTAAGTCGTGCACATGGCCGAAGCGACCGGAGTCGCTGACTTACCAGGTCAGCAGCCATAGCAACCCTCGAATAATAGGATTCTGCCGGCCAATGTAATCATTGACGACGCCCTTGCCCTTCAGTTCGAGTTCAAGGTTGGCGAGAGCAGTGGCAGGCGCAGTATTGTTGGGCGAAACATCGCCGGGGCGCAATACGCCTCGCACGACGAGATCTTCATGCTGGCTATTAATGATTATGCGCCGCTCCGCTTCCACAATCATGCTCTGGTCAGGCAGCAGCGCGATAACACGGGCAGAGACGGTGGCCGCGACACTGGAGCCTGCCGAGGTTTCTCCCTGCCCTTTTAGCGCCTTCGACGAAGACATACCCAAAAGCGGGTTAGCCGAATTCGACTGCCATCCCGGTAGGGATGTAACGGCTGAGTTCGCCGCGAACGTTCTTGAATTGTTTACATCGCCAGTCGATGAGGCTGCGGTTGTTTCGGATACAAGAAGAGTTACAACGTCGCCCACGCGGCGGGCTTTGTAGTCCGAGCTCATGTCGATGAAAGCGCCGTTGGCAACGTAGAGGCTGCCCAGCGTGGCAGTTCCATCGCTAACAGGCTGGAGTTGCATACGAGCAATGTATTGTTGTCGCAGCTTCTCCGAATCCTGTTTCGATTTCGTGCGAGCCAGCGCCTGTGGCGTCCCATACAGAAGCAGGAGAGCCGCTGACAGAATGGCGATCCGCTGGCATCGCATGAGATTCAGATGACTCAAAGGTTACCCTTCAGCATTCCGGCCGCAACCACTTCTACATCAAAAAATCGCTTGCGGTCGAGACTCGCTGCGCGGATTTTCTGGCCAGGCATTCCACTCTGTAAGCAGATCACGGGCAGGCTCATGCGAGCGTCGGGCGTTTCAAGAATTAAAGTCGCATGGTCGCCACCACGAACGACGTTCTGGAGCGAACCTTGTAGCGAACTCCCCTTGCGAAGCGGTGCCGTGTGCGATCCCAGTTGGATCGCATTCACGTTAGTGACGCCATGAACCAGAACGTAAAACGGCAGGCATTCGCGATTGTCATGGCAACGCAACTTTGCTTTAACGGTGTTCGTGCCATCGGCCCCATCGCTGACGCTCACTACGCGTATCGTGGCCGTCGATGGTACGCTGCCGACGTCGGAGAGAGGTTCGATTTGGTCTGGACTTAGGGTGATGCCCGTGGACACCATGGCATTGACGATCTGCTGCGCCAACACAGGAGTCGGGGCAGCCGAGGCGTGGCTTGTGGCGATCGACAGGAGCGCGGTCAATAATGTGAAACAGGCGAAGTTTGTAACCCTATTCAGCATTGCTAGACTGCCTAACGGCCGATACTGGTAAGATCCTGCAACATCTGATCTGCAGAGGTGACGACGCGCGAATTCGATTCGTACGAACGCTGCGCGACGATCATATTGACGAACTCCGCCACCACATCCACATTGGACTGTTCCAGCATGCCCTGCTGGATCGAGCCCATCCCCTCAGCAGAGCCAGGGGCACCCACAATAGGGTCGCCGGAAGCTGTGGTCGCGAGATAAAGATTGTTACCCACGCTATTCAAGCCGCCAGGATTTGGGAACATTGCAAGCTGGATGCTGCCAACTTGCTGGGCCGCTGTTTGACCCGACTGAGTTACAGACACGGTACCATCGGAACCAATCGTGACCGTAGTCGAGTTAGCAGGAATCGTTATATTGGGCTGAAGTGGAGTTCCATTCGCTGTGACGATATTCCCGGTCGCATCGAGATGAAATGATCCGGAGCGGGTATATGCGATTTGTCCATCGGGTAACGTGACCTGGAAAAATCCAAGCCCTTGTATGGCCAGATCCAGAGGATTGCCTGTAGAACTGAAATTGCCCTGGGTCTGGACGATCTCAGATGCGGCTGGAAGCGTTCCCAATCCTACTTGAAGACCGGCCGCGATGGTGGTTTGCTGTGTTGCTGCGGCGCCGGGCATGATTACGTTTTGATATACCAGATCGGAAAATTGAAGCCGCCGGGAATAGAAACCTGCCGTGCTGGAATTGGCGAGGTTGTTGGCAATGTTGTCGAGGTTGAGTTGCTGTGCCGACATTCCGCTGGCTGCTGTGTAAAGGGCTCGAAGCATTGGTCGCTCCTTATAAGTTGGTGGAAACTCGTGGTAAATCCTGCGTTGCAACCTGGTTCATTTCCATGTGAAACATGGTCAGAGCTCGCTGCATCAGTTCCGCGTAACGTTGCACGGTAATTAGTTCGATGGAACTGGCAACCGCATTTACATTCGAATTTTCCAGCATTCCCTGCTGGACGCTGGCTTGAGGCGCCGGAATCGCGGTCTTATCCGGGGCGGAGTAATAATCTTTTCCGATGCTCTGCAAAGGCGTTCCAGCCGGGAAGTCGACGATTTTCAATTGGCCGGCCAACGCGCCATTCACCGAGATGGTTCCATCCGGACTGATGGATGCAGGCGCTCCTAAGATCGGTATCGGGCGGTTATTGCTTCCCAATACCGGGTCCCCGGCAGATGTGATTAGCAGTCCCTTTGGAGAAACATGAAAGTTGCCGTCGCGCGTAAATACCGGACCACCGGCCGTTTGGACGGCAAAAAATCCGCTGCCTTGTAATGCCAGATCCAGAGGATTGCCCGTTCTCTCCAGACTTCCCTGGGAGAGATCGAGTTGTCCGCCTCCTAGAACGGAGTAGTCGTTGACCGCCTGATTCAATCCGGAGAGAGATGCGCGAGAACTGCTGGCGAGCAGCGAACTAAAGGAATCGTGCTGGGCACGATAGCCGGGCGTGCTGACATTGGCAAGGTTATTTGCAACCAAATCGAGCGTCTGGCTGCGCGCCATCAATGCTGTGCAAGCCGCGTAAAACCCGCTATCCATGGAGACTCCCACACCAGAAGAAGCACGGGTGAGGCCATTCTACGCATACGGGAATGCCTGCAAATGATTGAAGACTCGTGGATCGATGACTGCAGAGATGAGAGGCGGATTAAGGCTGGTTGTTATCCGAGCTATGCCGGGTTTGGTGCATTGGTATCTCTAACCGAGCGTGATATAGAAGGGGGATATTGTTATGCGCAAGTCATTGATGACATGTCAGTCGGCGCTCGGTAAGTCGGGTCGCGTCCCGCGACGCCAGAAGTTCCAGTCGTACAGCCCAATTGTCCGCCGCCTCTACAATGTCAAGGAGTGGGGAGGATTTACGAGTGTGGCTTATGTTGCCGTAACCCCCAATCACCTCCGACAGAATGTCGGGAAGCTTCCATGCTGTGGCCATGCGATAGGCGATATTATGGGTTTCTGTGTCATGCGACCCTGTAAATGACCATCCCAGCATTGAGGGGAGCTCGCCTAAATGGCAAAGCAGGCCCGCCAAGTAGGCTTCTTCTGAGGAAACGGTACAAGACTGAGCGGAGAGCTCTTCCGCGATCAGAGCAGTCAGCCTGGCGCGCGTCCAGAACCGCTCGCATACGCTGAAGCCGGCGGGTGTTCTCAAATGTTCCAGCAACGGCTTAGTGTTTGCCACAAGCGCCGATAACTTGCTAGTCCCAAACTGCACGATGGTATTGCTGACACACAGGGGCATGCCTTTAGACTCGGTCATCTCGCGCGCCGCAAGCCGCAACAACTGCACCGCTAATCCAACGTCACCTTTTATTATGGTAGTAACATCCTGCAGGTCGACCACACTCGCTGACAGGGACAGTTCTAACTGTAAAAGGGACGTAGGCATGGCAGGAAGGCCGGCAAGCCATATTTCGCCGGGCGGCGCCAAAGTGGTTGAGCGCAGAGAATCAACTGGAGACTGTTGCAGAGCGCTGACCAGTCGAAGCTGTGGTGCTTTCGGATCTTTAGACATCAACCATTCCTGCCGGGCCTATTATCGGCAGTCTATGGTCTGAGCATTAGCGTTCTAACACTTGTCTAATTGCTCCTTGGTTAGTTGCTCGTCACCCTGAACAACAGATCCATCTCATGTTTGCCCCAGATTCGCGCCCACAAGTAATCGCGGCATTTCCCTAGTCGGACCTTATCTGCCCCCAGATCAACCACATGTTGCTTCGTAGTGCGCGCCATTTCCGCGGTGTCAACGATCTGATCGACAATTACTTCGTGGTCCGGCGGAGGGGGCTCAGACGGATTATCCAGGTGTGTCTGGTATTCGTGAGCAGTTATGAAACAGGGTACGGCAGTACAGGACGTAATGTGCTCGATCGTGGAAAGAATCTGATGCTGGACGCTACGTACAAAACCGACCATGAGGCGTCGCTCGTTCTCGGCGTAGTGGACAGGAAGTAGTTCATACAATTCGATTAGCCGCCGCGGAATTCGCATCTGCGTTCCCAGCGGGCGGCCTCCTACCGCAAACACGGGGCAGGCCCATTGGGCGGCAACGGCGGCGGTTATCTGTTCCTGGGTCGCGAATCCCAGGTGTTGGGCCGCGGCTCCAAAGTCGACTTGTGTCAAGCGCTGGTGCTCAAGCGCAAGTTTGAGTTGCTCAGACGTCAGAATTCCGCGCGACAGCAACAACAACCCCAGAGGCACACGCGAACTGTGCGCTCTCGTGGGCTTATTCTCGGATAACATCAATTCCTCAAGTTTACCCTTGATTACTTGTTCAAAACACTCAGCAGTACAAAACCAACTTCCTTCGATCGTCAGTCCGCGATGACGACGGGCAAAAGCTCGAAACAAATTCTTAGACGTGCAAGTGGGGCTGCCGCACCGAGGCGCCCAATTACCCCAACTGGTCGAGACCTTCGGATTATCGTGTCTGACAATCATTCCCATTTCTCCTCAGAGGCCGCTCAGGCCAATGCTTCTTCCAGCGTCGGGTCTTGTAATGTGCCTCTTAGCTTCGCAAGAGCAAGGCTATGGATTTGGGAAATTCGGGACTCCCCTAACTGCATAACAGCGGAAATTTCCTTCATGGTCAGTTCTTCTTTATAGTAAAGCGAGATCACCGTCTGCTCTTTTTCTGTGAGGGTCGCGACCGCCTTGCCGAGCTTCTCCTTGAGCTTCGGTCCGCATATAGTGATCATGCTGGTTCTCGTCAGGGCTCGGCGCAGACTCGATCAAATCACGTTTCTCGGAGCGTTCGAATGTGGAATTTACCTGCTGCCCAACCAGTATCGCGCCGTCAATGCTGTTGGCCAGTGAGTAGAGTTCGTCCATGGAAATGCCCATTGCTGCAGCGATCTCTTGTTCCTCCGGCTGCCGGCCCAGTTGTTTCGAGAGCTTCGACACGACTTCTTCAATCTCACGCCCCTTGTGACGGAGTCGGCGGGAGCCCCAGTCGAGTTCGCGTATGCTGTCGAGTATGGCTCCGCGAACGCGGAATTTGGTGTATGACTTCAAAGGAACCGATTTGCTTGGATCGTAATTTCCTACGGCCTCGATCAATCCGATGACGCCAGCGTTTACCAGATCTTCGAATGGCACTTGTTGTGGCAGTCGTTCATGGATTCGCCGCGCAATATAGTAGACCTGCGGCAAATTGCTCATGATGAGCTGGTCTCGGTCTTGTTGCTCTGTTCCTTGCTGTTCCTTATATGCGATTTGCGCCTGTAACATATGAACCTCGAGTTATCTAGTTCCAATGGCTACCCTAACGTAAAGCTCCAATCGATTGCACCGGTGTAAAGGGCGGAATTTCGCCTGGTGCAAGCACTACGATCTTTGGCAAAAACGGCTCCAACAGCCGGCGCAACTGGAAGCGGGCCGGAGATTGACACAGAAGAATCGGCGGAGCTGTCACAACCTGCTCGCCAAAAAGCGCCCGCAACCCATCGCAAACACGCCGCGCCGTGTTTGGTTGCAATGCGCCCTGACTGGTCGTGGCCGGCTGCGGACTCAAGCTGCGCGTGCATTCCTCTTCGATGCTGCGGTCGACCGTTACCACCTTAAGATCACCGCGTTCGTCTAATAATGGACGAACCAATGCTCGACCCAGAGTCTGCCGAACTGCCTCAACCAGAATCACCGGGTTTTTATTGATCGCCGCATGTTCCACCAGCGTTTCGAGAATTGATCCCAAATCGCGGATGGAGACTTGCTCGCGGAGTAACTGTTGCAACACTTTTTGCACCTCACCCAGGGTCATCAACTTGGGAATAAGTTCTTCCACCAGCTTGGGGTGGGAATCTCCCAGTCCGGTCCACCAGGCGCTTTGTTTCTTGGCGGGTGAGCAAAAGTTGTGCATTCTGCTTCACTACTTCGCTTAAGTGAGT
This sequence comes from uncultured Acidobacteriaceae bacterium, assembly GCA_963810955.1. GTDB lineage: Bacteria > Acidobacteriota > Terriglobia > Terriglobales > Acidobacteriaceae > Acidiflorens. Next base: position 50,662 of record CAWEPW010000042.1, on the reverse strand, counting down.
GGCAAGAGCCGAGGTGTGATCGACGACCACATAACCCGCTGCAACGGCTTGTGGCTGTAATTCAGGCGAGATCCATTTGGCCGCTGCGTTAAATGCCGGCTCCCGGGTATCCTGGCCCGGCAATGCCGGCGGCGATGATTGCGAACTGATCGCCAGCAGGCAATCGCGCCGCATCTCCCAGCGCGCTATTTCGACGCCGCGCAAATAGATAACGTACTCGCGTTCCTTCAAGGTGAGGTTGTCGGTGATGTGGATCGACGGCACCAGGAAGCCGAGCTGTTGGGCAAGCTGCTTGCGCAAAGAGCGCACCTTGCCGAGTAACTGTCCACCCTGTTTGCTGTCGACCAGCGGCACCAGCCCCAATCCAACTTCCAGCATTAACTCATCCAGTTTGAGGATTGAATCGAGAGCGCCAGCCGCCGTGGTCGCCGCGGCTGACTGACGCTTGGCGTTTTCCGGTTCGGGCACGGCGGCCGCAGCCGCTGCCTCAGGTCCAACGCGGCGGGCGAGGTAGATGAGCAGAGCGGACATGAGGATGAATGAAAACTTCGGCAGACCTGGAATTAGTGCAAGGCCGCCCATGACGCACGCGGCAATCCACAGAGGTTTGCTCTTGCGGAAGAGCTGCTTCCCTAAGTCGGTTCCGAGAGTGCTGTCTGAAGATGCTCTGGTCAGGACGATAGCGCCGGCAACGGAAACCAAGAGAGACGGAATCATGGTTACCAGGCCGTCGCCAACGGTCAGGACAGTGTAGGTCTTCAGAGCCTCCAGGAAAGGAAGACCGTGCTGGAATACTCCGATCAAGAATCCGGCAATGATGTTGATGGCCGTGATCAGGATGGTCGCCAGCGAATCTCTTTGGCTGAATCGAGCGGAGCCATCCATGGCTCCATAAAACTCCGCCTCTCTGGCAATCTGTTCGCGGCGCACACGCGCTTGTTTTTCATCAATCAGGCCCGCGTTCATGTCGGCATCGATTGCCATTTGTTTTCCTGGCATCGCGTCCAAGGTGAACCGCGCAGTGACTTCAGCGGTGCGCACGGCGCCGTGGCTGACAACCATATACTGAATCGCAATCAACGCCAGAAAAAGGACAAAGCCAACGACGTAATTGCCGCCGACCACGAATTGGCCGAAGGACTCGATGACTCGGCCTGCCGCTGACGCGCCTTCACTTCCGTGTAATAAGATGCGGCGACTGCTGGCCAGGCCAAGGGACAAGCGAAACAGAGTTAGTAAGAGCAATAAGCTCGGAAAGACCGAAAACTGCACCGGCTTCAAAATCTGAATGGCAACCAGCATCACTAAGACTGAAGCGGTGATGCTCAAAGCAAGTAGAAGGTCAATCACCAACGCCGACAGTGGAATCAGCATGACAAACACCATGCTCACCGCCAGCGCGGGTACGATCCAATCCCCGGCGCTTCCAGCAACGGCGGTCAACATCTTCGGTTTAGTTGACATTCTTACTCCAGTTCGTTGTTAGCGTGCTCACAGTGCGGGACCTTTCTTCGCTTGCTGGTGCGCCTGCGCTTGCGAACGGAATACGAAGGCAAGAATCTCAGCGACGGCGGCGTAAAGTTCGCCAGGAATCGGATGTCCTACTTCAACTGTGCGGTAAAGCGCTTGCGCCAGCGGCGGATTTTCCAATATAGGGATGTCGTGCCAACGAGCCACTTCTTTAATCTCCTGCGCCAGAAAGTCTCGTCCTTTTGCGATTACGATCGGAGCGTTCATTTCCATTTCGTAGCGCAGCGCGACGGCAAAGTGAGTCGGGTTGGTGATTACGACGCTTGCCTTTTCGGTATCGCGAAGCATTTGGCGTCTTCTCAGGCTGCGTTGAAGCCGGCGAATCCGGCCTTTAGTCGCGGGGTTACCTTCCGATTGTTTGAATTCGTCCTTCAGGTCCTGACGGCTCATCTTCAGGTCCCCTTCAAGCTTCTGCCGTACCAACAAGTAGTCGATGCCGGACCATCCCACCAGCACGAAACCGCATTTCCAAACCAGTTCGCCCATCACACCGACGAGGAAACTTGCGTAAGAACGCACTCCAAATTCGGATGCCTGAATCATGGTCGGCCAATGTTTGGAGATGGTCGAGATGCCGATCCAGACGATGACGCCGAATGGGAGCAGCGACTTCAGAAGTCCGCTGAGGCCGGCTAGAGAAAACATTTGTTTGAGTTTCGCAGGCGGACTCATCCGTTCGGGTTTTGGCGCCAAAGCTTCGGGGGCAAACACCAGTCCGCCCTGCGCTACGCCCGCCGAAAAGGAAAGCACCCAGGCCGTCGCTACCATAGGAACGATCCAGCGCAACACGCCGCCAGCAACCCAGAACAGAATGGGGCCGCCTGGCCTCAGTGGTTCATCGATTGATAGGTCCAATGTGTTTTGTAACAACCCTCGCCACTGGCGCCCTACATCCGGAATCTGCCAAGCCAGCAGAGCGAGCGCACCGCCCCAGGCCAGCGCACTCGACAGCTCTCTGGTGCGCGCAACTTGCCCCTGTTCGCGGGCCTTCTTCCGCCTTTGGGGCGTAGCTTTCTCGGTCTTATTCGACTCTGCCATTCGTTTCTATCTCGCCAAATGCAACAAGTGCTCGGTGTAGATAATGGATTCGGAAAAATACTTCTCAAACAGGTGCGGCCAAAAACGCATTGTGACCCCGAGCACTATCACTCCCAACATACTTTTCACAGCGGGTCCGAGGAGCATGAGCGGCATCTGAGGCGAGGCCTTACCCATCAACCCAAGCACGATATCGGTCAGCAGCGTGGCCGACAATACTGGCGCTGCGATCTGTATTCCGAGTTCAAGCGCAATCGCGCCCTCATGCAGCAATGCCTGAACAAACATCGGATGTAGGGTCGCGGAGCCTGGAGGAAGATATTCGAAACTATGCGCGACCGCCCGCAGAATCCAGTGGTGAACATCCAATCCAATAAAAATGAGCAAGGCAATGCTCTGATGAAGGAATGCGACGACCGTGCTGTCGACCTGAGTATTAGGGTCAAGTATGTTCACGAGCGAGTAACCCATTTGCACGCTCAACACTTGACCCGCGACCTGCACTGCCTCGAACACAATATTGGTCGCCACGCCCATCGCTATGCCAATGACCGTTTCACTAGCCACGAGCACCGGCCAATTGGATGTCGTCGCCACCGGAAGATGAGGAGAATAGACGGGATAAAGAATTGCCGTAATCGCAATTACCAGCACCGCCTTGATTCGTGGTGGAATCGAGGCATTGCCGAAGAAAGGTGCGAACAGCATCAGCCCCGACACGCGGAGTCCTATGACCAGAAGTGCACCGATAATATGTGTGAGCGATATCTCCATTACGTTCAACGTAAGTACGGATGAAAATCAGACAATATTTGCAAAGTGAACTGACACATCTGCCGCCACATCCAGGGCATCAGGAAAAACGCGGCTGCCGCGACGGCCAATAGCCGTGGTACCGCGGAGATCGTGGTCTCCTGAAGCGAGGTCAACACTTGAAAGATGTTGATGGTCAAGCTCACCAAAACGGCAGTTGCCAGAATCGGAGTGGCGAGCAGAAAAACTTCCCGCATGGTGTAGCGACCCAAATCGATTGCTTGTTCGACGGGCATTAATTGAAACTCCTCATCAAGGATCCAATAACAAGATTCCAACCGTCCACCATGACGAACAACAGCAGCTTCAATGGCGTCGAGATCACCACGGGCGGCAACTGCAACATTCCTATCGAGGTGGAAATCGAAGCCACGACCATGTCGATTACAAGGAAAGGCAGGAATAATACGGTTCCTATCTGAAAGCCCATTCGCAGTTCAGACAATACGTATGCGGGAGCAACGACGCGGAGCGATAAGTCGTTGGGATCGCGAGGTCGCGGTTCTTTCGACAATTCGACAAAGAGAGCAACATCTTTCTCGCGAACATAATGCATCATGAACTTACGCATTGGCACGGTCCCGCGGTCGAGTGCCTCCATGGCGGAGATGTGGCCCTCCTGCAAGGGCAGAACCGACGACTCGTAGATGGTCGTGCCAATAGGCTGCATCAGAAAGAAAGTAAGTACCAATGCCAAGCCGATCAGTGTCTGGTTCGTTGGAGTGGTTTGCAGGCCGAGTGCCTGGCGTAGGAAGTGAAATACGACCAGCAGACGTGCAAACGGTGTCATGCAGAGGAGCAGGGAAGGAATCAGCGTGAGGAGCGTGAGTAGAACGACTATGGACCATGGGGTCGAACCCTTCCCCATGCCTGTGACTCGAATCTCGTTGGGGTCAACGGGTGTGGCCGGATTTGTCAGGGTCGCTGGAACCGCGGAGGGAAGCGCCGCTGACGAATCCGTCCCGCCGTTAACAGGTCCATAAGCGTTCGCGGTTCCGAGCAACGGGCAGATCATTATGAACACCAACAGTGCCAATGTCTCGACGCTTCGAAATGAGAGTGAAATCGCCTTCATGCCTGAATTTGATCTTGAGACTGCCGCTTCAATACCTCGGAAAATTGGGGTGAAGGATCGAGCCGAGCCAGCGTCGCCACAGAACCCGACGCCCCACCCACGAGGAACTGCTGGCCGTCAACATCAAGTACTGCAACAAAACGTTTTTCCCCCAAAGAAACGGTCTCACACAAACGCAACCGCTTCTTACTCTGCTGCGAACCCAACTGACTCAGCGTCCAATTCCATACCCGCGTCATCCAAGGCAGCAGCCTGGTTGTTGACGGTAACTCGGTTAATTGCTCGCTCTCGGCTTCGTTATCGACGTTATCCGCTATTCTGCTTGCCACAGAAGGAGTAAGAATTGCCTGGCAAGCGGCTTCGAGGAAGTTAACTTCCGAGTGGCTTGCGGCAGTCTTCATCGGTGACGGCGTGTTCATTTGCTCAGGCCATGCTGCCTCGTGCCGTTGATGGATAACCGCTTCGTCCCAGACGATTGCAGCTTCAACATCACCAACGCAGTTAGAGATCGCTTCGCCGCGCGACTGGCCGGAAACCTTCTTGGCTCCGTCTTCATCAAACCACCGTGCGTACCACTGCCTTCCGTCCGGACCAGTTTCCGGCCAAAGGCACATCATTCTGCCCTTCTCTATTTTGCTGACCGTATAGGTCGGCGCGGTCTTGATGACCCTGAGGCGATCCGCGCCGCACACGCCGACTTCGTCTCTTAGTGAGTATGCCTGTTCCAAGTTCTATTCCTCTATGTTCCGACCTAAGCCAGTTCCGTGATGCGCAACGTCAAGCGGTTGCCAATGACTTCAAATTCACTCCACGCGATAAGAAGCCCGTTTGCACGTAGAGGAATGTCGCTGGTAGAAGCACAACCGGTCTCTACGATTGTGCCCTTACCCAAGCGGAGTAAGTCGCCAACTGTGAAGTTAACGACTGGGATCTGCACCGACAATTGGCAGGGAAGCCAGCCGAACCTTTCCGCTAAATCCTGGCTAGCCTCAAGGCCGGGTTGGGGCTTTTCCTTAGCGAGTTGGACAGCGGCATTCATGGTTGCTTCTTCGCGCTCTGAACCTCAAAGCTGCGAAGCAACGATGGCGAAGCTCGGCCGACCATAGTGCGGCTGACAAGAAAGCGCCCAATTGTTTCGGAGTTGAGTGCTTGGTCCGAAGCTGTCATCGCGAACGCAGGTTGACCTCAACTTCCACAAGTGCAAGTGGGATACCATGCACAAGCACGGCATCGCAGCATTCCTGTGGAATCTAAGTCTCGAAAGATGTGCGTTGACAATAGCTTGGAGCTGCCGTCACGCCGGTACATGTACGTTTACGGCGTGGGCCAATTAGAGTGAGAATAGAAAAGGAGAAGACGCGGCGCGACTTAGGCAGTCGCGCCACCCAATCCTCTAATTACCGGCTAATTCCCCGGTGCGGCTTGAAGGTCGGTGGTTGTACTACCGACCGAATCAAATGTCGTTACGACGCGGGAATCCGCTTCGAATGCCCGCTGCACAACGATCAGGTTGGTGAACTCCGTGGAAATATCCACGTTCGATACCTCCACAGATCCTCCGGTGAGTGTTCCCAAGTCTCCCGTGCCGGCTGTACCGATCACGGCGGCTCCTGAGGCCAGTGTGCTCTGGTAACTATTTCCTCCGGTTAGTTGCAGGCCTTGGTTATTGGCAAAACTGGCCAGAGCAATTTGGCCAATGGCTACGGTCTCTCCGTTGGTGAACTGACCCTGAATGGTGCCGTCTTGCAGGATCGAGTAACTCTGAAGGGTGCCGGCGATATACCCGTTTTGATCTGTCGTGGAGGTAGCGCTCGGCGATGCAACCTGAGTAATCAGCGAGCCGCCGGTGGGATTTGTAAGACTCCAGGCGACGCTCATATTTGCCGCGCCGTCCGCCAGCCCGGGAATGTTAACCGGGATGGTGCCCGTCGGGGACGTCAGATTTCCGCTGCTGTCAAAATTCAATGTCCCGGTGCCGACGACGGTCGGATTCCCAGTGGCACCGGTGTCGGCAGCGGGTATGGTTACATTGTAAGTCCAGGTGTTAGGGGCAGTCATGGTGTAGTTGAAGGTGAGAATGTGAGACTCGCCCAGCGAGTCATAAACTGACATCGCGGTCGAAAAGGTTGTTCCGACCGGTGCCGCGGCATTCAGGTTGGTTTGCTGCTGCATCGTTGTTGTAGCGGTCGGCGGATCGGATTGAGATCCGACTTGAAGCGGCGAAAGAGCTGCACCCTGGCTAACTACACCATTCACGCCGGGGTAGCCCATGACCGTTTGGCCGCCAGTAGTGACCAACTGGCCGGCAGCGTTGACGGTGAAATCTCCGGCGCGCGTGTACTCGACAGTGCCATTGGCTTGTTCTGTAACAAAAAAACCATTGCCGGTGATGGCCGCGTTCGAACTCACGCCAGTATCTTGCAAACTCCCATTGCTATAGTTAGTAGCTACGGAACCGATGCCAGTTCCGGCACCCACTTGAATTGGGTCGCCTGAGGCGTCGCTACCGTAATTCTGATAAAAGAGATCCTGAAAGCTTGCCGTCTGATCCTTGTAGCCGATCGTGTTTAAGTTGGCAAGGTTATTGGAAATGATGTCCAGTGCCTCGGTGCTGGCAGCTAGACCGGAAAGAGGAATCGAGAACGATGCCATTAGAGAACTCCTGTCATTAATTGCCGTGCATAAGAAGCCGCAGCGTTGCCCGGTATCGCGGAAGCTGCCGCTTGCAATAGCGAGGTACTTGAGTTAGACGGATTGGTCGCGCTTGATGAAGTGGTGGAAGGGGAACTGCCCCCCACAGCCGTCGAAAGCGTCTGGTTGATGTCGATTAATTGCTGCAGTTGGTTCATTTGAAACATCTGACCGACCATCGTCGTCGGATCCATGGGTGAGGTTGGATCCTGCGATTGCAGTTCGGTCACCAGTAACTGAATAAAGGTTTGTTCCGCGCTGTTCGCATTGAGAGTGGCGCTAGAATTCGTACTTGATGTAGTTGAGCCGGTCGAGGCCGTGGAGGTTGCGGCCGCGGGCGAGAGTGCTGGCCCTATCGCCGGTAGTCCCTGAATATTCATGGTTCATTTCTCCTTGGTTGCTACTCTTGTCGTTCCATACGAAACACTACATGTGAATATCAAGTCGCGTCGTTGAAGCTGTTACCTCCGAGCTGATCAACGCAGCCATCACGCCTTCGTGCCCGTGGCCCACTGGGCTCGGCGCAGATATTTGTTGTTCGTCCCGCGGCTTCTGTTCACCAGCGGCTGTGGATTGGCCGCCCGTATGGTTCTGAACCGTAATGTTGGCCACTGGTATGCGTTGCTCGCTGAGCCGAGTTTGCAGACCGGAGAGCTCAGCCGCCATCACGCGTCCGAGTTCACCACGTTCGACCGATATCTCAGCCGTGAGCTGGTTACGCACCATCGAGGTCCGGATATCGACACTCCCAAATTCCCCCGCGCGTATCCCAAGACGCAGCTCTGCCTCTCCGATGCGCTCGATCAGTTTTGCCGAGCTGATCAGCGGAGCCGGATACGCTGCTGTTGATTCGGGGGTTGCCAGGTTCTGCGCCGCGCCGGTTAAGTCCTGGTTGGAATGGCCGTCCTGGTCGTTTGCTTTGGAAGGTAGGCCGGCGTTTGCATCGCTGCTATCGCCGTTTGGCGACGGTGGCGCGATTGCCGCTAGGGAAGAGGGAGGAGTGAGGCCAATTCCTTTTGCGGAAGCGCTGTCGTCGCTCTGGTCTGTCCCCTGAGGAGTAACTGAGGATAGTAAGCCATCCTTGCGCGTTTGAACTTTTGTGCCTGCTGTAGTGTCGACAGCCTGTCGGGTTACTCCCGCGGATTCCTGCGCCGGGTTAATTTGCTGGCTGGTCGTAGTTTCGTTCGATGTTGGATCGGAAGATATATTGGAGTTGCCCGGATTCGTGTCAGGCACCAGATTGATCGTCGGAAGTGCCGTCTCAGCGGCGCTGACTTGGATAGCCGACACATCTAAGTCAGATTTCGGCGCGCTCGCAGGTCGATTGTCACTGACACTCGTCTCGCCGCTGCCATGTGAAACGTCGTGCGCCTGTGTGGTCGCGGAGGGCGCGGGCGTTTTCGGTAGAGGAGAGGCCTCGTCTGCTCTGAAGGGCGAGTGCGACGATGAAGTCGAATCTGGCTTTACAGAGTCTGAGAGTGGAACTTTCCCGGGCGACTGCAGATCCAATAGGCTGGCAATGGGGTTCGTGTGAGCTGCTACGTGGCTGGTGTCCACGGCGCTCGAGGCTGCCGGTTCCTGAATGCAACTTTGGCCCTTAGATTCGCTCGCTGCTATATCGTTCAAGGGTGATTGTGGCAGTATGGCCGTCTCGATTGCGCCCAGTTGATCGGACGACGAACACGCCACCGAAACCGCCATAGACGCGGCGTTGTCATTTGTGCTGAGGTTACTCGAAGCTGCGCCACTCGAAGTGACGCCATTGTCATCGGCTTCGCTCAAATCTGCGCCAGACGCAAGTTCATCCGCGGTGAGATCCGGGGTGGCTACACCAGAATTTAGAGCTGGCTCCGGCATTGATTGAGCAACGCTGTGCGGAAGCTTCTTCGATTGGTTATTGTGTGGTGTCGTGGAAGCGCGATTGATCGTACCCGCACCATTATCTTCATCACTGGAACGCATGGTCTTCCCGGCCGGCTTGGTCGCGTGCCTTGTCATCCCGCTTCCAGAAGACGAATGTTCCGGTGTCGGCGTTTGACTTTGAACCGGAGTCTCATCGTTGTGCCCTGTTCCTGTGCTCGGGGAGTCTTTCGCTTGTTCGAGGACAGACGAAAATGATTGGGCGTTTTCGTTGCTCGCACTAAACGTTTTCGATGAAGAAGGCATAGCCGTGCTTTCATCAATCCCGAATCTGGGCATAATTGCGATCACGTGTGAGTTGACCACTGCGTACAGTGCAAGCGCGAGTCCAAATTTCCTGAATTAGAAACCATTCCCGCTTGGGGACGAGTTTCCAGTCAAATTAAAGAGTTGGGAGGGTTATGCCGATTAGGATTGAACGATGATTGTGCGTGGATAACTCGAATGGGCAACCTTTGCCTAGTCGAGGGTCGGCAAACTCTGCCTAGTGACCGCGTTTGCGTCGGGCCAGGAACAGGTCATCCATTACCGCCTGCTCTCGCCTGGCCATGTCTTGGTTGTAGGCATTGAGTTGGTTCTCGCGCAGCTTTTCCAAGGTTTCGCGGTTACGCCGGGCCAGTTCATAGGCCGCCAGTTGCTGCCGCCACTTCAGCTTTAGTTCCTGCCAGAAAGTTCGCTGCCGAACAATTTCCTGCTCTAAGACCGTCTCGTATTCGTATGCCGACTGCAGGACTGCGGCGCGAGTGCCTTTAGCGAGGTCTTTGGCGCGCTCTTGCATGGCTTGAGCATGGTCATTCTCGGTCTGGCTAATCTTCAGTTCAGCGCGAACTATCTCTTGCTGGACTCTTTCGAGGGCGAGATATTCGCGTTGTTCTATGCTTTCCCGGTATCGCAGGACTGCCGCTAAGGGGAACTGGAAGGGCATGGTTAGCTAGGAAGCGCAAGCAATTGGTCTATGTTTGAAGCTAGCGGTGCAGGCTCGTTTGGTTTCTGTTGGAGAAATTTGTCGATCAGCGGCAACGCGGCCAAGGCGCTTAGTCGAGAGTCACATCGGTTCCTCGCTGATAGGCTCCAATTCGGACGAGATCTTCGGCGCGGGCGTAGGCGGCCAGCAGCATTCGCAGCGCTCCGGCTTTTTGCATATGCTCGGCCGAACAAACATTGGGCATTAACCGGCTCAGGCTGTCGAGAACCGAAATTGGAGGATAGTGATTGCGCAGGGCCAGCCGGCGGTCGAGAACGATGTGGCCATCGAGCAGAGAACGAACCGTATCCACGATAGGATCCTGCTGGTCGTCCCCTTCCATCAGACCGTGTAAAACGCGGTGATACTTCCCTGGGAAAAACGTCCGACTCGTTCGACGAGCCGGGCCAGCATGGAAAGGACCGAGGGCGTATAGCCCTTAGCGGTGGGGGGTTCTCCGGCAGCTAAGCCAATTTCTCTTTGCGCCATGGCGAATCGAGTAAGGGAATCCACCACCAGAAGGACATTTTTTCCCTGCGCGCAAAAATATTCCGCTACCGCCGTAGCCGGCCAGTGCGGCCCGGATGCGCAGCAACGGCGACTGGTCTGAAGTTGATACAACCACCACGGATCGGCTGCGGCCCTCGGGCCCAAGCGTTTCAAGGAACTCTCCTACTTCACGGCCTCGTTCGCCGATTAGCGCCAGCACCGTCATGTCAGCCGCCGTACCCCGGGCCATCATGCCAATCAGTGTGCTTTTGCCTACTCCACTGCCACCAAAAATGCCAATGCGTTGTCCGCGTCCACAGGTTAGAAAGCCGTCGACCGCCCGCACTCCGCAGCCGATCGGCTCACTGATCAGCGTCCGATCCAGCGCCTGTGGGGCGACTCCATCCACAAGCCGCGATCTTGCGGCCCGATATTCGCCCATCGAATCCAGCGGTTGACCCGTCGCATCGATCACTCGACCGAGCATTTCCGGCCCGACCCGAAGGGATGGCCTTGCTCCCCAAGTAACAATCTGATCGCCGAACCGAATTCCCTGTGGTGTCTCCAGGCACATCGAAAGCACCTTGGAGGCGCGGAATCCAACAATTTCGCCGGGAAATCGGCAGCCGGACGAACCGACAATTTCGCAGGATTCACCTACCGAACAGAATGGTCCAGCCGATTCGACTAGATTGCCAACGACCTCGGTGACGCGTCCCTTCCAGCGGATGGTGGACGTGCTCCGCAACCAATTTGCGTAGGGATCAAGAGTGCTGGGCATCATTTCGGGCCTGCGGAGTTGGGTCGGGTCGGCGGGCCAACAGATCGAAAAAGCCCTGTTCGACTTCTTTGAGTTGAGCATCCAGAGCGAGGTCGGCTACACCCAACTCGGTTTCGAGCAGGCATGCTGCGGGTTCGAGCGTGGGGTCTCCAACAATTTCCAGGTTGGCGATGCCTTGGAAGTAATGTCGCCCAACCTTTCGCATCTTCAGGCCGAACGCGCACAACTACCCGAGTGTTCTGCTGCAATTTCTCGAGCATTACTTTGACCAGCCCAGCCAACACCATGCGATCCACCTGTGACTCGCGGTGGAGGATCTTGGCGGCAATCGCGAGTGCTAAGTGGACTAACTCGATTTCTACTTTCGCGTAGTATTCCTCTCGCTGCCGTTGGAATTGAAGCACCATCTCGGCAACGCGTTTTCGTTCCCGCGCCAGTTCTTCCTCAAAATGAGCAGCGCCCTGGCGCGCGCCGTCTGCTAGTCCTTCCGCTCGAGCCTCAGCAAGGCGTCGAGAAACATCGTCCTGAGCGATGCGCATTGCCTTATCGCCAGTTGACTTTCACATCCGATGGTTCCTCGGATTGCACTGCCGAAATGTCCGAACCGGCTGGTACGAATGTATCGTGATAGCGAAAAGCTTCGCACCACCGGAATCATGCTTTCGGCAGTATCGTCACACGACGTACTCATCTTCTCCCTCGGCCTTCAGAGTCACCTTACCGTCCGCTTCAAGTTTGCGCAGCAATGCCACTGCTTCCTGTTGTGCCTTGGTTACATCTTTGGCCTTCACTGGACCTAACGCCTCCATATCCTCTTTGAGCATCTCGACCGCGCGAGAAGACATAGCTCTGAAGATATGGTCTTTTAGATCTGCGCTTGCACCTTTCAAGGCCAGCGCTAAGATCTTCTTGTCCATCGCCCCGACCCACTCGCGCACTGAGGTATCGGCAACACCCAGAAGATCTTCGAAAGTGAACATCAAATTCCGGATGCTGATCGCAGCTTTGGGATCATCTTGTTCGATGATTTCGAGGATCGTTTTCGCCGCCGCAGGTTCGAGGCGGTTCATTACCTCGGCCACACCTTTAAAGCCGGCATAGCTTTTTCGGCTCTGCTCGCCCAGGGCCAGCAACCGCCGGTTCAATACTGCGGAAACTTTGTCGGCTATTTCCGGTGAGAACTGCCGCAACTGAGCCAGCCGTTTGACCGACTCTGCTCGAACCGGTTCCGGTAGTTTCATCAGCAGCGCGGAAGCTTGTTTGCCGTCGAGGTGCGCCAGAATCAGCGCGATCGTCTGAGGGTGCTCGCTCTCGAGAAACTTCGCCATTTGCTGGGGGTCAGCTTTTTGCAGCGCATCCAACTGGCCGGCACTAACCTGCTGTAACTGTCCGACTTTTTGCAGGAGACTATTGGCGGTATCGTTGCCAAAAGCTTTGACCAACAGACGGGCTGCCATATCGAGGCCGCCTTCCGCTACATTGTTGTTAGTGAGAGCCAGCTGACCGTACTCTTCCAAGACGCCGTGAACAACCTCCGTGGGCACTTTTCCTAATTCCGCAAGTTCGCGGGTGACGACCTCGATTTCTTTTTCCCGCAGAGTCCGATAGACCGCGCTGGCGGCTTCTTCTCCCATAACAGCCATGAGAATTGCAGCCTTGCGCGGACCATTCATCTGCGACAGGGAGTTACTTGTCATCTCGTCCCCTCATTCAACCAGGCTTGAATAAGTTTGCCCGTTGCCGCAGGCTCGGTTTTCACCTTGTCGACGAGCTGCTTTTTCAGGATGGCCGCGCGCTGATCTGGAGATAAAGATGCCAGTTCTTGTCCGGGGATAAGCTCTGCCGATCCGGCGCCTCCGACTTGAGATTTCTGAGCGGCGACCCGAGATGGAAGCTCGCGGAAGGTAGCCAGCAGTTGTTTTTTCATTGGCCTGAGCAGCAGCGCGTAGGCCAACAGGAACAACAGAATCAATGCTAAGTACCGTACCATGCTCGACCAATTATTGAGAGTAAGTCGTATGCGCTCAGCGGTGGTTGGTTTGGCCGGCTGGTCTACTGAGACTTGTTCGAAAGATAGATTCTCGATGGTCAGGCTGTCGCCCCGACTCACGTCGACCCCAATCGCAGCCTTGGCCAGTTCCTCGATCTGTTTGAGCTCATCGGGTGTCCGCTTTCTGCGGGACTCCGATCGCTTGCCGTTTTCCGCGGTTATAACGGTCGCATCATCCACGAGCAAAGCCGCGGAGATTTTGCGAATGCGGCCGGCCGGCTCCACTTTGTGGCGGACCACCTTGCTGATCGCGAATGTGTTGCTCTCGCTGGTCGAGACTTGCGTTTCGTCCCCACCGTCTACATCCTGCTTGGCGCCCCCACCGGCGCTGGGGACATTACTTGAGGTTCCCGGAACGCCGCCTGTCAGGCTGCCGCCAGCCTGTTCTTGCGATTTTTGAGTGCTATACCGCGACCGCGCTTTTCGGGTCATACGTTTCATCGTTTTCCTCGCTGCTGCTGGGGTCATACTCCACATTTACGCTCGCTCGTATATGCTGCGGGCCGACCACGGGTTCGAGCGTCTGCAAAAGTTTGGCAGTGTATTGCTGGTCAACATCGCCATCCCCGGAAAACCCGCCTTGCCTCGGCGCGCCGAGCGGGCGGTTCGTGTCGGCATCGATTACGGTCACATTCTCCGGACTTAACTTGTCGACTGCGCCAGAAACCAAGCGCGCAATTCCCATCTGTGTTTCTTCGGAAAGCCGGCCGGAGCGCAGCTTGAGAACCACGGAGGCTTTTGCTGGACGTTCGCGATCCAAAAACACGGAATCGGTGGACATTACGAGGTGGACCCGCACGCTATCAACGTCACGTAGGGTTTGGATCGAACGCTCCAACTCGCCTTCGAGAGCGCGCTGGTAGTTCACCTTTTCGTCGAACTCCGTCTGCCCCCAGTTCAGTTTGTCGAACAACTCGAATCCAAGGCGTCCGCTGTGCGGCATACCTTCCGAGGCCACTTCCATGCGGCTCGAATCCAGCTTGTCGCTGGGCACGTTGACGCCTTTGCCATCCGGCGAAAGCTGATAAGAAATGTTCTTTGCCGCCAACTTTGCTCCCAGCGCCTGGGCATCCGCGGGTTCCATTCCGGTCATGAGCGGCACGTAATCGGGCGTGGAGATCAGATGCGCAAAAGCCGCCAGCACCCCAATCGTCAAAATGGCGGCTCCAATCAGCAAAGCGCGCTGTTTGCCGGTAAGGCCGGTGACGAAATCTGTCAGTTGCTTCTGCGCCTGGTCTATTGATGGCATACGCTCAATCTTGATTCGCTAACTTAAAATTGCAACTTCGACACTTCCTGATACGCGTTCACGATCTTGTTCCGGACCTGCATCATAAGTTGAAAAGCAATGTCCGCCTTCTCCACCGCGATCATGACGTTGTGGACGTCCTGCCGGTCGCCTTGCACTAACTCCGAAACCTTTTGATCGGAGTTATCGCTGAGGTCATTGACCTGGTTAATCGCGTTCTTCAGAGTGTCCCCAAAGCCTCCTCCCGCGCCGGGGCTTGATGGCAAGGTTGGACTGGTCGGAAAGGTTCCCGTGGAAACCGGCAAGCCCGTGCTAATTGTGTTATTCATCGTTGCTGTCCTTGAACGAGCTCTACTTCAGAAGCTCGATGGATTGTTGAATCATCTGCTTGGACGCGGTTATTGCGGAAGCATTGAGCTGGTAAGAGCGAACCGCCCCCATCAAATCGACCATCTCCTGAATCGGGTTGATGGCGGGATAGGCTACATATCCATCTTTGTTGGCGTCGGGATGTCCAGGTTCATACCGCATCAATGCGGGCGTGGGATCATCGACCACGCGCTGCACACGGACGGCGGGTATGGCGCCGTTGGGCGTCGGGTTAAATCCTGCCAGCATCATGCGGAAAGGCAGGTTGCTCGTGGTGGAAAATACGACTTCCTTGCGACGGTAAGGGCCGCCAGAAGGAGTGTGCGTGGTCTCGGCATTCGCCATGTTTGCGGCCACCACCTCGGCCCGCTGCCGTTCGGCGGTTAACGCCGATCCGCTGATCTCAAGTGTCGAAAACATGCTCATACTTTGCCTCCCTCGTTGATTGCAGTTAGTAAGTTGTGAAACTCGTGTTGCAGTAACTGAATGCCAAGGCCGAACTGCATCTGCGTCTCCGCCAGCAATAAGCCTTCGCGGTCCAAGCTGACGTTGTTTCCGTCAGGGCGTTGGAGAAGCCCATGCACCGACCGTGCCACCGGCAGAAAGGTCTGCTCCTCGCCCGTGGCCGCAGCTCGTTGTAACTCACTCCTAAAATCCAGATCCTTCGTGTGATATCCGGGTGTGTCCACGTTTGCCATATTTGCCACTACCAGCTTGTGGCGTTGCGAAGTGACATCCAGCGCCTTCTCCAGCAGGTTCATCATGGGAGTCGACACATCGTTCATGCATACCTCCTCGGTGGTAGACCATGTTCTCGAATCTTGTTGCGGATTGTTCGCAGGCTCACACCCAGCATCTCAGCGGTACGAGTTCGGTTGCCGCCCGTAGACTTTAGAGTCGCTTCCAGTAAATGCCGTTCGACCTCGCGCATGGAAGCTCCGGCCGCAGGAAGAGCCGAAAGAGCCGTAGACGGTGGCTGCCGTGTTCTGGAGCCGGCGGAGCCAGTGAGTTCGGTTTCCAGATATTCAGGGCCAATTTCATGGCTGTCACTTAGAGTGATAATTCTGCGGATGAAGTTTCCTAACTCTCGAACATTTCCCGGCCAGGTATGGGATTGCAGACCGTCTACAAATTCTGGATGCAAGAGCGGCATGTGGCGGCCGGCTTCGTGGGCAAACTTGCGCGCGAAGAAATCGGCCAGCATTGGAATGTCCTCCGTGCGTTCGCGGAGCGGAGGGAGCGATAAGGGGATCACATTCAGGCGATAGTAGAGGTCAGCGCGAAATTTCCCTTGCTCGACCATGGCTGGAAGCGAGACGTTGGTAGTGGCGATGATTCGGATATCTACACGCGTGCTTCGAGTGTCGCCGAGCCTTTCGAACTCCCGCTCCTGTAGGGCGCGCAGCAATTTTGGCTGCAGATGAAGCGACATTTCGCCGATTTCATCCAGCAGCAGAGTTCCACCGTCCGCCAACTCGAATTTTCCGGCCTTCGCCGCGGTAGCTCCCGTAAACGCGCCGCGCACATGGCCAAAAAGCTCGCTTTCGAGAAGATGCTCGGGTACCGCGGCACAATTTACGGCGATGAAAGGCCTATCTTTGCGATCGCTGTTCTGATGGATATATTGCGCGAAGAGTTCTTTGCCCGTGCCGCTCTCCGCTTCGATGAGAACGTCGGCATCGGCGCGGGCCGCGTGCCGCGCCCGTTCCAATGCCCGCAACAGGCTGGCTGCGGTTCCGATGATTGCTCCCGCTGGAGCCGGGTCTGCCGAGTGATTGTTCGCCCGGCGCAGGACTCCCGCTACCGCCGACTGTAACTCTTCAAACGAGATTGGCTTGGTCAGGTAATCGCAAGCGCCGCCCCTCATCGCCTGCACCGCTTCAGGAACGTTACCGAACGCCGTTAATATGATTACCGCAGTCGACGGACTGGAGGCGCGAAGAGAGCGCATCAGACTTAATCCATCACCATCCGGCATGCGCACATCAGTAACGACCAGCGGAAAACGCTGCGATTCAAGAATGCGCGAGGCTTCCGCGTTGCCCGCGGCAACCTCCACGTGCCACCCGTCGCGCTGGAAGTTAGTTTTCAGCGCCAAGCGTATGCCAGGCTCATCATCCACGACTAACACTGACTTAGCTAAGTGGTCGCACGCGGAGTGATGGGTCATAACTCGGGAAACTCCATGCGGAACGTCGTGCCTCGTCCATCTTGGCTTCGTACTGTGATGGTGCCGCGGTGTTGCTCCATGATTTGCCGGCAGACAGCCAAACCCAAGCCCGGAGTCTGTCCCGTGGTTGTAAATCCCACCTTGAAGATATGGGGCAGATCTTTCGGCTCTATCCCGCTGCCCGTGTCCGCAAACTCAATTACGGCCTTTCGTCCAGATTCCGCCCTTTCGATCGCAGCGGTAATGTTGATTTCGCCACCGGGTTGCGTATGGCGCAACGCATTGCATGCCAGATTCAGAATGATTTGCCTCAACCCGCTGGCATTCCCGCTGATCTTCGCATCTTCGAGAGTTTCTCGCAGCGTAAGGGTTATGCGTTTTTGCTCAGCCAGCGGACGAACAAATTCCACGGTCACCGCTAGTGTCGGACCAAGCTCCAAAGGCGCTATTTGCTGCGCCGCCGGATTGTGGAAGCAAAGCACGTTGTTCACTGTTGCCGAGAGCGATCGCACGCCCGCTCTCAGGTGCTGGACGCATCGCTGCGCGTCTTCGCCCAGCGCGGTATCACCGGCCAGACAACCGGTTAGCAGTTCCATGCTGCCCAAGGGGTTGCGAATCTCGTGGGCGAGAACAGTTGCCATCTCGGCCAGCGCCACGACATTTCGTGAGTTCTCGCGTTCCCGCTCCATGTTTTTGTGGGCGGTCACGTCACTAACAATCAGGACCAGGCAGGGCGAATCAGCGAAGTGCCTTTTTCTGGCGGGCCTCATCATTCTGCTATAGCGAATTGCCAGACTGCGCTTCTGTCCACCTTGCTCGATCGTAAGTTCCTGTTCATGCTGATGCTCCCATGACTCGCGGCAGACATTGTTCACCGCCGCCTGCACGCAACCCGGAAGACTGTGCCAGTCGGGCTGTCCAGGGACGTCGAGAAGCCGGCGCGCCTCCGGATTCAGCAGAATCACTTCTTCGTTCTGTGTATCGAGAACCGCGACACCACAAGGCAACGCATCAAGAATCTGACGCAGCACAATCCGCACGCGCTCGGTTTCCGCGAGGCTTGTAGCAAGAGCGCGGTTACGCTCATCGAGTTGCTTGCGCAACTCCGCCACTTCGTCGTGCAAGTGCCGGTGCGAATCCTCAAGCCGCGTCGCAGCCCCCATGAAAGCGGCAAATGCATCCGCAAGGTCGTTTTTTGCGAACTGAGGCGGCTGCATCAAGGCTTGCATTGGTTTCTCGTGAGAACTAGGCAACATCTGCCCACTTGTTATGCAACAGGTCTGCCAAAAAGCGGCAATCGCGGGAGGGCAATATCGGACGTAATCAGAGGCGGAGGACGATCTCGCACAATTAAAGAGTAAAGTCTAACGTGCCGATTAGAGAGCGCCACGGCTGATTATGTTTCGTAAAGCACGGCTATCAGGCGAGCTGGAATTGTTAGGCGCAAATGAGAAACGTGATGTTTCGCTTGTTTTGGATTTGGTTGTGTGCTAACTAGGTAAATCCGATCGTAAATCTGATCTTGGTGAGCAAACGCATGACTGACAAGATATACAACTACGCGTATCGGACGCCGCGCTTTGAAGTAGATTTTCGTTTATTGCTGCAAACTGACGACTATCCTCCGAGGCTGCTGGATGCCCGCTGCACAAACCTGAGTGAGGATGGGCTTGCGGTTGAGATTATTGAATCCCTCGAGATCGGGACAAAGGTCACGCTGGTACTTACCTTGCCTGGAAGCGCGACCTCGATGAGAATCCCCGCCAAGGTCTTCAATCGCCATCAGAGCGGCTATGGCTTTGCTTTCATCTTTCCTTCGCAAAGCGAGCGAAAATATATTTGTGATTACCTCGCATCGCAGCATTAAAGCTTGTTGCGTTCGGCGATTGCGTAAGTTAGATATTGGATCGCCCTTCACGTCTTTGGCACCTCCCGTGCATTCACAGCTAGGCAGATGTTGCCTAGCGCTCATTCGTTTCTAACGAAATTCCATGGAAAGAGTTCTTAGTAAAGAAGAAATCGATGCTATGTTGCGACTGGCCTCTGCCAGGCAAGCGCCCAGCCAGCAGAAGGAGACGCGCTCGATTACCCCGTGCACTTTTCAGCATTGTGGGCAGCACACCCTGGAACAGGTCACGGCAATCAACGGGCTACATGAGGGATTTGCGCGCAGCCTCTCCCAGGCGCTGGCAGCTTACCTGCGAGTGAGTTTTGAAGTCAAGCCCGCTTCGACCGAACCACTAAACTATAAACAACTGCTAGAGCGAATACCCGAAGTCACTTACATGATGGGTTTTACTGACCGGCAAATGACCGCCGCAGCGGCCCTGCAAATTGATCATTCTATTGTCTTCCCTTTGGTTGACATCCTGCTCGGCGGTGTCGGTAATTGCGAGATCCTGACCCGCGAAGTGAGCGAGATCGAAGAGCACATCATGGAGGATGTGGCGAAAATAATTTGTCAGCAATTAGAAGTGGCATGGACCGCTCTAGGCGCAAAACTGAAATTGGATGGACGCCAGTCTCCGGCGCAGATGCAGCGCTTTATGCCTCTCAACGAAAAAGTCGTGTGCTTGAGCTTCGAGGTGTCGCTCTCGGAAGCAAAGGGCAAATTGAACCTGATTCTTCCGGTTTCAATGTCCAACGCGCTGCTTCGCAAGCTTGCCGCGGATACGTCACATGAAAAACCTCGTCCGTCCAGCTTCACGCGCGAACAGATGACCGCACAAATGCTGCAGTGCTCATTCCCCGTCGACCTGAAGCTCACAGCCATCAAACTCCCGTTCGATACAGTTGCGGCACTCATTCCGCAAAGTGTCTGTGATCTCGGCATTCCAGTTCGGAAGCCTGCGTCCCTCATGGTCGCGGGCCGTGAGGCTTTCGATGCTACTCCTGTCCGCCACGGACGAATGCGGGCCGCGCAAGTGGGACAGAGCATGACGTTTCCCCAGGAGGAAAGGAAGTAACATGGCCGAGATTACGCCGAGAACTGCGACGGGAAAACCGGCGTCAGACGCCGTAAATCCGACTGCGATTCCCGCCGCCAGCGACAAAACCAGCCTTGCGACGGCAACGCACGAACCCAATCTCGACGTCCTGTTGGAAGTTAATCTGAATCTTACTCTGCGTTTCGGGCAGCGTGCTCTGCCGCTTCGAGAGATACTCGACTTAGGTGCTGGAGCGGTCATCGAACTCGACCGCGAGGTGGAGGAACCTGCTGATCTCCTTTTAGACGACAAGGTGATCGCTCGAGGCCAGGTAGTGATTGTCGACGGAAATTATGGCCTTCGAATCACAGAAGTGATGGACGCACGACAACGAATCAAGACCCTATAAGATGACAATCCAAGCGTCGGGTTATTGGCACTAAGACCGGCGACTTCCGTGGACTTTCTTTAGTTATTGCTTCAAAGCCCTGTCAGCCATCGTCCCCGGCGTTAGTGTCTCGCCATAGCCGCAAGCACTCCATTCAAAGAATCCTGCCACGCATGGGCGATCATGCCGGGACGAACGCTTCTGCGCCACTGCGCCAGGATCCCAAACATCGCGCCGTATAGGGTGATCAGAAGCACCATCCGGAAGCCCTGGTAGGCGTGCCCCGCGCCAAATGCCACGGCCGAGCAAATAATCCCAGCGGGAACGCTCTTCGTCAAAGCCACGAATTGCCGCTGCAGGTAACCTCGAAAGATCGTCTCCTCGCAAATACCGGCCGTAACTGAGAGCGCCACCCACAATGTCAGTTCGATGCCTCGGTGCGGAAGTTCGAACTGTACATTGCTATTCACTTGAGTGATGCGGAGGAGCCAGCCAAATATCCAAAGCAGCACCGACGCAACCATCCAGAACCCAACAGCGATTCCAACGTCGCGCAGCAACTGGCGGAGAGAATGCCACCGATCTCCAATGACGCTCAGAATGGGCGCGCCAAAACGCCTCACACCCGCCACTACAAGGGCGAACAAGAGCCACTCAAAAAGGATGGTGAGCGCATAAAAACGCACGCGGTCTGGATTCGCCGCCGCCCGCAGGCGGTCCGTTGTCCAGACAGTCCAAACGCTCAATGCAGCAATCGCGGCAAGAACGAAGATCGTGTGAAGCGGGCCAGCAACCGGAGCGTGGTCGCCCGACTCCGACTGCGCCAGAGCGGAAGTCTCCATGATTACCCTCTCGTCTCGCTACAATTACCGCGTTGGCAGACAAAGTGAAGAACAATCCAATTCCTCGACGCTAGTTCTTTCTGGGTCGGCGTGCGTACGCGTCATTGGATGGACGGCCTTACGCTGGCTGCCATTTGGTCGGCGACTGGCGTCATGTCTTTCAGTTCAGCTTTATTGCCTACGTCGATATGCGCGGTGCACATAAAGTCCGTGCCCATGATCGCGACAAAATAATGCAGCCCTCCATCTGGCCTCGAATACTGCAGCCACAGCCGCTCAGGGCTATCCGCCAGTATTTTCGTCGCATGTAACTGCTGCTTCTTCTGCTTTTTATATTTATCCCAGTTGGCCGTAAACCCGGCGCCACGCAGAGTTGCTTTTCCGCTGCCGGCGCCCTCTTTAAGCGAGTCAACGTTGTGATGAACAAAGTACCACCCTCCCGGCACCGCCCACTGACAACCTGCGTCGTCTTGTTTGATGGCCCATCCGGACGGCAGTGTGGGGGCGGGCATCGTGGCCAGGGGAGTGTCTACGTTATCTTTTGGCGCCACGTTGGTTCTGGTTGGATCTCCGGGTTGCATGGTCTGGCCAAAGCTCTGGAATCCGACGGAAACAAATATCCAAGTCGCGATCACTAAAAACGCGATGCTGCTCTTGCTTGTTTTCATAGTTTTCACCACTCACTACTTTAGACGATCTTGTGCTCCGGAGAGTTGACCCAAAGAGAAAGCCGGTCGTCACAGAAAATGGTCCGCAGAATCGACGCGAATCTGAATTTGCCCGAGATTGCGAATGCTTTCTGAGGCAAAGCCTCCCTATGCGGCGTGAGGCAAAGTCGGCGGCAACTTCAGCTCTGCACGCGATCGCAACACTTGCAGCACGTGAGCGCGGGATACGATACCTTCAATCCGTCCGTTCGACATCACGGGCAACTGGTTGACGTCTTCGCGCCCCATAATCTCCAACGCTTCCAACGCCGGCATTTCGCGGGAAATGGAGTGAACCTTCTCCGCCGAACGCATCACGCTGCGCACCGGCGTGAACGGCCATGCCCGCGGCTCGACGGCCCGCACTTCGTTGGGCGTGATCAGACCCAGCAGGCGCCCATCCTGGACCACAAAAAAACAGCGGCGGCCGGTAGGAAGCAAGTGCTCGTGAACGAAATCCTGCACGGTAAGCTCGGGATCCACGGCATAGCTATCGGTCGACATCACATCTTTAACAACCAGACCGCGAAGAAGAGTATCCGTCTGGACCTGCATGAGCGTTGCGCCAGCCGCTTGCAGAAGGAACCAGCCAATAAAGGCAATCCACAGGCCTCCAAGACCGGCTCCCTGAAAGAAGCGCAAAATCCCAAAGCCGATAAATAAAACGGCGATGACCTGCCCAATGAAGGCTGCTGCCCGCGTTGCGCGCTCAGCGTTACCCATTCTCCACCACAGGATGGCGCGCAGCACGCGCCCACCATCGAGCGGAAAGCCTGGAATCATGTTGAATGCGCCGAGGGCAAGATTGATGTAGCCCAGCCATACCAGGAGCGCTGTGCCAGGTGTTGTTGCCGGAGTCCACGGAGTCCAGCCAATGAGCCTTGCCAAACCTAGCATGACCACCCCAAGAACTCCGCTAGTGAAGGGGCCGACGATGGCCATCCAGAATTCGGTCTTCGGATCGGAGGCTTCTTTCTCGATCTGCGCGACGCCTCCGAGCAGAAAAAGGGTGATCTTGTGCACCGGAATTCCGCGTGCCTTGGCGACGACTGCGTGAGACAGTTCATGCGCGAACAGGCAGGCAAAGAAAAGCAGGCCCGTGAGGATCGCCGTGCTCCACACCACTGCATCGCTCCAATCGCGATTCACGGCGTGGAATTGCGCGACCAGGGAAAAGGTGATCAGCAGAGCTATGACCAGCCAGCTGTAGTGCAGGCCCAGCTCGACTCCGAATATCGTGCCCAACTTAATTTGCGATTTCATGGCGTCGCACCCTATGCGGCCTGGGTCGTGTCCGCAATATTTTGTCCGGAGCGCGCCTTCGGCAGCTGAATTTCCAGTATCCCGTCTTTGACCGAGGCGGATACTTCATCCGGATCGATTGTCTGCGAGAGATCCAGTATGCGGAGAATTTCATCCGAACTCCTTTCAATGTGAGTCGTTTTCGTCATCACGAATCTCGTTCTCGCTTTCCGGTGATGATGAGACGGTGAGGCGCAACTCGCACTTCGCAGTCGTTGGCGCTAGGGCCGGGTGCCTTGGCGCGCACGATCACTTGATCTTTGGTTTCGCTGACCTCAATCGGCAGCGAGTTTAGTAACTCCGCTTCGGCGCGGAGCCAGTCTTCCAAATCGTGGCCGTCCTGACGTCCGCGGCTCTCGTACAATTCGTAAGCACGGTGCGCGACGATGTTGTAAACCTGTTGCATCCGCTGAGAAAACGGGGAGCCGCCAATCAGCTTCAGGATTACCGGGTGTTTTGCGCTTTGGGGTTTCGAGGTGAGGTCGGTGGTCATGATTCTCGCTCCTTTCCGCAAACAACATTCTAGTCCTGCCCAAGCGGGACGAGCGCCGAACAGATCTTTGCCGCTGTCGCCCCTATTGGAAACGTTCGTTAGAACGTTCAATGCGCCGTATAAGTTCGTCGGCCACTCGGTCAGCCGCACCAAGAGTTCCCGTGCTCGCTTCCGGTTATATATTCGTCCACCAGACATAGGAGCCACTCTGGCAACTCGGACTGCGCTGAAAGCTTGCGAAAGGATCAATTGGTTTGGGCGGCAGTGGTGCTTTGGTCGTCTCAGCGCCAGGTCTTGTCAGGAAAAGCTCCGCGTCAAGAAGCTTCGGAGCTTTCCGTCGAGCCGGTGACTCTCGAGGCAATGGCATGAAATCTCCCAAGCAGCACAATGCACCATACCGCACACACGTCCGGGTTCTTCCACTCCGCCTCACTTAAGATGCAAAAAAGGATTAGGATGACCTGCCGCGGCCCACCATTTCGCTCGTGCGGTGCGATAATTTTCGCAGCCGATAGAGAGGGACCTATGTCGAGATACGCAGAGCTGAAAGGCAAAAAGGTAGTCATCAAGCCGTCATGGTACATTCTGCCGACGATCGGCACTGTCATAGAGGTGGAGGATGAAGGCCTGTGGCTCACTATGGAAGTGGGAGTGTCGCGTTCTGAATACTCGTTAGAGCTTCCCAAAGCGGTCAAAAACCGGGTCTCCGAGCTTAAGGATGGCCTGTATTTCATTCCACTCTCGCATATCCATTACGTGCTTACCGAACGCTCAACAGGCTCCGGAAAAAAGTAGACAGTCAAGTTGGCGGTTCAATTATTGGTGATGCACTTCAAAGTCCTTCACCTTCCACCTTCGGCTTGAGCCGGAGGCGCTTTGTAATAGCCGTAATAGGTTTCGTCCGCTTGCGACTTCCGGGGAAAAAAGAAAAGGACCTTCGCCTGCGACTTCATCGCAAAATGTCTCGGAAGCCAGATGTCGTCCTGCACGGGCATCTTCTCCAGTTCGAAGCGTGTACCCGGTTCCACGCGCGCTAAAAAGCCTCCAATTGAAACCGGTCGGATGACCGTAGCTTCGACCTTAACCCACTGAAAAGTCTTTTCGTCGATCCAGAGCCTGCCTTCCATGCCGGTCAACACTTCGGCCTGGTAGTTGGGAGGCTCGTAGCCGGGACGGGGAGTCGCTTTGAGCACGAAAACTTTGTGCCGGCCGAGCATTTGTTCGCCAAGGATCTTAAAGTCGAGAGCCTTCGTCAATTGGTCCATCATGAGGTGATTGTGGTTGCGCTCCTTTTCATACTTCTCGATGCGCTCCGCGCGTTCCTCTTGCGATTCGCTTCGGCGCGCGTCGATGGTTGCCTGCAACTTTTGTTGTTCTTGTGCTTGCTGATCAGGTGATAAAGGCTTGCCATTCACGGCCTTCAAACGCTCGTAGCGAGAACCCAGAATCATGAGTTCCTCGTACGTTTTGGTGCCTCCTCCCGCTTGTGCGTAACGCTCGAAGTAGTCGTACTCGGGAGCCCGCTTTCCAATCCGCGTCATTCGCCTCGACGGAACGGCGGATGATGGTATCCGCGTCATTCTGGGCAAAGCAGACGGCAGACAGCACTGCAAGAACGATGACACCTTTCATCATGCTCTTGGTTAGAGTGCCCGGATTCTCTGGGAACACGAACATTGCACCTGTCGCGAAGAGCGAACGATGGAGGAGGGACCGCACTGAATCGCCGGTTACAGCCTTATTTCTTGTGGAATTCCGCCCACGCCCCGGCTTTTTCGTAATACACCCGCAGATTGCACTGCTTCGGCGCAATGTGGTCAAAGGCGATCTGCGCCGGTTTTATCGGACTGTCGATCTGTCCAATTTGCATCGGTGCGCGCACCACATCTTGCTTCTCGTCGTACTTGCTCCCCGCCTTGACGTTCTTGTTTACCACCAGAGTCCATTGCTGGTCTTGGGGAATAATGTACAGGCTATATGCGTCCGCTGGAATCTCTGCGCTGCCAAGGGTAAGCGCGCTCTGCGTGAACAGAATCATGGGTGCGCCGCCGGGCTCCCAAATTCTGCCTTTGCGAAACGTGTCTTCGTCTTTCGTAGACTGGCTGTATTCCACGTTCATTTGCTTGCCATCATCGAACGTGCAAACGGCTTCGGCGCGTTTGCCGGCGAACGCCGCCTGCTGACTAAAACTTAGCAGTGTCCATTGGCTGATTAACACCAGGCAGATGGCGATCTTGCGCATGATTGTTTCCTCCTCGGGAAGAATTATGCTGAACGCGGCCCCAAGTCTACTGCCTCGCCAGAATTGTGGCAATTGTTCCAGATTGCAAGAGCCTTAAATTCCTGCGGATGTTGCAGACATGCTGCGTTGGGCAGACCTCTCGATCCTGCTCAAGGTCTACGCGCACTCGCGCATGGACAAGCGCTTGGAGGCTCAGGCAAGATGATCGACGCTATGGGTCTGAACGAGGAGACCGCTCGACGGTTCATCCAGCAGGCGTGGGTGATCGACCGTGGGTGATTCTTGCAGTTCCTGGTCGCCAGATTTCAGATAAGTCTTTAAGAATGATGGTGGCCAGGGACGGAGTTGAACCGCCGACGCCAGCCTTTTCAGACTGGCGTTAAAGAGTATTTGCAACGACTTAACAGGTCTTAGGTGGCTGCGTAAGTTCTTCAAAAGTCGCGACAGACGCCCGCATCTTGGGCTTGGATCTTGGGCTAGAATCGGCCTCTCAAACTGAAATTCACTGACGGCCGATTATTCGTTGTAAGGCGCATTCGGCTGCTACCGCCGTCCCAATCTCGTTTGCGTGTGAATGAATTTGCCTGTCGCAACGATAGCGCCTCCGCCGATTTCGAAATGCCATCGTTGTGAAAGAACCCGATCAACGATTGACTGATTATAATAGTCAAAGACGGGGATTAGCTGAAACGAAAATCGTTCGACCCTCACTCGGAGTCGCCGCGCCGTCTTGGCTGCCATGGCCAGTGACCTTCGGTTTCGACAACCACGGACCAACTGAGGAATGTTCGGATCACGACTGATGCCCCCAGCGTGCCGATATTGCGCGGTGTCAGCTCAAGCGCCACGTGCGGATGACGTCCGCGGCCACTAGGAACTCCAGCCCCAGCAATAGTGAGCGTCCGATCAAGTCCTTATAAGCGCTGTACGGATCTGTCGTTCGTCTTGACAGATCCACAAGAAAACGCGCAGAGCCGAATGCTACCGAGCCAACAATGACTGCAACCGCTAGCAACTCGATTCCGATTGACGCCATTTCAATCCATTGGCGCACTTATATCCTCTCACGTCAGGAGCTGCTCCGAAGTCTTAAGGGGTTATTTGAATGCGCTTCAATCCGTGCCTGTGCAACGCCCCCTCCTTTGGAGCTGCAGTCGCGGCACCTGATCGTCGGGTTGCATTGATTACAGGGTTGAAGGCTTCCATCAACTGACAGCCCAAGCGGTCAGTCAGTACGGCCGATCCAATAAAACAGCTCAAAATGTTCTAGTTGTAAAACTTCGCTCCCTGCGCGGGAGTGCGGAGTTCATTCCCCCATCGAGGAACTCCCAGTCTCAGTAATTCAGTAATGAGGATGTTCGTTCGGGACATCGCGGTGCTGAATCTCACATCGCAGAGCGCGCCTTGCTTGAATGCACCCGACCTACTCGCACCGGATGTCCGTCGTTGACGGGTTCTTAGCACCATGACCGTCGCGAACATCTACTCAATGCCTCATATCTTGGCATAGCCCCGCTCCTGTAGCACCCAGTTGTTGCCATCCGGATCGGAGAAATTGGCGAAGCTTGCATAGTCTCCGCGCGCGCGGTCGAGCCCAGGAGCGAAACTTCCATCCCAAGCTCCAACAGGCGTCTTGTGACAAATTTCACTGACTCCGACACCGCGTTCCAGCAGGTCTCTCCGCGCGGCATCGACATCGGAGACGACGAGGTAGACATTGCGAAGTGAGCCAACAGGCGCGTCAGTTAGCCCCTTACGGATCTGAATTGAGCAGCTGGAGCCGGGCGGCGTAAGCTGCACGACGCGGAACCTGTCGTTTGATTTCGCTACTCTAAACTGGCCCCACTTCGATCATTACATTTGGCCCCACCCATAACCGATAAATCGGCCTACCCTGTGCGCGAGAGCGGACGGGGAGGGCGATGGACAGGAGACGCAAGGTGGAGCTATTCGAAGAGATCCGGCGGGAACACGCACATGGAGCGGGCACGATTCGTGCGGTCGCGAAGAAACTGGGTGTGCATCGGCGTATGGTGCGGCAAGCCCTGGCTAGTTCGATTCCGCCGAAGCGCAAACTGGCGGCGCGAAACAAGCCGAGGCTGGGTCCGGTGATGGAGTTTATTGACGGGATTCTGCGCGAGGATGAGACGGCGCCGCGTAAACAGCGGCACACGGCACATCGGATCTGGGAACGAATCCGGCAAGAGCGCTCGGACACCGTGGCGGAAGCGACCGTGCGCCGTTATGTGCGGGAAGGCAAGCAAAAGTTAGGACTCACGGGGCGGCAGACATTCGTGCCGCAAGTCTACGATTGGGGCGGCGAGGCGCAGGTGGATTGGTACGAAGCCATGGCTGACTTCGCGGGCGAACGATTGCGGGTTTACATTTTTGCGATGCGCTCGATGGCGAGTGGGGGAGCGTTTCACGTGGCCTACTATCACGCCACGCAGCAGGCGTTTCTGGAGGCGCACGAGCTGGCATTCGCGTATTTCGGTGGCGTGTTTCGCTGCTTGCGCTACGACAACCTGAAGAGTGCGGTGAAGAAGATTTTGCGCGGGCATCAGCGGGAGGAGACGGAACGCTTGATTGCATTCCGCTCGCATTGGGGATTCCAGACGGAGTTTTGCAATCCAGCGCGAGGCAACGAGAAGGGCGGTGTGGAAGGCGAGGTAGGTTATTTCCGCCGAAACCATCTGGTTCCGGTTCCACAAGCGCAGAACTTGGAAGAGTTGAACCAACACTTACGAAGTTGCTGCCAGCAAGACGAACAGCGGCGGATCGCAGGCAAACCGATGCCAGTCGGGGAGGCGATGCGGATCGAGCGCGAGCATCTGCTGCCATTGTCCGCGGAAGGATTCGAGCTGGCAGAGATCAGTTTCCCGACAGTGGATGGTAAGGGTTGCGTGAAGGTGCGCACGAACTTCTACTCGACGCCACTGAGGCCGGGGACGCGCCCGCAAGCGAAACTTCTGCCGGCGTATGTTGAGATCTGGCAGGAACGGGAGTGCGTGGCGCGGCACGAGCGCAGTTTCGGTCGCTATGAGCAGGTGCTCGATCTGGAGCACTATCTCGACGTGCTGGAGAGGAAACCGGGAGCGCTGGCGGGATCGAGTCCGCTGCGGCAGTGGCGGGAACGCGGACGCTGGCCAGAGAGTTTCGACCGGCTCTGGCTGAGTTTACAAGAACGGCACGGCAAACACTCGGGCACGCGAGAGATGATCGAGTTACTCACTCTCGGCAAGCGTTACGGGTGGGATCAGATGCAGCAAGTTGTCGAGCAATCGTTGGCGTTGGGTTGCACGGATGCGGCCGCAGTTCGGCACCTGCTGACGGCAACAGAACTGAATCGTCCGCGCCCCGAGTTGCTCGAACTGAATGGACTGGAACGCTACGAGCGACCGATGCCGCTGATAAACGAGTATGACCAACTACTCAGCATCGCGACCTCCGCTGCGGGGGTGGCGCGATGAAAGAGCAAACCCAGGCTCTCGAACACGCCAGCGTAAAGCAATATTGCAAAGCGTTGCGCGTTCCGATGATCGGAGCGCACTTCGTGCAACTGGCGGAGCAGGCCATCAAAGAACAGCGCAGCCACATCGGGTATCTGGAAGCGCTGCTCACGATGGAGTCGGAAGAGCGCGACCGGCACGCCATTCAGCAACGGCTGCGCGATGCCAAGCTGCCACGGCTGAAGACACTGGAAGAGTTCGACTTCAACCAGGCACGGCAGATCCCGGCGGCGAAGATCCGCGAACTGGCCGAAGGCGGCTACATTGAGCGCGCTGAACCGGTGGTGCTGATGGGCGAATGCGGTACCGGTAAGACGCATCTGGCGACAGGTCTGTGCGTAGCCGCGTGCCGCCAGAAACGGAGGGCGCGATTCACCACCGCCGCAAACCTGGTCAATGAGTTGGTGGAAGCGCGACAACACAACGCGGTGAAGCGAGTGCTGGCACGCTGGTTGCGCTACGACGTGATTGTCCTCGACGAAGTGGGTTACGTGCCGCTGGCCGACATCGGAGCGGAGTTCCTGTTCCAAGTGATCGCCGAACGCGCCGAGCGAAC
Source organism: uncultured Acidobacteriaceae bacterium (assembly GCA_963810955.1). Classification (GTDB taxonomy): domain Bacteria; phylum Acidobacteriota; class Terriglobia; order Terriglobales; family Acidobacteriaceae; genus Acidiflorens. The sequence goes on along the minus strand of CAWEPW010000042.1, from coordinate 20,557 downwards.
TGCGTTAATCGTGACCACGAACCTGCCGTTTTCCGAGTGGACGCAGGTGTTTCCCAATCCGCGCTTGTGCAAGGCGTTGCTGGACCGGATCACGGACCGAGCGCACATTATCGAAACCGGCATCGAGTCCTACCGCTTTCGCAGAACCCTGGAGGTGCGCCAGAAAAAGAAAGCATCGTAGGCGACTGCTTCTATAGCGCTGGGCAAGGGAAGGAACTCAAACGCCGTTCCTTCCCCTGCGACCCCATCCTGGCTGGAACCGCAAGACCGGACAGGCATCCTTATTATTAATACAGGTGGGGCCAAATGTGAGTATCACGGTGGGGCCAAATCAAGTTGTCAAACGCATCGTTAGGCGAATAGTCGACGTCGAGGCTGAAGCCGACCTGATCTACATAGAACCGGAGCGCTCGCTCGACATCACTCACAGGAAGCGTAATCACTTCGACTGACAACGTTGACGTTCTCACACTGACCTCTCCTCCACCGTGCTGCGGTCTAATTTCAGCGGGAGTGGGCTTCGGCGACGGTGAGTTCGCGATCCGGACCGTGCGGAATCACCGCCTGACCGGGCTCAAGCCGAAGCTCTTTTCCATCGAGTTGCACCGACACTATTTCGGGCTCGAACGACAAGAAGTTCGAGATGCGGCGGACCTCGGTATACGCGTCAGGGTACGACCAGACAGCGAGATGTGCGTCGCCGATGTCGTAGTAACTGCATAGTCCCTTGTACGGGCAGAACGTTTGAACTTCCACAGGAGTGAGCAAAGACTGATCAGCGTCGGCGCGTGGAACGTACCAGCGTGGCGCGAAGCCGGACTCGTAAAGTGCAAGCGGTCGCGTACTATCCGCGACCACACGTTCACGATGGCGGACCACGAGATGACGAGATGTCTGGCGGATGTCGATGCGGTGGTAGCTGTCAGCAGCATGCCCTACGATTCGTTCGTCTTCTTCGTAGAAGGCGTCCATGGCCGGCCAGGCGAAGGCAACCCGTCCTTCCAACTCGCTTGCGTATGCGGGCAGGCCGGTGTGTTGCCATGCTCCTCGCTGGGCCTTCTTCTCGCCCGCTCTACGGCATACCAGGATGTGAGTCGAAGATCAGGATGGCGGGTCGTATGCTCTGTGCCGTGCAGCGTATTTGGAGAAATGTCAGTCGCGGGAAAATAGGCCATCGGATAGTGACCCGGTTCGAACAGCAGGAGCACCCTTTCGCTATGGGCAATCCAGTTTCCACCGAAGCGCACTCGCATCCGGCGACGCAGCGGCTCAACATACAACAGTCTTTTCGGCAGCGGTTCGGGCACGAGAAATCGTCCGATTGCCCCGCTTGATAACGGGCCTTGTTGCCAGGACAGTCCCATGCTGGTCCACCTCGTTAGATTCTTTGTGTTGCGGTCGTTGAGATTGTCTTGACTACGCCGTTGGCCGACGGAGCCGATGAGAATGCTTTTCCGTGACGGAAGATACATCGTTTGTTGTTAGCGTGATGCAGTTTTGCACAGTAGGGGTGAAATCCACCCCGAGCGCGTAGGAATACCTCTGCAGCGACAAGCATTCCCAATGTTGGCGCAACGAAATATAGCCAGATGCCATGCCAGTAGCTTGTGTGCAAGGCCGGACCGAAACTCCTGGCGGGATTCATGCTCATTCCGGAAAGCGGTGATTCGAAGGTTATGAAGGTCTGATACAACAGCCAACTAAATACGGTGTGTGGCGTGCTAGTGTGTCGCGATTTGACGCCACAAGTATGGTCGACATCAAAGTAAATGAGATGATCAGTTCCGCGATAAAGGCTAAAGCGGCGCCTCGAATACCTGGTGCGGTTACCGCGTACCGCACCGCGCGTCGGCCAATCGTGTGGGGCAATAGGAATCTGACAACACCCACGCCTGCAATCGCGCCGGAGAATTGCGCAACCAGATAAAGAACAGCATCTTTTAGATACATTTTCCCCAAGCGATAAAAAGTAACGGTAATTGCTGGATTGAAATGACCTCCGGACCGCTGGCCCCAGGGACTCATTACAAGTGCAACTACGGTCATACCAACAGCCAATCCCATTAAAGCCCGAACTTTATCGGCCTGACTGACCGCATGCGCCGGATTGGAGAAGTGGGTGACAGTAACAATCCAGCGAAAAAGCAAGTAAGGAACAGAAACATGGCGACCGCCGCCCCCTCGATTAGGTACTCGGGCCAGTGGAAAAGCGAGCCGTTGGCCGCACTTGCCGGTCCAGGCTCGATCAGTGCCTCGCGTTGTTGCCGCATGGAGTAAAGCCGTGTTCTCTCAGAGGTCAAGGCCGACATCCTCCATTGGCTGCGAGCAACACACCAGCACATTGCCAGGTGCGGGATATTCAAGTGGCGTCGGGTCGTAATTAATCGATCCGCCAATCAGACCCGTCATGCATGTGTGGCATACTCCGGTCCGGCACGACCACCTGACAGGAACGTCGCAGGCTTCCGCTAACTCAAGCAGACTTCCGAACTTGGGGTTCCATCAACGGATATCCCACTGCGCACAAACGAAACTGAAGGTCCAGATCCCATTTCCCCAGCTGGCTGGTGTGGGTTGTGAGCGGATCGTTCTAAACCAGGTGCAATACCGGTAATCGCGGCGAACGTTTCTGTGTGAACCTTCTCCGCCGCCGCCCCCCAGCGCAGAAGTCCTTCGCGAATGTCCTTTAAAAATGAAGATGGTCCGCAGAGATAGAAGTCAGCTTCGGATGGAACACCCAGCTTCTTAAGTAGAGGTACTTCGATGTGTCCCTGCAGATCAAAATCCGTGCCTAGTTCGTCGTTCGCGTTTCGTCTGCTGTAAACGATGCAGCTTCGCATTCGATGGAGCTGTTGCAAAAGTGAACGCGACTCTTGCGCAAATGGATGATTGGCTTCATTCCGCGCTCCGTAAATCCACCAAACCTCCCTTTGTGTTTTTTCCGCGGCAAGTTGGTGCAGCATCGACATCACAGGGGTTGCACCGATGCCTGCGCTGAGCAAGACAAGCGGACCCCCGCCGGAGTGCAAAGTGAAGCTTCCTCGTGGCGCGCTTACTTCGAGGAGATCATCCTCCCGCACACCAGTGGACAAGAACGAACTCCCGATACCATGGGGTTCGCTCTTCACGCTGATTCGGAAGTGGTTGGCTGACGGCAAGTCAGACAAGGAATAACTTCGAATCACTGGTGGTTTTGCATGATCCACTTGCAACCTCAATACGACAAACTGACCTGCCCGTGCGATCGGAAGAGTCCCTCCTTCGGCCGGCATTATGATGAAGGAAGTCACGGCGTCGCTTTCCCTCTGGATGCTGGCGACGGTCATTGGGCGAAACCCGGACCATGCGGGCGCCGGTTCCTCATTTGCCAGTCCGGGATTGCCCGTGGAAGGTTCTGGACTCTCGACTTGGTTAGCATTGCTTGGAAAGAAGATTGCCAGCCCTGACTGAGAGCCGGGATACGCAATGCTCTTTTCAATTGCTGTCGAGAATGCCCCGGCAAGTAAAGCAGCCCGTCAATTTCGGCCACCGTCATTCGTTCTGGCCCGTCAGCGATCTTTGCGATGTCATCGCCTGCGCCAATTTCTCCCTCCCGCAATACGCGAAAGTAGAATCCTGGCCGTCTGTTCGCGACAACCAGGGATGGCATGCGGGGCTCGTTCATCCGAATGCCCAGTCGATAGCAGGTGACGCGTGGCTGCGTAACCTCGAATATGGCGTCGCCGATGCGGTATTGATCGCCGATGCAGACCTCGTTGTCGGCAAGTCCCTCAACCGTGAAATTTTCTCCGAACTGGCCGAACGTGAAATCACTGCGCCCAAGGAAATGCTCCCAGTAGTGATACGACTCCATCTGGTACACAAACACGGCGCGTTGCTCCCCACCATGGCCGGTGAGATCGGCCTGCGCATCTCCGTCGATGTTCAGCTTGCGCACCATCCATCGCCCTGTAACCGGAAGCTTCCAGATTGCGGTTCGTACAGTCTTGTCGTTCCACGTGATTTCACGCGGAAGGCCGACATTCAGCGAGAGCAACCGGGCCATTTTAGTAAGCCCTCCTCAGTGCGTATAATCTGGCACTTCTGAAATAACTCCGCAGATCCAATTCCAGGCAAAAGCCCTTATCGCGTAAGTGTTTCGCGCGCCGCCTCCAGGATCACGTCGACCACAACGTCCGGCTCTGAGTACATCGGAGTGTGATCCACGCGATGGGCATGTATCTTCGCGCCCATGCGTTCGGCCATAAAATGCTGAGTCTTCGGATTGATCATGCGGTCTTCTTCCGCCACCAGATACCACGTCGGCCTTGATTTCCATAGTGGCCTTGGTGCCGGCTCTTGAACACACGGAAGCGCAATGGGTCGTTGCAGGGCGGCTGCAATACTTGCTTGATCGGCAGAAGCCTTGTGGGCGAGTGCCCGGCCAAATGCATCTTCCGGCATCCAGACTAGGTTATAGGCATCGGGAACCATCTTCGGCTGGTCAGGGTGTGGTTCGTCCCGATAAAAAACTTTCCCGACAGGCTCGCCTTCGTCCGGCGCAAGGCCTGCAACATAGACCAGAGACTTCACCCGCTCCTCTCGTACCGCTGCGATCACGGCACCTGAGTAGGCGTGTCCCACCAGGACTACATGGCCACTGGTCCGTTCCAGCAATCTGCTCAGCGCTGCGGCGTCATCGCTTAAGGTGGTCATTGGAATGGGGGCGCAGATAACGCGGAGGCCCCGCTGTTGCAACGACAGAATGACGTTGCTCCAACATGAGCCGTCAGCCCATGCCGCATGCACCAAAATGATCGTTGAGTTTGACGGAAATTCACTTTTCATCTCTCTCTCCTGATCCAATCAACCTTTGTGGCCGATACCACTCGCGGCCAAAAAACTCCTCATCGCGCCGGCAATTTCTATGACATGCGTTTCGAGTGCGAAATGTCCGGTATCGAGAAATTCGATTGTTGCCTTCGGCAAGTCTTTCCGAAAGGCGTCGGCTCCCGCAGGAACAAAAAAAGGATCGTTTTTGCCCCAGATAGCCAGCAAAGGCGGCTGCGATTTACGAAAGTATTCCTGAAACTTCGGATAGAGTTTCACGTTCGATGCGTAGTCGAGGAAGAGATCCAGCTGAATATCTTTGTTTCCTGGTCGTTCAAGAAGCGCGCTGTCTAATGTGTACGACTCCGGCGGAACGCTGTCCGGACGGCTTACGCCGTGGGTATACTGCCATCGCGTGCCTTCCGGCGTCAGAATATTTCTTCTAAGCACATCCCGATTTTCGGCAGTTGGTTCGGCCCAATATTTCCGAATCGGACCCCAGGCATCGCCGAGTCCTTCTTCGTAGGCATTTCCATTCTGCGTAACGATAGCAGTGACTCTTTCGGGGCGAGCCATCGCGAGGCGAAAGCCTGTTGGCGCACCGTAGTCGAATACATAAATTGCATAGCGATCGATCCTGAGCGCCTTCGTGAAGTCTTCTATGGTTAGCGCGAGTTGATCGAACGAGTAGACGTATTTTCGATCTGCCGGGACTTCGGTGAATCCAAAGCCTGGAAGATCTGGAGCAATAACGTAGTACGCATTGGCGAGGCGTGGAATAAGCTCGCGGAACATAAATGATGAAGCTGGGAATCCGTGCAACAGAAGAAGTACCGGTGCGCTGATATCGCCTGCCGCGCGATAGAACACATTGACTCCGTCGGCCTCAACCTTTCGGATGGAAGTCGGGGAAATACTATCCTGACCAGCTCTTTGATCTGTTCGCATCATTTTAATGTCCTCATCCAGCTGACGATGGCCTGCCCGATCTCGTCGGGCGAATCCTCCTGAATGAAATGGACTCCCGCGACTGTGACCTCGGTCTGAGCTGGCCACGCACGGACGGTTTCGAGATTTGCGCCGCCTCCGAGCAAGGCACCGGGCTCTGCTTTTATAAATAGCTTGGGTACATCACTCGTGGCTAGCCATTCCGCATAAGCAGCCACGATCGTATTCACGTCAGCGGGATCGCCCTCGATAGGAATTTCCCGAGGCCACGTCAGAGTCGGCCTCCGTCCTTCGCCAGGCTCCGCGAATGGCCGCCTGTATTCCGCCTTCTCCTCGGCGGTGAGAGGACGCAGGACCGCCCCTGGCAGGATTTTCTCAATGAAGAAGTTTTCTTCCAGCACCATCTTCTCGCCGGCGTCAGAACGCAGCGCCTGTAAGAATGGACGCATGTTCATCACGTCCCAGTGGTCCCAGCCCTGCGGCCGTACGATCGCCTCCATGAACGCGATGCCCTTCACGGCCTTACGATGGCGGTTGGCCCAGTCGAAGCCGAGGGCTGAGCCCCAGTCGTGGATGACCAAAGTGACGCGCTCGCGCACATCCAGCGACTCAAGCAGGGCGTCGAGATAGCGGCGATGCTCGACGAAGCGATAGGAGCCAGGTCCGCTGTGCGGCAGCTTATCGGAGTCGCCCATACCGATCAGGTCGGGGGCGATGCAGCGGCCTAGCGGCTGCAGGTGTGGCAACACATTACGCCAAAGGTAGGACGAAGTGGGATTGCCATGCAGGAATACGATGGGGTCGCCCTCTCCAACTTCGACATACGCCATCTCACTTTCGAAAACCTGCCGTCGCTTCTTTTTGTATGGAACTGTCGATGAGATCATGTTCGCTTTCTCCTGTAGCCGCCCTTGCCTGATCTTTTCAGGCTTAGGCGAGCTTTTCCATTCCATTTCGGGTGTCCGCCCTTCGGCATCTTCCGAATTGATGTTGTTCACAGCGGAAACTTCACTGTGGTTCGTGCTTGCGTCGTTGAGCAGGATTTCGATCAGCTGCCTCAAACATGGACTCAACCCCTGGCGCCTCTCGCACAATGCGGCCAAAGTCGACTTTCCTGGGTTTCCATCCGCCATACCGGACATCCATTCCCGGATGATAAGTAATGGACTATCTGGAACTGATTATGGGGCGATTGCGAGGATGGAAGAAACGGCAAATCGGAGGGTTTTGAAATCATCACATCGGGTGGGCTCGTTGTCCCCTATTGCGGTAGGCGCTCAACGCGAAAAAGGCGTGATCTGTTTTCTGCCGAAAAGAACCGCATCGATAGACCAAGCACCAGGTCCGATCAGTGCCAGAGTAGCTCCGAGGGTCGCCACTACAAACGGCGGCCAGAACTCTCCGCCTCCTGCGACGGCGATCCACAACTCACAGCACGCTATCACCCCGCCCGCAACCGGAGTCCATAACCCCACTAAGAGAGCAAGAGCGGCTCCCGCATCGATCAAGAGAAGCGCCACTGAGGTATGTTGTGGCATCGCATGCAAGCGCGCAAACACGGAGCATCCTAAAGCTGCGGCAGTAATCACACGCTGGAGCAAGAGTCCGATGCCGGGAAATCCGTTAGCGAATGTTGAAAATAGGCGTTGCAGACGCACTCCTGAGTCGCGTTTCAACAGGAGAGTACTACCTTGCAAATAATCGCGGGAACGGCTGAACGATTGACTAGAAAATCATCATTTCGGCTGATTTAGAGTTCGATCATTCCTCGCTTTAGCGCTATGGTGACAGCATGAGCTCGATCATTGGCGCCCAGCTTGGACAGTATATTTGCTACGTGAGTTTTGGCGGTTGCTTCGCTGATCGAGAGCTGATCGGCAATCAGCTTGTTTGAGTTCCCGGAAGCAATCAGGCGTAGCACCTCGACTTCGCGCGGACTTAAAAAATCGTCCCCGGCATGTTCAGCCAATTCTGCTGCGACCTGAGGAGGTATTCTTTTTTGCCCGGCATGGACGGACCGAATCATCTCAAGGAGCTCGAGATGCACATCTCCTTTCAATAGGTAAGCGCGAGCACCTGCTTTCAGGGCCCTGAAAACCTGAGCGTCTCCGCTGTATGTCGTCAACACTATAAAGCGGGCGTCGGGAAACTCGCTCCGAATCTCGGCGATTGCTTCACTACCGTTCATGTCCGGCATCCGGAGATCCATCAGAGTTACATCCGGGCGGTGCAACCGGAACATTTGGATGGCTTCTTGCCCACTGGATGCCTCCGCAACCAACTTCATGTCGGCTTCCGCATTTACGAGCGTTGCGATCCCCTCGAGCAGAAGAGGGTGATCATCCACCGTGAGGATTCGGATAATATTCGGCAGATTGCTCACGATGCCCTACCCTTGCGGAAAAGCTTGAATCGGTAGTTGTTACGTGCATCTTTGTATGCGGTGTCCGGCACCGTTAATTCAATTTCTGTCCCTGCTCCGTCTTCGCTCCAGATCCTTAATTGCGCCCCGATTTGCCGCGCTCGCTCGCTGATTCCTGCCAGTCCCCAGTGTCCAGGACGGCGGCTCAGAGTGAGGACTTTCGGATCTAGACCCCTTCCATCATCGCGCACCCGCAACCGAAGTTGATTCGTGTCGTAGCGGATCTCCGTTTCGATTTTCTTGGCACCTGCGTGCCGGAAGGCATTTCGTATCAGTTCGCGGCCAATTCGGTATACTTCGTCATGGAGCGCCGGCGATATCTTTTGTGGATCGCCTTCCACGATGACGCGGAAAGCTGGCGAATTCTGATCTGGTCCGAGAACGGCCGCTAGTTCTTCGCCCTGTGCCTCTAACAATCGAACCAAATCTCCATCTTTGATGGGATCGGAGCGTAAGTCGTGAATTGCATCGCGGCTCTCGGTGATGGCGTTGCGCGTCTTTGAAATCGCCTCGTCGAGAGTTCGCATTGCGCTTTCCGGACTGCGAGGCAGCATGTTGCGGGCTGCCTGAAACCGAAACATAAGTCCATGAAAGGATTGCAGCAGCGTATCGTGTAAGTCACGCGCGATGCGTGTCCTCTCGGCGACACGGGCATCCAACTGCGCATTGAATTCCCGGTCCAACTGTCGCAGGCGCAGTGTGTAGAGCAAACCGACCATGGCGAGAACGAACGCGCCGGTAAATAGCCTGAACCAGGTCGTAGCCCACCACGGTGGCAAAATGTTGATGGTTAATGCGACGCCAGGTTCGCCCCAAGCTCCTTGCCTGGTCGCGCTTTGAACGTGAAATGTGTACTTGCCAGCGGGCAGAGTCGTGTAGGTCGCATTCCTCCGATTGCTACCAACTTCAGTCCATTTGTCGTCCAGTCCTTCCAGTTTGTATCGGTAGCGGTTGGCATCAGGATTGAAATAGGTGAGCGCCGCAAAACTCAGTGAAAAAACATTTTGGTCGTGACTGAGTGTCACATGGTTAGCGTAGCTAATCGACTTCTGGAGAGGAGAGTTGCGCCCAACCTCTACCGAATGCCCGGTCAGCCGAAAATCGGTTAGAACCAGGCGTGGGGGATTAGGTCTATCCACAATCTTATCGGGAAAGAAAGCCACCCCGCCGTTAAACCCGCCAAAAAACATCTCACCGCTTTGACTCTTGAAGCAAGCGTCCCAACCAGTCAGGTCATTACCGGGAAGGCCATCGACCGAGGAGTAATTCGTGAACTTGCTCGCAGCGGGATCAAACTTGGACAGACCTCGGCTTGTACTGATCCAAAGCATGCCGGACCGGTCTTCGAGAATACAGCTCAAATTATTGGTGGGCAAACCATCTTTCACGAAGTAGTGAGAGAACGTCCCACTCTCACGGTTTAACTTGTTCAATCCATCGTAAGTGGCGGCCCAAACGGTCCCAGAATGATCTACGTAGACCGAGTTAACCGATTCGCTGGTGCTCAGTGATTCAGGATTACCGACTTTGTGTGGATAAACAGTGAATTGACCAGTTTTCGGGTCGAAACGGTTGAGCACTTCGCCGCCTAGCCAGAAGTGTCCGGTTCGGTCCTCCGTAATATTGAAATACCGCTCCTCACCGCTGGTCTTGTCCTGCTTGTAGGTAACGAAACTATCAGTGACAGGGTCGAATCGATCTAGGCCGTCCCAAGTTGTAATCCACATCGTGCCAGATTGGTCGAGGAGCAACCGGCTCACTCTGTTGTTGCTCAAACTCGATGGATTGTCTGGCTCGTGCAAGTAAGTTTTGTAGTGGCCTGTTTTCCGATCGAAACGGCTTAACCCGCCACCGAATGAACCGACCCAGAGAGCTCCTGATGCGTCTTCGTTGATCGCGATTATGTCATTCGAGTCTCCCCGGCCAGGAGGCAAGTAAGAGACGGAGTGCCCGGACCGTCGATCGATGCGATTCAAAGCGCCTGTCGTCCCCGTCCACAAGACACCTTCATGATCCTCGTAGATCGCGTTCACGAACGTCTCGCCGAGACTATTCGGATTGCCTTGGTTACGAGATAGGGGCGTGAATGGTGCAATCTCAGTGCGAAAAAAGTTGGGCTCCCTCGCCTGCAGTCCCGCCCAAATATTCCCTTCGCGGTCCTCGCATAGCGCAATCACTCGGTCCTCGCCGAGGCTCTCAATATCGTTCGGACTATTCCGATAGCGAATCAAAACCTGATGCTCGCGGTCAAACTTCAGCAATCCGGCACCGAAGCTTGCGAACCAAAGTGTTCGGTTCTGATCCTCAAGCGTGGCCATGAATTCACTGTAGATTCCTTGGCCAGATTTCTTGTCATAAAACGAATAGCGAATCAGATGGTTTGTGGATCGATCGAGAACTGCTAGGCCGCTTGCCTGTACACCGCTGAGATAGGTGATCCAGAGATCACCGAAATGATCCTCATAAAGAGAGGCATCCCAAATACCTCTCTCCAACCGAATTCGCAAAATGACCCTTCCCCCGTTACGATCAAACTCTTCAAGATTATCGCCGTCGATTACCCAGAAGCGGCCACTGCTATCTTCCAGAGAGCATTTGACTGCGTTGTTGCCAAGGCTGAGTGAGTTTGACGGGTCGTGGACAAAGTGAACGATCTTTCCCGTATCTGGATCTAGCCCAAACAGACCCCTACCTGTCGCAAGCCAAAGCATGCCGGCCCGATCCTGACTGATTCGGTCGACTGGGTTCGCAACTTCGCCCGTACCCGCAGTGTCGATCTGATAGTGAGTGAATGTTTCTGAAATGTTGTCGAACCTGTCCAGAAAATGATCGCAACCAACCCAGAGTGTGCCAGAACGATCCTTGAACAGCGAATGAATGTAAACGCAGCTCAAGCTGTTCTCGCGAGCAGGATCGTGGGTGAATACTTTGTATTCATATCCGTCGTAACGGTCCAGACCGTATTGCGTTCCGAACCATAGGAATCCCTGATCGTCCTCTACGATTCCAAGGACTCTGGTTTGGGACAGGCCTTGAGCAGTGGAAAGGCGCGAGAAGCGGATATCATTGCCATCGATTACCGGCAATCGGACGACGGGCAGGGCGCTTGGAGTAGCGGTTCGACTGTCTGCCAATGCCCTCGGGAACCAGCTAGAAAGGGCAATCAACGGCAATGCAAGCGCAATAGCGTAGCCCCAGGTGGGAAGTACGGACCGACGAATTGTTCGTAGGCAAGACATCACGCCCAAGTTTCTTGGCCTAACCATAGCGATGATTTCTTCCGGTGTTCACGCACTTCCGAGCCTGATGAGGAAGCCAGTACAGAACTTCGGACACCATATAGGTGAAATGTTATCGGAAATTAAGGATCATTCTCTAGCTTTTCCTTAACGCATTTTTCGGCTGAAAGAATCATTATTTTGGCCGATCAAATCATCATCCGATTTGCGGTTGACGGGAACCACGAATCGGAGCTAACCTCGCCGCATTGCGCGGTTTGTGGGCAAGACTGCCAAATGGTTTCTCTCCTCACGCTTCATGGGATTCTCGCCAGAGAGCTGCGGGTATCGGTCGATCGAACGCACAGGATCAGCTTACCCGCGGCGATACTCGGCGCTGTTCTTGCGCTTACCATTTCGCTATTTTCACAAACCACAATTTCGACGGGCGGTATCCAGGGGACGGTTACGGACCCAAGCGGAGCTTTAGTCAGTGGTGCCAATGTGTCCCTCACCAATATGGCGACTGGGCAGATCGCCTCCGTCGATACGAATTCAGCGGGTGATTACACGTTCGCTTTCTTGAAACCAGGCGACTTCGCGGTGGCTATCGAGGCCAAGGGCTTTAAAACGACGCGGTTGTCGCTCATGGTGAAGGTGGATCAAACGGAGAATGGGGACGCTAAGCTCGTAGTAGGCGATTCTTCAGAGTCAATCGATGTTCTGGCTAGCATGCTCCAAGTAAATACTGTCCAAGCCACGGTCCAGGGCGTGCTTACTTCGGGTCAGATCGCGAATCTGCCGGTAAACGGGAGGAACTTTCTTGACCTGGCCCAGCTTGAACCCGGCGTCCAGATTCAGGACGGCCAAAATGTTGATCCCACAAAGGGAGGATATTTCTCGATTTCTTTCGGTGGCCGCTTTGGCCGGACGGCGCGCATCGAAGTGGACGGCACCGATGTTTCGGACGAAACCGTAGGCTCCACAACGACCGATATTCCGTTCAGTGCGATCCAAGAGTTCCAAATCAGTCAGTCCAGCCTCGATATGTCTACGGAGCTGACCTCCTCTGGCTCGGTCAACGTAACAACCAAATCAGGAACGAACAACTTTCATGGCGAGGCCTTCGATCAATTCCGCGACAGCTCGCTGGGAGCCGCGCTACCAACGCCCCCCGGATTCAGCGCGCCTTATCAGCGCAGCCAGTATGGCGCGGCACTGGGAGGACCCGTAATACAGGACAAACTATTTTTCTTCATGGATGGGGAGCGAAACATCCAACATTCGGGTGCGCCGGTGCCTGTTTCTGCTCCCTTCTCTCAATATTCGGGCACGTTTTCCGATCCGTTCCATGAGGCTAATTTGTTGGGTAGAGTAGATTACCAGTTGGGCAGGGGTGTTCACTCTTTCTATCGTTTTTCCTACTTCAAGAACTCGTTGGACGCGACCTTTGGCATTGGCTACTCGGTGTACGACAATGAAAACATTACCCGCAATCAAGTACTAGGTGTCGATTTCAAAACCGGCAATTTCATCCACTCGATCCGTTTTTCATTCCTGAAATTCCAGAATCAAATCGTCGATGCTACCGTTGGAAACAGTGCGCTCCCGTTCAATAAGCTGGGAGCGCAGATCGTGATGGGCAGCACCGGTTTGGCGGCTGGGCCGAACTTCCTCGCCCCGCAAAGCACTGCACAGAGTGATCACGAACTCAAATATGACGGCACGAAGGTAGATGGTTCGCACGTGATCCGTTATGGGGTTTCATTCAATCACATTCAGGGGTTTACTTTCGGAGCATATCTAAAGTACGGCCCGCAGATCGTGTCGACAGTTTCCACTGCCGAAGTGGCGGCAGCAGCAACAGGTCCTTTCGCGGGGGGGGCATCGAATCCGATGAACTACCCTGCCGACTCCATTACGATTAGCAACGCTCTCGGCTATTTCACGACCCCGCCTGCCTTGGGCTTTCCCTCTGGTGGCCTCGGACCGGACAACCGCTTACTCCTCTATCTGGGTGATAGCTGGAAAATCAAGCCAAACTTCAACCTGACCTACGGGTTACGCTGGGATCGGGACACCGGCCGCACCGACAGTCAATACGCCGGATTCCCGGAACTCAACACGCTACTCCCGGGACAGGGCCTTGGAAATCGAGTAGCGCAGCCCAATCTCAATTTCGCGCCGCAAATCGGATTTGCATGGGATCCGTGGAAAAACGGCAAGACCTCCATCCGCGGCGGCGGCGGGTTGTTTTATGAAAATGCAATCTGGAACGACGTCCTGTTCGATGCTCCGAACCGTGAACCTACCGGTGCTTTTGAACAATTCCCCAGTGCTTGTGCTGCCCCGGGTACACCAGCGCAGATACCGATCGCAGGGGGCTTTCTCATTCCGAGTTCTGGCACTCCTGCTTCGGTCTGTGGGACCTCAAGTGGCCCTTCTCTGATTGGCAACGCACTGCCAGCGATTATTGCTTTGCAGACGACCTACGAGGCAGACTCGCCCCTAAACCTGCAGGCACCAAACCCAAATTACGTAGGACAATACCTAACCGATTGCACGAAGGGCGGCCCGAATTGTTTCTTCGCTTCCGGCACGTCCGGGGCTCCGGCTTCGATGTTTAACCCTAACTACAAATCTCCCCGATCAGTGCAGATGAACATCGGAGTTCAGAGGCAGCTAAAGTCTGGAGTCATTTTGAGCGTCGACTATGTCCGCAACGTTGAGACCCATTATTTGTTAGGCGTCGACGAAAATCATGCTGGTGATATAGGTTACTTCAACAAAACCGGGGCTCTGGATGCCATCGCGGCGACGAATACAAAATTCGGTTGTGCCCCCACTCCTGGAGCGGGAGTTGATTGCGCGATTTCAGGCGTAAACAATGGCGGCGTTGGGGCGACGATGTCGGATTATGCCGGCCTCGGTTTGGGTTCCTCGTCCGATTTGGGCGGCAAGAGCTGCTTCGCAGCGCTCGGTTACCCCTGTGCCTTTGGGGGTGTAAACCCGAGCGCACCCCCACTGGGTTTTCTGTCGCCGGTCGGTCGATCTGTATACAACGGGCTGGAAACAAAATTGGCAACAAACATTAGCCGTCCATTCCGCGGTGCGAGGACTCTCAACGTACAGGTGTCGTACGCTCTGTCGCGTTTTGAAAACACTGGCGGAGGTGTACCTCCAGATGCTTCAGTCGGTCCAATAAATGCAGACCAGGACTATATTATTGCCGCCTTGGATAACAGAGAGCCGAACCGGTACTTCGGACCCTCAACTTTAGATCGAACCCACCAGTTCTCGTTTGGCGGCTATCTGGACTTGCCCCTTAGATTTCAAGTAGCGTTGATGTCGCACTTTTATAGCCCGCTTTCGACGACTCTTACCGTGCCCAACACAGCCACGGGAGCAGGCGAAATATTCCGAACCGATTTCACCGGCGACGGTACGACACAGGATCCCGTGCCCGGCACGCATGTTGGGGAATTCGATCGCGGGATTAACGCCGGCAATATCAACCAAGTCATCAACAATTACAACGCCACAATTGCAGGTAGGCCCACTCCGGCAGGCCAGACCTTAACCCAAGATGGCTTGATGACATCGGCTCAGCTAGCAAGTTTGGGCGGCGTGGCTCCTGCATTGCCCGATGCACCTGCTAACCAAGTGAACCTGGGTTGGCTGCGTGTTTTCGATGCGACGATGTCCTGGACCTATTCCATTAAAGAACGGCTGCTCTTGAAACCATCTGTTGGGTTCTACAACATCTTCAACTTTTCCAACTTCGATCTCCCCAACAACACCATGTCTGGTCTCCTTGCCGGCACTGCAGGTACGATCAACGGTACGGATCCTGCAGCGCACAACACCAATCGCGTCGGAGTGGGTACCGGCACGTTCACACTAGGATCGCCACGCCAAATTGAGTTTAGCCTTAAGGTGATTTTTTAGGAGTGCATGGACGGCGCTCGATACCTCTTCCTCTCAATTGAGCCGACGCTTAGGCGAACAGCGGCACACCCCCTAAATCACGGTGCCCGTAAATTATTGAGGAGCCCGCTGCCCGCAAACCGAATGGCCGACTACATCGCCGCCTCTCACCACCTTTTTCGAGCGCAGCCCGCCAAAGTCCGCGCTCAAAAACGATGTCGAGACGTAATTCACAGAATTCAAAGGAGATTCAGCAACTCAGGATTGTTTACCAGCCCAAGATAGCGGGGACTGGCGGCGGATGTAGAGCTTGATAAATCTCTTTTAAGTGATTGAAAACATGGTGGCCAGGGACGGAGTTGAACCGCCGACGCCAGCCTTTTCAGGGCTTGTTTATGTTGTAGTTTGAACGACTTACGTGACTCTGGGTGGCCGCCTAAGTCCTTGAGAAGTCGTTAGAGACGTTGCGATCATGGGTTGAAATCATGGGTTCAACGGCAGCCTCCGGATGGCGAAGCCCACGCCATCAGTGCGCCACACCTTTGGGGAACGAGTTCAAAAGGGAAACTGCTACAAAACAACTTACAAGGGCCGTTCGACGGAAATACCTGAGCAGCGAATCGTCGCCGATCCGGATGCTCAGGGCTTTTCTGGGGTTGGATTAGGCCAGGACGAGGCTTGGCTTCGCCATTGCCTTCACGCGCTTTTTGTAGGGCCTCCTCTGCTTCGGGATGTGGTCGTCCCCCGTCATGAAGCACTTGCCCAACTGTCGTATACGAGTCCGCAGCCGAGAGAACCGGGCATCCGTGATCCCAAGGAACCCAGCCGCATCGTCCGGCGTGCCAGTGGCTAGGATCGACTGTATTGCAGGCAGAACGCTCGGGTCTTTCCGCCTCACGAAATCAACGAACTCTCTGACGAAAGTTCTGTCCCGTGCCCGCTTCTCGGAAATGTCAGCAGTCCGGCGAAGGTATTCGGAGTGCTCGTGGCAATACTCGTCATCTACCTCGCCACAGTTCTTTGCGTCCACTTGCCCGGTCAGCGACAAGTTACCCGTGTGGCACATCGCGTCCTTTCTGCGTTTGGAATGAATGGTTCTGAACTTGTTCGCGAGGCATAAGTTGATGTAGTTCAAGAATCGGGCCTGGTTCACGATGAAGCTGAACAGCTTTGGCAAGTTCTCCGTGCGGCACAGGCCGGGGATGCTCAGGAAGATTCCGTTCACGGGCGAGACGAGGCTGACGAAAACGAGGAGGAAGATCAGGTTCATCAGCTTGGGGGTGCTTCGCCAGTTGGAGCCAGTGGATTAGACAGAATCGGTGCAGCCCACATAGGGTCCAGCCCATTGCTGGGAAGCATCACTCATGTTGAACGCGAACAAGCTACTCGCTTTTGCCCGTTGTCAGTTATTACCACAAGTGTGGTATATTGCTACCACATGCTTGCCCTTCGCTCCAAGGCGCGCCAGCAACTGCTGGCTTATTACTTCACAAACCCGACGGCCCGCCACCATCTGCGGGACCTGGCGGCGCGATTGAGCATCGATCCGTCTAACCTCTCCAAAGAGTTGGGGCGCCTGGAAAGCGAAGGTCTATTTCGGTCGGAAATGAGTGGCCGCCAAAAGTATTTTCAACTGAACCGCGAGTATCCGCTTTTTAATGAAGTGCGCAAGATCGTTGCAAAAACCATTGGTGCGGTACCGCTGATCGCGCAATCCCTCAAGAAAATTGAGGGAATAGACGAAGCTTATTTGTACGGCTCGTTTGCAAGCAATCAACAGGATGCTGCCAGCGATATAGACGTGCTCGTGATTGGCTCCGCGCGCGAGAAAGATTTAGCACAGGCCGTGGGAAAGCTTGAGCGGCAACTAGGTCGCGACATCAACTACACCGTGATTACGCCGAAGGAATTCGGGTCGCGCCGTGCTCGGAAGGATGCCTTTCTGGAAAACGTCTGGCACAATAAGCGTATTCAGCTCGTAGGCTCAAATGAAGAAACTAAAGCCACACACCGTTGACTGGGCGCAGATCGAACGATTTCTCGCGAGCGCCGACAAAAAGCTCGCCTCTGCCCGCAAGATTCTCGCCTTTGACGAAGAAGCTTGTCTTCAACAAGCCTACGAAGCGATGCTCAAAGCTTCGCTGGGGTTCATGTTCAGCCATGGATTCCGGGCGAGAAGTCAGCCTGGGCACCACATCGCCATCATCGATTTCGTGCGGTCGCGCATCGACAAGAAACATGCCGGTCTGCTGATTGTATTTGATCGTCTGCGCCGGAAGCGCAATACAGCCCTTTATGATGACACCGGATTTGTTTCTCGCCATGATGCCGAGCAAGCTCTCGAATCCGCCGGCGACTACTTGACTGTGATCCGGGCTGATATCGCGGCCCGAAAGCCTTGAATCATAAACTGATGAAGGGAGCTCGAATTTGCGAATCCAGAGTCCATTGACTATTCGCCAATCCCTGAAAGATTTGGACTGGGCACAGGTCGCGCCGGATGCGGGAATATGAGCCTATATAAATACGTTCCTCCCGAAAGGCTCGATGTCCTTCGAAACCTGCACATTCGTTTTACTCAACCCGGAGCGCAGAACGACCCTTTTGAGTTTCGTCCGCTCGTCGAGTCGCTTTCCGGCGACCCGAGGTTGCGCGCCAGCGATTCTCTAAGCAATGGGATGAGCAATTCCCGAAGGCCGTCAGTCAACTCGATCCAGATACCCAAGTCAGGCTGAAAGAATTCACGCGGAGATTCCCGGCCTGCGCCGCCTCCGTTAGAGAGCTGGCACTAGTTAAGGCGGACAAGCAAAGCGATCCAGCCAGCAGGGAAGAGATATTTCAGGAACTGAACCGGAAAGTCGGAATCCTCTCCCTTAGCGAAATTCCAGACAGTTTTCTCCTGTGGTGGCGGTATGCCTCCGGGCAGAGCGGCTTTGTGTATGAGTTTGACGATAAACACCCGTGGTTCTGGGCAAAGACACAAGAGAAAGATGACACACACGAACTCCGAAGGGTTGACTATGTCGACGCGCCGTCTTCGCCGTACCTGTCCGAGCTAGCCGCATCTGAGGTTCTCTACAGCAAGCGCAGCTACTGGGAATATGAGCGAGAATGGCGAATCATACGGCCACTCGCTGAGAGCTCTAAGCGCGTAGGTGAAGACGTATATCTTTTTGAGGTCCCCTCAGCCGCGCTGAAGGGTGTCGTCGTCGGAAGTTCAGCAACTGAAGACTCCATCGAGGAACTCGTGCGGATAATTAACAGCAATCCAGATTTGGCACACCTTCGAGTCGGGTGCGCGCACCATATCCCATCTGATTGCACGGTGGAGATAGAATACTGGCCTGGATCTGTCGCCGAGATCCGAGCAGAATTTGGGGCGGCTTCTTAGGACGCGTCAATTCCTGCCATGCTCGCCCCAGAAGCGGGCGTGACAGATCACGTTTAGGCGGTTGGTGAAATCAGTTATGAACGCAGAGATCGTTTGCCGACTATCGCCGGAGGAAGAAGAGCTTGCAAAGAAGCGGAACGAACTAGCCCTGCTGCAAACCGAACTGGCGGAGCGCGAACTTTACTTAGCCAACCTGCGAGCGGACCTCTCGGCCTTCGAGGGACGATACCTTCGAGAGGTGGGAGTGCTCTACGCGGAACTCGACGATTGGAACGCAAGAATCGCTAAATTGGTCGCGGAAGAAGAGGGCACGGTCGAAGCTCGGGCTGCCGCGACGAAAGCGCGTGCCCAGGCAGAGGAATCCTACTCTGCCGCTCACGGCGAGGCTGCAAGAGCAATCGAGTTCACTCCCTCGCCAGAGTTGAAGAAGCTTTACAGAGATGTAGCGGAACGAGTCCATCCAGACCTTGCTACGGACGGGGCGGATCGTGCGGAGCGCGAAAGGTTGATGGCGGAAGCGAACCGCGCGTATCAGCAAGGCGATGTTGATGCCCTGAGAAGAATTCTGGAAGAGTACGAAAGCAGCCCGGAATCCGTGCAAGGTACGGGTGTGGCTGCTGATTTGGTTCGTGTCATCCGGCAGATCAAGCAGCTTCAGAAGAGGCTTGTTCAAATAGAACTCGAAATTACGAGCTTGGGTGTTTCTGATATTGCGAAACTGAAGGTCAAAGCGGAAGACGTTAGCAATCAAGGGCGCAACCTGCTTGCGGAAATGGCACAAGATTTGAAGCGGCGGATCGATCATGAGCGCCGCCGCTTTGAGTCGCTTTCCGCAAAGGAGAGAACCCCATGAGCAATGAAGACGAAAAGCGACAGGCCTCGTCCCGTCATCATCTTCATGCGCTTTCGCGCGCCGGAACAGCGTCTCTTGCGCGGCGCGGAATGCAGGACCTGATCGCAGAGGAGGAAGGCAAGACGGAGCAGTGGTGCGAGCAAGGTCGGATCTTCCAGCGTCAGGAGCAATATGTAGAGGCGGTCGAGTGCTTCCGGCGTGGCCTGCAATTCGACCCAAACCATGAGTACTTACAGTTCCTTATGGGCTCTGCTTACTACCAGGCCTCAGTGATCACCCAAAACCGGCCAATGAGTGATCACCTGAAAACCGGCCAACGGAAAGCGTCCGGGACATTGTTCCGCGGAGGCTTTAGCCTCCGTAGGCATGGCCAATGTCTTGAGCGAAGAGAAGAAACAACAAGTTTTAGCTTTGGGACGGCTGGGCTGGTCGCTGCGGCGCATCGAGCAAGCGACCCCGTCCGCCGCGAAACCGCCAGCACTATCTGAAAGCAGCGGGAATCGCGGTTCGACCACCGGGTGGCTGGGGGCGGGGCGGACCAAAACCGGCCAACGAGGTGACCCCCGACTCCGGTGCGACAAAAGCGGCCATCCCGGCGATTCCCGATCCCCTCGACCCCAACGTCAACTGCAACCCCAACCCCAACCCCGAAAACCTTTCTACTAAGGGAAAGGCAAAAGCAACTTTAAAACCGGCCAACGAGAACGAGGTGATCACCGACTCTGCCGTGGTCCACGGCCCTAGCGCCTGCGAGCCGTACCGCGAGGCCATCGACTTGGGGCTTAGCCGCGGCCGCAATGCCATGGCCATTTGGCAGGACCTGGTTCTCCGAGTACGGCTTCGCCAGCAGCTACCAAAGCGTGCAGCGTTTCGTGCGTAAACGGCGCGGAACGCAAACGCCCGAAGCTCGCGTCATCATCGTCACTGCGGCTGGCCAGGAGGCGCAAGTTGATTACGGCACCGGCCCCATGGTGCGCGATCCCGAGAGC
>CAWEPW010000041.1:0-413581 GCA_963810955.1 uncultured Acidobacteriaceae bacterium | reverse complement strand
GCCGAGAGGCATTGAACCGATTTCATTTTGCGAGATTGTAGGGTCGAAATCGTGTCTGCCGCGCGGTTTGCTGCGCACACACGGATGAAGGATGCTGATTGGCTGGATGTGTTCGCATGACGTGACTAAATGCGGGACCCCGCCGCTGCGAACCAGGAACTACAGCTGCGAATCAGCGTCCGCACGGTAGTCTACACAACCAGTAGGATAATAATAACAGGATCGGGATATCGTGTCTGAGCAAGATAGCTCACATTCGCACATAGCGCATGCGAGTCCACGAATAGTCAAATTCCTTTCCACATCTTAAACAGACCCGATACGTCCGCTTCTTGATTGTAAAAACACCACTTTTCCTGCGGTGACGACAGCCAAATACAAAATGAAGAATTACGAACAAAGAGTTCACAAGTCCGACACTCTCTGGCGTCGTTCGCAACAACCGTTGGAGTCCAGCCAGTCTAACAGCGAGCGCACGCTAGCCCGGGCCAGAGCAATCGAGCAATAGCCGCTCCGTAGTAGAGGTTGATGGTGTCGCCATCGGGGTCCATCGTGTACCCGCACGGGAACACGACATCGTCAACGTCACCGTGGCGCTCGTACGATGCCTCGGGCCCAAAGATCCACGAGTCTCCGCGCAGCAGACACTTCTCCGGGTTCTCAAGATCAAAAAGGGCCAGGCCCAGCCGATACAGACAGCCCGACGGCGTGTGCCGGACGCCGTGATAGAACACCAGCCATCCTCGGGAAGTCTCGATGGGCGGCGGAGAGAAACCGATCTTGTTCGCGTCCCACCAGGCGCCACGGCGCGCTTCCAGCATCAGCCTGTGCCTGCCCCAATAGCGCAGGTCGGGAGAGTACGAAATCCACATGTGGGCCCCGAGCGTCGTCATCGGGCGATGGATCAGCGCCCAGTATCCGTCAATTCTCCGCGGCAGTAGCGCGGAATCTTTGTCGTCCGGGCGGCATGATCACGCCGTAACGCTCAGAAGTCCGAAAGTCTTGGTCAAAGCTAGAGAAACTCCGGGGCCGCCGCGTGAATAGGAAGTGTAAGTGACGACGTATTGCTGCAATTCAGGCACGAACGTGATGCGAGGATCCTCGATGCCCCAGATTTCCTCGGGATACTGCTTCGGATTGGGCATCAACGTAGGCTCACGGTCAATCTCCCATCCGTCGACGCCATTTCGCGAGCGTGCGGCGCAAAGATGCGACAGGCCGCGGCGGTCTTCGACGCGGCACAAGAGCAGAGTGGTTCCGTCCGGTAATAAGTCGCGCCCGCGTTGAACACGCTGTTGATGGAGTACGGCCAATTCTTGGCGTCAGGATGGGATTGCTGGGGTGACGTAGAAGAAGTGGCGGATAGTGCGTGCTTTCCTGACGTTGTTGAGTGTTGTTTCGGGAGCAGTCATGACGGGTTTTCCGGCCTTTCAGATTCTGGCAGTGAATGCATTTCCAGCGAGTGCCATCAAAAACGACAGCGTTGATTCCGCGCCCTGGTTCTCGTTGGCGCGATCGGGGTGCAATCCGTCTCGGCAGCCGCCGCTAACGGAATCATAAAGAGGAAGCTGTAAATCGTTGTCGCCAAGAACCAGTTGAAGGCCGACCACGCTTCATTGCGCCAGCGGGTGTCACCGGTTATACGATACGCTTCGAGCGAGGCGGATACCGCGCCAGCGGCCTCGAGCGGTTGTTGATCGAAGCGTGCCTTCTCACCACTTTGGTGATAAAAAAGCCTTGCGAACCGATAGGCACGAAGTGTTGATTGGTTTCGCAATGCTGCGCTTTCAGCAGCCAGTCGAGCGCTTCGAGGCCGCTTGAGATCATCTGATCATCCGAACAGGCGGAGCCCACGACCAGCATCGCCTGGGGCAGTCTTGCGTTGCCGTAAGCGACCACATTTTCAAACCACTTCCAATCCGGCTTGCGGATGGATTTATAATTTCGAATAATCGCCGGCTGAGTTCGAATCGCACATTTTGTGCATCGCGATCTCCCGCATACGAATTGAGATATTCCTGAATTCCGAGCAGGGCATAGGCCCAGGCGCGGGGGCTGTTGAATTCCAACGCTGCGGGGAGCGAATACTCGGACAAACGCCCGGCAGCCGACCTCAATCCCCGGCCTTACGACCGGCCGAGAACCGTACCCAGCGCCCACAATGCCCGCCCATGACAGTCTTCAGAGCCTGCGGCTTCGTTCCACCGGCGATCGTAGCCGAGAAAATTTCTGAAGCGACCGTTCGACGGATTAAACGCGTGTTCGAGGAATGACAAATAGCGACTGGAGAAACTCGGAGCCAATGATCTTTTTTCTCTGACTCCGTCTTTGCCCTGTTGCTCCAGCATAACAGCGAGGCAAGAGCACGCGCGTTATCGTCGGTAGTATGGCCCTCGCCTCGATTGGGTATGGTAAAGATCGCATGCTGCAGCATTCCCGTGTCATCGGTCAGCTCCTGTAGATGACTGAGTTTTAATTCCGGCAGTTGATCGAGCTCTTTGGGAATGGCGCGGGCCGAGAATTGTACTCGTGGGGTTTCCAATCGGTCGCTTCGGACACGGGCAAAGCTTTCCATGTAACCTTGCGCGACTCTTTGCCAGACCATGTCGCGCGCGAACAGATACGCGCGTTTACGCATAGCGTGGGGATCGCGGCGTATCCAGGAGTTCGATAGTCTTGTGCGCGATAGCGTCGGGATTTTGGAAGGGCACGAGTGCGCCACGGCGGTCGTCCAGCAACTCAATGGCGTGCCAATAGGGAGTTGAAATGATCGCCTTGCCCCTCCCAGCGCATACGCAAGCGTTCCTGAAACCACCTGCGCCTCATGGCGGTAGGGAGTGATGTATATGTCGGCAGCGCCTATGAACTCGGCCATTTCCTGCGGGCTGGCAAAGCGGTTATAAAAATTACGCTGAGATGCCACTCCCATTTCCTTCGCCAAAGCCTGCAGGCTGAATCGGATTTTTTTCCCCTCGCGACGGAGGACGTGCGGGTGTGTCGCGCCAGCGACGATGTACATGACGTTCTTGTGCCGGGACAAAATCTGCGGCAGGGCTTGAATGACGTTTTGATTCCCTTCTTCGGCGACAGCAAGCCGAAGGTGAGCAACACCGCCTTTCCTTCAACGCCAAAGCGGTCTTTGTAAAAATTAGGGTCGAGAAATGGAAAGTCCGGAACTCCGTGTGGAACCATGTCGATTTTACTGCCGGGCACCTTGAAGATTTCCTGCAAGAACTGAGAAGAGAGCTGGCTCATCACGATGAGGCGATCTGAAAGCTCCGCGACCTCTTCCATGACCACGAGTTGATCGGGATTCGGCTCGCGCAGAACTGTATGTAAAGTGGTCACCACGGGCATCTTTAAGCCATGCAGCAGGTGCAGGACGTGGCTTCCGGCTGGACCTCCGAAAATTCCGTACTCGTGCTGCAGGCAAACCATATCGATATTCCACAATTCAGGATGAAGATGAATACAAAAATTCCAGCGCCTCCGGAAACCGGGCTGCCCATGCCGATTCGTTGTGCGTGGCGCCTTCGTCGATGCGGACCTTGAGTCGCTTGCCGTCTGCATTTTCGTTGAGGCCCGCCGCGACCAGAATTTTTCCCAGTTCGCGGACGCCTTCGACGATCATCGCGTCTTTTGCCTGATCTCCGGTTTCCCGTGTACCCATACCAATGTACGTACGTTCCGGCCAGTCATGGGATCGACGGCACTCTGCCAGAATTTTCCCTCTCGCCACCTGCAGAGATGGGCTCTCCACCAGCAATCGCCCAAAGACTCCGGGCGCGGCCACTTGCGTATATAACGTGATCAGCCCTCCGAGGGACGAACCGCCCAATCCCGTATTCTCAGGGCCCGTCAACACCCGGTAACGCTGTTCGATCAGCGGCATCACTTCCCGCTGCAAAAACCCCGGATAGAATTTCCCCCGCGGCCTTAAAACTCTGGGATTCAGCGAGCGGTAGGGAATGTACTCGCAAGCGCGGTTTTTGGTGTTGTCGATGCCAACGATAATAAGCGGCGGAATCTTCTTCTCCGCGATCAGCCTCGCGGCCGTCTCCCCCGCCTGCCAATGCACTCCGGCAAAGGCGGTTGCCGGATCAAAGAGATTCTGGCCGTCATTCAAATAAAGAACCGGATAGAGCGCCGCGCCCGAGCCGTCGTAATCCGAGGGCAGCCAAACCCGCACCAGTCGAGCATTGCCAAAGATTTCGCTGACGAGCTCGTGCAACCACAACTTCCCAAATGGAACCGGCGCGGCAACAGCGCCAGAAGGGGGCGTCTCGATTTTCAGTTTCCAGGTTGTAGATCGCGGCATGGGGTGTGTTTGTTTTCGTTTCAACAAAGTGAATAGTTTCGCCGTCGCGAAGCGTATAGATTCGTATCAGGGTATCGCTTTTAGCGATACCGCGAAATGCAAGACTTTGCACGGCCCTTCAGGTGCTGCGACTCTACCCGCTACGCTCGCGCCACCAGATTACCGCCGCGAAAATCGTAGTCGCAGTTATCAACGACAACGAACTCAGGCACAAAATGCAATACACGCCCAGCACCCGCGCCTCGATATAGGTCAGGTATAACGCAAACGCCAGTCCCGCCGCCGCCCCGCCAAAAAGCATCGCCGGAGTTCCGGGCCGTTCGCGATAAACGGTGGCCAGCCCCACCAGCGCCGCGTATCCGAGCATTCCAATCAGCGCTACTGGGATTCCAAGAATCGTCGAATATTCGCTGCGGTTCACGATATCGCAATTGAAATTGTCGCCGATATCGCAAAACGCCGTCTTCGAAGTGGCGTAATGATGTTGCAGCGATACCGACGACACCGCGATTCCGCACACCGCCAGAATGGCGACCACGCTCATCAGGCGAAGCGTCAAAGTCTGTCACTGGAGCGGGCACCCCGTGCGGTCGCTCAACTCCTGCAAAGTAAAAACACGCGCGACCCGTTCGCCCAGTCGGCGGAAACTGCCACGTCGGATATTGGTTGACATTTTCGTCCTTACAAACTCTGCGACTGCCCGCTGTGTGTCGCCCTTGATGCCGCACTCCACATAAGGAGCGTATTCGAACGACGCGGCAAACTTTTCTTTTTGCTCCACGCAATGCGGACACCACCAGGCCCCATACATCTTGACCCCGCGAGCGGTGAGACAACGGGCGAACGCATCCTGCTTGTGCTGGCTGCGATGGTCGATATAGTAAGCCGAGCCAAGCACGACAACGGCCAGAACGGCATAGATCGCGATGCGCTTCCAATTTCTGCTGGAAGTCTTGATCCCCAGTTTTTCTTTTTGCCGTTCTCTTCGCTCTTGCGACATGAAGTCCTTATATCACGACCGCACTTGTGGTGACGGGGCAACTGCCCGGTCACGCCTTGATCTTGGGACGATGCCGACAGAGACGCGGCAAGCCGCGTCTCTACAGAAATTCGATTTCAAACCACCACGCGCAGTGCCGACGGCAGCACATCAATCGTCTGGCACTGCAGCGTCAGCACCTCGCCATCCACCATCACATCGACTGGCTCATCGAGTTGAAACTCTACCCGGCGAACCGCCCGCCGCTCGGCCAGCGGATGCCGCGTGTGCGTGCCGTCATAAAGCGTGGCCAGGTTTCGGATCAGCCCCAGCCGTCCAATCGGCCCCCACCGCACATATTCAATCAACCCGTCGTCGGTTTTCGCGTCCGGCGCAATCATCATCGTGCCGCCCGTAAACTTGCTGTTGTTAAAAGTGAGAAACAGGCAGCGCCGCGAGTCGAACTCAAGCTGCTCGTCGGTACGCACCGGAAACGGCCGCCGATTCAGCCGCGCCAGGCAAAGGAAAATAGACAACAGATATCCAAACTGCCCCAGCCTCTGAAATCGCCGAATTCGCAACGCCGCCACATCCGCCGTAAATCCAACGCTAAGCAAGTTCGTGTAGTAGATCTCTCCATCTTTATGTATGAGTCGCAACACATCGCAGGCCTGTGAACGCTGTGCTTCGAGCGCTTGCATGGCATGCTCGAACCCATCCTTCGCACCCGCACTGTCGACAAAATCACGCAGGAACGAATTGCCAGTGCCCAGCGGGAGGAACCCCAAAGTGGGCACGCCATCTCCGGTTGCACCGGCAGAGTGGGCAGCGCTCAGTGAGGCGGGAAACAATCCGTTGACGACTTCATAGGAAGTTCCATCTCCACCCACCGCAAGGAATTTGCGCTGGCCACGCCCGTAAGCGTCGCGCGCAATCTGGGCACCGTCGCCCGGGGCGCGGGTTTCAGCCGTCTCGACAGAAATCCCCGCGCGCCGCAGCCGATCCATCGCCGGGCCGACGCGCTCGCCGCAGCGTCCGCCGCCAGCCGCCGGATTAATGATGGCGAGAAAAGCTTCGTTCACAGTCAAGGTGTCAGGTCTCAGGCGTCAGATCTCAGGTCAAGCATGTAAGGCTACACGCGCCGGTGATCAGAAGCCATTTGTTCTTGCTAAGAGCTCTGAGAGCTGACAGCTAAATCTCAACGACAGACTTCCGCTCTTGAGCAGTCCCAATCTCCGCCGCCAGTTCTCCACGCTTGATCTTCAGCGCCGCCGTCCGCGGAAAATCCTTCTCCCACACCAGATACCCACCCACACGCTTGAAGTCCGCCAGCCGCCGGTTTCGCGCCGCAATCCCTTCGCCCAAGGTATCGTCGAATTTCTGATTCTGCTCCAGTCGCACCACCAGCACCAGCATCTCGTCACCCAGCGTCTTCTGCGGCCACAAATAATTCGCCGCAAACACGCAGAATTCCTTTACCGCAAGACCATCAAACACCGACTCGACGTCCTCGGGATAAATATTCTTCCCGCCCGCGGTGACAATCATATTTTTTTTGCGCCCGAAAAGTTGCAGGTGCCCATGTTCTCCAAAGCGGCCCTGATCGCCCGTCAGCAGCCAGCCTTCAACGATGGTCTGCGCCGTCAGTTCCGGGTCGTCAAGATAATGCGACATGACCGCGCGGCTACGCACTGCGACTTCCCCAATGCCATCAGCATCAGGATTCAGCACACGCACTTCGGTGCCGGGCAGCGGCTTGCCTACCGTATCCGCGCGAAACGGCTTGAGATCGTTGAGCGTCACCGCCGTGCAGGCTTCCGTCAACCCGTAGCCGCAAGCGACCGGAATCCCCAGATCGTAGAAGAACTGCAACGTCGAAGGATCGGTAAACGCGCCGCCAACAATCAGCGCCCGCAGCTCGCCTCCAAACGCCTTGTGGACTTGCGGCAGCAAACGCCGGCTAAGCTTCACCCGCGGACGTTCGCGCGTCAGCCTCTTATTCAGCGCAATCAAGCGGTGGAGCAGCCAGCGCTTGCGCGGTTCCAGTTCGTCAAACTTTGCGCGCAGCCCGCGCTCGAGATTTTTCAGCACCATGGGCACCAGGCTGACGTAGGCGATGCGGTAGCGCACAAAAGCATCGCGCACAAATTCCGGACGCAGCGTACGCAAGTGCACCACGCACGCTCCGCAGACGAACGGCCCGATGAATCCCACCATGAAATCGATCGCATGGTTCGTAGGCAGAATGCTCAAATAGCGCATGCCCGGCCAAAACGGATACCAAGCCGTCAGCGAGGCGCATTGCTCGAGATAACTGTCGTGCGTGAGCACGCATCCCTTGGGACGCCCGCCCGTGCCCGACGAATACACGATGCATGCCGTATCCTCGCGCTGCCGCGCTACGAACTGCGGTTCGCCTTTTCTTTTGAATTCCTCCCAGCGATAAGCGCCGTGCAAATCCGCGCCCACCGGCGCTTCCGTGACCAATACAATCTCTGGACTAAGCTTTGGGAACTCGGGCGACTGCGTGATCGCCCGCCACAAGTAATATTCGACCACGAGAAATCGCGCCTTCGAATGCGCCAGCAGTTGCAGATGCTCGGCCGCCGTCAATTTGTAATCCAGCGGAACCAGCACGCCGCCGCAGAAGAAAATCGAGTATGCGGAAAGCAGCCACTTCGACTGGTTCGTCATGACGATCGCCGCTCGATCTCCCGCCTTGAATTCGGCGTCTTCAAGGCCGCGGCAGAGCGGACGCGCCATTTCCTTGAAGTCGGAATAGGTAAGCCGAACCTTCTCGCGATCGCGATCGGCTTCAATCAGGCAGGTTTCGTTCGGCCAGCGCTCCAGCGCATCGTTAAGCGCCGCGCCCAGGCTGGCATATTGGCGGAGGTCAAGCATTCAGGAGTTCTTATTTCACCACGAATTTCACTGCGAAGACGGGGACAAAAGCACGAGTCTACCAGAAGGCATTACGGGAAGACCTAAAGGCGAGCCTGAATGCGATTCGCCAGCGTGCGGAAATCCGACACGCCCTGCAGTTCATAATCGGGCAACTCGATGCGGAAGTGATGTTCGAGGCGCGTCAGCAGATCGAGCGCCTGCAGGCTGTCGATGCCGAGCGTCTTGAAAAAGTCGTCGTCGGCAGTGAGCTTCTCGCGCGGCACCTTGAAATGCGAAGCCGCAAGATTGAGAATTTCGTCGAGGGTGTGATCGATTGTGGGCGCTGACATAAGCATTCCTGAAATTACAAATTACAAATCGCCAATTACAAATCAAGGCAGGTAGGGCTGGACTCCCTCGTTCTCTACAAACTTGCGCAACCCTTCTTCGACGGCGGGACGCGAATAAAGGTCGCAGAAAATATCAATCTCGCGCTTCAACTCTTCATAGGGAATCGGCTTCACAAACTGCTTGGCGGCCGCGGCCGTGCGCTTGTCAAACTTCCCCACCTGGCTGGCCGTGGAGCGCGCCACGCGCAGCGCTTCGCCTTCGGCGGCAATCTGGCTCACGAGTCCGATTTGCTGCGCTTTCATTACATTGAAACTGCGGCCGGTGAGCAGCAGATCGCGCACGGTTGCATTGCCCAAATCCCGCTTCAGTCGCGGAATTCCGCCGAATCCTGGAATCAGCCCCAGGCGCAGCTCGGGAAAACAAAATCGCGCCATGCGGTCCGCGATGATGATGTCGCAAACCAGGGCCAGCTCGAACCCGCCGCCGAACGTCACTCCATGCACCGCGGCGATCGTCGTCAAGGGCATCGCGTCGAGAGCGTTCATCACGGCATGAATGCGCTCTAGAAATTCGCGAACCGCGCGCAGAGCCGCCGACTTTTCCATTTCCTGGCCGCGCTGAAAGAGCTCGCGCAAATCGGCGCCGGCGGAGAATCCCGCTTTCTGTGTGGAATGGATGATCAGCGCATGCGCCGCATTGACTAGCGCCGGCAATGCCGCGGTAAATCTCTCCAATTCTTCGAGTGTGAGCGTACCAATTTCGTTGCACGGATCGCGGTGCAGAGCCAGTTCGATCGCGCCATTCACGATCTGCCAAGAGAGCGTCTCGCCTTTGAACTGGTTCATGCCGTCAGTGCCGCCGGATTTTGCGGGACTTGATTCTTTGCAGGCTGATTGCTGGCAGCATCGTACATGGCGTCAATTTCGTTGCGAAAACGCTCGGCGATCAGGTCACGCTTTAGCTTTCCATTCGCCGTCAGAAGCCCGCTCTCGATGGTGAATGCATCTTCTATCTGATGAAATGCCCTGACCTGCTTGTAATGCGGCAGAGTCGGATTCACTACGTCGAGCGCCGCCTGCGTCTCTTCGGCGCCGACTTTGCCCGTGACCAGCGCCGCGAGATATCCGCGGCCGTTGCCCACTAGCACCACCTGGCTCGCTCCCGGCAGTTCGTGCAGAATTTTATCTTCGATCGGCTCTGGCGCAATGTTATGTCCCGAGCCGAGAATAATGAGATTCTTGATGCGGCCCACGATCTTCCAGTTTCCCTTTGCATCCACTTCGCCCTGATCGCCGGTGTGAAACCAGCCGTCGCGCAGCACTTTCGCCGTTTCCTCGGGACGATTCCAATATCCGGGAAAAATATTTGGCCCGCGGACCACGATCTCCGCGTTCTCCGCGACCTTCATCTCCACGCCTGTGATCGCAGGACCGGCGCGCCCTGGGATCACCTCCCCGTCTGGATCATCCATGGTGCAAATCGCCGTGGTCTCGGTGAGGCCATACACCTGCAAAACGCGGATGCCCAGCATCATGAAAAACAGTTGCGTCTCCACGCTCAGCGGGGCGGAGCCGCAAATCAGCGCGCGCAGTTTGCCGCCGATCATCTTCTTTCGAATTGTAGGAAACACGAGCCGATTTGCCAGCCAGAGCCAGAATCCGTCTCCGGCGCGCGATTTGCCTTCCTGCCGCCGCACCCATGCGCCCTTGGCTTTCGTGTAGACCTTCAGCGGAAATCCCGCCGTCTTCCAAAGCTGCTCGTCGACTCCTTTGCGCATGCGTTCGAGCAGTGCGGGGACATTCAGGAAATAATCGGGCGATGATGCCCGCATCTCAGCCGCAATCTTTCCCGAGATCCGTATTCAGCGTCAGCCTGCTGCCACGCAGCAGGCAGGTCAGCATCATGATCCACGACCCCGCAAAGCAAAGGGGAAGGTAATGAAACACGGCATCCTGTCCGGCGCGTGTCTTCATCGGTTCACTGCGCATCAACTGATCGAGGCGTCCCGAAGTGCAGCCCAGCATGTGGCCGACGTTGCCGGCGTTCAGCATCACGCCCTTGGCCTCGCCTGAAGTACCCGAAGTGTAAATGATCGTCACCACATCTTCTTCGGCGATCGCCGGTTCAGCGACCGCCGGCGGCAGATTCTCCGCGCCCTCTCGGCCTGCCGCAAAGACATTTTCGAAGCAGAAATGCGGCGGCGCGTCGGGCCAGGCTTCCATGATCGCATCGGCCAGCGACTGCTCGCCACAGGCGATCACCGCCGGCGAGCAATCATTCATCATCGCGACCAGTTCGGCTGGGGCTTGCCGCGCATAAAGCGGAACGACCGTCAGCCCTTCCGCCATGACGGCCAAATCCATGGCTACCCATTGCATCGAGTTATGCGCCAGCAAGGCGCATCGGTCGCCTTTTTTCAGCCGCAAGCGCTTTAGATACGCGCGCGCTATTTGCACCTGAGCGAGCAACTGGCGCGCAGTAAGGGTAATCGTCTGCCCATCGCGCATTTCCTGGAGCACGACGGCATCGCCGCTGCGCTCCAGGCTCGCAAAGATTTGATCAAGAAAAGTCATTGACATTTCTTAAGGTGTCATCCTGAGTCGCAGCGGCCAATTCGCGAAGCGAATCGGCTACGGAGTCGAAGGACCCCTACTCCACTAAGCCGACGGCCGCGAGCGGATGTATTCTGCCACGACACCTACCCATATGCCGCCACCAACTGGCGTAAGCCCGTCAGCTCATCGGCGGCAAATAATCTTCCCAACTCCATTCGCCCCGCCGAGTGGGAAAGTCAGGATAGCGCCGCTGCACTTCTTCCTCGAAATACACACCCATGCGCGCCATCAGTTTCAGATTTCGCACCACGGTCCGCGCGATTCCGTCGGCAATTCGCTCTCCATCGCGATCCAGAATTTCTAGCGCTGCCAGAGTGCGCGCCTCCAGGTCCGGATCATCCACGTTCATCAGCAACTCCTGATGCTCGCGCTCGTTCATGAGATTCCGTATACGCTCATCCATCGTGATTCCCGCTGACGCCACCAGCGCGGGCATCGAAGTCACAATGCCGTGATAACGCGAAGACACCATCATGCGGCAAGCCCGCAGAATACTGACCAGTTGATACATGTTGTAATCGTCCGAGGTCACGACCGGAACGCCGCCCAGCTTCTCCGAGATTCGCCGGCAAGGTCGGGCATCCATGCGCTCGGTGGCCGCCATGATGCACAAACACATTCTTCTTCTGGCGGAACGCAGCCACGGCATTGGCAATCGAAGTCAGATAATGTTCGTAGGCGCGGTCGGCCGCGGGTCCCGCATTGTGAAAGTAGGGCCCGCGATAATGGCTCTCTTTGTAAGCGCCGGTGAGACCGTGCAGCGCGGCTTTCGCAATCGACGCCTTCACCGGCCACTCAAAAGGATTGATCGGACACACCACCAGCACTGGCGTCGTCCCATCCCAACCCACATCGCGCGAGCGCTTTCTGTCCATACTCCGCGCCCAGCGGCTCAAACGTCCACGCCGTGTCCGTGCCCAATTCGGTGGGCACGCCGAGTTCGCGCAAGATATTCCGCGACTCGTTATTGCGGGTGATGACCAGCGAATTCCGGCAATAGCGCCCGCACATCTTCGCGACCAGCGGGTCCATTTGCCCCGCCTCAGCCCCGTAACCGATCGACAACTTGTTCTCTGCCGCCGCAATCCCCAGCGATCCGATCATCATCGTCGCGAGAGCGTTGGCGAACTTCGATTTAAACATCGAACCTTCGCACGCCACCACGCCATGATGCCTGGGCACTTCATTTGCGAGAAATGGCGGGAAAATATCGGGCAGCCGCACCTGCGACGTGCCTTCGAAATATCCCCGCGAACGGTCGAAGTTAAACGTCATCATGCTGAGATCGACATTCTCCGGCCCCAGAATGCGCCGGATCTGGCGCAGCATTTCTTCCACGCGGACGTCCGATCCCGTATTGCGCGTCCCGTTATAACCTGCAAACAGCAATTTTAGTTTTTCGCCCGGCTGCCATGGTTCGCGCTTGCCCATCATCCACTGAATCTTCTTGCCTTCGATGATGCTCGCTACCCAAGCCTCCAGCATGAAGTCCATCATGCCGCGGACCCTCCCGCCTTCTTGCTCTCAGGCCACGCTTGATAAGGATAGGCAAAATTATGCTCGCGGCTGAAGCGAAGCAGCGGAAAACTGTATTGCGAAAACGGCGCGGGCTTTCGTCCCAACTCCGTCGTGACGCGGGTGTTGTCGAACACCGTATTCCAGGTCAAATAGGGCAGAAAGACTTTCATCAATGCTGCCCCGTGGCCGGTCGGTCCCTTGCGGCTAGCCAACACGTTCACGGCGGAGGCAAACGGCGTTTCGAGTATCGGCAGGAACACGGGCCCGCGCTTGTTCTGTTCGGCGGCCAGCGCGCGCGTCAACTCCCGAAAAGTCTGCGACCCGTTGCCCGAAGAAAGATGATAAGTATCGTGCGCGGGATTGGCCTTCATGTGCAAAGTGGAAATCGCATCGGCTACGAAATCCACATTCACGATGTCGATCTTGTCTTCCGGACGAAACGGCAGCGCCGGCAATCCCGCCAGAAACACGAACGAGCGCACCATGTCGAACTGCGTCGTCTGGGGATAGCGGCTGTCGCCCAATACGATGCTCGGACGAAAAATGGTCAGCGGCACATCCGGCAGCAACTCGCGCACCATGTGCTCGCAGAATTTCTTGGTGCGCGCGTAGGGATCGTAATCCGAGCGGTCCCACTCAATCGACCGGTCTTCCAAAACTAACTTCGTGGCTGCGCTTGCCGGCTACCGCCACCGTGCTCACATTCGAAAAGCGTTGCAGCCCGTGATAGTACTGCGACCGGCGCGCCAGTTGCACCACTTCGAGCGTGCCGCGTAGATTGACATTAAGACAACTTTTTTCCGACTTCCGGTTCAGCGAAGCGGCGCAGTGAATCACCGAATCGGTCGTATGCACCAACCGGTCGTAATCGGCAGGTTCGAGCCCAAACTGTGGCGCGGTGAGATCGCCGCGAAAAATCCGAATCTTCGCCTGCAAATATTCGTAGAACTTAGGGAAGGGCAGGTGGAGTTGCAAAGCCTGCCAGAGCCGCAACTCGGCGTCGCGAGGATCGCGGCCACGCACCAGCAGATTCAGGGTGGCGTCATGCTGCTGCAGCAGATTTGCGGCGACATGCGCGCCGATGTAGCCGGTTCCACCGGTCAGGAAAATTGCCACGTTGCTCCGTTCGTCCCTGTTTGCACGGCGCTGCCATCTTCGCGCGGCGGCGCCGGTCCGGCCGGCGGCATTTGCAGTACCCGCGGCTCACGCGCTTCGAGCGGACGCCCCTCAATCAGCGGATAAGTCCACCGCCGCAGCGCCGGAATATGAATGTCGATCCAGTACTCCCACCAGTCGAGGCCTGCCGTGTCATAGCCGAATATTTCTCGTTCTTCGGGCGTCAGGGCTTGCGACAACTTCTCCACATTATCGGCGACAAAGTCGTGCTCGTTCTGCAGAATAAACGGCTCGAACAGTTCGACCAATTTTTCTACGCGCTCCAGATTGCGCTCGGTCTTGGCCAGCGGCTTTTTCATGGCCGACGGCAGCGGAGCCATCACCCGCTGAATCGACTTGATAATCATTTTCTGCGCCGGCGCCGACATCCGCTGATAGCGTTCTTTCGAAACGGGGATCGCATCCATCCGCAACCGCAGCCAGTACTCCAATCCTTCCTGCGCTCGATAGTGACGCCGGTGGCCGAGCGAAGTCAACTCAATCGACCGCCCCATGTCGCAAGGATTCGTGACCGACGTTGCCAGTTGATATAGAGGATCGTGACGACGCTCCACCAGCGCGGCTCCGATCAAAGTCATGCCCGCGCATACCGCGTCTACGGGAATAATATCGAGGCGCTTGCGCTCGTTCGAAGGCAGTTGACGGAAGGTGGTGCCGAGCAGATACGAGAGCGACGCGGAAGTATTGATGCCTTCATTCCAACCGCGAAACGGCTTGGCCACCGAAGTCTCGACGATCGCGGGACGCACGATGGCGATCGGAAGGCCCGCGCCATCTTTACCAATCTGTCTCGCGATCAGCGATTCCGCAAGGCTTTTGGTGAAGGTGTACGTATTCGGCCAGCCCAACTCCTTCGCCCGCCGGGTGGCTTCTTCGGTAAGATAATTTTTCAACCAGCGCACTCGGCCTTTGCGGATCTGGTTCTCCAGCGCGTGCCCGCTGAGGCCCTTGGCCGCGTGCTCTTTCTCGAGCGCTTGCTTCTTTAGTTCTTCGGTAACTTCCGGCCCTTCGACCTTCGCTTCCGCCAGCTTGACCAATTCGCGCAGCTTCTGCAACTCCTTTTCGGCGTCGAAGTCCTTCAGGTGCGCCGGCGTGTAATTCAAACGCACGCGCTCGCTTACGCGGCCATCGCGCTGCCCCGCCACGTAGCAAGTCGAAAGATGGAGCAATGCCGCATGATCCGACGCGCGGATGAATTCGATCAGGTGATGCGTCGAATCC
This sequence comes from uncultured Acidobacteriaceae bacterium, assembly GCA_963810955.1. Classification (GTDB taxonomy): domain Bacteria; phylum Acidobacteriota; class Terriglobia; order Terriglobales; family Acidobacteriaceae; genus Acidiflorens. The sequence continues at coordinate 398,520 of CAWEPW010000041.1, read as the reverse complement.
ACGTTCACCGCCAAGGCGTCCCGCAAGTCGGGATTGAAATCGGTGAGTCCCGAACTGTTGATGATCAGGTCGAGTTCGTGGCTAAGGCGCGATGCCGTCTCCGCGTCCAGCCCCATACCGGGTTGCGAAACATCGCCCTCTACCACTTCTACTTTTTCGGCGAGCAGAGAGCCGAGCCGGTCGCCATATTTTTCAAAAACGGGATCAAAAACCGGGGAGCCTTCGATCATCTTCTCAAAACGCTTCTGTGCCGGACTCGACTTCTGGCGCCGGATTAGCAGATAAAGTTTCCCAATCTCCGGCAGAATCGGGGCCCCCAACGGGCCCGGTTTTGGCCAGTTGGGGCAGAGGTCCATCAGAGTATTGGCCAGCCACACTTTGCCGATGAAGCCGGTTACGCCGATGAGCATCACGCGCTTGCCGCCGAGAGCCTGACGAACCGAGAACGGCGCGGGATGGCGCTTTTCGTTGAAATACACAATTGGGCGGACTCGCGGCGCTTCCACCCGAACCGCCGGGACAATCGCCGAAGCCAGCGCTTTAGGACCGCGCAATCCGAGCGCCCGCACCCATCGCGCAGGACTCTGCTGCCCGTCGGGGCCATCTTCTCGAATCCGGGCAAATAATCCCCGCGGACGAATCACCGGACTCAACAGGCGTCCGGTGGCAACTCCATCGCGGAAATCAAGCCGGTTGGCGATAATCCACCGTACTCCCAAATGGCGCGCCAGAGGCCGCATCACGTGCTCCAGTCCCTGGCTCACTAGAACCACGTCCGCGCCCGTCGCTTGCAGCGCCTTGAGATGCCGAACTCCTTCTTCTTTCAGCAGCGGCTTCAGCTTGTATTCGAACTCTTCTTCGCCCAGCAGATCGAGGCGGTCGCGGGTGATCCCGCGCAACACGGAGTGCACGATGCGAGTCGCAGCCACGCGATTCGCCGCATACAAGAATGGACGCAGAACAGCCATCAAAAGCACCAGGCTTCGGCGAACCGCCCGCGCGATAAATGTCTGGCTGTTCCAGGTGAAGAAAGCGATCGGACGAACCGTGGTCAACTCCAGCAAGCTGCCCTCGACGCGCCAATAAACCGGGGCGGCTGGCCGCAAACGCCCGGCTGGCAACGCCGTGGATCCACCAGAAGAAGCGGCTTTCTGGGCAACCGGCATAGCCGTGGACGCCTTGGTTGCCGGCACCGGGGTATCGGGCGGTGCGCCCGCACGGTCTTCGAGATGGCTTACAGGTTCCACGAATTAATATCCGGAGCGCTCAGGGTGGCCTGCCGCGCTACGCCGAATCACCCATTCTAACCTCTCTTCCGCCAAGGACGAAGCAGAACCATTAGCGCGATAGCGGCCTAATTCTGCGCGCTGCCAGCGTAGCGCACCGTCCTGCGGCGGGTGTTATACATGTCCGCCGAGCCGGGGGCGAGGACACCTCGAAAAGCCGGCGGGAATGCCCGCGCTATGATTGCGGATGAATCTCAACGAGCGGCGGTCCGTTATCGAAAGGCAAGAGTGATCATCCGGCGCGTTCCGTCCAACATACATCCCAATATTTCCCAAACTTTCGCCCGTTCTCGCTGAACACACCCACGACCTTGAATCCAAAGCGCCGGTGCAATAGCTCGCTCCCCGCGTTGGGCAGCGCATACCCCGCCACAAAACGATGGATGTCTTCACCCTTCAGCGCCTCAAACAACGTCGTATACAACCGCGTCCCAATTCCCTTCCCCGTAGCCTCAGGCGCGCAATATACCGTCGTCTCTGCCGTGGTTTCGTAAGCCGCCTTCGGGCGAAATCGCGTCGTTCCCGCGTATCCCATCACCACCCCATTCTCTTCGGCCACCAACAGCCGATAGCGTCCCACAGCGCTAAACTGCGCAAACCACGGTTCCCGCCGCTCGACCGTATAAGCCTCAACGTCAAACGTCACTGGAGTATTCAGAACGTAGTAGTTATAAATTTCTGTAATCCGCGGGAGATCCGCGCGCTCTGCCTGTCTGATCTGAATTGTGCTCATGGCTCTCTCGATCCGATTTCCAGAAACTACCGCAGCACCCATCCGACGGCGGCTGCGGCCGCGATCACCCACGCGGAGTTGACCCGGAGAAATAATACTGCGATCAAACTTCCACAAAAGACCGAGAGAGTCATCCAGTCGATGATCGATGCTTTCCCCAACTGCCACGCCACCACCGCCATCAATGCGAGCGAGCCCGCTACCACACCGTCGAGCGCTGCCGCCACCGCCGGCGATCTGCGCAGCCGAGGAAGAAACGGGCCGCTCAACGCCACCAATACGAATCCCGGCAGAAAAATCCCCACCGTTGCCACCACAGCGCCCATCCAGCCTGCCAGCAAGTATCCGATAAACGTCGCGGTCGCCGACAGTGGGCCGGGCGTGAACTGACCTACCGCGACCGCGTCGAGCAACTGCTTTTCCGTAAGCCAGTGCAGGTGCTCCACAAACTCGGTCTGAAGAAATGCCAGCAACACCATTCCGCTGCCGAAGATGAGCGATCCGATTTTCAGAAACGAGAAGAACAAGCGAACCAGCCCGACGGGAAGAGCCGCGCCCACAGCCACGAATCCCATAGCCCCGACAACGATCTTCGGAGCTCCCAAGATCTTTTGAGCCCCAGCGATTTTCTGCCAGCCTGCCGTGTTCAAAATACCCAAACTGGTCGCGCCCGACGCGCGGCTTTTCATGGCCCAGACCGCCGCCGATGCTATTCCTGCAAACACCAGTACCAAGACCGGCCCGACTCCCGAGAAACTCAGCGCGGCCGCAACCACGGCAATCGTCGCCAGCGGAATCGTCCGCACTCCCGTTCGTCCCAGCTTCACTACCGCCTGGATGACGATCGCGACCACGGCCGGCTTTATCGCAGAAAATACGCCCTCTACTTTCGGGAGCGAGCCGAACCGCACGTAAGCCCACGCAATTGCCAATACGATCAGAGCCGCGGGAATGATGAAGCAACATCCTGCCACGATCAAGCCGCGCCAGCCGCGCTTCAGCTGCCCGACAAAAATTGCGACTTCGGTCGAACTGGGCCCGGGAATCAAATTCGCCGTCGCCAGCCGGTCCAGGAACTCGGCATGGGTAAGCCATTGCCGGCGCCGCACAAATTCCTCTTCCATCATTGCCAGGTGTGCCGCCGGGCCGCCAAACGCAATCGTGCCAAGTTTCAGAAACACCACAGCAATCTCTGCGAGCGATGCCTCTCGGATTTCAGTCGAATCATTCATTCCCGCGTGGGACGAACAGTTTTCTCCACAAACTCGTTCCCGAACTTTTTCCGGAGCGAAGCTCGAGGTTACCGCAAATTTTCGCAATGAAGAATTGGCAGGCTGAGTCGCAGATCAAACAGTGGAGTGGAAAGGGACCACCGAGCCGCGACTGTCGAGCGAGCACAGTTCGCGCGGGTTTCGCAGGATGCGAACCCAGCTCAGAGCTTATTCAGTCCGTCGAGCGCAGCCACTTTATAAGCTTCCGCCAGCGTCGGATAATTGAACACGGTATCGCGAAAGTATTCGATCGAAGCGTTCATGGTGAGCACCGCTTGTCCAATGTGCACGATCTCGGCCGCCCGATCGCCGATAATGTGTACGCCGAGTAGCTTCAGCGTGTCCGGATCAAACAGAATCTTCAGCAGACCCTGATCGTCGCCCAGCATTTGCCCTTTGGCCAGTTCCGAGTAGCGCGCCAACCCGCTCTCATACGGAGTCCGGCTGCGCGTCAACTCTTCTTCAGTCGCGCCGACCATCGAAATCTCGGGAATCGTGTAAATGCCATAGGGAATCAGATTCGGCAGCAACCGGCTGGGCTTGCCAAACATGTGACAACCCGCGAGCCGGCCCTGCTCCATCGAAGTGCTGGCCAGCGCCGGAAAACCAATCACGTCTCCCGCCGCGTAGATATGCGGCACCGCGGTCTGAAAGTTCTCGTTCACGGCCAGCTTGCCCCTGCCATCCGCACTCAGACCCACTGCATCGATTTTCAGCTTGTCGCTATTGGCTTGCCGTCCAATCGTATAGAGCAGGGCCTGGCCGCGAACCTTTTTCCCGCTCTCCAAAACCGCAAAAACCTTGTCGCGCTCTTCGTCGAAGCCCACGGACACGACTTTTTCTCCGACACGGAAAACCGTCCCCAGCTGGCGCAACTGAAAGCACAGGCTTTCGATGATCTCCCGATCCAGAAAATCGAGCAGCGTGGGACGTTGATCCAGCAGCGTCACCTTCACCCCGAGCGCCGCGAACATGGATGCATATTCCAACCCAATAATTCCGGCGCCCACCACAATCAACTCGCGCGGAATCTCCTCCAGGCAATGCACCTGATCCGAATCAAAGATGCGCTTGCCATCCACCGGAATCCCATCGATGTGCGCTGGCCGCGTGCCGCACGCGATCAGAATCTTTTCGCCACGAATCTGCTGCACTCCATCTTCATTGACTATCTCAATCGTGTGCGGATCGGCAAAATGTGCGTCTCCCTCGATCGCGGTCACATAATTGCGCCGCAGTTGCGCCTTGATCACATCCACTTCCCGTGTCATCACCGCCGTCGCACGCAGCGTCAGGTCCGACATCAGGATCCGGTCTTTCACCACGTAACCGCGTCCGTAAAACGACCTCTGGCGCAAGCCGCTCAGGTAGAGGACCGCCTCCCGCATGACCTTGCTCGGGATGGTTCCGGTATGAACGCAGACCCCTCCCATGGTCAGACGGCGGTCAATGATCGCGACTTTCTTGCGCATCTTGGCCGCGCAGATCGCGCCCTTCTGTCCCGCCGGACCGCTTCCAATCACCACCAGATCGTATTCGTTAGCCTGCATAAGTGTGCGTTTTGGCCGCAGCAAGAAACTACCATTTTTCTACTTCCGCGCGATAGGTATCTTTGGTTTGGAATGCAAAATTAAGAGATCTTTAACAATGTTGTGCCGAGGAACTTGGCCGCGAAGTTACGCCGGGGAAGAATCGCAGACGAGCCGGCGAAGTCCCGATTCGCTGCCGAATCTCTGCCACGATCTCCTCCGGCGACCGGCTGACATCGACCACCAGCGCGTCGTTGGGCTCTTCCAGCGTGGAGAATTGGCTGGCGAGCATTCGTTCTGCCATGAAGTGTCCGTGCCGCGCGCGCATTCGCTCCTCGAGCAATGCATGATCGCCTTTCAGGTACACAAAGCGCACCTCGGGACTCACCATGAGACGCTCGCGATATTCGCGCTTGAGCGCCGAACAAGCCAGCACGGCGTTCCTCTTGTTCGCAATCCAGGAGACGATCAAAGACCGCAGAGTTTCGAGCCACGGGGCGCGGTCGGAATCGGTAAGCGGAATTCCGCTACGCATCTTCTCCACGTTCGCCGCTGAGTGGTAGTCATCGGCGTCGGCAAATATCCAGGCCAACTGCGCCGCCAGCAGTTTGCCGACGGTGGTCTTGCCCGATCCCGCGACCCCCATCATGACTATGACCATCCTGACCCCTCGGCTGCAAGATGCTCTTCCGCCAGCTTCGGCGTGCCGGCCTGCGCTTGCGCTCAAACTTGCGCTGACAGTTGCGCTCAAACTTGCGCTCGCAGTTGCGCTCACCCCGCGAATGCGCTTTTATAGCCTAATGACACTTTTTCGTTGCCTGCTCCTGCAGTGTCTTCTGCTCGCGCTCGTCACCGCTGACGCGAAGGATTCCTCCCGTGGCAAATACCTGCTCTTCGTCGGCACCTATACCGGGAAAGACAGCAAAAGAATCTATGCGTATAGCTTTGACTCCGCATCCTCCCAGTTCACCCCGCTCGGCCTCGCGGCGGAAACCACGAATCCTTCATATCTCGCCATCGATCCCAGCCGGCGCTTCCTCTACGCTGTGAACGAAGTTTCAAACTATAAGGGCGCCAGCAGCGGAGCGGTTTCAGCCTTTGCCATCGCTAACCCAAGTGATGGCCGCCAGATCGGCAGGTTATCGTTCCTGAACCAAGTCGCTTCGCGCGGGGCCGACCCTTGTTACATAGCCTTCGATAAGACCGGGAAATTTGCCCTGGTTGCCAACTACACCGGGGGAAGCGTGGCCGTATTTCATGTTCAGCGAGATGTCCAAGGCGACGCACAGCACGATGGCGAAATCGGCGAGTCTTCCGCGTTTATTCAGGATGCCGGCTCCAGCATCGACAAGCAGCGGCAGGAAGGCCCGCATGCTCACTGGATCGAGACCACGCCCGATAATCGTTTTGCTATAGTCGCCGATCTCGGCCTGGATCAGTTGCTCGTCTACCGCTTCAACGAAAACACCGGGGTGCTCGCGGCGAACGATCCTCCGTATGTCAAACTTGATCCCGGCGCAGGCCCGCGCCATCTTGCGTTTCATCCCAGCGGCAAGTTCGCCTATGTGATAAATGAGCTGCAGTCCACGGTTACCACATTTTCCTACGACGGAGGCACCGGATCGCTGAAGAAACTCGGTTCGGTCTCGACGCTTCCAAAAGGGTTCTCGGGCAACAATACCGCGGCAGAAATCAAGGTGCATCCCAATGGAAAATTCCTCTACGCATCCAACCGCGGAAACGATAGCATAGCCGCTTTCTCCATCGATAACCACACCGGCACTCTGACTCTAATCGATTTCGTTCCGACGCGAGGCAAGACTCCGCGCAACATCGAGATCGACCCTACGGGGAAGCTTCTGCTAGCGGCTAATCAAGACAGTAACAACATAGTAGTTTTTCGGATCGACCCCAGAAGCGGAAAACTAGCTCCCACCGGTCAGGTGCTCAGTGCGCCGGCGCCGGTCTGCCTGAAGTTCATGGCAATCGAATGATCGTTTGGAAATGATCGTTTGGAATGATTCGTTTAGAAATGATCGTTTGGAAATGACCGTTGGAACGGTAGCCTACTTCGACTGCGCTTCCACTGCATCTGGCAGGCGAATGGTCGTTGCTGAGCGGCTTCCGGCGTCGATCGGCTCCCCGTGTTTGAGATATTGCGTCAGCGCGGCGGGCTCGCCCCAGTCCAGGTCCCATCCGTTTTCAATTGCGACGACCGTGTAGGAGCCGGGAATTACATCCTTCAGAGTGAAGCTTCCGTCCAGATCGCTCTCATCACGGCGAAGGCGATCGGAACCGCCCTCCGCGTCCTTGGGAACCAGAACGATCATGGCGCCGGCAACCGGCTTTCCATTTTGCTTCGCGAAGCCTTCAACCGTGACCGATCCCTCGGCGATCGAAAGTGCAACCGCGAGCGACGCGCCAGCGGGAACGGTTAAGGTGTGTCCGGAAGTTATCCCGGCCTCGGTAGCGATGCGAAGCACGGCAAAGCGTTCCGTCGAAGACGCGGCCAAAACATCGTACTTGCCAGGAACGACGTCCGAAAAGTTGGCATCGCCATTGGCATCGACCATGACCTCCCTGGTCTTGCCCTTGCTTGACCGCAGGATAATGTGCAGGTCCGATGGAAGGCTCCCCGCGCTCGCGAGCTGAGTCTTAGCTTTAATCTGGCTGGTAGATCTGGCCAACGACAGGTCGAGTTCGCCGCCACTATTAAGGTTGACGTCCGTGGACTCGGCCGTGTGCCCGTTCGATTCCGGAGTGCGAACCGTGTAGCGGCCGGCCGCAATACCGTTCATCTCGTATACGCCCGGTCCGATGCTTTCAATGCTGCGGTTTTCGGGCTGTTCTGTACCATCGAAGGCGGATTTATACAACATGGGAATATTGCCGCCTTGAGGCACGTGCAAAATAATATGGAGGGCGGGAACGGGATTAAGGTGGATATCGGCTTCGAGCCGATCGCCGCCGCGGACCGGAATTGGAGTCGCGTCGTCGGCTTCGGTGGCATCTCCGTAGTAGGTGATCGGATAAGCGACGTCGAGTGACGAATCTACCTGAGCGGGCGCATTCCCCGACCCTTCCGAGTTCGTGACGGGATGCACGGCGTACCACGGCGAAGCCTTCGCTGAAACAAAGTAGGTGCCCTCAGCGAGCGGCGTCACTTCGTAACGGCCCTGGTCGTCGGTTGTGGCGCCTCGGTAGAGAGAGGTGCGGCTAACGCCGAGCGGGTGTTCTTCACGATACACGCTGATCTGCGCGTCGCGGACCGGCTCGCCAAATTCATCGAGCACATGGCCAGTAAGCACGGCGTTGGCGGAGAGCCGCAAAACAAGATTTTCGGTGTCGAGATCCGCAACACCGGTTACGATCGCGGCTGAGAACTGGTCATGCTGGTCGTAGGAGGCCGTAATGAATCCGCGCTTCGCGCCCTCAAGCGAGTACTTGCCTGCGGGAACATGGAACTCGAAGCGTCCAAGGTCACCGCTTACTACGAACTTCAAGCTTTGCCGATTTTTGGCGTCTGTAATGGTGACGCGGCAGCGCGCCAACGGGTTTCCGCCCTTCGCATTCACTACCGTGCCGGCTATGAGATAGGGACCGGAGGGAATCTGCGTCGGCTCGGCGCTCATCATCTGCCCCAGCAACGCGCAAAAGAGCACAAGCCAGCCGCAGGCCATCGCAAGCAGTTCTCCGCCCGAAAGTAAGCCGGACACTGACCCTCGGCCCATTCTTCTCGGCGTTAGTAGCGGCAATGGAAATCGAGCCGTCATTATTCGCACTCTATTCGTTACTCTGGTCGCTAGTCGATTCGTTGCTCTGGTCGTTGTTCGAAGCGGTCGAATTGAGTTGTACCGTAACCCGTTCCTTCTGTCCCCCGGCTAAACGAACCACCGACCCTTTGGATTCGTAACGCTGCATGGCTTCAGGGTTGCGATACTCGAACTCTGCTTGCGTGCGATCGAACGCCATGACGCGATACGCGCCGGGAGCCAGCGCTCCCGAATCGAAAGTTCCATCCGGACGCGACGATAGCTCGGTGAACTGCCCACTGCTGTCGGGCAGGGGAAGGCAATAGATATGCACTCGGGTCTGCCCACGTCCCCCGCCTGGTCCGCCTGCACCGGGTCCGCCTCCACCGGGTCCGCTTCCACCTGGTCCGCTGGCGTCTCCCAAAAGGTTTTGGGGCGGAGGCGTGATCCCCTCGACTCTCCCGCTGATCTCCGCCGTGTCATCCCGCATCGTGATCTCGATAGGAGACGCCGCGCCTCCTATACCGACCACCAACGGCTGACGCTGCAAATCAAGGTTGCCTGAGCGGATCGAGGCAGCGTAACCGCGTGACGACTGGACCCGCACCCAGTATCTGCCCGCCGGAGCGCCCTCGATGACCAAGGCATCATCCTGAGCCCCCGTCGGATTCCGCAGCGAAACGCTTCTTCCCCCGCCAAAATCGTCGGCGGGATCGAGTGTTACGTTCAAGTAACGGCGAGGGCCGTTCGACGCCGAAGTGCGACCGCCCGAAGGACCGCCGTCAGCAGCGCTACCGCCGTTGCCGGTTGCGGTGAATTCCTCCTTCACATTCACCGCGATCAATCCGTTGGGCGCGAGCACGATGGCCGGGCCCTCAACCGGCGTCCCTTTGACCGTAAACGTCTGCGACCCGCTCGCCCCATTCGGCCGGAAACTGCTAACCTCGACGGTATAGGTTCCGTTAGGCAGCATGCCTTCCACGGCGTGGTGAAGCGAGTTGTAGCCCAGCGTAAAGCCCGGCCCTTTATGTCCCGCGTAAACCATGACGTTGAGTCCGTTTGCCGATTCATCGTTCCCCGGCGCGACGACCGGAATTTTTATCCGGTGGTACGGCTGCTTCACCAGAGAAAGGTTGACCGTCTGCGTCTGGCCCGCGGTGAGACGAATGGGATTGGCCGTTTGAAAGTCCGATGCACTCTGATAAAAGACGGGCGGATATCCATAGAGCGGTCCAGCACCATCTGGCGAGAACGGGTTGGAGTGTGGAGAGGTGGTGAGCGGATCGTTGTCGAGCAGTTCAGTGGTCAGCAGTTTGTACGTGCCCGCCGGCAGGTCGGCGAAACGGAATTGACCGTCCGACATCGACCTGCTGCCTCCGGCCGCAACCCAGCGCCCGCGGCCATCCTGAATCTGCCGGCGAAAAAGTTGAAGGTTGATGCTGTCGGGCGCCTCCGACGTAGGCAGCGCGACCGTGCCGGTAATCACCGCCTCTGGCGCAAGCTCGATCGTCAGGTCTTTCGTCGTATTGTTCCGCAGCATGCTGCCGCGCTGGTTGGGATCGCTGAGAAAGCCCGGCTTGCGCGCGGTCAGCGTATAAGGACGATTGGAAACGACCCGACGGGGACCAAGGTCAGGCCGGTTCGAATCTTCATCGTTGGATGAGTCAGGCTTGGTCACGGTGAATTCGAACTGCCCTTCGCTGTCGGTCAGCACGGCAAAGCGATGGTCGGGAGAAGAAACCAGTGCGCGGCCGATCGGCTCATGCGTCACGCTGTTGATCACAACGCCGCGAATAACGCCGCTGTCATCAGATGCGGACTGCGCCGAGCACCATACGGCACCGAGGCAGGCAGCAGCAATGAAAATGAAAGCGAGGCGGGTGGTCTGATAATAGGCTAGGCACGCTGAGCTTCGACGCGATGAATTTCGACGCGACGAATGGCGCCGGCGGAGAATCGCCGGCCAACACGGGAAAGACAATTGAGTTTCACCGCTTTTCGAAGGCACTGCTCCAGCCATTACCTAATTGTGACCCAAGATTGGATCAATGCACAACTAAGGGTGCCGGAAACTACGGCATGTCCTAACGGTGGGAGCAAGATGGGAATCAACGACGACTATACGACCAACGACCGACGACCAACGACCGAGCGACCGTAGGCCGACCAACGACCCAGCTGGCGCCCGCCCTCAGCTAGATTCCGTAGTTCACGGCGCGAAGCGCATCTTTGTAGGCGTCGCGCGCTTCCGTGACTTTCGTGTGGGCATCGTGCTCCTGGAGGTGGGCGTCGTCCCAGTTCTCCATGGCGATCATGGAATGATCGGGAGTAGCCAGCGCTTCTTCAGCGCGGATGGTGTCGACCCATTCATCGACAGCCTTTTTGTAGGCCAGTCGCAATCCATCAAGATCATCTTTGCTCGGGCTCATAGCGAGAGCAGATTAAGGCCGCTTCGCAGCCGGGTCAATCGGATGAGGCTGAATTTCACGGAAAATTAACGTGGGCTTGCTCCCTCAAGACGTGCCCGCGGCGGCGCACTGCTGAAAATCGAGGGATCGCTGGGAAACATGCTTGAATTGAGCCGAATCGCGGCTATACCAGACAATCTGTTCGCCGCTTCGAGCGAGACGCGGCGCAGAAAAAGGAAAGCGCCCCTTGACCAATAAAGTCATGGGACGCTTTCGTCGAGCAGCCCTCCCCCGAAGCCTGCTCAACTTCAAGGTAGACTCTCTCTTGATCTTCTGGAATAGCACCTGCGTGCCGGGGGGAGGCACTCCTAGGCTAATCCTCTCCTGACTCGTTCTCGCAGACTCAAACGAAAACGCTGCTTGCGTTTTCTCTTGGGCGTGGAGACATCCCGCCTTTCAACGATGCTCGATTCCGACCGCCTCCACCCCTTCAAAATGCGCTTCGATTTCTTCGAGCGTCTTGCCTTTGGTTTCGGGCAGAAACACAGCAGCGGTCATGAAATAAATTACGGTGCATCCGGCAAAGCCAAAAAACATGGTGGAATAACCGTACTTCCCGACGGTCGGCAGAAACACGGCCGCGATGCCCGTCGAAACTGCCTGGTTGATCAGCAGGGCAATGCTCATGCCGTTGGAGCGAATACGCGTCGGCATCAACTCCGAGAGCGCCAGCCAAACGCAGACTCCCGGACCGATCGCAAAGAATGCCATGAAAACGAAGAGGCTGACCGCCACCAGCCAGCCATTATGCGTGCTCGGCATGGGGGTAATCAGCGCCTGGTCGATTCTTAGCGGAGCCGTCTGCGCCGCCGCGAGATCGCTGAAGGGATTCGAAAAAAATGCCACCACCTTGTTCGCGGGAACGCAGCTTGCGCGCGTGATCTCTATCGGCTGGGCAGCCTTGTCGTCGGAGCGGGCAACCTTGGTGGCAGCGCGAAAATCTCCATACGAATAAATAACTACCAGAGAGGTCGGCCGGCCGCCAAGTGCAGAGGCCGCGTCATCGCTCGTCGCCAGCAGCGCGTTCGCAGTCTTCTCGTCATAATGCAACGTGACCTTCTGCTCGGCATCGACCATGGCCTGCACCGCGTGTCGCGCGTCGACGCGGAGTTTTTCCGTCCGGCGAAAGAGCAGGCCGGTGCAGACGAGCGACACGATGATGCCTGCACTGCCCACCGACAACAGGAACTTGCGCCCCTTGCGATCCACCAGCAGCACGCCGCCCATGGTCATCACAAAATTCACGATGGTGAAGAGAACGTAGCCCCAGTGCGCCTGCAGATCAGAGAGACCACTCTGCAGGAGAATGTTGGTGTTGTAGCCGATAATCGAGTTGACCCCGGTGGCCTGGTTGCAAGCGAGAATGATGCAAGCCAGCACAAACGGAATTACATACTTGCGGCGTAGAAGCGATTCTCTGACCTTGGCTCCGACGACTCCGGTTGCGGATTTGGCTTTCTCGGCGGCCGCCGCTTGTTCCATTTCCGCAAGCTCAATGTCGGCTTGCTCTCGCGTGCGGGAGCGCAGAAGCGCGCCATAAGCGGCGTCCCTTTTCGCGCGCCGAAAGAGCCAGCGCGGCGATTCCGACACCATCAGGCTGCCAATGACAAACAAAATTCCGGGGGGCAGCGAGACCCAGAAAATGCTGCGCCAGGCCTTGTCTTTGAAGGCAAAGAGTTTCGCCAGGTCGCCCAGGCGCGAAACTTCTTCGACACGATAACTGAAATATATGCCGACCACGGCCGCAGTCACGATTCCGAGCGTGAGCAGCCATTGGAAAATGCCGGTTCCCTTGCCACGGTTCGTCGCCGCCAGACACTCGGCGAGATAGAGCGGGACCACTACTCCGATCAGGCCGGCGCTGATGCCCTGCAACAGCCGCCCAATCACCAACGAACCGTAGCCGTGCGAAAGCGCAATGACGGGAATGCTGCAGACGAAAAGCAGTCCGCTGAGCACCATGAGAGGTTTGCGTCCCATCCAATCGGCCAGGGCTCCCGCAAACAAGGTTGAGATCACGCTGCCGAGCAGCACGGCCGCGACGACCGTGGAAAGCTGGTTCGCATTCAAGTTGGAGGTTGCTTCCAAATAGGGATACGCGCCGGCAATGATGCCGACGTCGACACCATAAAGCAGCCCGCCCAGCCCCGCGACCAGCAGCAGGAAGCGGTTGTATCCGGCTTGTTCGTTGCTCGACAGAGAGCCAGCCTCTTAACTTAGAAATGTTAGATCGACAGCGCGAGTCATCCGGCCGCCGAGGGATAACTCGCAGCCGAAATGACTTCGCTTCTAATAAAGAGGTGAATCTTATCAGAGATACAAGGCGAATAGATTCGGGACGCAAATAGAGGGTGAACGAACGCGAGCGAAGCGAGTCGCGCCGTATGCTTCCCCTTAAGGCGCTGCCGTCATCGGCGCGATCTCAATGACATGCAGGCCGCACTCGGTTTTATTGGTGCCCGACCAGCGCCCTGCCCTGGGATCCTCGCCCGGCAGTATGGCCCGCGTGCAATGGGTGCAGCCGATGCTCGGATAATTCTGATCGTGCAGGGAATTGTAGGGCACGTCGTGTGCCTGGAGATAACGCCATACTTCTTTCGAACTCCAGTCGGCGATCGGGTTGATCTTCACCAGCCCAAATTTCGCGTCCCATTCGATCTTGCGGGCGTGCTTGCGAAATGAAGTTTGGTCGCGGCGGATGCTGGTGATCCACGCTCCCAGTTCGCTCAGCTTGCGGCGCAGCGGCTCAACCTTTCTCAAGTTGCAGCATTGATCGGGATCGCGCGACCAGAGGGCGGAGCCGTGAAACTGTTCTTGCTGCTCTGGCGAGAGCAGCGAAAATACCCGCTCAATTTTTATTTCGTATTTCCGCTCGATTCTGTCCATCAGGCTGTACGTTTCCGGAAACAGAAATTCGGTATCGATGGTGAAAACCCGGAAATCCTTGCTTACCCGCGAGGCCATATCGATGAGCACCATGCCCTCGGCTCCAAACGCAGACGAGATAGCCACCCTGTCGCCGAATCTTTCGAATGCCCAGCCCAGCACTTGCTGCGGACTCCAGCCTTCAGCCTTCGACTGCATTTCTGCGATCCAGCTGTTGCCTTGATTTGGGTTTTCGTCTTGCACGCAATTAGCTCCTTTATCTGGTCGAGGCATCGCTTGCGACTGGAATGTCCTGGAAAATCGCCGCCGGAAACGCTTGTTCCGCTACCGGCAACACATTGGGCGCCACAAACTGCTCCACCATGGCGGACGAATCGGCCAAGCCCACGACTTCGCCGACGACCAGCAATGTCGGAGCGGGGAGTTGAGGCGCTCGATGAAGATCGCGCACAATCGTGCGATGAGTTCGCTGGCTCTTGCTGGTGGCGCGCGAAATGATGGCGCACGGAGTCTCGCCGGCAAGCCCCGCCGATGTCAGCCGCCGCGCGATCTCCGAGTAGTTTTGTCCCGGCATATAAATCACCAATGTCGCGCCGCTGCTGGCCAGCTTGTGCCAGTCGGTATCGTCTTTTTCGTAAGCCAGGCCGCCCGAAGTTTGGTGAGAGATTCGATGAGACGTTCGATGATCCGAAGTCCGGTCCGCGGCACGATGCGCGGTCACGAACACCACCGCCGACGAAGCGCGGCGATGCGTCAGCGGAATCCCGGCCGCAGCGGCCGCGCCCAAGGCCGATGTCACCCCGGGAACAATTTCGAAGGGAATGCTATTAGCGCGCAGGGCCTCAATCTCTTCCCCGGCGCGTCCAAAAATCAATGGATCGCCGCCCTTCAGCCGGACGACGCGCAATCCTGACAATGCCAACGCGACCATCAGACCGTTGATCTCCCCTTGCTGGATTTTCTTTTTCCCGCAACGCTTGCCGACGTTGTAAATCTGCGCCGATGGCGGAATCAGCTTCAGGATCTCAGGCCCGACCAGGTCGTCATGCAGAACTGCTTCGGCAGCACGCAGCAATCGAAACGCTTTCAATGTCAGCAACTCCGGATCGCCCGGCCCAGCGCCCACGAGATAGACTTTCCCCTTCACGCTTCCCTCACTTCTTCCCAAATTTCTGCTGAGCTTTTTGCGCTGATCTTGCTACCGCCATTCTCTTGTTCCGGCTCCAGAATTTTGGACAGCGCCGCTTCGAACGCTTCCCTGCTGGCCAGCGAATGAAGCAAATCGGATTTGGTTGCGCGGTCGAGGTCGCTGGCTAGAATGAGCCGTCTGGTCTCGCCCAGTTGCCGAACCCAATCGGCATATCCCTCCCCGAACTGCCGTTCCAATTGCTGACGAATTTTCTGCGCCAGCGAGGGACTCTGCCCGGCGGTCGAAACCGCGATTTGGAGATCGCCGCGCCGCACCACGGCGGGGTAGAAGAAATCGCAATACTCAGGAACGTCGACCACGTTGCACACCACTCCGCGCCGTTGAGCTTCGTTATAGACGAATTTGTTCAGGCTGGGCGAAGCCGTCGCCACGACAGCCAGAAATTTGCCGTTGAGATCGCTCTCCGCGAAGGGACGAAGCTTCAGTTCGATCTTCCCTGACTCCGCCCATTCATGCACTTCGCTTCTAGCATCTATCGCAACCACCTGAATGCGAGCGCCGGTGTCGATGAGTCCGCCAATCTTGGGCGCGCCGACCTTGCCCGCGCCCACGACCAGGCATTGCTTCCCTGCCAGCTTCATAAACATTGGGAACAGATCAGTCACCGTCTCCTCCTGGGGATTGCGCTAACGCTCCATGGGTGGCTGAGCCATGAGCAATGGCCGGCGGCAGATCGCGCGCCACCGCCTCGACGGATTCGCCAGCCAGAAATTCGCGCAGCTCCGTGTCAGTGTGGCGGGCGAAAAACTGCCGCAGGTTCTCGCTCGGCTGACGCTCGCCAAGATATTGCCGCAGCAATCTCTCGATCGCCTCCGGAACCTCGGTTGCGAGGCAGCGATAGCCCACCGGCCGCGCGGTTGCCTGATGCAAGCCGAGCGCGCCTCCGAGGCAGAAGTAATAAGCGTCGACCAGACTGCCATTGACTTTCATCTTCTTGCCATCGATGCCAATGTCGGCAATCCAGTGCTGTCCGCAACTATTCGGGCATCCGGTGACGTGCAGCTTCAGGTGCTGGTCGAAGCCGGGCAGACGCTCTTCCAGATCTTCCACCAGCCAGCGGGCAAAGCTCTTCGTCTCCGTGATTGCGAGCTTGCAGAATTCCGTGCCGCTGCAGGCGACCGTGCCGCGATAGAACGACGATCCGCCCACGCGCAGGCCAATTGCGTCCAGCTCTTTCGCCAGCTCATCAGCATTCAGCCGGGGAACGTCCACGATGAGCAGATTCTGCATGTTGGTCGTGCGCAGTTTTCCGGCGGCGAAGCGATCGGCGAGATCGGCCGCCGCGCGCATCTGTTCGGCTGTAATTCGACCGCGAAGCACCGCTGCCCCGACGTAGCAGTAGCCCGGCTGCTTCTGCGGATGAATGCCTACGTGGTCGCGATAAACATCAGAGGGCGCCGCTTCCTCGACAGCGGGGTCAAATGTGAAGCCAATTCGCCGTTGCAGCTCTTCGAGGAAACTTTCTGCCGTCCATCCGTGGCGCAGGAAAAGAAACTTCAGGCGGGCCCGCTCGCGGTGCTCGCGCAACACCTCCGAGTCGCGAAACAATTCGGCAATTCCTTTGACGGCCGGCAACACCTGGTTCCAGCGCACGAATGCATTGAGGCGCGCGCCCAGGTAGGGCTCGGTGGAAAGCCCTCCCGCGACCCGCAAGGAAAATCCGACTTCGGGCTCGCCGCGCCGCACGCGGGTCGTCGCGGTCAAGCCGATGTCGTTGATCTCCGGATACGGGCACCAAACTCTGCATCCGGCAATCGAGATTTTGAATTTGCGCGGCAGATTGTAGAAGTCGGCATTGCCGGCGAGCAGGCGTGACGCTTCGACCGCTAGCGGCGAGGCATCGCAAATTTCGTCCGCGTCCACTCCGGCGACGGGGCAGCCGGTGACGTTGCGGGCAACATCGCCGCAGGCGCTCATCGTGTTCAATCCGACGCGCGCGAGCGCTTCAAGAAGATCGGGGAGGGCTTCGATGGTTACCCAATGCAGCTGAATATTTTGCCGGACGGTGATGTCGGCAATCCCGTGAGCGTAACGGCGGGTGAGATCGGCAACGGTGCGCAGTTGCTCGGAACTCAGCAGGCCGTTGGGAATCCGGATTCGCACCATGAAGCACTGCAGCGCGCGCCCTTCCCCATTTTGGCCGCCGGTGACGCCGGCGCCATCGCCCTGCGTGTAGACGCCCCACCAGCGAAAGTAGGTTCCAATCCACTCTGGTGGAATCGACCCAAACCCTTCGCGTGCAAAGCGCCTGATTTCGTCCAGGCCCTCCCATGGGTTCTTGGAGCGCTTGAGGCGCTCGACTTTTTGTGCCTTGGTTTCTTTTACGCTGTTTGTCATTGCCTGTTTCGCCCCAGAGACTGTTTCGTTCCTAAAATGAAAAACCCACCGCCAGATGCACTGACGGTGGGTTATAAAAATGCCGGTATTAGAACGAAAGCTTTAGATCGGCAGCCTCCACGCACCAGTGCCTGTGAATGCGCGACAACAGGCGCAGATGCACAATGCGTGATGATGCTGCCTTGCCATGTGCAATATTATCGATTGAGCAGGCCACCGAGGTCAACAACCTTCGCGCTGATTTCGATCAATATTTTCGATCCGCTCTATCGGAATCACCGCTGCCGCGGTCTTGAATTTGAATGCAGCGGTTCATATATCTAACTGCAAACATTGGCCAACCTGACATTGAGGCAATCGTTTACGAGTGAACTTCCATTTCAGGACGTCAAACCCAGCCAAAATTCCCCCACCGGGAAATTGGAAAACAGATGTCGTGCCATCGACCTCCAAACCCTCCGTAACCTCAGCCACCACAAAGAAGAAATCGGAATTCAACCCACTCAAGGCGGTGGCAGTGTAAGTGCAATCCGCTAGTGGCAGCTGCGCTGAAGATTTGAAAGCTATAAGCCAACCTCTCTAACTGAGGATGGCGAAGCCTCACGCTCATGGAAACGCAAACTAGCCGGACCGGGTTGACTGAGTTAATAACGAGGCATCCGGCGACAGAGTTCGACCCGCACCTTGTGACCGCGGCACAGCAATTTTCTGTTAGCTGGTTTGCGGCCTACACCAGTTCTCGTCACGAAAAATGTGTGGCGCTACATTTTGACCAGCGTCGGATCGAAACTTTCTTGCCGCTCTATACCACGCGTAATCGCTGGAAGAACGGGTGCGCAAGGGAGATCGCCTTGCCCCTTTTTCCCAATTATGTATTCGTGCGCATTGATCCGCGGCAGCGCGTGCGGGTGCTCGAAGTGCCGGGTGTGCTGGCGCTGGTCGGTTCGGGGCGGGTGCTCGCGCCGCTGCCGGATTTTGAAATCGAGACCCTGCGCTGCGGTCTGCGGCAGAGAAAAATCGAGCCTCACCCCTACCTCGTCCTCGGGGAACGGGTGCGCATCAAAGCCGGCGCCATGCTGGGACTGGAGGGCGTGCTGGTGCGCAAGAAAAACAACCTGCGCGTGGTGATCGCGCTCGATGCAATCCTGCAGTCGGTAGCCGTGGAGGTCGACGCCGACGATCTGGAACTGGCGGCGAAGTTTCCGGCTCGAGCCAGGCTGGCGCCTAATTTTGAAGGCAGGCGCTGAGCCTGATGTCCTGCTGGAGACGAGTTGCTCTCCTCGGCTTAATCGCTTGGTGCGGTCTGGCATGGCCGCAAAGCACGCAGTACTCTCCCGCAACGGACAATCCACCCTGCGCGGAACAAGACTGGGGACAAGAATGCCCACCAGCCCCTGGAGGTTCAGCAGGAACCGCCGGCAATGACGTTGACGACGGCAATGGGCAGAATCAATCCCCAGAGCGGCAAGGCATGACGACGCCACAAGACTCGCCGCTCAATAACATGCTTCCGAACTTGCCGGGCAACAACCGCAATCACAATAACCAAAACCAACCGGACCAAAATCGCGAAATCGTGCGACAGCCGCCGCGTCCGGTTATGCCACCGGAGCCGGCTCCGGAACCGCCCACGGAATTTCAGGAATTCGCCGCCAGTTCGGTCGGCCGTTTGTTGCCCATTTACGGCCACAATTTATTCCGTCGCGTGCCCACAACCTTTGCGCCGCTCGACCGGGTTCCGGTGACCGACGATTACCGGATCGGGCCGGGAGATGAGATTCTGGTCCGGGTCTGGGGACAGGTTGATCTGGACGCGAAGCTCGTGGTCGACCGGGCGGGCGAAGTCTTCCTGCCCAAGGCCGGCACGCTCTCGGTCGCGGGGCTGCGATACCAGCAATTGCCAGACTATTTCCGCACCGCGATCGGCCGGGTGTTCCGCAATTTCGATCTGACGGTCAGCCTGGGCCAGCTGCGGTCGATTCAGGTGTTTGTTGTCGGGCAGGCGCGCCGTCCCGGGAGTTACACGGTCAGTTCCCTGTGCACGCTGGTCAATGCCTTGTTTGCCTCGGGAGGGCCTTCGGGCGCGGGCTCGCTGCGCCGCATCCAGCTGAGGCGAGAGAACGGGGTGGTGACGGAATTCGACTTCTATGACCTGCTCTTGCAGGGCGACAAATCCAAAGACGCGAGATTGTTGCCGGGGGACGTCATCTACATCCCTCCCGCCGGAGCCTACGTGGCGATCGCCGGCAGCGTCAATGTACCGGCGATTTACGAACTGCGCGAGGGAACAACTCTGGCCGCCGCCATCGCGATGGCCGGGGGTTTGTCTACCACCGCCGACGGGCAAAAGGCGGTGGTCGAGCGCATCGAAAGCCACAACACCCGCCGGGTTGAGGAATTTCCGCTCGCAGGCGCAGGCCTGGAGCGGATTTTGAAGGACGGGGATGTGGTGCGAATCTTCCCGCTCTCTCCGCGTTTTGAAAACGCGGTCACGTTGCGCGGCAATGTCGCCCATCCCGGGCGCGTGGCCTGGCATGAAGGAATGCGCCTGCGCGATGTCATCCCGAACCAGGACGCGCTCCTGACCCGCGACTACTGGCGGACCGCGAACCGGCTGGCGAACGCGAACGAACCTGAAAATGAGGCATGGGCCGCAGCGCGGGCAACCGTGAATCCAAGCGGCGACCGCCGGCAGGGCGATCCATCCGCGCTCCGGCCGGACGAGGGCGACCAGAAGGCTGAGCGCGAGTCCGAACTCGATACCATGCGGCAAGCCACGTCCCGATCCGCCACCGAGGCCGCGACGGCAAGACTGCGCAACCAGATCGCGCGCGATGCGCCGGAGATCAACTGGGACTACGCCGTCATACAACGGCTGAACCCGCAGGACCTGACCACCCGCCTCGTCCCGTTCAATCTGGGCAAACTGGTGCTCGACGGAGATGAGCAAAATGATCTGGCGCTCGAGCCGGGCGATGTGGTCACGGTTTTCTCCCAGAACGATCTCGCCGTGCCGCTCGCCCGGCGGAGCAAATTCGTACACCTGGAGGGAGAGTTTCGCAGCGCGGGCGTTTACCGCGCGGAGGCAGGCGAAACCGTGCGCCAACTGGTCGCGCGCGTGGGCGGATTCACCCCCAATGCCTACCTCTACGGCGCCGAATTTACGCGGGAGTCGGTGCGCATCGAGCAGCAGAAGGGCCTCGACCAGATGATCGAAAAACTTGAGGAAGACATCTCGCGCAACGCGCTCGCGCCGGCTGGGATCAGCCCCGACGAAATCAGCGACAGCCGCGCGAAACTTGACGCGCAGCGCGAGCTGGTCGAGAAATTCCGGGACGTAAAGGCCACCGGACGCGTGGTCCTCGACCTGACTCCGGCCTCTACAGGCGTAGCCGACCTGCCCGACATCGCGCTTGAAGATGGCGACCGGCTGGAGGTGCCCTATCGGCCATCGACCATCGAGCTCCTGGGCGCGGTGTACAACAAAAACTCGTTTCTTTACCGGCGGGGCGAGCGGCTGGAGAGTTATCTGCGGCGCGCCGGCGGCCCCACGCGGGACGCCGATATAGGACGCATGTTTGTCGTTCGGGCCGATGGCTCGGTTATCAGCCGGCAGTCGGTCAGAGGCTTGTGGAATGCCGGATTTGACGCGCTGCGCCTGATGCCGGGCGATGCCATCGTGGTGCCGGAGCGGTTGTCCCATGGTTCCACTCTCAAGGGGCTGAGGGACTGGAGCGCGGTCTTCTCGCAATTTGCCCTGGGCGCGGCGGCGGTCCGGGTTATTCAATGAATCAAGTCATCATCGCCGATGTGAACCCGGCTCTGGGCGCGGCCGCAGGTGGAAATCCCGCTTCTGCCGAGACTCGCAGTCTGCGGGCGAGCGAGACTAATGAGGTTCGCAGTGAGGTCCGCGCTACTGAGGTTCGCACTACTACTGAAGCTCGCAGTGAAGATTTGCAAAAGGACGATCGGGAAAGCGCTACCGTGGCCAACCCTCAGCCTCCACGGCTCGACGGCGCCGCCGGTCGCGAACCCCGGGAAGCGCAACTCCTCGATCTGCTCATCGTCCTCGCGCACGGCAAGCGAATCGTGCTGCGGACGACGATGGCGGCGGCCGTGGTCGCTGGTATCGTTGCCCTGCTCCTGCCCAATCGTTATACCGCCACGGTTAGCCTCCTGCCCCCGCAGCAGAGCCAGTCGCTGGCCGCGTCGCTGGCGGGGCAGTTGGGCGCGCTCGGGCCGATGGCGGCGATGGCCCAGAAAGATCTCGGGCTGAAGAATCCGAATGACATTTATATCGGCATGTTGCGCAGCCGCTCGACCGCCGACGCGCTCATCCGCCGTTTCGATCTGCTGCGCGTCTATCGCGACCGCAAGCTGTCGGACGCGCGCGAAGACCTCGAGAAAGCGAGCAGCATCATGCTCGGCAAAGAGGGTTTTCTCAGCATCTCGGTTGAGGACCAGGACCGCAGCCGCGCGCCCGAGATCGCCAACGCTTACGTCGAAGAGCTGCGCCGTTTGACCCAGGACCTGGCCGTGACCGAGGCCGGGCAGCGGCGCATCTTCTTCGAGCGGCAGCTCGAACTCGCCAAGAACAATCTCGCCGACGCCGAGCAGGCCTTGAAAGAGACCGAGCAGAAAACCGGCCTCATCCAACTGGACGGCCAGGCCAAAGCCATCATCGATTCGGTGGTGAAGGTGCGGGCGGCGATCGCCGCCAAAGAGGTTGAATTGCACGCGCTGCGGCTGTCTTCGACCGACCAGAATCCCGACGTGCGCCTGGGCGAACGGCAGCTTTCCGGCATGCGCGCCGAACTGGCTCACATGGAAAAACAAAGCCGCTTGCGGGGCGACGCCGCAGACCAGATCGAGGTCTCGGGCGGCGATCTTCCCTCCGGCAACGTTCCCGAGGCCGGCCTGCTGTATGTCCGCAAACTGCGCGAGGTGAAGTATGCGGAGACTCTATTCGAGTTGCTCGCCAAACAGTACGAAGCCGCCCGGCTCGACGAGGCGAAAACCGCCGCCGTAATTCAGGTGCTTGATCCCGCCATCGTCCCCGACCGGAAATCGTCGCCGCACCGGACTCTGATCGTCGCCGTCGGGAGCCTGTTGGGGTTGATCGGTTCGGCAGGCTACGTCCTGGCGGCCGAGGCCTTCCGCCGCTTGCGCCTGGAGCCGGGCGTCGAAGCGCGTCTGGCCGCCCTTCGGAGCACGCTTCGGAGCACATCGATTCGGAACATGCCAATTCAGAACGCGTCGATTCCGAGTACGCCGACTCAGAGTACATCGAAGACTCCCGTTTCTTCGCCCGCTTTCGAGCCGCACCCATCGCCGGCCGAATCGTGGCCGACGCAATCACAATGACAATGAACGTTTCTCCCGTAACAAACCTCTCGCTCGTCTCTACGTCTCCTAAGGTCTCTAGGTCTCCGAAGATCGGAGCCGCGCTGGAGCTGCTCGGATACCTGGCTTCGATCGCCGGCGCTACGCTCTGCTTTCTCCCGGGTTGGCTCAGCTGCGATCAGGCGGCGGTCTGCACCCTGCTGCTGCTGGCATCGCTGCTTGCCCTCGCGTGGAGACAGTTCGATGGCGGACGGCATCCCTGTTTCTTTTTTCTCTGCATGTTGACGCTGTTTCAGGGCGGACGGATCGTGGCCTATTGCGCCGGAGGCGTGACCGACATATTCCGGGTCACCTTGATGACACAGTATCCTTTCGACCTGTCGCGGAACGTGGCGGGCCTGGCGCTGCTCTCGATTGCGCTCTCCGCGGTTTGTATTTACGCGCCGGGCCGCTGGCATCACCGCGCTTCTTACTCGTCTGGTCGTCTGCCAGGTCAACCGCCAGGCAGCGAATCTTTCAGCCGGTTCCTGCCCTATCTCTACCTTCTTTTCTGGTTGAGCATGCCGGTGCAACTGTACAAGAACTTCTGCTATTACCAGTACGCAAGCGATCATGGCGGATATCTCGTGGTCTTTACCGACCATGGCGGCATGGCGGCAAGCGTCCCCTGGCCGGTTCGGGCCGTTTCGCTCTTGAGCCTGCCCGTGTTTGTCGGCATCTTTATTTTGGAGAAGCGGAAACGATTGCTGCGCCTTGCGACCATCGTATACTTCGCGATTACGGCGCCCATTCTACTGCTCGGATCGCGAGGCGGCATTTTCAGCCTGGTGCTGGCGTTGTGGTATGTCGCCAAGGTGAAGTCCGGCCGGCGCGCGCGCTGGCATTCGGTCGCGCTGCTTGGAGCCGGCCTAGTCCTGGCTGGATCGTTTGTCGGCTGGTTCCGCTCCGGAAAGGCCGACGCCAGCGCGCTTGCCGGCCCTTCCCAGTTCATTGCCGGCCAAGGCACGTCGCTCAATGTCACCGAGGTCGCCATCGCCTACCGGCAGCATTTCGCTCCCCACATTTTCTTCAATCTGGCGGACGAATTGCGGTCGGGTTTTTTCCCCACCGATCACAGGGCTTACGTTGCCGGCAAGAATTTTGACGCCGATGTCTCCATGTTTCTGAATCCAGCCGCCTATCAAATGGGGAGCGGCGGCGGCTCGTCGTACGTGGCGGAAGCTTACTTGGCGGGCGGCCTGGGCGGAGTCGCCATCGTCTCCTTATTACTGGGAGTCCTGTTTCACAAACTGCATACCTATGCCAGGAATCCGGTCGGGCTCTTTGTGGCCGGCATGATCCTGCCGAATATGCTGCTGATGCCGCGCGGGGGCCTGCTCGACTGGGTATCGGGAGCCCTGCGCGATGGACTCTCGGTTCTTCTGCTGCTGGCCGGCTGGTACGGCTATCGCGCCCTGATCCGCCTCGGCGGCGTTCTCACGGAAAGGCACAGCGTGCCGGACTGCCCTGCGCCAGCTCGTGCATGACGAACTGTCTTGACAAAGCATCTCCACGATCGACGAACAGTCTTGAACAATGTGTTGAGGAAACATCCGGAGGAGGTCGATGATCTCGCTGATTGTTGCCACCGTCAACCGCGTCACCGAGTTGGAGCGGCTGCTTGAGAGCCTCGAAGCGCAAAGCTGCCGCGATTTTGAAGTGCTGGTGGTCGACCAGAATCCTGACGACCGGCTGGTCCCGGTGCTCGGTCTTCACACTAGCCTCGCGATTCGGCACTTGCGGTCGGAACGCGGGATCTCCCGCGCCCGTAACGCCGGCCTTCTGGTCGCGCGCGGCGATCTGATCGCGATTCCCGACGATGACTGCTGGTATCCCCCGGAGCTTTTGGCCACCGTTGCGGCCTGGTTCCGGTCGCAACCCGGGTTCGGGTTGCTGTTCACGGCTTTGCGGACGGCGGAGAACGCGCTCTCCGGGCCGAAAACTCCGGCCGCGGCCCGGCGCTGCACCAAAAGCGACGTCTCGACTTGCCTGGCGGCATCGGCGGCGCTCTTCATGCGGCGTTCGGTGGCAACCGCGGTGGGCGGTTTCAACGAGTATCTCGGCATTGGCGCCGCCTCCAAATATCAGGCAGGAGAGGAAAGAGACTACGTTTTGCGGGCGCATGAAAAAGGCTTCGAATTCTGGTATGAACCCGCGTTCACGGTCCACCATCCGCCCTTTGGTTCGATCGAGCGGCTCCGGAAAACGACCTACACCTACGCCCTCAGCGAGGGTTGTGTGCAAAGAATGTACCGCTATCCGCTGCACAAAGTGGGCAGCGATCTGATTCGAAGTTTTGGCGGAGCCGCGGTCCGGCTTTGCCAGGGCGACCTGTTCAACGCCTCCGTGTATGTGCTGCGCGGGGCAGGCCAGCTGGCCGGCTATATTTCCGGTCCGCACGATCTCGGCCGCTGCGCCGCGGGCGTTGGCCAATAGCTCGGGCGCAGGAGCGAGACGGCGATTCCATCTCCCCCTTGTCTTCTCATTGTCATTTTCCCTATCCCTGTCATCGTCATTGTCCTTGCCGACTCCATTTCGCGGGCTGTGCAAGAGTGTCCTCCATCTCGGCTCGGGAGAACTCCTAAGCCGCCTCGGCGGCATCGCCAGCGCAGTGCTGCTCGGGCACTGCTACGGGGTCGTGATTCTGGGTGTTTACGCACTCGCCCAGAGCTTGAACCAGTACGTGCAGCCCCTGATCGACTTCGGGCTGCGCCAGGTGGGGGCCCGACTGTTGGCCCTCTACCCTGGCGCTGCCAGGGGCATTGTCGAACGGGTGCAGCGGCGGCGCCTGCGGACCGCGATCTTAGTTCTGCCTTTGGTCGCGCTATACGCCGCCAGCGCGAAGCTGCCAGCGGAAAACAAGTTGTTCCTGTTCGCCTTTTCCACGGGAGGCACGCTCTACGCTTTCTCTTTGGACTGGGTGGCCTGGGGCCAGGAGCGGCTGCGCTTGCTCGGCCTGGCGCGATCCGCTGTGCCCCTCAGTCTTCTGCTGTTTCTCGTGCTCGGCAGGTCGCACCAGCAAGGCGTGCTGTGGTGGGCAGCAGCCGGCAACAGCTTTGGCTATCTGCTGCAGGCGGCGATTTTCTGGATCTGGTGGAGACATCAATCGTCGGGATGGGGGAAGGCAGGGGAATGGAGAAAGGCAGAGGGACGAGGAGAGGCCGACCGCGGGACGATGGACACCGTCCGCGAGGCGCTCGACTGGCGGCGCACCCGCATCATGGGCCTCGCCTGGTTCTGCAACCTGGCCTTCAATACCATCGATCTTTTGATGCTCGGTCTCATGTCGAATCCCGGGCAGATCGGCCTCTACGGCGCAGCCTACCGAGTGCTGAATCAAGTGCTCATCACCTACTATCTCGTGACCCAGGTGCTCTATCCCCGGTTTGCCCGTCATGGCATTGCCGACCGCGCCCGCATGTTGCGGGCGCCGATCCTGCTGTCTCTGCTTGGGGTGGGGAGCTTGATCGCCATCGCCGTTTCCCTTTCCCGCCGCCTGGTATTGACCATTATGTTCGGACATCAGTTTCTGGCGGCCTGTCCTCTGTTGTCGCTGCTCGCCTGGTCGATACCGCTCGATTTCATGACTTCCTATATGAGCAACGCCTTTATCGCCTGGGGCATGGAGAAAAAGATCCTGCTGTGCACCTCGATCGGCGCCATCTGCAATGTAGCGTTGAACCTGACTTTCATTCCGACCTATGGAGCCCGGGCAGCGGCGATCAACACGCTGCTCTCCTATGCCGTCTTTTTGGCCAGCCTGGGTTTTGTCGGAAGAACGGCCAAAGAACTGGCATCTCGAACCGGGCTCCGCATCGACGCGGCCGCCTGCCCCTGAGCTCGAGCCCTCATTCCCTTGTCAATGTTGGATCACATTGTTCTGCCGGCCCACGCTGGAGAACGCATGAGCTGCGATGTTAGCGTGATTGTGCCTGCCTACAACTCCTCCGGCACGCTCGGCAGAGCGCTCGACTCGGTCTATGCCCAGTCCTCGCTGCCGTGCGAAATTATCGTCGTCGACGATGGCAGCGATGATTGGGAAGAATCGAGGCGAATCGCAGTTTCCCGTCCCGACAGCATAGCCGTTCGTTTTATGCACCTGGACGAGAACCAGGGACCGTCCCGCGCGAGAAATGTCGGCATCATGGCCGCCCAGGGCCGGTACCTGGCCTTTCTCGACTCCGACGACGTTTGGTATGAGGATAAGCTGGCTATTCAGTACAGCGTGATGACCAGCCGCAATCTCGACTTTTCCATGCACCGCTATTGTCACGACCGGACGCGCGCGAACTCCGGCCGCGGCGAGACCGGGGAGAGCTTGCCTCCGGCTTTGGATTCGCTCTCTTCCTGGACACCCCTGCTGCGAAATGACAGCACCAATTCGGTGATGGTTTTGCGCCAAAAGATGGTCTTATACGACACCTCGCTGCGCCGCGGCGAAGACTTTACTTTGTATATGCAGCTACTGGCGCAGCCGGGCTGCAGAGCCCTCTACATTCGACGCACCCTGGCGGCCGGATTCAAGAGCACCATTGGGGTATCGGGGCTGAGCCAGGATGTCAGGGGAATGCATTTCGGGAGAATCTTCGCCTTAAAGAAGCTATTGCATGAGCGGAAGATCGGCGTCGCGCAATACGTCTTTGGCATGGGCACGGAGATGTTGAAATATCCCATTCGCATTCTCCGGGTGGCCCTGCGCGTCCGCGCAGCCTCTTAAGCGCCGGGTCTCGGACTAAGCAGCAAAGTGCGGCGCCTCTCATTATGAATAACCAGCATGAATAACCAGCCATCGCTGAAGCAGCTTCTCTCTAGCGATCTGGAGCGCCAGTTTGAACTCGAGGGCAGGCCGGCTGCGTCGAACTTCGCACGTTTGCTCTGCCGCCTGCCGCATCCCCGGTTTCTGCCGCTCGTGCTCTGCCGCGTCAGCCGGGCGGCCATGCTCGGAAAGGTTCCCGTCCTGCCGCAGTTGCTGACCTACCTCAACATCGTGCTCTTTGGCCTGGAGGTCACGCCGCGCTGCCAGATCGGGCCGGGAATTTTTCTTCCGCATCCGTCGGGAACCGTGATTGGAGCGTGGCGCATCGGCAACAATGCCACCATCCTGCAGGGCGTCACCCTGGGCGCAAAAACAATGGACTTGGCGTTCGATTTCCGGCTCCGCCCCGAGGTCGGAGACAACGTCCTCGTCGGCGCCGGCGCAAAGATTCTGGGCGGCATCCGCATTGGCGACAACGTGACCGTGGGCGCGAATGCGGTGGTGGTGGATTCGGTCGAGGCCGGCAACACCGTGGTGGGCATTCCCGCCCGGCCAATAGCAAAGAACGATTACGGCGGCGAAGTAAGGAAAGCGCAAGCGACAGGCGACGAACCAGGTGAACGCCGCCGATGAACAAACGATCAATGTGCCACGAACAGTGAATTATCAAAGAGGAACAGCGAACGAGGAGAGTTCGATGGAACCGCGGTTGGATCTTACCGTGATCATTCCCAGCTACAATACCCGCGAATTGCTCCGTAACTGCATTGCCTCGATCTATGAGTACACGCGAGGTATAACTTTCGAAGTCATCTGCGTCGATGACCATTCGAGCGACGGCAGCGCGGACATGGTCGCCGAGACGTTCCCGGCAGTAGTCCTGGTGCGTAACCGGGCCAACCAAGGCTATGTCAAGAACACCAATCTCGGAATGCGCCTGTCGCGGGCGCGCTATGCCTGCCACCTGAATAGCGACACGGTG
Source organism: uncultured Acidobacteriaceae bacterium (assembly GCA_963810955.1). GTDB lineage: Bacteria > Acidobacteriota > Terriglobia > Terriglobales > Acidobacteriaceae > Acidiflorens. Next base: position 369,928 of record CAWEPW010000041.1, on the reverse strand, counting down.
CTCATCAGCAATGCCTTCCAGGCATTGCTTGAATATATGGACGCGAATCCCGGGGTAGCGGCGTGCGGACCGAAGCTGCTGAACCCCGACCGCTCCGTACAGCACTGCATCCGTCACTTTTCCGGGCCCGGCACCATGGTGCTGCAGGCTCTCAACTGGCACAAATTGTTCCCTCGCGGCCGCTTGACGGATCGTTACTATGCCACGCGCTTCGACTACTCGAAAGCGCAGCCGGTCGACAGCATCGGCACGACAGCCTACATCCTCCGCCGCTCTACCTGGGAGAATGCGGGCATGCTCGACGAACGCTTCCAGCTGTTCGTCTCCGACCTTGCCTACAACTTCATGCTGCGGCAAAAGGGATACGCGGTGCATTACACGCCGTGCGCGGAGATTGTCCACTTCGGCAGCCAGAGCGTCAATCAGACACCACAAAGCTCGCTGCGTGAACTGCACCGCGCGCTCATCGAATTTAACGAAGCCTACGACTATTACGGCAAGAGCCGCGCCAGCAAGTTGCTGGTGCGTTTCGCGGTGCGGGCGCGCGCCTGCCTCAAGCGCGCGGAATACTATCTCGGCTCCGATAAGCGCGTGATCAAAGGGCCGGGCGCGCCCCCGCGGCCGACGGCTTCGGTTTCCTGAGCGCCATATCGTACCGCCAGATCGTAGCTTCAGACGAGCTTCAGACCGTAGCTTCAGATGGCCACAACCAGATAGTCACAGGCAGATGGTCACAACTCAAATTGCAAATACCGTCGCTGCCCCTTCCGTTCTACCCTCATACCGGCTGCCGGCATGGAAACGGGGCATGGACCTTCTGCTCGGCGGAACATTGCTGGTTTTCTCTGCCCCCTTCTTGCTTCTGTGCTGGGCCGCGGTTCGCCTGACGTCTCCCGGACCAGCACTGCACTGGTCGCAGCGCGTTGGACGCGACAATCGCATCTTTGCCATGCCCAAGTTCAGAACGATGCGCGTCAATACGCCGCAACTCGCAAGCCATTTGATGCGGCAGCCGCAACTCTACCTCACTCCTATCGGGGCGTTCCTGCGCAAAACCAGCCTTGATGAATTGCCGCAACTGTTCAGCGTCTGCAGGGGAGATCTGACGCTGGTCGGTCCTCGCCCGGCGCTCTACAATCAGCACGATCTGGTCGCGCTGCGCACTCAGTGCGGCGTTCATCGCCTGGTTCCCGGCCTGACCGGATGGGCGCAAGTCAACGGCCGCGATGCGCTGGAGATTCCCGCCAAAGTTCAACTTGACGCCGCTTACATGGACGGGCACTCCCTCTTCCTCGACTTGAAGATCCTGGCGTTCACCCTCTGGCAGGTACTCAAGGCGGATGGCGTCGAACACTAGGCCGCCCGCTGAGCGTTCGCGCACCACGCAAAACAATTTGCTGCGTCGCAGTAATACGCCGAATAGGCCCTGCCCTCAAGAAAAGCCGGCAATGGACGATCTAGCAGATTAAGTGTCCCTGACCTGGACGAGAACGACCTGGACGAGAACGATCTGGACGAGAACGATCTGGACGAGAGCGATCTGGAAGAGAACGATCTAAACGAGAATCATCTGGACGGCAATGACCTCAACGAGAACGACTTCAAGAAACGTGACCTCAAGAAAAGCGACTCACCCCGTCGTCCCATGAGAGAAGTCGGTCAACAGTCCCGTGCCTGGTTGAGTTGCCGTTCGCTCTTGGTGCTGACGGTGCAAGTCGGGCTCATTCTGGGCGCGCTCGTGGCCGCCTGGCTGTTGCGTTTCGACTTCCGCCTGCCCGAGGCGAGCCTGCTGTGGGTGGCTGCGCCTATACTCATCGTCGTTCGCCTCGCCGTCATGCCCCTTTTCAATCTCACGCATGGCTGGTGGCGCTATACCGGGATCAGCGACGCCATCGACGTAGGAAAAGCGATTCTCACCGGCTCGATCATCTTCCTCATTTTGGTGCGCTATGGAATTGGGCTCGAAGCCTTTCCCTTGTCAATTTATGCCTTAGAAGCGCTGCTCACTTTTATCTTCCTGACCGGAATACGCGTGCTCTCGCGCATGGTGGCGGAAACAGTGCGGCAAGACTCGGGCTCAAAACGACTGTTGCTGGTGGGCGCCGGACATGCCGCCCAGATGATCATTCGCGAGACCCACGAACGAAAAAGCGGCTACCAGGTGATCGCTGCAGTCGATGACAATCCCCTGAAGAAGGGATTGCGGGTCCTGGGCGTGCCGGTCCTCGGTCCAGTTGACGCTCTGCCCAGGTTCATCCGTGAGCGCAGAATCGACGAGGTGCTGATTGCGATTCCTTCGGCCTCGCCGGCCCAGATGCGCCGCCTGGTGGGCATCGCGAAGGCGGCGGGCGCTGCCTTCCGCACCGTGCCCGCCATCGTCGAATTGATTGCCGGCCGGGTTACCCTGCAACAGGCGCGGGAAGTTTCACTCACCGATCTGCTGGGCCGTGTGCCCGCCGACCTTGATCTGGAATCGGTGCGCCGGCAGATTCGCGGCCGCGTGATTCTGGTTACCGGCGCGGCGGGATCCATCGGCTCCGAACTCTGCCGCCAGATCATGACCTGCCAGCCTCGGCTCCTGGTATGCGTCGACCGGAACGAAACCGGCATCTTCCACTTGCAGCATCAACTGAGCGAAGACGACGATCCTGGAGGTAACCACGGGAACGGCCACGGAAACGGTCACGAGAACGACCCCAGGGAGGAATCCCGTGACCAGGCCGGCGACGATCGCAAAGTTTTCTGCGTCGCCGACTTCTGTCATGCCGAGCGCATGCGAAAAATCTTCCTCGCCTACGCGGTGGAAATCGTCTTCCATGCCGCCGCCTACAAGCATGTACCCGTGATGGAAAGCAATATCGAAGAGGCGGTCAGCAACAACGTTTTCGGCCTGCTCTGCCTGCTGAACGTGGCCCAGAATTCGAAGTGCTCAACCTTCGTGATGATTTCGTCCGACAAAGCCGTCAACCCGACCAACGTCATGGGCTGCACCAAACGCTTGGGAGAATTGATTCTGGCTGCCTGGCCGGGAGAACATCTGCGCCCAGTCTCGGTGCGCTTCGGCAACGTTCTCGGCTCGAATGGAAGCGTCATTCCGCTCTTCCAGGAGCAGATCCGTCAAAATCAGCCAATCACCATCACTCATCCCGAGGTGACGCGCTTTTTTATGACCATTGCCGAAGCGGTGAGCCTGGTGTTGCAGGCCTGCGCCATCGGACGCAAAGGCGACATTCTGGTGCTCGACATGGGCGAACCGATCCGCGTCGCGGAGCTGGCGAAAACTCTGGCTCGCCTCTCCGGCAGATCCAGCCAGGAATTCAGATACATTGGCCTTCGTCCCGGGGAAAAACTTTTCGAGGAACTCTTCTACCCTGAAGAACGTGTCTTCCCCAGCGCCTGCCAAAAAATAGCGTATACGGAGAGCGCCAAGCTGGCCTGGCCGATGCTCAAGCGCGGTCTGGACGCGCTCTATGTAGCCGTATCGCTCGGGAACCGGGACGCGATCCTCGCCGAACTGAAACAGATCGTACCCCAATTCACCTACGAGGTTTCGAATGAGGCACAGAGCAGGACAATTGTCCCGTCAAGCTCCGATGCCGCCAACGCACTATCGGAAGGGCCGCCGCTTGTCGATCTTCGGGCATTGCGCCATCGCATCTGGGAAGCGAATCCCTCGTCGGACTGACGAAAAAATTCCAGCGCGAAATTGATTAGCGAAACTCTCAGCGAAACTTCGACCCGACGTCTCATCCGGAGTATCCATCCGGATGGCGGCGATGCCACTGCCAGGCGCTTTCAACGATGGATTCCAAATCCCCGAATTTCGGCTGCCAGCCCAGCTCACGGCGAATTTTTGCCGAGCTGGCTATTAGCACCGCCGGATCGCCCGGCCGCCGCGGCGATTCGATCACCGGGATCGGATGTCCGGTAACTTTCCGCGCCACTTCAATCACCTCGCGCACACTGAAACCCTGCCCGTTGCCGAGGTTGTACACGAGCGGAGCAGAATTGACGAGCGGAGTGGAATCGCCGAGCGTTTCGAGCGCCAGCAGGTGCGCCCGCGCCAGATCGCTGACATGAATGTAATCGCGGACGCAGGTGCCATCCGCTGTGGGATAGTCGGTGCCGAAGACATTTGCATGTTCGGCGCGGCCGAGCGCTACCTGAAGAATCCGTGGAATGAGATGAGTCTCCGGCCGATGCGCCTCGCCTTTATCGGGACGCGAGGCGCCGGCAGCGTTGAAATAGCGCAGGCTGGCGTAGCGCAAACCATGAATCTGGTGAAACCAGGCGAGCATTCGCTCCATCAGCAGCTTCGATTCACCGTAGGCGTTAGTCGGTCGAAGCGAATCTTCCTCCTCGATCGGAGTGCGTTCAGGATTGCCATAGAGCGCGGCCGTCGACGAGAAGACCAAACGTTTGACTCCCGCGGCGAGCATGGCTTCGACCAGCGTCAACGCATTCGAAGTGTTGTTGCGAAAGAATTGTTCGGGAGCCTTCATCGACTCGCCCGCTTCGATCAACGCCGCAAAGTGCATGACGGCGTCGATCGGGCGAGACTGGAATAAAGCGTCAAGCGCGCCGCGATCCGCCAGATCACCGACGACCAATTCGGCGTTCTTCGGCACTGCCTGACGATGGCCCCGGCTGAGATTATCGAAGACGACAACGTCGTGCCCTGCCTGCAACAGCTCATCGGCGACCACGCCGCCGATATAGCCCGCTCCTCCCGTAACCGCAACTCTCATTCGATTCGCGCTCTTTCTTGTCTCAGCCAATGACTCAACGCCGAGCGATGAAACGGGGCGAAGCCCCGTCACCACACGAGCAAAGCGATCCCGATCGCCAACTCAGTGCGCTGGAGCTGGAGCGGGCGCGGCTGCCGGAGCCGCCGGCTTCGCGCCAAAATCCACCTTGGGCACCTCGCGCGATGCTTCCGTCGCCTGGAAGTACGCCGGATTCTGCTTGAAGCCGGCGAATCCTGCATAAAGGCTGCTCGGGGAACTGCAGCACATAGGTGTTGTAATCCTGCAGCGCGTCGTTATAGCGCTTGCGCTCCACCGCGATCCGGTTCTCCGTTCCGGCCAGTTCATCCTGCAAGCGCAGAAAATTCTCATTCGACTTCAGCTGCGGATAATTCTCGACGATCAGCAGCAGCCGTCCCAGCGCGCCATCCAACTGTCCGTTCGCTGCAATCTTGTCGGAGGGCGTCTGCGCCGAAAGCAGCGCCGATCGCGCCTTGGCGATGTCTCCAAACACAGTCACTTCCTGCTGCGCGTAACCCTTCACCGTCTCCACCAGGTTCGGAATCAGATCAGCGCGCCGCTGCAGCACGATATCCACCTGCGACCACGCCGCCTTCACTGCCTGATCTTTGGCGACGAGATTATTTTTCACTCCCACGTACTGGCCAAAGAGCGCCAGCACAATCACCACCAGCACCGCCAATACAATTAAGCCCTTGCTCATATCGCTCTCCTGAATACAAAATTTTGTTGCCTGCGCCGCCTCGCCCGTCTGACTTCAGTATGGCCGGGCGACGACGCCCGGCGCTCCACTGGCCGGGGCTTCTACGCCGGATCCAACATCTTGTCGACCGCCGCTGTCACTTGCTCTACCAACTTTAGATAGCGCGCGAATATCTCATCCACATTCATCGATTTCCTATCTTTTTTTCGCTCTCGAATATCCAGCAACTCGCCAAACACAGTCGCATCGATCCCCAGCTTCCCTGCCAGAGCAGCCGCCGACTCCCGTTTCGATCCCGCGCCCGCATCGCCGAGCGCAATCAGCGCATGACGGAACAGCGTCCCAAAGGCCGGCAGCGACCGCAGCAGCAAATCCCACTTCGCCTCCGCTTTTTCCGGCAACGCCAGCAGGTGCTGCCGCAGCAGAATCGTCTTCTCCCGGAGCTCATACTCTACCTGCGCCCGATGCCATCGCATCGGAACCTCCAGCGCCTTGAGAACGTCCTCTCCAAAGAGCACGCGATAATGCCGCCGCATGTCCAGAAACTCGATGGAGAAAACGTCCGCCGAACGCCGCATCTCGTCGGCGCTCAGCAGCAACGGCGGCCGATGCTTTTGCTTCGCCCACCATGCGGTCGCCGGAACCAGCGCCTCAATGGCAGCGAACGGAGTCTCGCCGAGAACGCACAGCAGATTCACATCCGAGTGCTCGGCCACATAATCTCCCGCCGCCGCTGATCCGTAGAGAATCACCGCCCGCAGGTTCGTCGGTGCCGCCGCTCGCATCCGTTCGACAAACTCGTTAATCAGTTTTTCCGGGACCATTTTCGCGCCTCACTCTCTCGCAGGTGGAGCGACGGGCGTCTCGCCCATCAGCGTCCGGCTTGGCCGGGCGAAGACGCCCGGCGCTCCACCAGTTTCCATCACTCAGCTTCAACTACCAGCTGCCGCCGGCTCCGCCTCCGCCTGTGCTCCCACCGCCGAAGCCACCAAACCCGCCACCACCCCCGCCGCCGAATCCCCCGCCACCGAATCCCCCGCGGCCGCCGCCACCCATGCTATTCAGCAGGACTCCCCATAGCAGTCCGGACCAGAATCCCGATCCGCCGCTGCGTGGTCCTCCGCCACCGCCTCGAAAGATCGCCCGCACGATAGGAATCACAATAAAGAACAGAATCAGGAGAAGAACCACTATCGTCCCGACCCCTGGGCCACGTTCCCGTTGAGGCATCGCTACGCGAGGCTGGTTATCCAACGTGACGCCCGCATCCTGCGCAATCACCGAGGCGACACGCGCAGTTAGCAATGTGACCGCCGCCGAATAATTCCCGCTCTTCAATATCGGAACCGCTTCACGACCGAACCCGCCCACCTTCCCGTCGGGAAGAATCCCCTCCAATCCGTATCCCACCGTGATCCAATATTTGTGATCCTGCGTTGCCAGCAGGATCAATACCCCGCGATCTTTCCCTTTCGCCCCGATCCCCCACTTCTGATAGAGCGCGACCGCATAGCTCACCACGTCCTGCCCGTCCAGCGACTTCACCGTCGCGACGGCGATCTGCGCATGGGCCTTCTGATCTACCTGCTGGCAAAGAGCATTCAAACTCGCCTGCGTGGCCGCATCCAGCACTCCCGCAAAATCATTTACGTAGTTTGTCGGCTGCAACGAAGCAATCGGCTCGGCCATGGTCCAATACGCAGCTCCCATCGTGAGTAAGAGGAGCGCGAAACTTTTCATCAGCCGATTCATTCCGCAGAAATTGTACAGGAGCGCCTTCGCCAGACGTTGAAACGCGCGGACATGCGGATTTACCCAACCACTTTTTTCGCCACGCCTGTATTAGATCGTGTACTATTCTCGCGCTTCTCCCTTGTGCTTTTCCGGCGACCATAAAGATCTGCTTTCACGTGCAAGCGACGTTGATTGTTGCCGGTTCAGGGAGAAGTGTTCGAACCAAACGCTAGCCAAAACAAATCAGGAGAGTGAAATGAAGCTGAACCAATTGTTGACAGCTATTGGGGTCGTGTTGTTTGTCGTCTGTTCGCTGGCCGCGCAGGAAAAACCTGGAACGCTGGCCGGTCTAGAGTTCCAGAAACCAAAGAACGGAATGGTGCCGCAATACGAAGCCGGGCGCAAACAGAAAGCCGCATGGCACAAAGAGAAGAACGACCCGAAGTCCTTGCTGGTATGGGAGACTCTCACCGGCGACAATACAGGAACCTACATAGTCGGCCGTTTCGGCATGCACTGGGCCGATATGGACAAGCCCGCGATCACCGACCAGGAAGACGTGGCCGAGTTCCAGAAGGTTATAGGCAACTACGTCGACTCGGTCGTCGACCGCTACTATGAGTTCCTGCCCAAATTAAGCAATGTGCCCGAGGGGGAGATGGGGCCGCCCAAGTTCTCGGAGATCGTCATCTTCCATGTGCGCTATGGGAAGGGCTCCGATTTTCGTTCTGCCATCGACCGCATTCACGAGGCCGGGGAGAAGACGAAATGGCCTCTCCACTACGAATGGTACGAGTTGGCCAATGGAGGACAGACGGGAGAATACGTGCTGTCGTTCCCCCATAAAAACTGGGCGGACTTCGAGGACGACCCCAACGTCAAGCCCTTCCGCGACATGCTCAAAGAAGCTTTTGGACAAGCCGAGGCTGATTCCATCGTCGATCGCATCGACCATTCGGTCGACCACGAAACGAGTGAGATCATTCAATTCCGTCCCGACTTGAGTTACGTGACTGGCAAGTAGCGATTCGGGATCATTCAGGCAGTTAGCGGTCGCAAAGAAAATCGCGGTAGAGACGGGGCTTGCCCCGTCTCAGACCGCTGAAACGCTTTAGTTCGCTAAAGGTTTTGGGGAAGGCACGGCTCCAGCCGTGCCGCCCCTGATCGATCCGAAACTATAACGAACGCAGGTTTTACAGCATGACGAAGAACGCCAACCTTACCGTCCTCGTCGTCCTACTTCTCGCATTTCATCTCCCCGCAGCTCGCGCCGAGAAAATATCGCCGCCCAACGTCCCGGCCGCGATTCAAGCCCGCCCCGGCGAAGAAGTAGTCTTACTGGCCCATGCTTCCGGATCACAGATTTATGCCTGCCGAGCCGGCGCGGATGGTAAGTTCGCGTGGACCCTCAAAGCACCCGACGCAGAATTGAAAGATCAAAACGGCAAGGTCATCGGAAGCCATTTCGCCGGCCCCACCTGGAAACTGAATGACGGCAGCGAAGTCACGGGCAAGGCCGTTGCCCATGCCGACTCCGACGATCCCAACTCCATTCAGTGGTTGCTGGTGGATGCCGTCGGTCACGCCGGCGAGTGGCCTGCTCACGAAGGTCACGACCATCCAGCGCGTCAACACTCATAGCGGCAAGCCTCCTGTCACAGGATGTGACGAGTCGCACCGCGACAGCGAGACAAAGAGCAGTTACACAGCAGACTATTATTTCTACGCGCCGGCGAAGTAGCTGCGCCCTCCACCGGGACATCTGAAGTAGCTAGTGGAATGAGGATGTTTTGCCAACCGCTTCTGTCAAACAGAAGAGAATGTTGTTCACGGCGTGAGCTACAATTGGAGACCGAGGTCAGCTTCTGATTTGTTGCTTCGGGAGGAGGCTATGAAGCATCTGGTGCTGTCTCTTTTGGCGTCTGCGGTGGTGCTGGCGGTCGTTCCCGCAGCCTGCGGCCAGAGCGTTCCGCAGCAAACCGCGTCTCAGGGGATAACCTCGTTCGGATTCGGTCCTGTGGGAAGCGCCATTTCTACGAAACAGCATGCTCCCTTCAGCGCCGTGATGGTCGAGCAGATGGAGCAAACACTGAACGAAGGGACCAACATTGCGCGCGAGAATCAGGAAATAGTCATGCGGGATGGCATGGGACGAATCTATCGCGGGCGCCAGACCAAGAGGGCAGAAGCCACGGAGAGCGGACCCTTGATGCTGGTTACGATCACGGACCCGGTTCGACACCTGCAATATCTTTGCTCAACTTTTCGGAAGACTTGCACGAAGATGGAGTATCGGCTGCCGCCCAGCCTGCGCCAGTGGCACGGTCGCGACCCGGGGAAAATGAAGGAAGTTACGGTCGAAGATCTGGGCACGTCGAATATCGGCGGAATTGATGTTGAGGGCCAACGGGTGACGCGACTGATTCCAGAAGGGAGGATCGGAAACGATCGTCCGTTCACGACGACGGAAGAGATATGGCGTTCCAAGGCACTCGACGTCGATGTGCAAGTAAAGAGAACCGACCCGCGCACTGGAACGCACACGACGACGATGACTGAGATTAGCCTGGGCGAACCTGACGCCAGATATTTTCAGATTCCCGAAGGCTATCGCGTGGAAGAGCGAAAACGTCCGAGTGGAGCGCTTGCCCCGATTCCGGCAGGGGGCGAGACTTCTTTTCCGCCGGAGATCGCGCCGCCGAATCAGTAAGCGAGAACGAGGAATAAAGTGATACGCCTCCCACAACCGAACTGATCGCGACGCAAATGATCGCCGCCATCTGCATTGCAAAGCCTCTTACAGCAGCAACCCCAATCGCATTTGCCTCTGTCAGAACTGTCCTCTCGTAGCATTGAGAGTTGGCCATGACCTTCGGTAATTAGCCGCAGCCTCAATTTGGTGAGCGCCCCGGCAAGCGGCCTGTATCAATGAAGTGGTTTGTACATTACTTCAAATCAACCTCAGCGCACGGGCTTCTGCTCCACCGAAGTGAAGGCAGAAAGAACGGTAACTCGAGAGCGTAGGCAAGTCTTAGCTTTCCTCAAAACTTTCGCCCGCGCTTCAGAGTCGCTTCTTCTGCCCCGGCATTCTTCTCCACGCGAAGCTTCCAAGCCGCGCGCAGTGCGCCGGTCAGTATGTCCTCGCTAGCTTCCGCCAGTCGAATGTGCGTCGCTCCCATCTTTCCCCATCCCCCATGAACGGGAAGAAAAGCCTCCGGTAACTCGCCGCACAAATTCCTCCTGCAGTTCCGGCGTGAGCATTAAGTTGCCATAGCCCTGTTTCTCCGAAGCGAGCGTGGCAAAGATTCTGCCTCCCACACGAAAATCGGGCGCTCCCATGTGCGAGCTTTCTTCTGCGCCTTCAAGGCTTAAAGCAATTCTGCGGAAATCCGCCACCGTCATAAGTGCACGCAGGGAGCACGTCGGGTCTTACGCTCTTAGGTCTTAGGTCGGGAGACGAGCCGCAATTGCCTCCAGCAAATGAGCCGCGGCTTCACCAGCGTCGCGGGTAGAAAAGTCGCTGCCCAGTTCGAGCACCGGGAACCTGGAGCACGCTTCCCGGAAGTTTTGCGGCGTCTTCGTCGAAGCAATCATGCTTGGACCCGCCACCACGAGATCGAATCGCGTAACCCGCATCAGGATCATAGCATCGCTGATGCGGCCGCTGGTTTGGACGTCGTATCCGGCGCGGCGCAGCAGTTCGCGCAAGTACGCCAGCACGTCAGCATTGGAGTCAAGACACAAAATGCTGCGGCCAATTGGTTCGTGCTTCTCGGCCTGAGTTTCCGGGCGATAAAAAGCAGCAACCGCCCTCTCTTCCGATTCGTGCGTGTCGAACATGGCCGTCAGACGGGACATCTCCAGGACTTTCCGCACCGATTCCGGAACTTTGCAGAGTTTAAGGTCTCCCCGGGCCTGCCTGGTTGTAGCCAGCGCTCGAACCATCGTGCCAAGCCCGCTGCTGTCTATAAATCCAACTTCACCCAGATCCAGAACGATCAAGCGGCGGTCGCGCAATAGCCAACTCACATGCGTGCGCAGTGAGTCGCTGGCGTTGCCAGAGACAAGCCGTCCGATGCAACGAACGATAGTTACACGTCCTACCTCGCGTGTATCGAGAGACAAACTCACTCCGCCTCCGATGCAGCCAGAAATCGAGCCGCAAAATTTGCCACATTATAGCCCGCCCGCGCCGAGCAGGAGCACAAAACTTCCCTGTGTGGCGCGGAAAATCACGATTCCGGTCATGGTAGTCTTGAGTCCGATGTTGATCGTCTCGCATCTGACAAACCCATGATTCGCTCCTACAAAAGCGTCACCCCACAATTCCCCGAGACCGCATATATCGACGACTCCGCCCAGCTCATCGGCGACGTCATGATTGGCGAACACTCCAGCGTCTGGATGAACGCCGTGCTCCGCGGCGACGTCCACCAGATTCGCGTCGGCCATTATTCCAATATTCAGGACAACTGCGTTCTTCACGGCATGAAAGAAGAATATGGCGTCTACGTCGGCGATTACGTCACCGTCGGCCACAGTGTCATTCTCCACGGGTGCACCGTCGAAGCGCGCTGCCTTATTGGCATGGGCTCCATCATTCTTAATGGCGCAACCATCGGAACGGGTTCCATCATCGCGGCCGGCACGTTGATTACGGAGAAGACAATCGTGGAACCCAACTCGCTCTGGATGGGCTCTCCTGGAAACTTTCGCCGGCAGTTGGATAAAGCGGATGAGGACACGATTCTCCGCTACTCCGCTAATTATGTGTCTTACAAAAAGTCTTACCTGATGGAAAGAAAAAACTTGTAGCTGTCGTCTCGACACTGAGCTTATTCGAAAAAACGTCCTCCCCGACTGCAATTGAGAGTATGCTGCTTGTGGCCGGGAAAAGGAGGACGGGAATATCTGACAAAAATATCTACGGCTTTGCCGGTTCCCTTCTTCCTGCTTCATTCCCGTCTCGTTTCCCAGTTGCGAAAGAAGAATCAATCATCGTTCCTCAAAGCGCCTAAGCTTGGCTGCGCCTGCGAGGAGGCACCGCCCCACTTCATCCAGTGGCGGGGTTGGCGGTGTCGTGAGATTCGCCACTTTCATTGCCTATGGCAAAGGAGCCCAAATAAAATGAAGAACATGTTGCGCACAGTTGCAATCGCAGTTTTCGCCGCTATGCTGTTACCGGCGCTCTCGCAAGCCCAAGTCCCCGAACGTCCATTCCATGATGGTCCGGTATGGGACATCGCGTTCATCAAGGCGACGCCGGGCGTCGGGTTGAATTACATGAACTGGCTGGCCACAGATTGGAAGACCGAACAAGAGGCCTTAAAGAAGGCTGGGCTGATCCTCGATTACAAAGTCATCACCACCGAGGCTCACGGAACCAATGATTGGGACATCATGCTGATGACAGAGTTCAAGGATCTGGCCGCAATGGAGTCTCAGCAGGACAAGCGGGAAGAAGTGGCCGATAAAGCGACCAATAGCAACGATAAAAAGATGATTGCAGGCTACGAGGAGCGCGCACACTGGCGTGAGATCGTGGGCGATCGCACGGCGCGAGAGATCATTCTCGAACCGAAGAAGTAGAACATATTGATTGGAAACTTCGCAGGACTGTTCTCGGGAAGGGTGCGCTCTTCAAAGGCGCCCTTCCCGCGGTTCCCAGCTTCTGTTTTTGCCGCAGACCTTACCAACCCACGCGATTTTTGAAACTCGAGGCGGCCCCGAGCGAGTTCATAGCCGCGCCTCCGGCCAGAACGCCGCGTTCCATCATCGTGTGGCGGGCTTTGTGCAAGAGATATGCGGTCGCGATCTCAGCCCCAAACAGCGCCGACATCGTCGCCACCTGCACCCCCGCGCTTCGCACAAACGGCCGCGCCAGCGGATTGTATTCCTGGCCTCCGTTATCGATGTTCTCGCGCGTAGCGAAGCTATCGGCCGCCTTCGCCGCTCCGTCAAGCGCCACCAGCGCGATCGTGGACCGCGTCCAGAAGCGTGAAGGGCCCAGGCTTTCCTTCACCATGTCGTGATTGTTCACTATGTAAGGGTGGACAGCAACAAAACTGTTAGCCTCTTGAGCCAGCGCGGTGCCGGCCGTCATCGCTATAGCCAGCGCCAGAATCGTCATGAATATTTTCATCGAAAGGAAGGGCCCGCAACCCTGACCCTCTCATTTTCATCGGGACAAAACTAAAAATCTTGAGGATTAAGTGAATTGAAGAAACGAAGGTAACAGCTGAGGAAGTTGGCGCGCAGATCGGAGTATGTCCGCACCCAGTGTTTTGATATTCAGGGAAAATTCAAGACCACTGTGGCACCAAGGTTCACGAAGGGAAGATTAGAGCTTTCCTTCATGAACCTTGCTGGTCTTGGTGCTTAGCGGTTTCGGCGGTCTGTCGATGATCTGCTAGCTTCTGGCTTCGCTACCAAACCCGGCAGGCATTCTCCGAGACCATGGGCTGCCCCGCCTTGCATCCAAACGCCTGCTGGAAGGCGGCCGAGTTCTGCACCGCGCCATTTATACGCCAGCGTCCCGGAGAATGCGGATCGGTTAGCGCCCGCTTGCGCGCTTCCTGATCGGTCACGTTCTGGCACCAGATCTGTCCATAGGCAAGAAAATACCGCTGCGCCGGGGTGTATCCGTCGATACGCTTCACAGGGGTGTCGCCGATGATCGACATCAGCGCCATGTAAGCCAGCTTCAGCCCTCCGTTGTCGGCGGTGTTTTCGCCGAGCGTCAATCGCCCGTTCAGCTTTACTTCTCCCTTGTCGTCTTTGACGGAGACAAAGTTCGAATACTCGTTGGCGGTGCAATCGACGCGCTGCTCGAATTCCTTGGCATCTTCCGCCGTCCACCAGTCGCGGAAGTTTCCCTCCGGATCGTACTTGCGGCCCTGATCGTCGAAGCCGTGCGTGAGTTCATGTCCGATCACCACTCCGATTCCGCCATAGTTGACCGCGTCATCCATGAGCTTGCCGTAAAAGGGAGGCTGCAAAATGCCGGCCGGAAAATTGATATCGTTCATGGGAGGCCGGTAATAGGCATTGACTGTCGGCGGAGTCATCCCCCAATCCTTGCGGTCGGTGGGCTTGTCGATTTTGTTGTACTCGCGGCGCACCTCAAATGCGCTGGCTCGCACCGTATTGCCGGCATAATCGTCGGACTTGATCACAACGCTGCTATAGTCGCGCCAGGTATCCGGATAGCCAATGTTATTGACGATGGCGTCGAGCTTCTCGTAGGCCTTCTTCTTTGTAGTATCTGACATCCAGGTTAGCTGGCCAATGTCCTGACGCATCGCGGTTTCAATGCCCTGCACCATCTTCAACGTCCGCTCTTTGCCTTCAGCTCCGAAGGTGCGGTCGACGTAGAGCTTGCCCAGTGCCATGCCAAGATTCTCGTCGGTAGCCTTCACGCAGCGTTTCCAGCGCGGCTGCATCTCTTGCTGTCCTGACATGTATTGGCCGTTGAATAGGAAATCCTCCTCGACGAAAGCCTTGGTCAGGAGCGGAGCATAGTCGTTGATAACTTTCCAGCGCAGGTAGACCTTCCAGTCATCGAGCGGAACGGCATTAAGCTGCTCATTCACCTGCTTGAAGAAATCGGGGTTGGCCACGTTTAGAGAAGTGAATTTCGGCGAGCCGTTGTCTGCAAAATAACCCGTAAGGTCGAAATTCGGAGCAGCAGCCGCGATTTCTGCGACCGTCATTTCATGGTCGCGAGTCTTCGGATCGCGCCGTGCGGTGCGATCCATCGAAGCCTGGGCCAGCCCGGTCTCGACGGTCAACACGGTCTTGGCCTCAGCCGCTGCCGCTTCGGGCTTGTCACCGGAGAGCTCGAACAACTTCTGAACGTGCTCCACATACTTCTGCCGCGTCTCGACCGATTTCGGATCATCCTTTATGTAGTAGTCGCGATCTGGCAGGGTGATTCCGCCCTGGTCGAGGGTCGCAACGGTTTCGGACGAATCGTGCATGTCGGGCTGCGAGTAAAACGCAAACAGCGCCGAAGTCGATTCGCGATGCATGTCCGCAACCTGTCGAATGAGATCTGCTTTCGTCTTGATGCCGTTGATCCGCTCCAGCTCCGGAGTCAGCGGAGCAATTCCTTTTTTCTCGATCTCGCTCTCATCCATGCACGAGTCATAGAAAGTCCCGACCATGGTCTCGGTTGCGGAGTGCTTCCCCGGAAGCTGCGCATCGGTGAGAATGTCGCGCAAGATATAGAGATTGTGCTCGAAGAGCTCGTTGAATCGTCCCCACCGCGACTGGTCCGGGGGGATGGGATTGTTCTTCATCCAGTTGCCGCAGGAGTACTGGTAGAAGTCCACGCAAGGGTCGATGGTCTTATCGATGGCGTTGAGGTCGAAGATAGGGATTTCGGGCGGAACCGAGGAGGCCGGGCCGGCTAGAGCCGGAGCCTGAGCCGAACCGGGTGCCGAATAGAGGACAAGGGTGAACAGCAAAGAGAAAACGCAAAGAATACGAGCCTGCATACCTACCTCAATTTGAGAATTATCGCCCACGATTTGCCGATGGCAACCTGCCGCCTCGCGGAGCCCGAAAGGTTTAAGACGTTTCCGCGGCGGAAAAGGTAGCAAGTCTCCAACGAATCACACTAGACTAAAGCGACCATCCCTTTCAAGCGCGGCAGCAACTATACTGAAAGCCGTTTGCAGTCGTAGGTTCGCAGCGCTCATGTCAGCTCCCACTATTGTCGAAGTCGAGGGCCGCAAGCTCAAGCTCACGAACCTGGACAAAGTCCTCTATCCGGCGACCGGCTTCACCAAAGGTCAAGTGGTGGATTATTGCGCTCGCATTGCGCCCGTGCTGGTGCCGCATCTGGCGGGGCGACCGCTCACCATGAAACGTTATCCCGAGGGCATCGATCACGAATATTTCTTCGAGAAGAACGCGCCCATGCACCGGCCCGATTGGGTAAAAACCGCGCCCGTCTGGAGCGACAGCAACCACCGCACGATCAATTTCATTCTCGCCAACGATCTGCCGACGCTGATCTGGATCGCGAACCTGGCGTCGATCGAATTGCATCCGTCACTGTCGCTGGCCGCCGACATTGCTACGCCCACGATGATTGTCTTCGATCTTGATCCCGGACCGCCGGCGAACATCGTTCAGTGCTGCCAGGTCGGGCTTTGGGTGCGCGAGATTTTCGATCACTTCGGACTGAAGAGTTTTCCGAAAACTTCCGGGTCGAAGGGGTTGCAGATTTACATCCCGCTGCATACGAAAACCAGTTACGACCAGACGAAACCGTTCGCCCACGCGGTGGCCCGCCTGCTGGAGCAGGCACATCCCGAACTCGTCGTCTCCGATATGAAAAAGGCCGTGCGCACTAATAAGGTTTTCGTCGACTGGAGCCAGAACGATCAGCACAAAACGACGATTTCGGTATATTCCCTGCGCGCGCGCGAACATCCGACGGTATCGACGCCGGTTGCCTGGGAAGAAGTTGAACAAGCTCTGAAGAAAAAAGACGCGGGCCGATTGGTGTTCGAAGCAAAAGACGTGCTCGCGCGCGTGGAGAAGATGGGCGACTTGTTTGAACCCGTCCGGACCATGAAGCAAAAGCTGCCGCAACTGGAGGGACTCGGAGCCGCATCGGAGACGACCGAGGACGCGTCCCCAAGCATCGCCGCCCGGCCTGAGTCGCGGCCACGCGCTGCGAAGAAAACTACGACGAAACGGAATCCAGTGTCGAAGTCGGCATCGTTGAAAGCAACATCAGGCAAGCGTCGCAAAGTATAATCCCGGCTCATATGGCGCACCTTTACGTCGGCACGTCCGGATGGGCTTATCCAACATGGAAGCCTGGGTTCTATCCCGACAAGCTCGCTCAGAAGAAATTTCTAAATTTCTACGCTACCAGATTGAATGCCGTCGAAGTTAATTACACTTTTCGCCAGTTGGTCAAAGAGACGACTGTTCAGAACTGGATTGCGGACACCCCTAAGCATTTTCGCTTCACCATCAAAGCTCATCAGGTGCTGACGCACATCAAGCGCCTGAAGAATGCGGAGGAATTCCTTCAACGCTTCGTTTCGACATTAGAAGGACTGGAGCGTGCAGGACGCCTGGGACCGTTGCTCTTTCAGCTTCCGCCAAACTTCAAAGCAGATCAGGCCGTGCTTGCCGAATTTCTAAAATGCCTGCCACACACGGTGCGCGCCGCCTTTGAGTTCCGCCACGAGTCGTGGTTCGCGGACGCGACCTGGCAGACGCTCGGTGACCGCAATATCGCGCTCTGCGTAGCCGAAACCGAGGAACGTGACACTCCCGATGTCGTCACGGCAAACTACGCCTATTATCGCTATCGCAAGCCGACCTACAGTGCTGACGAGCGGCAAAAGATGGTGGCGCGCCTGCGAGAGCATCTTGGCGTCAACCGCGATGTCTACGCTTATTTCAAGCACGAAGAAACGCCTGAGGGCGCGCTTTACGCCGTCGATGTGCTGCAAGCAACCGATCCGGGACCGCGAGTACAATAAAATGCACAGTTATTTCCCTAAGCCGATGTTAGCGAAGACGATCGACGGAGCGTTTAGGCCTACCGCCATTCGGCGTGCGCTCTTAACAGGAGTTCTAACCGCGACCGCAATGTTAAGCCAAAGCAGTCTCGGCCAGTCCAATCCTAATCAAACCAATCCTGAGCAGACCAATCCCAGCCAAGCCGGTGCCGGTCAAAAAAAGCCCGAGATTCCGGCATCCGCGGCCGCTCTGGAGTTACCAGTAGTCCTGCAGGAGAAGGTGATTGCCGGCAAAACTCCTGTCGGCACCAAGGTTCAGGCCAAATTGACAGTCGCTACCCTGCTCAGCGGCGTGGTGCTCCCGCAGGACGCGGCTATCTCCGGAGCAGTGGTCGAGTCGACGGCTAAATCGGCCGCCAACCCATCGCGCCTATCCCTTCGCATGGACTCGGTGCAGTTTAAGAATGGCGCAACGCCAACCGTGATTCCGCTTCAGCCAAAGCTATATTTGACTGCCTGGTATTATCCTGCCGCTCTGACCTTGAACCAGAATTCCTCGAGCGGTATCCCGGATGCGGCCCACAACCCGCCACCCATGGGAGGAGGCACCGTCTATCCCGGGCAGAGGAATCCAAACTCGCCAATATCCGGGCCTGATGCCGGTGCAGACACGTTTCCGCCGCCACTGTCTAGCGCTGCGAATCATCGAGTTCTGATGAAACATGTAGACTCCGCGACCGACAGTGGCGGCGTGGTCACCCTGACCAGCAAGCACTCCAACATCAAACTGGATAAATCGACGACCTACGTCCTGGCCGCGACCGACCTGCTCCCGGCAAAGTAGAGGACAGGAAAGACCAGGCTCTCCCTGCCTTTTCAATAACTTACCACCGCAGAATGCCAGGTTTCGCCGCTCAACCGCGATTTTCTCCCCTTCGTTGCCTTCTGCGTGCCTAAAGCTCACAGATTCAATAGCATCAGAATGACCAACTCCACGCACGAAGCTTCCAGGTTTCCACGTGGAAAAGTCATTTGCACAGGCCCATTTTGGGGGCCGTGGGGACAGTTCTAACTCCCAAGGTGAAGGAAAGCGAGAGCAGAATGCATAAGCCGATTAAATACGTTGAAAAAGCCGTGACGGTTGCCGCCACGGGCGCGTGGGCTGTGTTTCAACGCCTCAACCGCATCGCTCCGAATCAGTCGCCAACTCCGAAGTGGTCCGATAAGCCGCTGCTTAAGTCGTGGGAAAAGTCGAAGCCGCCACTGGGCTGGCCGCGGTCGACCGATTCGCTATGTCCGAAGTGCGTGCCCGAGATTCGGCAGCAGATTCTGGACGGGCACCTGCCGGTCGATGTTCTGATGAATGAAAAGGTAGGAGAAATCAAGGCCCAGATCGTGGAGCGCGACGGCAAGATCTGGATGGTAAAGGAGTGTCCCAAGCACGGTCACTTCGAAGACCTGATGTCGATTGACACTGAATTTTCGAAGCATCTGGAAGATGTCTTCCCAGGTCGCGATATTAAGGCGCATAACGACGAGAAGCTGCATCATCACGGGACCTCGACGGTGAAGTATGGACGAGGCTCAGTGCTTACGGTAGACCTGACCAATCGCTGCAACATGATGTGCGATCCGTGTTTTATGGACGCGAACCAGGTCGGGTATGTGCATGAATTGACCTGGGAAGAAATCAAGACAGTGCTGGACAACGCCATCACGATCAAGCCGCGCCGGCAGATGTCTGTGCAGTTCTCGGGCGGCGAACCGACGTTGTCCCCGTACTTCCTGGACGCGGTTCGATATGCGCGCAAGGTGGGCTACAACAGCGTGCAGGCAGCGACCAATGGAATTGAATTCGCCAAGAGTTTTGAGTTCGCCCAGCAGGCCGTAGAAGCGGGTATGCGTTATGCGTATCTGCAGTTTGACGGAATCGGAAACGCGGCCAATGATCATCGTGCCGTGGGCAATCTGTTTGATGTAAAACTCAAGGCGATCGACAACCTGCACAAAGCCGGCTGCGAAATCGTGCCGGTCGTCACCATAGTCAATGGCATCAACAACGAGCAAGTCGGACGCATCATTCAGTTCGCGCTCGACAATCCCAAGAAGATCGGGTTTCTCAGCTTCCAGCCGGTATCGTTTACCGGACGTGACGAAGCCATCACCGACGAACGGCGGACCGCGCAGCGCTATACCCTGGCGCACCTGGCCCACGACGTAAAAAATCAAACCGGCTTCGGCGAACCGACGCGAGACTGGTTCCCGATCAGCTTTATGAGCACGTTCTCAGATTGGGCGGACGTGCTGCACTCGCAGGATACGAATAACGACTGGGGCCAACTCTCTTGCGGATGCCATCCAAATTGCGGAACTGGCATGGCCATGATGATCGATAAAGAGACTAAGGAAGCGGTTCCGGTAACAGCTTTCCTGAAGGGCGACCAGCTGGCAAAAGATATCGCCAAGGTCAACGATGCCGCTCGTTCGAAATTCTGGACTGCATTTGGCATGGCTCTCTGTTTGATGAAGAACTACGACCCCTTCCAGTCGCCGACGCATTTCAAAATGATGGATTTGCTCAAGAAGTTCGACAAGAACTTCAATGCTACCGGTAAGAATTATGGCAAGGTTGGTCCGGACCGCACGATTGACGATGTGATGAAACGCCGTCAGGACCGCTGGAATTTCCTGTTCATCGCAGGAATGTGGTTCCAGGATCTGTTCAATTACGACTTCCGCCGGACGGAACAATGCATCATTCCTTACGCCACACAGGAAGGCGAAATCAGCTTCTGCGCCTACAACACGGGCGTGGGCTGGCGCAACATCATCGAGAAGATGCACATGACTTCGACTCTAACCAAGTGGTATGAAGAGCATGGGCGGCACGAGATTTTCGCGGGCGGCAAGAAAGTAAAAATGGAAGACGAGCAACACGCTCTTTATCTGCGGGAAGAGATTGTCACCCACGAAGTGCAGCACGATCTCGACAAACTCGGCATTGCCAAGACGGCGCGCGAAGAGAAGAAACGCGCCCGTGACAGCAAAGCCGAAAGCAACAGCAATAAAGTCAAGAACGATGCAGCCTACGACGCGCGCATGGCTCAGCTCTACAGGGAAGTGGTCTTGAAAGAGAAGCCGGCTACGTCGAACGAAGGCGGATTCATTCCCCTGGGCGCCATCCTTGGATCGAACGCGGGAGGGATTGCTCCAGCGAATGGGAACGGTTCTTCATCCGTGAATTTGAACAAAAAAAGTGAAGAAGTGGGCGAGCCGGTAGCTGGAGACTAGAAATTGTAGCTCTGAAAGTTGTGCAACTCAGGTCGCCCGAAAGGGCGGCCTTTGTTTTAGGTGTGAAATGGTAAGTTTGCGACTCCTCTGAGTTTGACAATCTTCCCTGCATCCACGTAACGTCGAATTTTTGGAATTAAGTGTGGAGGCAGGATGAAATTCCGCTTAACTTTTTTCTTAGCCATACAAACACTGGCACTGTGTCTAGTGTTGTGCGCGCTCGCTTTGGGCCAGGATCTGGCTTCTTTCGAGAAGCGCACGACCGTCAAGAAACTGGCCAACGGCCTCACCGTCATCATTTGTGAACGGCCTGAGGCTCCGGTCTTCTCGTTCTACACGCACGTCGATGCGGGCTCGGTGCAGGATCCGATGACCAAGACGGGCCTGGCGCACATGTTCGAGCACATGGCGTTCAAGGGGACGAATACGATTGGGACCCGCGACTATGCCGGCGAAAAAGTTGCGCTCGCGAAAGTCGAGGTTGCTTATTCCGCCTACATCGCTGAGCGCGACCAGCGAGTTGAACGAGACGATGCGAAACTCAAGCAACTCGAGCAGGCTTGGAAAGATGCGGTGGCTGCGGCCGATAAATTCTCCAAGCCCTACAACAACGAGTTCGGCAAGATTGTCGAAAGCGAAGGCGGAGAAGGGATGAACGCCTCCACCGATTACGATGAGACGGAGTATCACTACTCTTTCCCCATCAACCGGTTGGAGTTGTGGGCCTATCTGGAATCAGAACGTTTTATTCATCCCGTGATGCGGCAATTCTACGACGAGCGCAACGTCGTAATCGAAGAACGCCGCATGAGAGTCGACAGCAATCCCATCGGCCGGTTGCTCGAACAATTCACCGAAGAGGCATTCGCGGCGCATCCTTACCACCGCCCGACGATCGGCTGGATCTCTGACTTGAATTCTTTTTCGGCGACCGACGCGCAGAGTTTTTTCGACAAGTATTACGTACCCTCTAACATGGTCGTCGCAGTCGTTGGCGACTTGAAAGCTTCCGAAGCGTTGCCCATCGTGGAGAAATATTTCTCGCAAATTCCTGCGCGCCCCAAGCCTGACACGGCCACCACTGTCGAGCCTCCACAGAATTCCGAGCGCACCGTAGTTTTGCATGAGCAATCTCAGCCACTGTATCTCGAAGGTTATCACCGTCCCGATTACCGCAGCCCCGACGATCAGGTCTACGATGCGATTGCCGATTTGATGTCGAATGGCCGCACGTCACGGCTTTACCGCGCCCTGGTGCGCGACAAGCAGATCGCCTCCGACTCCGCGGGATTTACCGGACTGCCGGGCAGCAAATATCCCCAGTTGTTCGCGTTTTACGCGTTCCCGATTCCCGGACACACGCCACAGGAAATGGCCAATGCGATTCACATCGAGATTGACCGCCTCAAGAAAGAAGACATCTCGGATGAAGAATTGAAGATGATCAAGACGCGCGCCAAAGCAAACCTGATTCGCTCACTCGGATCGAATGAGGGATTGGCATCGGAGCTCGGCATCTATCAGGCGCGCTATGACGACTGGCGGGAGTTGTTCCGTTCCGTCGATCGGATCGAAAAAGTTACCAAAGCTGATATTCGGCGCGTGGCAAACACAACGTTCACAGCCGAGAACCGCACCGTGGGGATTATAGAGTTTAGCGGCGGGCCTCCGGGTGCGGGTGCGCCGCCTCCGGGAGGTGGACAGTGAAGAGGACAAACTTCTTCTTGTCGTTCCTTGCCGTTGTCCTGGCTGGTTTATTTACTTGCAATACCAACACGCAACTGTGGGCGCAGCCGCAACAGGCTTCTCCGCAAACCTGGCAGCAGATTCCGATCCCCAAGTTGCCGGTGTTTCATCCCGAGCAGCCGAAGCGCATTGAGTTGGCAAACGGCATGGTCATTTTTCTTCAGGAAGACCACGAGCTGCCGCTGATTGACGGGACAGCCCGCATTCGCGGCGGCGCGCGTTCGGTACCTGCGAATAAAGTTGGGCTCACCGACATCTATGGCGAAGTGTGGCGCACCGGGGGCACGAAGTCCCAGACGGGCGACCAACTCGACGACTTCCTGGAGCAGCGCGCGGCGAGAGTCGAGACCGGTGGTGGCGTCGACTCGACCAGCATCAGTTGGTCGTGCCTGAAAGAAGATTTCGACGACGTATTTCGCGTCTTCGAAGACCTCCTGAAGAGTCCGGAGTTCCGTGCAGAAAAAATTGAGATTGCGCAAAAGGGGTTATACGATGCAATCTCGCGGCGCAATGATGATCCCGGCCAGATCGCTGGACGGGAAGCGGCCATGCTGGCCTATGGCGCGAATAGTCCATACGCGCGCGTGCCTCAATATACAACTGTCGCGGCCATAACTCGGCAGGATCTCGTCGATTTTCATGGCAGGTACGTGCATCCCAATAACATTATTCTCGGCGTAGTCGGCGACTTCGATTCGGCAAAGATGGAGGCTCGCATACGCGAGGCTTTTGCTGCGTGGCCCAGGGGCCCGGCCGCGACCGATCCCGAGATTGCACCCGACCCCGCGAAGCCTGGATATTACGAGGTCGACAAAACCGATGTGAATCAAAGCAACATTCAAATGGTGGCGCTCGGCATTACGCGCAAGAATCCCGATTACTATGCCGTCTCGGTATTTAATGAGGCTTTCGGCGGAGGATTTTCGTCGCGCCTGTTTAACGACATTCGCACCACCAAAGGTCTTGCCTACGCTGTCGGAGGCGGCATCGGCGCGGGATGGGATCATCCGGGTGTTTTGCGAATGATGGTGCGCACCAAGAGCAAGACGACGGTCGAATCCATTAAGGCGCTCGATGAAGACATGGCCGACCTGCCCAAGCATCCCATCGATGACGAGGAGATCAAGCGTGCCAAAGACGCGATCCTGAATTCGTTTGTCTTCCGCTTCGATTCGCCGGAGAAAGTTTTGCAGGAACAGATGGCGTATGAGTTTTACGGTTACCCATCGGATTTTCTGGAAACTTTTCAGAAGGAGATTGAAAAAGTCACTAAAGAAGATGTAGCACGCGTCGCGGCGAAGTACATTCATCCGGAGCAGATGGCCGTGCTGGTCGTAGGCAACGCCGGTGAATTCGACAAGCCTTTGTCCTCGCTCGGTGCGGTTACGAAACTCGATATTTCAATTCCGGCTGCGCCTCCAGGGCTGATGCCTGAGCACGGGGAGCATCCATAACACTCGGGGAACAGGCGAGCTAATGAGAGCGGTAGTCAGACTGCTACTTTTAATCTGGGCAACCGTATCAGCGGTAAGTTTAGTGGGGCTGATCTATGTGTTTCCCGGCTATTCCCTAGACAGCGCATTTTACGAGGCATTACGAAAGCACCCAGGCCCGCAAGGGTCGTTCTGGTTTCATTGGTCTATGACTTTCCTTTTGGTCGGGGTTTGCATGACGGCGTGGTTGTACCGTACCCACCGCAAGCACTACGGCAAACTGTGGAAATCAAACTGACCCACTACCCTTTCCTCGGGGTTCCTGGCCGCTGACGCCCTGTCGCCGTACAATAGCGTCATGACGGACTCATTCATTATCGCTGGCAGGCAATTCCGCTCCCGCTTGATTGTCGGCACCGGCAAATACAAATCTTTTCAAGAAACAGCCCGTGCGCTGGAGGCGAGTGGCGCAGACATGGTGACAGTAGCCGTGCGCCGCGTGAATCTCGACCGTGGCAAAGAGTCGCTGCTCGATTACATCGATCCGAATAAATATTTTCTTCTTCCTAATACCGCCGGTTGTTACACGGCCGATGACACGATTCGCACTGCGCGACTGGCGCGTGAGGTTGGCCTTTCCGACTGGGTCAAGCTGGAGGTGATTGGCGATCAGGCCACGCTCTATCCCGATGTGCAGGCGACGCTCGAAGCGACGCGCGTGCTGGCGAAAGAAGGATTCACCGTGCTGGCCTATACCTCCGACGACATCGTCTATGCGAAGCGCCTGGTCGACGCGGGAGCATCAGCGGTGATGCCTCTTGGAGCTCCAATCGGCAGCGGGCTCGGAATTCAGAATGCCGCCAACCTTCGCATTCTGCGCGAGCTGATCACGGGAGTTCCGCTGATTGTCGATGCGGGTGTTGGTACGGCTTCCGACGCCGCCATAGCCATGGAACTGGGCTACGATGCCGTGCTCATGAACACTGGGATCGCGGGCGCGCAAGAGCCGGTGCTGATGGCGGAAGCCATGAAGCATGCCGTGATCGGAGGACGGCAAGCATATCTGGCCGGACGAATGCCGCGCAAACTCTATGCTACCGCTAGTTCTCCGCTGGAAGGCGTGGTGCGGTAGAGGGCGCGTTCGATTTGTCGGCGAACCCCTACTATTCCGAGCCTCCACAAATTTGTCATCCCGAGCAAAGCGAGGGATGACAATTCGTAGAAGTGTCGTTGAAGTGTCGTTTGAGGCGCGATTCCACAGCCTACAGCATTTTCACGCCATCAACGTGAATCTTGTCGCCGTCGATGTGCCCAGTCACGGCAACGTGATGACCGTAGTGCTCCTTGACAGCGTCCGGATTTTCCACCGTCAGGATCTTCTGGTCTTTGTCGGTGACAATAACTGCACTGGCGCCCTTTTCGATGCACTTCCTGGTGCAATCGGCGGCGCTCTCGTTCGCTCCCTTGGCGCCGCACTTGGAGTCGCTAACCCAGCCGTTAATGGTCTGATCGCCGCCCGCAAATGACACCGAAGCCAAGGCCATCATTACAACCAGGACACCGGCAAGTAATAACAAGAGAGTTTTTCGCATGTCATCCTCCTTGGGATTCCCCACACATGATGCGATTCCTGCACTCTATCATAAGAATCCGGTAGAGACGCGCTTGCTCCGTCTCCTTCGGCGGCATGAGACGCGGCGAGCCGCGTCTCTAGTGAGGGCTTGCGCTCAGGGCCCGGCTGGTGGGCGGAGATGGCTTCGGAGGAGGAACGGGGGCTACCAGAATAACTTCTCCCGGTCTTGTGTAGTGGAGCTGTTCGCGCGCTTCCTTCTCGATCGCCGCAGGTTCGGTCTTGAGGGCCTTGATTTCATCCACGTGTTGGGCGTTTTCTTTCTGCAGATGCTCGACTTCACTCCGCAGTGTCTGCAACTCGGCTCGCTTCTGGCGATAAATCACCATGCCGTTGGCGCCGAACATGGCGTGCAGCAACAGTCCGACAAAAAGTATCGCGGCGACTGCGGTTCCCAGACGGCGCCACTCCAAAACCAGCCAACTCCACCCTGGGCGCGTGCGTTCAATCCAACGCGCAGCAACAGCTTCAGCCTTCGGAGCCTGATCTTTTGCATGACTCCTCGCATGACTTACGGCATGGCCTATCGCTTGCGCCACGGCTTTGTCGCGTCGGCGTGGAAGGGCGCGCCCTGCTCCTAATCCCTTTTCTACTAATTTAAGACCCATGCTTTTGCTGCCGCGCTCAACTTTTCACGATCCGTCGGCAAGGACGAGCCTGAGCCCGTCGGTCCTCATCACCTGGGCAACTTTGATGCCATGAAATTCAGCGGGATCGCGGCGTAACTTCTTAGTAAACTTCGCTTTCACTCCCGGCGTCAAGCGGAAGTTCCCCGTTAAAGGGCAGCAGGAACCAACTTTGGCAAATACTTGAGCCAATTACTTTCCGAGTGAATTATGCGTGGTCGTTCGGTGCCTCGTATGCTTTGCAGTAAAATTCGGAACAAGAAATTCGGAACCTCGATTTGCGATTCAGATTTTAGATGCCGATTTTGGATTCCGATTTTGGATGCCGATTTTACATACTATGACCGACAAGAGACTGGTTCTTACAACCTGCGGCTCGATCGAAGAAGCTCAGACAATCGCTCATGCGCTCGTCGAACGTCAACTCGCCGCCTGCGTCAATATCGTTCCTCAGCTTGAATCGGTCTATCGCTGGCAGGGTAAGGTTGAGACGGCGACCGAGTGGCTGCTGATCATCAAGACGACGGTAGAGATTTTCGATCGCCTGCGCGAGGCCTTAAGTGAGTTGCACTCCTACGAACTTCCGGAGTGCATAGAGATCGGCATCGAAGATGGGAGCGCGGACTACCTTCAATGGATCGGAGAATCCGTACGGTGATACAGCCGTCGGTCGTCAGTCGTCGCCATCAGTTCGACCAGGTCGTGCTGATGGCTGATGGCTGACGGCTGAGAGCTGACTAGATCGCTGCCAGAGCCTGATCTAGGTCGGCGATGATATCGCCCACATCCTCAATGCCGACCGAGATGCGGACCATGCCATCGGTGATACCAATTTTGCGGCGTCCTTCTTCGCCTATGCCTGCGTGCGTCATGGTCGCAGGATGTGAAATCAGAGTCTCGACTCCGCC
This sequence comes from uncultured Acidobacteriaceae bacterium, assembly GCA_963810955.1. Taxonomy (GTDB): domain Bacteria; phylum Acidobacteriota; class Terriglobia; order Terriglobales; family Acidobacteriaceae; genus Acidiflorens. Next base: position 342,601 of record CAWEPW010000041.1, on the reverse strand, counting down.
TAGAGATTCGGCCAGGCAACAAACACGCACCTTGCGCAACATCTTGTTGGCGTTAGCCAGCGATCCGGTTTCGAAGGCGATCATCGAGCCGAAGCCGGACATCTGCCGTTTGGCCAGTTCGTGCTGCGGATGATCGGGCAATCCGGGATAGAAAACCTTCTGCACCTTTTTATGCTTTGAAAGATAATCGGCCACTATGCGGCCGCTGCGGTCGTGCTGCTCCATGCGAATGGCCAAGGTCTTCACGCCACGCAAAATCAGCCAGCACTCGAAGGGAGACAGGATGGCGCCAGCACATTTCTGAAGAAAAGCAAGCTTCTCTGCCTGCTCAGGTTTGGTGCAGACGACCGCTCCGCCCAGGCCGTCGCTGTGCCCATTAAGAAATTTCGTAGTGGAGTGGACGACCATGTCGGCTCCGAACTCAATCGGGCGCTGGAAATACGGCGACATGAAAGTATTGTCGACGACCACCTCAACCCCGTGCCGGTGGCTGAGTTCGCAGACAGCGCGCAGGTCGCTGAGCTCCATCAGCGGGTTAGTTGGCGTTTCCAGAAATAACAACCGTGTATTTTTTTGGAAGGCACGCTCTACGGCACTTAGGTCGGATGTATCGACGTAGGTAAATGTCAGGCCAAAGTTGACGAGAACTTGATTGAAGAGGCGCGGCGTGCCTCCATAGAGATTATGCCCGGCTACGATGTGATCGCCGGCTTTGAGCATCGAAGCGAGAGCGTTGATCGCAGCCATGCCGCTTGCGAAGACGCGCGATGACGTCCCGCCTTCGAGCGCCGCCAGGTTGGTCTCCAGCCGGTCGCGAGTGGGATTCGATACGCGCGCGTATTCGTAACCTTTGTTCTTGCCAATTTCTTCCTGGGCGTAGGTGGAAGTCGGATAGATAGGTGCGCTGACCGCTCCCGTGAGAGGATCGGGTTCCTGTCCGGTGTGGATGGCGCGAGTGGCAAAGCCGGGTTGCTTCGGGGTCAAAGGGTCTCCTGGAGCAGACTTGTCGGGTCAAAACCTTCTGGGTCACACCGTCCGCGCTGCCGACTGACACGAGGCAAAGCTCCGTCTCTACAGCGGCCTTGATGAGCTAACGGCTAAGAGCTAATAGCCTGGAACGCTTCTAAACTCCGCCCTCAAAAATCTTTTTCGACAAATAGCGCTCTGCCGAGTCGGGAATCAGCGTCACCACGCGCTTCCCTGCTCCGAGCCGTTTTGCAATCTGCACGGCGGCGTAGACGTTCGCGCCGGAGCTTGAACCTCCCAGCACCCCTTCGCGGGCGGCCAGCTCTTTCACCATGCCGAAGGCCTGGTCGTCAGTCACCATCATCACTTCGTCGCACACCGAACGGTCGAAATTCCCCGGGATAAAGTTGTTGCCGATGCCTTCTACTTTGTGCGGACCGGGCTTGCCTCCGCCCAGAATCGAGCCTTGGGTTTCGACTGCCACCGTGTGCACTTTTGTTATCCGCTCTTTCAGAAAGCGGGCGATTCCGGTAAAGGTTCCAGCGGTTCCGCAGCCAACTGTGATGGCATCAACGCGCCCCTCCATCTGCTCAAAGATTTCGCGGGCGGTGGTTTCATAGTGGTAATCGGTATTGGCGGGGTTATCGAATTGAGCGGCCATAAAGGCCGTGCGATCGGTGGCCAGCAGATCTTTGGCGCGCTGAATTGCGCCTTGCATGCCCTCGGCCTCCGGAGTGCGTGTCACCTCGGCGCCGAGGGCGCGCATGATGATGACCTTTTCCTCGGAAAATTTCTCCGGGACGAACAACCGAACTTTATAGCCGCGGCTCACGCCGATCAGGGCGAGGCCAATGCCGGTGTTTCCCGCAGTCGCTTCGATCACGGTGCCGCCGCGTTTGAGCTTGCCCTCGCTTTCGGCCCGTTCGATCAAGCCGATGGCCGCGCGATCTTTCACGCTGCCGCCTGGATTTAGGTATTCGAGCTTGGCAAAAATATCGGCTGACCCAGGAGGGGCCAACTTCTTCATCTGCAGCATGGGAGTTTCGCCAACGAGTTTAGAGACGTCGTCGCTAACCCGCAGGCGCGAACTGATCATTGTAGAAGTCACACTCCAGAGTAAGGAACGGGCAGGGCCAGCGTCAATGTGGAGAGCTTGTAATTTCGCAATTTGGTAACCTGAAAATCTGATTCCCGTCGGCAGGCCTTGCGACAGTGGGCTGAACTCTTGTCATCCCGAGCGAACTCTTGTCATCCCGAGCGCAGCGAGGGATCTGCAGTTCGCCGCAAGATGCAGATCCCTCGCTTCGTTCGGGATGGCAATCCCTGATGGGCCGCTGCTGCGCAGCTGATAAGCCCTACTGCGCTCCCGACGCTGGTTCCGCTCCGGCATAGTAGCCGCTCTTGGTGCGGACGCTTAGTTTGCCGTAACCGTGCGCGTGCGCCTCGACTTTCACCTGACGGTACCCACCCTGGTCTTTCGGAGTCGTCGGCTTATATCCCAGGGTGTATTGGGTGCGAATATCGTGCGCCACGGAACGGCTGATGGCATCGACTTCGTCGAGCGTTTGCGGAAAGAAGGCGATGCCGCCGGTTCTCTCCGACATGATTTGCAAGGCTCGTTTGGCGTGCTTCGGGTGCTCTTCCTTCTCCAGGATACCAATGGCGTAGACGGTCGGACCGCCGTCGCCCTGCAGACGCCGCACCGCCTGCTCTACAGTCTCACTGCTCTCGTTGTCCTCTCCATCGGTGACCACAAGGATGACTTTTTTTTCCAGCTTCGCGTCTTTTTTCAGGTGTTCGGCCGACGCTACCACGGCATCGTAAAGGGCTGTGCCTCCGCGCGCTTCGATTTTTTCCAAGCCTTCTTTCAGCTTATTGATATTGGAGGTGAAATCCTGGTCAAGGTAGTACTCGTCGTTGAAGTTGACAATAAAGACCTCATCATTCGGGTTTGAAGACCGCACCAGATTCAGCGCCGCCGCGTTCACCTTTTGCCGTTTTTCCCGCATGGAGCCGGAATTGTCGACAACAATGCCGATGGCTACCGGAATATCCTCGTGCCGGAACGAGGTGAGAGTTTGGGGACGGCCATCTTCGAAAACATTGAAGTCGTCCTTCTTGAGCGTCGTCACAATGTGCTGCTTGTCGTCAACCACGGTGGCATGTAGCAGAACCTCTTCAACCTCCTTGCGAAAAACAAAGACGCCATTGTCAGTGGCATCGGCGTTCTGAGCTGAACCGGAGGGAACGGGCGCAGCGGGAACATTAGCCGACGCGGCGCTGGTTGGAGACGCCTTGGCCGACGGAGTTGGGGGTGAGGCCTGAGAAGTCGCCGGCACTTGAGAATTTGCAACGGAGAGAAAGAGCGTTGTTAGCAGGAAGAAAACCGGCAGAGCAACTTTATTCGGTCGGCGCATAGTAACCCGTCTTGGCGTAGACCTTGAGCGGCGGCAATCCTTTGGGCGGCAAGAGTTTCACTTTTATTTTACGCCATTTGCCATCGTGTGCCGGATTCTTAGGACGGTATCCGATGACATATTGATTGCGCAACTCAATGCCGATTTTGGTCGAAACATCCGCCAGGTCGTTCGGGTTATCGATGGTAAACGCGCGGCCACCGGTCAGTTCGGTGACATCGCTCAACAGAGCCGGCCCCAGCCGCTCTTCCTCGGTCGGAAAATAGTGGTCGTAAATGCCGATCGCATAGATAAGTACATCGGCTTCCTTGACCATCGAACGAATCTCACCTTCTGTGTAGCGGCTGTGGTTATCGCCGCCGTCGGAGATGATCAGCAAAGCCTTCTTCGGATACTTGGCCTGGCGCATCTTGGTGATGCCGAGATAAATGGCATCGAGCAGCGCCGTGCGGCCACGGGGAATCGTATAGAGCAGGCGCCCCTGTATATCATCGACCGAACTGGTGAAATCGGCGATCTGCTCCGGCTTATCGGAGAAAGTGATCATGAAAAATTCGTCTTGCGGATTGGCAGTTTTGAAGAACTCGACCACTGCCTCGCGAGCGCGATCGATTTTGCTGCTCATGCTGCCGCTCATGTCAAAGATCACGCCGATCGAAACAGGAGCGTCTTCACTGGAGAAGGTCTTGATCTCCTGCTGCTCTTTGCCTTCGTAAAGGTTGAAGTTATTGCGGTCGAGTCCGGTTACCAGACGGTTCAGGGGATCGGTGATGGTGACCGAAACCAGGACCATATCCACGTTCACTTTGTATGGTTTGGCATGCGCCTGAAGCGCCGGATCGATCGTCGACTCCCTCGGTGCGGCTGGCTGAATCCGAGGGCGGATGTGAACGTCGTCGGTCGAAACCTGGGCGAGAAGCGGGAGAGCGCTGCACGCAGCAAGAAACAGAAGTATAGGGAACCAGACGCGAGCCGAGAACTGTTTGCCGGACAACATAGGCCCTACTAAATCCGCGCCGTGAAGAAACCCACAAAGCGTGCCGCTACTACCTCTATCGCCGGATAGTAGCACAATCCCAGAAAAAGAGTTGTCACTTTTTCATCGCGAACTATAGATTCTTCCCCGCGCCCGAAGGTGGCTTGCGAATGTGTGCAAATCTTTGTCTCGCATACCGATTTCGGAACGCCCGGCGATGTCCAACCGTCCCTGCTACAATTCTGCGTCCTGCTTTTTATGGCAATTATTTCCCCATTTGCGGCTTGGCGCTACGACCCTTACGGGGTCCCGATTCAGCAGGTTTTCACTCAGCCCTATGACAAAATCACTGCCGCCATGCAGGAAGGCTACTACCAGGCCAGCCCTTACAACCTGGTGCGGATTATTCTCGGCAAACGCCTGCCGGAGGACAATCATGCCGAAAATGCTTATACCCGTGCCGCCGAGTCCTTTCATAAGTGGCGCCAGACAGGCATTTTGCGCCAGGATCTCGATCCATCCATCTACCGCTATACTCAAACGTTCCAGTGTTCCGGAGGAGTTCCGGGTACCGGCAAGCAAGCCGAGCGCCGGGGATTCATCGCCCTTGGCCGGATCGAGAACTATTCCAACGGCGTCGTGTTCCGGCACGAGCAGACGCTGGCCAAGCCCAAGGCCGACCGGTTGGACCTGCTGCGAGCAACTCAAGCCCATTTCGGTCAAATCTTTATGCTTTACGGAGGGGCGGGCAAGGTAGATGCCCTGCTAAGTTCGCCCGCGGCGCCGGAGATCGAGGTCACCGACGAGTATGGCGTGGTGCACCGCGTGTGGAGGATTTCCGACCCTTCGATTATCGCCGCCGTGCAGGCGCAAATGCGCGAAAAGAAGCTGATCATCGCCGACGGCCATCATCGCTATGAGACGGCCATGACCTATCGCAACGAGCAGCGGGCTGCCGCCGAAACGGGATCGGGCAACCCCGCCCCTTACGACTCTGTAATGATGACGCTGGTCGATATGGATGCTCCCGGCCTCGAGATTCTGCCTACCCACCGGCTCGTGTTCGGCTTGCCATCCTTCTCGGCTTCGCAACTTCAGGGCGCAGCCGGGCGATTTTTCAATGTGGAAAACGTGGACCCCAGGATCGATGCGGCGCGCGCCACCGCAATTCTGCAGAATGCCGGGCGCGCAGGAACAGCCCTGCTGGCGGTCACCGCCCGCCGCGCGTTTCTGCTGCACACGCCTAAAGCGATCGGCGGCGCATTGTTCGGAAGGCTTTCGCTTCGCCAGCAAGCACTCGATGTGGTGCAACTCCACAAGTGTCTACTAGAAGGCGTGTTGCATATCTCGGAGACCGCCATTCGTGATCAGGAGAACGTCTCCTATTGCCGCGAGGCTGCGGAGGCGTTGGAGGCAGTCCGAAGTGGAAAGGCTCAAGCCGCGTTTCTGATGAATCCGGTGCGCATCAACCAGGTTCGTGAGATCGCCTTTGCCGGCGAAGTGCTGCCGCAAAAGTCCACGGATTTCTATCCCAAGTTGCTGAGCGGTTTAACGATTTATGCCCTGGAGTAGCAAACTGCACTCTCCTGGTTCTCAGTTGTCGGTAAAATCGACTGGTACTGGTAAAGCAAACCGGGAACTAGAGTGCCCTCAATAGTAACGAAGACAAGACAAATCCCGGCCGCCCTCGTCCTCGTCCTCGTCCTCGTCCTCGTCCCATGGACCAGTGTAATGCTCTGCTTCGTGGCGGCCCCGGCCGCGTCCAGGGCCGCGTCCTCCGGAAACGACAACCACATTTCAGTTTATTCTCCTGTCGCGGTTTACAGTCTGCCGGTTCTTGATCGCGCCGGCCGGGAGTATGTCGGGCTGCTCGAATTGCTGGATCCGCTCGGCCGAGTCAGCAGCCAGTCCGAAGGCCAGCGCTGGAAGCTGCGCTATAACGCCATTGATGCCGAGTTTGCCCAGGGGAAAACGCGGGCTCGTATCGGCGGCCATGATTTCGATCTCGCCGCCCCATTCCTTGTAGAAAACGCGCGTGGATTGGTTCCGTTGAGCTCGCTGACTACCTTGCTGCCGCGCTTTCTGGGAGCGCCGGTCAATTTTCATGAAAGCGCGCGTCGTTTGTTCATCGGCAATGTTGGAATTCAACCCAGTTTTCGGCTGGACGCAGCGAACTCTCCGCGCCTGACGCTAAGTTTCAGCGCCCCGGTGAATCCGATGATTGCCACCGAGCCGGGTAAACTGCGTATGATCTTCAAGCGCGATCCCGTTGTCTCTCCGGGCAGCCAATCCATCGCCTTTGACAATAATGTCATTACCCACGCGACCTACTCCGAGAGCAACGGTGACGCGGAATTAGACGTGACGGCCATCGAACCGCTGACCGCCAGCTTCAGCAGCGACCGCAAGACCATAACCGTTTCGGCTATCCAGCCTCCATTAAAGACGCCTAATACGGTGGGAACAGGTAATGGAACAGGAAATGGCAACGGGTCGCCGAATGCAGCGCAAGCATTGCCGGGGAAAGCGTTACAGCCACAAGGGCCACCGGGACAATCATTGCCGGGGCGAGCACCGCCCGCGCCTGTAACCACCAACTTGCCCGCGATTAGCCGCCCTCTGGTGGTGGTCGATGCTGCGCACGGCGGCGACGAGCGTGGCGCCGCTTTGACCGACAAGCTTGCCGAAAAAGACGTGACGTTGGGATTCGCCCGCCTGTTGCGCCATGAACTGGAGCTTCGCGGATTTGCCGTTGCCATGCTCCGCGACGCGGATACCACTATAACCCTGGATCAGCGCGCCAATGCGGCCAACGTCGCCCACGCCGTCATCTACATCTGCCTCCACGCGAGCTCGCAAGGCAGCGGCGCAAGAGTCTATTCCGCGCTGCTTCCGGTGGAGGGGCCAAGCAACGGAACATTTCATGCCTGGAACGCCGCGCAGGCGCAGGAGTTGCCCCTGAGTCGAGAGGTGGCTGCCGCGCTCGCAGCGCAGTTACAGCAAAAAGAGTTCCCGGTTCACGTCTATTCTGCGTCGCTGCGCCCGCTGAACAACGTGGTATCGCCGGCGATCGCCATAGAACTGGCCCCGGGAGAAAATGGTATCGAGGACCTGGCCTCCGCCAATTATCAACAACGAGCCGCATCCGCGATTGCCGATGCGGTTGCTTCGGTCCGCGACCGCCTGGGAACACAACCGGGAATACAACAGTGATCCGCATCGGACAAAGAAAGAGATCGGTTGCTCGGGCCGTCGCGCGATCGTCCGATCGAAGACAAAAGGCTCTTTACGTCAGATCGCCTGCCTTCAAATCACCCGATGATCAGATCGCCCGATCACCCGATCTAAGAACGGAGCATTCATGATCCCGCGCAGTCTTCTGATCGCGGTGGCCGTACTGTTGGCGTTAGTGGTGTCGATGGGAATCTACCTTCGCCACATGCGCCGCCGCGCGGCCGAACTCGAATCGCCGGTAGCCGACGCTCTGCCAGTGGCGCCCCCAGCCTCTGGCCCAACCGAGACCGTCACCCTGTATGTGGCCGATGATGCCGCCGGCATTCTGCGCGCCCGTACCGCGCAGATTCCCCTGCCCGGCGGCCGACAGCAACGGGCGGAAGAGCTATTGCGCGTGCTGCTGCGCATCTACCAGCAACCCGGAGCTCTACACCCTATCGTGCCGGCTGCCGACATACGCGCCATTTACCTGGTAGATCCGGGCGCAGCCGTAATCGATCTGAATGCCGCCTTCGCAGACCAGCATCGCTCCGGCATTCTAAGCGAGCAACTCACCGTCAATTCGCTGGTCGAAACCTTGGCCCTCAACGTTCCCGGCATCCAGCGAGTCAATATCCTGGTTGAGGGAAAAATGCGAGACACCTTGGCTGGACATGCGGATCTGAGCAATCCGTTTGATGTCGCGGCAATTGAGCAGACCAATAATCAGTAAATGTTTCGTTGATGGCTTAAATTAAAAAACGGACGCCGATGAATTGGCGTCCGGTTTGAAGGTTGCTTCCTGAAGAAAGACCAGTTTTAGAAGTCGTGGTCTTCCGGCGTGCACGGGCAAAGTCCGTAGCCGCTGCCCAGCGTCAACCCGAAGGAGCAGGTCTCCGCGAGGTTGTTCAGTTCAACTTTGCCCAGGTTCGAATCGGCAAAGGTGGTTTCGGTAACGAAGAACGGCCCCTTCGAGGGGATGTTCGTGGTTGACTGGATGTGAGTTCCCCACACACGCAGTCCGGGAGCCGCCTTAGGGTTGGTCGGGTCATTCGTCGAAGACGAAACAACCTTGATCACGCCACGTGAGGTTTCCGCACGGCCGGTAATTTCGTTGACCGTGAGCTGTTTATTCACGGACTCCGAAACCAAACCATCCGAAGTTACGAGGCAAGAGCAGCACGACTGCAGTTCTTCGCTGTCGTCGAAAATGTAGAAAGCGGCCCACAGCGGCCCGTTCTCCACGCCTTCGCGAGCTGTGGTCGCCTGGTCGCCATCATTGATCGCTCGCACGACCGCATCCGGCGCTCCAGTGGTATTGGCATTGGAATAATAGGAGACGAAATACACGCTATTATCACCAACAGTTTGAGCCATGGCGCTTCCACCAAGCATCAAGGCCAAGGCAAGCGTAAACAACACTAATCCGAGCTTCTTCATTTGTTAGATCCTCCTGGGTTGAGTGTTGGTGGATACGCCTTGGGGGAGATGCGTTTCGGGCGTTGAGGTAAATGTAGTCGTTTCTGAATTTCTTACAATTACCCAGGGGGTCTAACCGAAGCGGCACGTTCCTTGGGACTAACGCTCGCCGAACTCAATAGGGTCTCAAGGGAAGCAAACCCGACTTGCAAGGAGTGCTGGCGCAGTGCTGGAGATGGATACCCAATTGTCGATCGAAATATAATCAAGAAAAACGGACGCCGGTGGATTGGCGTCCGCTCCAAAGAAAGACCAGTTTAGAAGTCGTGGTCTTCCTGCGTGCAAGGGCAAAGTCCATAGCCGCTGCCCAGCGTCAACCCATAAGAGCAGGAGAGCGCCAGGTTGCCAAGTTCCACTTTCCCCAGGTTCGAATCGGCCAGCTTGGTTTCGGTCACGAAGAACGGCCCCTTCTCAGGGATGTTCGTCGTCGCTTGGATGTGGGTGCCCCAGCCATGGAGTCCGGGTGCCGCGACCGGGTTGGTCGGGTCATTCGTCGAAGACGAAACGACCTTGATCACGCCACGTGTGATTTCTGCACGGCCTGTAAATTCGTTCACCGTGAGCTGCTTGTTGACAGACTCCGAAACGATGCCATCCGCCGTTACCAGGCAAGCGCAGCACGACTGCAGTTCTTCGCTGTCGTCAAAAATGTAGAACGCGGCCCACAGGGGTCCGTTTTCCACGCCTTCGATTGCCGTAGTTGCCTGGTCGCCATCGTTGATCAGGCGCACAGTTTCATCCGGCGCTCCAGCGGTATTCGCATTCGAATAATAAGTGACAAAATAAACGCTGTTGTCACCCACGTTTTGAGCCAAGGCGTTCCCCCCAAGCATCAGGGCCAAGGCCAGCATTAGCAATACAAATCCTAGCTTTTTCATTTGGTGGATCCTCCTGGTTGATTGTGGCGCTGCGCTGGAGGGAGGATTAGCTGCGAGCGCTTGAATGAATGTAAACGTTCCAGAATCCTTTACAATTACCTACGGGGTTTAGCCGAAACAGCAAGTTCCTTGGAACTAATGCTTATGGGTAGTATCCCCTCGCCGGTTTAATGCCCGTTCGGCAATGGTTCCACCTTCGTGCATATCTGAAGCAATCCTTGTCACAGCATCCGCGTTGATCGGAGCAGCTATTAAAGGATGGGCAGTGTCGGTCCCGATCATCAATGCAGGGATGTGGGGTCCAAAAAAGACCGGACGCCGATGGATTGGCATCCGGTTTGAAGGTTGGTTCTTAAAGCTAAACTAAAGAGCAGTTTAGAAGTCGTGGTCTTCCAGCGTGCAGGGGCAAAGTCCGTAGCCGCTGCCCAGCGTCAACCCATACGAGCAGGAGAGCGCCAGATTGCCGAGTTCCACTTTTCCGAGGTTCGCATCCGCGAATGCGGTTTCGGTAACGAAGAACGGACCCTTGGAAGCAGGGAGGTTCGTCGTCGCCTGGATGTGAGTTCCCCACACACGGAGACCGGGCGCCGCGACCGGGTTGGTCGGGTCGTTCGTCGAAGACGAAACAACCTTGATCACGCCACGCGATCTTTCCGCACGGCCGGTAATTTCGTTCACCGTCAGCTGTTTGTTGACGGATTCCGAAACGATACCATCCGAAGTTACGAGGCAAGAGCAGCACGACTGCAGTTCCTCGCTGTCGTCAAAGATGTAGAAAGCGGCCCACAGTGGCCCGTTTTCCACGCCTTCAAAAGCCGTGGTTGCCTGGTCGCCATCGTTGATCGCGCGCACGACTGCATCCGGTGCTCCAGTGGTATTCGCATTGGAGTAATAGGACACGAAATACACGCTGTTGTCACCGATGTTTTGAGCCAAGGCATTTCCCCCAAGCATCAGGGCCAAGGCCAGCATGAACAACACAAATCCGAGCTTCTTCATTTGAGTGGATCCTCCTGGTTGATTGTGGCGCCGTAACGCTGGAGGGAGGATCAGCAGTCGGGCGCTTGGGTAAATGTAGCGGTTTCTAATTTCTTTACAATTACCTACCGGGTCTAGCCAAAACAGCAAGTTCCTCGGAACTAATGCTTTTGGGTAGTTTTGGAGCGTGTCGGAGGGTTAGCGGAACATAGCCGCCAAAGCCGGAACGGTGTCTCCGCAAACTGCGTGCCTATTTTGGTAAGAAATTTACCACTCATTCGCCCTCAGATCTCGCCTCGGGTCTCGCCGGTCAGTCATTCTTCGCGGAGAAGCTGTACCGGATCTTCTTGCGCCATCCGACCGTCCCGTTTTCGCGTTGACTGTTAGAATTTTCATCTCATGATCTTTCGTAGCGACAACCGTGCGCCCGACCAGGTTCGTCCCGTCAACATTACACCTGATTTCATCTCGACCGCGGAAGGCTCGGCCCTGATTGAGATGGGCAACACGCGCGTGATCTGCACAGCCTCGGTAGAAGAATCAGTCCCTGTATTTCTGCGCAACTCGGGCAAGGGATGGATCTCGGGCGAGTACGGAATGCTGCCCCGCTCCACGCTGACGCGCACCGCGCGCGAATCGGCCAAGGGTAAGCAGAGCGGGCGCACTCAGGAAATTCAGCGCCTGATCGGACGCTCGCTGCGGGCGGTAGCCGACTTGAAGCGTCTGGGCGAACGCACAATCTGGATCGACTGCGACGTGATCCAGGCGGATGGCGGCACGCGCACAGCATCGATCACCGGCGCTTTCGTGGCGCTCGGCCTGGCTCTGCAGCGCCTGGTCGATGCGGGGACGCTGAGTTCGGCTCCGATTAAGGATTTTGTAGCCGCGATCAGCGTGGGCATCGTGGATGGTGAAATTTTGCTCGATCTCAACTACGAAGAAGACTCGCGCGCCGACGTGGACATGAATTTCGTGATGACGGCAGGCAACAAAATTGTCGAACTGCAGGCGACCGCCGAGCATCAAGTTTTCGACGACGCGCAACTCGCCAAGATGATGTCTTTCGCCCGGCAAGGTATCCAATCGTTGATTGCCAAGCAGCAGTCGTTGCTGGGAACGCTAGCTCTGCGCCAGTAAATCTATTGTGTGGTGGCGGGCCTCCGGCCCGCGCCCATCATAGACGGGGCAGAGCCCCGTCGTCACACATGCCCAGCTGAGAACTGATTCTGTTCCAGGCGAGCGCCGTGGTTTAGAATTGTTCGTCGCAGAGCGCTTATAGGAGACCTTATGAAACTCACCCCAGGAAAACTCGCCGGCATGAACGCTGTATCCAATCAAAATGGCGTAATCGCCGCCGCCGCCATGGACCAGCGCGGCTCACTGCAGAAATCTCTCGCCAAGGAAAAAGGCTCTGCAGTTTCCGACTCGATGATGGAAGAATTCAAGACGCTGGTCACCGAGGTGCTTACACCCCACGCCAGCGCTATCCTGCTCGACCCCGAGTGGGGCCTGCCCGCTTCGAAGCGCCGCGCAAAAAATGCTGGCCTGCTGTTGGCTTATGAAAAGACCGGCTATGACAAGACCGGCCCGGGACGCCTGGGCGATTTGCTCGATCATTGGTCGGTGCGCCGCCTGAAAGAAGCGGGCGCGGATTGCATCAAGATTCTGCTCTACTACACGCCGTTTGATCCGCAAAACATCAACGACCAGAAGCACGCCTGGGTCGAGCGCCTGGGCGATGAGTGCCGCGCCAACGATATTCCATTCTTCCTCGAGTTCGTCACCTACGAAGAAGGCGTCGACGAAAAAGGCTTCGACTTTTCAAAGAAGAAGCCGAAGGCCGTCATCGAGGCCATGCGCGAGTTCACCAAAGACCGCTATGGAGTTGACGTAATGAAGGTAGAAGTTCCCGTCAACATGAAATTCGTGGAAGGAACGAAAGCCTACAAGGGAGAGAAAGCCTACTCGAAACAAGAGGCGATGAAATTCTTCCGCGATGCCGCCGCGGTAGCAACGAAGCCCTTCATCTATCTCTCGGCGGGCGTGAGCAATAGCGAGTTTACGGAGTCGCTGGAGCTGGCGGCCGAGTCAGGTGTGAAATTCAACGGTGTGCTCTGCGGACGCGCCACCTGGAAGGAAGGCATTCCAGTCTACGCAAAACAGGGAGCCCAGGCGTTTCGCAAGTGGCTGGAAGATGAAGGCGTAAAAAATATCAACAATGTCAACGACCGGCTTAAAGCCGCCAGTTCCTGGCATTCGATCTACGGAGTTGAACCAGCGCTGTCCCACGTGTAGATGAAATTCAGCGGTGGCATTTCCTCCGATTGTCATCCTGAGCGAAGCGAAGGACCTGCTGTATTCGGCCACGAAAATGCCCGGCCGTTAGCTGCGCTCAGGATGACATTCTGTTAACGCCCGAATTTTAACGACAAAATGCCAACCCCTGACAACCCAACTGCCCTGATCACCGGCCCCTCGTTCGGCATCGGATTGGAATTCGCCCGCATCTTCGCGCGCGAAGGTTACAACCTCATTCTCGTCGCCCGTAGCGCAGACAGACTGCGGCAACTCGCATCCGAACTTGAAAAGAACCACGGCGTCCGCTCGCTGATTCTGGCCACCGACCTCAGCGAACCGGGAGCGTCCTCGTATGTGCTGGATCAAACCACCCGAGCCGGCATCGACGTCGATGTGCTCGTCAATAACGCGGGATTCGGACAGTACGGCATGTTCGCCGAAAACGACCTCGAAGAATGCCTGCGCCAGATCCAGCTCAACGTAACGACACTCACTCATCTGACGCGTCTGTATCTTCCCGGAATGATCGACCGGGCGAAGACTCAAAGAAAAACCGGGCGCATCCTGAACGTGTCGTCCACCGCGGCATTTCAGCCCGGGCCGTTGATGGCCGTCTATTTCGCAACCAAAGCCTATGTGCTGCATTTTTCAGAAGCGCTGGCCAACGAACTCAACGGCACGGGCGTGACCGTCACCTGCCTGTGCCCCGGAGCAACCGCCACAGAGTTCCACAAGCGCGCACATGCCACGGGCCAGCGCCTGCTAAAGTTTGGCTCAATGGATGCGCAAACCGTTGCCGAAGACGGCTACCGCGGGCTGATGGCGGGAAAGCCTGTGGTGATTTCAGGATTCAAGAACTGGCTGCTAGCACAGTCGATAAGAATTCGCACCACGCCGGATGGTGACGGCCATTGCGAGAAAAATACAGGAAAAATAGAAGGGGGCGTAGGGTCGAGATGACACCTCTCTGCAATATCTCACTTTATTTTTCGCGACGCGATCGCCATTTGAACGCGACTGTGGTGGCGCCCATAGCCAAAGTAAATCACCATACCGATCGCGAGCCATATTATCAGCCTCAGCCAAGTAGAAAGTGGCAGACTCACCATCATGAGCCCGGCCACCAAAATCCCCATGATGGGCACAAAGGGCACCAATGGAGTCTTGAATGGACGAGGCAGGTCCGGACGACGTACGCGGAGGATCCAAACTCCCGCACACACGATGACAAACGCGAGCAGGGTCCCTATGCTCACCAGTTCACCCAAAATGCCAATCGGAATCAGCGACGCAAAAATCCCTACGAAGATTCCAACGGTAATGCTCGATATCCAGGGAGTCCGGAACCGCGGATGCACTGCGCCCGCCCACTTGGGCAAGAGTCCATCGCGTGACATGGAGAAGAATACCCGAGACTGCCCCAGCAGCATCACCAGCATCACGCTGCCCAGTCCGGCAATCGCTCCCAGTTTTACGAGGGCGCTTCCCCAGCGCACGCCGGCACGATCGATCCCAACTGCCACCGGATCAGGGACGTTCAACGTTGTATAGGAGACAATTCCGGTGAGCACTCCGGAAACGGCAATATAGAGGATCGTGCAAATAACCAGCGATCCGAGAATACCGATCGGCATATCCCGCTGCGGCTTCTTCGCTTCCTGCGCGGCAGTCGAAACGGCGTCAAATCCGATATAAGCAAAGAAAATGACTCCCGCTCCCCGCGCGATTCCGGACCAGCCGTAATGTCCGAATTCTCCGGTATTCGGTGGAATGAACGGGTGCCAGTTCCGGGCGGCGACCTCCGGGTTCTTCAGAATAAAACCACCGGCTATTGCAATAAACGTCAGGACGATCGCAACTTTGATGATGACAATTGCCGAGTTGAAGTTCGCCGACTCCTGTATGCCGATGACGAGGATCACGGTGACGATGACGATCCCAAGAAAGGCAATCAGGTTAAACGAGCCGCTAACATGAGTAAGCGTGGCCGGGTCGACGGCGCGGGCTTGCAGAGTTGGCAAAATAGTGGCCAGCCGCTCCCACCGGTTGTTATACATCACCATGTCCGTGCCCGGAGTCGCGGTGAGCGACGGCGGCAAATGAATGCCATAGTCCTGCAGAAAGCTGTTAACGTAGCCACTCCAACCCGAAGCAACCGTGGCCGCGCCAAAGGCGTATTCGAGGATCAGATCCCACCCAATGATCCAGGCAAAAATCTCTCCCAAGGTCGCATAACCGTACGTATAGGCGGAACCGGCGATGGGAATCAGCGCGGCAAATTCCGAGTAGCAAAGCCCCGCAAACGCGCAGGCGATGCCAGCAAGAATAAAAGAAAGCACAATTGCAGGTCCGGCATACTGCGCCGCGGCCGCTCCGGTGAGGACAAAGATGCCTGCACCTATGATCGCGCCAATGCCAAGCGTGATCAGATTTGTCGGGCCCAGAGCCCGTTTCAGCGAATGTTCTCCGGATTCAGAGGTTTCATCCAGGATCATTTCGAGCGGCTTGGTAGCCAGCAGATTGGCCATTTTCGGGGGTCTCTCCTTAAACCCTAGGCATTCGCATTTCGCGGACGCCAGATGTAATACACCGGAATGCCCAGCAGCACGATAAACAATCCCGGCCATGTGTATTGCGGTTTGTAGCGTAACAGCACCACGTCAATAAACAAAGCCATCACAATATAGATCGCAGGCAGAATCGGGTATCCGACGGCTTTGTATGGACGCTCGGCCTCGGGATGAGTGCGGCGCAAAACAAAAAGCCCGACGATGGTGAGCACATAGAAAACCAGCACTGCAAAAATAATGTAATCCAAAAGCTGGCCATAAGAGCCGGAGATGCAGAGCACGCACGTCCAAAGCATCTGCACCATCAGAGAAATTGCTGGAGTCTTGTAACCGGGATGCAGCCGTGCCACGTTGCGAAAGAAAAGCCCATCCTTGGCCATCGCGTAATAGACGCGCGCTCCAGCGAGAATCAAGCCGTTACAGCAGCCGAAGCCGGAAATCATGATGGCGACCGCCATCAGCGCTCCGCCGGCCGAGCCGAACATCTGCGTCATAACGGCGGTCGCGACTCGATCCTCGGTGGCATATTGAATGCCGCGTTGCGCCAGCGTCGCCCCGTCCGGACTGCCCACCAGCGGCAGCGCGCTCAGATAAATAAAGTTGCACGCGATATAAAGCGCAATCACCACGCCTGTACCCAGAGCCAACGACAAAGGCAAATTCCGGCTCGGATTTTTTACTTCCCCAGCTGTGAAGGTAACGTTATTCCACGCATCCGCCGAAAATAGCGACCCCACCTGCGCAATCGCCAGCACGGTCAAAGTCGAAACCAGCACCGTTGCCCCGGCGCCTGAGCCGACGTTATGCAAAGTTCCGAGGCCAGAATTGCGCCAGAAGTTCGCGCCGAAATTCGCCGCCAGAGCCTGAGCATTTTTGCCGAGAAAAACTCCGAATAGGACCAGACCTGCGAGCCCCGCAACTTTCGCAGTGGTGAAGATATTCTGGATGAAAGCGCCCGTCTTCACGCCGAAAATATTGATGACCGAAAGCACCACCACAACCAGAATGGCCACCAGATTCTGCGTATTCAGCCCAACATCCATACCGCCAAGCATCATCGGCCCGATCGCAAACTTCGGCACTTTCCACAGATGAATGACCCAATGAGTAGAGGAAATTGCCGGCCAGAAAATTCCCAGAAACTTGCCGAAGGCAACGCCCACGGCCGCGATCGTGCCGGTCTGAATCACAAGAAACAGAGTCCAGCCGTAAAGAAATCCCCAAAGCGGCCCGAGCGATTCTCGCAAATAAACATACTGCCCACCCGCCCGAGGCATCATGGCCGCCAGCTCGCCATAAGTGAGCGCGCCCACCACTGTAAGGAACCCTGTGATCAGCCACGCACCAATGAGCAACGCAGGCGAGGAGACCTCGCGAGAAATCTCGGCGGACACAATAAAGATGCCCGACCCGATCATGGAGCCCATCACCAGCATGGTCGCGCTGGTCAGGCCCAGGCCTTGGACGAGTTCTTTGTCCTGATGAGTGTGCCGCTCCCAATCGCTGATCTTCGAGGCAACGACCTTCGAAGCGACTTTCGCATCGGGAGCTGGTGGGCGAACGTTCGTGCTCACGAACCTCCTAGTGGATCGCGTTACAAAAGTCGGTCGCGTTACAAAAACTTCTCAGTACGAATTGTCATCCCGAGCAAAGCGAGGGATATACAGTACGAATTGTCATCCCGAGCAAAGCGAGGGATCTGCAGTTTGCGGCAAGATGCAGATCCCTCGCTTCGCTTGGGATGACAAAGTTTAACGAATTACACTTTACCCCAGAATTCTCAAGAATTCCTCTGCTGATTTGCGGGGATCCCGTATCAAGTCAGATATCACCGCCACAGAATCGGCACCAGCATCGACGACAGAACGGGCGTTGGCGCGTGTAATGCCGCCGATGGCAACAAGAGGCTTGCGAGTAAGTTCCCTCGCCCGGCGCACGCCTTCGAGTCCAACGACAGGATCGGGATTGGCTTTGCTGCTCGTCGCTAAAGACGGGGCCGATGGCAAGATAGTCGGCGGACGTTTTATCCGCTTCCGCCAGTTGCTCGGCATTGTGCGTCGATACTCCCAGCCAGCGCTGAGAGCCCAATGATGCGGCGTGCTGACTCGGACGATAGATCATCCTGCCCGACATGCAGGCCGTCAAAACCCGCCGCCAGGCAGAGGTCGGCGCGGTCGTTCATGATGAGCTTGATGGTTATGCCGAGGCGCGCCTTGAGTTCTCGGGCTTCGTCGAGCATCTGGCGCGCGTTGCCTGATTTGTTGCGGTACTGGAGCAAGGTGCAGCCAGCAGCGGCTAGTTCTTCGGCAGCAGCAAACATGGCATTGGCGTCGGGGAAACAGGCGCCATCGAGGATGGGGTAAAGGCGTGGGAGAAGCATTTTGGAGTCGTTTACAAGTTGATTATGCTATATCCGCCGATTCCTAATTGTTAAAGTTTTTCGCCCGCAGCAATCTGACCCGCAAGAAGAAAGGTTTTGGGATACTTGCCCTCACCGCATAGTTTGAAGGAACCGAACTCCTTGTACCACGGCCCTGCGGGTACATTCGGCTTGGTCTCCATCCAGACCCGCAGTTGGTTGAGATCGTCAAGATCTATGTTGCGGTCGCGCATGCGCTCGATCAGATGATTGCGGATGGGGCCGGGGATTCGCGGCCAGCTTTCAATTTGCGGCATTACTCGCCAAAAACCAGGCGGCCCAACTGGTCGCCTAACTGCTTCGCTTCTTCGGGATCATGTGCGTTTCGGAAGCGTTCGGCTAACTCGAAGAAGGCCTTCTCTTTCTGTTTCCGCGCTTCGATGCCCAGTTCGATGAGTTCGAGCAGAACGCGATTATCGCTCAGGCGCTGGCTTTTGGCCAGACGATCTACTTGTTTGGCAATGGGAACGGGGAGCGACACACTCCGTCGGACATGCTTGGTCACCGGCATGACATCATTATACACCAATTTGGTGCATTATGGGGTGGCAGCGGTAGCGATAGGAAGTCAAAATCCCCTTATGTCTGCAAAACAGCGCGATAAGGACTGGGCAGTTGTGCCCAGGTTAGGGCCAAAAGACGGCGCGGGCCTGGGGCACCAGTTCGCATTTCTGCCAGCTCCAAACTTCCGTAATCTGGTGGTTGCGGCCCGGCCCGTCTGATAATTGAGGCTCCCCGAAGACAATTGGAGGGAGCCATGAAGTGGTTATTAATCTGCGCTGGAATCCTTGTTTCGTGCGTTGGCTGCAGCAGCAACACCCAAGCCGTCGCGCCCGCACCTGCTCCGAAAGTTTTCAGTGAAGCCGATGTCACGAAGGCTCAAGAAGAGATTACCCACGACTATCAGAACAAGGGTTTCGAGGTCGAACAGGTCAGCTTGATCAAGGATTCTGACCGACATCTGTCCGGCTTCATCAAGATCAGGAGGGCCTCCGGCTTCATCAGACCTCAGTTGACGAGGGCTTGCGCCGCGACGATGGATCAGGACTCTGGCAAGTACATCTACGGATGTCGGTAGCCTGTCCTTGTGGTACCCCCACACATGTGTGCGGCCACCCAGAGACCAATCGCTCCAGCAGGCTAGCGCCAAAAAAGGAGCGCTCCCGGGCCACCATCGGGGCAATACTACGGTTACACAAACAATCTTACTTCCCCTTCGCCAAGAACCTCTCAATAAACCCCGTATCAAAATTCCCCGCCCGAAACTCCGCATCAGCCAAAATCCGCCGGTGAAGCGGAATCGTCGTATAGATCCCCTCTACAATAAACATCCCCAAAGCGCGGCTCATGCGCGCGATGGCTTCGCTGCGATCTTTTCCGCGCACCACCAGCTTGGCAATGAGCGAATCATAATACGGAGGAATCGTGCCTTCAGCATAAGCAGCCGTGTCGATGCGCACGCCCGTCCCTCCCGGAGGATTGAACGTCGTGATCTTCCCCGCCGACGGCGTGAACTTCTCCGGATGTTCGGCATTGATGCGGCACTCGATCGCGTGTCCGCGATGCTCGATGGGTAATTGCAATACGTCGCTCAGCTTCTCGCCCGCGGCGATCAGAATCTGGCTCTTCACCAGGTCCACGTCCGTAACCATTTCCGTCACCGGATGCTCCACCTGGATGCGCGTATTCATCTCGATGAAATAAAGCCGCCGGTCTTTGTCCATCAAAAACTCTATCGTGCCGGCGTTGTGGTAGCCAACATTGCTTAGCGTTTTGCTGAGCATGTCTCCGGTTTGCTGGCGCAGTTCGGGCGTCATCATTACCGACGGCGACTCTTCGAGCAGCTTCTGGTGGCGCCGCTGAATCGAGCATTCCCGTTCGCCCAGGCTGATCACGTTGCCGTGCTCGTCCGCCAGCACCTGAAACTCGATATGGCGCGGGTGCTCGACATAGCGTTCGAGATAAAGGTCGCCATTGCCGAACGCGCCCGCGGCCTCCGACTGCGCCTGACGGTAGAGCGTAGGCAATTCATCTTCGTTGCGCACAATGCGCATGCCGCGCCCGCCGCCCCCAGCCGTGGCCTTGACGATGACGGGAAAGCCAATCTGCCGCGCCCATTCCTGCGCTTCTTCCACCGAAGCGACCACGCCGTCCGAGCCGGGAACGATCGGCACGCCGTGCTGCTTCATCGCGGCGCGAGCCTTTTCTTTCTCGCCCATCAGCCGAATCACATCCGGAGTCGGTCCAATGAACTTGATGTGACAGGCCTCGCAAACCTCGGCAAAGTTCGCGTTTTCCGAAAGCAGGCCGTAGCCGGGATGGATGGCATCCACGTTCGCAATTTCCGCCGCGCTGATCACAGCGGGAATGTTGAGATAACTCAAAGCCAATTGCGGCGGCCCAATGCAGATCGCCTCGTCGGCAAAGCGCACGTGCAGCGAATTACGGTCGGCCTCGCTGTAAATGGCGACCGAGCGGATGTCCAGTTCCTTGCACGCGCAAATGACGCGCAGCGCAATCTCCCCGCGATTCGCTACCAGAATTTTCTTGAACATAATATGAAAACTCTCAGCCCTCAGCCCTCAGCTCTCAGGAAAATCCAACGCCGTCGAGTCAACTGGGTTTCCTGAGAGCTGATAGCTGACGGCTGAGAGCTATTTTGACGGCCGGACGGCAAACAATTCCTGGCCGTACTCGATCGGCTGGCCATTGGCGACCAGCCTTTTGACCAATTCTCCCGCCATGTCGCATTCGATTTCGTTCATCAGCTTCATCGCTTCCACAATGCACAAAACCTGACCCACCTCCAACATGTCTCCCACTTTCACGAAGGGAGGCGACCCTGGTGTAGGCGATTCATAAAACGTTCCCACGATCGGCGACTTCACTATGTGCAGGCCGTTGTCGGGTTCCGGCGCAACCGCGCTCGCCCCAAGGTCAACCCCGGCTGGCGCAGAAGGGGCAGCCGCCAGAGCCGCCGTTGTGGCAGGAATCACGGGCGGCGCGGAAGGGACCGCAATATAACGCGGCTCGTGAGCCGCTGCCGAATGTTCTGCACCGCGCTTGATCTTGACCTTGACATCGCCGCGCTCCAACTCAAATTCGGCGATATCTTTTTCGATTAAGAACTCGATCAGTTCTTTCAGCTCTTTTTGATTCATGGATAAGGCGGGTTCCGTTTGAAATTCCGAGTAGAGGCGGAGCTTGCCCCGTCTCACTTCGCGGCAGAAGACGCGGCAAGCCGCGCCTCTACAAAAACTCAACTCTAAATCACAATCAGCTCTTTATCTGTGGGTGCCAGCACTTCGCAGCCCGAAGCGGTCACCAGCACCACATCCTCGATTCGAACACCCCACTTCCCGGGAACATAAGCGCCGGGCTCGATCGTGATCACCATTCCCGGCTCCAGTTTCTGGACTTGCCCCGCGGCCAGCCGGGGGGCTTCGTGAATCTCCAATCCTAAACCATGCCCCGTTGAATGCGTGAAGTAGCGCGCCAGTTTCGCCTGACGAAGAACGCGCCGCGCCTCGGCATCGACGTGACCCGCACTCACGCCCGGAGCCACCGCCGCAATCGCCGCCTGCTGTGCTTCGAGCACTGCTGCATACAGCCGCCGAGCCTCTTGCGAAGGCTGACCGACGTGCACAGTTCGAGTGCGATCCGAGCAATAACCGGCGAGTATAACACCAAAATCGCAGACCACGAATCCACGCCGCGGGATGCGCCCCTCCGATGCCCGGCCGTGCACGACTGCTGAACGTTTTCCAGCAGCCAGAATCGTTGGAAAGGACATGCCTTCGGCCCCGGCGCGGCGAGCCTCGTATTCCATTGCCGCCGCCGCCTCAACCTCTCTCACTCCCGGCCGAATCTTTCTACACGCAATCCGAAACAGACTGGCGCCAAGGTTAACCGCGCGCCGAATGAGTTGGACCTCGGCAGCGTCCTTCACCATGCGGGCGCGTTCCGCCAGCGGCGGCGCCGAGCGCAGACGCGCCTTTCCTCTGAGTTCTGCCGCCAACCGGTCTCGCATCCCAGCAGTGATCGATTCCGGTTCAACGCCAACAACCAATGGCTTCGACCTTCTTCGCCGTGAGCGCAACCACTCTGCAGCCTCCGCCAGAGGAGACTTGCGACTGATCGCAATTCTCGCGAATCTGACCTCGTCTTTTGCCTGGGTGCGGTAGCGGCCGTCAGTAAAGAGGATGCAACTGTCGTCAGTGGTGACAATCAAAGCAGCCGCGCTACCGGTAAAGCCACAGAGGTAGCGGACATTGGGAAGGTGCGTGACTAGAATCGCGTCCAGTTCGTTCTCTTCAAGCCCGAATCGAAGACGACTCAGCCGGCCAGCATGATCCATGAGAGGAGTGTAGCAAGAGGCAGGTCTCAGCTCTCAACTCTCAGCTCCCAGCTCTTAGCTCTCGGGAAAATCGACCTCTCGCTACGGTGCACTGTCAACGGCATTCTGTAGAGCCGCAGACGATTTTCCTGAGACCTGACACCTGATACCCGACACCTGACCCGCAAAAGCAAAGCCACCGGCCCCTCGGCGGTTTCTCCGAGAAGACCAGCGGCAGTGGTTCGTTGCACTTCGCGCTTCGGTCCGACTTTATGTCTGAATGATGCGCGGAGTAATGAAGAAAATCAGCTCTGAGTCTGAAGTGCTCACCGTACGATGCTTGAACAAGTTGCCAAGGTACGGGATATCGCCGAGCAACGGCACCTGCTGAATGCTCAACGAATTCTGTGTTTGGATGACGCCGCCGATCACCACCGTGCCGCCATCGGTCACCAGGACCTGCGTGGTCGCCTGCTGCGTGATCAGGGCCGGGTTGCCGGCTGAGTCTTCGTGGCCAAAGTCAGGCAAAGTATTCTCCACGTCCACGTTAAGGAAGATCGTTCCTTCCGACGTGATCTGCGGAGTCACCGTCAGCCGCAAGAATGCATCGACGTAGGTCGCCGTGGCGGGGGCGCCCAGCGTAGCCGAGGTCATGATTGGAATTTTGGTTCCCTGTTTTACGACCGCCTGAATATTGTTCTGCGTAACCACGCGCGGACGCGAAAGCACTTTCAGCAAACCTCGCGATTCCGCCATGGTCAGCAGAACGTCGATTTGCATGTTGTTGGTGGCGTTAACAAATGACAGGCCGCTGGTCGGTCCCACCGCGCCCAGGTTTGAGAAGAGCGGAATATTGGTGCCGGTAGTTGACGTTCCGCCTGCCATGACAGGGTATAGCGGTTGCAGTCCAGTGACGCTGATCGGCGATGCGCCAGGGCCCGATGAGGTTGGCACACCGCCAACTCCAGTCGTGCCGTTGCCCCAGCCAAAGCCAAGCTGCACGCCGATGTCGCGAGCGAAGCTGCGGGTAGCGGCCACTACGCGCGCTTCGATTTCGACTTCCTGCGTCTTGCGGTCCATCTGTTGGATGATGCGGTCAATCTGCGGAAGAACCGCGGGAATGTCGGAGACGATCAGTGAGTTGGTGCGTTCGTCAGCCACCACATCGCCGCGCTGGCTCAGGAATTTCTTTACCGGAAGCAATACGTCCTTGGCATGCGCATAGCTCAGGAAACGCGTGATGCTGACTTTGTCGACTGCCAGAGCCTCCGCGTCGATCTGTGCGCGGCGTCCTTCGGCTTCATGCCGCAGCGTATCGACGGTGGCGATGCGCAGTACGTTACCATCCAGTTGGCGGGACAGGTCGTTATTCTTGAGCACGATGTCGAGCGCCTGATCCCACGGCACGTCATCGAGAACGATGGTCAGAGTGCCGTGGACTTGAGGATCGAGCACCACATTCAAACCGCTGATCTCATGAATCAGCCGGAAGAAATCCTTCAGATCCACATCCTTAAGGTTGACCGAGATCGGTTCGCCCGTATATTTCGTCCCCGTCGAGGCCGCCGGCTTTTGCGCCAGCTGCGCCCTCTGCTCGGCTGCGAGATTCACGGCCGGCTGAATGCCCTGGCCATTGCCCGCTTGCCCCATCGCCGCATTGGCGCCGGTGGCGACGAGTTCTGCTGCCGTCTTGTCCGCGAAGCGGCTGGCCGCTTCGTCGGCTTTTGCCGCCGGCTGAGTGTCATTCTTTACTGAAAAACTGGGTTCGACGAAAGCAATGTCCGTAGCCTTTGCCGAGTTCTCTGCCGGAGCAGGAGTGGGCATAGCCGCGGTTGCCGGAGCCGGAGCCGCCGCAGCCAAGGTCGCCGGTGCAGAAGCCGTGGGAGCGGGAGCCGCTGGGGTCGAAGCGACCGTCCGTTGCCGCGCCGCCGCTTGGCGATGCGCCAGCGCAGGTTCATGGATCGTCAGCGTGAAGCTGCCGTCCGGCCGCGCCACCAGTTCATGTTGGCGGTTGCTGGCCAGATTGCTGCCCGCAAGATCGATGACCACATGCGTGTTGGGCGGATCCTGGTTGTCCATCCCAATGCGGACGTGTTTTACGCCGTCGCTATCCACGCTGACGAGGCTCTGCGCCGTGGCCATCACCGTGTTGGGGAAGTCGACGACAATGCGGGCCGGAGATTCAAGCGTCGTCACCGTCGGGGCCAAAGTGCCCTTGGCCCGGAACTCGACCTGCAATCCGTCGTGGCTGTGCGCGATCTCGAGCCGTTGCAACCGAGCGCTCGCCGCCGCTTCTTTGCCCGTCATGTCACCCGCAGACGCGCTCGTTATCGCCATCGCGACGAGCGCCAGCAGCGGAACCAAGAGACCCAGCAGTTGCTTTCGCATTTCCCTATCTCCCCATAAGAGGCGCTTTCGCCTCCATGTGCTTCTCAAAGTCTTTATCTCTCCCGGCTATACAGCCGGGGTGGTAATCTTTTTAACTACCTCTCGCGTAAAACTCTTGCCCAAGCGGTCCTGCTGTGTTTCCTGGAAAACGATCGAGTCGCCCGTGATCTTCGTCACGTACCCGTTGAATACCGGATCGTTTTCCCGCAAAAAATAAGACTTATTCATGCCGTTACTCACTACGGCAATGAATCCGTTTTCCGATCGCACTATGCCCCGCAAGGCGATGGTGCCGATCTCCAGGCACTTCTTACCCGTGCTGCAACCCGAACCGGTAGCATGGCTCACCACCGGGCTGATGAACGGATCCCGTCTCCCGTTCGCTTTAGAGACGCCGTCCGGAACCACAGGTTCCTCGGTCCCCTCGCTCTCGCCGCCTTCGGCAACAGGCGCGGCGGCGATGGCTTTCTCGTTTTTCTTGACCTCTACCATCGGGGCCGCAGCGACCGTGGGCTGCGGAGCAAGCACGGCATTAGGACCACGTTTCGCATGCTTTTTTCCCATCGCGCCAGCCGGAGCTGGACGCACGGAAACCGATTTGGCGGGCGCAGCGTTTGCGCCGTTTGCTCTGGCCGCGCCAGCGGAGCTCGCCGGCGTGCTGGCGGGTCCGCTCAAAGCCGCGTTCGACGCGGCCGTAGCCCGGCTGCTCACCCCGTTCATGGTGCTGCGCGTGTTCTGGATAATGCTGGGATTCTGCGCCAGGGCCACACCCGCAGCCAGTGCGCAAACCAGAATTGTCGTCGTCGTTATCGTGACTGGCATCGCTGGCTTCATCTTCATCCCGTCCTTCCTATTTCTTCACCGGCGGCACGGACTTGTTATCCGCCCCCGGATCCAGATCGTGACTGAAATACGTGGTGGCGAGGCAAGTGGCCACCACACTCTCACCCGGCGCGTACTGATAGGAGTGCCTGGCGTGGGCATCCGACGGCTTGCGCGTCGAAGCCACCAGCAGGTTCGAAACGTTGACAATCCGCTCCACTTTCGTCAGCCGTTCGAAGAATCCCAGCATCGAGTAGTACGGACCGTCGAACTCCAGCTCGAACGGCACCTCGGTGTAAAACTCTTTGGTGGCATACGGCCGGGCGGTGTAGCGTCGGATTTCCACTCCAGCCTTGCGCGCCTCTCCGTCCACCATGCGCATGAAATCGTCCACGTCTTTTTCATCCGGCACGATGCGCCGCTCGATTTCGAGCTGCTGTTTCAAACTCGCCAACTGGCGCTCGATACTGGCCAGTTTGGGTCTGTAGGCTTCGAGTTCCGCGTTCTCCCGCAGTTTGGCCTGCAGCTTGATCTGCGCCGCATCGTTTTGATCGCGCTGCGATTTATAGACCCCGTAGTAAAGGCCCCCGGTGGCTACAACCGCCACCAGTATCAGCACTCCCAGCAACTTCACCCCGTTCAATTCGCCAAGATTCATAGGTCGTTCCGCCTTTACGACTTCGCCTTTTCGCAGGTCAGCGTGAACTGAAAAGCCTGCATGTCCTTGACACCATCGTCCTGAAAAGTTTCCTTGATCTCGATGTTGCGGAAGAAGCCGGTTTTCTCCAGATTGGAAATCAGGTTGGCAACCGCATCGCTGCTCAACGCCGTCCCATCGATGGCGACACTCGCCCCCTGGTCCTGCAGGCTGTTGAGCCAGACCGCTTCGGTGCCGTTCACTGTGTCGCCGATCATGGCGAGCAGGTTGACCGGGCCAGTTTGATTGTTGCGCAACTGGTCAATCACATCCACGCGCCGCTTGTAAGCGTCGGCCTGCCTCTGGCGCTCCAGAAACTTCACTTTGATATCGGCCAGTTCGCGGTTTTTCTGCTCCGCCACCCGCATCTGCACTTGGATGGCGGTCTTTTCGCGGTTCAGTTTGTACCAGTAGCCTGCGTTGAGGGAGCCGGCAATCAGCAACACCGCGGCCACCTGAACCAGCGGGCCGCCTAGATTGCCAAACTCGAAGCTCGGCATGGTGACCGCAGCGCTTTTTTTGCCTTTCGCTTTCGGAGAACCCAATAGATTGATTCGGATCATAGCTTTTCAAAGCTCCTCAGAGCCAAACCCACGGCCACCGCCAACTGCGCCGCGTTATGTTCGACCAACTGCACCCCGGCGGGATCCACCGGAGCCACCACTTTCTGAAACGGATTGAACAACTCGACCGGCATCGAGAACTCCTGGCGCAAAGCTTCCACCAGGCCCGGCACCTTGGCCGAACCGCCGGCCAGATAAATCTTCTCGATGTGCTCGCCCGACGCGCTGGCGCGGAAGAAGTCAAACGTCTTCTGAATTTCCAGCACGATGATTTCCGTGACCTGCGCCAGGATCGGCGTCTTGGCATCGTCGTGTATCGTCCCCGGATTGCGCCCCAGCTTGAGCGATTCGGCTTCGTCGAAACTCAGATCCAGCTCCTTCTGCAGCGAATCCGTGTACTGATGCCCGCCCACCGAAACATCGCGCGGAAACAACGGAGTCGTCCCCTTGACGATGTTGATGTTCATCACGCTCGCACCCAGGTTCAACAGCGCCACCACCTGTGTCGGCGCCGGCTCGTAATTGAACTCGTAGCAGTTCTGCAGCGCCAGCGCATCGATATCCACAATAGACGGAGTTTTGCCCGCCATCGAGAGTACGTTGGTGTAGTTGAGAATCTTGTCTTTCTTGACTGCCACCAGCAGCACATCCATGTTCGGGTTGGCTGCGTCGTCCGAAAGGATCTGATAATCGAGATTCACATCGGCCAGATCGAAGGGAATGTGCTGCGCCGCTTCTTTCTGAATGGTGTCGGCCAGTTCCTGATCGCTCATCGAGGGCAGCGAGATTTTCTTCACGATCACCGAATGTCCGCTGACTGCCGTGGCCACTGCCTTCGACTTGATCTGCGTATCGGTGAACAGCTTGGATATAGCCGCCGAAACCGTTCCCGAATCCACGATCATCGAATCCACAACAATGTCAGGCGCGATCGGTTCCAGGCCAAGGTGCGCCACTTCGATTCCAGTGCGTGTCTTCCTGAGCTCGACCGCCTTGATACTGGAGGAGCCCACATCCAATCCCACGATCGACTTGGTTCCCATTCCAAACATGTGCCCGCCCTTGTTTCTTAAGTTCGTTTCCGGAAGTTCGTTTCCAGTTCGTTTACGAAGTTCCGGCAGCTTTCATTGCCGCCTTGGCTTTCTTTCTGTCCCGCGGCTCCGCTTCGGCCGATTTCTCTTCCATCCACTGATCGATCTTCGTCTTCTTGAAGCGCCAGCGATTGCCCAACTTGAACGCCGGAATCTTTTGTTCGTTCACGTACTTGTAAAGCGTGTCCGGACTCACCCCCAAATACTGCGAAGCTTGACGAATATTCATCACTTCTCGTGAGTCGGCCATTTCCGTTTCCTGCGCGTCGTGTGTATTTTGGTGTGCTGAGCATATCTCAAAGGGAAGCGAGGGCCTCTTCATGGGAATCTCACGGTTTTGTTGGGTTTTATGCGGTTTTCTTGGAATTCAGGAAATCAGGGGTTGCAGTTGATGTCAACTAATTGTGGCTACAAACGATCTGACCACTAGCAGTGGTAGTCTCCGTACCGGTAAGGAGCGAGTCACACCAGTTTGAGTAA
The DNA here is from genome assembly GCA_963810955.1 of uncultured Acidobacteriaceae bacterium. GTDB lineage: Bacteria > Acidobacteriota > Terriglobia > Terriglobales > Acidobacteriaceae > Acidiflorens. Next base: position 314,030 of record CAWEPW010000041.1, on the reverse strand, counting down.
CTAAGGTACTAGAGACGGTACGGAAGTACTTGAACAGCCGCGCAAACCGCTGAGAGTGCAGCGATTCCCTTCGTTCGGTCCCCGCGGAAATTCAATCATGCGTTGTGCTTTTCCGCTTGATTTTCAAGGCGCCTTCGCTTACCGAGCGTACTTAAATGCTCTGGTTGAAATCACGGCGATCACATCCTCGGCTTCGCAGTCTTTGGTGGCGAGATCATGTCATCCGTAAAGATTGCCACGCCCGCGGGACTGCCCTCTACCGCGCTTCGCGACGCCATCCTGAATGATCCAGCTCTCGCGGAAGAGCTTAGCAAGTTATTGTCGTCCGCACCGTCGACGCCAAAAACCGGTGACGACAACATTGATCGAGACGAGAACATTGATCGAAACTCCGGCACAGCGTAGGTGGCAGCGTAGTAATTCTGCTTGGCTAGTCATTCGTAAGTGGTAACTTTGCTTTGACAACGTTCCTTTGCACTGTTATGGTCAAAATCGGGGGGCAGCAGATGAGGCGAAGGGCGTGGGTATTCTTCTTCCTCTTGATGGCTGCGGTGGCGCTCGTTTCGGCGATCCCCCAAACCGACCGCCCTGACACTTCCTACAACGAAGCTGATACTCCAGTAAACCAGGCGCCTCCTGCGGTCTCGGATACCGCGTTTGCTCGACCTCCGCTCGTCATAACGTTTCTGCCCCAGCACGTCCACGAGGTGGCAAAGTGCGTTGGCCACGGACCCCTGGATCAAAAACGGCCCAATCCGCTATTTCTGCATCATCCGCATTCTCTACAAGAACTCCTCTGCACTTTTCTGATCTGAAGCCGTCCTCGGAATTCCCGACTCCTCTTTGAGCCGTAGTTATTTGTTACGCAGTGCGACTAGGGTCGCCAATGCGGCTACGGCTATTAGAAATCTGCTGATCGCTACCCGATTTCCACAGCAAGGTGGAGGTGGCAGGTATTGGCACGAAGATAAACGAATGATAACTGCGGCGCATTTCGCGTGCGCGCAATAGAGAGGCACCGATGGACAAATTCAACAACCTGTTACTTGATTCCTCAGTTCTACAGACGTATCCAATCCCGGCGTTCTTTAACACCGGTTGTAACTCGGACGTCTATATCCAGGATAAGAGAATAGCGAGGCTACTAATCCTGCTGCAGCAGCTCGACGAAGCCGCGGCGGGGTTGGGAGCAATGCCAAAACCTGAACTTGGAGAAGTCGTCGCCAGCGCCATCCACTTGTGCGGCTTTGCGGACCCGATCGAGGCACGCGATGTGATTGCCGCCGTTCTGGATGCACTCAAGGAGGACACGATCTCGACCATTTTGGATGTGATCGAAGTTCAAGATCAAACGTGGGAGATTCCGTGATCGTCCGCGTCTATTCACTCCGCGAATAGACAAAACCAAGTTCGCCGCGGGAGCTCTTCTGGCCCGCGGCGCGGCTGGGTGTCCGACTGCTCTACAGTGAACGTTCCTGGTGGAGGCGTTTACAAAAGCAGTCGGACACAGGCTGTCCCAGCCGCCGCAAGATCATCGCAAGAACGGTCGTGAAGATCAATCGAGATCGATCAAGACCACAAGACCAATAGAGGAGACCCTATGATGAGAGTTTGGCTGGGCGTAGTTGTGATCGCCCTGGTTACAGGGCCCGCTTTGGGGCAACAAAAAGAGCGGGAGCGCGCCGAGAATGCTGGACGGGTCATGCAGCCGACGTTTTATAGTTTGTTACCGGGACATACCCGCCCAAAATACCCTGCTATACGGATAGCTTCCCCGTTCGACCTCTGAAACGCTTATCCTGTTCTGTAGACCAATTCTGTAGACCAAGCCTGTCCCGGAAGGAATCGCTATGCCCGGCTGTTCCCTGAACGCTCGCCGCTACACTCGGCTTATGCTGCTCGCGCTCACCGCGTATCTCTGCTCGAGCCTCGCGCTTTCGGCGCAAACCTCCAATTCCCAGTCCACCGAGGCCAACCAGTCTGGAGCGGCCGCGAATTGGACAGCCACCACCGAGTCGCATGACGCTAATGAAGACCCGATCCGTACTGTCGAAACCCATACCCAGAGCGGCAATCGCAGCATAGACAAGCAATCGGTCGAGCGGCGCGGTTCCGACGGTCTGTTCGAGCCTTACCAGGATATCGATAAGGAAACGGTGCAAGTGGACGCCTCGACGGTTCGAACCATCACCCGCACGTACAACCACGATGCGGATGGCGCAAGAACACTAGTCGAGCTCACCGAAGAAGAAAAGCACACGTCAGCCGGAGGGGAGTCGAACGTGGTGCGCACAACATCAGGCACTGACGCCAACGGCGACCTGCAGGTGATTCGGCGCCAAATAGAGGACACCACGAAAACGGGTCCCAACGTGGAGGAGACGAAAACCACCGTGATGCTCCCGGACGTCAACGGTGGGCTCGCACCAGCGGTGAAGACGCAAGAGCGCCGCGAGCAAGGCGCGAATGGCACGGTTGAATCTCAGAAAACCACGTTGCTGCCCGATGGCGCCGGGAACTGGCAGGTCGGCGAAAAACGGGAAACAATCAGCAAACAAGACGGCGCCGATCACAGCAGCGACGAGCGCGTTTCTCGCCCCGACTCGGAGGGCAAGCTCAGCGAAATCTCCCACACCATCAGCCATGAATCGGAAAGCTCTCCCGGAGAGGCGCGAAAGACTGTCGAAACGTATTCCGTCGATGTGCCGGGAGCGGTTGCCGACGGCAGCCTGCACCTGGTTCAACGCGCAACCACCACCCAGGCCACTAACTCAACTGGACAGCAGGTCACCGAACAAAAAGTAGAACAGGCGAATCCCGGCGATCCCGGCGCCGGTCTCGAGGTAAGCACCATCACCGTCGATACTGTGCGCCCAGGGTCTGCTGGAGCGCAGGCCACACGAACCGTTCAGGAACGCGATGCCAATGGAGATTTTGGGGTAATCTCAGTGGACACGACAAAGTCCGACAACCTGCACGCCATTCAGGTTCAGATTGCGCCGTCCGAAAAGCCGAAAGAAAAGTAGTTCGCTGAAGGGGGGTTCGACGATGAAAACGGTCCGCGTTCCGTTGTTCGCGCTCTGGTCCGCGCCTTGGTCCGCGCGTTTGTTAGCGCTTTGCGCGGGATTAGCTTTGTCGTTTCCATTAACAATCGCGTCCCCCCCGGCATGGGCACAGAATGCGCAGGATGCTCCGCCCGTTGTCGGAGATTGGCAGGGGACGCTCAACCCCGGCGCTCAACCGAAGAAACCGATTGTGGTGCACATCTCCGCCGCGCAGGATGGTAGCCTCGCCGGCTCCATCGACTATCCCGAGCAGCAGACATCCGGCATCCAGATGACGGCCATCACCTATGCAAAATCTGTTTTGCATTTCGAAAGTACGCCCAGCCTCACCGTGTATGACGGCACCATGAGCGCCGACAAAACCAAGATTACAGGCACCATGAAACAAGCCGGAACCAGCCTGGATCTCGTTCTCCATCGGACGCCCTAGAGTCGATTTAATGTCTGGCGTCCAGCAGTTCGGACGCGCTATTCGCGATTGTCGCCCTTATCCCCCCACCACCGTAATCTTCGTATCCGTCCGGAATTTCTTGTAATCGCGATAAGTCTGTTCGACATCATCGTCATAGCTCTTGAATAGCTCCACGCGCTCAACATAGGTGTAATCGCGCTGCCGCTTATCGTTTTCCAGATCTTTTTCTTCCGCCCGTTGCAGCAGTTCGCGGATCTGCGCCGCCGGCACAACTCCGCTGGCATCAGCCTTCAGATCGATTGAATTTAAAGCAACCGCCGAAGCAGGCGGCGTCGAAGGGGCCGGTGACGAAACCGAGTCCTGACCGAAAAGGCATCCCGCCAGAAGAACCACCGCCGCCGTGTTAGAGATCAGTCCGGCACAAAAACGCATAACAGATGTACGGCCTAACCCGGAAGCTGTAAAGCAAATTCCATGCATGTGTGGTGACGGGCCAGAGGCCCGTCACTCACAACCGGAGTTTCAACCGAACGTTTCGATCTGCTTCACTGGTGGCAGAGACTGGTGGCTGATGGCTGACGGCTTACGGCTGACGGCTGATGGCTGACGGCTCAGTAGTGCCCCTTATCGGCTTCAACCCTACTGCATCAGCCGCCAGGCGCCATATGCCCACACCACCGGCACCGCAAACAGCATGGCATCGATGCGATCCAGCATTCCTCCGTGGCCCGGAAGAATCGTTCCGGAATCCTTGACTCCTGCCCCGCGCTTGATCAACGACTCAACCAGGTCGCCCAACTGTGCCGCGATGTTCACCACCGCCGATAGCAGAATAATGGGCCACAGTTGCGGCTGCTCCAAGCCAAACATGCCATCGCGGCGGTCAATCAATCCCATCCCCAGCAGAGCGGAACTGATTGCCGGCGCGTGCTGCATCCAAAGCGTGCCGACGATCACGCTGGCCATAATCGATGCCACCGCGCCTTCCCAGGTTTTCTTCGGGCTGATCTCAGGCGTCATGCGATGCCGCCCCATCGTCTTACCGACGAAGTAAGCGAAGATGTCTCCCGCCCACACGACGAGCAGCGTATAGATGGTCCAGATCGCTCCCGCCGGTTGCCGCCGGATTTCGACCAGCAGCGCCATCGGGATAGCGATATAGGCAAAGGCAAACGATGAAGCAGCGGCCGCCGGATAACCGCGCGCCAGCTTGAAGTCGGTGCGCCGCACGCCCATCGCCAAAGTCAGAAATAGAAAAGGAGCCAGCGCCGACGCCACAGCCAGTCCGTAAAGAACAGCCGTTGTCTCCACCAGCGGCGTGCGATCGGTGGACGCGACAATGAGAAATAAAAAAAAAGCCGCGACGAAAGTATATGTCGCCAACGTCAGCGGCTGAACAGCGTAGTACACCGTCAGTTTCAGGAATTCGGCAATCGCTAGCAACGCCACAGCTCCAGCGACGATGGCGAGCAGGTAGACCGGCGCCTTCAGCACCAGCAACAAAACCAGCGGAATCAAAACGACGGCGGTCGCGATGCGCTTGATCATCTGGAGGGAATTGAGCTTCGCTTAAGAACCTGTGATGCGATCCACGGAGCAGCACGCAAGCGACACCCTCTTATCTTTTTGCGGGACAATCAACGCTTCGCCTCGACCCGCAGCGCCACTGGGTGCTGCGGCGCATGACCATCCTGTGCCAGTCCGCCGTAGCGGCGCTCGCGCTTCTGATACTCCTCGATGCCCTCCAGCAGTTGCACGCCGCGGAAATCGGGCCACAGCGTCTGCGTCACATAAATCTCCGCATACGCCAGCTGCCATAGCAGGAAATTACTCAGCCGCATCTCGCCGCTGGTGCGAACGACTAAGTCGGGATCCGGCAGGCCCCGCGTATAAAGATGATCGCTGATCGCTCGCTCATCGACCTGCATGTGATCGAGTCCGCCGTTGCGGGAAGCAGCCTCTGCCAGCGAACGGAAGGCATCGACAATCTCGCTGCGCGCGCTGTAATTGAGCGCCAGCGTCAACAGCATCCCTGAATTTTCGGACGTCGCGCAACTCGCTTCTTCCATCTCGCGCTGCACCGACTCCGGCAACTCATGCTTGCGTCCGATGTATTGCAGGCGAATATTATTTTCGTTGAGCGTCTTGATCTCCGCTTTGAGATAACGGCACAAAAGGCGCATCAGAAAATCGACTTCCGACTTCGGCCGTTTCTTCCAGTTTTCTTCGGAGAAAGCATAGAGCGTCAGCGCCGGAATACCGATCCGCGCCGCAGTCTCGACCGTCGAACGCACCGCAGCGACACCGGCGCGATGGCCGGCAACCCGCGGCATATGCCGCCGCCGGGCCCAGCGCCCGTTCCCGTCCATAATGATGGCGATATGCTGAGGAAGCCGCGCCAGATCGAGCCGCAAGTAAACTTCAGTTTCCTTCTTATTGCGGTCCATTCCAGCCGGAACCGTATGTCGCAAGTGGAACTCTCCGAATCGAAGCTAACACACGAAATCCAGTGTGTGCAATGCGATGGGTGCTACGATAAACGCCGCAGCCGCCAAGAAAAAGCGCCGGAGTCGGAAACAGCAGAAGGGGGCGAACCCAGATATGGCAGGACGATGGAAGCCGCCCAAGGAACAGCGAACAGACGCAGAAGCGATGCGCCGGAAGAGAGAACTCGCCGAAAAGCTGTCGGACGCCTTGGACTATGGAACCGAAGAGGACTTCGTGGCCGCCGTCAAGAGCTTCAAACCAGAAATTGGAAAGACGGAGCTAAAAGCCTGGATTATGCGGTTTCGCGCCGCCCTCCGCGAGAAGCGCGGACTCTGCTAATAATTTCGTCAAACTTCTTCTCTGCCTGGCGGAACTCCTCGTCCGACATGCGCTCTTTCGCTTCCGCGACGAGTTCGGAAAACGAATCGACCAGTTTGTCCATAGCGGGCGTAGGTTTGGCCGACTTAGCCATACGCAAAGAGTATAGTGCACTTCCCCGGCAAACACCTACTGCTTGCGCGTTCCAAAGGTCATCTTCTCCAGGTTACTGGTGGCCACCAGAACCTAGCCCACCCGCCCTCCTCAACTTCACCTCCTCGGGAAAAATCGCCGGCGCGTGCGCTCTCGCCGGTTTCGCCACGCAAAGGCTCATCCGGCAAACGTTCACCGGACCCTGGAGTCGACGTGTCCAATGCAATGAGCTGGCGAATTCGCTTGCGCCCACCAAGAGAAGCCGCCTAGATTTAAAATATCTGCATGGCCGATTCGCTCTACTTGAGTCTGTGGTTCCCTAACTTCGATGAGGCCGAGATCCTCCCGCGCACGGTCAGTGTGCTCCGGCAGATTCCGTTTTCGCCGGCGCGGCCGGGAGTGACTTACTCGGCGATCCAGCCCGTCTCCTGGAGTGAACCGACTATTCTGGAACGCCGCTATCGTCCCGGAGTTTCTCCGGAAGAAGCGGTCGCCACGGTCGCCGAATTTCTGCACGATGACTACGCTTACATTTTCGAGGCCTACTGGGATCTGTGGACTCCTCCCGAGGGCACGCAGAAAGAGAAATGGATACTGGAACCGTCACTGGTTCGTCTGACCGCCCAGGGATTGGAATTTGAGGAACGGGCGGCGGAACAGACCGGGCACATTCAGGTCGATTTCGGCCTGGACACATCCTTCTTGCACGAAGAAGTCGAGTTCACCGCCGAGGCGGAGCGCAACGTCCGCAGCAACGTGCAGAAACTGGTGGAATTCACCTCCCAAGTGGAAAAAAATGCGGAGGCGACGGGACGGTTGCTATGGTCGGAGTCGGAAGAAAATCTGGCGCAGAAACTGATTAGCAGGTTACAGCGGGTGCAGTGAGGTTGGCGAGACCTTAACCCTGGCGAGCGCTCGATCACGAATATCGGATGCCAAGCATCGAAGTGGACGGGCGAGGACGCCCGTCTCTCCACGAAATTTCTTACTTTGTCCGTCCGGAATCGATCTTCAGTTTCTCACCGGCCGCAGCCTGAGCTGCCGCCAGTCGAGCCGTAAGCACACGGAACGGTGAACAGGAAACATAGTTCAAGCCCGTCCTATAGCAGAACTCGACCGACGATGGCTCGCCGCCGTGCTCGCCGCAGATTCCGACCTTCAGGTTGGGCCGCGTCTTGCGACCACGTTCCGTCGCCATTTTGACTAACTGACCGACGCCCTCTTGATCGAGAACGGCGAACGGATCTTGCTTGATGATTCCATCCGCGAGATACGTCGGCAGGATTTTGTTGACGTCATCACGCGAGAAGCCCCAGGTCGTTTGCGTAAGATCGTTGGTACCGAAAGAAAAGAATTCCGCCTGTTTGGCAATCTCATCGGCGATCAGGGCGGCGCGCGGCAACTCGATCATCGTGCCCACGAGGTAATCAACGGTTTGTCCCTTTTCTTTGAAGACCTCTTTCGCCACCCGGTTCACGATCGCAGCCTGGTTCGCCATTTCGTTCAGCGTGGCAGTGAGCGGGATCATTACCTCGGGATAAACCTTGACGCCATCCCTGGCGACGGCAACCGCAGCCTCGAAAATTGCGCGCGCCTGCATTTCGGTAATTTCAGGATAGGTGATGCCGAGCCGGCACCCGCGATGCCCGAGCATGGGGTTGAACTCGTGCAACTGCTCGACCCGGCTGAGCAGCAGCGGCATCAGCTTCTTTAAATCGCGGGCCGCTTTCGCTCCGTAGTCGCGATATTTTGAGACCAACGACTTTTTTTGCTTGGCGTCTGCATACTGGCAGCGTCGCGATATCCACCATCAGATCTTCGCGGCGCGGCAGGAACTCGTGCAACGGCGGGTCAAGCGTACGGATAGTCACAGGGAATCCATCCATCGCCTTGAAGACGCCTTCAAAATCCTTGCGCTGCATGGGCAGCAATTTGTTGAGTGCCTTGCGGCGGTCTTTTTCGTTATCGGCAAGAATCATGTCACGCATGTGCTTAATCTTCTTCTCGCCGAAAAACATATGCTCGGTGCGGCAGAGGCCGATACCCTCCGCGCCGAAAGCGCGCGCCTGCGTGGCATCGCGCGGAATGTCGGCGTTAGCACGAACGTTTATCGTGCGATAGGGGTCAGCCCAATCCATGAACTTCTGCAGTTCAGGATCGTCGGGCGTCGGGTCGAGCGTGTTCAGCTTGCCTTTGATCACGCGGCCGGTGGTGCCATCAAGTGAGATCCAGTCGCCGGCTTTAAAGACTTGGCCTTTGACGCGCATCTCGCGCGCTTTTTCATCGACATCGATATCACCGGCTCCCGCCACGCAGCATTTGCCCATGCCGCGCGTGACCACGGCAGCGTGGCTAGTCATGCCGCCGCGCGAAGTAAGAATGCCCTTGGCGACTTCCATGCCGTGAATATCTTCCGGCGTGGTTTCGGCGCGAACCAGAATCACGGGAACATTTCTTTCATGCCCGGCTTTTTCTACGGCTTCGTCGGCGGTAAAGACAATCTGGCCGACGGCCGCGCCGGGAGAAGCTGGCAGCCCTTTCGCCAGAACCTCGACCTTGCTTCCTTTTTCGTCGAGACGCGGAACAAGAAAGTCATAGAGCTGATTCGGATCGACGCGGAAAATGGCTTTCTCTTTCGTGATCAGACCTTCGTCCACCATCTGCAGGGCGATGCGAACCGCGGCCAGTCCGGTGCGCTTGCCGTTGCGGGTTTGCAGCATGTAGAGCTTGCGATCCTGAATGGTGAATTCAAAATCCTGCATGTCTTTGTAATGCTTCTCCAGCCGCGTGGTGATTTCGCGGAGCTGGTTATAGACGTCGGGCATGATCTTCTCGAGTTCGAGGATGGGGACCGGAGTACGCACTCCCGAAACGACGTCTTCGCCCTGCGCGTTCAGCAGAAACTCTCCATAAAATTCTTTGGTTCCATTGGCGGGATTGCGGGTGAAGCCGACGCCAGTGCCGCTGGTGTCGCCAAGGTTGCCGAACACCATGGCTTGGACATTCACAGCCGTTCCGAGCATGTCATCGATATTGTTGATGCGGCGATAGTGCTTGGCGCGATCGTTTTGCCAGGAACGGAAGACGGCATCGCGCGCCATCGTTAGCTGTTCATGCGGATCCTGCGGAAAGTCGCGCTTGGCGTGCTTCTTGACCGCTTTCTTGTATTCAACGATAACTTCCTGCAACGCCTTGGCGTCGAGGCCGGTGTCAAACTTGGTCTTCTTCTGTTTCTTCTTCGCGTCGAAGATTTCGTCAAAAACCGATTTCTCGATATCGAGCACGACGTTGCCGAACATCTGAATCAACCGGCGATAGGAGTCATAAGCAAAACGCGGATTGCTGGTGCGCTGCGCCAGGGCCTCAACGCTCTGGTCATTCAGGCCAAGGTTGAGGATGGTATCCATCATGCCCGGGCATCGAGAACTTCGCGCCCGAACGCACGCTTACGAGCAGTGGATTATCCCCTTTGCCGAGCTTCTGCCCCTGAAGCGTTTCGAGCCTGGCAAGCGCCGCTTGCATCTCGCGATCCACTTCGCTCGACACGCCGTTGTTCCGCATGTATTCGCGGCAGGCTTCGGTCTGGATCGTGAACCCCGGAGGCACGGGCAGGCCGGCGTTGGTCATCTCGGCAAGCCCAGCCCCTTTGCCGCCTAAAACATCCTTCATCTCGCCGTTCCCATCGGCCTTGCCCCCGCCGAAGAAGTACACATACTTGACCGCTGCAGCCTTCATGGGTTTCGTGTCCTTAGTTTTCGTTTCCATGATTTCGGTATCTGGGAGAGTCGTAGTTGCCATATTTATTCAGTCCTTTATTCCGGAATTCTCAAAGCCATCAAGGACCCGCGGTTAAGTTTCCTTCTCCATCGTTTCCATCCCTAACCCTTGGTTCCCTTCTCCGTCGTTTCCATCCCTAACCCTTGAGTTTCTTTCTCCGTCGTCCATCCCTAACCCTCGGTTTTCCTTCGCCATCGTTTCCATCCCTAACCCTTGGTTTTCCTTCTCCGTCGTTTCCATCCCTAACCCTCGGTTTTCCTTCGCCATCGTTTCCATCCCTAACCCTCGGTTTTCCTTCGCCATCGTTTCCATCCCTAACCCTTGGTTTTCCTTCTCCATCGTTTCCATCCCTAACCCTCGGTTGTCCTTCTCCATCGTTTCCATCCCTAACCCTTGGTTGTCATCCCGAGCGAAGCGAGGGATCTGCAGTTCCGCCTTCTCCCCCCATCCATCGGCCAAGTCCTGCCACGTCGGGTTCAGGGTCTTAATCAGCGCGATCCGTTTCGCCCGCGTCCACGCCTTGACTTGTTTCTCTCGCGCAATCGCATTTCCGATGTACTTAAAAGTCTCGTAATAAACTAAACGATTGATGTTATATCTCTTAGTGAATCCGTCAATTTTTCCGCTCTTATGCTCAAGTGCGCGGCGGTAAATGCTGTCCGTTACGCCGGTGTACAGGGTTAGGGATCTGCTAGCCATGATGTACACGTAATAGCGTCGTTCAGAGCGCAACCGCAGATCCCTCGTGCATCAACTCTTGCCTTCGGTCACGATCTCCGAAAAATCGGCTATCGTAGAGAATTCCTTGACCACGGTTTGCAACAGGGCGAGACGATTGGCGCGCAGATTGTCGTCGTCGACCATGACCATAACCTCGTCAAAGAACCTGTCGATCACGGGACGCAGCGTCGCGATCTGGCGCAGGGCCTCTTCATAATCTTGCTCCGCCGCCAGCTTCTTTACAACCTCCGCGACCTTGAGCTGAGCGAACAATTCTTTTTCGGATTCCTGCTGCAGACCGCCGGGGTCAACGCGCATCGCGATGACCTTCGTCTTCTCGGCGGCCTGGCGAAGAATGTTCTTCATGCGCTTGAAAGCCGATGATATCGACTCGAAATCGGCCGAGCCGCGCACTTTGCTCACGGCTTCGGCGCGGGCAGCGGCGTCGACCACATCGTCGGAGTCGACAACCAGCACCGCATTGACGACGTCATAGGCATAACCACGCGCGTCTCTCAAATAAAATTCCAGACGCTCGCGGAAGAAGCTCCGCACCGACTCCGCGTAAGCCGCGTTCGTGAACCTCTTCTCCGCCTCCGAGCCCTTATAGCGGATGCGCGCATCGGCCATGATTTCGGAGAGATGCAACGGCAATTTATGCTCGGCAATCGTCTTCACAATTCCGTTTGCTTGGCGGCGCAACGCGAACGGGTCTTTCGATCCGCTGGGGATCAGACCGAGCGCGAACATGCCGGCAATCGAGTCGGCTTTATCGGCAATCGAGAGCACGGCTCCCTCGACCGTGCCGGGAACGGCGTCTTCCATCGACTCGGGCTTGTAATGATCGTAGATGGCTTTCGATATCGCCAGCTGAACGTCGGGCCTCAGGTCTTCATCGAGTTGTTGCACGCGCGCATAAAGACCGCCGACGATCCCCTGCAGTTCGGTGAACTCTTTGACGAGTTCGGTGGTGAGATCGGCTTTCGCCAGCAGTGCCGCCTTGTGAACCACGCCCGGACGAATCGCTATGCCGCTGCGCTTGACGATCTCAGAAAGCGAACTCGCCAGGTGTTGAACCCGTATTGTCTTGTCGTAATAGCTGCCGAGATCTTTCTGGAAAGTGACGTGGCGCAGCAAGTCGACGCGCTGGCGTAGTGTCTGCTTCTGATCCGTCTCCCAGAAAAAGCGGGCATCGTTGAAGCGCGCACGCAGCACTCGTTCATTACCGTGGCGGATCAATCCATCAGAGTCGGCGTCCGTGTTGAGCACCGCCAAAAAGTGCGGCAGCAGTTTGCCGCTCGCGTCTTCGATGGCGAAATATTTCTGGTGATCGCGCATCACCGTGACCAGGACCTCTTCAGGCAGATCGAGAAACTCGGGATCGAAGCTGCCGAGGATGGCCGAGGGAAATTCCGTGAGATTGACAACCGTGGCTAGCAACGGCTCGTCTTCGCGCCAGCGCGCTCCGGGAATGGTGCGCGTCGCCGCATCGAGCGCTTTGCGAATCACTTGCTCGCGCTCAGGTGCGCCCAGAACCTTCGCCCCGCGCAGAACTTCGACATAGCTGCTGGGCTCGGAAATCACAACCGGGCCGCTGCTTATAATGCGATGTCCGCGCGAAGTCTTGCCGGCGGAAATTCCAAACAATTCCAGCGGAACGACCCGCTCATCCAGCATTGCCACCAGCCAGCGCACGGGACGCACGAACACTTCTCCGCGTTTGCGCCAATACATATTTTTCGGCCAATAAAGCCCGGCAATTTCCTTGGGAAGAGTCTCTACCAGAATCTCAGAGGCGGTGCGGCCTTTGCGCGTGACGGTGGCGGCCAGGTACTCGCCTTTGGGCGTGCTCACCGTCTCAAGTTTTTCGACGTCAATGCCAACTTTCTTGGCAAACGCGTGCGCTGCCGGAGTTGGCTGGCCATCCTTATATGCTACTTGCGCGGAAGGACCGTTCACCTGCTCGGTAACATCTGGCTGCGAGTCGGGGACTCCATGAGCGAGAACTGCCAGACGGCGCGGCGTGTCGAGATGCGAAATTGCTCCGGACGGTTCGAGGCGCTCGCGCCGTAGCAGTGTGCTCACGCGTTCCCGCAGTTCGCGAGAAGCCGCGTCAATCATCCGCGCCGGTATTTCTTCGCAACCGATTTCGAGCAGGAAGTCAGGCATACTCTCTTTGTTTATCCATACGTTGTTTATCCATACGTTTTTCTACGTAAGGACTGGGGCCGGTAGGCCTTTCTTCTTTTTCGCCTCTGGCTTAGAAGTCCCGCCACTCTTCTCACTTTTTTTTTCAGCCCCGTACTGCTGATCCATCCACGCCTTTGCGACCCCGACCGCTAATGCTCGCACCCGGGCGATCACGCCGACGCGCTCGGTCACCGAAATCGCTCCCCGGGCATCGAGAATATTGAAATAGTGCGAGCACTTCAGGCACAAATCGTAAGCGCCCAGCACTGGAAAGCGTGACTTCTCGCGCGCGATGCCATCGCCTTCACTCTTATCCCTCGCCAACGCGGCATAGCGGTCGAGCAGCGCCTTACATTCCGCTTCGCAGAGTTCGAAATGTCTCCATGCGCTCTTCACGTCCGCCGCTTCAAAGTTGTAAACCGAAAACTGCTGCTCGTCGGCCAGACGCACGTCGCCATACTTCACTTCCCTGCCCGTCTCCGCATCGCGCGCCCAGACGATGTCGTAGATCGAGTCGACGTCTTGCAGGAAGGCGCACAGCCGCTCCAATCCATAGGTAAGCTCAGCCGAGATAGGATCGAGGTCCACACCACCGCATTGCTGAAAGTAGGTGAACTGCGTAACCTCTAGACCGTCGAGCATCACCTGCCATCCGATGCCCCATGCGCCGAGCGTCGGCGACTCCCAGTTATCTTCTTCAAACTTGATGTCATGCTGGCGCAGGTCGATACCGATCGCGCCAAGCGACTCCAGATAAAGTTCCTGCACATTTTCCGGAGGCGGCTTCAGAATCACCTGCAACTGCAAATGCTTAAACAACCGGTTGGGATTCTCGCCATAACGCCCATCAGCCGGACGCCGCGACGGTTGTACGTACGCAACTTTATAGGGATTCGGCCCAAGCACGCGCAGAAACGTTTCCGGAGCCATGGTCCCGGCTCCCACTTCAACGTCATAAGGCTGCTGGATAACTGCTCCACGCTCAGCGTAGAAGGTCTGTAGCCTCAGGATGAGTTCCTGGAACGTCAGCGAGTTGGCATTGGATGAGTTCACGTAATGAGTTCGGCTGTTTTCACAAGATTTTTGTCATCCCGAGCGAAGCGAGGGATCTATATTGTTTACCAGACTTTGTCATCCCGAGCGAAGCGAGGGATCTGCATTTTGCTGGCGGACTGCAGACATTCGTAAATATCCTCACGCCAAGAGCCAAGAGCCAACAACTAGCCGCCGATCCTCTCCAGCATTCCCGCCGTCACCAGCTTCTTCTCAAGGTGCCGCTCCAGAATCTGGAGAAGAAACTTGCGCAGATCCTGTCCCACCGCTTTCGGCCAATCAATCGCGGCAAACTCAGAAACCCTCGAACGCAGCATCTGCGCGGCAATGCTTCGCGATTCCGGCGACAGTTCCGATGACGCAATTCTCTTATCGTCTATGCAAACCAAGCCGTCGGCTAGCGCGTGGTAGAAGGCCCGGCTGCCATTGAGCGCTCGACCGCAAACCGTGCACTCCGCAAACTCCGGAAGAAATCCCATGAGCCGCGTCATCCACAGCTCAAAGTAGGTGAGCGGCATCCACAACGCGGCGCCGCGCATTTCCTGCAAAACCGCCAGGCTCAAGCGAAACACCGCATCGCTGGCTTCGCGGTCGGGCATCAGTTCATCGAGCAACTCGGCAACATGCGCCAATGCCACCGCCCGCGGATAGCTGACCTCTCGGGCCAGAGGCGACTCGATCACTTCACAGGAATCAAGCCGCGCCAACTCCTGCCGCTCGCGATCGTCGTAAAACACCCGCACGTACGTGAGAGGCTCGAGCGCGCCTCCGAAGCGGCGTCGTGACTTCATGGCCGCGCGCGCCACACCTTTGACCTTGCCTTCCATGCGGGTAAAGAGCGTAACCAGCAGGTCGGACTCGCGCAGCGGATACGTGCGCAGAACAATCGCTTCCGACTCCTTCAGCGCCATGGAAGGTCGACAGGTTAATCGTCAACGGGTCAATCATTGATTGTAATGGAAGCGGTTCTCAGTCGTCAGTTTTGAGTTGCCCGATCGGGCACTCGCCCGTGGCGGGCCGGTTTAACTGAAGACTGATAACTGACAACTGATAGCTGAAGACCAGCCCTATCGCCCGAAGTACTTCGCGTTGCGCTCGGTGTACTCTTTCCATTTTTCCGGCAGGTCGTCGAGCGCGAAGATGGCCGAGACCGGACACACGGGAACACACGCGCCGCAGTCGATGCATTCCACCGGATCGATATACAACATCTCCTCCGTCGCGTACTTGTCGGAGTCCTTTTTAGGATGAATGCAATCCACTGGACAGGAGTCAACGCAGGCGGTGTCTTTGGTACCAATACAGGGCTCGGCAATTACGTAGGCCATAAAATCTCTTGCTCCTCGTGGGCGCGAAGTCTGATGGAACTCACAATTCTAGCAAGAAAGGCGGCAATCGGTACAGGCGGCCTGGGGAGGGTCAGCTTTTCGCAATGTCGGCAGAAAACCGTGAACCACCAAGGCGCAAAGGTTCACGAGGGGTTTTCATCTGAAGCTTCCTTCGTGTACCTCAGTGCCCTTCGTGGTCGGTTCGCATCCACCGAAATCAGATGTCCACAAGTTTGTCGGTGTGACTGGTGAGATACCAGCAGGGGCTGCATCCAAGTTGGGGAAAGAGCGAATGGACGCAACTGTCAGTCTCCTGTGGGCCCGGTTCGTACTGAATCTTTCCACCCTTCACGTGGATGACGTAAAGAACATTCCTGGTAACCTGCCCAAACTGTGCGCGGCCGCCGGGAATCTGGAAGCGAACCGAACAATAATCGCCCGCATAAGTCACCAGCAGCAAAGCGACTATCGCTACTACGCCGATAAGCAGCGCACGTTTCATTGGTTTCCCCGAGTCATCTTCACTTTGGCCATGGTCGAACGCCAAATCCTCTAATGCGAATCTAGGGTCGAATCTCGATGGGTGTCCCGTCAGGCACGAGTTCCCAGCTTTCATCCATCTCAGCGTTCGTCACCGCGATACATCCGTCGGTCCAATCTCGTGCGCGATGAGTGGCCCCGAGCCACCCGAATCCGTTTGGTAAACCATGGACCATGATGTCGCCGCCGGGCGAGACTCCGCGCTCAGACGCTCTCTTCTTGTCCTGCTCATTCGGATAGGAAACGTGAATAGCCTTGTAAAAACGGCTCTTCGCGTTCCGGCGATCGAGTATGTATTGACCCTCCGGAGTCTTGTGATCGCCCTGCTGCTCTTTGGCGCCCACCGGCGAGCCTCCGAGAGCGACCTTGTAAGTGCGCAGAATCTTCCCGTTCGAGAGAAGGGTAAGGGTTCGCAGGCTCTTTACGACGATCACCTGGTCCGCCTTCGACGCGTCGTCTCCGACCGCCGATATCCCGACAAGCAAGAGAAGGATCATGCTGAAAGTCATGTATGTCTACAGTTGAAATTCTAGCCTGAACTTGCTGCGGGAATTCGAGATGTCTCAGAGATCGTCCGGCGTCAAATCCGGATAAGTGCGCGCTTCACTGCTTTCGCCTTGGCACTTGGCCATTGGGTCAGGCGGAAACCGTGAGAACGCTGATAGATTCTGGAATGTCTTTGGACTTTTCTACGTCATCGGCAATTGCATACAGTGCCAGAGCGTATGCTTTTGCTTTCGCTTCTTCCTCAGACGATCGATACGCCATGGCCCCTGGAATCTCTGGAATTTCCGCCATCCATCGACCATCAGTCTCCCGTTCGATTTCGAGATTGAAGCGTACGTGGCGAGCCCTGTCGTGGCTCGGTGGCTTTCGGTTTTTCATAGTGTCAACAGCTTGCTCTGCCGTGCAGCGCGATGCACATTACACTGGTAATGTGGCCAGCAAAACCCAAGAATACTCCTTTTCTGGGAGCCAATCTATGAGGGGGCAATCTTCTTGATACTCAAACGTCAGTTCCGCTGCGTTGTACTCTTTGCCTTCGCGCTGCTCGCTTTGGCCGCGCGCTCGCCAGCGGCAAGTTCCACACACTGGACCGTCGTCAACCAACCTGGCCGCCTGGTCAACGGATCGCCCGTGCTGTTCCGCGTCACCACGCCGAAGCCGGTTCGCGCGCTTTCGGGGACATGGCTGGGCCATGAGATCGTGTTCAGCTTCGACGCAAGCGGCGAATCATCGACCCACAAATCATCCACTCATAGATCATGGTTCGCGCTCGCCGGAGTCAGCCTCGAAACCAAGCCCGGAACCTATCCTCTGGAACTTCACGCCGAAACCGTTGCTGCCAACTCTAACTCTAATGAAGCATCCACCAGCCATGCGGTCTCCTTCGAAAAGAAAATCCAAGTCAAACGGCAACGCTATCCCCGCGTAGCCTTGACCGTTCCCGCCGCGTTACACCGCGCCTAGCCCCGAAGACCAGCGCCAGATCGCCGAGGATAAAGAAGTCAAGACCGAGATCCTCAAGACTTCCAGCGCTACGCGCGAATGGGATGGGGATTTCTCAGCTCCGGTGAATGCCGGGATCTCGGAAGTGTTTGGAGTCGAACGCGTTTTTAACGGTACCGTCGAGGGCACGCATCAGGGTCTCGACTTCCGAGTGCCCGCCGGAACCTCGGTCGCAGCCGTCAACGACGGACGCGTCATCCTGGCGCGGCCTCTGTTTTTCGAAGGCAATTTTATTGTCATCGACCACGGCCAGGGACTGCTCACGCTCTATATGCACTTGTCAAAATTCCTGGTGAAGGAGGGCGACGACGTGAAGAAAGGCCAGCCGATCGCGCTCAGCGGAGGCACCGGACGCGCCACCGGGCCGCATTTACACCTGGCCGTGCGTTGGCAGGGGGTGTATTTGAATCCGCAAGTGTTGCTGCAATTAAAGTTGCCGTGAGCTCGAGATTCGTGGAGCGATCAAGCTGTCACCCTATCGACGCCAGCAGCCAGCAGCACATCGTCCGGCTCCCAAACCCCGTCGCGAAACGTAACGCTTCGTCCCGAGATCGCAGGGATGCGTTCGCCCGGAACAATAATTCCAACCAGATTCAGCGGATCGGCGGCCGCGATCACCACGCGCTCGCCCATCGTCGCTTGCGGCAGCTTACGCTGGGCGCGCAGCGATTCGACGGCCACTGGAAGCGCGAACTGCTCTCCTATAAAACCATCGACGAAGCGCCCGCCGCGCACTTCGCCGCGATCTTCGAGACGCCGGTACCCGATCTGCAATTCGCGCCAGCGCGGCAAATTAGTTTCGCGCGCCAGCAGGTCGCGGAAAACGACTCCGTAGCGGCGCAACAGCATCCAGCAGCAGGATTCAACGCTGCGGTCGCGATCGGCGCCTTCGCTCTGCAAAAGCGACCAGCGTCCGGGTGCATGGCGCGGGCGGCGGACTTTTCCGATCCCTTTGCCCATGGCGCTGTTCGGCGAACTCTTCGGCGTCACCAGGGCGCGCAGGTTTTCGAACCCGTCAGCCGTCACCAGGCCGGCCGCGACCAACTCCCACAATCCGGTTTCAATTTCCGCTTTGAGGCGGCCCGTCGCCCGCACCATGTCCGGAAAAAACAAAGCGCCGCGATGCTTCAGCAGTTCGAGCACAGATTGCGCCACCGGACTGAGAAACGAAGTCGCAGAGTCCTCGGCCCCGGGATGATGGGGTCGGAGCCAGTCGGCATCTTCGCGCACAAAGAATGCAATGGGCGCAACCCGCGTCGGAATCACTCGCCGCCGGGTCTCGCGTCCATTCTCATCGTTCCCCATGACGTCAAGCGTCGCCGGATGCGGCGACAGGCGTCCCCATCCGACCACCCCAGCCAGGCACAGCTGATCAAGATGAGCTGGATCGTAGTCGGAGATTCTGCGCGCCAGCACAAAACGCTCCCATGAGCTTGCCGGAATTTCAAAGCCCTGCAACTGCCGGATTACTTCGAGCGTTCCGTGCTCGCCCCGCACCTGGGTGCCCGGAGCAAGGTGCTGCCAGCGCAAAAGCCAATTCATGAATTGTGAAGCTGTAACCGGCGCAATCTGTTTGCGCAAGCTAGCGACCGTGAGCCGATGAATGCGCGCCAGGAGACGCCGGTCGCACCACTCGGTTTCGGGCTCGCCTTCGAATTTTGCCGGGAGCGAATTGACCGGACGAAATCGGCCGCGCAAAATCGCCCCGCTGGCCTCGATGCGAAGCAAAGCCTTCTCAATCTCGGACGCGGGCAGTCCGAGTAGTTCGCCGATTTCCGAGGCGGTGGTGGGGCCGAGATGTGCGATCCATCCCTGCACGGCAGTCAGCAGAGCATCGTCAAAGCTAGGGCTGCGATTCGCGGGCGAACCACGTCCCGTGCGGAAGGATGCATAGCCTGAAGCCACCCAACCCGCTCCGCTGCGACCCAGTATTGCCGCCCCGCTGCTTCCGCGACGACCGCACGATTCGCACCCTGCAAGCTGCTCGAACAGCCTTCCCCAGTTAGCCGGCACGTCTTGGTGGCTGAGACCTGAGACCTGAGACCTGAGACCCTGCCGGCATCATCACCAGCGTATGCAGCACATCATGCAGTTCATCGGCATCGCGCACATCTGGCCAAGCCTCCTGCTGCACCTGCGCTATGGCCGCTGGATCGAGCGCTCCGACTCTCCTCAAGCACAGATGCCGGCAACACCCGCCGCATCTCAACCGCTCGCGCCCGGCGTTCTTCGAGCGGAGCATCATCGAGATAGGCATAAGGATTGGCATTCAGAATTTCATGCGAGAACTGCGACGGCACCGGAGTATCAACCGCGAGGCAACGAATCTTTCCCTGCTCGATTCCACGCAACACTTCGGCGAGGCCTTCGATGTCGAGCGCCTCGGTCAAAACATCCTTCATTACCTCGCGCACCAGTGGATGATCCGGAATCTTGATGTCGCCTTCAATATTTTCCTGGCAAGCCGCCACATCTGGGAAAACCGAAGCCAGCAGATCGTCGGAGCGCATGCGCTGAATCTGCGGCGGCACTTTCTTGCCGCCCTGAAAACGCAGCAACGCCAGAGCCCGTGTCGCGTCCCACCGCCAGCGCGTTCCAAAGATGGGAGAAGCCAGCGCCGCCTGCTCCAAAATCGCCGCCATCGTTTCGGAATGGAGAAATTGAAAAACATCGGCCAACGGAAAACTATGTTGCTCGGCGAGAGCGATGTTGAGTCCGTTGTCGGTGGCGGCAGCTTGCAGTTCGAAATTAAACCCGCGGCAGAAGCGCTTGCGCAAAGCCAGTCCCCAGGCCTTGTTGATGCGTCCGCCAAAGGGCGCGTGGATGATCAGCTGCATCCCTCCGCCCTCATCGAAAAATCTTTCGGCGATGATCGTCGTCTGCGTCGGCACATCGCCGAGCACGGTGCGGCCTTCGAGTGTGTACTGAATCAACTGCTCCGCGCCCGAAAGATCGAGCCCGCATTCCTCTCCCAGCCAACTGGCCGTCTCAGCGACAACGGGCAGATTCCGCCAGCCTTCTATCGGCAGCACTCCTGTTAACCGGTCGCTGATCTCTTTGCGCAATTCGCCGAGCTGTTGCGAAAGTTCGGCGGTGCGCGCGGGGGCTTCTCCGCGCCAGAAAGGCACGCTAGGCGGCTGGCCGTGCGCATCTTCAACCAGCACGCGCGACGTTTTTCCTTCCACCCGCCTTATCCGCCACGAGGTGTTGCCGAACAGCATGACGTCTCCCGCCATGCTCTCCACCGCGAAATCTTCATCAACGGTGCCAACCGTCCCGCCATCGGGTTCTGCTACCACCGTAAAGAGAGCATTGTCGGGAATCGCGCCGCCGCTGGTAATCGCCGCCAGCCGGGCGCCGCGCCGCGCCCGCAGTTTGTGGTTTACGCGGTCGTGATGCACGTAAGCGCCATAACGGCCACGCTGCGAGGCGATGCCTTCGGAGAGCATCGCCAGCACTTCGTCATACGTCTCGCGCTTGAGATTGCGATAGGGATAGGCGCGTTTTACCAGCTCGAATAAGGCGTCTTCGTCCCAACCGTCGTTGAGCTTCGACGTATCGTCCGCTTGATGCTCAGATTGATTGCTCGTGGAGCGCCGGGCGTCCGCGCCCGGCCCACCGGCAGCCGCGCAGCAAGCGACGATCTGCTGCGCCAGCACATCAAGCGAAGCTTCGGGAAAAATCAGACGGTCAAGTTCGCCGCGTCGAATCGCCCGCACCAGCACCGCGCATTCCGCGAGATCGTCGCGCGTGGTGACAAAAAATCTACCCTTGGGAACCGCGCCGCGCCAGTGGCCGGAACGCCCAACGCGCTGAAGAGCAACTGCAATCGACCGTGGCGAACTGATGTGGCAGACGAGATCTACCGTTCCCACATCAATGCCAAGTTCAAGCGATGCGGTCGCCACCAGCACTTTGATTTGGCCTTCTTTCAGCTTGCGTTCCGCCTCCAGGCGCAGCTTGCGCGACAGGCTTCCGTGATGCGCCGCCACATTCTCTTCGCCCAGCCGCTCGCCTAATTGATGGGCGATGCGCTCGGCCAGCCGCCGCGTATTGACGAAGACGAGCGTGGAGCGGTGCGCGTTCACCAATTGCACGATGCGCTCGTAGATCTCGTCCCACATTTCGTTCGACGCGACCGGGCCGAGTTCAGAAGAAGGAACCTCGACCCCCAGATCGAGCTTGCGCTTGTGGCCGATGTTGACGATGACCGGGTCGGGACGCGGATTTTGAGGATCGGAAGTGCCGGTACCGGTGCCGGCCAGAAAATGCGCGACCTCTTCGATCGGCTTCTGCGTGGCAGAAAGTCCGATGCGCACCGGCGGGCGAAGGCTCAGCGCTTCCAGTCGCTCCAGCGAAAGCGAAAGATGGACGCCGCGCTTGTCGTCGGCCACAGCATGAATCTCGTCCACAATCACGGTCTCGACATCGCGCAAAATGGCGCGGCTCTTTTCCGCCGTCAGCAAAATGTAAAGCGATTCGGGCGTCGTTACCAGAATGTGCGGCGGCCGCTTCAGCATCAGGCGCCGGTCTTTCATCAGCGTGTCGCCGGTGCGCACGGCGGTGCGGATCTCCGGCATCAGCAGGCCGCGGTCGCCGGCCATCTGCAAGATTTCTCCCAGCGGGATTTCGAGATTTTTCTGGATGTCGTTGCCAAGCGCCTTGAGCGGAGAGACATAGAGAACTTCGGTGCGGTCGCGCAGCTCTCCTGCGAGCGCCTTGCAGACCAGCCGATTAATGCAGGCCAGGAAGGCGGCCAGCGTCTTGCCCGATCCTGTCGGAGCCGAGATCAGCGTGGTGTGGCCGGCCAGAATGTGAGGCCAGCCCTGCTCCTGCGGCTCAGTCGGCGTCGAGAAGCGCGCCGTGAACCACTCCTGCACCAGCGGATGAGCCCAGGCGAGAGATGGGGAGACGACGGAGGGCATGAGAATTATTGTAGCGAGAATTTGGCGGTTTCGTAAAACATTCGCCTATTCCAGTTTTGAGAAAACTTGTTGCCTTGCATATGAATATGAATATGAATATGATGAATATGAATCAGCGGAGAGAACCCGCAAAGGACCGATTGATGCCCAGCCCAAGAGTTTCTTCGCTCACCCGGGAAGACATCACCGCAGCCGCCAAGAGATTGCGCGCCTCGCGTCCCGCGAAGTGGACAGTCATCGTAGAGGGGCGCGAGTTGCCTGCGCAGGCCGCTCATACTGGAGGCCGCAGGAGTGCCACCGAACGACCCCACGAATTCTCATCAGGCCGTCAAGATCCTGGAAGATTGGGGATTCGATGTTCGATACGAGGGCAGGGCGACTCACGGCAAAAGAAGACAGGAGTCGCTAGCGGCAACGGAAGACTTAATCCGGAGGCTGCGCGGATCCTGCAAGGGCGACGATTCCATTGCTGAAGCCCGAGAGCGCGAACACCGGCTGGAGAAATGAACGAAAGCTACGTTCTGGATGCAAACGCACTGATCGACTTTATCGAGTCCGGGCCCGGTATGCGCAAAGTCGATGAATTACTGCACGCGGCTGCCGTGGAGCAAACTGATATTTTCGTGTCGGTCATGAATCTCGGCGAGGTCTTCTATTGGCTGTGGATCAAGCGCAGTGAGGAGCTCGCCCGGCAGACGATCGGGGGTTTCTCCCACCTACCGATCCAGATCGTTCCGGTTGACCTTCCGCTGGCCATCAAAGCCGGAGAACTGAAGGCTCTTCACAAAATCCCCTATGTAGACTGCATCGCCGCCGCTCTTGCCCTGCAACATCGCGCTACCCTTGTCACTTCCGACCGCGACTTCGAAAAGCTAGGACGCCGCTTCCCGGTTCTGTGGATCTCCCGCTCATAAACGTCCCCTGGCCCCTCACGATGCCGACGACGGGTGGAGACGCAGCGGTAGCACCGAAGCGTAATTTTGGAAATCATGATCTGTCGTGAGAATGGACCATCCACGACGCTGAGCGGCGGCGCAGATTAGAAAATCGACCGCCGACCCCGCGATGCCCTTCGCGCGACAACGGTTGTTCATATCCGCGGCGTCCTCATAGTCGGCGGCTTCGAGCGGGTGCTCCGGGAACGCGCGCAGATAGTCACGCAGCTTGCGAAACTGGGCTACTTCGCGAATTCCGGAAAGCAACTCCTGACGGATTGGCCCCAGCATCTGCACACGTCCCTCGCGAATCAATTCCGCGAGGATATCGGCCAAAGCTAGTTGCGGCCCGCTGAGATGCGCTGGTTTACGCCGCAATGCCAGCGACCAGACCGGAGTATCCACAAGCACCATCACGGTCGTGATCGCCCGAGCGCACGACGTGAACGGCGTCTCCGTTCCGCCTTGTAATCGTAGGCGGGATCGAAGGTAACGGTGCCGAAAGCGTCCAGTATCCGCATCTGCTTGCGCCGCCGGACGTACTCATCCAGCGCCGCGGTGACCGCTTCCTTCTTGGTCTTGTGTTTTCCGGCGCGGCGGGCTTCTTCTATAAGTCGATCGTCCAATGCCAGGTTGGTCGGCATGTGTTAAGTCTTACACAGTCAGATGTGTAAGTAAAGATGCAAATATGAACCGAGGTGGGCACACGCGGTCGGCAGTGGCGGAGCTTCACTCCGCTGCACAGGCGAGACTGCCCCGCGTCAGAGATTCCCCAATGCTAGAATCGCGGCGATGCCTAAACCCTCCGCCACCGCCCGTGCCCGCAAAATCAAGCTCATCCTCTTCGACGTTGATGGAGTGCTCACCGATGGCAAGATCTGGATCTTCCCCGCGCCGGGAAGCTCGCCACTCGGCACCCAACGCGTCCCAGAAATACCCGCAAGTGCCGGCTCTGAAGCTGCCGGACCGGGCAGCAGCGGCTTCCACGGCGCCAGTCTGATCGAAGCCAAGGGCTTCCACGCCCATGACGGCACCGCCATCATGCTGGCTCGCATGGCGGGCATCAAAACCGGAATCATCACCAAGCGCATCTCCGAAACCGTGGCTCTTCGGACCCGCGATTTGAAGATGGAATACGTCTACCAGGGCGTTCAAGACAAAGCGGCGGTATTCAGGCAGATTCTTGAAAAAGATGGCATTACGGCAGCCGAGGCCGCCTTCGTGGGCGATGATGTCATCGATCTCCCGGCAATGCGCTCATGCGGATTGGCAATCGCCGTCAAGAACGCGCGTCCAGAGGTTAAAGCTGAAGCCCACTTTACGACCGCGCACGCCGGAGGCGACGGTGCGGCCCGCGACGCGATCGAATACATATTGAAAGCACAGGGAAAATGGAAGCGGGTGGTCGAGGTATATATCTCGCTGAAGGATTGAGAGGTTCAACGCAACCGATTCGGCTCTACGCGGTTCGCAGTAAGATTTGGCGCCCGGAGAGCAAACCGGAGAGCAAACCACGCCTGCCGCTGAGTCAATAGTCGGGTTATTGCCCGCCGGTTGCTGGCTTGGGGCGTGCTCGGGTTAGCAACCGGCGGGTTTTGGTCTCCCTACTCACCCTTTGTTTTCAGGAGGGTTGATCGTGCTAACCCAGCTTCGCCGGGGAAGTTTCGATTTTATTTAGGATTTCGCACAGTTTTTATAATATGTTTCGCCGGGCCGGAAGCAGGATCGATTTCCGGCCCAAGTCATTAGAGCCGGGGCTAGTCTGAAATTGAGGGCGATTTCGCGGCCATCAATTCACCGAAGCGTGGATCCTTCCGCACCGCGCTGAACTCATTGTCTTTGTACGCATCTTTGATGTCCCTGTAACCCTCCTCTTTCGCTTTCTTCAAATAGTGCAATGACAGGTCGGGCACGCCGGTCCGGGCATACAGCTTGGCCAGAACATAATCATAATGGGCCTGGTCTTCGGGAGAAGGCAGCTTGGCCTGAACACCGGCGTGCGAACTGCGATTGAAGATGTCGGGATCGAGTTCCAAGGCTTTGGCATAATTCTGAATGGCCTTATTGAACTCTTTCTTATTGAAATAAGCGGCCGCAAGGTTGCTGTAATAGGAGGCGGCATCGTTTTTCAACGCAATCGCCTTCTGATATTGCCGGATCGCCGCGCCGTAGTTATGGGTCGAGTAGTAAGTAACTCCCAGATTGTTGTAGGCGTCGGCGTGGTTGCGATCCACCTTAATCGCGCGTTCGAAGCTCTTCTTGGCCTCCTTATACCGCTGCATCAGAAGTTGGCACATCCCGATCTTATTGAAGACAGAGGCATTTACCGGATCGCCCTTCAGCGCGGCCTGGTAATAGTCGATGGCATCGAGAAAGAGCTTCTCCGTGCGCAACTCGTCGCCCCGTCGCTCGAGTTCCTCCGGTGTTGCTCCCGGAGCGGGTGGTTCAGCGCGATGCAGCGGCGGCGGCCCGATCTCGACCTGTTCGGAGTTTTGAGCCTGCAATGGAACAATGAGGAGAGAAGCCGACAGTGCAAGAAAGAAGAGGAGCGACAGCAAACTGACGCGGATACAGGAAAACATATCCCACCCCCGGCCGAACATACAAAACTTCAGAGTTTTGCGGTGTTCCGGCGCCTTTTATCAGGCTACCTGCAAGTTTGATGCCGCAAAACGAGAGCAAAGGCGCTTCCCGCGAAACCGCATCCTGGAAACGCTATTAGCCCAAACCTACTCTACTATTACTATTGCGGCGGGTCGCCATCACTCTTCGACGGCGAGGGAGGGTTTTTGTCGTTCTTGTTGCCGTCTCCCTTGAAAACACCCACTATCTTGCCAAAAATGCCTTTCTTTTTCTTTACCGCCTCTTCAGATTGGACACCGGAGGCCTGTTGCGAGTTCCCATTTGTGGTTGGCGGCGGCAGTGCCTTCTCCTGGTTTCCGCCAAAAATCCGCGAAAAGAACCCTTGCACACCGGAACTCTGGTCGCAGGTATCGTGAGGCTCTGTGCCGGCCACGAAAGCAATCGTGTAATCGTCCGGGCAAGCCGGCGTCGCCAGGCGGTTGGTGATCTTGTCCAGTTGCACATCGACCACGCCATCGGGCTGGGTGAAGGGCTTCACATCCGCATAAGCTGGAAGCGCCACCGCTTTTTTCATGAACTCCGCCCAAATGGGAGCGGCGGTCTGCGCCCCGCTCAAACGAATGTCACTATAGTCGTCGTATCCGACCCAGACGATGCATAGCAGATTGCTGGTGTAGCCGGCAAACCATCCATCGTGCGAAGTGCCCGTCTTACCCGCCGCCGGAGCCGTGAATCCGCGGGAGCGCACGCCTGCGGCCGTACCGAAGTTCATCACGCCTTCCAGCATATTGGTCATGACGAAGGCGACGCGTGGATCGAGAACCTGCTTCTTCTCGGAGTCGAAGTTGATGACGACATCACCCTTGGAGTTGCGCACCGAACTCACAAAAACCGGCGAGAGCCGCAGGCCGCCATTGGCGAAACTGGTATAGGCGGCCGTCATGTCCACGGGCGTAGCATCGTAAGCGCCGAGCGCCATTGAAGGCGTGGCTTTCACCGAGGTGATTCCCGCGGACTGCGCCAGTTCCGCCACTTTGTCGTAGCCCACTTCTTCCGCTACCTTGACCGTGGCATTGTTGAGCGAAAGCGCCAGCGCATAACGCAGCGTCACATCGCCGTGATACTCCTCTTTGTAGTTGCGCGGTTCGTAGATCTGGTCGCCGTAAGAGAATGTCGAAGGCTGATCGGAAACTATCGATGCCGGAGTAATCACGCTGCTCGACCCATCGATCGCCGTGTTCATCGCAGCCGCATACACAAACGGCTTGAAGATGGAGCCTGTCGGACGCTTGGCGAGCGCGTGGTTCAATTGGCTCTTGGCATAATCGCGGCCGCCGACCAGCGCCTTGATCTCGCCGGTATGGGGGTCCATGGCGATGAGCGCGACCTGCGCCTGCGGCCCGGGCGTCACCGTCGTTTCGAATTTGTTCTTCCCAATCCTGGTCTTGTGGGTCCGCAGCTTCGTGACCTGATCGTCTACCAGCTTGATGCCGGTTTCTACCGCTTGCGCGGCTGCCCTCTGCAGATCAGGGTCGAGCGTCGTGTAGATGCGGTATTGCTGATCGTTGACCTCGCGCTCGTTCAATCGGCCGATGACCGTATCGCGCACCATATCGACGAAATATGGCGCGTCGTTGGCCTCAACGTTTGGCGGGGCTAGGTTCAGCTTTGTGGCCTTGGCTTTGTCGGCCTGCTCGCGCGTTATCGCGCCGGTTTCGACCATGGCCTCAATCACGGTATTGCGGCGTTCGCGGGCGCGATCCTCGTGGCGATAGGGCGAAAGATAGCTGGGCGCCTGGATCAATCCCGCCAGCAGCGCGGCTTCAGGCAGGGTGATGTCCTTGAGATCCTTGTTGAAATAAGACCGCTCCCCTTCCGCCAGCCCCGAAATGGTGAACGATCCGCGCTGTCCCAGATCGACGCGATTCGCGTAGAACTCAAAAATCTGCTGCTTGGAAAATTTCTGTTCCAGCTCCACCGCAATCAGCATTTCGATCAGCTTGCGTTTGAAAGTTTTCTCCGGACTAAGAAAAATCGCCCGCGAAAGCTGCATGGTGATCGTCGAACCGCCCTGCTGGTGTCGCTGATGCGTAAAGTCGATCCACGCGGCTTCAGCCAGGCGCATAAAGTTGACGCCGTTGTGCTGAAAGAAGCGGCGGTCTTCAATGGAGGTGACCGCTTCCACCATGATCTTGGGAATCTCGTCATACTTCACCAGTTGCCGCTTGGAGCGATCTCCCGCATTGAACAGCGAAGTCAGCATCTGGGGCTCGAGCTCGTAAGCCTCCAGTGCTCCAGCGGAGTGGCTGTTGATGCTCGAAACCTCTCCCTCGCTGACAGTGATGGTGGCCGCTTCGGGACTGTGATACGACTCGGGGCCGGGCACAACTTCGATCGACGCGCCGTGCAGCGCGATAGCTGCCCAGCGGCGATTCGCCTTCCTTCTCCGAATAGCCGGCGTGGCGTAACTCGGCCGCAATCGTGGCGACCGCTAATTTCGATCCAAGTCTCACCACTTCAGGAGCCGCAAAAATCTTCGCCGAGCTGGCAAATACGGCGCCGTGGAAGCGCTGCTCGATGATGCGGTCGTACTTCACATACCAGTACGCAAAGGAGCCAACCACCACGAGCGCGGCACATAGAAAGCCCAGCAAGGCAAGACGAATGATTCGATCGCGCGGAAGCAGGCCCTTGCCGCGACCTCCGCTGCGACCCTTTCCGGCTTGACTGCCGCGTCGGGCCGTCGGAATTTTCAGCTTGATGGTCATCGTTATTGTTAGTGGTTATCGAGTTTGCAGTGCTTCCATGCCGAGGGCAATTCGCAGTCCAAAGCCCGCTTCGGAGCTGATATGCGCCGCTGGTTGATTCTAAATCACAAGGCGGCGGCACAACCAGTAGGATGCGTGTCAGAACGGAGACGGCTGTGGGTGTCTAGTGGTTCCATTACTGCCGAGTCACTATTACTTGCCTGCAGGCACGTACTTGACTCCCAGCTGCGCAAACAGAAAGCTGAGCGCATCCGCCGTTTCCTCGATCCGTTCATCAAGCGCGGTGCCAATGCCATGGCCGGAATTTGCCGAGGTGCGGAGCAATATGGGACGGTCCGAACCACTCGCCGCCTGCAATCGCGCCGTCATCTTGCGCGAGTGCAGCGGATTGACGCGATGATCATTTTCGCCGGTGAGAAAAAGAATAGCCGGATACACTGTCCCGTCTTTCACATGGTGATAAGGCGAGTAAGCATAAAGCGCCTCGAACTGCTTGCGATTTTTCACCGTACCGAACTCGGTTGTATTGAATTCGCCGTTAGGGTCGAGTTCAACCCGCAGCATGTCGTAGATTCCGACAAACGAGACAACCGCGCGAAACAGGTCGGGACGTTCGGTGAGCGCCGCGCCCATTAGCAGACCGCCATTGCTTCCGCCCAGAATGGCGAGATGAGCCGGTGAAGTGTATTTCTGCTCGATCAGGTGTTCGGCGCAGGCGATGAAATCGTCGAAGACATTCTGTTTGTGCGTAAGCTTGCCCCCGTTGTGCCAATCCTCCCCATACTCGCCGCCGCCGCGAAGGTTCGCCACCACGTAGACTCCGCCCTGGTCGAGCCAAACACGAGCCATCGAACCGGCGAAAGAAGGAGTCTCGTTGATACCGTAGCCTCCGTAACCGTAGAGCAAGGTTGGATTGCTGCCCTCAAGCTTGGTGCCTTTGCGGCGGATGATGTTGAGCGGAACGCGCGTACCATCCTTCGAAACGGCGAATTCGCGCACCACTTCCGCGTCGTCGAAATTGTAGGGAGCAACCTGCGAGAGAGCCGTGCGCGCGGATTTTCCGCTGGCTGCGTCAAAGCGATACCACGCGGAAGGCTGAAGATAATTGCCGACCAGGAACAACACATTGCCGTCGCCAATCGAAACCACATCGTCAACCGATGAAATCGGCGGCAGCGCAGGCTCCGCCAGCGGATGGCCCCGCAGATCAAATACGCGCACATGGGAGGGACCGCCGACGATATCCACGACATACAGTCGTTCGGGAGCGGGCATAAAGCTCTCAATCGAGGCACGCGCATTCTCGTCGGCGCCGGCTCCGGAGCTTTCGGAAATGATAACCTTCGCCTCTGAGAGGTTAACCCTCATCCGCTCATTTTTTTCCATCGAGAAGCGTAAGAGCGGTAACCGCAAAATCTTGCCGCGCGGAGCGTGTCTGTGCGAAAGCAGATAAAGGGTGTCATCGGGCCCAACTTTGGCGGAAACGATTTCGTCTTCGAAATGTGTGACCTGCGTCCAATGTCCGGCCGCATTCATCAGGTAGTGCGCAAACTGGCCGCCGTCGCCGTTAGCGACGCTTGCCACCAACCACTGGCCATCGTCGCTCGTGCGCAAATGAATTTCTGCGATCCGCGGGAAATCCTTGCCAAGAACGTATGTGTCGTCATGGGAATCCGATCCCAGCTTGTGAAAGTAAACCTGCTGGTAGAAATCGGCGTCTGCCGCGGGCCGTTCGTTTCCCTGCGGATAGCGCGTGTAATAAAACCCGGAGCCATCGGCCTTCCAGTCAATGCTGCCTCCCGCAGTAGCGAAGTTGACGCGCGGCACGCGGTCTGGGAGTTCCCTTCCCGTGGCAACTTCGAAGACATGAGCTGAACTGTCTTCCGAGCCGTTTTCGGAGAGCGCGACAGCAACCAGCTTCCCGTCGAGCGAAGGAACGTAAAAGTCCACCGCGACCGATCCTCTGGCGCTAGCCGCATTGGGATCGAAAACGATCCTCTCGCTGGCGGGATTTGCGTTCGAGTCAAGAGCCACAAGCAAAGGTTGCTGCTTCGGCGGCTGGCTCTTTCGGGCGAACAGAATTCCGCCGCGGAATTGCAGGGAGAAATAAGCGACAGACCCTGAGCCGGCAAGCTGCTGCAGACGCTCCTTAATGGCGGGACGGTCCGGCAAACTGTCCAGATATCCGCGAGCATAGGCGTTCTGCAGGGAGCTCCACTGCTTCACCGCGGGATCGTCCCAGTTCTCCAGCCAGCGATAATCGTCAGTGACCTTAACTCCAAAATACTGGTCGACAACGGGATGCCTGGGCGTAGCAGGCGGAGCGCCACGAGGTGGTGTCTGCGCCGAAGCGGTCAGAGACAGGCACAGACATAAAAAGATTCCCAGACAGACGACTGCAAGTTTCCTCATGCAACGCGCTCCATTCCGAGCATGGATCCTGCGGACATCGATCCCGCAAATTTTCACGCCGGCGAATTTGCATGGTAACTCAAAGCCGATCAAGCGGTACAGCGAGAGGAATCAGTGCACGGAAAGGCGAAGCAACCAGCCAACAAACAGAGTGCTGAAGAACTGCAAACTGCGGCGCTAATTGCTAAGAGCTAAGAGCCAAGAGCTGCCCTTAAAAAACGCCCTTGTTCTGCGAGGCAGGATGAAAATTCAGAATGGTCGAATAACCGGGGAGGTCGACAGGAACGCTGTACTCGGCTTCAATCGAGAGCGTGCCGACACCGTATCCGCCGACTCGCAAAACATGCACCTGCTGCGGAGTGAGCGCAATGTCGTAACCGTGAGCCGCTTTAATAATCGAGGCGCGAATTTCCTCTTCGGTGCGCGTGCTATAAGTCGATTGCGTGGCTTCCGTCTTCATCGCATCTTCAAGTTCGAAGTTGTTGAAAAACGGCGGGATCAGCTTGACACAGATCATGATCGCAAGCCCTATGATGGCAAAGCCAGAGACCAATTTCAAAGTCGCCATAAGAAACAATCGCCCAGTCGCTGGTTGCGAATTTCAACGCCGCGAATTTCAATTCCGCGACTCGAATCTCCGGGAAATTTCACTGCCCGAAGTTTCAATCGCGAGCCCTTCGCGCTGCGCCAAAGTCACAATGTTTCTATCGGCTAAACCGCCACCGACCTCACTCCCTGGCGCAATTTTCCGAAATGCTCGGTTATGGCTGAAATTCTAACGTCCTCCTTTTCCAGAGTCGAGCGCCGAACGACTTCCACCATATCTTCGGTAACTTTCTTTCCCACATTGATTCTAAAGGGGATACCCACCAGATCGGCGTCCTTGAACTTCACTCCCGGCCGTTCGTCGCGGTCGTCGAGCAAAACGTCGTATCCGGCGGCTTCGAGTTGCTGCGCGATGCTTTCCGAGGCGCTGCGGATCGCCTCATCTTTCGAGTTTGTCGACACCACGACCACCTCAAACGGCGCAATCGAAGACGGCAGCCAGAAACCGTTTTCGTCATTGCTCTGCTCAATGGCAGCGGTGAGAATGCGCTCAATGCCAATCCCGTAGCTCCCCATGATCGGCGCGACCTCTTTGCCGTTGCGGTCGAGCACGCGCGCCCCCATCGACTCCGAATACCTGTAGCCGAGTTTGAAAATGTGCCCGATCTCGACCGCCGTATCGATGCGCAGGGGAGAACCGTCGCCGCAGTTCGGGCAATCTTCGCCCGCGGTCACGCTCCGCAAGTCGGCATAAGCGGTCGGCTGAAAATTCTTCCCCGGCGTCAGGTTCTTGACGTGATAATCCTCTTTGTTCGCGCCGCCAATCAGGTTGGTGCGGCCTTCGAGCGCCTTGTCGACCAGCAGAATCGGCTTGGTCGAATCATTCATGTCCTTCGCCCAATCGATGCCGAGCGGTCCGAGATATCCCGCCGGGGACTTGAACAGAGCCAGAATCTCATCCTCCTGCATGGGACGCACTTCTTTGCCGCCGATCGCGGTCGAAAGCTTGGCGTCGTTCATCTGGTGATCGCCGCGCATGAGCAACACGACCGGCCGCTGGCTCGTCTTTCCGCTCTTTTTATCTATTTCGACGATCATCATCGCCAGCGTTTTGATCTTGTTCTTGGGAGACACGCCCAGAAATCGCGCCACATCTTCAATCGTCTTTTGTCCTGGAGTGTGCACTTCGAGCGGCTGACCTTCGAGCGATGAACCATCGCCTTCGGCCTTCAGGTCTTCCACCGGAGCCAGCTTCGACGTCGCCTTCTCCATATTCGCCGCGTAATTGCATTTCTCGCAGCTCACTACCAGGTCCTCGCCCGCCGGAGTGCGCACCATGAATTCCTGCGACTGCGATCCGCCCATCGCGCCCGAGTGCGCTTCGATCACCATGTATTTCAGGCCGCAGCGATCGAAGATGCGGCAGTAGGCGTCGTGATGCTTCTGATAAGAGACGTCGAGCCCGGCCGCATCGATGTCGAACGAATAGGAATCTTTCATGATGAACTGGCGCACCCGCAGCAACCCGCCCTTCGGCCGCGGCTCGTCGCGGAACTTGGTCTGAATCTGATACCAGATCTGCGGCAGCTGCTTGTAGCTGCGCAGTTCCTTGCGCGCGATATCGGTCATCACCTCTTCGTGCGTAAAGCCGAGACACAGGTCGGCACCCTTGCGGTCCTTGAGGCGAAACATGTTTTCGCCCATCACCGCCCAGCGTCCGCTGGCCTCCCAAATCTCGCGCGGATTCAGCGCCGGCAGATAGAACTCCTGCCCAATCGTGTCCATCTCCTCGCGGACGATGCCCATGATCTTTTGCGTAGAGCGATTGCCCATGAACAGGAACGAGTAAATTCCCGCGCCCAGTTGACGGATGTATCCCGCGCGAACCAGCAATTTGTGACTGGCAACTTCGGCATCAGCCGGAGCCTCGCGCAGAGTAGGAATAAACAGTTGCGACCAGCGGTGCATGGTAATTGGTTTCCAATCGGTGGAGAATCTTTTCACAGAGAATCGTTACAAGAATCCTCGATTGTAAACGAAAGCCCGGTGCCCCAGGTTCGCGTCCGTTCTTTGGACGCTAACCTGGGCGAAGGGACTTCCGAGGAATGCCTCCGCTCTCCTCCCGGTCCCGCGCCGTCCATTCCGATTCGATCTCAACGACTCCCGCTTCGCGCAAGGCATAATGACGAAAGCTGCTCCACTTCCACTCCGCTGGTCTTTCCTGACCCCGTCACTGATTTCTGTGGAGGTAGCGCAGCTTTACCGTGAACTCCCGCGCGTCGCGCACGTTTCGATCATGTAACGCATCAGCTTAACACCCTACGATCACAGCGTCAGGGATACCCAGGTTAGCGCCCAAAACCGGGGCGCGAACCTCACCGGGCACAGGGGATTTGTGATGAAAAGCGGTGTCATTGTGGTGGAAACCCGGCGCTGTTTAACTATGCACGGTGAAGAGCACCTTCTGTTCACTGCGGCCAGCGATAAACATACGCGTCGTCGAACACGACACCTTCTGGAGAAACACGATTCAGCAACGCACCGCGAGCAACTCCCTCCACCGTCCGCTTGAATTCCTCAAATTTCCGGGATGTGGGGCTCATTACGATTATGTCATCCAGCGAAAGGCTTGTTCTGGTCCATTCATCGCTAACTGAATTCGCATGAACGCCTCAAGTGGCCCCGGATGCCTGCCACGTTGCTCACGATGACAAGCTTCCATGACATTTTCTCGGGATCGTAGAACCAGACCGCAGCCTGTATCGGGAAGCCGATTCTTATCCAGCCTTTCGAAAGTTTAGCGCCGTCCTCAATCAGCTCCTTTACCAATACTGTCTTATACATTGCATGACTCCATGGTCCTGATTCTCTACGGCCTTCATCATCTGCTCGCTTCGGCTTGCGTATGAGTCTCATACCGGCTTTCTTCGCTCCACAGAATGACCTGCGCCCAATTCGTTTCAAAAACCGGATCGGCTTTGCCGGATGTTCAATCACAGCCAAAACGAGCAAGATTTGCCAGCTGCTCAATGCCATGCTGAAAAATCTTCGCCGCCAGCTTCTTATCGTAAAAATCCTCCGCTCGAGTCAGCTTCGCAATGCAGCCTTAGTCCGCACTCACCGCGTACCCATCAGTATATCCCCCCTACCGTTCTCCAAGCAAAACTTTCATCTCCCAAGCGTTCTCCCACTTTCAAATCCTTCCTTTCATCCAACATTAATACCCCCAAAGCTGCTAGCGGCATCTCGGATTGTATTGCGCCCGGTGCCCCAGGTTCGCGTCCGTTCTTTGGACGCTAACCTGGGCGAAGGAAAATCCGCGCAATGCCTCCGCTCTCCTCCCGGTCCCGCGCTGTCCATTCCGATTCGATCTCGACGATTCCCGCTTCGCGCAAGGCATAATGACGAGAGCTGCTCCACTTCCACTCCGCTGGGTCCTTCACTAGACCGCGCTTCACTGGATTTCTGTGGAGGTAGCGCAGCTCTACCGTGAACTCCCGCGCGTCGCGCACGTTTCGATCATAGTATCGTTTCGGCGTAGCGCTTCTGCCAGAAGGATCGCAGTGTGGTCGTCCCCGTCCGGCTGCGGAGTCGCTTGGCAAAGGACAGCTTGAAATAGTGGATCGCTTCGGCGAGCGTAACGGGTTCCGGTTCGTTGACAATAAGTGGACATGTTCCGGCATGACTACATATCCGTAAATACACATGGAGAAACGGCGGCGCATATCCTCCAGGCATTGAACGAACAGATCGTAAATGTCGGGAGAGGCAAAGTTCGGTTGCCTTCGGTAACAACTGAAGGTCACGAAGTGAGACTGCCGGGATTGCTGGAAGCGTTGCAAGCCTCGCGGCATAAGGTCAGCTTACACCCTACGATCGCAGCGTCAGGGATACCCAGGTTAGCGCCCAAAACCGGGGCGCGAACCTGGCGCACCGGGCTGGACTACATAAGTGAAGGGAAAAAGGAACGGTTTTCGTTCTAGTAGATAAGAAAAAGGGTATTACGACCAGCTTCCCCAAAAGACTTCCCTGAAGTTCGGCTCACGGTTCAGCTCTATCAAAATCAAACCTTAAGGAGAACAATGTCATGGCGACCCTTCGACCTATCGCTCGCGCAGCTACAACCATCGACCTCGAACACTCTCACCTCGGGCCGCTCAAAGAGTTTCCGGGAACATGGGCGGGCACGGGTTTCAATCTGATCTCCCGTCCGGATTTTCAAAACAATCAGCCATTCTTTCTGGAGATCAATGGCACACTGGAGAATCTGGCATTTACGCTGATCGGCGGAGACATTCCGAATCGCGGATCGTTTCAGAAAGATGCGTTTCTGCACGGCGTCACCTACTTGCAGCAGGTCGCCGATTGTGTGACGCACGGCGCGCTGCATATAGAGCCAGGTCTATGGATTCACATACCTCCGACTACGGAGCCAGCTGTTCCGCAGGCGACGGTGGTGAGGCAAGGGACGATTCCGCACGGAGATTCGCTGCTAGCCCAAAGCACGCTCATCACGACCGTGGCGAAAGGACCGACGATCGATCCGGTCTTTTCCGTGCCGTTCACCGATGCTGTGATTCCTGGGCTGAACGCTGCTGCGAAAAACCCCATCACGGATGCCACCTACCTCGCGCAGTTCACGAATCGAACCCTGACACAGTGTTGCCTGCTACCGGGCTTGGGTCTGAACGCTGTGGTCGCGGATCCGACGACAGTGCTCAGAGCAGCCATCCAAGGGCAGGACATCACGAATACGGTGGTGATTGTGATCTCCACTACCGCCGTACAAGGATCTACGGGCATTCTCAACATTCCTTTTGTGGTGAAGAATGCCAATGCGCTGCAGATGGACGCCATCTTCTGGATTGAGACGGTGCAACCAACCGATGGGAGTCCTTTCCTGCAGCTGCAGTACGTGCAAAGAGTGATTCTCGACTTCCCCCCGAAACCAGGCGCTGGAATCATTCATTGGCCGCACATTTCGGTGGCGACGTTAGTGAAGCAATAAGTCGAGCCCGGTGCCCCAGGTTCGCGTCCGTTCTTTGGACGCTAACCTGGGCGAAGGAACTTCCGAGGAGTGTCTCCACGCTCCTTCTGTTCCCGGCGGGTGGCGATCTAGCGCACGCTTGAAATCTGTGTTATCGTCTATACACATTCGTCTATACAACGACTGCCGTGAAATTTGCCTGGGATGAACGAAAGAATCAGATCAACAAGCAAAAGCACGGCATCAGCTTCGAGACGGCCAGCCTGGTCTTTGACGACCCTCAGCACCTGACGCGGCAAGACCGCGAGGTAGACGGCGAACCGCGCTGGCAGACGATTGGAGTGGTGAACGGAGTTCACTTGCTGCTGGTCGCTCACACGGTAAGTGATGACGACGAGGAAATCCGAATTATCTCTGCACGAAAAGCAACTCGTACCGAACGGAGCACGTATGCGCAAAGCAACTAAGCATGGGAAAGTGAAGCGAGTCTCTGGACGAGCCCTCACCGCGAAGCAGAAGAGAGAGCTGGCGGCTCTGGCCGCGCTGCCCGACGACCAAATCGATACTTCGGATATCCCGGAGCTTCCGCCCGAAGCGTGGAAAGATGCGGTGCGAGGGCGGTTCTATCGTCCGGTGAAGCAGCCTATTTCTTTGCGCCTCGATGCCGATGTGGTGGCCTGGTTGAAGAAGCGCGGCAAGGGCTATCAGACGCGGGTGAACAGTATTTTGCGGGAGACCATGCTGACCGACATCAAGCGGAGCTGACAGTTTGGTCCGTGGCACTTTATGAGGAGAGCCCGCGTCCGGCGCAGATCCAGTTCTGGCAATAGAAGCGTTCCGGTTCGTCGCGAAAGAGATCGGGGTCTGTGTAGTAGCGGGCGGGAAGAGTAGTCGCAACCGGTTCCGCGATCATCAGTCGACATTCAGCAATCGGCAGGCGAAGGCGCGCAAAGCATCACAAATCAGCGCCATTTTTTGACTATATATCCAGTATATCATCTTGAACCGCCTTTTATGGACATAACTAGCAACTTTATTTCACTAGTGTTCTTAGTAAGTTACAACCAGCTATGTAATATCTCCCTGGAGAAGATACGACGAAGTTATCAGTGACTTAGACACACATGAGCCAAAGAAACTCACCCGAGCAATTTCTCCTCAGGGAAGCACGGTTTGGGTCTGCGATTCCGAACTCGTCAACCATATGTATGTATTTATACTTACATTATTATCACCACAAAGTGTTTCACGTGAAACACTGTACATACATTTCACATGACCGGCCGGTTGAGGCGCCGGACTTCTCCTGCATCCCGGCAGCTCCTTGTGATAGATGTAATGGATGAAATTCCACACCGAATATTTGACTCTGCACACTAAGACCAAGCGTGCCTATGTCCATTTGACGCCGCAGGTGGAGAGCGCGCTGAAGAAGTCCGGGATCAAGGATGGGATGATCCTGGTCTCGGCCATGCACATCACCGCCGGGGTGTACGTCAACGATAACGAGAGCGGGCTGATCCAGGACATCGACCAGTGGCTGGAGACGCTCGCTCCCTTCCGCCAGAACTACAAACATCACCAGACCGGAGAAGATAACGGAGACGCTCACCTTAAATCGCTGATCATTCACCATGAGGTGATCGTCCCGGTGACCAACGGGAAACTTGACTTCGGCCCATGGCAGCAGATCTTCTACGCGGAATTCGATGGGCAGCGCGACAAAAGAGTGATTATTAAAGTGATGGGAGAATAGGTGATTTGGTTTATTCTCATAGGTCGCAAGGAATAAAAAGGAAGCTTAGACGCAGCGGCAGAGTTTGACCCAACGACCATTTCCATGAACCAATACCTGGAGCCCGACGACATGAGCGAAGAACTGCACGAATTGCACGAGCGCGCTGAACACGCCCGGGAACATCCCGACCTCGCCCCCGTGACCCTCACCATGGCAGTGCTGGCGGTATTCGTGGCGACGGTGTCGCTGCTCGGCCATCGCACCCACACGGAAGAAATCCTGCTGCAGAACAGGGTCACCGACCAGTGGGGCTATTACCAGGCCAAGAATATACGGCGCCACACCGACGAACTTTTTGCCGATCTGACCAGCGTGATGGCTACCAAAGACCCGGAAGCAGCCGGCAAGCTACAGGAGAAATACAGGGCCGAATCGGATCGCTATAAGGATGAGCTCAAAGACCTGGACAGCAAGGCTCGCGAGACGGAGAACGAAACCGAGCATGCCACCCGCAAAGCCGACCGCTTCGATCTCGGCGAGGTGTTTCTGGAGGTCGCGCTGGTGATCACTTCGATCACGCTGCTCTCCGGCCGCCGCATCTTCTGGCATGTGGGCCTGGTGCTGGCGACGGCGGGGATTCTGATTGGCGCCTCGGCGTGGATGGTGCACTGAGCATCGAAGGCCGGCGTCGAACGCAGGATCGAATCGGGACTTGACGGCCAACCGTCGGCGATGACTCCGCTTCGTCAGGCCTGGGTCAGCTCCGGGTCAGCTCTCGGAACGCGACGGCGCGGTTCTGGCCGCTAAGTCGCTGCAACTACGGATTAGCATTTTCTAAACCCACCTCGGCAGGGTTCGGCCTCAGGCGTGCAATTGTGGTTGAGCTCTTGGCCACATCTCCATCAATTTAAAGACGAGGAAGACTGGACCTTCCTATGCTCCATAAGTGCGCTAACCCCGCCTGCTCAGTTCCTTTTCGATCGCTGCGGGAAGGCAAGCTGTTTCTGGCAGAAACCTGCCCTTCCGACTTTAACGTTAATTTCGACGGCAACCGACGCAAACTGCGACGACGCGAGCATTTCTGGCTCTGCGGCGTGTGCGCAAGTTACTTTACCCTTCGTTTCGATCCTACCCTCGGGATGCTGACCGTCCCCCTCAGTAAAGGGCACCCGATTCCGCAAGTTTTAAGCAGGGCTGCGGCCGGCGCGTGACGGATGGCTTTAAAAAACTGAAGGGGGACATTCATGGATCACGCAGGGACGATGACGAAATCACCATCCGCGAAGCGCACAGCCTGCTCGGTTTGCGGGCTGGACACGTTTCGCCACAAAGGATGGTTTCTGGTGGTCGAAAACCGATGGCTGGACCGGCTCAAGATTCTTTCGTGGCACTCCGCGCTAGCCACGCAGAGAGACATGAAGAGCGTTTGCTGCCGGGACCATCTCAAAGCGCTGATCGCTCACTGGCTGACGCAGGCCAGCCTGCGCCTTCCTCCGGCGCTTTGTGCTCCCATGCCGATTGGCAGCGACCCATCGCTCACTGACGTCGATCTCGGACCTGACGCTATAGGGCGGGTGGTTGGAGAACTGGCGGTTCATCGCGAATCATTTTCGAGGGTTTGGTCGGGCTCTCCCGCCGCCCTGGAATATATTCTCGACGCGCTGATCATCATAGGCGACGAAAACAGACCTCATGCTCTCGAGTGCCGACTTTTTAACCTTCCCAACGATTCCTCGCAAGGGCTGTCGCTGCAATAACGGCGCTGGCAGAGTCTAGCTCTGCCAGCGCTCCTTCCATACTCGCCAATCTTTCTCGATGGCCTGCGCCATCAGCTGCGCCGCGGGCAGCAGCCAGTTTCCTTTTCGCTTTCGGAAGTCCTTCAAGATCAAGCGCCGCTTTTCTTCGGTTCCGACGTGGATGTTCGCGGTCTCGCGGCCCATCGACTCGAGCAGCCGGCACTCTTCGCGGTTGTTGGCAAGAGCTTCCAATTCAATGCGCGAGCAATGCGGGGAAAGACGGCGGACGATCCAGTGCCCGCGCATCTGCACAAACGGGTCGGGACAACGCACGGCACGACGCAAGATTGCCCCATAGAGAATCTCTGGCGGCACGCGATTCGGGTGCATGCACTGCAGAGCCGAGGCAAGTAATGCCTTGGCTTCCCGCGCCACTCGTCCGCCTTTCCACTCCGCGATGCCGACCAAGCGCGTGCGCCCGAGACTTCCGAGGCCCGCCCTGCGCCGGGCCAGACGATAGCGCAGGCCGGGCTCGGGCAGCATATGCTCGATTGCGTCGCGCGCGCTCTCGGGGATTTCTCCTTTTGCGGTGGGATTCGCATCCATCTTTTTCCAGAACAGGACGGGATCGCGCAGCTTGCTCTCGGCGATCGCCCGCAACCAGGAATGGCTCTCCTCCAAGACAAAGGGACGACCGCCCTCTTCCATTACGCTTTCGTAGCCTTCGAGTATGGCCGCTGCCGCGTCTTTCGGCTTCATCGCGAGGTGCTCTGCGCGAGTGGCGAGTACGGCGCTGGTCGCGAGGCGCACGAGATCCATCGTGTAGGGATAGGAGCAGGCTTCATCGAAATCGTTGACTCCCCAAATCAGACGTCCGTCGGTGTCGCGCCAGGTGCCGAAGTTTTCGACGTGCAGATCGCCCACTGACAAGACGTGAGGTACGCGGTCGAGGTCGGCGCAGACCTCTGGCCAGACCTGCACCCAGCGATAGAAAGTCGCGCGAAAGAACGAGAAGAGCGCGGCGGCCATCTGCTCGTGCTTAAACTGGAGGTCCGGCTCGACGATTCGGATGTGCTGCCGCAGCCAGTCTTCGTATTGCTTCGTTGACTTGACAATGTTCATGATCAGTTAGCAACGATAAGAAGACAGCGATATGCTGTCAAGGCTGCGGCGCTCGCTGATGCATATCCTGTTATGATTTGCCGCGAGATATGTCTTTGGATTCTTACCTGCTCATGCGAAGTGCGGACGATGGCTTTCGGCACTCTCGACTCGCAGCCGCTCTGGCCTTGCTCGCCTTGTTCGCATTTTCTTCCCGGCTCTGGGCGATCCCTGCTCCGGCAACGTCTGACGGTCTTCATACTGTTCAGATGGTGGAGCAGTGGATTCCGATGGCAGATGGCGTGCGGCTTTCGGCGACTCTTTACATGCCCAACGAGGCTAAGCCGGGAGAGAAATTCCCTGCGCTCCTGGAATATCTGCCTTATCGCAAAGACGATGCCACGGCGGCGCGCGACTATCCGATTCATCACTGGTTTGCTGAGCACGGATACGTCAGCGTCCGGGTGGATATTCGCGGCTTTGGCGCGAGCGAAGGTGTGCCGACCGAGCGCGAGTATTCGGAGCAGGAGCAACTCGATGGCGAACAGGTTATAGCATGGCTAGCCGCTCAACCGTGGTCGAGCGGGAAGGTCGGGATGTTTGGAATCTCATGGGGAGGATTCAACTCCATACAGATGGCGATGCGGCATCCGCCCGCGCTGAAGGCCATTCTCGCCGTCGATGCGACTGAACAACTTTTTCACGACGACATTCACTACATCGACGGCATGATGCACTTTGACGAGTTCGAGCTCAACATGGACCTGGCTCCGGCGATGACCGGAGCTCCTGACTATACGATTGATGAGAAGGTTCTCGGCCCACGCTTTGACTCCACGCCCTGGTCGCTGCTTTATTTCAAGCACCAACGCGACGGGCCGTTCTGGCGCGCTCCCGAGCGTCCTCTGAGCGAGATCAAGATTCCATGCTTTTTGATTGGAGGATTGCTCGATGGATATCGCGATTCCATTCCGCGCATGCTGGAGCAGGTGAAAGCGCCGGTGAAGGCCATCGTCGGCCCGTGGAATCATACGTTCCCCAACGATGCGGTGCCGGGGCCTCAGATTGAATGGAGAGATGAAGCCCTGCGCTGGTGGGATCAGTGGCTCAAGGGCCGCAACACGGGGATTACGGAGGAGGCGCCGCTTTCAATTTATATGCAGGAGTGGCACGCGCCCGATCCTCATCTGAAGAACGTGCCGGGGAAATGGCGCGGCGAAATTGGATGGCCGCCGAGGAATGTTGCGAACACGACGCTCTATCTTTACGACGCTCATGTTCTCTCGACTGCTCCCGCCAAGCCTGCGGAAAACCAACTTCGTTATATTCCGAGCGTCGGCGTAGAGGCGGGATTCTGGTGGGGAGAA
Organism: uncultured Acidobacteriaceae bacterium; assembly: GCA_963810955.1. GTDB lineage: Bacteria > Acidobacteriota > Terriglobia > Terriglobales > Acidobacteriaceae > Acidiflorens. The sequence goes on along the minus strand of CAWEPW010000041.1, from coordinate 271,380 downwards.
TTGCTTACCGACCAACGTCCAGTGGACGCTTTCAGCCTCGCTTACGATTCGGCGCCGCTGTCGCAAGAGCTCACGATTCTTGGGCGTCCTCATGCTATGCTGCGGGCCAGTTCGTCGGCGCCCTTGGCCGATTGGTTCGCGCGCCTTTCTGACGTTGCGCCGGATGGCACGGTCACTCAAGTTACTGGAGCGGGGATCAACGGCGCGCAACGTGATAGTGCTTCCGACCCCACAGACTTAGTGCCTAATCAGACTTACTCCCTAGATATCGAAATGCATCTAGCTACCTGGACATTTCCAAGAGGCCACCGGATCCGGGTGTCAGTCTCCAATGCACTTTGGCCCATGGTCTGGCCGACTCCTTATGCGATGACGACGACTCTGCAACTCGGCGGCGAGGATGGGTCCCGACTGATTCTGCCGCTTGTGCCGCCTTCTATGTATGCTGCACCTGTATTTGAGTCGCCGCAGCCTGCTGAAGAACGCAATGATATTAAGGACGAGGGTTATCCCTGGCCTGGCGATTGGAAGACGGAGCGCGACGAAGTTAACGCCAAGACAAAAGTGACGTGGAGCGGAAAGTCGGAAGAAATCTATCCCTGGGGAAAAGAGACGGACTTCGAGGGGATCACTTACTTAGCTGACGATAACCACCCCGAAGACAGCTCGGTTCAAGCGGAAGCGGAAATTGTGATGGCTTTGAAAGAGAGAACATTGAACTGGCGGGGGCATCTCACTCTGAGCAGCGACGCCAAGAACTTCTACTACAAATACACGCGTGAGTTACTCAAAGACGGGCAGCTTCTGAAGCATAAGACCTGGGAAGAAACGATTCCCAGAGACCATCAGTAAAGCGTCGCTGTTACCCAGCCCCTGAAGGGGCGTCTTGAGTCGAAAGCCTACGGTATCGCTAAAGCGATACCCTGATACGGGAATCTCAACGCTCACATGCTACTGCTGCGCGGCCCATTCCGCTTTTCAAATCTGCGGCCAGCAAACGATGAAACAACTGTTCGCCTGCTTCGCGGCGCACCGACAAACGGCCGGCGCCGTAGGCACGTGATTTCAGGCCACGCTGCACGGCCTCGCAGATGCCTAAATCTTCATCCTGCACACGATTGCCCACGGCTACACTTTGCTCGTTATAAGCGCGCGCTGCCTCGCTTATGTCGCTGAAGTAGAAATCGAACATTACGCGGCAATGGTCGACATCGACGGGAATTACCAGATTCGTATCCAGGTAACCCTCGTAGCAATTGAACATGAAATTTGGATAGAGCCAGAAATACCACGCCCGGTTGCCGCGGCGGGTAGTGCCCATCGCCACATCTTCGTCGGAGCTCACCATTGGACTTGACTGCAGGCAATAACGGCCGTCGTTTTCGATGGTGTACTGCTTGTAATCCAATACAGAATTGAGGCCTTTGTGCAGGTGGGGTACGTGATATCCACCATCCAGATAGTTATCTACAAATACCTTCCAGTTACAGTGAATGTCGTAAGTCTGGCTCTTGAAGTAATACAGATTACTCAATCCGAGCGGAGTTACTTGATTGACTAGGCTGCCAAGAAAATCGGCCAGCGGCTCCGCCTGTGGATCAAGATTTACAAATATGAATTGCTCCCACGTTTCGACTTTTACCGGAACCAAGCCATTATCTTTACGATCGAAATTCTTTACTCCGTCGAACTCCGGCATCCCTTTGAGCGCGCCATCGAGGCCGTAGTTCCATCCGTGATAAGGACAATGCAGAAGTGAGGCTTGCCCGCACGGTTCCGTTACAACCGCCGCGGCGTGATGGCGGCATACGTTGTAAAAGGCGCGCAGGACGCCATCATTGCCGCGGACTGCCACCAACGGCTCACCCGCCATTGTGGCAGCTACAAACTGGCCTGGCTTTACCACCTGATCCGCTCGGCCCATGATCTGCCAACTGCGCGAGAAAACCGTCTGACGTTCGAGATCTGCAATGCGCGAATCCACATACCACGGGGCGGGAATCGTCGATGCTTCCGCCAACGGTGCTGAAGCGTCATAACTTGCAACGATCTCCTCCACGCTTGGCCGGTTCATGCTTTTTTCCCTGCCAGTTGCACTTTCTCCGAACCGATGGCCCGCCGCAAGAGGTCGACAAACTGCTCGATGCGCGCTTCTTTTTTCTCGGGAATCGGGCCTGACTTACGGAAGAGCCCGGGGTCTAACTCCTCAGTGAGCAAGGCGTCTTGAAAGCGGTCCATCGTCCACTCGAGAATCGAGCCGATCATGTCGACATCGAGGTCGGTTCTTAGTTCTCCCCGCCGGACGCCGAAGCCGACAAAGTCGCGCCATCCGTAAGGATCTTCTGCCACCAGAAAGCGGTTGATCTCGCGGCGGAGCGCGAGGTCAGTGCCGTAGTTACCCACCAGATAGATGCGGTAAGATGACCAGTTATCGCGCACCATGTTTTCGGTGCGCCCCAACCAGTAGCGCAGCACTTCAAACAAACCTAACTCCTGAATCGAGGGCGGAGCCTGCATATATTTTGGGAAGGAAAGCACGGCCTTTTTGTAGGCCTCGAAGAATAATCCGTCTTTGCTCTTGAAGTGCTGAAAGACCGATCCTTTGGCGATGCCCAATTGCGCCGCGATATCTTCGACGCGGGCCGCGCTGTAGCCGCGCTCGGCAAAATGCCGGATGGCAACCTCCACGATCCGCGCCCGTTTCGCCTCGGAGCGAGGACGAGGCTTGAGATCACGCCTCATCTGCGTTGGTCTTGCCAGACTGCTTGCGATACCTTCCATGCCCCCACCTCCCTGGTTCTTTGACCTTTGGTCAACGAAAGATACAGCACTCCTAAACCATTTTTCAATGGCTTTTTTGACGGGGTTTCGCTAGTTTGTTCAACCGGGGCCTGTGATGGTTTTGACCACGGGTCAGATGGCGGTTTGAAGCATGGCGAGCGGGCCGAATTCGACCTACGACGCGGTGATTATCGGAGCCGGCCACAACGGGCTCACGGCTGCGGCCTATCTGGCGCGCGCCGGATATTCGACCCTGGTTCTGGAACGCCGCGACATCGTTGGCGGATGCTGCGTGACCGAGGAAATCGCCCCCGGTTGCCGGGCTTCCACTACTTCCTACATCGCCAGCATGCTGCGGCCGGAAGTTATTCGCGACCTGCGGCTGGCGGAGCACGGGCTGCGCATGGTGCCGTGCGATCCCGCTTTGCAGGTTCCATTTCTCGACGGTCATCTCGTTTCGTGGTGGGCGGAGCGCGATCGCGTGGTTGAGGAACTGCGTAAGATATCCCCCAAGGATGCGGAGACTTTTGTCCGGGTCGACGATCAGCTCAAACGGCTGGCGCGCTATCTGCAGCCATTTTTTCTCGAGCCTCCGCCGGAGCCGGGCACGCAGTCGTTTGAAGGGTGGTCGGAACTTTTTCGAGCCGGCAAACGGTTTCGCGGAATCTCCAGCGGCGAAATCTCGCAGCTGGTTTCGTTTCTTACCGGAAGCCTTGGGGACTTTCTTGACCGGAATTACGAATCTGGAAAAGTGAAAACGCTTTTTCTCGCGAACAACGTCTATGGCAAGCATGGTGGGCCATATCAGCCGGGCAGCGCGCTCGGCCTGCTCTTTCACTTACTGAGCGGCGGCGAGCACGACCAGCAGGGCTTCTATGGGCACGTGATGGGTGGCATGGGTTCGATCACGAACGCGATGGCTGAGGCGGCTCAGGAATTTGGAGCGGAAATCCGCACCAGCAGCCCGGTGCAGCAGATCGATGCGCGCAACGGCAGAGTGCGCGCCGTGGTGCTTGAAGATGGCGCGGAGATTCGAGCGCGCGTGGTGCTTTCGAACGCCGATCCTAAACGAACTTTTCTGGGGATGGTTTCGGAGAGCGATCTTCCTGCCGATTTCGTCCATGCCATTCGCGGCATCAAAATGAACGGGCCTTGCGCCAAAGTCAACATGGTACTTGCCGAGGAACCGCGCTTCACCGGAACGCCGGCTGGATATGGTCCGCAACAGCGGTCACTTTTCACGCTCGTGCCCTCATTGGAATTCGCGGAGCGCTGCTATGACATCGCCAAGTTTGGGGAGATTCCTGAAGAGCTTTGGGTCGATTGCGTCATCGCTTCTAACGCAGACCCGTCGCTCGCGCCCGCAGGCAAGCACATCATGACGTGCTTCGTGCAGTACGTGCCTTACAAGCTTCGCGGGGGAGCGGGTGACGGGTCTTTAGAAGGAAGTCGGGAAGGAAATTGGGACGAAAGTCGCGAACTGCTGGGCGACCGGGTGGTGAAGAAGATTGCCGAATATGCGCCTAATGTTCCGGGCGCGATCGAGGCTCGCCAGGTTCTCACGCCACTTGATCTGGAACGCGTCTATGGGCTGACTGAGGGTAATATCTTTCATGGCGACTTGAATCTCGAACAATTGTTTTTCAATCGGCCGGTCGCTGGTTGGTCGCAGTATCGGACTCCGATTGCGGGCTTGTATTTATGCGGCGCAGGAGCGCACCCTGGCGGAGGAGTAACTGGAGCTCCCGGCCATAACTGCGCGCACCAGGTTCTGCGCGACCTTAAGAAAGGAAAATTCAAGGAGGCTGTAGCATGAGTCCCATAGCTGAAACCCCTCAGCAATACACGCAACGAATTCTCTCGCACGCTCAGGGTCAGGACGCAATCAAGGTTCAATCGAGCACTAACAAGAAGTTGGCTCGCCTGGTCAAAGGAATTTCTACCGCGAAACTGCGGAAGCGGCCTGCGCCCGACAAATGGTCAGTAGCTGAGATTCTGGCGCACCTTGCCGACGCCGAACTCGTCATCGGATGGCGAATGCGCTCCATTCTTGGAGCTCCGGGAACACCCATCCAGGCCTTCGACCAGAATGCTTGGGTCGCCTCCTTACACTACGAAAAGCGCGATCCGCGCGCAATCCGCTCGAGCTTCACCGCGTTGTGCGCGAGGCTAATCTTGCGCTTCTTAAGTCACTCACTCCAGCGCAGTGGAAACAATACGGCCAGCACGCAGAGCGCGGCCAGGAGTCTATCGAGCACATTGTCCGCATGATGGCTGGACATGACGTTAACCATCTGCAGCAGATTGAACGCATGCTCAAAACTTCAAAATGATTAGAGCATCGAAATGATTGCAGCGTCGACAGGAGCTATTATGCCCAAGCAAGGTATTCTCGAACGCCTCAAGAACGGCCCTGTCTTAGGCGATGGCGGCTACTTACTGGAACTCGAAAAGCGGGGATGGGTCCGTCCCGGGCCTTTCACGCCGGAAGTGGCCATCGTATATCCGGAGGGCGCTTCGCGAACTCCACATCGAATTTCGCGAAGCAGGAGCCGAGGTCTTGCAGGCGCTTACGTTTTACGCGAGCCGCGACAAGCTCGCGACGGTCGGCCTTGAAGATCGAGTTGCCGATATCAATCGTTCAGCCGTTCGCGTGGCGAAAGAGGTGGCTGGCGATCAATGCCTGGTCGCGGGCAATTTAAGCCTGACTTGGATGTATGAGCCGAACAGTCTCGCGGCTGCCGATCTTGTGCGTCAAACCTTCGATGAACAGCTCGCTGTGCAGTGCGAGGAAGGCGTTGACTTTATCATCGGCGAAACGTTTTCCTGGCTGGGCGAAGCGCTTCTGTGCGTGGAACGGGCCAAGAAGACCGGGCTTCCTGTGATGGTTACGATCTGCTTCGAAAATAAAAATGAGACCGCTGAAGGCACGAACGCGGCTACCGCTGCCAAGACCCTCTTGGACGCCGGAGCCGACATTGTTGGAATGAACTGCCTGCGGCCGCCGCAGCATATGCTCGGCCCCATGGAAGAGATGCGCAAGGCGGTTGACGGCTTTCTGGCTTGCCAGCCTGTGGGTTATAACACACCAAGTGACAAGCCTGACTTTACGAGCCTGCCTGAATTTCCCTATGCTCTCGATCCGCTCCAACTTACTCGCAAACAAATGGGGGACTATGCCCGGAGCGCGAAGGAGATTGGTGTCAATTACATCGGCTCCTGCTGCGGATCGGTGGCCATGCACGTCAGAGAAATGGCGCGGGTTTTGGGAAAACTTCCGGCCGAGAGCCGGATATGGAAAAAGGGCGGCGCGAAGCCGATGTCGGCCTATGAATACTACGACCATGATCAGATCGGGGTGAAATAAGATTGGCTTTGAGGTCCCGCTCGTCGCGGCTGTGGCGGGAGGGTAAGGATGTTCGGACTGCGGTTGCGGTTCGCGTTCGCGAAGCTCAATCTTTGTTCAGCATCACAAGTGGAGGATTTCTGGACGAGGGATGGGACTATGGTTCGGCCAGTTCTTCCTGAAGGGAATTCGTTACGGTTGAGGCGACGGGCTTGGCGGAGCCGGTGGTGGTAATCACAATCACGCTGACCAGCACCAACAGCGTGCCGAGAATGGTCCTTGGGCCGACGGTTTCGCCGCCGAGAAAGTATCCGATAATTACTGCGACCACGGGGTTGACGTAGGCATAGGTGCCGACTTTGGTCGGCGATTCGTGGTGGATGAGCCAGACATAAGCGGTGAATCCGATGATGGAGCCGGCCACGATCAGATAGGCGAGGGCGAACCAGGCGCCACGGGAAACTGTGGAAATTTGAAATCCTCGGAATTCGCCGAAGATGGCAGCGGTCACGGCGAGAAGAATTCCTCCCGCCAGCATCTGGGCCCCGGAGCTCATGGCTTTGGAATCGGGGAGCGGTAGTTTGCGAGTGAGCGCCGAAGCTATCGACCAGCTGATCGCGGCGATCACCAGAGCGATGGCTCCGGCGCGATTAATGGGGGCCTCGCCGAAGCTCACCGAATGGCTGACTAGGACGGCTACGCCACCGAGTCCGATTAATAACGCTAACGCCAGCCGGGGAGTGAGGCGCTGGGTACGCAGAAAAATAATTTCAGACAGCGCCATGAAGAGCGGGATGGTCGCGAGCATTACAGCTGCAAGACCCGAAGGCACGCGTTTTTCAGCCCAGAATAAAAGGCCGTAGTCGAGCACGAAGATGCAGATTGCGAGAACCGAAGCGGCTAGCCACTCGCGCGGAGACGGGGAGGGAGTGCCTTTTATTTTCAGCCACAGGAAGAGCGCCGCGCCGGCTACGAAAAAACGCATGCTGGCTAGAACCAGCGGTGGGACCTCGCGCACGCCTACGCGAATGGCCAGGAAGGTTGAGCCCCAGACGAAGTAGATGATGGCGAAAGCCAACAGGGTCTTCCAGGCTGCGGGGCGAAGGGTGGATTCCATGAGAAATAGATCACGGGTGAGGGGGTGGGGACGCAGAGATTTCTGGCGTAGCTGTCAACCATGCACATGAACGAGTTGGCCCGCCCGGACCGAACGCAGCGTCTCAAGAATGGCGGGCATTTGAGGCAGGAGGTCTGCGAGTTGGCTGGACCGTGCACTGACAAGCACGATTGCGATCTTGCGTCCGGTGAGGTTTTGCTCGTACTCCATTCCGCGGTCGAGCGTCAAGAAAACCTCATAGCCGGACTTTTCAGCCAAAAGCAACAATTCGCCATTCTTCTTACCTACCCAACCTGCTTCAGGCACGGTTTGGCATTGATGGCTAGGCAGGTGATTCTTGAGTTTTCTTGGCAGGCACTCGTCGAGCAGGAGTTTCATTGAAGTTGGCTGACGACGAGCGATTTGGCGTGCTCTAAGGCGCGAACGGCCGCTTCGCGGGTAACCGTCGGAAAATCGTCGAGAAACGCGTCGAGCGTTTGGCCGCCTTCCAGATAGTCCAATAGGGCCTGAAACGGCACTCGGGTTCCTCGAAAGACGGGGGTTCCACCAAGGACGTCCGCGTCTTTGGTGATTACTTGACTCATCTGGTTAGGCATTCTGCACCCTTAACCTACCTTCCCCAGTTTACTCTCCAAAGGGGCGTGTGATTTCGAAGGACTAACGGTATCGCTGAAGCGATACCCTTTTACGAAAACAGCACACTCAAGAGCTGCCAATTAATATTCCTACGGCAAAGACGAGCACTCCGCCGACCACTACCTGAAACGCGGCAGATAATAGTGGAGTGTCCATATATCGATTGCGAATCCAGGCGATCGTCGCCAGTTCCAACGCTACGACAATCACGGCTGCGATAAATGCGACATGAAAATCTTTGATCAGGAATGGGAGCGTGTGTCCGATGCCACCGGCCGCGGTCATTAATCCGGTCACGGCGCCGCGCAGCGTCGGGCGGCCGCGGCCGGTCATCGATCCGTCGTCAGACAAGGCTTCGGCAAATGCCATTGAGATTCCCGCGCCAATCGATGCCGCGAGGCCTACCAGGAATGCGTCGTTGCTGCTTTTGGTAGCGAAGGCCGCCGCGAAGACGGGAGCGAGCGTCGAAACCGATCCATCCATCAGGCCGGCGAGGCCGGGCTGCACGATCTGCAATACGAAGAGGCGGCGCTGCGCATCTTCCTCGGTCTTTTTCACGTTGGGGTCAATGCTCTCGGACATGGCCTCTGCCGCGACCTGGTGCTTGCGCTCAATTTCCTCGAGATCGCCGAGAAGCTTCCTGATGCCGACATCGGTTACCTGCAAGATTGCCTTTTGATAGAAAAGACGGGTCTCGAGCTCCATCAGCGCCGCTTGCTTTCTGGCGTCGGCAATCTTTAAGGGACGCGACAGCCACAAGGGCCTGCGCTGGACGAAGCCTTTTACATCCTCACGCCGGATCAGCGGGATGTGTTCGCCGAAGCGGGCGCGATAGGTTTCGAACAGGGACGCGCGGTGTTCCGACTCTTCGGCCTGCATGTCGTCGAACAGCTTTGCGGTCGCCGGGTAGGTTTCGCGCAGGCCTTCCGCGAAATCGGAAAAGATTCGTGCGTCTTCTTCTTCCAAGGAAATCGCCAGCGCCAGAATCTCGCGCTCCGAGAGATCTTTGAAGTTTCTTGCCATGGCGAACAGTTTACTGGTTCTGGGTCGAGTTTCAAGAATTGGGTTTGATAGAGTCCTAACCGTGTCGATACCTTGGTAACATTTTCGGCGGCTCCCAAATCGGGTCTAATTTACGAACATCCCGAAAGGAGACCCATGAAACGAAACGCGATATTCACCTTGCCGTGCGCGTCTTTGCTTTGCAGTTCTTTGCTGTGCACATCCCTGCTCTGCACACCTTTGGCTTATGCCCGCGACCATCAAGCGTTGCAGTCGGGAACGCTTTTGCAGATGGAGTCGGTCAACTGCGGCACTGACCAGAAAAGTGACAAGAGCTTCGCCGGCGAAATCATCGGCACCGACAACTCTCATCAGAAAATGCACACTCTGCTGTGCCAGGAATATACGCTGCAGACCGAACGCCTCACCTACCGCATTCGCCCGAAGGATGACAAGCATCCCACGGTGCTGCCGGTTGGGGAAACGGCCCAGTTTCGCATCGAGAAGGACTACATGAAGCTCAGCGTCGAAGGGTCAGATAACAAAGAACGCGAATACATGGTGGTTTCGATGACTCCTCGGACGGCTGCGCAAACGGCCGATAACCACAGGTAGAGTTTCTCGGGCGCGGACATTGGTTGAGGTTCGGCTTGTGTCGTTGTTCCGGTGATCGGTGCCGTTGATCGTCGACATATTGAAACGGCTGCTAACAGAAAGAAAGCCGTGGAAAACGCAAGGTCCCTCCACTCCGCTTCGCTACGGTCGGGATGACAGAGTTGTTTTGACGGAGTAATTTGAGAGAACGCTGGGCAAGGTTTGTCCGGCGGTAGTTCCTGCCTACTCTGGGGTCGGCACGGTTTGCCCGCTCGCCGCAGAAGCGATATCTCCCGCCGTGTGATTCGACGCAACCACTACAAAATGGGCTGGCTTGTGTTCCGCTTGTCACTCCCCCACGAATGGAGGAGAGCGTGCTTCAGGAGAACCGGTTTTAACGGTCGTTAACTTCAACTTTCTACATCGAGGTGCAGCAATGTCCATTTCCGGGATTCTAAGCGGCTCCAACCAATACCAGATCGGCGCCACCAATCCACTGCAGCAACAATTTCAACAGCTCGGGCAGGCCCTCCAGTCGGGTAATCTTTCCAGCGCGCAGTCTGATTTTGCAGCCATCCAAGCAGCTTTTTCGCAGCCTTCTGCTGCTGCTGGGAGTACCACGAGCAACCCCGTCCAACAAGCTTTCAACCAGCTTGCTTCCGATCTGCAGTCGGGAAACCTTTCGGCCGCGCAAAAAGATTTTTCAACTGTCCAGCAGAATTTTCAGGGAGCGAACGGTACGGTTTCGCGGCGGCAATTCGGCGAGCACCATGCTCACGGCGGAGTTTCCGGCGGGCAGAATACGCTCTTGTCGGCGCTCGGCCAAACAGGGCTCGGCCAATCAGGACTCGGCCAAAACCCCTCGACGAGCACGCTTGCGAGCGCGCAACAGAGCTACGCTACGATGCAGCAGGAATTGCAACAAATTGCGCTTAGCGGGACGGCCTCGCTCACCTCCGAGTCACCTATCTCTTTCGACGCCTGATCTGGTGAGGCGCGGACGTTGTCGTCCGCGCCTCCGGCTGATCGCTAGTATCGTGTCTCGTAAGTAGGTGGCATATTGAAACGGCTTGCATCAAAAATGAAGCCGCTCAAAACACAAGGTCCCTCCACTCCACTCCACTCCGCTTCGCTTCGGTCGGGATGACAGAGTTGTTGAAGTTTAGTGTTCTGCACGAATGGTTTCGATCGCGTCGTGCAATTCGTGCTCGGCGGCGTGGAGATGTTCTTCGGCCTTTGCGCCGTGGCCTTGCATATCGTAGTGGTTGGCGGCGCGGGCCCGGTCCATTTCTTTGATGGCTTCCATCGTGTGATTGTGGGCCGCTTCCAGATCGTGCCAGTCACGGACCCTGTCGGCAACCGCGATTCCGGCAACAAATGACAGACACGCGGCAAGAACGGCTATTGCAATCGCTTTGGTCATAGTTTTCTCTCCAGTTCGTAGTAGTTTTCCCGGCACGCACAGATATGGGTTATTTTTCTTCAACCGCCTCGGTGGTGTCAAAAGGAAATGAGGACAGGCCAGTGTAACGAGAGGTTCATCGTTGAAGAGCCGATGGGATTGATGGCCGCGAGGCTGGGATTAGGCTTTCAATTTCAGGGATAGGGCTTGCCCATGGCTACCGGAAAATTTTGGCCGCAGTGTTCGCACTTTACTGTGGCGAAGAGGATCTTCTTTCCGGGTGAATGATGGACGGTTTGCTCTTTGCAGTGAGGACACTGCATCTCATGTTTGTCGAAATCGAGCGGAATAAGAGTGGCTTCCGACATGACTGCTCCGAAAGCCGGCGATCGAGCATGACCGTTGTCCGCCGATGGTCATCTTCTGTTGTGCTGATCGTCGGATCTGGCGTCAGGATATTTCGCGGATAAAAAATTGTCGGTCCGGTAAAGCACAGAACGAAGTGCGACTCGGTTACGACGCCTCTTCGCCGCGCCAGGTTGCAACTTGCCGGACCATACTTCCGTAGCACTCACAGCTTGCTTCTTCGAGCTTTGGGCGATCGACAATCTTTACGTCGCCTCGGCTATAGGTGATGAGTCCAGCCTTTTGAAGCACTCCGGCGGCAACGGTCACGCTGGAGCGGCGAGTGCCCAGCATCTGCGCCAGAAACTCCTGCGTCAAGGGCACCGCATTTGATCCGATACGGTCGGCGCTCATTAATAACCAGCGTGCCAGGCGCTGATCCACTTCATGCAAGCGGTTACAGGCGGCAATCTGGGTGACGACCATTGCCATGACCTGCGAAAACTGCTGCAAGCGCCGCTCCAACCTGGGGCATTGCAGCAGCAGGTCGGCCAATTTGTCGGCGTCGATGCGGAAGGCCGAGGCCTCGATCTGAGCAATCGCCCGCGTGGGCGCGGTGCGAAATCCCGCCACCAGCGGCACGCCGATAAAACCTTCTTTGCCGACGAGACCGACTTCCACGCTCTTGCCATCGCGGAAGACGCTGAGAATCGACACCAGGCCGCTGTTGCAGAACCAGGCAGACTTCAAGGTATCGCCGGGCTCATGGAGCACATGATGGGTCTTCAAGCGCACAAATTCCAACTTCGGCAGAATCAGTTCGGATTCCTTGGGGGGCAGGCTCAGCAGGATTTCGTTGTGAAGATGGTTGCCGTCACCGTCAGTGACGGGTGGGGGCATTGATGGGGGCCTTGCAGACGGACGGATTTTTTCGATCATATGTAGCTGGCTCCTTGCGCAGCGCGAAAGCGTCTGTTTTCGCAAGGAACCGTCACTAGCGTGTACGGCGGAGGGTTGCTAGAAGAGACAACCTCAGCTTACTCTCTTTCTGAAATAAAGATTGTGCGATTTACGTTTACTAATGTGCGCTGTCGTACTTCGCTGTATATCTTCCGCTCTCCTGACTGTTCGGTGTATTTATCGAATAAAACTCTCGATTTAGGCAACTGGCGGTCTGCCTGCCGGGCGGGGACGCCCGGCGCTCCATTGTCAGCGCTTATCGTGCGGACGGACGAATGCGTCCGTCGCTACGTGTTTTGTTTCGAACGGCAACTTTATGAAGAGGAAACGACTGAGGCCGCGGAAGCTTGACACCATCGGTAGCGCCACGCGATTAACGCCAGGCCTGAAGCTAGCAACAGTATTGTCGAGGGCTCGGGAACGACAGTAGGGTGGTGTTTGAGATGGCAGTGGCCGTCGATCAGCATTTCGTCCGCGGGACAACTGCCTGCGATGGGCACACCGTAGGGTACGGTCGGGAAGATGAAGCCGCCTGCAAAAAGAGCGGGAGGAGTGGGCTGGCCGATGGGTAAAGCGGAGGCGGGGAGCATGGCGCGGAACGGCACGTAGGGAGATTCCGCCGCGACCACCGGCTGGTCAAGAACATCCTCGGCGGGCTCTTCGTCGGAAACCTCGGGCTTGGCTGTGTCGGAAATCTGGTTGCCACAATGCGCCCGGGCGGTGATTTTGCCGTCGGTCAGGAGGTATTCGCCTACACGCAGGAGAGCCTTTTTGCGCGTCCAGAAAATCGAATTGCGAATGCGATAGGAAAGATAAACTTCGCGGGCTTCATTGACCTGCACAAGCCGGGCGTGATTGTAGTCGAAATGGGCGTAATGCTGCCGAACCACGGCGTCGCGCCCAGCAGCAGCGCGGAGATCGGCTGGATTGTTCACGCCACCGGGAACGATCGAGTAGGGATAGACTTCGGCGATTCGGGCCACTTTTTTGGGCCGAGCGGACCGCGCCGCCATCAACGATAGATTCTTGTGCATGTTCGCCCGATGGGAAAAAGAGTCGGGTAAAATCTGGGCGGTATGCAAAGTGGGTAAGCCGAGATAGTGGGCGGCATTCTGCCAGCAGACGGCAGCGATTACCATCCCGACCAGGCCGGCGACGAGGGTGCGCTGCATGCGAAGACGGCGCCTGTACCAGGAACGTCTTCGGCGGGTGCGCCGTCCGGTACGTCTTCGGGTTAAGGCGTCACTTGGAACGTTATTCGGAACGTCATCTTCCACAACTGCACTCCTGATGAATGATTCGGCATCCTGACCCTAGAGTGAGAGCGATCTTTACGGAGCACTCGCGCTTCCAAAATCGCAGCTTGGAAATGGCTGATTTACAGGCACTTAACGGCTCGGACAAGGCATTCTATCAGAGATATGCAATCCGTTTCACTGCGAGCAGCAACTTCTAGCACACTTCCTAGCACGAAGGTAACCCTCGGAAGGGGAGTTGCACTACCCCACTTCGGTGGGGTGCTCTTTATTCTCCATAGGCTGGCGTAACCAGCTTCTCCTTATTGTTAGCTTTAGCCTCGAGTTTGAGGTCGTCGAAGCGACGCCATTTGTAGAAGGCTATGGACGCGATCCAGCTCAGCGCGAAAAGGGCGACGATGAAATATCCGAGAGTGCCGAAATTGTCGTTCAGTTCAGCGATGGTTTGCCAGAACCACCCTGCGAGATGAAGGCGCTGACCGAGCAGTCCCAAAGCCTCGATGCCCCCAACGACCAGCGCGACCAGGACCGAGACGGAGGTGATGGTGATGTTGTAATAGAGCTTGCGAATGGGTTTCACGAAGGCCCATCCGTAGGCGCCTAACATAAGGATGTTGTCGGTGGTGTCGATGAGCGACATTCCGGCGGCAAAGAGGATGGGGAATACCAGAATCGACCAGAACGAGAGGCCTTTGGCGGCTTCGGCGGCGGAAATACCCAGGAGGCCGATTTCGGTTGCGGTGTCAAATCCCAAGCCGAAGAGGAAGCCCAGGGGATACATGTGCCAGCTTCGGCTGATCATGCGGAACACGGGACGAAACAAGCGGGCGAGAATTCCGCGGCCGGCGAGAAGCATGTTGAAATCTTCTTCGACGTAAGGCTCGCCGCGACGGACTCTTACAAAAGCCCGGTAAACGGAGCGCAGGACGACCAGGTTGACGATGGCGATGGCAAATAGAAAAAATGCCGAGACCAGAGTGCCGACCACGGAGGCAATATTTCTGATGGCATCCAGACGATGCTGCAACACCAAGGCTGCTCCCGCAATCGTTGCCGATCCGAGGATGACCACGGTTGAATGCCCCAGCGAGAACATGAAGCCGACGGCAACGGGGCGCTTTCCATCCTGCATCAGCTTGCGCGTCACGTTATCGATGGCGGCTATGTGATCGGCATCGACGGCATGACGCAGGCCAAAGCTGTAGGCGAGAAGCGCCGTGCCCAGAAGTATCGGGTAATGGTGGAAAGCGACGACCGCCCACAGCCATGCGGCCGCATTGAAGGCGAACAGGACGGCGTAGATAGCAATGATCCGTCCGCGCAGGTTATCGGCAGCATCGCTGAACAAGCTCAGTTTGGCACGCATTGTCATGGCGCGGAACTCCGGGCGGAACTTCGCGCGTAACTATGCGCGAAACTATGCCGAAAGCGGTAGGTCAGGTTGACACTCGCATAGGACGGGATTCGCACGCCAACCACCTCACTCACAGGATCCGCGGGAACCAATCCATCAGGGCCGATGCCCACTCTGCCGGGGCCGTAGACGGAGGCTGTGGCGAAGTTCTCTACGGTCTGACCGGTCCAGCCGGTGGCAACCAGCATGTTCACCCCGATATTGAGCCGTCCATCGAGGAAGGGCCGCGATAACGCGAGGCGGAACTCTTTGTTCGGCACCCCGAGGCAGTAGTAGTTGAGCGCCAGCGGGTCGCCGCTCATGTAGGCGCTCTCGCTGCAGCCGTTTCCAACTACCTTCCTGCCCACGTACTCGAACTCCCCCTTCGCCTGCAGGTGGAACGGGAGCTTCTGGTAGGTTCCGGTGAGGTCTCCAATCAGGCGCGGCGCTTCCGGCACAATGGAGAAGGATGTGTTCACCAGGCGCGCATCCGCCTGCTCGAAAGTCGCCAGCAAGGCTCCATGCGCGAAGCTCTGGCGGAGGGTAAACGCCAGATAGCGGATGCGGCCCGGACCGAGGTCGAACTGCACGCCTTCATCGGGATCAATCTTGCCGTATTCGGCGGTTTGCGTTTCATGGCCCAGCGTGAGTTTGAGATCGGTTCTATGGAATGTCTTACTTGCAACCAACTGATACGACCGCGCGGTCTCAACGGGATCGACCGTGGTGGGGCCAGCCAAAGCGGCGCCCTCTCTGGGATCTTCGGTGAAAAACGATTTGCCGAAGCTGAACGCGATCATCGGAATCGGAACGTACCATGAATTGCCGGGAACGATCGTGACCGTGGCTTTTGGCGAATTTATCCCGACTAGCTTGTTCCATGAATTCGCGGGAGTGATCAGGTCCTGATTGTCAATGAAGATCTCGTCGCGGCGCCAGCCCAGGTAGTAGTGAATGTACTTACTGAGCTGTCCTTCGCCGGCGACATAGAGCGTCACCGGCGAGATCGTCACATTGTTGCCGTCGATCTTGCGAAAAGGTCCATAGTAAGAAGGAGCGGCGGGATTGTAGAAGTCGTAATGATCGAGGTCGTCGCGCCGCGGGGCTTCGCGCTCGTAATCCAACCCAGCCAAAAACGAAAAGCTCTCCGCAAGTTTGTTTACGTAGGTCGCATTCGCGCCGGTCACGGTGCGAAACTCGCTTTGACGAATCAGCCCCAAGCCAAAGTCGGAGAAGAGACTCAGGTTATAAGTGCGGAAGAATCCCGAGAGCTGCAATTGCTGACGATTGTCCAGCTTCCACACATCGTTCAGCGCCACCAGCGCGGTATGAGTCTGGTCCTTTTGTCTCGGATCGATCGTATCGGGATACTCCACCCATCCGGCGGCGGCATCGACGGCGTTGAATCCGAAGATCGGCCTGAGTCCGGCAACATAGCCGTAGCCGAGGTAGGCGATTCCGAACAGCGTCAACGTGTGATCTTGCGCGTGGAAGACGCGGCCGCCATTGAACTTGAACTGCTTGCGATGCTCCAGGCGATCGAGAAATCCATTGCCGAACGAACCCTCCATCGCGAACCAAGAATCCGGAGAAGGGCTCATCCCTGCGGTCGCCGTAATGTCCCTGTAGTCTCCCGTCAGAGTGATAAAAGGATCGAGATGCGAGCGCAGTCCATAGATCGCGGCCAGATTCAGTGCGTGATTGCCTTCGCGCACGTTATACGCGCCGCCAT
The DNA here is from genome assembly GCA_963810955.1 of uncultured Acidobacteriaceae bacterium. Classification (GTDB taxonomy): domain Bacteria; phylum Acidobacteriota; class Terriglobia; order Terriglobales; family Acidobacteriaceae; genus Acidiflorens. Next base: position 254,816 of record CAWEPW010000041.1, on the reverse strand, counting down.
CGACCTGAACGCTGTCAATCACATTGGCAATATAAATATTAGGATCGGCATAGCCATTTCCGTGCGCATTTGCTGACAGATTGTTCGGCACCAGATAGCTGCCCACCTGGATGTATTGGGCAATGGGCTCGCCGTGGTCTCCGGCCACGCCGGGGGCAAAATACTGCGGGGCCTTGATGCCGCTCGAGGCTGTTTCAATGGGGTAGCCGGGAATTGAAACCGGGGCGCCCGGACGGCCGGGGTTGGCGTCTAGCAAATCTTCCGAAGCAAAAACCTTGATTGCCGGATCGGGTGACTCCACGTTGAGGTCATTCACGTCGGCGGTTACCGAGATAATCTCAGTGCGGGATGCGAGTTGGGTCAGTTTCACCGTGATTTCAGGGTTGCCTTGTGGAGCAATATTGACCGACTGCTCAATCGGGCGAAAGCCAGCGGCATCGACCTTGATGAGAAACTTTCCCGCGGCGGAAAGCTTGATTTGAAACTGTCCGTCAGGTGCGGTGGTCGTTTGTCCGAGAACCCGGTCGCGGCCGGTGACTCGTACCAATGCTTTCGGCAAAGCGTTCCCCTGCGGATCGGTGACTCGGCCTTTGAGGACGATCTCTTGCGCCAGCAGGGGGGAACCGAGGCACAGGGCCAGAGCCAACACGGTGGCCGCAGGGTTCGTCCCGGCGAAATTGCGTATCGCGCTTTGGGGCTTTGCGTCTGGGATCGTCAGGGGCATTCTTCAGGACGCGGGATGCAGAGTGCATAACACGAATTTGTAAATCGTGCTACACGAAGGGTATTTTGTAAAGAGAAATCGGATTCGATTTGGCGGCGATGTTTTTATTGCTACGGAGTTTCCCCGTTTTTCGGGTCAGGGGTTTCCCTATGTGGATATCAGGTAAAGGCATATTGCAATGGGTGAGATCAAGAATGAAACCCTGCAAAACGCAAGGTCCAGAGTTATTTAAGGTCCCTCCACACCGGTTCGCTTCGGTCGGGAGGACAGAGCTATTTAACTTCTCTCCACTCCGCTTCGCTCCGGTCGGGATGACAAGGTTTATTTCGAGAATTTATGAACAGGACAGTAGGATCCGGGAGCGGCGGAAGATGCCAGAACCTGCGCTGAAAGTCATTATATTGATTTACTCTGTATGCACTTGTGCATGTCCTTCTCTATGCATTTAAGGAGCAATCGTGGCTGATCTGGTAAGAACCGGGGTTTCTCTGGAGCAAGACCTGCTGGATAAATTTGACAAGTCGATCGCGAGACGCAGCTATCAAAACCGTTCGGAAGCGATCCGCGATCTCATTCGAGAGCACCTGGTGTCGGAAGAGGGCGATGAGAATAAGGTCATCGCGGCAACGTTAACCATGGTTTACGACCATCATCGTCCCAACCTCGGCGCGCGCCTCACGGAGATTCAGCATCAGGCGCACACGCAGGTTCTGGCGGCGATTCACGTCCATCTGGATCACCACAACTGCCTGGAGGTGGTCATTATGAAAGGGCGCAGCGCGGACTTGAGGAAGATCGCGGATCAGATTCTTAGTCTGCGCGGGGTTAAGCATGGAAAGTTCGTGATTACCACTACGGGGAAAGATCTGCGATAACTTCTGCGCTACGCGGGCGTTCCCGAGTGGTTAACAAGGTGATTCCTTTTATCTCGGCTCCCTCTAGTGTGGTGTCTCGTAATAGTGGCATATTGAAACGGCTCGGATCAAGAATGTAGCCGCTCAAAACACAAAGTCCCTCCACTCCGCTTCGCTCCGGTCGGGATGGCAGAGTTGTTTGGCGAAGTTATGGGACAGCGTGTTAGCGAGCGCAGGTACGTTGTAGTTACTCTGCGGTTGTAGTTACTCTGCGTTTACTAGCGCTGCGGGGCTTTGCCCCGGCTAGACAGCCGAGGGCGGCTCTGTCTACGCGATCCCATCTCTACACCAGATTCGAGGCCGTTTCGCGACGCAGCACTACGTAGGTGGGGAAGGTTCCGTATTTTTTTGCCATCGGAGTTTGGCCAACATAATCGCAGCGAAACTCGTTGACGCCTTCGGCGGCGGCGAGTGCAGCGAAGGTCTGGCTGGCATAGACCTGGCCGGTCGGTGTAATGGGCTCGATACGGGCGGCGCGGCTGACGTTGGCTCCGATATAAGTGGTGTGCCTGGTTACGGGATCGCAGCAGGAATAAACCGGGCCGGCGTGGAGGCCGATACGGAGGCTCAAAGGGGGGAGACCATGCCTGGACCAATCGGTGCCGCGGACCGCATCGCGTAAGTCGAGAGCAAACTGGCCGGCATCGCGGACGTTGGCGAAAACGAAGTAGAGGCCGTCTCCCCAGGTATTTTTGGTTAGAGGGCGATGCGGCGATTCGGCTGCGAGCTTGCCGGCGACTCCGAGAAAGTGCTGCGCAAATAATGGGACTTCCTGGTCGCTGAGTTTGCTGAATCCCTCGGCATCGCCGAAGAGCAAGGCTCGGATTTCGGGGGCAAACCCAGATGAAGTCTCGTTGGCGGCTGGAGCCGGCTGGCTGGCAACCGCTGGTGGAGACGCAGCGGCGGGGTGCGAGAGGCTGGGACATTCGCAGCGGAGAATTTCCAGCAAATCGATGACTTCGACTTCCAGGCCAAGCCTCTGCCAACGATTGACGGTGCCTCCGGTGCCGCCAGCGCCGATTCCGGCGTGACGGTCCCAGACGGCCACGGGCACCATTTTGGTTTCGAGTTGTTGGGCGCGCACGCTGGCTAAGCCGTGGAGCATGAGGTTGGCGAATTCGTAGGAGACGCCGCCTCCCATCTGTGGTTGCTTTGAAAGTTCCAGAGTGTCAGTTGCGCGGGCCATTACTTTCTCGAGTCGTTTTGCCCAGTCGGCGCCGGGAACAACATCCACGCTCTCTTTTATGAACAACTCTTTTTCGTAGGGCAGCACTACGTGACTTTCTCCTTTCATTTCGAGCATGGCTTCGTGGAAAAGGATGTCGGAGCCGCAGGCTCCGGAAGCGTAGCCGAAGCCGGCATTTAATTTCTTGAGACAGCGCGTGATTGCAGCCTTGATGGCCGGCTCGAGCTCCGGCGGGAAGCGTGGCGTGGGCCGGTCGGCGCGGTCGATCATGTGGCCGGCGAAGACGACTACGCTGGGAAATTGAAACAGCTGCTCGATGCGGGCTCCTTTGTCGCATTCTTCGCCAGGAGGAGTGCCGCATTGCATCACCAAACGAGCGGTGTGACGGGTGGATTGGAGGCTGCCCCAATCTCCGCGACCGAGTTCTACGGCCTGGCGATACCAGTCTTCGGCTTCGGACCAATCTCCGGTCAGCAGCGCGGCCTGGCCCAAGGTGGAAATCAACCAGTAACGCTCGCCGCTCGTCTCGGATTGTTCTTTGAGCCGCTGGCGGCACTGCTCTTTGACCAGACTGGCTAAGCTGGCGGCGGATTCCCGGTGCCCGAGCAGGAGCGCGAGTGTGGCCGCATTGATGCCGCTCCAGTAGCCGCCGGTGACCTCATATCCCTGGGAATAAAATTCGTAAGCGCGGAAGAGGTGGCTGGTTGCCGCAGAGGAATCCCGTTCTTCGCGGGCGAGATCTTTGTGGGTGCGGGCCAGCAGGCCGAGAGTTTCCTCATCGCGATATCCGTCCTCATACAATTTCTCAAGCACGGTTTTTGCGGGGCCGGCGGCGCCACTGCGGGCAAGGGCGAGCGCTAACAGCTGGCGCAGACGCAGGTCGTGCGGGAAGGACTTCATGCCTTCGGCGGCGACGTCGTAGGCGAGCAAGGGTTCGCCGAGCTTGAGAAGCCGCTCGGCGAGAAGGCGATAGGGATCCGGATCGGCAGACCAGACTTCTGGATCATGGGCACGCCAGAGGCCCCGCAGCATAGCAAAGTCCGATTGCGAACTGTCTCGCAGCAAGTGCAAAGCGCTGGTGAGCCCGTCTGGCATGACGGACAAGGTTCCTTCGGATGAAATTTGCGTTCCGGTTGGAGGCTGTATGGTGTAGCCCATCGCCAAGAGGGCTTTGATGGACTCCATGGCAGTTTGGCGGTCGTATTGCCTTTCCGCTTCCTGGAGCTGCTCGTAGGGGACCAGATTCGGATGCTCTTTTTTTTGGTCGTCGCGATGTGGGCCAAGGCGCCAGCCGTCGGCGAACCGCAAGCGGGACCAATTTTCGTGCGTGTTTTTGGAGAGCACCTCACTCAAGCGCGCAATTTCAGGAGTGAGCACCACACGCGAAGTGTCTATTGACCGCGGTTTGTAGTCCAAGGGTTTGTATCCCTAATCGGTGGGTCATTCAATATTCTAAACTACGGGCGACGGGTGGTGAGGATCAGCCGGCGAAAGTCTTTACCACCGCGGGCGCTGAAAACTTTTTGCCACTAGGGGCACTAAGGTACACGAAGGAAACCCCTCACAATGCGCTGGTAGTCTTATTTCTTTAAACGGGAGAGATTCTTGCATCCCAGGTCAATGCCCTCGTCACACGCTTTCTTGAAGAGGTCGGCGGCGCGGCTGGAATCGGTCGCCACGCCTCGACCGTGCTCATAGAGCGAGCCCAGGTAGTTACAGCCGGCTCCGTTGCCGCCATCACATCCGCGCTGTAAAAGATCGGCGGCACGATTCGGGTTCTCGGGTACTCCCTCACCTCGGAGATACATGGATCCGAGATTCGTACATCCGGATGGACTTGCCGAGTCACAGGCGCGCTTGTAGAGATCGGCGGCACGGCTAAGATTTTTCGTCACTCCTTCGCCGTCGTGATACATCAGACCCAGATTATTGCAACCTGCCGCACCGCCGGCATCACAGGCATGCTTGAAAAGAGTGGAGGCGCGCTTTAAATCCTTGGGCACATTTTCACCCTTGAAGTACAACAAACCCAGATTCAGGCATCCGCCCGACCCGTCTGCATCGCAGGAGCGCTTGTAGAGAGCGGCGGCACGATGCGGATCTTTCGCCACTCCCTCACCGGCGTAGTACATCAAACCAAGACTGTTGCATCCCTTGCGCTCGCCGCCATCGCAAGCTTTTTGGAAAAGCTGCGCCGCCTGTGGAAACTGACGGCCCTTATATAGGCCTTCCGCTTGATCAAATAGCCCCTCGGCAGAGGTTGAGGGAACGGGAGGAACCGAGGCGGCGGGGTTGGCCGGCTGTGGAGCCGCGGGGGCGGGGACTTCAGTTTTGTTTTCCGTTTGCGGCACCTGCTGGGCACCTGGTTGGGGCGGTACTGGAGCGGCGGTGCTGCCGGGACTCGTTGTCCCGGTCGGCGGGGACGCAACTGCCGGGGCGCCGGGCGCGGGAGGCGTGGGCGCAGGGACGACTTGGCCGGGCGTTGTTTGGCCAGGCGTTGCTTGGCCAGGCGTTGCTTGGCCGGGCTTTGATGGTTTACGTGCAAATAGAAGAACAGCGAACACAATCACAAGAACTGCCAAGCTACCCAGCGCAGCGTAGAGCCATGGCGATCGCCCGGGGCCGGATGCGACGGGGATGGGGGGCAATGCGACGGACGTTGCAGGCATGGGCGCTGCGGTTGTGGCCGGCTTGGGTTCGACGACCAGGGAATCTCTCGAAAGAAGGGTTTGCACGTTCTGGGCGAGGCGCTGCAGATGCTGTTCGAGCGGTTGGGTGAGCGCATCGAGCCAGTGAACGCTGCCAATAAAGTAGTCGAGGGACTTGCCGGGCCTGACTTCTTCGATGCGAAACGGAATCACGGAGACGCCGGCGCTTACGGCTCTTTCGATCTCCTTGGGGATGTGGGGAGAAGCGTTCGAGTTTGAGGAAAAGACCAGAATCATCACGCGGCAGCCGCGAATCGCCTCGATGATCGCTTCGCCGTAGGCCATGCCGGGGAGGACGTCGCGAGGAGCGATCCAGCAGCGGACGGCGTTTGCCTCGAGCTTTGCGCAAACAGCGTCGGCGACAACTTTGTCTTCCGACGCGTAGCTGATGAAAACGTCATAAGCCATCGGTGAACCTCCCCGCAGCAGAGCGCTGCGCGGTTCTAGCTATATATAGCAGGGGCGGTGACGTTGGCTAGTGGATTTGCGGACAGGGGGTGACGAAAGGGCTACTTGGCTGACGGTGCACCGAACAAGGTCTCAGGTGTCAGGTCTTAGGCAAACCGTCGCGATAATAGTCGGCTTGCCTTTGTCGTTCCTGAGACCTAAGACCTAACACCTGAGACCTGCTAGCGCCAGCTATTTCGACTTCATTACGTAGACTCCGTCCCAGTCGGGTTCGGGAGCATCTTCGAGGAATTCTATACACCGCTGGAGCAGAACCTGCGTAGGGCCGTCGTCGGGATACACGGCCAGCAATTCTCCGAACATGCCTGTAGCTTCGGGCCAGTTGTGGCTGCGGTAGACGTCGAGGGCAGCATTGTACATTTCCAGCAGCGGGGCGTAGGGCCCACGTTGGGAGATCGGCGCCAGCAGTTCGTAGATTATCACCGGCAATTTTTTTCCCTTCACTCGAATGCGATCGACTTCGCGGGCTACAAACTGATCGGCCACCTGGTCATAGGTGCTTTCGCTGATGATGATGCGACTGCGGTATTGCTTGGTCATGCCTTCCAGACGGGAGGCGAGATTGACATTGTCTCCCATTACAGTCCACGCGAGGCGCTTGTCGGATCCCATGTTGCCGACGTTGACGGGGCCGGTGTTCAGGCCGATGCCGATGGCGATGGGGCGGCCGCCTTGCTCCACCCACTTCTGGTTGAGTTGTTCCAGGCTGTCGATCATCGCCAGGGCGCAGGTGCAGGCGCGGGCGGCATGATCGGGCTGGGGGAAGGGCGATCCCCAGAAGGCCATGATGGCGTCGCCGATGTATTTGTCGAGCGTGCCCAGATTGCGAAACAGAATATCCGTCATGGCTGACAGATATTCATTCAGCAGATTTACCAGTTCGTCGGGCGTCAGGCCTTCGGAGAGTGTGGTGAAATCGCGGATGTCGCTGAACATTACTGTTAAATCTTTAACTTCGCCGCCGGGATGAATGTATTCGTTCGGGTCTTTGTCGATCAGCGCGATGACACCGGGGGAAAGATATTGAGAGAATGTGCGGCGGATTTTGCGCTTCTCGCGCTCTTCGGTGATGACGCGAAAACTCGTGATGGAAGCATAGGAAGCGACCAGCGTTGCCGACGGTACGACGACGCTATACCAGCGGCCCCAGTGGGCGAAGCCGAAGTAGACGAAGCAAAAGAAGGCGGCGAGGACGGCGATGACCATGAGTGTCGCGGTCAGGGGACGCGTGCGGCCGAAATAACAGTCCCAGGCCCAGGCCGAAGAGAATGATGAATGCCAGGTCGACGATCTCTTCATTGAAACCGCGAATCAGAAAGGTGCGGCCCGGTTCGGCGCTATGCAGCAGGTTGTCGAGGATGTTGGCATGGATCTCGACCCCCATGTAACTCGGCGTTGTCTTTAAATGGCGTGTTCCGGATGTCGCCGATGGCCAGTGCGGTCGCGCCGAAGAACACGATCTTGTCGCGAAAAGCATCCGCAGGCACATTTCCGTGGAGGACATCCACCATGGAGTAGTGGGGATAAGAATGATAAGGGCCCACGTAATTGATCAGAACAGTGCCATCTTTCCAGGGATGCAGATCGTGCTTGCCAAATTGAATGCGCTCGAGGCCATACGCACCAATGTAAGCGGCGATCTGCTGGTCGGGAATGTTTTCATATTGCCGCAGGACCTGTAAGTCGAGGGAGGGGAAGAAATCAAGGTCCTGGTAACGAATTATCAGGAGCGCGCGCCGAATGGTGCCGTCGGCATCGGGCTCGATGTTGAAAAAACCATAGGACGCAGCGGCTTCGGCGATTTTCGGAATGTTCGCTTCAACGCCGGCGTACACCGGGCCTCCAGCATTTTTCCATGCCTGGCCCATATCGAAATTACGATTGCCGGACTTGACCGGTATGACCTGCGGGAACGACTTCGCCCAGGCAATGTTGTAATAAGCCTCCGCCAGCTTGGGATTGGAGCCTGCACTCGCCAAAAAGATGGCCGAGAACGACGTTTCCCGCATCTTTGAGCGCAGCCGCAAACTGGGCGTCGAGATCGGATTGTTGTTGCAGTTGCGCAACGGCATTTTTAAGCTTCTCCGGGGCAGAGCTTCCCATCTCGCTGCGCACGCGCGCCAGGACGTCAAGCGCTTCGCTGCTGGCTGCGGTAGGAAAGTTTTCGTCGAAGGCAATTACGCTGGCGCCGCTCTTTTTCAACTGACGCACCAGAAGGGCGTAATTGCCGCGCGGCAGTGGGAAGGAGCCGATTTGCTGCAGGGTCTTCTCATCCATTCCGACGATGACGATGCGCGGATCCGCGGGCGCGCTTGCCGCGCAGGACAAAACGAGTATCGAGCGTGCGCTGCTCTATGTCCTGAAGAAAGAGGAAGCCGGCACGCTGGTCGCCACCGATGCCGGAGTAAGCGAAGAGGATGAGACCGACAATGGTCACGGCCACTGCAATGACGGTGTGGCTCTGTTGCAAAAGCCAAGTGGCTGCAACACGGAACGCGCTCTGCTGTTTAAGACCGTTGAGCACTGAAAACCGAACAGCCCCCAAGGCTACAAAGTATCACGACGGGCTGGTTCCAGGCGGTTCACTGCGTATCACTTGCTGCATGTGAATGGATCGGGGTCTAACGGCTGGAGCCAGACCCTTCCCAGAGCCGGGGTTTGCAAGCTTTCCGAATGGCGTGCAGAACGGGGCAGAGCCCCGTTACCACACGAGCAGTTTTCTGCTACCAAACAAAGCGCAGACCAAAAGCCTTCTGGTGCCTGTTTCTATCTGTGGGCTTCGCTGCTGCTGCTCGTGATGACAATGCCGCGGTTGCTGCCGGAATGGTCAGCATAGTCGTGCCCATGTGCAGACTGCCTTTATGATCTTTGGGCTCTTGATCGGTGTAGGCATAAATAGTCTGCGTCGTGGTTCCAGATACTGACTGGCCTGTGTAATACGTGCCCGAGACAGGACCCGAGAGCGAAAAAACATAACTAGCATGGGATTGGCTGACCAAGGCCAACGTGGCCGGCCCGGTGAAGCTGCCGGTGAAGAGCGGTACGGTATTTTTTGTTTGCCCTGTTAAAGTTTTCGCCCAATTGCCGAAACCGGTGATGTCTAATGCCGAGCCGGTGTTGGCAAAAGTTCCTCCGTTCCAGATGCTCGATCCCGAGAAGGCGCCCGTAGCGAAACCGAAGCCGCCGAGGGAGGTATGGGCGGCCGCAGTGGTCCCGTTAAAAGATGACAGAACGGAGCCTCTGGAGACGAGTCCGCTATCGGTGAAGGTGACCGAGCCACCTCGATTACTGATATCAATTACGGTCGGTGAAGTGGTTACCGGAGGCGTGGTAGTGACAGTGTTTCCTCCACCCGAAGACTCGGCGAGACCCAATCCGATTCCAAGGGCGGCCGTTGCCATGATGAGCAGAACATTTCGCAGCGTGTGCTTGGGCACTTCGGCAGCGAGCTGCTCGGGAACGTTGGTATCCTCAATGCTCGCCTGAGCCAGCGCGTCCGGAGTCGGAGTCGCCAGGAACTCTTCCAGTCCGACCACGATCATCTGGCCTGCAGCAACGGTGCTGGCCGACTGTTCCGAACCTTTGTTGACCACCGTCGCGGCAGATGTGGGTGTGACCACCACTGAGCCGCGGTAGCAGATCACGGTAGTTTTATTGTCCGCGTAGCCGACGTAAAAGTCAGTGCCGGTGACACCGATGACAGCGTTGGGAGTTTTGATCTCGTATTTTCCACCGGGCTTGGTGATCTTGGCCACCTGGTTACGCAGCTTGCCATAATCCATGACCAGCACAGTTTGCTGCGAGACGGCATCGTGCTGCACGACTTGAAGTTCGCTATTGGAGCCGAGACTGAGAATGGAGCCGCCGGTGAGGCCGGCGCGTAAACGTCCCTGAGTGCCAGTTTTCAGCAGATCATTCCAATCGATGCTGTCTTTGGCCTTTACCGGCTGCGCATTTCGCGTTGCCGCGGGAATGAGCGCCTTCACCTCTCCGGCGACTTGCTGGTCGGCGGGAGGAGTCGCATACAGCGGCATTACGGCTAAGAGTAGAGACAGAAGAACCGGGAGCGATTTCGACAGCGGATTAGGAAGAACCACGGGTATGCCCTTCTAACTTCAGAGTTGCAAATGCTCGGTCGGAATCTCCTCTTTGATTCCGAAAGCGGCTGCAATTATAGCCCAATCCTTGTTCGTACAAACCTGATTAACTTGCGATAGCGCGCGTTTTTCTTGACTAGCCCATTGGTGTAGCATCGGATTGACCATTTCTTGCGCCATGACGTAATTTGCATGCGGTAAATCTCGCATCGGATAAATCTCGTCGAGGTTCCGATGTTGATGAGGATTGTTTGGCTGCCAGCCGGGTTGTCTGCACAGCCCGAAATTTCTCGACCTTGACCGCGCCAGAATGTGCTGTGATCACAGCGTTGAGCGCTGATCGGCGGCAGCTTATCTCCACCTGTGATCGGGGATCCATGGTCTCATTCCGCGCATCGATTTTTTGTTCCATGCGATGGCGCGGTGGCAAAAAAATCTTGACATTCGCGAAAGTCTTGTGCAAGATGTTGCGACCAGGACGGCCCCAATTCTCTTCTCGAGGTAGGTTAGATTCGTGCGTCTTCACATCTTGAGCACGACCGCGTGCATCTTGGCGTTATGCCTGCTGCCCGGGTGTGGTTCCCAAGTGCAGAGCATTCCAAATGCCCCGCAAGTTGCCTTCAATGCACAACCCTTTCAGCGGCCCGAGGCTTGCCTGCCTTGTCATCAGCGCCAGTATGACGAGCTTCATGCCGCGGTGAAATCGGGATATCGCACTGTGAGTCCCTTGTTTAACGGATTGGAAACCTCGGGCAATCTGATCAACGGTGGTTTGCTGCGGCCGGTGTATTCGGACAGCACCGTCATCCTGCCAGACGGCACTCCGCTCAACACCAATATGTTCACATCACCCGTCCTGACGGAGACGCGGCAGGTGCAGGCGGGATTTTGCTTTACCTGCCACAACGCCGACGTGGAACTTCTGGGGAATAACCCGGCCACCCGCGAAGTGCCAGAATTGGCGCCGGCTGGCGCCGACACGACTCCGGAAGCTGGTCTCGGGACATGTAATCCTGCGCCACCCGTGGGGACGCCATGTTTCCAGCCGATGGCGTTCCGGCCGCTGCGAGACTATGCCATGGTGGATTCGAATGGAAATCAGCTGATACCGCCTATGCGAGGAGGCGATCCACCGGCAGGCACTATGCCGTCGCTGGGGGCTGCGGCAATCACGTGCGACGTCTGCCACGATGAAGCCGGACCCGACCTGCACCGGAGCTTGCAAATGGATGGCTTCGGGAACAATAGCTTACTTGAGAGTCAAACGGAACTGAAAACCGGTCCTTTCTTAGACCCAGTGGCGGTTAAGAACAACTTTCACGTGGCCAACCACGACCCGGGCCAGATCGCGTTTCTGACCGCAGGAGCTTTCTGCAACACATGCCATGATGTGCGAGTTCCCAACCGGAACCTGACAGCCGGAGAGAACAACATCAACCCGGGCGGTTCGTCCGTGAGCTACTTCCGGCTGGAGAATTTGAGCACAGAATGGCAGATCGGCCCTTATAACAGCACGAACAATCCGTTCGGCCAAGTCGTGCGTTGCCAGGACTGCCACATGTCATTGTTCCCTTATGCCGGAACTTCAACCTATCAAGTGGGGGATCTGACGATCACGAGCCCGACGCCGGGAAAATTTGCCACCGATTACGCGGCGGTGCCGGGAGTTTCGACGGATGGGAACGCCCCGCTGCAGCAACGGCAAGTAGTGGAGCACTACTTCACGGGCATCGACGTGCCTTTGATGTCACCGGCTGAATTGAGCGCACGTCTGGGCCCCAACTACCCTGACCCATATGCGACCGGAGTCGATACTCATGGAGTGCCGAACGGCCTGGCGACGCGGCGCCAGGACTTGGCGAACGCGGCCGCACGCATCAACCTGAGCCAGACTGACTCGACAGCGCAGGTCGGCCAGACGTTCACGGTGCGATTGGAGGCAGTCGCGCTAACCGGACACCGCTTTCCGGCAGGGTTCTCGCAGGAGCGCACCGCGTATGCGCAGTTGTCGGTGACCGACAATAATGGATTCCTGCTTTATCAGTCCGGTTATGTGGTGGACAAACCGCACCCCAACACGGGTGAAAACGCGCCGGATGGCAATTTGAACGATGAGGACCTTGAACATGTCCATGCGATCGTTGACTCGGGCGGAATTTCTTCTCCATACACAAGCGGAACCGGGATAAATGGCGGCAACAATCTGGTGTTCGAAGATGGCCCGGATGATGGCCCGGACGCACGCGTGTTTGAAGGCGCTCCGGAAGGACTGGTTCTTTTCCGCAACGAATTGACTCACATTTTCCTTCCCGGGCAACCCACCGGACACGGCACGGCAACCGGAGTACACTTCGAGGAAACCTTTCAGGCCGCGCTCGCTAATTCCGTGGATAATTTCCGTTCCCTGCAGCCGTTGCAGCCGCGGACTTATGACTACGAGATTGAACTGCCGACGCAGCAAGAGCTACAAACCCTGGGCGTAACCCTACAGGGGCCGTTGCACGTGCACGCGCAAGTTAATTTCGAGCATTTCCCCCCGTTGTTCACGCGATATATAGCGAACGTAACAGGAGAAATGTTTGCTGCGACACCACGATGTACACCTACACCACTACAGCCGTGCTACGGGCCGGCCGGAACCAACCTTAACCTGATGGATGAACAGCGGATCGATACCTATCTGAAGAATATTGAGAGTATCGCTTCCGACGATTTTACAGTGAGCTTGACGCAATGAAAAATCGCCACCGATTCCCTATTTTTCTAGTCACATTTTTCGCCATGGCGGCAGTGCCTGTCGTTGCGCAGAACGTCGGTTACCCCGGCTACACGGTAGGTGAGTTCCAGACCACGAATCCGAACTATCCGAAACCCAACCCATTTTATTTTGAAGGCAAGGTCGACTGGAACCTGCTCGGAATCACGCAGCCACAGACTACCTGGGACTACCTGCAGCGCGGCATGCATTACCAGGATGACCTGAACGACATTCCCGATGCGATCGCCGACTACCAAACGTCGCTTTCGATGAATAGCCTGCAGGCGGCGCCGCCGACGTGCACGGTCGTCACACTCGCCAATGCGGCTGCGCTTGGGTTCACCGTTGCCAATGGCCAGGTCACGACGGCCCCCGCCCAACTGGTTGGGGCGCCGGCTCCCTGCATGTTCACGGTCCGGCTGCGCCTTGGTTATCTGTTGCGAGAGACCAATCCCGGCCAGGCCATCGAACTTTTTGGCGAGGTGCTGCAAATTGATCCGCAAAAGTTGGGTGTCAATACCTTGATCGCGGAGACCTACGTGATCGAGGCGCAACAGACGACCGATCCAACGGCCCAGATGCAGGCTTACACGAGCGCGGTGGCTGCCTACCAGGGGGAACTGGCGCTTTCGCCCGTGACCGCGCAGAGCACCATGCTCACCGCCGACACGGCGAACAATTCAAAGGTGCATTGGGAGCTGGCGCAAGTTTGCCAGGCGGCGGCGCAAGCTTGCCAAACGGCGGGGACGAGCGCCGTGAATGAGTTGCAACTGTATGTAGCGGCCACGAAATGGCACAGTGACGTCTATCCGTGGCGGATTGCGTTAGCAAAAAGTCAAATCCAGGCAATGGCACGAACCAAATAGTTGTCCCGCCCTGAGCAGTGAGCAGTCTTGAGTGGAATACCATGCCGAATTGCTTTCGAGTGGTGTTGCGCAAGTGTGCGAGCGGCTTTGTCGCGCTATTTTTTTTGTCGGGAGCGAACGCTTTTGGCGAAAACATCGGCGCGGCCTGGGATAGCCTGCTGCAAAATACGAGTGCGCAGACTTCGCCAGATCCGATATTGACGGCCCCGCAAACTCCTTACGAAGCCAGTCCTGTCAGCAATTTTCAAGAACATTTTTTCGCAAATACCCGCACCGAGTACCTGCGGACACAGACCTATTTCACCGGACTTCCGACGCTGACCAATGTGATTGACGCTCCGCCCAGCGCCATCTTCAATCCGGCGGGAATTCCATACCAGCCTGCCTTCCAGTCGAGCACGGATGAAATGCACAATTTCATGAACTGGGGCACGCGCGGATGGCTTTCCGATCGCGTCAGCTCCAATTTTTCCTTCGCCTATGGCCAGGACTTGACGCATGTGACGGACGCGTCGCCACAGCTCGATATTCTGAACACGACGGGGTCGAATCGCCGTCTGCGGCTATTGTCCGGTTACGTTGACATCGACGGGCGCCCGACGGACGGCGTGTTTGCGGGAACGAGCTTGCGGCTGGGGCGACAATACGTCTATGGAGCGGAACTGGCGCAGATGGACGGCGCTTCCTTTAGCAAGAATCGCGGCCGGCTTTCATGGACGCTGTTTGCGGGACGGCGCTTTACTTTTTACTCCGATCCGCAACAGCGCGCCATCGGCGGCGGGAACTTTCTGTTTCGGCTCAGCGACAACGCGAGTTTCGAATACGACGCGCTTTATTACATAAGAGGCACAAACTTCTTCCGCTATCGCCAGACTATCAAGGGCACATGGCTGGTATTGGCTGCCTTCCGCATGGTGGGAAGTTCTCCGACGGATTTCACCACAGATGTGCTGTGGAGTCCGCATGACGGCAAGACGTCGCTGCGGGCCGGCTTTGCCGCCAAGCTTACGGACCATGACTACTTTTACGACTACACTTACAACGCTCGCGACAACGATCCTTATAACCCGCTGCAGCGTCTGAATCTGGGCCCGCTGCAACCGTACGCCCAATTTGTGATTGACGGTTCCCGTGAGATCAATTCTTCGCTACGCCTGGGCGGTACCCTGTGGATACGGCAGTTGGTGAACACATCGGATGAGGGGCCATTTGACACCTCTTTTCAGGACTATCGCGCGAACGCGCAATTTGTTACCAGGAAAAGAATCGAGGTATTCGCCGGATATCACATCCGGAATTCGGACCGGCCGACGGGCCCAACACCGACACAGTTCGACGACCTGAGCACGACCGGGGAGACCAGGGTGCAGGACCTGAGCCTGGAGATCGGACGCACTTACATGAATGGCCGTCTCCACTTGAAAGCCGGTGGCTTCTACAGGCAGTTGAACTTCCGCGATCAGTTCACAGTTATCAGCGACGCCCGCGACAAGGGCGTTCTCGCAGACGCCTCCTTCAAAGTGGACAACAGCACGCGACTCTTTATGAACTATGGGCTGGATACGGACTATGCTGTGTTTCGGCCAAGCATTCAAAACAGCCAGACGTTTCGCTTCGGCTTGGCCTGGAGCTACTGAATGGGCAAGAGACACATATCTGTAGCTACGTTGTGCCTTGCGGGCTTGTGCCTGTGGGGAATGCTGGCGGTGAACGTCCGTCAATCTGCCGCGAAGAACCAGACGGCCCCGGCTGCGCAATCCGATTCGTCGTCCCAACCACAGCCTGCATCGCAAGCACCTTTTCACCTTCACGCGTTCCATTTGAAGACGGTAGGGTTGGATTGTGACGCGTGCCACGTGGCGGCGAAGCCAGGCTCCGTGACCTTTGAGCGCCCGGGGCATGATCAATGCACTCCGTGCCATGCGGACAACTTCAGCAAGGACTTAAAACAGGAGATTTGCGAACAGTGCCATTCGGAGTTTCCGCCAACCAGCAGTGAAGATCTGCGGCCGTTTCCACGCTACAAGGACAAACAGCCGATTGTATTCGAGTTCTCGCATGCCAAGCATGTCGATCCGCACGGGCGCATCGACACGCACACGGGATTCCGGGCGGATTGCACTTTCTGCCATCACTTCCCGGACAAAGGCGCGTATGCTTCTTTCGGGAGCCACGCGATTTGCGCGAGCTGCCATTCCAAGGCGGGAATGAAACCTTTGCTGAGCGATAAGTCCACCACAGCGGACTGCCGCGGATGCCACAATCCGGAAGAAATTGAAAATCCCGGCGCCGCGACGGCTCACCGCGAACTGGCTTCGTACATTGTTTCCGGCAAGTACAACAGCATAAAGTTTTCGCACGCCGACCATTTCAAGGACAAACAGGGCTACCATCTGGACTGCACAACCTGCCACTACGAGATTTCCGGCAGCACCAACCTGGCTACGATGTCGCTGCCGAAAATGGTCGACTGCGTGAGCTGCCACGGCGCTTCCAGGATCGTCGCGTCAAGCTTTCGCATGGATAACTGCCAAGGGTGTCACGTCGACCATGAACCGGGCCTGGCGCGAGAGATCCGTTCCAGCATTGTTAAGCCGGCGTCGCACACGGAAAGCTTCCGGCTGCATCACGGGGAGGACGCCTCTAAGCCGGGCGCACCTTGTTTTGTGTGCCACTTGAACGTTTCACCTTCGGCCGTCGGGCAGCAACAGTGCCTGAGCTGTCATGAGGCAATGATGCCGGTATCGCACACGGCACGGTGGAAGGACGACGAGCACGGAAAGTACGCGGCGCTCGACCGGACGACCTGCGCCACCTGCCACGTGACCGATTTTTGCAGCCGCTGCCACAACGAGACACCACGCAGCCATATGCCGCTCGCACAATTCAAAGCCGGGGGTCACGCACAACTGGCGATGCTTAACGAGCGAAGTTGTTTCACCTGCCACACCTTTGCCAACACATGCGGAGAATGCCATGCGCAGACGCTTAAATGAATCCGGTACCGGGAATGCATAACCACGCCGATAATTTCGTTGCCCGCAACAAGCGTTGGTCCTCAGCGAGCAGGAATTCGCGCCTCTTTTTGGGCCGGCTTTCTCGTCTTTCCCGCTGTCGCGCGCGCCCAGCAGGAGGCCCTGCGCTTCCAACAGGACCCGGTCGAGCACGCTGGAGCACGCCTGCTCGCTACTCTGGCAATCCTTGGGATCGGGGTTGTAATTTTCAGCCTGCTGAAGCATCATGGCAAGGCGGTGGGGCCGGTATCGTGGGGCTTGCTCCTGACTGGGGCCGTGATCTTTCCGCTATTTATGACCGGTGTGGGTACGGTGCTGGTGTTCGAGCGGGCGGAGCGCGTGGAATTCTGCAATTCGTGCCATCTCACGATGCAGGTCTTCGTTGACGATATGAAGAATCCGGCGAGCACTAGTCTGGCTGCGCTGCATTATAAAAATCGCTACATTCCAGACGATCAGTGCTATAGCTGCCATACTTCCTACGGCATTTTCGGGACCGTCGAAGCGAAAAAGGAAGGAATGAACGACGTTTACAAGTATTTCACGCGGACATTCCATTTGCCGATCAAGCTGCGCCATCCCTATCCCAATACCGATTGCCTGAAATGTCATGCCGGTTCGGTCAAGTGGATCGCCACGCATGGGGATTTTAAGGATTCACTGTTCTCCGGCGAGGCGACGTGCATGCAGTGCCACGCGGACTCCAATCCAGCGCACATCATTGCGAGTGTCAAGCCATGAACATGAACGTTGCAGTTAAACCCTGGAGAATGAATTCCGCCTTAACACAAGCGCTGCTGATCGCCGCTCAGTTGCTTGCCCTGAGTGTCTTCATCCTGGCGTTGGTATTCCTGCGGCGCACCACGGGCGCAACCCTCTTTCTGTTCTCGACGATCGCGCCGATTCTGGGGATGCTGGCGGCAGTCGCGGTGTTGGGTGTCGCCGTATACCGCTTCTTGAGGCGCCATAGCCTGTTTGCAATCGAGAACATAAAACCGGGACAAGTGATATTTCAGCAGGGAGATCCGGGCAATTGCGCCTACTTCGTTCAAGAAGGAGAAGTGGAAGTGGTGCGAAAGGACAAGGGAGCTGAGCAAGTGATCGCCAAACTGTCCAAGGGCCAGTATTTCGGGGAGATGGCTTTGATCAGCGACGCCCCTCGGAACGCCACGGTTCGTGCCGCAACCCCGGTCCGGGTGGCAATTCTAGGCAAAGAAAACTTTCTGACTATGCTTCGCCTGTTGCCCCATACGCAGGAAGACATCATGGAAACTATGAAGGCGAGAGCCATGGCAGGAGCGGAGAAGTAAGTTCACCTCAAACAATACACAGACAATAAAAATAAAAGGAGAAGCACAGAATGCAGATCAAAGGATTCGTAGGCGTAGCAGTGATAGCTGGAGCCTTATTGGTGACGTCTGCCTGGGCAGCCGATGCTGGCGCAGGAAAGGATATCTATCTCAAAAAATGCAAAGCGTGCCATGCAGAAGACGGGCACGGCAATGAGGGAATGGCCAAGGTTTTGAAAACGACCATAACGCCGCTGGACTCGGACGCGGTTCAGGGTAAGTCCGACGCCGATTTGAAGATGGTCATTACTCAGGGCAAAGGTAAGATGAAGCCGGTGACGGGTTTGAGCGATGCGGAAGTCGACAATGTGATCGCGTATGTTCGCACGCTCAAGAAAAAATAGCGGTCGCTGGCAATGGTTGGGGATGGCGCTTTCACGGCCGGTCCCTATCTAGGGATAGCGATCGATGTTCTTTGCCACGGTCAGCATGGGGTAAGGGCTCGGCAACTGAAGCTGCGTCACATTGACAAGAACGCCAGAACCATGTAGTCTCCGGCGACCGAATGGGTCGCCGGAAAACGGGTCGACGGGGAGGAATTCCACTTGGCCTGATTGACGCACTCCACGTGAGGCAGTTGCGTTGTCAAAATCGGCGGCGTAGGGAATGTGTGGAAGTATGGGCACTGAGGAAAAACGCATTTTGATTTTGGGCGGCGGCTTTGCCGGTGTGTACACGGCGCGCACGCTGGAGAACCTTCTCAAGCCCAACGAGGCGTCGCTCAGTCTGGTGAATCGCGAGAACTATTGGGTGTACCAGCCGATGATCCCCGAGGTCATCTCCGGTTCCATCGGCCTTACCGACGTAGTGGCGCCGATCCGGCAATTGTGCTCGCGCACGGAATTGGTCATGCGCGAGGTCGAGGCCATTGACCTGAAGCGGAAGATAGTGACCGTGAGCCCAGGCTTCCGTCCGCGGAGGATGGAACTTTCATACGACTACCTGGTGATCGCTCTGGGCAGCACGACGAAGTTCAGCGGCATGCCCGGCATGTTGGAGCACGCCCGGCCGTTCCGCAATTTATCGGATGCAATGGCTTTGCGCAACCACGTCATCAACGTGCTGGAGGAAGCCGAGGTCGAGACCGACGCGGAAATTCGCACCAAGTTACTGACCTTCGTTGTGGCCGGCGGAGGTTTCTCGGGCGTGGAAGCCATCGCCGAACTCAATGACTTCGTCCGCGAGATCAAACACCGATTCCCGCGGCTGCGCTCGGAAAAGCATCGCAGTCTATTGGTTCATGCTGGAGACCGGATTCTGCCGGAAATGGCGCCTGGACTAGCCGAGTTTGCCCATAAGCTTCTCACCAAGCGAGGGGTTGAAATCCGGTTGAATGACCGGCTGGCGGCAGCCACCTCCGAAAAAGCAATCTTTGCCTCGAAGATCGAAGTTCCGACCAAGACCGTAGTCTCGACCGTCCCCTCACAGATACCTCCGGTGCTTCAACAATTGGACTGCAAGTACGACAAGGGCCGATTGCTGGTTAATGGCAACCTGGAATTGCTTGGCTATGAAGGCGAGGTATGGGCCTTGGGCGATTGCGCTTCGATCACGACCAAGTTGGGCAACGCCGTGCCACCGACCGCGCAGCATGCCATTCGCGAAGCGACGACGGCGGCGCATAACATTGCCGCCACCATGCACGGGGGAGCGAAAGCCGTGTTTGCATTTGAGGGGCTGGGTAAAATGGGCTCCCTCGGCCATTACTCCGCGGTGGTAGAAATTATGGGAATTCGCCTGTCGGGATTCGTGGCCTGGTGCATGTGGCGAGCGATTTACCTGATGAAAATGCCCACCTTGAACCGCAAGGTCCGCATTTTTCTGGATTGGGTGCTCTCGGCGGTGTTTCCGGCAGACCTGGTAGAGGTGAGAAAGATTCCGGACAGCGGCGTCCTCAAACAGCACTTCGAAGCGGGCGAGATTGTTTTCTACGAGGGCGATGTCGGCGACAAGGTTTACATCATCCAGGCGGGCGAGTGCGAAGTGCTACAGGAGCGCGATAACGTGTCGTCTATCGTCGCCGCGCTGGGTCCCGGCGAGTATTTCGGCGAGATGGCGGTGTTGTCGGACGCCAGCCGCAACGCCACCATTCGGGCCCGTACACGCATGGATGTACTCCTGGTTTCGAAGTGCGATTTCGATTTGCTCAAGACCAGTGTGCCGGCGTTCGACCAGGTTTTCAGAGATCTCGCGACGCGGCGTGCGGAGATGAAGAGTTCGGCCTGACGGGCATCTCGGATCCGAATCGGCTGAAAGGACGCTAAACGCTTGAGGTCCTTTGAGTCGCAGAAGACGTTGGCGTCCTCTTCCACGTTGACAAAGTCGTCCCCACCGCTTTTGGCGCGTCCTGAAACCTCAACTTGCCGAAAAGCGCAAAACCTTGCATCTTGACAGCGCTTCAACCCAGATGTAACGTCTTGCCTGCTCTTCTGGGTTGTATTCGCTCGCAGGAAGTATCCTGGATAGGCCAACCCCAAAGCATTTCCGGTAGGAGGAATTTAATGACACGTAAGGTGACCCAACTTTTGATGTTCGTTTCGCTTTCGATGTTCGTTTTGCTTGGTTCGGTGGTTCCGGCGTCGGCGAACGCATTTGGAACTGTCTACGCCATGACCAACGCCCTGGGGCAAAACCAGATTCTTGTTTACAGTCGGGCAAAGAATGGAACGCTGACTCTGACGCAAACCATTGCGACCGGGGGCGGCGGGAGCGGCACCCAATTGGACGCTACGGACTCGCTGGGTTCGCAGGGGAGTCTGATATTAGACGCAGGTCACGAGCGGCTCTTCGCCGTCAATACGGAAACGCTCGCGTCCAATGGCTATGATTGTCAGGAGGGCACGATTACCTCGTTCCTCGTGGCCCACGATGGCAGTTTGACATTCGCCGACAAAATTCCTTCCGGAGGTTTGTATCCCGACAGTCTGACTCTGAGCAAAGACGTTCTTTACGTGCTCAACGCGGGCGGCCCCGGCCAGGAACCTGCCTGCAGCGGCACGGACCCCAATGTCAACGGCTTCAGGGTAGACGTCCATGGCAACTTAAAACCTCTTGCCAGCTCACTGCGGGCAATCAATCCGGGCCCCCTGAACGGCACTGGCGATTTTCTGAACTGTGATCCCGGAGGCTTTCCGGTCCCAACTTTTGACTGTGGCCTCAATCCGCCAGCGTTCCCCCGGTCCCCGGGTGAGGTCAGGTACACGCCTTCCGGTACTCAGTTGGTTGTGACGGTCAAATCCATCAACACCATCTACGTTTTCCCGGTGAACAAAAACGGCACGCTCGGTACGCCGACATTGACCCAGGCGACGGGGCCGAACCAACCTACCTATTTTGGCTTTGACTTTGATGAAGCGGGGCACATGATTGTCGCAGAACCCTTTGGGGGGACCGCAACTATTCCAGCCGGCGGCGCGGGCACCGTCTCCTCGTTCACAATCGCCAGCAATGATCACCTGACAGCGATCAGCAAGAGTATCGCCAATGGGCAGAATACAACCTGCTGGATCGAGATCGATCCAACCAGTAAGTACGCTTTCACCACCAACAACGGAAGCAGTACCATCTCGAGCTACTCGGTTGCGAGTAATGGGACTCTCTCTTTGCTGGCAGCGGCTGCAGGTACCACACCTACCGTCAATCGACCGAACGATATGGCGGTTGCACGCCAGCTCGTAGGCTCGAGCCACGTCAGCTACCTCTATGCCCTCAACGCCGGCAACGGCACGGTTGGGGAGTTTGTGATCAATGGGAATGGATCACTGACTTCGCTCGGAGCAGTGGGCGGCTTGCCTGCCAATGCAGGAGCGCAAGGCCTCGCCGCTTACTGAGCGGGTTGCCAGGGCTTGGCCACTGTCACCGTTTAGGAGTCTTGGTGGGGGTGCAGACACGGCAATGCCGTGTCTGCTCCGCCCCCCGACTGATGGCAACTGAACCGGCGGAGATTCCGGCCGGAATGAGAGTTGGCGAAGTCGTGAGGCGCTAGCGTTCGTGAATCTCGAAGAGATGTGCCTTATATGGCTCCAACCTAACGTAGAGTCCATTGCTGACTATCTCCTCGCGTTCCCATAAATACTCGCTGCCATCCATCAAATCGCGAAACAAGAATTTGGCGGATTCGCCGACCCCAGCTCCCTGGAATTTGCCCTGCGCGGTTCGATCGCCCAGATTCACCACGACGACTCTGTGATCAGCCTGATAATGCCAGCTGTAGGCGATGAGGTCGTGGAATGTGTCGTCCCCAGCCGGCTGCACTTCGAGAAACTGGCAGTCACCGGCGTGGAAGACTTCCGCATCGGCGCAGCGCAGAACCCGCTCATACAGTTCGCGAATCTGATGGTCATCGGTTTCGAGTTGTGCATGCGACAGGGGCATGGGTACGAAGGTCTTGGCGCCGCTCAGTTGGCCGTGATGATAGAAGCGCATCCCGGGCAACGTCGACAGGAGAGTCACTACGGAAGGTATTTTCTCGCGCGGAAAAACCGAGGCGCAACGCGGCTCGTCATGGTTTTCGAGAAATCGCGCCATCTTGCTTTGATACTGCAGGTCCGCATGGAGATGGTCACGCACGGGCTGGGCCGAACCATCCCGCAGGCGATCGTACAAGCGTTTGTCGTAAGTAAACTTGAAACCCAGTTCCTGCATTCGCCATTCCATGTCCCAGTAGACTTCAGCAATCCACACGAAGTCGGAAAGGGCGGTCGTCGCCTCCTGCCAAAACTCGGTTTGCGGCGTGGGCCATTGCTTGAGGAAATTTCCCCAGGTCCGACTGAAAATTTCGTTCGTCACCAGCATCGCCATGTCGCAGCGAACGCCATCGCAATATTGGGCGATGTTTTTCAGAATTCCGATCATGCCCTGGCGGCATTCGGGATTGAAGTAATTGAGCTGAGCCACGTCAGACCATGCAGGAAAATACGGGTCCCGGCCGCGAGCGATAAATAGATTCTCATCGCGTGCCCGCTCCACCAGATAAAAAGACGCTGGATCGCGGCGAAAATCCTCTTCGCTGCCCTGAATGTAGCGGTCGGGATGCTGCGTGATCCAGTTGTGGTCAAAGCCAGTGTGGTTAGGCACAAAGTCCAGAATCAGACCCATGCCTCGCTTGCGGAGCTGGTTGTGGATTTCGCTCAGGTCTTCGAAGGCGGCGGTGGCAATGCGAGGGTCGGGACTGTAATCCTGAATTGAGAAAGGCGAACCGACCACATCGGACATCTTCCACGCGGGCAAGGCGGCGTCGAAATTAGGGAAATTGTTAGGGTCGGTGCGGAAGATGCGACGGCCAATCAAACTCCGCCGCCACACGCCCATGAGGTAGACGAAATTGAAACCCAGGCCGGCGAGGCGGTCCCATTCCTCGGCGGGCACGTCTCGCAGGCTCAGGGAACGGCCGTGTTTGGCGGAGAGTTCCTCCAGCCAAACCCAGGTGTTGATCTCGTATAAATGCGGGTGCTTACGGTAGGAGAGGCTGGTCAGCGGTTTCTTATTAAGGCTCGTCGTCACGGCGTATTCCTCCCTGCCACGGAATCAGCTTGAGAGTGTACTCGTATATGTTGGCAATGGCTCATCTTTTCTTGCCGAACTTTTTCTGCAGAGCTTTTTCTTGTCGACAGTCGGAGTCCCGGCAGCTTGCCGGACTCCCAGGGAGCCTCTCTCAAGCTCTCCCGAAAGGGGAATTGATGAGTCGCAGCCGGTTGCTTGTCCCGGAGACAGGGCAAGCCCGTCTCTCCACGATTAGGGGGCCCTCCCCTAAAAATTAATCTGTTTGCAATGTTTGCGAATGGGCGGGATGGGTGTAGACTGGGTGCCGTTCTTGAAGTCGAAAGCTATCCACCTTCCGCAGGATGTCGATTGTCTGCTGTCAATGGCTGACCATTTCGTGGGCGACGACATTGATGAGCCGGAGATTTACCGGATTGAAAGTGGCTGCACCCGCCAGAATGATTTAATTTGAGTGCCGGTGCAACTCGAGAACGCGCAGTCAACCCAGAAATGTTTTGCACTCAGTAGAACTCCAACTAAGGCCGTCGAGAAAGGACCTCGAATGAGCGTAGCAACCGTTACTCCCACCTCCAAAGTGCAAGAACAAGAACAACAACGAATGGATCAGATTAGCGTCAACACGATCCGCGCACTCTCGATGGATGGCGTGCAGGCGGCCGATTCGGGGCATCCAGGAACGCCGATGGCAATGGCGCCGGTAGCGTATACGCTGTGGCAGCAATTTCTGCGCTTCGATCCACAGGATCCGGTCTGGCCGAACCGCGATCGCTTTGTGCTGTCGATGGGGCACGCGTCGATGCTGCTGTATTCGATGCTGCACTTGACCGAAGTCAAGGCGGTGAGCAAAGAGTACGAGACGCTGGGCGAAGTGTCCGTGCCGCTGGACGCGATCAAAGCGTTCCGCCAGTATGAGAGCCGTTGCCCGGGCCATCCGGAATATCGCTGGACGTCGGGCGTCGAGACCACGACTGGGCCGCTGGGCCAGGGTGTCGCCACCAGCGTAGGCATGGCTGCTGCGCGCCAGTGGCTCTCCGCACGCTATAACAAGCCAGGGTTCGAGAATCTGATCGATTTCAATGTCTACGCGCTGGGCGGCGACGGATGCATGATGGAAGGCATCTCCAGCGAAGCCGCCTCGCTCGCCGGACATCTTAAGCTTTCGAATCTGTGCTGGATTTACGACAACAATCACATCTCGATCGAAGGCAACACTGCGCTGTCTTTTACAGAAGACGTGGCCACGCGTTTTATGGGCTATGGCTGGAATGTGACGCGCGTCGGCGACGCCAATGACCTCAGCATGCTGGCCCGCGCATTCCGCACCTTCCAGAGCACGAAGGACCGGCCTACGCTGATCATTGTGGACAGCCACATTGGATATGGCGCGCCGAACAAACAGGATACTAGCGGGGCGCACGGTGAACCGCTGGGCGTGGAGGAGATCAAGCTGGCCAAGCGTAATTATGGCCTGCCAGAGGATAAGAGTTTCTACGTTCCGGATGGCGTTTACGAGCACTTCCGCCAGGGCATTGGAAAGCGCGGCAAGCAGTTGCGTGACGCATGGTTTGTGCAAATCGGCGAATATCGCAAGAAGTATCCTGAACTGGCAGAAGAACTTTATCGCATGCAGCACCGCCAGCTGCCCGAGGGTTGGGACAAGGATCTGCCTGAGTTCCCTGCTGACGCCAAGGGTCTGGCATCGCGCGAGTCTTCGGCGAAGGTGCTGAACGCCGCCGCGAAAAATATTCCATGGTTGATCGGAGGGTCCGCTGATCTGGCGCCTTCGACCAAGACGCGATTGGTGTTTGAGGGCGCGGGCGACTTCGAGGCGGGAAGTTACTCAGGACGCAATTTTCACTTTGGCGTTCGGGAACATGCCATGGGCGCCTTCCTGAATGGCATGAGCCTGGTAAAGGTGCGGCCATTCGGCTCGGGATTTTTCATCTTCGTCGATTACATGCGGGGAGCGCTCCGGTTGAGCGCCATCATGGAGCTCCCGGTGATTTACATTTTCACTCACGACTCGATTGGCGTTGGCGAGGATGGGCCCACTCATCAGCCGATAGAACATCTGGCGCATATGCGCTCCATGCCCGGCGTTATTCTGATTCGGCCGGCGGACGCAAATGAGGTGCGGGAGGCGTGGAAGGTGATCCTGCAACTGCATCACGAGCCGGTGGTGTTGGCACTCAGCCGGCAGAACCTGCCGACGGTCGACCGGAAGAAATACGCTCCAGCTTCGGGTCTGGCTCGCGGCGCCTACGTGCTCGCGGATGCGCCGGGTGGAAACCCGGATGTCATTTTGATCGGGACGGGCAGCGAGGTGTCGCTGTGCTTGGACGCCTCCGAACAATTGGCCAAGGAAGGAGTCAAGGCGCGAGTGGTGAGCATGCCATCGTGGGAGCTATTTGACGATCAGGATAAAAGCTACCGCGAATCAGTTTTTCCGCCGAAGGTGAAGGCGCGAGTGTCGGTGGAAGTGGCGTCGGATTTTGGATGGGCCAAGTACACTGGCTCCGAAGGGCATAACATATGTATAGAGAGCTTTGGAGCTTCGGCGCCGCTCAAGCATCTCTTAAAGAAGTTCGGCTTTAACGTGGAAAATGTGGTGGCTGCGGCCAAGAGCCAGGTTGCTCGGCACAAAAGCTAGCGACGTGTAAATAGGCGGCATACTGAGACGGCCCGGATCAAAACATGAAAGCCGTTGAAAAACACAAGGTCCCTTCGCTCCGGTCGGGATGACAGATTTACTTGGCGAGGCCATGGTTACTCAACTTGAAGGCGGCAGCATAGCCGGAGCTGCGTAACGAGCTCCAGTGATGGGCCTAAATGAATCAGGAGGAAACCGATGAAGTTACTTGAATCTCTGCAACAATACACGACAGTTGTGGCGGACACGGGCGATATTGAAGCCATCGCCCGTCACCGTCCACAGGACGCGACCACTAATCCTTCCCTGCTTTATGCAGCGGCCAAGAATCCGCACTACCGGAAATTGGTGGATGAGGCAACCGACCTGGCGACCGAGCGCGGCGGCAGCCACGCACAAATGGCGGAAGAATTTATCGATCGCCTCTTCGTCCTCTTCGGATGCGAGATTCTCAAGGTGGTGCCCGGCCGCGTCTCTACTGAGGTGGCCGCCCGCTTGAGTTTCGACACCGAGGCAACGATGGAAAAGGGGCGCAAGCTGATTTCGCTCTATGAGAAGAAGGGTTGCAAGCGCGAACGCATTCTGATCAAGATCGCCAGCACGTGGGAGGGTATTCGCGCGGCGGAACAACTGGAGAAGGAAGGTATCCACTGCAACCTCACGCTTCTTTTCAGCTTCGCCCAAGCGGTGGCGTGCGCGGAAGCGGGAGTCACTTTGATCTCGCCCTTCGTCGGCCGTATTTACGATTGGTATAAGAAGGAAAAGGGCGGCGGGGAGATTCCTCCGGACCAGGACCCGGGCGTCGAATCCGTGACGACGATCTATAACTACTATAAGAAATTCGGTTACAAGACGCAGGTGATGGGCGCAAGTTTCCGAAATGTAAATCAGATTATCCGCCTGGCTGGATCGGACCTGCTCACCATCAGTCCGGACCTTCTGGACCAGTTGGAGACGACTGACGGAACGGTGGAACGCAAACTCGATCCGGTGAAGGCGAAGTCCAGCAAGGGAGAAAAGATCCACCTGGACGAGAAGACTTTCCGCTGGATGCACAACGAGGACCCCATGGCGACGGACAAGCTGGCGGAAGGCATCCGCAAATTCAACGCGGACGCTGTCCATCTGGAAGATTACGCGCTGTCGCAGGTTGCCGAAAAAGTTGGGTAAAGCGCGGTTTTATGTAGAGAAACTCAAAGGGGACCAACAGCATCGTTGGTCCCCTCTTAGATTGTTGCGTTTGTTTCGCTTTAGGCGTGAACGACTTTTTCGCGGGTCTGGAAGATCTCCACAAACTCCTGATAGCGACGCGAAATCTCTTTCACTGCGGCTTCTCGCGTGGTTTTCTTTGACCGAAAATCGACTAGAGGATCCCAGAAGCTCGTCCTGCCTACGGCGAAGCCGATGAAGCCCGGAACACCGGCTGCAGTAGTCAGCCATTCGCGGACTTTCTTGTCGTCTTCTCCGCGCCCCAGGATTATGCAGCCTACCGCGTTGCGGCCTCCCCGGCGGGCGGAGGCAACGATCTTTTCGCAGTCTTCGGTGCGGTCCAGACCCTCAATCTTCCACACGTCGGGCTCGACCTTCGCGTCCTGAAGCTGCTCGATAGTCTGTGCCATCAGCTTGGGGCGAAGCTCTCGGTCGTAGGCCTTTTTGTCTCCCTTGAGCCGATCGAGTTGCGCTTTTTCGGCTGGGACGAGCAGTTCGAACATAAACCGGCTCTGACTCTGGTTGTGTAGATAGTCCGACAGGCGTTTCAGCCGAGCGGCCTGGCGCTGATTGAGAACCGGATCGCCCTCCGGGTTGTAGCGAACCAGAACCTTGCAGAAGGTGGGGTGAAAGGCTTCGATGTGGTTACCGAAATCTTCACCGTATTGGAAGTCAAACTCATCCTGGCCGCTCTTCTCAGCCGGACACGAGGTCGAATAGCCAGCCGCGTGCGCATCGCGGAGGATCTCGGCGCCGAATTGCTCGTCGACCAGGATCCCGGCTTTCTCCTTGGGCACTCCGTCATGAACAGCCGACACGAAAGCATCGTAGATTACGCGCTTGGCGGCAGCGATCTCGGCCGTCTGTTGCGGACTCAGTTCGCCATCCCAGCCGAACATCTTTTTCTGGAACGAGCCGCGGTGATCGAAGGGCAAAATGTAAAGCGGCTTATCAAAACCGATAGTTTTCATGCGGTCTCCTTGGCTTTCCGGTAATAGGTGATCAGGTTGTTGGTGGAACTGTCGTGCGCTAGCGTGGGTGGCGTTTGGCTCTCCAGCTCGGGAATGATGCGCTGCGCCAGAACCTTGCCGAGCTCGACACCCCACTGATCGAAGGAATCGATGTTCCAGACTGCGCCCTGGGTGAAGGTGGAGTGCTCGTAGAGCGCGATCAGTTTGCCCAGCGTTTCCGGGGTTAGTTCCTTCGCCATGATCATGTTCGAGGGACGATTGCCCTCGAAAACGCGGTGAGGAACGAGCCAGTCGGGTGTGCCTTCAGCTTTGACTTCCTCCGCTGTTTTTCCGAACGCCAGCGCCTCGGTCTGAGCGCAGACATTGGCGATCAGCATGTCATGGTGCCGGCCCAGCTTGTTGAGCGGCTTTGAGAAGGCGATGAAGTCGCACGGGATAAGCCTCGTTCCCTGATGAATCAGTTGATAGAACGAGTGTTGACCGTTGGTGCCCGGCTCGCCCCAATAGATGGGGCCGGTGTCGTGTTTAACGGGCTTGCCTTTGAGGGTGACATGCTTGCCGTTGCTCTCCATAGTTAATTGCTGGAGATAGGCGGGGAAACGCTTCAGATATTGCTCGTAGGGCAGAACCGCAACCGTTTGCGCTCCGAAGAAATCGTTGTACCAGACGGCCAGCAGCCCCATGAGCACGGGAAGATTCTTCTCCAATGGAGCGGTGCGGAAGTGCTCATCCATCTGATGGAGGCCATGCAGCATCGACCGGAAATTATCGGGTCCTATGGCAACCATGGTCGAGAGTCCGATGGCGGAATCCATCGAATAGCGGCCGCCGACCCAGTCCCAGAACTCGAACATGTTGGCAGTGTCGATGCCAAACTTTGAAACCTCTGCCGCATTGGTCGAGACCGCGACAAAATGCTTGGCTACCGATTTTTCATCACCACCTAATCCGGCCATGGACCAGGCTTTCGCGCTCTGAGCGTTGGTCATGGTTTCGAGCGTGGTGAAGGTTTTTGATGAGACGATGAAGAGGGTTTCTGTGGGATCGAGATCCTGCACGGCTTCGGCGAAATCGGTGCCATCGATGTTGGAGACGAAGCGAAAGGTCATGGCGCGATCGGAGTAAAACTTCAGAGCCTCATAGGCCATGACCGGACCGAGATCGGAACCTCCGATGCCGATGTTGATCACGTTACGAATGCGTTTGCCAGTGTGACCCTTCCACTCGCCGCTTCGGAGGCGGTTGGAGAAATCCGCCATGCGATCAAGGACCGCGTGAACTTTGGGCACAACGTTTTCGCCATCGACTACGATGGAGGCGCCACGAGGCGCACGCAGCGCGACATGCAGAACCGCGCGCTTTTCTGTGACATTGATTTTGTCGCCGCGAAACATGGCTTCGATGCGATCGCGCAGATGAGCTTCGTCCGCCAGTTGGATCAGAAGTGTGATGGTTTCGTCGGTGATGCGATTTTTTGAGTAATCGAAATACAAGCCCAGAGCTTCGGCGGTAAAACGGCTGCCGCGCTTGGGATCCTGCGCGAAGAGGTCTCGCATGTGATGTTCCTGGAGCTTCTTAAAGTGCGACCCAAGCTCCTTCCATGCGTTGCGCTTGGCCGGTGGCTTGGAGATTGCTTCGACTCGTGCAGCCATGTCGGATATCCTTCCTTGTGGTTTTGTAGAGCCTTTCCCTATTCAGATTGTGCGGCGGCGAGCCCGCCGAACCCGATCTGAGGATCGGAAGCTGGTCTGCGATCGCGCTTATGCGGATGGAGACCCGTGCTATGCGCTCACTTCCCTGCGGCTGCCGAAAGTTCTTCCCACCAACGCTTCCGGCAATTCTCCAATGCGATCGAGGGTTACGTCGGGCTTCGGATACTTGGCCACCTCGGCCGCATCGAGGGCATAGTGTCCCTGGCGCGGGAACACTGTGGTTACCCGGTCTCCCCAACGTTTTTTCAGAGAGGCCAGGATTCGCACCTTGTCGTCCACCATCACGTAGTGCGCCGCCGGATACTTGTCCTCCACATCGTCCAGTTCCAATTCCTTGTGGACATAGATCAGGACGTGGCCTTGAAAGACTTCATTTAGCCCCGAGCGCTCGATTTTGCGGGGCTGAAAAACCACGTCGCCATCGCTGAGGATCACGGCGCGGCCCACGCTTTGAGCGTAGATGACCGCATCCACCGATCCCGGAAAGAGGCGATTGGCAAAGGGGTAATTGATCATGAAATGCGACACTGCGAGCACTTTAGGATCGCGTGGATGCTCGATGCGATAGCGCTGAAGCGCGCCCAGATAGTCGGCGTATCCGAGTTCTTTGCGCAACTGCTCAAAGATTTCCCAATAGCGCATGGCGCTGGCTTCGCCGACTTTGCTGAGGAGATGATGTTTCAAATCTCGCGAAACGTGGTCGTTGTTGAGGAGAGTGTTGTCCACATCGAAAAGGAACACAACGTTGGAGTTGGTATCGGCGCGGTCCACAAGATCTCCAGAATTAGTTGGAATCTCTCTGCTGACTAACAGAACGGCACCCAGTCTACACCTATCTCTCCCTTTCGCAAACCGTGGAGAAGCGATTTTCACAGTCACTATTCCCAATAGTTTGTACCCATCCAGGGACGGCCCAAATTCCCATACGCTGGGGTTGCCGAGGCAGGATAGCAAGCCGATTTGGGGCTTACCCCAGTAAAATTTGTTGGCGGAATGCTTGCCAACTCCCAAATTAGGTGTAGACTGGTTGCCGTTCTTGAAGTCGAAGAATTCCGGGACTTTTCTCGCAGCAAATCTTAACCTATAGCGGGCGTGCGGCCCGTCAACCGAGAAGTATTAGCGGTACTCATTAGCTGTACTCAAAGGAGCGGACATGCAACTGGGAATGATAGGTCTGGGGCGCATGGGCGCCAATATGGTTCGCCGCCTGGTGCGGAATGGACATGAGTGCGTTGTATTCGACCACAACCCTGGCAGCGTTAAACAACTGGCCAGCGAGGGGGCGACCGGCGCCAGTTCGCTTGATGACTTCATTGGCAAGCTGAAAACGCCGCGCGCGGTCTGGCTGATGCTACCCGCCGCGGTGGTGGACGGCACACTCAAGGATCTTGCCCCGCGGCTACAGAAGGATGACGTCGTCATTGACGGCGGCAACTCATATTACATTGACGACATTCGCCGCGCGAAAGAGCTCGAACCCGCGGGCGTTAATTACGTGGACGTCGGCACCAGCGGCGGTGTTTGGGGCCTGGAACGCGGATATTGCATGATGATCGGCGGGCCAAAAGCCGCGGTGCAGAGGCTGGATCCGATTTTCAAGACCCTCGCGCCGGGGCCCGGCGACGTGCCTCGAACTGCCGGACGAGAGAAGCTGACGGGCGCCTCCGCAGGCACGTCGGAAGATGGGTACCTGCACTGCGGTCCGGTCGGCGGCGGGCACTTCGTCAAAATGGTGCACAACGGCATCGAATACGGCCTGATGGCCGCATACGCCGAAGGGCTCGACATTTTGAAGCACGCCAACGCCGGCAAGCAGACGCAGACGGTGGATGCGGAAACCACGCCGCTGCGAACTCCCGAGCACTACCAATACGACTTCAACCTTCCCGATATCGCCGAGGTGTGGCGGCGCGGCAGCGTGGTTGCGTCGTGGTTGCTCGACCTGACTGCGAGCGCGCTGATCGAGGAGCCAGAGCTGGGCAAGTTTTCAGGCCGGGTGTCCGATTCCGGCGAGGGCCGCTGGACGATTCTGGCGGCGATCGACGAGGGCACTCCGTGTCCTGTGCTCACCACGTCGCTCTACGAGCGCTTCAGTTCGCGTGGAAACGGGACCTTCGCCAACAAGCTGCTGTCGGCCATGCGCTTCCAGTTTGGCGGGCACCTGGAGAAAGAAGCAGAATCGAAAGCACCGGCGAAAATAGCGTAAGAAAGCGCACTGGCACAAGGTAGTGGAGCGCCGGGCGTCCCCGCCCGGCTAAGCAGCGGGACGGGCGAGACGCCCGTCGCTCCATTAGATTTTTTGTTCGACGTTCACTAGTCGCGAGGAAACAATGGCTCATACAGAAGTTATGCCTCCTGCAGTTACGAACGCTCCCATTGGACGCGTAGGCGATCCCTGCGTTATGGTGATTTTCGGCTATGCCGGCGACCTCACGCGCCGCAAGCTGATTCCCTCCCTTTACAACCTTGCCAGCCAGCAATTGTTGTCGCGCGAGTTCGCAGTGATCGGCATGGGCCGCACACCGATGAGCAATGAAGAAGCGCGGAAAGCGCTCACCGAAGATATCAAAAAATTCGCCACCAACCCGGTCGATCCCGGTCTGTGGGAGTGGTTTGCACAGCGCGTACATTACACGACCGGAGAGTTCGAGGATCCCGCCACTTACGAAAATCTGAAGGCACTTATTGAGAAGGTGGACAAAGAAAACAACTGCCACGGCAACTGTTTCTTTTACCTGGCCACCTCGCCGACCTTTTTCGGAAGCATTGTCGAGCGACTGGCGAAAGCCGGCCTGATGACCGAGGGAAACGGCCGCTGGCGGCGTGTGATTATCGAAAAACCTTTTGGCCGCGATCTGGGATCAGCCAAGGCATTGAACGAGCAGCTGTTAAAAGTAGCCTCGGAAAAACAGATTTATCGCATCGATCATTACCTGGGAAAAGAGACGGTGCAGAACATTTTGGCGCTCCGCTTCGCGAACGGCATTTTCGAGCCCATCTGGAATCGCCGCTACATCGACCACGTGCAAATTTCGGTGGCAGAAACGGTTGGCGTGGAGAAACGCGGCGGCTACTACGATACGGCGGGCGCAACGCGCGATATGGTGCCCAATCACATCATGCAACTCATAAGCCTCACCGCGATGGAACCGCCAATTTCATTCGAGGCGAACGCGGTGCGCGATGAGCAAGCCAAAATCCTGCACGCGATCCAGCCCTTCACCGACGAGGACGTGCTCACCAAGACAGTCCGCGGGCAATATGGAGAAGGCGTCATGAACGGCGAGCGTGCGGCCGGTTATCGTTCCGAACAAGACGTGCCTCAAGACTCGCGCACGGAAACCTATGTCGCCATGCGGCTGCTCATCGACAACTGGCGCTGGGCGGGAGTTCCCTTCTATCTGCGGACCGCCAAGCGCATGCCCAGCCGCAGCACGCACGTCGTGATTCAGTTCCGGCGCGCGCCCTTCAGGCTCTTCCGCGAGACCAAGGTCGAACACATGATGCCCAACCAAATGGTGCTGCATATCCAGCCGGAAGAGGGCATCTCGCTGCGCTTCGCGGCCAAGACTCCAGGGACGACCATGCAGCTCGGCGAAGTCAACATGGACTTCAACTATGAGGACTATTTCGGAACCAGTTCGGCCACTGGCTACGAACGCCTGATGCACGACTGCATGATTGGAGACGCCACCCTATTCCAGCGCGCCGACATGGTCGAGGCGGGCTGGAGCATCGTCAATCCCGCGCTTGATGTGTGGAAGGCGCTGCCGCCTCGCAATTTCCCCAACTATCCTGCCGGAACCTGGGGCCCGAGGGAGTCGGACGAGATGTTGGAGCGCGATGGCCGGCAGTGGAGAAATTTCGACAAGTAAGTCTGGCGCGCGACAACAAGAACCTTTTTGGGGGTGAGGGAAATTCCCGATGAAAATCCTTGTGCTTGATATCGGCGGCACCAACCTCAAAATCTATGCCACCGGTCATTTGGAGGCGACCAAAGTTCCCTCCGGCCCTTCGTTCACTCCCAAAAAGACGGTAAAGGCTGTGAAGGAAGTAACGGCGGGATGGGCTTATTCCTGCATCTCCATTGGCTATCCCGGGCCGGTCGTGCATGGAAAACCGGTTCATAACCCGGCCAATCTCGGTCCGGGTTGGATAGATTTCGATTTCGCGAAGGCCTTCGGTTGTCCGGTCAGGATCATCAACGATGCCGCCATGCAGGCGCTGGGAAGCTACCGGGGCGGCCGTATGCTTTTTCTTGGCTTGGGCACGGGGTTGGGCTCCGCGTTCATTGTGGACGGCGTGGTCGAACCGATGGAACTGGCACACTTACCGTACAAGCATGGGAAATCGTTCGAGGAACATGTGGGAGCGGCTGCTTTTGAGCGCATGGGGAAAAGGAAGTGGGTCAAGTCGGTTTTCGACGTTGTCGCCCAGTTGAAGACAGCGTTGCAGGCTGACTATGTGGTGCTGGGCGGCGGGAACGCCAAGCGGCTAACCACGCTGCCGCCGGGCACGTTCGCCGGCGATAACACCCATGCGCGCGAGGGCGGGTTCCGGCTGTGGCAGACTGAAAAGCAGCGCAAGTCGCTGGCCGCGGTCGGCGATTAACAGGACACAATTGTGGAATTCAAAGTACAAATCGTTCCCGACTCTGCGGCGCTCGCCCGGGCCGTGGCGGATGTGTTTATTGCCACCGCTAATCAGGCCGTAGAAAAAAAGGGCGGGTTCACGGTGGCTTTGTCGGGAGGCTCGACACCGAAGGCGCTCTATTCTCTGCTGATAAATGACCACGATCTTTACGCGCGCGTGCCGTGGCAGAAAATCGATTTCTTTTTCGGCGACGAACGCAGCGTTCCACCCGATCACCCAGACAGTAACTATCGCTCGGCGCAGGACGGAATGTTATCCAAAGCGCCTGTCAGTCCAGAGCGTGTGTTTCGCATGAAGGGTGAATACAAAGAGACGGAAAAGGCGGCAGCCGAATACGACCATTTGCTGCGCGAGTTCTTTCATCTTTCGGCGGGAGAGCTTCCGAGATTCGACCTGATTATGCTCGGCATGGGACCCGACGGCCATACCGCCTCACTATTTCCTGGCACCAAAGCATTGAACGAACACCACCGGCTCGTGGTCTCCAATTGGGTTGGAAAATTCTATACGCACCGGATCACCATGACGGCGCCGGTGCTGAACAATGCCGCGTGCGTGATGTTCATGGCGGGCGGGCAGGATAAGGCGCAACCTCTCAAAGCAGTTCTCGAAGGCCCCTACGAACCGGCGCAACTGCCCTCGCAGCTGGTCCGACCGGTGAATGGAAAGCTGTTGTGGCTGGTGGACAAATCCGCTGCAGCGTTGCTGGAACCCAGCACTGCCATACCCGTCATTGCAGCCACAGGATAGGCAGGGTTTGACGACGGAGCTTACATGCGTTCGCGTCTTGCTTAACTCCTTCTTTATCCCTGACAGATGTGCGGGGCCTTCTGCTTTCGAGTTTTTGAAAGCGAACGGCGCGGGCTCTTTCGCGGGGTTTGTGTGAACCCTCGAGACCTGAAATTCTGGGAACAGATCATGCTTCCGGCCAGACCGAACGAAGTTTTACCCGTAGTCGCTGTTTTTGCCGGGCTGGCCGGGATCGTGATGATCGTCCGGCCGAAAGAACGCGGCGAAGTGCGCACTGCGGGAGCATTGTTCGGATTCTCTCTCGTCCTGCTGCTGAGCGCCAACTTGTGCTATTGGCTGGCTCTCGTTTCGGCGGGCAGATTTCTTCACGGCGTGGCGTTGCTGGCTGGCGGCGTGGCTGTAGTCAACCTGCTGGCGGCGCTATTGTTTGGCGTGGGCGTCGATTTTTTCCGCCCGCAGACACCCCGTATTCTGCGCGATCTCTCTGTAGCGATCGGCTACATTGGGGTCGTCTTCTGGCTGCTTTCACGCGCAGGAGTAACGCTTTCGAGCATCGTTACGACTTCCGCGGTAATTACCGCGGTGATCGCTTTCGCTCTTCAGGACACGCTGGGCAACATCATGGGCGGGCTCGCCCTGCAACTGGAAGGCACCATACGGGTGGGAGACTGGATCCGCGTGGATAAAACCGAGGGCCGAGTCATAGAGCTGCGCTGGCGGCACACCACCATCGAGACGCGCAACTGGGATAGCGTGGTAATCCCGAATAGCGTGCTCCTGAAAGGCGAAGTCACGCTGCTGGGAAAGCGGACCGGCCAGCCAATACAGCACCGGCAATGGGTTTACTTTAACGTCGATTTCCGCGTAGCCCCGCCCGATGTGATCTCGGCGGTCAACGAGGCTCTGCAATCCATCGAAATCGAGTGCGTCGCCAGTGAGCCGAAGCCTCATTGCATCGCCTTTGAGTTTAAAGAAAGTTACATCCAGTATGCAGTGCGCTATTGGCTGACCGATCTGGCGCAGGACGATCCGACCAACTCGCGGGTTCGGCATCGCATTCTCTTTGCGCTGAAGCGGGCTGGAATCGAGCCGTCCATTCCGGCTCAGGCGCTGTTTGTGACCGAGGAGACAGCCGAGCATAAAGGCCTACACCAGGAGAAGGAGATCAATGCGAGAGTGACGGCGCTTCAGGGTGTGGAACTGTTCCATACCCTGGATCGGGACGAATTGCGAATGCTCGCGGAGCGTTTGCGGTTCGCGCCCTTTGTCCACGGAGAAGCGATGACAAGGCAGGGCGCCATCGCGCATTCGCTTTACGTGATCACGCGGGGCTCGGGCGAAGTTGTGATAACGGAAGACGGCCTGCGGCGCACTGTGGCCAATTTGCACTGCGGTGACTTCTTCGGAGAGATTGCGCTGCTGACGGGGGAGCGGCGTGCGGCCACCGTGATCGCTCTCGAGAATACGGATTGTTACCGCCTGGATTCGGAAGGCGTGAATGAACTGCTGCACAGCCGTCCCGAGATTGCGGAGCACATTTCGCATGTGTTGGCGCGGCGCAAGGTGGAACTGGATGCGGTTCGGGAGAACCTGGACGCCGACGCGCGGGCCAAGATGATGGTGAACGCGCAGAAGGATTTTTTTGTTCGCATATCGAAGTTTTTCGGACTCAGGAGCGCCCAGGTCAAGACCGCGAAGCCGAATTTTATCGGCGGGCCTCTGGGGCTTTAATCGCGAACGGATGAGGCGGGAATATTTCTGCTGATGATTTTGGGGGTCCGCCACCAGACTGCGCATGGTCGGACGGGGCAAAGCCCCGTCATCACACATGCATGGGCAAACACACACGCTTCGGCAAAGTTGATGAACTAATTCACGGGACTTCGGATACAATTCCCCGTCGCGGTTCGCGCCTCAGCTTTTATAGTTCGTCGTTGGCTAAGAAGCTGGAACGCAGGAGGACAATTTGGTCAATCGCCGGCAGCGGCCATTAGATTCCCCTCAGCCTGTAAATGCAGTCCCGACGAGCGCCGCCCTCACCAAGGAGCACGCGCGGTTAGCCGAACCTCATGTTGAGCGAGTGCCGCACTGGCGCAAATGGGGACCCTACGTCGGCGACCGGTCCTGGGGGACTGTACGCGAGGACTATAGCGCGGATGGCAATGCGTGGGATTTTCTTCCGCACGATCACGCGCGCAGCAAGGCCTACCGCTGGGGTGAGGACGGCATTGCGGGGATCTGCGACCGCTATCAGTTGCTGGTGTTCGCCCTGGCATTCTGGAACGGCCGCGACCCCATTTTGAAAGAGCGCATGTTCGGGCTTACCTGCGGCGAGGGAAATCATGGCGAGGATGTGAAGGAATACTGGTTCCACCTCGATAATCTCCCCACCCACAGCTACATGAAGCTGCTCTATAAGTATCCGCAACGGGAATATCCCTACGGGCGGCTGATTGACGAGAATCGCAATCGCGGCGCGGGACCGGAGTTCGAGTTGCTTGATACCGGCATCTTCGATGACGACCGATATTTCGATATCTTCATCGAGTATGCCAAGGCTTCGCCGGAGGACATTTGCATTCGCGTTGAAGCGTTCAATCGCGGCCCAGACGCGGCTGAGTTGCACGTATTGCCACATTTGTGGTTCCGCAACACGTGGAGTTGGACCGAACCGCCAAGCGGTACGCCGGTTATTGAGACACGCGCGGCGGGGAAAGAACATTTGATGCTGGTGGCCGATGATTCCACGGCCAAACCATTGCAGAACATTCAATTGCAATACGCTCTCGGGCGCAGGTATTTATATGCTGCCTCCGGCGGCGAGTTGTTGTTTACCAACAACGAGACCAACTCGTCGCGTCTTTATGGTCCGTCTGTGCTCAACCGGACTCCCTATGTAAAGGACGCATTTCATCGGTACATTGTGAACGGAGAAGCCTGCCTGAATCCGCAGCAACTGGGAACCAAGGCTTGCGTACACTACCGCGCGCTGGTGCCGGCGGGAGGTTCGGCGGTCTGGCAGCTGCGGTTGACTGACAAGGAAATGGCCGACCCGATCCGCGACGTCGACAAAATCGTCGAAGAGAGAAAACGAGATGCTGACGAGTTCTACGAGGTTATCCATCCTCCGAAAGCAACCGCGGAAGAGAAGATGATTCAGCGGCGCGCTTTTGCGGGCATGTTGTGGACCAAGCAGATTTACTTGTTCGACGTCGAGCGCTGGCTTGAAGGCGACAGCATGTCGCCGCCGGAGGGCCACAAGAAACAACGCAATATCCACTGGCGACATTTGAACTCGATGCGCGTGCTTACCATGCCTGACAAATGGGAGTTCCCCTGGTTTGCCTCGTGGGACCTGGCTTTTCAGTGCACCACGCTCGCGCTCGTGGATCCTGAATTTGCCAAGGAGAATCTATTGGCGATGTTGTTCGAGCAGTTCCAGCACCCGAATGGACAGATTCCCGCTTATGAATGGGAATTCTCGGATTTGAACCCGCCGGTTCATGCGTGGGCGGTGTGGCGCGTCTATCAGCACGAAAAAGTACGTACGGGAAAAGGCGATAGGGCCTTCCTGGAAAAGTGCCTGCACAAGCTGCTGATGAACTTTGCCTGGTGGGTGAACCGAGTAGACAGTACGGGGAACAACGTCTTCGAGGGCGGATTTCTGGGACTGGATAACATCACCGTCGTCGACCGCAGCGAGAAGCTTCCCGGAGGCGCGATCCTCGAACAGTCGGACGCTACCGGCTGGATGGGTTTTTTTTGCCTTTACCTGATGCGGGCGGCGCTGGAACTGGCCAACGAGGATAAGGCTTACGAGTTGCTCGCGACGAAATTCTTTGAGCACTTCATCTACGTCGGCGCGGCCATGAAGAAGATGGGCGGCCGAGACTATCAGCTCTGGGACGAGAAGGACGGTTTCTTTTATGACGTGCTTCGCCTGCCCAACGGGGACTTCAAGAAATTTCGTCTGCGATCAATGGTCGGGCTGATTCCGCTCTATGCGGTTGAGGTGGTGGATCGGGAGGATCTCGACCCGCATCCCGAGTTTCTTGGCAATGTCGAGTGGTTCATCAAGAATCGTCCGGACCTGGTGGGGAATGCGTGCTACTCGATTGAGGGCGAACGTTGGGTGCTTTCGATCGCCGACTCCGGCCAGTTCGCTCGGATCTTGCAGCACATATGGGACCCGAATGAATTCCTCGCCTCGCACGGGATTCGCAGCCTCTCCAAATATCACGAGCAGAATCCATTCTAGTATGCGGGAAATTGCGTGGGATACGAACCGGCGGAATCGAGCGTACGGATCAAGGGCGGGAATTCAAACTGGCGAGGGCCGCTGTGGTTTCCAACGACTTATCTTTTGATTCGTTCGCTGCTCAAGTTCAGCCGCGCTTTGGGACCAGGCTTCACGGTACAAACCGCAGGCAGCAATGGACAGCCGATCACGCCGCTCGCCATGGGCACGGAAATCGCCGATCGCATGATCGGCATATTCCGCAAAGATGAGCAAGGGAATCGCCCTTGCTTCGGATCGTATCGCAAGTTCCAGGAAGATCCGCACTGGCGGGATTGCTTGCTCTTCAATGAGTATTACCATGGAGACACGGGCCAAGGCTTGGGCGCAAGCCATCAGACCGGCTGGAGCGGAATTGTGGCGAACTTAATCGATGAGTGGCGTCGCTGATGCTTCGGAAGCGCCTGATTTCGGCCGGCATCCTCTTTTTGACCCTGATCACGGTGAGCGTTACGGGCTATCGCCTGCTCGGCGGGCCTTCCGTCGGTTTTCTGCAAGCAC
Source organism: uncultured Acidobacteriaceae bacterium (assembly GCA_963810955.1). GTDB lineage: Bacteria > Acidobacteriota > Terriglobia > Terriglobales > Acidobacteriaceae > Acidiflorens. The sequence continues at coordinate 214,487 of CAWEPW010000041.1, read as the reverse complement.
TCTACATGGCGGTGATCACGCTGGCTGGAGTTGGTTATGGAGAGATCGTAGACACCGCTCATAACCCGGCATTGCGGGTCTTCAACATGGGGGTGGTGCTTTTCGGCGTGGCCGTCACGGTCTACGTGTTTTCGGTGGTGGCGGCCTTCCTGGTAGAAATCGAAGCGACAAACCCGTTTTGGAGACGCAGAATGCAGAAACGAATCAGCGAACTCAGGGGGCACTACATCGTATGCGGTATTGGAGATACGGGACGGCACGTGACGGAGGAGATGCATCGAACCGGAACGCACCATGTCGTGGTTGATCTGCGCGAAGAGTCGATCAAAAAAGTAGGCGAAACCCACCCGCATCTCAGTCGCGACATGCTCTACATCGTGGGGGATGCAACGGAAGAAGAAACGCTCAGCCGGGCAGGCATCCACCACGCCAAAGGCCTGATCGCCGCTCTTCCGGTGGATAAAGACAACCTGGTGGTCACGGTTATCGCACACCAGGCCCATCCCCATCTGCGCATTGTGGCCCGAGCTTCGGACTTGAAATTTGCCGAGCGCATGACACGCGCGGGCGCGAGCGCCACGGTTTCTCCGAGTCACATTGGTGGACTGCGAATGGCCAGCGAACTGATCCGGCCGCACGTTGTCGGCTTCCTGGATCTGATGTTGAAGGACCAGTCACAAACGCTGCGAGTGGAGGAGATCGAAATCGATGCCACCTCGCCCTGGGCGGGTATTTCTTTGAGCGAAATCCGAATTCCAGCCAAGCATAACCTTCTGGTGCTAGCGGCGAAAAACGTGGGCGAAGGAGGAACTCCGAAATTGTATGTGAATCCTTCGGATAAGCTGGTAATTGAGCCGGGGACTGCCATCATTGTTATGGGCGATGTAAAGGATATCCGGGAGGCCCGCAGCGCCGCCAAAGCGTTTCAGGTTGGCGGGTGAAACGTTGTTTATGCTTGCCGCACCCCTATCGTCCGCGGACTCGATTGCGCGTTGTCGCTAGACCAACGATGCTGCCGGATACGCCACGATGACGGCCAGCCCAAGGGCCGCTTCGATCACGCCACCCTGCTGCCCGCCGCCTGCGATGCGCATCGGCCGGCGGGCACTCGCGGATAGGTGTCCGCCGAAAGCTCCGGTTGACGTTGATTCCACCCCGACCTAACATGTCTAGCCAGTGGCCATGTCCTCCCAACCCGTAGGACAGACGGTTTCGCATTACCGAATTCTCTGCAAGATCGACGGCGGTGGCCTGGGGGTGGTTTACGAGGCCGAAGACATAAGGCTTGGCCGCCACGTCGCCCTGAAGGTCTTTCCGGACTACTTCGGCCATGACGCGCTGACTCTCAGCCGTATCCGGGCGGAAGCCAAGGCTGCCGGCTCTCTGAACCACCCAAACATTTGCACTGTTTACGATATTGACGAGACCGATGGGCAAATCTACATTGCCATGGAATTGCTCAAAGGGCAGACGCTGCAGCACCGGATCGCTGGCAAGGCGTTGGAGATCGAGACCGTGCTCGAGTTGGGCATCCAGATTTCCGATGCACTTGAGGCCGCGCATGGGAAAGGAATTCTCCACCAGTATCTCAAGGCCGCGAATATCTTCGTTACGACCAGAGGTCAGGTGAAGATTCTCGATTTTGGACTGGCAATAGTCATCCAGAAGAAGCCCGAGAACGTCGCCGGGAACATCGCCATGAGCTCCCCGACTCTTGAGTCTGAGAAATCTCTCACCGCGCCCGGAAATGCACTGGGAACCTTTGCCTATATGTCACCAGAGCGGATTCAAGGGAAGGAACTCGATGCCCGCACCGACCTGTTTTCGTTTGGGGCGGTGTTGTATGAGATGTGTACGGGTACCCCGCCATTTCGGAGCAACACGATGCGAGCGACGTTTGATTCGATCTTGAATCGAGCGCCTCTGCCGGTTGTTGAAATCAACCCTGAGGTTCCGGCGAAGCTGGAGGATGTCATCAATAAAGCGCTGGAGAAAGACCGCGAGGTTCGCTATCAGTCTGCCGCCAGGATTCGGGCCGATCTGCAGGGATTGAAGCGGCACACAGAATCGCAGCATAGCCTGCGTGCTATTCCTAACCCGGCGAGAGCTGCTGAGCAGTTTGGGCTTCCAGCGGTAGTCGCAACGGCAGCCTCGGACCTGGCCCCCGTCAGTGTGTCATCCGTCGCGTCGAAAGTTGTCAAAGGCACTGAAGTGGGGCGCAGTTGGATTAATAAAGGAACCGAGTTTGGACCCTACAAAATCATCTCATCAATAGGCCGCGGCGGGATGGGAGAAGTCTATCGTGCGCAAGATCCACGACTCGGTCGCGATGTAGCCATCAAGGTTCTTCGCCAAATTTTTGCCACAAACGCCGACCGGCTCTCGCTCTTTCAGCAGGAAGCACGCATAACGGCTGCTTTAAGTCACCCGAACATTCTAGCCGTCTACGATGTAGGCACCGCGGAGCTGTCCCCTTATGTCGTATCGGAACTGCTTGAAGGTGAGACGTTGCGGGACCGACTGAATTGCGGCGCTATACCCGTCGGCAAGGCTATAGATCTAGGACTGCAAGTCGCGAGCGGCCTGGCCGCAGCTCACCAGAAAGGAATTGTCCATCGCGATCTGAAGCCCGAAAATCTATTTGTCACCAGGGAGGGCCGAATCAAGATTTTGGATTTCGGTTTGGCCCAACTAGCGACGCCACCGGTGGATAAGACCGCGGAAATAGCGACGGTCGATTATGGAACTACCCCCGGCGTCGTCATCGGCACAGCGGGCTATATGTCACCCGAACAAGTACGGGGAAAAAGCACAGATCATCGCGCCGACATCTTCGCATTTGGCGCAATTTTGTACGAGATGCTTTCCGGCAGACGGGCTTTCGAGGGAGACACATCGGCCGACATGCTGAGCGCGATGCTAACCCACGATCCGCCCGACTTATCAGCCAGTAATCGAGCCATTCCATCTGCGCTCGATCGGGTTGTGCGGCGTTGCCTGGAGAAGAAAGTGGACGAACGCTTTCAATCGGTTCGCGATGTGGCATTTGCTCTGGAAGCCATCTCTGTGGACTCGGTTCCATCGCCGGGTGTAAGGCATCGTCAGAAACATCCGAAGAACTCTGCGAATGAGGCAGGACAGCGGTCGCCCGCCGAGATTGGACTTAGTGGGTCCCGGACGCAGCACTCGTCAATTGCGGTGCTGCCGTTTGCAAACCTCAGTGACAGTTCAGAGAGCGATTATTTTAGTGATGGGCTAGCCGAAGAATTGATCGGCGCTTTGGCGGTAGTACCTGGATTACACGTCGCGGCCCGCACTTCTTCTTTTCACTTCCGCGGTGCAGAACTCGACATTCGTGAAATCGGAAAAGAATTGAACGTCGGCTCAATTCTTGAGGGTAGTGTTCGCAAATCGGGAACCCAATTAAGAATTATGGTACAGCTCATCAACGTCAAGGACGGATTTCTCCTATGGTCGCGAAAGTATGATCGCGAAATGGTGGATATCTTTGAGATCCAAGAAGAGATCGCCCGAACCATCGTGCCAGAAATAACGCGGGGCCGCGAAGTCAGTACCGCACTTCCGCCCCCTGTGACCCGCGATCCTGAGGCCTACGATCTATATCTCCAGGGGCGGTTCCTCTGGAACAAGCGGACTGCGCAGGATCTACAAAAAGCTATTGACTGTTTTCAGCGGGCGATTGCGAGAGATTCTGGATTTGCCAAGGCACTCGCAGGAATGGCGGACTGTTACGCAACTCAGGCGATTTACGGCATGCGGGCTCCGCAACAGGTTATCCCGCTAGCCAAAGAAGCCGTAACCAGGGCCCTGACGATCGACGCCGGTCTAGCCGAAGCCCACACCTCGCTGGGATGTATTAAGGCGGTGTACGACTGGGACTGGCAGGGTGCGGAGCAGGACCTCCGGCGCGCCATTGCGATCAACCCGCGATATTCGATCGCGCACCAGTGGTATGCCACGAGTTGTTTGCTGCCTTCTAAAAGGTTTGAGGAAGCGCGCGCGGAACTGGAACTCGCCTGCGGATTAGACCCTTTCTCGCTGGTTATTCAAACGACCGTGGGCCTGCAACTCCTGCTCGAACGCAACGGCGATCTCGCGATTGCGAAATTGAAGAAAGTCCTCGAAGTGGATGAGAATTTCGGTATGGCGCACTACTTCCTCGGCCAAGCCTACCTGGAACAATCAAGGCACGCTGAGGCGATCGATGAACTAGAACGCGCCGTCGACCTGACCGCCAGCAGTTCCGAGACCATTGCGATGCTCGGTTGCGCCCACGCAGTCGCCGGCCACCGCCCAAAAGCACTTCGATTGCTGACGCAACTCAACAATCGGAGCCGTACGAGCTATGTTTCTGCAGTACTGCTTGCGGAGCTTCTACTCGCCTTGGGAGAAAGGGAGCAGGCTCTCGAGTCCCTGCAAAGAGCGGCGGAGATGCGGGCTAGCGATCTAGTTTGGATCAAAGTTCGTCCTCTCTTTGACGATCTGCGTCATGAACCAAAATTCGCTCAGATTTGTAACGAGATGCGATTGTAAAACCGCCCACGCCAATCAGACTCAACCCTGTGACTGGGGGGCTCTAGATCCATGGCGTCCCACAACGGTGACCCAGGGTCCATCCCTTTGCAAGTGCTAGAAAATATGGTGGAGCTAGTCGGGATCGAACCGACGACCTCATCGTTGCGAACGATAATGTCACCGATATCGCCACACCTTTATTTCCAACCATTTAAGTCACTCATTTCTGTAAAAACGTTCGATTTATTGGAACGTATTTGGAACGTGCGGAAGTCAGTTGGTTCGCCTCAACCCTGATCGATGCCGCAGCTTCAAATGGTCGTCACAAACAGCCGGGCCTTCGGATACTAGCGAAGGCAAACCGGGTTGAAGTATAAAATCCGTGTGGAAGATGGCAAAGTGTTGACCCACCACGGTGATGTCAGTTGGCAAATTGTAGACGCGTCCATGAAAATCGGAGAATCTACAGCTTGGCTACGAGCCGATGGTGAAAGTGTTTCGAGGTACCGGAGATCATCCTCAAAACGGTCGTGACCCGCTCAATCGACGCTGAACGTCGCTGGTGGGTTTCCTCAAAACGGGGTAGAAAACCCTAGGGAACCTCCGCGGACCCGCTAAAACCTCTCTAAACGACGCTGCGCCGGTCTCTACGAAGGGGAATTGATGTCCCTTATGACCGGCAGTTAAGGCGAAATCGATCATTGAATCCTGATGAAGCTGCTGTGGGAGCTGCTTAATGCTAAGCCGCTGCGCATGATATGATACCGCGGTGATTGATAAAAAGCTCTCAGCATACTTCGCCCAGATGGGCCGCAAGTCAGCCAAAGCCAGAATGGAGAATTTATCCCCAGAGGAACGGCGAAAGATCGCCCGGAATGCAGCCAAGGCGAGATGGGCAAAGGCGAAGGGTCGGAAGAAGTTGAAGAGTGGCGCTGGGAGGAAACCGTGAGCAACAAGAAAGTGGCCGCGATCTATGTGAGGTGCTCGACGGCAGAGCAGGAAACCGATATGCAGGAAACGGAGCTTCGGGAATACTGCGGACGCCGTGGTTGGGAACATATCGTGTACCGGGACAAAGGCCAGAGCGGAGCGAAGCAGGATCGTCCGGCATTGAATTTGCTCCTCAATGATCTGCGCAAGCGGAAGGTCGATGTGATTCTGGTGTGGAGTCTGGAATCGATTGGCAAGATCGTTGAAGCAGTTGCTCACCATTTCCGAAGAGTGCCGGTCATTGGGAGTGGATCTTGTTTCCCTGCGACAGAGCATCGACACCACGCTGCCAGCAGGAAGATTGACGTTTCAGATTTTGGGCGCGGTCGCAGAATTCGAGAGAACTTCTGCGGGACAGAGTGAAAGCGGGCATGGCGCAGGCACGGCGTGCAGGTAAGAGGATTGGCCGACCTGCACTGCGACACTTTGGCTCCGCTGAACTGGAACGGATACGGTTATTACGGAGTGAAGGTGCCAGTGTTCGCCAATTGGCGAAGGAGTTGGGAACGACACAATGGATGGTGGCGAAGATCACAGCACCCAGCGCAAATGCAGGATGACCGGCGGCGGACGATTGGCCGGGTCGAGACCCTATGCCATGGTGTGTCATTGGACCGCTACGAGAGCTCAATCGTGTTCCGATAAAAGATCCCTGAACACTTAAAGCAGAGTTTTACGGATAAACGTCTAGTCATTTCGGTTAATGTCCAAAAGACACGTCCCACGTTATACTTCCTCGTTCAAATGAACGTTTCATCGGACACCATCAGAGGGAAAACCTAATGAATCATAATTGCTGGGGACGGTTATCGCGGGGACATATTACTAAATCGAGGTCGGTTTCAAACAAGGCCATGGTCATCTTGCTGTTGCTCGCAACGGTCGCAACCTATGCATTTGGCAAAGAGAAAGTCTTGTATTCTTTTTTCGCCTCCCCGGTTGCAGTGATGGGAGCTATCCGGAGGCGGGCGTTATCTTCGACAAGGCTGGAAATCTCTACGGAACGACAAATGCTGGCGGCTCAGGTGCGGGAACGATCTTCACTATTACAGCCAGCTCTGGCAAACTCAGTACCATTTACACTTTTATGGGAGCCGACGACGGTCTTGGCCCCAATAGCCTGGAGTTCGATAACAAAGGCAACCTGTACGGCACCACCGAATATGGTGGTGGGGCCGGCGATTGCAGTAACGGAGGATGTGGCACGATTTTTGAGTTAGTTGTGGACGGCGCTTGGACAAAGAACGTGCTGTACAGATTTGCAGGCGGGACAGACGGGAGCGTACCTCAGGCTGGGGTGGTGGTCGGGCCAAATGGCAACCTCTACGGAACGACCTGGAAGGGGGAGACTTAGCGGGGGACGGAACTGTCTTTGGGCTTCAACATCAGAGAGCGGCTGGACGGAAATCTTGCTCCAAGCTTTTAGCGGAAACGACGGAAGCGCTCCTATTTCTGGTCACTGCGCGACATTTCGGCAATTTGTACGGCACAACGAGCGGTGGTGGAGCGGCCAATGCTGGGACGGTTTTCAGACTCTCACACGAAAAAGAAGGATGGGTGGAAAAAGTGCTCCACAGTTTTACAGGAAGTGACGGAGATGGAGCTGCTCCTTATGCTGGCAGCCTCACTTTTGACACAGCGGGCAATCTTTACGGCACAACCTCGGCCGGAGGATCGGTTAATTCGGGCACCATTTTCGAGCTGACTAACCCCACCTCCCATGTGACGGAAAGTATTTTATACAGCTTCCCAGGCCGCAGTTCCGGATCAGCACCCTACACGGGTGTGATATTTGACTCAGAGGGTAATCTCTACGGCACAGCCTCGTTTGGGGGCAGCGGGGGCGATGGCACGATTTTTTCTCTGAAGAATGTCAACGGTCAATGGACCGAGAGCGTATTGAATACCTTCAATGGGTCTAATGGCAGCGAGCCGATCGGCAACATTGTATTCGGCGCGGCAGGGGAGCTATACGGGACGGCCAGCTCAGGCGGAGCTCATGGCGTTGGAGAAATATTTGAAATTGCGGTTGTCCCTTGACCGCCACTGGGAATATTGAAGAAGACTAAATCCATCCAGCGGCCGAGGGTCACAGCACCCAGCGCAAATGCGGGATGATCCGGCGACGGACGATTCGGAGCGGAGCGGTTCCAGTAAGGAGGGGGTTTAATGGTCCGCGATAGTTTTCGGTGGAGGTGAGCGCATGAAGAAGCCAGAGAAGACAAGTTATTTCGAGGTTATGGAAGAAGCTGGGAAAGAAACACGGGGTCAAAGTGACTGATATGTCGAAGCGGGGAATACGAGCAATCGGGTTCCTGGGTGGAGTCGGAAAAAGACCAGATAAGCCGAACTCTCCGGTTGATCCGAGCATTGCTAGGAAGCTTAGGACATTCTACTTCTTTTCTGTTCCGTAGCGTGCTTTCCGCAAGAAGCCGTGGTAAGTACCGTTCGTGTCTGAGTACCAGCCCGTAATCGTTCCCCACAAGTTGATGCTTTGGGGAGCCGTGCCGTCGCCCTGAAAGGGGTACCCAACACCCGGAGCGTCAAACGTGGTGATAGCGCCATAAGGAGCACGCACGAAGCCATGAAGCACCTCGCTTGAGTCAAGATAGTCTCCTGTTATTATCCCGAAATCGTTAATGCTCGTGACGCCCAAATTTTGGTCTGTGCCTGCTTCGATAATATTAAACTTAGTGATAGCACCATTGGGAGCGCGCAGGAAGCCGTGGTACACCCCGCTCGAATCAGAATAACCTCCCGTAATCACACCGAAATCATTAATGGCCACCGGGTCCGTGCAGTTAGATCCGGCAGGATCAAACGTGGTAATCGTGCCCTCACGATCTCGAAGGAAGCCATGACACATTAAACTCGTGTCAACATAGAATCCTGTTGTTTCCCCCACTGGTTGATGCTCACTGGAACGGTGACGACGCCAGCGTCAAACGTGGTAATCGTGCCATCAGGAGCGCGCACGAAGCCCTCATTTGAGTAGGCTCCCGTGATCTCGCCAAGTAGGTTGATGCTTAGCGGAATCGTTCCGAGGTTTGGGCCTGCATCAAACGGACTGATGGTGCCATCGGCATAGCGAACGAAACCACGAGTGTAAACACCAGTGGATGTTGCCATGATGGAGCGTTTATTCGACGAAATCACGGACACAGAGCGGATTCAATCGCTGACAAAAGTGATCGCGCACTTTGAGAGAAGTCACTTTGCCTGGAACGATATTTATGTAGCAACCACCACTCCCGGACAGAACTATGCCGGCACATTCGCGGGTAGCGACGGAGCCAACTTTTTCTTTCGCGATGATGAGAACCGCATCTTGGTCGGAAATCTCAAAGACTTGAAGCGACCGCAGGAATCGGGAGAGAGAATCAGCTTCGCTGCTTCGTAAATTTTCCAACTCACCTTGCATCCTTGCGCCTCTGGGACTCTCTTAGCTGGCTAACTTTAACCTCAAATGCACCCACGCGTCGAGATCGGATGTGCGAAAGCGCCACAATTTTCCGATCCGCATGGCGCGTATCTCGCCCTTGCGGGCGAGTCGTTGAAGTGTTTTCGGGTGGATCTGCAGCAAGGCTGCCGCCTCGCGCGAATCGACTAACCTCTCGAAATGAGGGAACGGCTGGCTAACTGGTGATTTCGCTACTCTAAACTGGCCCCACTTCGATCATTACATTTGGCCCCACCCATAACCGATAAATCGGCCTACCCTGTGCGCGAGAGCGGACGGGGAGGGCGATGGACAGGAGACGCAAGGTGGAGCTATTCGAAGAGATCCGGCGGGAACACGCACATGGAGCGGGCACGATTCGTGCGGTCGCGAAGAAACTGGGTGTGCATCGGCGTATGGTGCGGCAAGCCCTGGCTAGTTCGATTCCGCCGAAGCGCAAACTGGCGGCGCGAAACAAGCCGAGGCTGGGTCCGGTGATGGAGTTTATTGACGGGATTCTGCGCGAGGATGAGACGGCGCCGCGTAAACAGCGGCACACGGCACATCGGATCTGGGAACGAATCCGGCAAGAGCGCTCGGACACCGTGGCGGAAGCGACCGTGCGCCGTTATGTGCGGGAAGGCAAGCAAAAGTTAGGACTCACGGGGCGGCAGACATTCGTGCCGCAAGTCTACGATTGGGGCGGCGAGGCGCAGGTGGATTGGTACGAAGCCATGGCTGACTTCGCGGGCGAACGATTGCGGGTTTACATTTTTGCGATGCGCTCGATGGCGAGTGGGGGAGCGTTTCACGTGGCCTACTATCACGCCACGCAGCAGGCGTTTCTGGAGGCGCACGAGCTGGCATTCGCGTATTTCGGTGGCGTGTTTCGCTGCTTGCGCTACGACAACCTGAAGAGTGCGGTGAAGAAGATTTTGCGCGGGCATCAGCGGGAGGAGACGGAACGCTTGATTGCATTCCGCTCGCATTGGGGATTCCAGACGGAGTTTTGCAATCCAGCGCGAGGCAACGAGAAGGGCGGTGTGGAAGGCGAGGTAGGTTATTTCCGCCGAAACCATCTGGTTCCGGTTCCACAAGCGCAGAACTTGGAAGAGTTGAACCAACACTTACGAAGTTGCTGCCAGCAAGACGAACAGCGGCGGATCGCAGGCAAACCGATGCCAGTCGGGGAGGCGATGCGGATCGAGCGCGAGCATCTGCTGCCATTGTCCGCGGAAGGATTCGAGCTGGCAGAGATCAGTTTCCCGACAGTGGATGGTAAGGGTTGCGTGAAGGTGCGCACGAACTTCTACTCGACGCCACTGAGGCCGGGGACGCGCCCGCAAGCGAAACTTCTGCCGGCGTATGTTGAGATCTGGCAGGAACGGGAGTGCGTGGCGCGGCACGAGCGCAGTTTCGGTCGCTATGAGCAGGTGCTCGATCTGGAGCACTATCTCGACGTGCTGGAGAGGAAACCGGGAGCGCTGGCGGGATCGAGTCCGCTGCGGCAGTGGCGGGAACGCGGACGCTGGCCAGAGAGTTTCGACCGGCTCTGGCTGAGTTTACAAGAACGGCACGGCAAACACTCGGGCACGCGAGAGATGATCGAGTTACTCACTCTCGGCAAGCGTTACGGGTGGGATCAGATGCAGCAAGTTGTCGAGCAATCGTTGGCGTTGGGTTGCACGGATGCGGCCGCAGTTCGGCACCTGCTGACGGCAACAGAACTGAATCGTCCGCGCCCCGAGTTGCTCGAACTGAATGGACTGGAACGCTACGAGCGACCGATGCCGCTGATAAACGAGTATGACCAACTACTCAGCATCGCGACCTCCGCTGCGGGGGTGGCGCGATGAAAGAGCAAACCCAGGCTCTCGAACACGCCAGCGTAAAGCAATATTGCAAAGCGTTGCGCGTTCCGATGATCGGAGCGCACTTCGTGCAACTGGCGGAGCAGGCCATCAAAGAACAGCGCAGCCACATCGGGTATCTGGAAGCGCTGCTCACGATGGAGTCGGAAGAGCGCGACCGGCACGCCATTCAGCAACGGCTGCGCGATGCCAAGCTGCCACGGCTGAAGACACTGGAAGAGTTCGACTTCAACCAGGCACGGCAGATCCCGGCGGCGAAGATCCGCGAACTGGCCGAAGGCGGCTACATTGAGCGCGCTGAACCGGTGGTGCTGATGGGCGAATGCGGTACCGGTAAGACGCATCTGGCGACAGGTCTGTGCGTAGCCGCGTGCCGCCAGAAACGGAGGGCGCGATTCACCACCGCCGCAAACCTGGTCAATGAGTTGGTGGAAGCGCGACAACACAACGCGGTGAAGCGAGTGCTGGCACGCTGGTTGCGCTACGACGTGATTGTCCTCGACGAAGTGGGTTACGTGCCGCTGGCCGACATCGGAGCGGAGTTCCTGTTCCAAGTGATCGCCGAACGCGCCGAGCGAACTGCGTTAATCGTGACCACGAACCTGCCGTTTTCCGAGTGGACGCAGGTGTTTCCCAATCCGCGCTTGTGCAAGGCGTTGCTGGACCGGATCACGGACCGAGCGCACATTATCGAAACCGGCATCGAGTCCTACCGCTTTCGCAGAACCCTGGAGGTGCGCCAGAAAAAGAAAGCATCGTAGGCGACTGCTTCTATAGCGCTGGGCAAGGGAAGGAACTCAAACGCCGTTCCTTCCCCTGCGACCCCATCCTGGCTGGAACCGCAAGACCGGACAGGCATCCTTATTATTAATACAGGTGGGGCCAAATGTGAGTATCACGGTGGGGCCAAATCAAGTTGTCAAACGCACCTTACTCATAATCTGACGATGCTTTGTGAACACGTTGTTTATAAGGCTTCTGGGGCGCTCTTGAGTGGGCACCCCGCAAGGCGGTGCTGTGGTCATCATTGTCCGGTGTGCGGTGGTCACGCTTGGGCACTGACGCGCTGCTGCAAAGACCCGACGTGTAATACCGAAGCGGATGTTCCTTGGCGGTGGGAACTCGACCGTGTGGCGCACAAGTGTTACGGGAAGCAGCACAGGTTCGACGTAGAAAGATCGACTGGTCGATCTCTATCCGATTTTATGAAGAAACGGTATTCCGCCAGACTCTTTTTCGTGCTCGGGTCCAATACGGAAGTCTTTCCACGACAAGCGAGTACCAAGGCAGGCGATTCCCCTACCTGTCGGGGTTCCGCTCACGGCTGCACTCGCCTACAAGCAGGCTGTTTCCCCTATTTCCCGTCCCCTACGAAAAACGCGTCAATAGCGCGGCTCCAGAACCTGCTGTTGGGAAGGCCACTTTCGCGGGCGACCTGCGTACACAGGCGTAAACGACGAAAGTCACGCTACGCCAGAACCCTGCTGTTGGGACGGAAACAAGGCGCGGAGACTCCCTCCCTCTCCGCCGGGTGTCGGCATCACGAATGCTCCTCCTACATCGAAATTCCCGCAAATTCTGCCAGCTGCTTGCCAGTGCCGGGGATGCGGGCGTTACACGCTAAGTACAGTGATATCGGAACGCCACAACTCTTCCGCACACCGACCAAAAGCCGCAATGCCAGAAGATGCCTCAATCACCGGTCATCAGTGGGAGATTGCGTCCCAGAAACAGCAGCTGACCTGCCTGTCGGGAAGTACGCGACCTGCAGTAGCAGATTCCGTGGCCATCGCCAAAGAAGCGAAGATCTTCCTACTCATAACTCGTAGCTCAGAATGACTCCTTCAAAGGTCCATTACCAACTCGAATACGTAGCGCATTGGCAATATGAAAGAGATTGACGACTGAGACGTTGCGGATGCCGCGCTCGATTCCCGAAATATATGTCCAGTGGAGGTCGGCGGCCTCGGCAAGCTCCTCCTGCGTCAGGCCAAGTTTGAGACGCTGACGTTTGATCGCTTGACCAAGCGGTTTCCGGGGATCGGTGACACGCGTGGACACGCACCGATCTTTTCTGCTTTAGCAGGTTCAGTACATAGTATATAGTCTATGCCGCTTAAGAATTATCGTCTGCACAGTCCTTAAATTCAAGCAGGGCCGTCCGGGATGGTGTGAATATGGAGTTGTTCGTGACCGCCGTATGCTTAATTTCCACCTGGTGCTTACCAATTTCAGCTCAGGTAGATCCGTGTGCAGATAACCGGGCTGTCGAATGCCGACAAAAAGTAGCGAATGCCACAAAAGAACTTTTGAAGAAGTCGTTCCCAACCATGACTGTCACCGCAGTCAACGATGTGCTTGTTTTTAGGGATTCGTCCGCACTCAGGAACAACGAGGATCGGACGACTTTTTACGGTGTGGTGAAGGCTACCATGAAGGCCCAACTTTGTCAGGTTGGGTTTACTAGGGTCAAAATCCAACCGAAGCCAGGTAGTGGTGAGGAGTATGGTCTTGGCTGTGAGCGGACAATGGCTATGCCGCCAACTGCGACCACACGGGACGGGGGTCCGGAGGCAAGCGACGGAGGGGTTGAAACAAGCGGCGAGATTCATGGCGCGGCCGAGCATGGCGATTTGGAAAAGGTCAAAGCGCTGCTCAGAGAAAATCCTGATTTGGTTTTCGGTAAGACCACGAATGGTGCCACGCCCTTGCACTCTGCGGCCGCTAATGGCCACAAGGACGTGGTGGAATTTTTGCTGGCCAACAAGGCCGATATCGATGCCGTAACCAACGACGGAAGTACGGCTTTGCACTTTGCGGCCGCTAATGGCCACAAGGACGTGGTGGATTTTTTGCTGGCCAACAAGGCCGATATCGATGCCAAGGACAACCACGGCAAGACGCCAATGCAGATTGCAGAGATTTATGGCCACAATGAAGTAGCGGAATTGCTGCATCCGAAGCAATTAGCCTTACTGAGCTCCGTAACTCACCTCGATGAGCATTTCGCAATCGTGCAAGGGCAGGTACAGAACATATCCAAATCTTCAATGCGGAGGGTAATTGCCGTCGTATCTTGGTACACCGCCGACGGGTCTTTCATCACATCAGATGATGCAGAGGTGGACTACAATCCTATCCTACCGGGACAGGTCTCCCCATACAAAGTCTTCTCTACGGCGAATCCTCAGATGGAAAAGTACATCGTAGAGTTCAAGTTCGATGGAGCAAAGATCGCCGCCGAGGACCGGAGGTGACGAATCGGCAACGGAAGCATAGCCTTAACATAAGACTTGCAGACTTTCATTGCCACCATGCGTGGCATTAACCTATCCGGAGTTAGACAATGCCGACTCCGAAACCACACAGGACAAACCCTGAGCCTCCCGCAAGAGTCGGAGTTGCAAAAGCTTCGACCATCGGAGGATGGCTTCACCCCAGCGGTATTTTCGGCGGCAGCACTTGAGCCTATCAAGATGCCATCTGCCGTAGCAATCGAGGAATCGTGAGACGACTGAATCGGAAACTCGGAAGCTGGCGTGGGCTGGTAACTGTGGCGGCCATAGTGTTGTTGGGCTGTGCAGCGGCGTCTTCGAACTCTACTACACAGTCACCTTCGAATAACATGAACGATCAACAGGCCAGTGCTCACGCCGACACGATCACGCTATCGCAAGTCCGCGCGAAATATCTCGGAAAGCAAGTTGTCGTAACGGGCCCGCTTTTTAACGAGCAGAGCATGCTGGAATGGCACTCAGCGAGGCTGGCTGGCGCAAGATTCGTCGAATCCGGCGACTCTCTTTCGCTGCTACTTTCTTCCTACAGAGGACAGACTGGTGTCGTAGTGACAGTGCAGCTAAATAGGCTAAAAGTCCAAACTAAGGTTAATGCCCTTGGCGAATTCGTGAACGATGATGATACCGTTGACCCGTACTTTGATCTCATCGTTAAGTTTCAAGATGGTTCGTACGGGATGCTTACGACATACCCAACTACGGCTGAGATGAGTGTCCGGTTTCTTGATGAGCAACAGGGGCTTGCTGAGATGATTAAGAACAATCAGGACAAGCTAATAGGAGCGTCATTGTATGCGTGCGCGTTTTCACATCTCTACGAGCCTGACAGCAGCCTTGAGGAGATGACCGGCTCAAGCGAGATACTAAAGAGGATCAGCGTCACCCGGACTCCGCTTCTACAGCGTTTGCCCATCCAGAATCTAAGGTTCGTCCCCGGCAGTGACGTTGTCGTAATGAAGCTGAAGCTGCCCGACGGAAGCAGCGCCCTTGCGTATACTCCTCTTTTGGTGCTGCATAACGGGAATACCGACAAGCTGAGCAGCCCGCTTGAGAAAATTGCAGGCTTCTTTTTTACGTCGATCCCACAGTCGTATTCGGCGAAAGAGGTGGAAAGTGTGCAGAAACGGGAACTCTTTCGGGGAATGACTAAGGACGCCCTAGATTGCGCCCTCGGTCTTCCAGAAAAAGAAAATGATTGGGGCAAAGGCGGCAAGCAACTCGTGTTCTTCGGTTCCTTATTCGTATATTTGGATCACGCCGACAAGGTTGTGGATTGGCAGAGCATCGATAAGTAACGATGAAGCGTCGCCTCTTATGGAAAAACTGGCGGATCAGGTCACAAAGTATCAGCAGAGAGATGGCTGGAGCCATGACGATCTGATTTCTTTGTCTCATGCAAATCGCAGCAAGGAAGGGCGAAAGACGATTGTTGCTGAAGATGGCAGAGTGACTTATGAATTTAGCCCAGTGAGAGAACAGTTCAATATCATCGCGCGATGGGTGACTAGGGGTGAAGTTTCGGAGAACCTGCCGGAACGCAACCTTGGGGTTTAGCGGCTTTGTCTTTCTGGACTTTCGAGGCACACTAGCGACTGTGCCGCCTTGACCACAATTGTGCTACCCACCTATAGTGTGT
This sequence comes from uncultured Acidobacteriaceae bacterium, assembly GCA_963810955.1. Taxonomy (GTDB): domain Bacteria; phylum Acidobacteriota; class Terriglobia; order Terriglobales; family Acidobacteriaceae; genus Acidiflorens. The sequence continues at coordinate 198,719 of CAWEPW010000041.1, read as the reverse complement.
TGTCACCGTTGGAAGTCACCGGGCGAGAGCTGGATTCTGAATTGGAGAAAATAATTTATGAAATGCAAACGACTTGTAATTGCTCAGATCACAGTATTTGCAATCATGGTTGCGGCTACCGCTGCAGCCCAAAACTGCAATTTCGCGGTGTCTGGCACAACAATGACCCTGAAGAATGACTGCATGGTGTCGAGCCCCGTCACTATTCCTAATGGTTTCACGCTGAACGGGAACAATCATCTGATTACGGCACCCGACTCCGGCGGCGGTCTCTTTACGCAAGGCGTTGTAACGAATGGTGGGGCGGTGGCAAGTGTGAAGAACCTATTAATCGAGACAGTCCCTGCTGGCACCTGTGGCTCTAATACAACGAACGCAATCTGGTTCGACTCCACGTCAGGATCGATCACCGGAAACACGCTAATTGACACCGGAGATTGGAACTGCGTGGGGAGGAACAGCGGGATCACTCTGATGAGTCCTGTAAATGTAACTGTGTCTGGAAACCTCGTTGCCTACTCTTATGGACCGGCGTTAAGCATTACTTGTTTCACTTGGCCGAATTGCACTGGTGGCACGGTGAACGTCACGGGAAATGTGTTCTCGACCTGGGACTGCTGCACCGCGGTGGTGTACCTGTCAGGTGTAGGTGGTTCATTTACGAACAACAAGTTGGATGCATTAGTGGTCTACGGGACGACGATTCAGATGGATAACACGGCTGCGGGCTTCAAGGTTGCTTCTAACAGCCTCAATCTCGCAAGTGGAGCGGCCACTCAATACGGAATCTATGTTGACAGCGATGGGGCTGTGGTTACAGGAAATCGTGTCTTCAATCAGGGTGCAAACGAAAGCAGTGCGGTCGGAATCTACAACCGTGGGGCAACCAATCCAACAACGAACAAGATTACCGGCAATGAAATTCGATGTTATGGCACGCCCGCTTTTCAAGTTAGTGGACAGAATGTATTTTTGACCTGTCCTTTCTAAGGGCGGCGGCGGGAAAAAGTTGTTTCGCGACGTGACTTCCATTCCAACCGTAACCTGAATTTGCGCTGGAGTGAGGCGTTGCAGGTCGATATGAAACCACAGTAGACAGGGACTCGGTGAAGGCGTACCGGAGCGGCGAGAATTCTAGTTAGCGCCTGGACTGGCGTTCCTTATGTAAATTCATTTTCCTGTGTGATATGGTTGCCGACTCATGCCTTAACTGGTAGCCGACTAATGCCTGTCCGTCGCGACACTCGATGGCGAAAGACCGAGAAGCAGGATAGCTACGGTGAATTTGACCGCAAAGTCGTCTATTGGCTTGACCATCATCCCCAGGTGGAGCGCTACATCTTTACCCACATAGCCGGGGTAAGCTTCCCAAATCCGGACGGCACTTCGCGGCAAGCTGTCCTCGCCCGATGCAAACGAATGCAGGGTCTTGCCTTCAAATGGGAAGAAAACAATCCAGTCTCACGAACGGCGATAGCTGTGCACCGCGTCGATACAGGAGAGCAACTCGGATATCTGGAGTCGCGCCTCGGACAAGAAACATTCAACCGGCTCCGCAAGGGTGAAATCTGGACCGGATATATTGTCAGTATGGGAGTTCCCCACGAAAGCGAAGCTGAAGGCATGGGCGCAACGATCGTTCTCGTAAAACTGAAACCGGAGGTTTTACGCGAGAAAGTTGCGACCCCACGATCTTCCCTGCCGCTAGAACCGATTCCGCAACCGACTCCGCAACCGATCCCGCAACCGATCCCTGTACAGAAGCCGATTCAAGTCGTCCCGGTTCGGGTGGCTCACCCAGTGGTGGAGCCTGTATTGTTTCGTGCCGTCCCTGTGTGGGCCGTTGCTGTCGTTATCCTATGCGTGCTTCTGCCGCTGGTGTTCGCCGCTCTGTCCGTGATCTTGAAGTGATCAGCACAAAGGCACACACAGGGGCCGAGTGGTACGACACTGTGCGGTAGGCCACTCTGTCCCGCCTCAGTTGGAAATGGAGAAAGCGTTCGTCCGTTAAGATAACGGAGCGCAACGTATGAGTGTCCTGCCTCAGTTGGAAATGGAGAAAGCGTTCGTCCGTTAAGATAACGGAGCGAACGTATGAGGAAGGAACGGAAGCATTTCACCCCAGAAGAAAAAGTAGCCATCCTGAGGCGGCATCTTGTGGACAAAGTGCCAGTCTCGGAGCTGTGTGAAGAACTGGGCCTGCGGCCAACGGTGTTCTACCGCTGGCAGAAGGAACTGTTCGAGAACGGAGCCGTCGCTTTTCAGTCTCAAGAACGTCCCCACCGCCAAGTGGAGGAGAAGCAGAAACGGATCGAGTTCTTGGAGAAGAAGGTGCAGACCAAGGACGAGGTCCTGGCTGAGCTGATGGCTGAGCACATCGCGCTAAAAAAAGTCTTGGGGAACTCTAACCGGTATCTGGGTGCCGCATGATGTGCGGGATCTAGTCGTGGATTTCGTCCGACGCTGGTCGGAGAAGGCCGAGATCGGCGTCGGACGGTTCATCCCGTGGCTGGGCGTGACCGCCAGCAAGTTCTATGACTGGCGGCAGCGGTATGGGTGCGTCAACGAGCACAACGGTTGGGTTCCCCGTGATTTCTGGTTGGAGCCGTGGGAGAAAGAAGCGATCATCGGGTTCCATCTGCAGAATCCGCTGGAGGGTTATCGTCGGCTGACGTTCATGATGCTCGACGCCGATGTTGTGGCCGTCAGTCCGGCGAGCGTTTGGCGAGTGTTGAAGCAAGCGGGATTGTTATCCCGGTGGAAGAGCAAACCTTCACGCAAGGGGACCGGTTTCGAGCAGCCGCTGCAGCCGCATCAGCACTGGCATATCGACGTTTCCTATATCAACCTGTGCGGCACGTTCTATTACTTGTGCAGCGTTCTGGATGGGTTCAGTCGTTTCCTCGTGCATTGGGATCTGCGTGAGTCCATGCGAGAAGCTGATATCGAAGTGGTTCTGGAGCGAGCCAAGGAGAAGTACCCGGAAGCGAGGCCGCGAATCATCTCCGACAATGGCCCGCAGTTCATGGCTCGCGATTTCAAGGAGTTCATTCGCGTCTCTGGCATGACGCATGTTCGAACTTCACCCTACTATCCGCAATCGAACGGGAAGATCGAGCGTTGGCACAAGTCGCTGAAGAGCGAGTGCATCCGGCCGGGAACGCCGCTGTCGCTGGACGATGCGCGGCGTCTGGTCGAAGGCTACGTGGAGCATTACAACGACGTCCGTCTGAATAGTGCCATTGGCTACATCACACCGAAGGATATGCTGGCGGGACGACAGCAGCGAGATCCACATTGAACGAGACAGGAAGTTGGAAGCCGGCCAGACAGCAACGCCAGATTCGCCGCCAGCAAGCCGCGTGAGAAAAAGGAGCTTAGCTCAGGGATTCTGCAAGTTTCCAAGCTGTCGAGCGTTCTCTCGGAGAAGTTGCTGACTGGAATTGCGGGCTCGAACACGCGCAGCGCAGGGACAAGACGATGATGAATAACCGCACAAAAACACTCTGGCTGCCTGCTCTGGCTTCCTTGACGGGATCAATGGCGTGGAGGTTGATCTTGCAGCGATCCTTTCCACCATCGGAGACGCTGTTAAACCACGCAGGGCTCCCGCTTGCCTACCAACTTCTCTGGCTCGCCGCCTTGCCATTGTTTGGTGCATTAAGCGCTTATTTGTCCAGTCGCGCCGGAGGCGACCGATTGACTGGCCTTACCGCGGCGCTGTCTCCCTCGATCGTGATGATCCCGCTCTGGATAGCATTAGCGACCAGGATGAGTCATCCATCTCCGCGCCAGTGGTTTGGCCTGCTTTGCGGTGTGCTGAACTGGATTGTTTCACCGGGTATCGCCCTATCATTGGGCGCGTGGTTTGTGCCCGAGCGCCCAAACCAAGAAAAACATGAACACCCGCACAATGAACACGCGTACAAGAACATTTTGGATACCGGCACTCGTCAGCCTAACAGCGGCGATGGCCTGTCTGACGATCTCGACGCTAGGCGGTCTCGAACCTCGATTTGTCGCGCGGGGATGGGCAACTTATGCCGGGTCTACATCCCCTGGCTCCTGAGTTTGCCGTTGTGTGGCGCCGCTGGCGCATACTTATCTCGCCGCGCCGGAGGCGAACGCCGGGCGTCCCTCGCTGCCGGTTTGTTTCCTGTCATTGCGATGACGAGCTTGGTGGGCTTTCTCACAATTATCGGCAAATTCGTCTATGCCAAGCCCCAGTGGGTCTATTTCTCGATCGCAGTGCTATTCGGTTCCATTCTTCCCGGCATGGCGTTGCTTCTGGGAGCAGCGCCCTTCGCGAAGGCTCGCTAGTACTGGAGCGCTAAGCTGACAACTTAACGCTTCTTCCGCCACAGCAAAGCCCAGCGTATAAGATTTGGTTCTCCAATCCTTACCGAGGGAGCTACAATAACTCGCCGGGCAAAACGGAAGCGGGCACTGCCGGAGACGCTCAACCATGCCGAGGGATATCCCGGTGGGCTCATTCGAGACGATGAACGGGGGCGTGTAAGAATATTAGTTGCGCTGCCCAACCTCCATCGGATCGAAAGACCCCCCTGCCTTTGAAAATCCCCGCCCGGAAGGGCGGAATACTCACTAACGGAGAACGTCGCTTCTCCATTTCACGCTGAGCCAAGACATGAGGAAGGAACGGAAGCATTTCACTCCAGAGGAAAAAGTAGCCATCCTGAGGCGGCATCTTGTAGACAAAGTGCCCATCTCGGAGTTGTGTGAAGAACTAGGCCTGCGTCCAACAGTGTTCTACCGCTGGCAGAAAGAACTGTTCGAGAACGGAGCCGTCGCTTTTCAGTCTCAAGAGCGTCCCCACCGCCAAGTGGAGGAGAAGCAGAAACGGATCGAGTTCTTGGAGAAGAAAGTGCAGACCAAGGACGAGGTGCTGGCCGAGTTGATGGCGGAGCACATGGCGCTAAAAAAAAAAGTCTTGGGGAACTATAACAGGTATGTGGGTGCCGCACGATTTCCAGGATCTAGTCGTCAATTTCGTCCGCCGCTGGTCGGAGAAAGCCGAGATCGGCGTCGGGCCGTGCGTCCCTTGGGCTGGGCCGGTGGCCGCCAGCAAATTCTTTGACTGGCAACAGCCGCTACAGGTAGGTCAACGAACACAACGGCTGGATTGCGCCGTGACTTCTGGTTGGAGGCTGTGGGAGAAAGAAGCCATCATTGACTTCCATCTGCAAAACCCGCTGGAAGGCTACCGCCGCCTGACCTTCATGATGCTCGACGCTGACGTTGTGGCGGTTAGTCCGGCGACGTCTTTGGCGAGTGTTGAAGCCAGGCTGGGTTCTTATCCCGCTTGGAGCAGAACTAGACCTTCGTCCAAGAAAGGAACCGGTTTTGACCAGCCGTTGCAGCCGCACCAGCATTGGCACATCGACGTTTCCTATCATCAACGTCTGCGGCACCTTCTACTACCTGTGCAGCGTGCTGGATGGATACAGTCGGTTCCTGGTGCATTGGGAAATCCGGGAGAAATCCATGAGGGAAGCCGACATTGAAATAATTCTCCGAACGCGCCAAAGAGAAGTATCCTCAGGCGCGGCCGCGGATCATCTCCGACAATGGCCCCCAGTTCATTGCGCGGGACTTCAAGGAATTCATCCGCATCTCCGGCATGACGCACGTGCGGACTACCCCTTATTACCCAAAGTCGAACGGCAAGCTTGAACGCTGGCACAAATCGCTGAAAAGCGAGTGCATTCGGCCGGGAACGCCGCTGTCGCTGGAAGATGCACGGCGTCTGGTCGAGGGCTACGTGAAGCATTACAATAACACCCGCCTAAACAGTGCCATTGGCTACGTCACGCCGCATGACATGATCTATGGGTCGGCAGGCGAACATCCACGCAGAACGCGACCGGAAGTTTTACAGACGGCCAGGTACCAGCGGCAGCTTCGGCGTCAGCAAGCCGCATGAGAAAAAGGAGCTTAGCTTCAGGGATTCTGCAAGTTTCCAAGCTGTCGAGCGTTCTCTCGGAGAAGTTGCTGACTGGAATTGCGGGCTCGAACACGCGCAGCGCTGGGACAAGACGATGATGAATAACCGCACAAAAACACTCTGGCTGCCTGCTCTGGCTAGCCTGACGGGATCAATGGCGTGGAGGTTGATCTTGCAGCGATCCTTTCCACCATCGGAGACGCTGTTTGAACCACGCAGGGCTCCCGCTTCCCTACCAACTTCTCTGGCTCGCCGCCTTGCCATTGTTTGGTGCATTAAGCGCTTATTTGTCCCGTCGCGCCGGAGGCGACCGATTGACTGGCCTTACCGCGGCGCTGTCTCCCTCGATCGTGATGATCCCGCTCTGGATAGCATTAGCGACCAGGATGAGTCATCCATCTCCGCGCCAGTGGTTTGGCCTGCTTTGCGGTGTGCTGAACTGGATTGTTTCACCGGGTATCGCCCTATCATTGGGCGCGTGGTTTCTGCCGAGCACCCGAACCAAGAAAAAAACATGAACACCCGCACAATGAACACGCGTACAAGAACATTTTGGATACCGGCACTCGTCAGCCTAACAGCGGCGATGGCCTGTCTGACGATCTCGACGCTAGGCGGTCTCGAACCTCGATTTGTCGCGCGGGGATGGGCGACTTTCTGTGGTCTACATCCCCTGGCCTATGAGCTTGCCGTTGTGTGGCGCCGCTGGCGCATACTTATCTCGCCGCGCCGGAGGCGAACGCCGGGCGTCCCTCGCTGCCGGTTTGTTTCCTGTCATTGCGATGACGAGCTTGGTGGGCTTTCTCACAATTATCGGCAAATTCGTCTATGCCAAGCCCCAGTGGGTCTATTTCTCGATCGCAGTGCTATTCGGTTCCATTCTTCCCGACGGTGGCAATGCTTCTGGGAGCAGCGCCCTTCGCGAAGGCTCGCAGTACTGGAGCGCTAAGCTGACAACTTAACGCTATCTCACGCCACAGCAAAGCCCAGCGTATAAGATTGGTTCTCCAATACCTCCCCGAGGGAGCTTCAATAACTCGCCGGGCGAAACGGAAGCGGGCACTGCGGGGACGCAACCATGCCGAGGGATATCCCCGGTGGGCTCATCGAGACGATGAACGGGGGCGTGAGGACTCCGTTCTTGCGCCGCCCAACCTCCATCGGATCGAAAGACACCGATGCCTTGAAAATCCCCGGCCGAAGGGCGGAATACTCACTAACGGAGAACGTCGCTTCTCCATTTCAGGCTGAGCCAAGACAACTCGGTCTGGCGGGTCCAGCCAAAATCGGGCTATTCCTTGCAACCAACAGTGGTGGTCCAGGTGAACGAAGCCCCCGCGGTGATTTTCAAACTACATTAATGCCTGTGGGTTTTCTGCACAAGAGAGAGGGTGGCCGCCGCCTTTTGGCGGCCACAGTCGCCAGCAGGGGAGCTGAGCAAAGCGAAGCGACAACCTGCGGCGACTGAATTAGAAATAGATTTCCAGATTCTCATAATTCTCTTTTTTCTCATGGTCTTGAAGCCAAGACGCTAACACTACCGCAGGCAGATGAAGCCTTACTTTCTTCTCATAATTCTCTTTTTTCGCATGATCCTTCTACTGACGACAGTTGATTCAGTAGGAAAGACGAGGGTTTGGATACAAGAATATAGAGTCTGAGACTTAGAAAAAAAGAAAAAAAGAGAAAGAAGAGAGAGAAGGGAGTGAAGATTTTGGATCCAGCTGCATCTTCTCCCGCTGACGCGGGAGCGGCGCTTGCGCCGCATTCTTTTATTTTTTCTCTTCACAGAACATGAATATTGAAGATTAGTATGGTCTTCGATACTGATGGAGAAAAAAGAGAAATAAGAGAAGGAGGCTGGATTTGGATGGGAAATTCAGCGAAAAAAGAGGATAAGGATGCTGGTGCCAAAAATTTGCGGGAGACTCTCGAACGGATTAACAGGGATGTGAAAGCCGGCAGGGCTCTCAAGCAGATAGTGAAGCAAAGCGCGTGTGATGAAGGTGAAGTGTTGGGCGCCCTGTTTGCGTTCTGCGGCGGTACAGAAGAGCAAGTGCGTGATGGCTATAACGCTGCCGTTGCCTTCAAGGATGAGGCAATCAGGCTGGGGAAGCAACTGGAAGACATTGAAGTAGCGATAAGGAAGTTGTTGGCGCTCGTCTCCCCAGACCTTGTTGATGAATACAAACCCGACGATCCTCTTCTTCTCAGCGAAATGAAAAAGTATGGTGAGTTTCTATCGCGAATTGGTCGCTCACGTGGACAATCACTGAAGAATGTCCGGCTGGGAAGAGAAGGCAAAGGGGAAGGGCGGATAAACGTGACGGCGGGGCGAACTGCGCGTTTGCTGGAACTGGTTGATCTAGTGACCAGCGGCGCGGCGCCGAAGCAGGCAGATTTTAATTTAATTGCACCACTAGTCAGAGCAATGCTGAAGGATGAACGGCAGCTTCAGGAGATAGCCGATAACCTCCGCAATCGATTCAAAAGCTACCTCCCCGATCCCAAAACGATCTCCTAACCCTCGTTCGGAATTATTTCCCCCCAAAAATTCAATTTAGATTCCGAAGACCTACTGCCCACCTGCGCTAGTTTTGCCTTATACAACGCAGAGTAGGCGACGCAATGAAAAAGAATCCGCAGCAGACAAGCCAAGAACCACAGCCCATTTCTCCCGCTCCGGCGGGCTGGCCCGATCCGTTGGGCCCCTCGGCAATGTACGGAGTCACAGGCGATCTTATCTCCACGATCGGGCCGAATACAGAAAGCGATCCCGCTGCAATCGTGTTGGGTTTTCTAACGGGTTCAGGAAATTTGATCGGCCCGCGGTCGTCTTTCTCGGTCGAGCGCACACGACATCCTCTAGCTCTCTACGTTGTCTACGTCGGTCGCAGTTCCAAAGCGCGGAAGGGCACGGGGTGGGACAATGTCGAAAGTTTATTTCGCTTGGTGGATCCGGATTGGTGTGAAAAGCAAATCCAGAGCGGGCTCTCGTCAGGCGAAGGCCTGAAGGCGGCTGCGGAAGGAAACCCTGACAAAAGGTTGCTTTTTGTGGAAGATGAATTTTCTTCCGTTCTGCGTGTTATGGCCCGCCCGCACAACACTCTGTCGACAACGCTGCGGCGGGCATGGGACGGCAAACCACTCCAGATCGCGACAAAGACGAAGCCGATTCTGGTGACAGGCGCACACTTAAGCCTTATCGGCCAGACGACTCTAGAGGACTTAGACCGTTACCTCGGCGTGACGGACATAGTCAACGGCTTCAGCAATCGCGCGTTGTGGGCCTGCATCACCAGATCGAAGTTCCTCCCCTTCGGAGGAAATGTGTCTGCCGCTGATCTGGCGCGTATCGCCAAGCGTATTCGGGCGGCACTGAAATTCGCCTCGACTGTTCGCGAAGTCGGATTCAGCACCAAGGCAGCCAAAGTCTGGTCGGACAAGTACGCGGAGCTAAGCGGCGATCGTACCGGACTCGCGGGTGCAGCAACCTCAAGAGCGGAGGCACAGACTCGTCGGATTGCAGCCATTTATGCGCTTCTTGATCAACGAGAAGAAGTCTGCGTCCAGCACCTCAAAGCCGCGCTGGAAGTTTGGCGATTCTGCGAACAATCCGCTCAATTCATCTTCGGGCGACGCCGAGCCGTGGGTATTGGAGATGAAATCTTGGAAATGCTGCGGCGCGCTAAACAAAAGGGTGTCAGCCGTACGGAAATTAGCGCTGCGTTCAGTCGGCACCGAAACCGCTACCAAATTAGCACTGCTCTGGAGCAATTGAAGAAGTCGGGCGACGCGACATTCCGCAAAGTGTCTACCAACGGGCGAGCAGCTGAACGCTGGTATCTGGCAGAGGATCTGACTGGAGATTAAATTGTTGTCAAAGGAGAACGAAACGCATGACGGTAATTGTTACAAGAGTAAAAAACAAACTGAGAGTTGAACTCCCACTGGAACGCGCAACTCCGTCCAAATCGGGCAAGACCCTGCTCGTTGCTTCTACGAGGGGATTGATAACGACGGACGTCAAATTCAAAGGCAAACCAATCGTTTTAGTGCTGAATGCTTTCATTTATCCCCACGGCCAACACCAGCGGTCACGAGCTGGAGCCAATCGGGATCTTAATGAAGCCGAAAAATAACGAGAGAAGTAACCGCACAATCGTCAATACATATTTGTTGTGGAAGCTACGGAAGCACCGGTTAAGGAACGCAACGATAACACCGATATGGAGATCATCGAACCATGAAAAACAAACGTGAAGTGGGTATTCAGCGGTACCTGCGGTTGCGGGAGCGGTATACAGATCAGCGTCTCTCTGGAAACCAAAATAACCACGGGGAAAACAAAATCAAACCATAAGGAGGTATGCGACATACGCATTCAGTCGATTTGTCCCCAGGACGGTTGGCTGACAGAGGCCTTCGTATCTCTGCCCGCACGCCAGGCCATTCCCGCCAGAGAATGGCTGAACGGAAAGATGTGGCGTGGCAGAAAGCTGGATGTCGTAATTCGCGACGAAGACAGGTGGTGAGCACAAGTTGTCAGTGGGCGGCCTCAGGAGCTGCCCACCACTTGGACGGGCGAATTGAGATGAGAGCCACGCTGCCAGTAATAACAGACGGAATCCGTTTTCAAAGGAGATGCATGATGAAGATCTTTGTTTCGAATTTTGGTTCGTCCACCGACGTAGCACGTCTAGCACAGCTGTTCCTCGAACACGGAAATGTGGAAGCAGTACGAATTCGGAAGGGGCAGAAGAGAGTTTACGGGATCGTGGAGATGTCCAGGGAATCCGACGGGAACGAAGCAATCCGAGAATTGGACGGAAAAGATTGGTTCGGGCAGCGCCTGGAGGTAAAGGAGTCTATGTATTAAATTCCCAGAAAAATTTGGGTGGGCAGTTGCTTGACGTGGCCAAGTCACGCTGGCAAATCGGCGATTCGGGATAACGCCGGAAGCTCGACTCCCCGACAAAATAAAGATTGTCTACGAAGGCGGCACGCAATGTGTCCGCGCGAATGCAATAGTTCGCAGGAACTCCAAATGCTAATTCATGTCGGACAGACCACAACGCGGTGGAGTGAACATGACCGGTATTTCCGCTGCTTCCGGTCGCTGTGGTATTGTTCCGGTCGAGGCGAACCTACTGGCTCCGCTGAGAGGAGAGTTCTCAGCAATGGCGCGCAGAAGGTTTCAAGACCCCAAACCATTTCGGGAAGGAAATTGGTGGTGGATTACACCAAGAAAAGACGAGTTCATCGAAGGGAGGCTCAGACGAGTACGCACGCGAGTCAAGGTGTGCGAAGCCGATACATCCGAACGTGAGGCCCGAAAGATTGCCGCCGAACTGCTGCGGCCAATGAATCAGGGACTGGAAACGATCGGATCGGCTACCCGCTTCGCAGACTTCATCAACACAAGCTATTACACCTACCTGGACGGGAAGGCGACGACGACACAGGCCAGCTACAATGGGACGCTCAACAAGTACCTCATGCCAGCATTTGGGGAGATGCCGTTGAGGAATATCAGTCTACAATCCCTTCAGAATTTCTTTTCCGGATTGGCAAAAACCAGCGCAGGGCCGACAACGGTACTCAAAATTAAAGAGGTTCTGTCGTCGGTGCTGGCCCAGGCGGTCAACCACGATCTGCTGGTCAAGAATCCCGCCCTGCAAGTCGAAATCCCTCGCTCAAAGCGAGTCAACAAGCGCCGCCGGAAGCCGCACCTAACTCCCGAGGAGTTCACCAGACTGCTGCTACTGGTCGATGAACCGTACGCGACGATGATCTATGTTGCGGTATTTAGCGGCCTGCGGGTCAGCGAGCTTATTGGTCTTAGATGGGAGGATGTCGGCTCCGAATCGCTAACGGTGGACGAGCGTTGCTGCCGAGGGAACTGGAGCGTGCCGAAGACCGAAAGCAGTTACGGGACGATCGGAGTGGCTCGGTCGGTCATTCAGAGAATCCAGGCGCTGAAGACCCTGGAGGTCGAAATTAACTGGGGCGGGAAAGGAGCCAAAAAGAAGTTCAGAGTGATCCGTTCTGCCGAACCGAATGATCTCGTTTTCCAATCGGTCCGCACCGGCAGCTCAATGAACGACCAGAACATTCTCCGACGACACCTGCGGCCTGCCGGGGAGAAGTTAAAGATTGACCCGAAGAAAGTGACTTGGCGATCGCTGCGAACCTCTTACGGAACCTGGATGGTGGAAGCCGGGGCCAACCCGAAAGACGTTCAAGCGCAGATGCGCCACTCGCGCATTTCAACCACAATGGAAATCTATGTGCAGCCCGTTCCTGAATCTCAGCAGCGTGCGGTGGCTCGGATGACGGAAATGGTGGATGAACGGATTGCAAAGCTGGCTGCTATAGCAAATTGAATTGGAACGTTTTGGAACGTAATCGCAAAATCGGCAGCGCTAAGTTGTTGGAGATTGGTGGAGCTAGTCGGGATCGAACCGACGACCTCATCGTTGCGAACGATGCGCTCTCCCAGCTGAGCTATAGCCCCTTAGGGTGGGAATGTTTTCTTTTTGTTGATTTTAGCAGCCGCCGCTCGATTTCGCCTCTCCCGTTAGGAATGTAAGTTTATGGCCGCGGTTGGCTCGGGGGCCGATCGCGTCGAGCTCAAAGTCTAGAAATGATGAACTCACTACAACCTTAAGAAATCGAGGGAAGTCGAAGGCTATAATCTGATTGTGAGTTCTTCCAAGGTGAAACAAGTAGCGTCGGCCGACTTCCCTACGCGCTGGGGGCACTTCCTGATTCATGGATTTACAACGCGCGCATCTGCCACCGGCGACGGGGCGAGAACTGAAGAAGCCATCGCACTGGTCATGGGTGAGGTGCACTCCGGGTCGCCGCTGGTGCGCATTCATTCACAGTGTTTGACCGGCGATGTATTCGGATCGCTGCGCTGCGATTGCCGCCAGCAGCTGGAAATGTCTCTCTCGCTCATCGCCCACGAGGAGGCGGGCGTGCTGATCTACGAACAGCAGGAAGGGCGCGGCATCGGATTGATGGCGAAACTACAGGCGTACGCGCTGCAGGACAGCGGATTTGACACGGTGGAAGCGAATGAGCGACTTGGTTTCAAACCCGATCAGCGCGAGTTCATGATGCCGGTCGAGATTCTGAAAGCATTGGATATTCGGCGGGTACGGCTGCTTTCGAATAATCCTGACAAGGTCGCTGCGCTTGAAAGGGCTGGTATTCAGGTGACGGAGCGCGTGCCTTGCGAAATCGCTCCCACGGAGCACACCGAAGAATATTTGAAGACCAAGCAGGAGAAATTGGGGCATCTGTTTACCAGCCGCAAGGGGCGGCATTAGAGAGCCGGCATTAGGAGTGCGGCTGGCCGCAAGCTCCGCTTGCTTGGACGGGACGTGGGCGGCTGTCCCTACGGATGGGCGAGGGGTCCGCTCTTCATGTCTTGACTTCCAGCAATTTTCTTAACTGAGTATTATTCTTCACCGGCAAGCCCTCTAGCGCCACCTTAGCCAATGCTACGTAAACCTTGCGCGCTCCCGGGTGCTTCTTTAGCACAGCCAGATGTTTTGCTACCGTCTCCGCATCTCCACGAACCAGCGGGCCGCTGAAGGAACGAGCCGAACCGAGGCGCGCATAATTTGCGAGCGTCTGGCGGATGATGGGCAGGCTCTTGCGGCGAGCATCCTGTCGCTTGAGGCCCGACGCGTGAGCCACTTCTTCGAGCGTCACCAGGAACGCCAGGAACAACGGCGAAGTCATGGTGGCCCAGGCGTGGTAGGCCGCTTTGCGCGGCGCCGACAAGGAAAAAGGCTCGCCGCCCAGTGCGCGGACAATTCGGCGGGCCGCCTGCGTTGCCGCACGATCACCTTCCAGCGCAAAGGGGACACCCTTCAAAGAAGGATGCGCTCCGGCAACAAACGTCATCAGCGGATGTACCGAGGCAACGGCAACACCGGCTTTTCGCAGGGGATCGAGCTCATGGCTCAGCAGCGCTCCGCTGGAGTGGAAGGCGAAGCGGACTTTACTTTGGTTAGAGGGCGGCCGCCCGAATATATGATCGGCCAGAGACGACGCCGCGCTGCGAATGTCACGGTCGGGAACAGAGAACCACAACAAGTCGGCAGCCAGGACGCCAGAGCGTACTGTGACTACCCGCGCTCCTACCTTGGCCGCCAGCGAATGGGCGCGACGGCGCGACGGAGTCGAATCCCGCGTTACGATCTCGATAACGTTAAATCCGGCGTCATGCAGGGCTGAGGCGAGAAATGTCGCCAGCCTTCCGGCCCCGACAATGGCGACGTTGTGCTTCTTAATTATCGTCTCGGCGGTAGGTCTTCTGGTCATCTCTTTGGACGTCTTTCCCGACGCCGGTTTCCGGTTATAGGTTTTGCGGTCATCTGGTATTCAACTCAACGGCGCAGCATACCTTATTATTGGTGTTATGGCGAAAGCGGCACAAACGAAATCGGCACGAGCGAAAGTCCTCACTTCGCGCGTCAGTTACCAGGGTCCTGTGTTCAGCGTTACTACCGATGAAGTGGAAGAACCGGGCGGCGTAACGGCGCGCCGCGATGTGGTGCGTCATTCCGGGTCTATTGTTGTGCTGGCGGTGCAAGACCGGGCGCGAGGCGCCAAGGCAGCCGAGCCGCGAATTCTTCTCGAGCGCCAGTACCGCCATGCAGCGCAGTCGATGATGTGGGAATTGCCCGCGGGCCGAATCGACGATGGCGAAACAGCGCTGACTGCGGCCAAACGCGAGCTGATCGAGGAAACCGGATACCGGGCTCGGCAGTGGAAGAGAATTCTGCATTTCTTTGTGAGTCCTGGTTTCCTGGACGAAACCATGACCATATACCTGGCCCGCGGGCTTGAGGCCGGCAAATCCCAGCCCGAAGCGGACGAACGGATTACGACGAGATTTTTCACTTTGTCGGAGGCAAAACGGATGGCGCTCCACGGCCGTATTCGCGACGCCAAAACGATCTGCGGAATCCTATGGCTGGCGCAAACATCCCGACCAGCACGCTAAGAACGGCCCTGTTATAACCTTTGCTCGTTACCTCCCCGGCGACGATCTTAGGGCCGACCGCGAACATGTGATTCCAAGCCTTGACAGCCCTCCCGGTCGGCAGCACAATGCCTACACATTTTTTGCGGGTGTTTGGAAGCGTATCGAAATTAGCGACTGCCGCTGGGAACCTGCAAGAAGGGGAGGGCGCACGTGGAACGATTGAAAGGCACAGTCAAGTGGTTCAACAATGCAAAGGGCTACGGCTTCCTCGGGCGTGATGATGGACCTGATGTCTTCATCCACTACAGTTCCATCACCACTGAAGGTTACAAGAGCCTGCAGGAGGGCGATAAGGTGGAGTTTGAGATTGTGCAGGGACAGAAAGGGCCGCAAGCGGCCAATGTAACCAAGATTTCATGAGATAGTGCTCGACGATTTGATTGCTGACGTAAGGGCCGGAGTGTCGACACAGTGGGACGAACCCTAATTAGGGATCACGGCTAAGCGAGACGAGCAACGGCCCAACCGCGATTTCTGGAAAGCGCCTGATCTCCTCCCATCTCGCCCAATGTCTGTCGCTGCTCTGTCTGGGCCGAGCATCAACATCCCTTCTAGCTCTCCAGTCCCTACTCGTTTAACCTTATTCGTATAAGTTCTTATAATTTCTTATTCATGGACAACAAGGCCATTGCCAGTCTGCTTTATGAGACTGCCGATCTGCTGGAGATCGACGGTCAGGATTCGTTTCGGGTGCGTTCCTATCGCAATGCGGCGGAGGCGATCGAGGCGCTGCCGCAGCAGATCGCCGACCTGATCGCGGAGCCGAAGAAGATTCTCGCAATCCAGGGCATCGGCAAGGGAATGCTGGCCAATCTGCAGATGCTTTTCAAAGATGGCCGCATTGAAGCGCATTCCGATCTATTGAAAAAATACAGGCCGTCAATGCTTGAGCTGCTCAAGATTCAGGGGCTCGGGCCGAAGACGATTGCTTTGATCTGGAGCGCTTATCAGGTCAGCGACCTCGAAGGCGTGGAGAAACTGGCGCGCGAAGGCAAGATCCGCACACTGTCGCGCATGGGCGAAAAGCATGAGACCAAGCTGCTCAAGGCGATTGAAGACTACCGCCGCATCGCTGGACGATTTTTGCTCGACACCGCCGAAGTGCTGGCCGAAAAACTCGTCGATCATTTGCTGACGTATCCCGGGCATCGAAAAAGTTACGCCTGCCGGATCGCTGCGCCGAGGACGCGAAACCGTCGGCGACCTCGACATTCTCGTTACTGGCAAGGGCTGCATTGAGAACGAGTCACGGCAGATACTCATCCAGCATCTGCTCGGCTTTCCCGGTTTGATGGAGGTGATTGCGCAAGGCGAGAACAAAGTCAGCTTCCGTCACCGCAACGGCATGCAGGTCGACGTGCGCCTGCTGCCTCCCGAATCTTTCGGAGCCGCTATGCAATATTTCACCGGCTCCAAGGCGCATAACGTGGCCTTGCGCCAGCGCGCGCTCAAGATGGGTTTTACGCTGAACGAATATAGCCTCGCCACAGTGGAAGACAACAAGCCGGTCGCGGGCAAAACCGAGGAAGAAATTTACTCGAAGCTGAAGCTCGATTACATCGCTCCCGAACTGCGCGAGAATCTGGGAGAAATTGAATCCGCCGCCGCGCGGGCACTCCCGGCGCTCATTGAGTTATCTGATATTCGCGGCGACGTGCACATGCACACCGTCGAGACCGATGGCCGGAACACGATTGAAGAAATGGCGGAAGCGGCGATGGAACGCGGCTATGAATACATGGCCATCACCGATCACTCGAAGAATCTCGCCTTCGCCAATGGATTAACTGACGAGCGTGCTCTCGCGCATATCGAAAAGATTCGGGTGGCCGAAAAGAAGATGAAGGGTATTCGCATTTTGGCTGGAATCGAGGTTGATATTCTGGGCGACGGCTCGCTTGACCTTTCGGACTCTGTGCTCGAACAAATGGACATCGTCATCGCCAGCGTTCACTCACAATTCAATCAGGACCGCGCCGCGATGACGGAAAGGCTGCTGAAGGCGATCGCGAATCCCAATACTTCGTTGATCGGCCATCCTACCGGACGCCTGCTGCTGCGCCGCGACGCATACCAGTTCGATCTCGACGCGGTGCTCAAATCGGCCGCGCAACATAAAGTGGCGATGGAGTTGAACTCCTATCCCGACCGGCTCGATCTGAGCGATGTTCATTTGCGGATGGCAAAACAAAATGGGGTGAAAATCGTGATCAACACAGATTCCCACCACACGTCACACATGGAGAAGCTGCGTTATGGAGTCACGCAGGCGCGGCGCGCCTGGCTCACTAAAGAAGATGTGCTGAATACGCTGCCGGCGCAAACATTTGCTCGTGCTATGAAGCATGGCTGGTAAAAACAAAATCGATCGCGGTTCCCCGCAACCCGCTTCATAGCTGCATCAGATTGGATTGCAGCTTCGTGTAACCCTGTTTCTGCGCCCACAGATCAAGGGGGATCGACGCTATTTCATCCACAATCGGTTCGGCCAGGCCAGTCTTCGTCATGTCGACGGTCTTGATATAGGTGCGACAACTGTCGCAGGCTTCCACGCGGACGTGGTTTAACTCTTCAGCCGTGTAGACGGGAAGCTTCGCGTGGTTTTCTTCGCCGCATCCGGGGCACACGATTCGCCGAAACTCCCATTCCGCCAGGCAAAGTGAACACACCAGAGAACGTTGCCCGCCATCGCCCAACGGACGCAGAACGCCCAAGCCCGGTTTCCGGTTGCAAAACGGACACAGAAAGGGCGTAGGGCCGGTCCATTGGCGGCTAGACTGGGATCGAATATAGGCAGCATAAGGCTGAAGAAATGCACGCGCGAAGAAATCGCTCGGTCCCGGCGGCAGCGCTCCTCCCGTTTCACTTCCGTCCCAGAACACCGTTAGCAACTGGAAATGGGAAGGGTCATGGCTCCGCAACTCACGCGACGCTTCCCGCAGCGCAACTGGACCGTTCTGTTCGACCACCGAAAGAAGGGCCCGGAATTGCCCGGTTAGTTCCGACGGAAGTGGCTGTGCAAAGGGTGGCCAGTCGGTCGCAAGAGAGTTGGTTCTCGCTAATTCTCCGTAGAGTTTTTCTTGAAACCGCGCAATCGCGATATAGAAGCGCAGAATCTCTTCGGCAGATTTGTAGCGGACGCTAAGTTCCTCGGCGCGAGCGATCCGCCGCTGCCATTCGTTCGGGGCCATCGGCCAATTATCGTTGTCCGTCTCCGGGCGTGCAATCGCAAGCAGTCCCTGAAGGGGCATTTCGCTCAGCAAAATCTCGGGATCGCTAAAGCGGTTCCCCTGATACAAACGGGAAGTCAAGCTAGTATTTTCCGAGCGCTGGGTTGCTGCCTATAGTGCGCTGCTCTGCCAAACGGAGTTGCTTCCTCAAACGCGCTTCCAAAATCCCCGGCAGTAAGCCAGTAAGATTCAATTGGTTAGAGGAGATTATTTGTGAAATGAAAGAAGCGACACCTTGTCCTGAGGTTGGGGAACCCATTGTGGCTGGTTTGGTTATTGAAGTTTCTGAGCGGCGCTAATGTTAACGGTTTGTAAAATCATCGGTTCCTCGAGCGTTTCCCTGATTGACGATATCGCGAGAGCGGGGGTATAGTTCTCCGCATTAACGCAGAACACATTGGACGCAGGGTTGGCGTCTGTAGCATTCACCTCCGTAACTTTCTGGAAAGCGCAGTGCCGGGGGGCGACAAATGGAGTTCTCTCGCAGGACTTTTCTCAAAGGCACCGTCCTTGGCGGAGCCGCTTTTTCAGCCCTTGGTTTTGATCTGACGCCGGTTTACGCGCAGACCTCATCCCTTAAAATTTCCCGCGCCAGCGAAACGCGCAGCACCTGTCCTTATTGTGCGGTGAGCTGCGGAGTCATTATTTATACCCTGGGCGATAAGGCGAAGAACGCGATTCCACAAGTCGTCCACGTCGAAGGCGATCCCGACCATCCCATCAATCGCGGCACGCTGTGTCCCAAAGGGTCGTCGCTCGAACAGGACATTCTCAACGAGCGCCGACTGCTGAAGCCGCAAGTACGGCGTCCCGGAGCGACCCAGTGGGAGGACATTTCCTGGGATCAGGCCTACGCTGAGATTGCACAGAAGGTAAAAAAGACGCGCGACGACACCTTCGTCGAAAAAGATGCGAACGGCAAAACCGTCAACCGTTGCGAAGGCATGGCCTTCACCGGCGGCTGCACCGACACCAACGAATTTAATTATCTGGTCGTAAAAAGTATGCGCAGCCTGGGGGTCTGCTACCTGGAAAACCAGGCCCGCGTTTGACACGGCCCAACGGTCTCCAGTTTGGGGCCCACCTTCGGACGCGGCGCAATGACCAATGGTTGGATCGACATCAAGAACACCGACATGATGTTGATCATGGGCGGCAATCCCGCCGAGAACCACCCTTGCGGCTTCAAGTGGGCGGTCGAAGCCAAGATTCACCGTAACGCGAAAACGATAGTCGTCGATCCGCGCCTGACCCGCACCGCCGCCAACGCAGACTTATATCTCCAGATACGCGCCGGCTCAGATATCGCATTCCTGGGCGGGCTAATCAACTACGCCATCGCCAACAATCGTATCGCCAAAGAGTATCTTGTCAATTACACCAACGCCGCCTTCATTATCAAGGACGGCTTTCAACTGCCTGAGGATGGCCTCTTCTCTGGATTCGATCCCGAGAAGCAGGTTTACGACAAGAAGACATGGAATTACGAAGAAGGCGGAAACCTCGCGGGCAAAGCAGTTGTGGCCACGCCCGCGGATAAGCCGACTCCTCCAGTCGCACCGGGCGCAACGGCGCCCGCGCCAGCGCTTCCTCCGAACGTCGCGTTCGATCTTTCGCTCGAGCATCCGCGCTGCGTGTTTCAATTGTTGAAGAAACAATATGAGCGCTATACGCCCGAAATCGTGGAGCGCATCACGGGCATCCCGAAAGATCAATTCCTAAAGGCCGCCGACCTCTTTACCTCGATCCGCAAAGACGGCGACATGAAGAAGGTTGCTACCATAATTTACGCCGTCGGATGGACGCAGCACAGCTTCGGCACGCAGATCATCCGCACGGCTGCTGTTATGCAACTGCTGATGGGCAACGTCGGCCGCGCCGGCGGCGGAGTCAATGCACTTCGCGGCCACTCCAACATTCAGGGCGCCACCGATATGGCGGGAATTTTCGACATTCTTCCCGGCTACCTGAAGATGCCAAATCCTGCCGATGTCGACCTGGCCGCGTTTGTGAAGCGCACGACGCCAACGCAGTCCAAGCCCGATCCGTGGGAGTCCTTCAATTACTGGTCGAACACTTCGAAATTCACCGTCTCTCTTTTGAAAGCGTTCTACGGACCGGCGGCCACCAAAGCAAAACGACTTTGCCTTCCACTATCTGCCCAAGATCGACCGCAACTATTCCTGGGTGAATATCTGGAACGACATGTACGAAGGCAAGGTCAAAGGCCTCTTCGCCTTCGGCATGAACGGCGTCATGATCGGCCCCGATTCGAATAAGAATATCGACGCCCTGAAAAAGGCCGACTGGCTGGTGGTGTGCGAAATCTATCCGGACGAGACCAGCGAATTCTGGCGCGCCCCTGGCATTACCGCCGACGACCAGAAAAAGATCAACACCACTGTCTATCGTCTGCCGGGCGCGGGCTTCGCGGAAAAAGACGGAACGTTTGTGAACTCCGCGCGCTGGCTGCAATGGAAGAACGCGGCCGTGCCGCCGCCGGGGCAAGCACGGCTCGACCAGGAAATTCTCGCGACCATTTTTCTGAAAGTTCGCGAACTTTATAAGAAAGAGGGCGGCAAATTCCCCGACCCTGTTCTGAACGCGACGTTCGCCTACACGAACCCGTACAATCCGTCGCTCGCCGAGGTCGCGAAAGAACTCAACGGCAAAGCGCTCGCCGACATTACCGACCCGAAGACGAACGTCACCATCAAGGCGGGCCAGCAAGTCCCCGGCTTTGCCTGGCTCAAAGACGATGGCACTACGCTCTGCGGAAACTGGATCTACTCCGGATCATGGACCGAAGCCGGCGCCATGATGCAGCGCCGCGGACACCGACGATCCTTCCGGCCTCGGCATTTATCCCAACTGGGGATGGTCGTGGCCGGCGAATCGCCGCGTGCTCTACAATCGCGCCTCCTGCGATCTCGAAGGCAAGCCCTGGGATCCTTCGCGCCGCCAGGTTTGGTGGGACGAAGTCAAAACAGCTCTGGACAGGCGTCGACGTCCCCGATTTCAAGCCGGACTCCGCACCCAAAGATCACATGGGCCCGTTCATCATGAACCCCGACGGCGTCGGACGCTTGTTCGTGCCTCTGGGCGGAATGCAGGACGGACCGTTCCCCGAATTCTACGAGCCCATCGAAAGCCCGCTCGCGAATCTGTTGCATCCGAAGCAGTCCAACAATCCGGTCGTCAAGAAATATAAGACCGACATGGATAAGTACGCGAAAACCGGTGACGACGGAGTTCAACATCATCTGCACCACCTATCGTTTGACTGAGCACTATCATTACTGGACAAAGAATAATCCGATGAACGTGGAACTCGTGCCCAATGCCGTTCGTCGAAGTCCCGGCCGAACTTGCCGACCGCATGGGCATTCGCGGCGGCGAAAAAATAAAAGTTACCAGCGCTCGCGCCGACTTACATCGCCCAAGCGATGGTCACGCGCCGCATCAAGCCCATGAAGATCGATGGCAAAGAAACCTTCCAGATCGGAATCCCGATTCACTGGGGCTTCCGCGGCATTGTGGAAGATGAAGGCAAGACGGCGAAGACGTTGGCGAACCAGTTGACGCCAACGGTGATTGATCCAAACGCGTTCACTCCAGAATTTAAGGGCTTCTTGGTGAAGATCGAGAAAGTTTAGCTAGTGGAGCGACGGGCGCCTCGCCCCTCCACGAGTGCATGTACGCAGGGCGGGGACGCTCAGCGCTCCACAGGAAAGTGAGGATCGGAGATGGCAGACCGCAAGACTCTACAAGCCGTGATGATCTCGGGCCACTCCAATCCTTCGCCTGGCTTCGGCATGCAGCGCGATCTCGAAGTCTGCAAACTGGTCGACACCACGACCTGCATCGGCTGCAAGGCCTGCGAAGTAGCGTGCGTCGAGTGGAATGACATGCCGTTCAGTCTGACCACCTTCGACAACACCTACCAGACCATGCCCGAGACGCGCTGGAACTTCTGGAACCTCATCAAGTTCAATGAACACCAGAATCCGGATGGCACGATCCAATGGCTGATGCGCAAGGATCAGTGCATGCATTGCGCCGACCCAGGATGCCTGCATGCTTGCCCTGCTGACGGCGCCATCGTCAAATACGCGAACGGCATTGTCGACTTCAATCAGGAAAACTGCATTGGCTGCGAGTTTTGCGTTTCCGGTTGTCCTTTCAATATTCCGCGCTTCAATCCAGCCACGAAGCGTGTGTACAAGTGCACGCTCTGCTCCGACCGCGTCGGCGAAGGCCTGGAACCGGCGTGCATCAAAGCATGTCCGACTGGCTGTCTCAAGTTCGGCAGCAAGGAGGACATGAAGTTCATTGCCGAGGAGCGCGCCAAACAACTGCGCGACAATTTCGGCTGGCAGAACGCCGGCGTCTACGACCCGCAATCGGTCGGCGGAACGCATGTGATCTATGTGCTGCACGACGCCACCGATCCCGAGCGCTATGGCAACCTGCCGAAAAATCCGCAGATTCCGTGGAGCTACACGTGGTGGAAGTGGCTGTTCAAGCCCGTCCTGGCACCTTTCGCTCTATTCGGCGGTCTCGGCATCCTCCTGCATCACGTGACTAACGGTCCCGCGCGTGCCGCAACCCGAGCCGCCGAAAAAGGATGGAACAAATGCTTAGCATGGGTGGTGCGGGCGCTCTCGCCCACGAAAAATCCGCATTTCTGCACAACCGTCTGCGGGAAGGAGCTTTCAATGTCCACTAACGCGATCGAACGTTTCGACGACAAAGCCCGCACAACCTTCGAGCACGCCGGTCGCACCACCATCTATCGTGGAGAATTACTTCGCCATCCCGTTTACGACCGCGATCCTCCACTGGACGGTAGCCCTCTTTTTCTTCCTCGCGCTCTTCACCGGCTTCGGCCTCTATCTCCCATAGCTGTTTCGCTGGTTCACTCCGCTCTTCGGCGGCGGACGAACTCAGCCGCATCCTGCATCCCTATTTTGGAGTAGCCTTCGTCTTCTTCTTTGCATTCCAGGTGATGAACTGGCTCGATCGCATGCTCTGGCACGCTAACGACTCCAGCTGGATGCGCAACGTAAGGCAGATCGCCAGCGGCGAAGAAAAAATGGATCCGCCAGAAACCGGCTTTTTCAACGCCGGACAAAAGCTTATGTTTTGGGAGATCGTTTTCGGCTGCTCTCGTCTACATCGTTACCGGCACCATCATGTGGGCGGGCGCGCAAACCTTCGGCGCAATCGCCGTCGCCATCAGTTACGTGTTGCACGACATCTCAGCCATCATCATGCTAGGCGGCATCTTCATCCACATTTACCAAAGCACCTTTGGCGAACCCGGCACCTTCCAGGCTATGATTCGCGGGGCGGTGAGCGAAGCTTGGGCTTGGACCTTTCACCCCGCCTGGTACAAGCAGGTCACCGGACGCGACCCGCGACAGGCCTACGAAGAAGCGCGCCGCCAAATGAACGCTGGCAAACCGTAGCAGCCAGCAGTCAAAAACAAAACTTTCACCCAGAAGTGGCCGAGAACCCAAGAGAAGTTTTCGAAGAATTCCACTCTAGCGTTTGGTGCGAGCCGCGGAAGCCTCCGTTTTCTTGCGGCTGAAAGAGAATTGCAGATTCCATTTACGAACTGCGCCCTCCTCGCCAGCCTGCGTGAATTTCCAGTCTTGAGCAGCCTGCTGCGCGAGCCGCGAAAAATACCTGCTCGGGCCGCCTGACACGATTTTCACCTTGGTCACGTCGCCGCCGGAATCAACTGTGGCTCTTACTCGAACTATGATTGTGCCGTGGATCGTGCTCCGCGCGGCCGGTGAGACATCAGGAATCACCTTATGCACAACGCCGTTTTCGTCAGGAGTCACCGAGCTTGTTTCAGCGCTGCTCGTTGTCGCGACCCCTTCCGCCTTTGTAACTGCGGCAGCGGAATGCTGCGTCGCCGGTGTGGACTGGCCGTTTTCGGCCGCCGCACTGCGCTGAACCTGCGTCGTTTGCACATCAACCCGAGGACTCGACGGTTTCGGTCGCACGATCAGAAAAATCACAATCGAGGCGACAATAATCGATGCAATCGCATACAACCATTTCGCGGATTGCCGGCGCGGCGCAAAGTGCGGGATGGAGGCGGACGTTGCCGCAGAAGTTTTCCCCGGAACAGCTACCGGCCCGCGTGGGGACTCGGTTTGCCGACCCTCGAGCCGACCGGAGATCTGCGCGATAGTCCATCGGTTTGCGGGATTTGTACGCAGACAGTTTTCAGCGATCTCGCGGAATGGGTGCGGAATTCCTTCAAGTACGGCGGCGGTTTATTCTGATGCGAATCAAGGCGGGGCAAGCGCTGCGTCAGCACCTCGACCAGCGTCACTCCCAGTTGCCAAACGTCGGCGGGCGCTGAAACCATTCCAGAGGCCAATTCAGGCGGATGGTAGGCGCTTGCGGACTTCTTGTTATAGCTGGCGTCACGCGGCAAGTGTAGCGAATCGCTGGAGAGCTTTACCTGGTCTCCGATAGCGAGAATGTTCGATGGTTGAATGCGCCCGTGCACAAAGCCCCGGTCGTGGAGAAATTGCAAAGCACGTAGAACCGGCGACAGCATTTCCCCAGTTTCCGCCGGAGTGAGCGCACGCTCCGGAAGAATCTGCGAAAGATTTTCCTCGGCATATTCCTCGACGGCATAAACCAGCGGAACGCCATCCAGTTCCGCCCTTCCTGCTTCATAAATACGAATCAGATTGGGATGTTGGAGTTCGCCGGCGGCCTTCCACTGACGCGCTTGCTTCTCTGCGTCCATACCATCAGCGGAAATCAACCGAATTGCAGCTTCTTTTGGATCTTCGGCGACCCCATGCATGAAGGTAAGAAATATGGCGCCGTCGTCAGATCCGCCCAAGTATCTTTGCAGGGGGAATTTCCCGGCGACCATGCGCCCCTGCCAACGTTGCCAGGTCTCGCTTGCACCCTCCGCTTCAAATCGCGGCCTTGATAGCCCACCACTCATGGTATGCATACCTTTCACATAACCGATCGACGAACGGCACTCAAAGCGTACGTCCAGAGCTCCCGTCGTCTCTACGAGCCACAACAACCCTGATTGCAGTTTAGAATATTTTTATGGTATCTGTTCCTGCAGAAATCCACAGCCAGCGCTATATCAGCCTCGCGACCTACCGCAAGAGTGGAGTCGCGGTATACACGCCCATCTGGTTTGCCGAAGAGAATAACAAACTCTACTTCATGACCAATAGTAAATTGGGCAAGGTCAAGCGCATCCGGAACAACCCGCAAGTCAAGATGGCCCCATGCACCATCCGCGGAAAAATCACGGGGCCGGAATTCGCGGCGATCGCGCGCATACTCGGTCGGGAAGAGTCTGAGCGCGTCCGTCAGTTGATCAAAGCTAAATACTGGCTTGCCCGACTACCGTTCCTCTGGCGCAACACCGACACTTACATCGAAATTACGCCGGCGTGAGAGCTGGTCGAGGTCCGCGTGGGCTAACCCTAACCGCTGCGACCTTCATGTGATGCTTACGGAAAAATACCACATCGCGAATCCGCGCATGACATTTACGCTCGCTCCTCCATCCTGTTACCATCGAATGTCATTCAAGAATATCTGCGCATTTCTTTCCGGGCAGAGCAATTCCCTTTGGAGGCACTATGGCCGTTAAAGTTGGTATTAATGGATTTGGACGCATCGGGCGCAACGTTCTTCGCACCGCGCTCGCCGATAAGAACCTCGACTTCGTCGCCGTCAACGATCTCACCGATCCGAAGACGCTGGCTCACCTGCTCAAGTACGACTCCATCCTCGGCAATCTTCCGAACACCATCACCGCTGGTGCTGACAATATTTCGATCGACGGCAAGGTCATTAAAGTCTTCAAGGAAAGAGATCCCGCGGCACTGCCTTGGGAATCTGTCGGAGCTCAGGTCGTGGTCGAGTCGACCGGACACTTCACGGACGCCAATGACGCGAAGAAGCATTTACGCGGATCGGTCAAGAAAGTGATCATCTCCGCTCCGGCCAAGAATGAAGATCTTACACTCGTGCTCGGGGTGAACCAGGAGAAGTACGATCCAGCCAGACACCACGTCGTTTCGAACGCATCGTGCACCACGAATTGCCTGGCTCCCGTCGCGAAAGTTGTCAACGACCTATTCAAAATCGTGAGCGGCACCATGACTACCATCCATTCTTATACGAACGATCAGGTCATTCTCGATTTCCCGCACAAGGATTTGCGGCGAGGGCGTGCCGCGGCCATCAATATGATCCCGACCTCGACCGGCGCGGCCAAAGCGCTCAAGCTGGTGATTCCCGATCTGGCGGGGAAACTGGATGGCTTCGCCATGCGCGTACCTACGCCTAATGTCTCGGTCGTCGACCTCGTTGTTTGGGTAGA
This sequence comes from uncultured Acidobacteriaceae bacterium, assembly GCA_963810955.1. Taxonomy (GTDB): domain Bacteria; phylum Acidobacteriota; class Terriglobia; order Terriglobales; family Acidobacteriaceae; genus Acidiflorens. Next base: position 172,065 of record CAWEPW010000041.1, on the reverse strand, counting down.
AAAGAAGACCACCAGGGAAGAGGTCAATGCCGCGCTGAAGAGCGCATCCGAGTCTGGTTCTTTGAAAGGCTATCTTGGGGTCGAGGAAGGCGAACTGGTCTCGTCCGATTTCAAAGGCGATTCGCGCTCGTCCATCGTCGACGCGCCGATGACGCTGGTGGTGGGCGGCAACTGCGTCAAAGTGATCTCGTGGTATGACAATGAATGGGGATATTCCTGCCGCGTCCGCGATCTGATCAACTATATGGCGGCCAAGGGACTGTAGATGAAGCGCCGGCGTCTCGCCGGCTCTCGTGGCGAGCATCGTCGCCCGCCGCAAACGAGGGCGGCGAGGCGCCAAGCTGAATCTTGCAGAATAACGATTGAGAAGCTAACGACCCACGACTGACAAGCAACGATTAATAACGGAACCCCATGCCTAAGCTTTCAATTCGCGATCTTCCTCTTAACGACCACCGCATCTTCATGCGGGTGGATTTCAACGTCCCGCTCGACGACGGGCGCGTGATGGATGACACGCGCATTCGTGAAACGCTGCCCAGCATCGAATATGCGCTGCGTCACGGTGCCCGGCTCATTCTGGCGTCTCACCTCGGCCGACCTAAAGGCAAGCCCAATTTGAAGATGAGCTTGAAGCCCGTTGCCGAACGTTTGCGTATGTTGCTCGACAAAGAACTGTCGCGCGGTGAAAACGTTGGCTTTTGCCCGGATTGCGTTGGCCCCGAAGCCGAAGAAGTTGCGCTCAAACTCGAGAAAGGGCAGGCTCTGCTGCTGGAAAACCTGCGCTTCCACGCAGAGGAAGAAAAGAACGACGAGAATTTTTCCAGGCAACTAGCGAAGCTCGCAGATTTCTACGTCAATGACGCTTTCGGAACCGCCCATCGCGCCCACGCCTCAACCGTCGGCATTACAAAGTTCGTGCAGAAATCCGCCGCCGGTTTGCTGATGGAAAAAGAGCTGCAATATCTCGGTCGCGTTTTGCAAAACCCCGAGCACCCTTTCGTCGCGATTCTCGGCGGCGCCAAGGTCAGCGACAAAATCGGAGTAATCCAAAACCTGCTCGGCAAAGTCGATGTCCTCATTATCGGCGGCGGCATGGCATACACCTTCCTCAAGGCGCAAGGAGAATCGGTCGGCAAAAGCCTGGTGGAAGAGGACAAGATCGAGCTTGCTCGCGACCTTCTGGAGCAGGCGAAGACTCGCAAGATCAAATTCCTGTTGCCCACCGACCACGTTATCGCCGACCGCGTCGAAGCCGGCGCAGTGACCAGGATTGTTGGCGCGGGCGAATCGATCCCTGCCAACATGATGGCGCTCGATATCGGTCCGCAGACGATTGAAGCGTTCTCCGATGAGGTCGATCGCGCCCGCACCATCGTCTGGAACGGGCCCATGGGGGTTTTCGAATTGCCAGCCTTCGCCAAAGGCACATTCAAGATCGCCGAGGCCGTGGCGGAAAATGCAGGCGCAGTTACGATCGTCGGGCGGAGGAGATTCGGTTGCCGCGGTTAAAGCCGCCGGAGTAGCCGACAAGATCACGCACATTTCCACCGGCGGAGGCGCCTCGCTGGAATTTCTGGAAGGCAAGAAATTACCGGGAGTTGAAGCACTGACGGACAAAAAGTAGGTGTTAGGTGTTAGGTCTCAGGTCTCAGGTCTTAGGAAAAGCAAAATCAATTAGCTAGCAGGCCGAGGTCTTCCTGACACCTAAGACCTAACACCTGAGACCTGCTTCCGCTATGACCGACTTTGCGGCTCGACTGACTTTCGCGAACGGCAAGATGGTGGAATTCCACGGTCCAGCTGACATTACCAAGGAGTCGACTGACGCCATCGTCAACGCCGCCAATTCATCTCTGCTCGGCGGAGGAGGCGTGGATGGCGCGATCCATCGCGCCGGCGGACCCTCGATCATCGAAGAGTGCAAGCGCATCGTGGCCAAAACCGGGTCCCTGCCCGCTGGCAAGGCCGTCATTACCACGGGCGGACGATTGCCTGCCAAATATGTGATTCACACCGTGGGCCCCATTTATGGCGCCCAGCCGCACGAGGCTGAAATCCTCGCCAGTTGCTATCGCGAGTCCATGCGCATTGCTGACGATCACGGAATCCGATCCTTGGCCTTCCCTTCGATATCGACCGGAGCCTTCGGCTATCCCGTCCACGAGGCCGCGCAAATCGCCGTCCACACGATTATTGAAGCTCTGCCGCTCTGCGACCATCTAGACCGCGTGAGACTCGTACTCTTCGACACTGGCACGTGCAAGGCTTACGTCGGAGCCGCCGAAAATTTATCCCGGCAGCAGCGCGCAATTTCCGCTATCTTCGAGAAAGGTCCTTCATGAGAAAGAAACTCATCGCCGCCAATTGGAAGATGTATAAAACGCCCGACGAGGCCCGCGACTTCTTCCGCGAATTCCTACCGCTGGTCGCGTCCCATGACCGCGACGAGATCGTGGTCTGTCCGACTTATCTCGCTATCGATGCTGCCGTTCACGCGACCAAAGGATCGAATGTCGCCATTGGCGCGCAAGATCTTTACTGGCAAAAAGAAGGCGCCTTCACCGGCGAGATCTGCGGCAGTATGTTAGCCGCAGTGGGCGCAACCCACGTGATCATTGGACACTCCGAGCGCCGCCAGCATTTTGGCGAGACCGATGACACAGTCAACCTCAAGCTGAAGGCAGCACTCGAAGTCGGCCTCATTCCCATCGTCTGTGTAGGAGAGGTTCTCGAAGAGCGCGAAGCCGGACTAACGGATGACGTGCTGCGCCGCCAGTGTCTCCGTGCCTTCAATAAGGTTTCGGCGAAGAAAGCAGCCAGGCTGGTCGTCGCCTATGAACCGGCTTGGGCGATCGGCACCGGAAAGACCGCGACTCCGGAGATCGCTGCCGACGCACATGCCATCATACGAGCCGAAACCGCCGACTCCTTCGGCCAGGAATTTGCCGACAAATTGCGCATACTGTATGGGGGTTCCGTCAAACCCGAGAATGCGCATACGTTGATGTCAGAAGCAGAGATTGACGGAGCGCTGGTAGGCGGAGCTTCACTCGATCCGAAGGCGTTTGCGGCCATCGTGAAGTACTAGACTGGATAATTGAAGCACGGACATGCGAGGCTTGTGATGAAATTTGGCGTCATTATCTTTCCCGGTTCCAACTGCGATCACGATGCTTTCTGGACCGCCGAGCAGGTGGCAAGGCAGAAGGCAACGTTTCTATGGCACGAGTCGCACGATCTGCAGAACTGCGACGTCATCATCGTTCCAGGCGGCTTTGCCTTTGGCGATTATCTGCGCACTGGCGCCATTGCCAAGTTTTCGCCTGTGATGGAGTCCGTGCGCAAGTTTGCCGACGGCGGCGGATTGGTGCTCGGCATCTGCAACGGGTTCCAGATTCTGTGCGAGGCTGGATTGCTCCCGGGAGCGCTGATGCGCAACACCGGTCTGAAATATGTCTGTAAGCCGGTGCAGGTAAGAGTCGAAAACAACGAAACGCCGTTTACGAGCACTTGCCGCAACGGTGAAGTGCTGACCATCCCCATCGGCCATATGGAAGGCAACTATTTCTGCGACGAAACAACGCTGGCGGAACTGAAGCGCGACAAGCGCATCGTCTTCCGCTACGCGGACGCGCAAGGCGAAATTACTCCAGAAGCAAATCCCAACGGATCGCTGGAAAACATCGCAGGTATCTGCAGTCCGGGACGCAACGTGCTAGGCATGATGCCACATCCCGAGCGTGCCGCCGAGCCGGAACTAGGGGGCGTTGACGGATACAAGATTTTTGAGTCGCTCGTGGAAGCGGAAATAGGTCTTAGGTCTCACAGGTCTTAGGAAACCTTTCTATCGGTGACTGGAAGTGCCCAAAACTAAAGCGTTCAAAGAATCTGTGCGGTGACCGCGGTCACGGAAGAATTGGTCGGTTTTGCTTTCGCTAAGACCTGACACCTAACACCCGAAACCTGCTCTAGTACGCCCAACGAAGCAACGTGGCTCCGGTGGTGAATCCCGCGCCCACCGCGGCAAGCAGCACCAGGCTCCCTTTCTTGAGTTTGCCCTCCTGGCGCGCGGTTTCCATCGCCAAGGGAATCGTCGCTCCTGTCGTATTTCCGTAACGATCGATGTTGATGACTACCGTTCCGGGGCGCAGTTTCACGCGATCGGCTGTGGCATTGATGATTCGCAAGTTCGCCTGGTGCGGAATGAAAAGGTCGATGTCGCTGCCGGTGAGTCCGTTGCGCTTGAGAATTTCATCGCAGACTTCCGCCATTTTTCTTACGGCATATTTGAAGACAGCCTGTCCGTCCTGATGGACATAATGCATCTTCTTGTCGACGGTTTCGTGCGACGGCGGATTCAGGCTTCCGCCTCCAGGCATGTAGAGCGAGACACCGCCGGAGCCATCCACTTCATGCAGAAAGTCGATCAGGCCGAGAGAATCGCCGTCGCTCGCTTCGTCTGCCGCTTCCACAATGACGGCGCCAGCGCCGTCCCCGAAGATGACGCAGGTGGCGCGATCGGTGTAGTCGATAATCGACGACATCACGTCCGCTCCGATGACCATCACTTTCTTATGCGCTCCGGTCTGCACGAATTGTGCGCCTACCTGCAAGGCATAGACGAACTGCGAACAACCGGCAGTAAGGTCGAAACCCCAAACCTTTTGCGCTCCGAGCTTGTCCTGCACCAGGCAGGCCGTAGCCGGGAACAACATGTCGGGCGTGACTGTCGCCACGATGATCGCATCGAGATCGGATGCAGAGATGCCGCGTTCGGCTAACGCTTTCTTCGCTGCTTCGACCGCCAGATCGCTGGTTGCAACTCCCTTGTCCACGATGTGGCGTTCGCGGATGCCGACTCGGCTCATGATCCATTCGTCGTTAGTGTCGACAAGTTTCTCGAGATCGGCGTTGGTGAGAAGACGGGGCGGAACATAAGTGCCGAGAGCGCTGATCTTAACGCGCTGAAGCTGGCTCAATGAGATCTCCTGAGGTCAGAGTGCGCTGCATAGTGCGAGATAAAGTGAATCAATTATTCTGAACGATACGCTGGCACAAAACAAGGTCTCAGGTGTCAGGTCTTAGGTCTCAGGAAGAGTTCGCGGTTAGATGGCACGATTTTGTCTTTCCTGAGAACTGAAACCTAACACCTGAGACCTGCTATTTCATTCTTGCTGCCAGTTGCCCGAAGAGCGGCAATGCGAAGCGTTCGCCTTCCCAGGCTTTGACGGAAAGGACAATCCACAGGAAGAACATCGCGAGCGATGCCAGAATTCCAGACACAAGAATCAACATGATCGACACAACATTCGACAGCGCGAGCGCGGCGATGGCCAGAAGGAAAAAGACTCCCCAAAGCAAAATGCTTTGCCAGGCATGAAAACGCACAAAGCGGTTCTTGCGAAACGCCGGAACAAACAAGACCACGGCTCCGGCGACGAAGGTGAGATAGGCTGCGGCGGCGACTGCCCGTTCGGCGAGGGGGATTGGCGTCATCGACCATCCGCAACCGGGACAGAATGCGGCGTCCGCGGGCATTACGGTTCCACAGTGGGGACACTTCAGCGACGCTTGCGCGAGATTCGCGGAGTTGCTGTCGAGATTTCGCTCCGAATCAGGCTGCTCCAAATCACGTTTCTCTGAATTAAATTTCTCTGAATCAAACTTCTCCAGATTAGACAATGCGGCGTCCATTCATCCGCTTAGCGTTGCGGCATTCTTCGCAAACACCGTAGATCTGAAAAGTGTGGCGAGTGGTGACGTAATGATGCTTGCGGCCGACCTCCTGTTCGATTTCTCCAACCTTCTCGGAGAAAAACTCGACGGACGTTCCGCATTCGGTGCAGACCATGTGGTGATGGCTGCGGCGATTGTACTGGTGCTCGTAACGGGCAATGCCATCGTGAAAGGCAACTTCGCTGGCCAAGCCGCAACCGGCGAGGAGCTTCAATGTGCGGTAGACGGTGGTGAATCCTATGCGCGGGTCGGTGCGCTTGACCAAGCGGTGCAATTCGTCGATGGAAAGATGCTCACGGGTTTCGAGAAAAGTCCGCAGGATGGCGCTGCGTTGTTCGGTTTGCTTGAGGCCAACGCGCTTGAGATGGCGAAGAAAAATTTCCTCGGCCTCGCGGATGTTCTCGCGGGAGATGATCGGCTGATCGTCGATTCGCTTCTGCAGCATGTTGGGCGTCGCGGACACTGAAGATCATAATGCACGCCGAACGGTCGCCAACATGATATTGGGCGGCAAGAGTTGCGCCAACTGACATTACTTTCCGCGCCATAGAATTACGCACAAATTACTCGCCTTGGTTATCTCGTTTACTCCTTCCGCATGTTGAGCTTAGGAGGTATTTAACAGCCATTTTGGTACCCCTCCCCCCTATGATTTTTGCTTAACTTGTTGAATCATAAAGGCTTACACGCAAAGTATTCCAAAATAAGGAGTTAGCTCGCTCAAAACGGGGCAGTTCCTGATCTTGACGACCACTTCCAGTTGCCCCAATCAGAGTACCATTTTCGCCCACGCATGGATGAGTGTCTGTAATGGCCATCACAGTTGAGATGTGATGAAAGGAGGGTTCAAGGCATTTTAGGGTTTTCGCGGGCAAGAGTGCCCGCGCCACACCGGTGTGGAAGAATTCTCCCTGCGCCCTGGTGTCGTATCTCGTAAATAGGTGGCATATTGAAATGGCTCTGATCAAAAATGAAGCCGCTCAAAACACAAGGTCCCTCCACTCCGCTTCGCTTCGGTCGGGATGACAGAGTTGTTTAGCGAATTCGTGGGACAGCACACTCGTTGAGTGGAGAAGGTGTAGAGGACCTTTGACTCCGCAGGGGCTTCACTTCGTGAAGTCCTGCTCCGCTCTGGATGACGAGTGCTCTAATTCTGGCGACGGTGTTCTGGCGTAGTATGCGCGCATCGGCGTGCGGTTGTCACAGACACCACGCGCACCTACAATCTTCTGAATAATGTCCTCTACTGCTTCCCTGCCCGAAGTTTCAGGTTCGCCAGTTCGGCGCCGCGGTCCCGCACTTCGGATTCTTTACTACATTCTTTGCCTGCTGCTGGTGGCGGTGATCGCTGCGATCTGGTGGGCGTATTGGATTGCCCATTCCGCGTTGCCACAACTCGATGGCAGCGTCGCGGTGCCGGGAATTTCTTCCAAGGTGCGCGTTCTGCGCGATTCGCATGGGGTGCCTACGATTGAGGCGGCTTCGCTTGAAGATTTGTTTTTTGCCCAGGGGTATGTGACCGCGCAGGACCGGCTGTGGCAGATGGACATCATGCGGCGGGCGGCGGCTGGGGAATTGTCGGAGGTGATCGGCGAAGCAACGGTGAAGCTGGACCGCGAAGAGCGGATTTTGGGGCTGCGGCAGGCGGCCGAGGCGTCCGAGAAGCTTGTCTCTCCGCGCGACCGCGTTTTTTTTGACGCTTACGCGCGGGGCGTGAATGCTTTTATCGATTCGCATCGCGACCGGCTTTCGCTCGAATTCCGGCTGATGAAGTACACGCCGCAGCCCTGGACGGTGACCGATTCCCTGCTGATCGGTGCGCGCATGGTGCAGGATCTGAATCATTACAGCTATGGTCGGGCGCTGGAGCGCGAGAAAATTCTGGCCAAGGTGGGGCCTGAGTTGACGGCGGACTTGTATGTGAATTCTTCGTGGCGGGATCGTCCGCCGACGGAGATGCGGCGGATGGAGGATGATCCGGGAGCGCAGAGCGGGGACGATGACGACGATGATGACGAAGAGATTGAGCCGGAGGGTGGCGCGGGGCGGATGACATCGGCGCCGGAATCCCAGCAGATCCCTCAGGGTTTAAGTTCGCGTGCGGCCTGGGTCATCGCACCGGAACTTGAATCATTTTCTGCGGTTTACCCAGCGCTGGAGCGCTGGGCTAAGGCTGGTCGCCCCTTCGGGGCTGGAGTGGATGAGCCCTCTGGGGCTGGATACTTCATAGATAGTCTTTCCAGTGATCGATTCTCCGACAACGTGTTCCGGCCGGGATCGAATGACTGGGTGGTGTCGGGGCGGCATACGGTTTCTGGGAAGCCACTTTTGTCGAACGATATGCACCTCAACCACCAGATGCCGAACCTTTGGTATGAGGCGCACTTGATGGCAAAAGCTCCAGACGCAGGAATAGCGAAGGACGGAACCCCGAACGCAGAAGCGAAGCCCGGCGGAGTCGATTTCAGCTTTGATGTTGCGGGCGTTACGTTGCCCGGCGTTCCGTTCGTTATCGTTGGCCACAACCAGCGCATTGGCTGGGGATTCACCAACGTCGGGCCGACGGTGGAAGACGATTTCATCGAAGAGTTCAATGCGCAGGGGCGGTATAAGACTCCGGCAGGATGGGTTGAGCCGCAGCGGCGACAGGAAACGATTCAGGTCAAAGGCAAGCCGGACGTGACGTTCGACGTGGTGACCACGCGGCATGGGCCAATTATTACGGAGCTGATTCCTGGCGAGACGCGGAAGATTGCCTTGCGCTGGACGCTGCAGGACGGCGAAGGATTGGTATTTTTCGACGTGAACTCGGCGCAGAACTGGGATGAGTTTCGCAAGGCCTTCTCGAACTTTTACGCGCCGGGGCAAAACGTGATGTATGCCGATGTGGATGGGCACATCGGTTATCAGGCCACGGGACGAGTGCCGATTCGAGCGGCGGGCGACGGCAGCTTGCCGGTTAGCGGCAGCGATGATGCGCATGAGTGGAAGGGTTGGATTCCCTTTGACGACATGCCGCGGATTTATGATCCGCCGTCGGGCATTCTGGCGACGGCGAATGGGCGCATCACTCCCGATGACTACAAGTATTCGATCAGCACAGAGTGGGACGCGCCCTGGCGCACGGATCGCATCTATCGCGTGCTGGAATCGGGCAAGAAGTTTGCTCCGGCGGATATGCTGGCGCTGGAGATGGACGTGTCGTCGACTTACGACCGGCTTTGCGCCGACAAATTCGTTTATGCGATCGATCACGCCGCCGCCGTGTCGCAGCGGGCGAAGAAGGCGGCTGACATTTTGCGCGACTGGGATGGGCGCATGTCGGCCGACTCGGCCGCGCCTACGATTGAGACCAAGGTGCGGCGCGAGCTGGTGCGCATGCTGCTCGAGCCAAAGCTGGGAGCGGCATCGGAGGGATCGAATCATGATTTGAAGCCAGGTTCAAAATTAGATTCCGATCAAGATGCGAAATCGGGGGCGCTGAGTTGGAAGAGCTATCGCTGGATGATGGCTTCGGTGTGGCTGGACAACGTGCTCACCAAGCAGCCGGCGCGCTGGCTGCCTTCGGGATATTCGGATTACGGGGCGCTGCTCACCGCCGCAGTGGAGAACGTGGTGGGACAGTCGCGGCCGGTTATGAATCCTGCGGCAGACGAAACGGTTGCGCCCGCCGACCTCAGTCAATGGAAATGGGGGAAGACTTATCCGGTCGAAATCGATCACCCGGTGCTCAAGCAGCTTCCGCTGATTGGGCGCTTTACGGGGCCGGGAGTGCATCCGCTGAGCGGGAGCACGGCTACAGTAAAGCAGGTGGGGCGCGGGTTTGGGCCGTCGGAGCGGGCGACCTGGAACTTTGCCAACTTTGACGAAAGCACGCTGAATCTGGTGACGGGGGAGAGCGGGATATTTCTAAGTCCGTATTATATGGACCAGTGGATGGCGTGGTATGGAGGGTCGACGTTCGGGTTTCCCTTCTCATCGGCGGCTGTGGAGCGGCAGCGGGCGCACGAGATGACGCTGGCGCCGAAGTAGTTCTCGGCTCTCAGTTCTCGGTGGACAAAGCGAAAAGGTAGGGACGAACAGCGAGCGGCGAACCGCAACTTTAGAAGTCTATGGTCTTGACGTCGACGAAATTGCCGACCAGTCCAAATATCTCGCCGGGGCTATTGGTATTGTTCGGGTTGTACTCTAAGGCATCGATGGTGGTGTCATAGATATAGAGGGTTCCGCCCTGGTCGGCCACGCTTTGGCCCTGGACCACATAGACTACTTCTTGCGCGATTCCCTCATTGCGCTTCGCGATGGGCTGGATACCGGTCACGTCTCCATTTTCGGGAGGAATGAGCACGCCGCCGGCTGGTGCGCTGCCGACAGCGGTCGTCAGCGTGTTGTAGATGGAAAGGCAGCCACGGGTCTCGGCTCCGGTGGGTGGCGGCGAGGGTGGAATGATCTCGGTGCAGGTGTGCGAGCCGATGAAGAGCTGTCCGTTGGAGCCGAACGCTATCTGGTCGTGATATCCGTCTGTGATGTAAATCGGGGCGGTGTTGACGACGGACATGGGGGGCGCGAGGTTCACTATGGTGAGTTCGCCGCAATACTGCGCCTGCGTTGTCCCCGAGGGGCAGGCGAGCGACGGACCTCCTCCTCCGGGAGTATAGGGCGTGCCCGCTACATACATGGTGGAGGAGTTGACGAGCAAGGCGACAGTGGCTCCGCCGGGAACCGGAAATGCGGTGCCCGCGGTGGGCGTGGTTGTCGTCAAATCGAGGGGTTGGATGCTGGCTTGCGTTCCGCCGCATTCGGGTCCGCAGTTGAGCACGTAAGCGGTGCTGTCATCACTGCTGAAGAAGGCTGCGAGCGGATGGTCGAAGCAGCAGACGGGTGTTACCACGGTTGCGTTGGGTATCCCGATATTCGACGGCGTAATTACCGATATTGTATCTGCGATGGAATCAGTGCCCTCACTGAAGGCAAGAACCCGGTTGCCAGTGTTGCCGACCGCGAGATATTGAGCCGATGGAACGTTGACCACGCCTTCGACGGTGCCGCTGCTCAGGGAAATGACCTCCACCACGCCCGGCGACTGCCCGACGACCGGTGCGGTGGGCACGGCGACATAGGCGGTCGAGCTATCCGGAGAAACAACGAAGCTCTGGGTCATGCCGGGTAAAATGACGTGGCTCGCATCCGATTCGCTGGTGTTATTGATGATGGTGAACTGGTTGTCAGATGAAGGCAAACCGTTGCCGCTGAAGACCAGAGTCTGGGCGAGGTTGGGCGTGACCACCATCATTCCCGGATTGTTGCCGGCCGGAATGGGAGCGACGGACGGGCGCAGATCGGCTGCGGCATTGACGATAAACACTCCCGCTGAGGCGGCACCTGCGGAGACGTAATTCGTGACGAAGGCGCGGTAGGCGATGCCGCTGGTTCTTGGAGCTGGCGCAGATCCGCTGCCGCCGCCGCAGCTTAGCCACGGGAGACTCGCCGGCAACAGGACTAATACCAGAAGCAGGGATTTTCTCAAACCTGATTTTCTCAAACCTGGTGTTCTCAAACCTGGTGTTCTCAAATCTGGTGTTCTCAAAACTGGTTTCTCAGAGCCGGGCTTTCTCAAAAAAGAACTTTCTCAAAACCTGGGACTCCAACCTCAAGCCGGATAATCACTTGGATGCAGAACAAGGATTATAGCAAAGGGAGAAATTGGGCCGCGGGATGAAAGGCTAGATGGCGTTTGGCTCACATTAGATCGGATGGCTTGAGCTTTTGCCTTGCGCCGTGGCGAATCGTGAACACCCAGACTGCTTGCCGCAGGTCATCAACTTCATAGATAACTCGATAGAGGTGAGGCTTTTTTCCGTAGAGCAGATGCCGCAACTTGCGCTTTAGCTTCCGCGCCTCCGGAGCAGGAGGGCAGCGATGAGGATACCAACCAAGCGTTTCCACAGCTTCTTCCAATCCGTTGTACCAGTTAGCCGCCGAGCGTATCTCGGCGACGTGTTTCTCCAAATAGAGAACTTCAAGATCGTGCGCTGCGCGAGCGGAAAGCTCAACGTGGTATGCCATACTTGCGGCGAAGCTCCTCAAATACCACTTTCGCCGGACGACTACGACTCTGGGCTACGTCCTCCAGTCCTTGGCGGATCGCTTCCTCTTCATCGGCGCGGGCCGCAATATCGAGCAACCGTTGATAGGCCTTCACGTCTTGCACTATGGCCGCTGCCTTCCCATTCACCGTGAGCACCACGGGCCGCTTGCTCTTTTTGAGCTGTTTCATGAAGTCGCCGGACTGGCGGCGGAACGTGGTCAGAGATTGAATGTCTTTGGTGAGATCAAGCATAATGAGACCGCTCCCATGATAGCACCTTATTAGATGCTACTCGAAGATCACATGCGAGTATAGACGAACAACCGCTGCCGGAACTTCGGTTACCTGCTTCCAGATGCGGAGAACTCGCTGATTCTTGTATCCTCAATTAGATGGCGCAAAACTTTATTGAACGACTGAAGCAGTCGCCTGTGCTCTGCGATGGAGCCATGGGCACGCTTCTCTACGCCAATGGCATCTTTATCAACCGCTGCTATGACGAACTCAACCTGTCGCAACCGGAGCTGATCCGCGGCGTCCACCACGATTATCTGCAGGCGGGTGCGGAGATTATTGAGACCAATACTTTCGGCGCGAACAGCTTTCGCCTGGCGCGGCATAGCCTGGCTGATCGCGTACGCGAAATCAACATGGCGGGCGCGCATGTGGCTCGCGAGGCGGCCAAAAGTTTCGACGTATGGGTCGCGGGATCGATTGGGCCGCTTGGCGTTCGCATTGAACCGCTGGGCAAGACTTCGTTTGAAGAAGCCCGCACCGCCTTTCGCGAACAGATCGAAGCTCTGGTCGAGGGCGGCGTCGATTTGCTGATGCTTGAAACTTTCGGCTACCTCGAAGAAATGCACCAGGCCGTGCTCGCCTGCCGCGACGTAAATGCCAGGTTGAATACGAAGATTCCCATCATCGCCCAGGTCACGATTGACGAAGACGGCAATTGCCTCGACGGCGCCGACTCCGAGGCCTTCGCCGCCCGGTTGACGGAATGGAACGTCGATGTACTCGGCATCAACTGCAGCGTGGGGCCGGTTGCGATGCTGGATGCGATCGAGCGCGTGCGGGCGGTGACTTCCCTGCCCCTGGCCGCGCAGCCAAACGCCGGCATGCCTCGTTCGGTCGAAGGACGCAACATCTATCTCTGCTCGCCGGAATACATGGCGAGTTACACACGCAAATTCGTGGCGGCCGGAGTGCAGCTGATCGGTGGATGCTGCGGCACTACGCCGGATCACATCCGCGCCATGAAGTCGGCGCTAAGAGTGGGCGCGGCGCGCGGCAAGACCGCAGTTACGGAGGCGATTCATTCGGCCGCACCGAAGGCCCCCGCCAGCGTCCCGATAGAGGAGCGCTCCCGGCTCGGCGCGAAGATTGCCGCTGGGGAATTTGTGACCATGGTCGAAATCGTGCCGCCCAAGGGCATCGATATCCAAAAGGAAATCGAAGGCGCGAGGTTCGTTAAGTCGGTCGGTGTGGACGCAGTGAACATCCCCGATAGCCCGCGAGCCTCGGCGCGCATGAGCAACCAGGCCTTGTCGCTGCTGATGCAGCAGGCGGTTGGGATCGAAGCGATCCTGCACTACACCTGCCGCGATCGAAACGTGCTGGGCATTCAATCGGACCTGCTGGGAGCGGCGGCGACCGGAATCCGCAACCTGATCTGCATCACCGGCGATCCGCCGAAGATGGGGAATTATCCCGATGCCACGGCGGTGTTTGACGTGGATGCGATTGGACTGGTGAACATTGTCCACAACCTGAACCGCGGGCTGGACCTGGGCGGAAATCCCATAGGCGCAGGCACCGGCTTCGTGATTGGAGTCGGCGCAAACCCCGGCCTTCCCAACCTGGACGAGGAGATCAAGCGCTTCGAATACAAGGTGCAGGCGGGCGCCGAATATGTTGTGACGCAGCCGGTTTTCGACCTGACGCTTTTGGATAACTTCCTAAGACGGATCGAGCATTGCCGTATTCCCGTCATCGCCGGAATCTGGCCGCTGGTCAGCGCGCGCAACGCGGAGTTCATGAAGAACGAGCTGCGGGTTTCAGTGCCGGACGAAGTTCTCAACCGTATGACCAAGGCGCCAAACCCGCAAGCAGCTCGCGAAGAGGGCGTAGCCATCGCTCGCGAAATGCTGACAGCGGTGAGGGAGCGAGTGCAAGGGGCGCAGATCAGCGCTCCGCAGGGCCGATACACGTCGGCGGTCGACGTTCTGGAGGCTCTGGGATCGAAGCGTCAGGCCTCGGTTTAGCTTTCAAGGTCTGGCAGTTCAATTTTGAAATATCGCTAGCCCAGGGACTGCTCGAATTTACAAAAATTCACTGGACATTTCCCTTCCCAAGCTGCATTACAATAGGAGCAGGAGTTAATTGGATTGGTAAAGTTTGAAGAATGCCTCGAGCGTCTGGAGAAGATCGTTCAGGAGCTGGAAAAGGGAGAGGTTCCCCTGGAAAAGTCTCTAACGCTGTTTGAAGAAGGCATGCAACTTTCCGCAACCTGCAGGAAGCAACTGGAGGAAGCGGAGGGAAAAGTGGAGATTCTGTTAAGGCAGAATGGAAAGCTCCAAACTGAACCCTTCGAGCCCCCGGCCGAGAAAGCGTTGCGGAAGTAGCCAAACGCCAACGTGCTCGGATCGGATTTGACAACGACAATGCCAACGCCTGTGGCAGAGGGAATTTCCGCCACAGCCAAGGCCGGCCGCAAACCTGCGGCTAAAAGGGGGACCTAATGGAACCACAATGTGTAGTCCTCTATCAGAATGACCCCAGAACTGCGCACACCCTGGAGGTCGGTCTTTCTCAACACTTTGACGCTGTTTATTTGGCCCGCAGTTATGAAGAGGTGAGCCCGGCGGTGACCCGGAATCACGCCGAAGCGCTGGTGCTCGACCTTGAAACCTCGGGACCAGATGAGGTTCAACGTTTGCATCGGGAGTTTCCCAAACTTTGCATCGTGGGCACGCACAGGCTGGCAGACGATAAATTATGGGCCGAGGCCATGAGCCTGGGCGCATCCGACATTTGTGAGCCGCGCAATGACCAGGTGCTGTATTCGTTGCTGAACAAGCGCGCGCAGCCTGTGGCAGCGTAAAAATCAGGTCTTAGGTGTCAGGTCTCAGGAAAAACAGAATCAATGGATCCTGAGGCCTGACTTTGTACTCGAGCCTGATCGCTTCGAACAATTCCTTCCCGTTTGCCAATCCCAGAGCATCTGCACCGTCGGCTTTCCTAAGACCTAAGACCTACGACCTGAGAACTAAGACCTGATCTTGTTATACTGCGATGCCATGCTGAAACAAGTTCTGGAGCAGGGACGCGAAATTGCCGACACCGCGCTCGAACAGCTCCTGCCCTCGGCCAGCCAGCACCCAGCCGCGATCCATCAGGCGATGCGCCACAGCGTATTTGCCGGAGGGAAGCGCCTGCGGCCCATCCTATGCATGGAAAGCGGGCGCATGATCCGAGCGGCATCGGGCGTCGATTCCGGCGTTCAATCCAGAGTTCATTCTCAGGAAGGTTCGGGTGCAAAGGCCGGACCGGGCAATGAGACGCTGCCCGCTGGCATCGAGCAGGTGGGCGCGGCGCTTGAAATGCTCCACACTTATTCCCTGATCCACGACGATCTACCCGCTCTCGATAACGACGACTTGCGCCGCGGCCGTCCCACCTGCCACAAAGTTTTCGGCGAGGCCATCGCCATTCTGGCGGGAGACGCGCTGCAGACGCAGGCTTATGAAGTGCTGGCGCAGCTTATTTGTCCTGCCGAGGCGCGGGTCGCGATCATACGGGAAGTCGCCCACGCCACCGGCACCATCGACGGCATGATTGGAGGCCAGGTCGTTGACCTCGAAGCCGAGCACACGAAGCCCGATCTGGCCACGCTCGAGTACATCCACCGTTCGAAGACCGCGGCGCTGATCACCGCCAGCGTGGTCAGCGGAGGAACCTACTGTGGGGCAATGGCTGCGGATCTTGACCGTCTTCGTACGTATGGGCAGTCGATTGGCCTGGCGTTCCAGATTGTGGACGATGTGCTGGATCTGACCCAGACCTCCGAACAGCTGGGGAAAACCGCGGGCAAGGATGCTGCAGCGGAAAAGACGACATATCCGGCCCTGTTTGGGATCGAGGAATCGTTGCGCAAAGCCGACACTTTGGTCGATCAAGCATGCGCACAACTGGAGGGCTATGGAAAGGCCGCGTCGACGCTAAAAGCCCTGGCTCACTACCTGATAGAGCGCAAGAAATGATAGCCAGGCCTTGAATCTCCAGGCTCCCAGCGGTACCCTTTCTATGCTCTCGCAGTTCTCCCGCCCTTCTCCTCTTCCGCCGAAATTATGCGCAATAGCTGTAGTATGTGTGCAACTAAAGGCGGTAGGTGGATCGATGCCACAATATGTGGTGTTTTATTACTTGACCCATCCCCGTATTCGCCGTTAGAGTTGGTCAAAAGCATGGGTGACGTTCGCGGTTCCGAAGAGCGCCATCCAATAATGCGACAGCGGGGAACCTGAAAAGTTAACAGCAGGGGTTAACGCCAGGTCCACGCACTTTGCAGCGCACTCCAGCCCGCGCAAGCCGAGTCTGCGGACAGCAATTTGCAAGTCCGCCACGAAGGAGTCACTTTGCTCAAACTCAAGAAGCTGCAAATCCTGGGATTCAAATCGTTCTGTGATCGCACCGAGCTGAAGTTTCATGGCGAGGGCATTGCCGCCATTATCGGCCCAAATGGCTGTGGCAAATCGAATATCGCCGATGCGATCTCATGGGTGCTTGGCGAGCAGTCGGCGAAGTCGCTGCGCGGTTCGCGCATGGAAGATGTCATCTTCTCCGGCACGCGCGACCGCAACCCCACCGGCATGGCGGAAGTTTCGCTGACGTTAATTGACCCGGAAATCTACGGCGGCCCGGACACGAACGCGCCCACCGAGATCGAGATTCAGGACGAGCTGCCTGAGCACGAATTGAACGGCGACGAAAACTGGGACGAAGCGGAGATCCGCGCCCAAGCCGCCGCCGAAACCGAGCGAGCCGTCGAAGAGGCGCAGCCGGGAAAAACCGAAGAAGCGGAAGGCGTGGCTGCGGACGTATCCAACGTGGCGCCGGAAGTTGCATCGAGCAATGGAGCGCCGGGCGTCCCCGCCCGGCTCGACCCGCAAGACGCCCATCACTCCAGCGCTTCGGATCGCGCTGCCGTGGCGATAGCTGGGCCGCTGGTTGTGCTAAAAATCCGCCGCCGCAAGTTCAATCAGCAGCAGCACCATAGCGGAGAAATCTCCGTGACGCGCCGGCTATTCCGCAGCGGCGACAGCGAATATCTGCTGAATGGAAAACTCTGCCGGCTCCGCGATATTCAGGAACTCTTCATGGGAACGGGCCTGGGACCGGAGTCCTACGCGCTGATCGAACAGGGACGCATCGGCCAGATCCTGAGCAGCCGTCCAACGGACCGGCGCAACATCATCGAAGAAGCCGCCGGCATCACGAAATTCAAGACGAAGAAGCGCTTGGCCGAAGCGCGCCTCGAAGATGCGAAGACCAATCTGAACCGCGTGAACGATATTTTTGAAGAGGTCACGCGGCAGATGAATTCGCTGAAGCGCCAAGCGAGCAAGGCAGAGCGCTATGCCAAGCTGCGCGATGAGATGCGCGCCAAACTGCGGGTGGTGCTGGCGAGCAAGTTCAATCAAATGGAGCAGGAGAGCATCGCCCTCGACGCGCAGCTTAATCAGCTGGGCGAGGAGATTCGGCAGCAAACCGAAAGCGTGCAGCAATCCGAAGCCGAGCATTCCGAGCGGACGCAACGCGGATACGCGATCGAAAGCGAGACGCGGGAAAATCGCGAGCGGCTCAACCAGATCGCGATCGAAGGCGATCGCGGCAAGGCGCGCATTCGAAGCAATGAAGAACGCTGTGCCGAACTGATCGTGCGCGCGGCATCGGCGGAGGCGGAACTGGCGCAAGCTCAAAACCGCCTGCTGGCGCTTGAGGAGGAACGGGACGGGCACGGGCGGATACTCGACTCGGCGGCGGCCGATCTTGCAGCCGCTCAGCAGGAATATAACCTCAGCCAGCAGGAAGCGGCGGAGTCCGCCATCCACCTGGCACTGCTCGAAGGCGAGCAGGAATCGCATCGAACCGCCATTCTTGAGGCGGTGGGCGGAGCCTCCAATCTTCGCAATCAGCTGACGCAGTCGGAGGAGCGGCTCGCCGGTATCGGACGGGAGGAGCAGCGTCTGCGCTCCGAGATCGCAGCCGCGTCGTCGCAATCGGAAGCGTTTGGCGGACAACGCGGGCAGATTGCCTTGGAATTCGAAACCGTCTCGCAGCGACGCAGCGGCGCTGACGGCCGAGATCACGACGCTTCGGGAAACCCTCGAGACAAAACGCGTGGCCGAAAGTGAAACGAAGAAACACCTCGATTCCATCCGCTCCGGAATATGCCACGGCGCTTGGCAAAAAAGGGTCGCTTGAGGCCGTGATCGCCGAACACGGCTATTCGACGGAATCGGTGCGGCGGTTATTCCAATCGGGCGCCATGCAGGGAGGAAACACTCCGGCCGGCGTGCTGGCGGACTTTCTTGAAGTCGAGCCGCGTTATGAGCACGTGGTCGAAGACTTTCTGCGCGACGAGTTGAATTTTGTCGTGGTCAAGTCGTGGGATGCCGCCGATGAAGGGCTGCGCCTGCTGCGTTCTGACGTCAATGGACGCGCTACTTTCCTGGTGCATCCTGAGGATTCGCAGGCGAAGTTCTCGTTTCTCGCCGATGAAAGCCATCACTACTCTCCTCTTAACGACACGGTTCTGCCGCTGAAAAACTCGATTCGCGTGCTGAATGGATTTGGCAAATCGCTGGAAGTGATCCTGCCGAAGCTAGGCAATGGCTACATCGTGCCCGACCCGGCGGTCGCGCGCGAACTCGCGCTTTCCAGTCCCGATGCGTTTTTTCTCGCGCAGACCGGGGAATGCTTTCACAACGTGACGGTCACCGGCGGCAAGCAGCGCAGCGAGGGACCGCTTTCGATGAAGCGTGACCTGCGCGATGTGTCGCGCCTGCTGGAAGAGTTGGAACGCTCTTTGCGCGACAAAGAAATGCTGGCGCTGACGTTGGGTCGGGAAATTAAAGAGCACACTTCCCTGCTCGAGCGGCTGGAAGACGAAAAGCGCGAGTCCGAGAAGCAGGCGATGACCTCGGGGCATTTATTGCAGCAACTGGAAAACGAGATGTCGCGAGTGCGGGAGCGGATCGCGATCAGCGAACGCGAACTGCAACGGCTCGCGGCAGAACGGCTGGAGCAGGAAAGCCTGATCGCTTCGCGGCAGGCCGAGCTGGGCACAATCGAGCAAGCGCGGGCGCAATTTGAAATGCAACTGGCCGCGGGACAAGAGCGGCTGGCTGTGTTGCGCAACCAGCGTGACGCGGCCGCGGAAACATCGTCGCAGCGGGCCGCGCGTGTGGCTACGCTCGAAGAGCGGCACCGTTCCGCCGCCACTCTGCTGCAGCGCATTGACGGGCTGGTCGCCGAGATGCGGGAGCGGGCGAAAACTCTGCAAGCGCAAATGGAATCGGCTGGCGCCGAAATCGCCCAGCGGCAAAACGAAAGCGTTCGGCTCGCGGCGCAACTGGTTGAATTCGAAGCCGAGCGCAACGCCGGAGAAGCTCGCGAAGGCTTGTTGCAGCTGGAATCGGAACAGGTGCGGGCGCGGCTGGCCGAAATTGACGAACTGCTGCGAAACACGCGCCAGCAGGCTCGATTCCGCGCGCGACCGCCGCGGCGAGATCTCAGCCGCGGGGGCGAAGCTGCAATCCGATCTGCAACATCTCGCCGATACTTGCCTCAACGAACTTGGTCTTGAACGAACGGCGCTGATGGCCGACTCCACGGTTTCACTTATTACGGCCGATGAACTCGCGGCTGAAGACCAGGCCCATCGCGAAATGCGGGCGCGGCTTGACGCCATGGGCCCGGTCAACATGATGGCGCTCGAAGAGTACAAGGAAACGGCGGAGCGTCATCAGTTTCTCTCCACGCAGCGACAAGACCTGCTGGATGCCATCGCGGATACGGCGGCCACGATTCGCGAGATCGATGTCGTGTCGCGGCAGAAATTTGAAGAGGCGTTCAACAAGATCAACGAGAATTTCCAGGGCACGTTCCGCAAGTTGTTCGGCGGGGGACACGGTTTCATGCGGCTGACCGATATCGAAAACAGCGCGGAGAGCGGCATTGACGTGGTAGCGTCGCCTCCGGGCAAGAAGCTGCAGAATGTGCTGTTGCTTTCGGGCGGCGAAAAGGCGCTCACCGCGCTCGCGCTGCTGGTCGGCATCTTTCAGTACACGCCCAGTCCCGTTCTGCATTCTCGACGAGGTCGATGCTCCGCTCGACGAAGCCAACATCTCGCGCTTCACCGAGATGGTGCGCGAAATGAGCGTGCAGACACAGTTCATTTTGATCACGCATAGCAAGCGGACGATGAGCATAGCGCCGGTGCTGTATGGCGTGACCATGCAGGAGCCGGGCGTGTCGAAGCTGGTGTCAGTGCGCTTCGGGGCCGCATAAGCGACCGTAGAGACGGGCTTGCTCCATCTCAGCTCGCGCCGGAATCCCCGCTGGGAGCTGCTCAAACCGGGGCGAAATACAACTGATGTATAATGTATACATCATGGCCGAATCCTCCGTTCTCACGCTCCGCCTGGATGCCAAACTCAAGAAACAGCTCGACCGCTTGTCCAAATCGATGAATCGCAGCCGCTCGTTCGTAGCTGCCCAGGCGATCCAGGAATATGTCTCTGTGAACGAATGGCAGATCAACGAAATCAAGAAGGGCCTGGCCGAGGCCGACGCAGGCGACTTTGCCAGCGACCAGGAAATGCAGCAGACGATCAGGCGTTTGACGCGACGTGCGCGTTAACTGGCTGCGAACGGCGCGCGCGAACCTGATTGCCGTGTCCGAGTACATCTCCCAAGACAACCCGGACGCTGCTGCCAGGACCGTGGCCGCAATCGTAAGAGCGGTAGAGACTCTGGAACATTTTCCATCTTTAGGTCGGCCCGGTCGAATAGCCGGTACCCGCGAATTAGTCGTCTCAGGGACACCGAACATAGTCCCCTACCGCGTGCGTGACAATGTGGTACAGATAATTCGCGTTTTTCATGCCGCCCGCAAATGGCCTGACCAGCTATGAAAAAGCCGGGCAGATGCGATCCACACTCAACCGCTGTTTTACCAGTTGTTGGAGGCACAATGCCCTTCATACCCACAATCCGTTCCTTAGTTCGCGCCGACTTTCCGCAATGGCTTCCTCTGTGGGAGGGATACAACGAGTTCTATGGCCGCTTCGGCAAAACAGCGTTGCCCGATGAGATAACGCAAACGACCTGGGCGCGCTTCTTTGACGCTTACGAACCTGTCTATGCCATGGTTGCCGAGAACGATGGAGAGTTGGTTGGATTCGTACATTATCTTTTGCATCGCAGCACGATTTCGATCTCGCCGACTTGCTATCTGCAAGACCTCTTCACCAAAGAGTCGATTCGCGGCAAAGGAATAGGCAGACGGCTGATCAACGCGGTCTACGAGCAGGCAAAGCTGGCTGGGTTGAATCGCGTCTACTGGCAGACTCACGAATCCAACAGCACCGCGATGAAGCTCTACGATCAGGTCGCCGATCGTTCCGGGTTCGTCGTCTATCGCAAGAACATCGAATAGCGCTTTGCGCAAAGCGTGCTTGACGTGCGATCGCTATTTTGCTTGCAACCCGCGAAACCCACTGTCCTTTTTTCCAGAGTCATCCTCAGTTTTTTCCACATCCCGATCCCATGAAAAGCTGTGCTGGACGCGCCTTCTGGCTTAGACTGGAACTGTCAACAGTTTTTCATTCACGGGGGCGCGGCATAATCCGTGGCATCTGACAGAAAGCGTTGACAAATTTTTCTCGACAGCTAGAATACGCAAGTTTTTCCGGCAACAGATTTCCTATGAGCCCCCAAATTTTAGATCCCGTCCTGCTAAGAACGGACTACGCCGAATTGGAGCTTCATGCCAGCGGCAAAGTTCGCGACGTCTACAACCTCGATACCGACCACCTCCTGTTTGTGGCCACCGACCGCATCTCAGCATTTGATTACGTGCTGGCGACGGGCATACCGCATAAGGGCCGGGTACTGACGCAGATTTCGCTCTTCTGGTTCGACTTTCTCAAGGACATTGTCCCCAACCATTTGGTCACAGCCGATGTAGACCGTTATCCGGCGGCGATTCGCAGCCATGCCACTGAGCTTCGCGGCCGCTCCATGATGGTGATGCGGGCGGAGATGTTCCCGGTGGAGTGCGTCGCTCGCGGATACCTTTCGGGCTCGGGATGGAAAGAGTACAAAACGACGGGCTCGGTGTGCGGCATCAAGCTTCCGGCGGGATTGAAGGAATCGGATCGATTGCCGGAGCCGATCTTCACGCCCGCGACCAAGGCCACGACTGGACACGACATCAATATTTCATTCGAAGAGATGTGCAAGTTGGTCGATCCCGGCTTGAGCCGACAACTCCGCGACCTTACCTTGAGCATCTACACAAAGGCTGCGGATTATGCGCGGCAGCGCGGCATTATTATCGCCGACACCAAGTTTGAATTTGGGCAAACCGCCAAGGGCATCACGCTGGCGGATGAAGTGCTCACACCGGATTCCTCGCGCTTCTGGCCGGCCGACACTTATCAGCCGGGCAAGGCGCAGGATTCTTATGACAAGCAGTATGTACGGGATTACCTCGAAGAAATTCGCTGGAATAAACAGCCGCCCGCGCCTGCCCTTCCCCAAGAGGTCGCGTTGCGGACCAGCGAAAAGTACCTCGGGGCATACCGTCAATTGACGGGACGCGAGTTGGAGATTTAGCCCGCGTGCGCTCGAATCATTGCGCCCAAATGGTTGCGAGATGAGCATCGCGGATTGGATCATCATCGGGTTTCTGGTGTTTTCCGTGGTTGCGGCGGCCGTGGCCGGCTTCTTTCAGGAGGCTTTTGCGCTGGCTGGCCTGGTCGTGGGATACCTGCTCGCCGCCTGGCAGTATCGGCGGCTGGCGGATTGGTTTGCGCCTCATTTGAAATCGCCCCGGGTGGGCGAGATCGCCGGGTTCCTGATTATTTTTTTTGCGGTGGTGATCGTCGCCGGCTTTGCCGGACGGGTCGCGCGCTGGGCAATGAAGAAAGCCGGCCTGAGTGCGTTGGACCGGTTTCTTGGAGCGGTGCTGGGGCTCTGTCGTGGCGCGCTGGTTGTGGCGATCGTGCTCACCGCCATGGCCGCATTTGCGCCCGGCGCGAACTGGCTGGAGAGTTCAGAACTGGCTCCGTATTTTTTGGTGGGTGGAAGGGCTGCGATCTGGCTGGCGCCGCCGGAATTGCGGCAACGCTTCTACCAGGGCTTGGATTACATGCGGCAAATGCATTCGGCGGCGGGCTCGGCGGTGCCGGCGTCATCAACGACGCCGAAGTAGTTGTGACCGGAGTTGTCAGTCTCAGAGTAGTCAGTCGTTTGCCGTCGTTTGTCAGTCAGGAATTCCTACGTTGTGAACACGCGGAAGCGAGGCGACACGTGAAAGATCAATTGGAAGCACTCATTCTTCAAATGTACAAAAGCAATATTCTTTATTCGGAAGCGGTCCGCGAGTTTAAGAAGCGCTTCATTATTACTGTGCTGGAAGAAAACAGAGGCAACCAGTGCAAGGCGGCGCGGCAATTGGGCATGCACCGGAACACGCTGAGCAGAACCATGCAGGAGCTTAAGATTGATGTTCGTCCGTTGCGCGCGGGGGCGAGGCGTCCGCCGCGGAGTGCGCGGCCGGTTACGCTGGAGAGGAAGCAGGTTCGCTAGTTCTGGCGTTAAGTCTTAGGAGGTTCGGCGCGGAACTATTTGCATTTCCACCTTTTTCATCGGCGAGCGCTGTGAAGGATTTTGTAACAAATAAAAGGCGGTCCCGATCTGGGACCGCCTTTTTTGTCGCGCTTCTTCGCTTAATCCGCAGAACTCTTACTCTGCCTTCTTGTGGTGAGGAGTGGGCTTGGGCGCCGCTTTCACCAGCAGCGCTCCGTCGTTCATCGTCATCACGAACGGCTTCGCCACGTAGGAGACCGGCGTTCCTGCGAACTGGAAATCCGTGTCCTCTTTCGGCATATCCTTTCTTCGGGATCACTGCCGGCCATGGTCAGATCGATGTCGGCCCGCTTGGCGTCGATATCGTCCGAACTGCCGGCAAGCGTCAGTTTGGTCGGCTTGGCTTCGGCATCGATGGTGATGATGTGAGCGACCATCTGCAACGGCTTCCCCTTGAGCGCGCTCCATACTTTATCGGCATCTTCAGGCGTGCCCTCGGAGAGAACCATCTGCCACTCCGCGAAACTCATGTCCTCCACTTTCTTGGTCTTGACTAACGTCGCGGCCTGCTCGGCGGGGGTGGGCGGCACGTATTTCGTGATGGTGAAATCGGCGGGGGGAGCGGGGTGGTGGCCGTCTTCGTCACCAGATCGTTCCAGCCATCTTCGCTGCCGTGGTATTTAACGTATCTGCTCTTGCCGAACTTGGCGATCTGATCTTTGCCCGCACCGGTCTGACAGATTGACGCGCGCGCGATGAAGAAGAGGCCATCGACATCGTCTTCAGTCGGCCCCGCAGCGAGATAAGCGAGGCCGAGGTCAGTAGACATCGGTCAGATTGCTGGGCTCCGCTTCGACCGCGGCGCGGAGATACTTTTCGGCCTTGCGCATAATCCTTGGCCTGTGTAGGCGGCCATGCCGGCGGCGCTGTTGAAGATGGCCGCAGTCGTCTGTTTTCAGCTTTTCCCAGTCCGCTGGCGACATGCCCTGGGGCTGGGTCGCTGTCTGCAAACACTGCAAGCCTTTTTCACCGGTCTGGCCGGCCTCGGCAAGATCCTGTGAGGCGGTCGGGCCGCGTCGCTGCGGCTTGCTTGGAGTATGCGAGCAAGGCCAAGGCCCGGAGGTTGCACGGGTTCGACCTGCAAAATTCTCTGCGCCGTTTCGATCATCTTGGGCTGATTGTTCGTCTTCTGATAGGCGATCATCAGGAGTTCCAGCGCATCTTCTTTATAGGAGCTGTTGGGAAACTGCTTCACAAAGGCTTCAAAGCCGCTGATCTTGGCCGCTTCATCGGTCTGCTGCTCGGCCCCCATGTAGGCGTTGTATTCGGCCGGATCCTTCATTTCTTTCTTGGGGGCAGGCGCAGTGGTCGGCGCGGTTTGGGCGGGCGCGGCGGTTTGGGCGAAGGCGGTACTTGCGGCTACCAGCAACATCGCGAGAACGGTCTTGTTCATTTCCTATGGCTCCTTAAATCCTTGGGGAACTGGCATCAACATCGAGCCCGCTTGGACGCAACGACCGGCGCCGGTCTGCACCGCGAAGGCTTGTACTCTCGAAGCATGCATCCTGTAGCTCGAAGCAATGTAGCTTGAAAGATGAATTATTTTTCTACGATCTACTTCCACGATCTTGTTTCTAAAACCTTTTCTGCGAACTTCTCTATGAACCGGAATTTGCGGGTTGTCGATCAAAAGAGCGCGCCTTAGCATTATTCCGGTGAGCGGATTATAAGGATGTAGTTCCACGAAGGCAAGCAGCTTGCTCGTTTGGCAATGGATCAACTTGCGAACCCCTGCACCACCAAGGGGCACGAAGGCACACAATATAGACCCAGAGACTGACCGCCTCCGTGATAGTTTGTGCTCTCGGTCGTTCAGAACTCTTGCCGGGGACACAACTTTTGTCGGGGACACGCTTCCGCCCGCTTCATCGATCATCTCGAATTCGACCCTCGCGGAACGTGCGGCTGCGCAAGCTTCCTCCGGCTTCACTCTTTATGATGCAGAATGATGCAAAATAGGATTGCGGAGTGACGCAATCAGCGATCGGAGACACTGCTTTGAAGGAAACTGCACCGGCGGCAAACGTGGCGCACCTTGACACGTGGCCCTTGGCGGGGCAAGTCGCAGTCATTACCGGCGCTGGACGCGGCATTGGCCGAGCCATCGCTATAAGGCTCGCCGAACTCGGGGCACACGTTTTCCTTTGCGGACGTTCGCGGGCCGCACTGGACGAGACTGCGGCTGCGATACGGAATTTGGGCGTTCGCGAGCGTGGCGTTCTGAAGCCTGGCGGGGAGGGCTCGGAGAAGACTTCTGTCGTCGAGTGCAACGTCACCGAACTCCGCTCTGTCGAGGCGCTCGCCCATCAGGTGGCGAGCGCCTTCCACCGGCTCGACATTCTCGTCAACAACGCCGGCATTGCCGGAGCTGGAGGGCCGCTCCATCTGCTGGCGCCCGCGGATTGGGAGCGCATTTTCGACACGAACCTGCGCGGAGTTTATTACTGCATACGCAGCTTCGCTCCTCTCATGATTAAGGCCCGCACCGGGCACATCATCAACATCTCATCGCTCGCCGGCAAGAACGCGCTGCCAAACGGCGCTGCTTATGCAGCCTCCAAGTGGGGACTGAATGGGTTGAGCTACTCGATAGCCGAGGAGCTGCGCGCGCACAACATTCGCGTCTCGGTGATTTGCCCTGGTTCGGTGCACACGGACTTTAGCGAACATGCGGGCAAGAACACCGACAAGATGCTGCAAGCTTCGGACGTGGCGCACGCAGTCGCTATGATCGTGACGCAGGCTCCGCAATCGTTTGCGAGCGAAATCCTTCTGCGGCCGACACAGAAACCTTGAGTAGAGACGGGGCTTGCCCCGTCTCCCGCAGCGATCCCGCGCGCGAGATTTGTCTCCACCCTGCAGCAGTTCGCTCCGCACCGTGGACCGCACCAACTTCAACAATCAGTCCTTGAACAGGCTGTCGAAGGCGGCGCGGGCGTCGTTGGGACGCTGACTGGATTTGCTCGAGGTTTCCTTTTCCACCATCACTCTTATGGAATAGAGCGGGCAGTCGTTGCGTTTGTCTTTGGGCGAGATGCGCGCAGGGATGGGTTCAGTGCACTCGAAGCGGCTGGAGGGATCGAAGTGCTCGCACTGTTTGCAGGCGTGCAGGGCGAATCCGCATTTGGGGCACTCGGCTACGGGATCGGTCAGGTTCTGCAACAGCGCGCCGCATTCGGCGCAGCGGGAGACGGTGCGCGTTCCGGGCATGTTGATGGGGCGCGGTCCGAAGGTATTTTCTCTCTTCGGAGTTGGAGTGGCCGCGGACTTGTCGAATTCTTTTTTCGCACCGCCGCCGGAATCTTGATATCCGCGCTGGCGATACTTGCGATCAGACAACTGCTGCCTCCTGGAACGGGCCTAACTTTGTCGGCTAGATATGAGAAGGCTCATTGTCCGCCTTTGGCAGGTTTGACACAAGGGCTTCTTTGCTGCGGTTTTCGGAGATGTCTCGTGCACTGCGTATCGCGGGGGTGAGTGGAGAGCTGGCGTCCACGCCCGGCGGCCCGACGGTGTGCAGGACGGGCGAGACACTCATCTCTCCACAAGCTGCTTGTCGCACCTGATTAACATTCAGAGTTGGGCAATCATCACACGCTCCCGTAGCGACGGGGCGTGCCCCCGTCTCAGCCCGCTTAACGCGGAAAGCAACCGGATCGCCGAAAGTGTCCTCCTATAGACGGGCACGGCTTGGTGAGCGGCTTAGGATCGTTGAATTGTCTTTCACATATCAGGGTGCTACCATCCGATATAGAAAGAGATTTTGAGGAGGAATTTATGGCGGATGGCGAAGGCAGCGGGAGCTTCTTGTGGTTCCTGGCGGGGCTTGGAGTGGGAGCCGTGGTTGGCGTGCTGTATGCTCCGAAGTCGGGCGATGAGATGCGCGATGTGATTCGATCCAAGGCGCAGGAAAGCAGCGAGAAAGCGCGTGAACAGGCGCGGAAGGCACGGCAGCAGGCCAACGAATGGGTCGATCGCGGAAACGACGTGATCAACCAGCAGAAAGAGCGGTTCCGATCGGCTTACGAGGCGGGACGACAAGCCTATAACGAGACGACGGCGGGAGCGGAACCGGCGAAGAACATCTAAGGCGCGCGGCGAGATCGGCGGCAAACGCGTCGGAAAGACGGCGGGAGCAGCTATGAATGACAACTACCTAATTGCGTTTATTGCGGTCACGGCGGGCGCGGTGTTGCTGCAGGCAGGAATTCTGATAGCCCTTTACCTCACGGTGCGCAAGAGCTCGGCGAAAATGGAAATTCTCGCTACCGAGTTTAGCGAGAAGGCGCTGCCGACCATGGAGACGGTGCATGGTCTGCTGCTGGAGCTGCGGCCGAAGATTGAGACGCTAACGACTAACGCTTCCGAGTCGAGTACCCTGGTGCGCAATCAACTGGGACGCATTGACGCAACGCTCACCGATGCGCTCGATCGGGCGCGTTTGCAGGTGATCCGCGCCGACGAATTGCTCAATCGAACCCTGGACAAGGTCGAAGAGACCAGCGATGTGGTGCACAAGACGGTGATGTCTCCATTGCGGCATGTAAATGGGTTCGTGGCTGCGATCAGCACGGGAGTCGATGTTTTTCTGGGACAGAAGAAACGGCATCCCAGGAACGGCGCCGGTGTGCCGCAGGATGAGATGTTTATCTAAATGGAACGCCGGGCGTCTCCGCCCGGCTGAGTGGGCGAGAGACGCCAGTCCCTCCGCAATCTGATCAGCGCGTCAGCGCGCTATTCCTCACCTCCGCCTTGGACGCGCTCGCTTCTTACGTCAGGAACGTAGATGGGGCGGATGCTTTCTTCGGTGGCTAGCTTCTGGAAGCTCGCTATATCGGTTTTCCTAACGTGCTCCCAGCTCGCAAGTAATTCTTCGGTCTGCTTTTTCAGCTTGTCGAATTGCTCATATTCGGCTGCGGTAGGAGCGGAATCCGCAAACCCGGCTACGGACAAGGAAAGAAACGCCAGCCTTGCGTCGATGCCTGGAGTATAGGCAAGGGAATCTTCGCTGGCGCTGATTCTGAAATTGATCAGCGGATCGCGAACCGCAACTAACCTGGCTTCGAGCGCGCTTGCGCCATCCAACACGGTTTTCGTGGAGTCGCCGGGCGCCAGGCGCTTTTTCAGCCCTTCAAGTTGATCGCGCACGTCTTGAATTTCGTTGACTGCCTCGTAAACCTGGTTTAACTGATCACGCAGGTCCATTTCCAGTTTGAATTGCTTCTCCATATCGGCCTGCGAGGTGGTGACTCTGGGATCGATCTTTACCTCGAAGGGAGCGGTTAGAGTCTTGCCCTCCGCGGTCAGGCGCACCTGGTAGCTGCCGGGCAAGGCTAGCGGGCCCTTCGCACCGTCGTTGTATTCCCAGAGAAAATATCCGGGGACGCGGTCGGCATCATCGTAATGGAGATTCCAAACGAAACGATTGAGACCGTCTTCGGGCTTGATCTGCTTCTCCGGCTTTTTGTCGTCGGGATCGAGCGGCTCGTCTAAAGGCTCGCTCTTCAGGTTGGAATAGTGGCGGACGACCGCGCCCTTCGAATCGAGGATTTCGATTTTCACTTCATTTTTTGCTGCGTCGTTTTTGTTGGCTTCGGTTGTTTCGTCCTGCTTGGGCGCTTTCTTGAAGTAGTAATAAATGACCGCGCCGATGGGCGGATTTTTTCCGGCGAAATAGGAATGCTCGGGCGCGTCTCCTGCATGGATGCGATAGGCGGTCGCTGGCTTGTAGAGATGCATGTCTTCGGCCGCAACTGAATCGGGATTCGAATCGGCTATTTGTCGCAAGGGTGAAATATCGTCAAGAATCCAGAAAGAGCGGCCGTGAGTTGCCAGCACCAGATCGTCGTTTTTCACGACCAGGTCGTGGACGGGAACGATCGGGAGGTTCATCTGGAGCGAGCGCCAGTGTGCGCCATCGTCGAACGAAACGTAGACTCCGCGCTCGGTGCCGGCGTAGAGCAGGCCTTTTCTTTTTGGATCTTCTCTCACGGCGCGCACAAAAGATCGGTCGGGGATGCCGGTGGTGATGCGGGTCCAAGTCGACCCGTAGTCGGCAGTCTTGTAGATGTAGGGGGCTACGTCGTCGTTCTGATGGCGATCTACGGCTACATAAGCGGCCGCGGCATCGTGCGGCGAAGCTTCGATGAGGCTGATGCGGCTCCAGGCGGGAAGATCTTTCGGTGTGACGTTCGACCAATTCTTACCTTCATCTCGTGTGAGCTGAACGAGGCCATCATCGGTGCCGGCCCAGATCACTCCTTTCGTTACGGGTGACGGAGCTATGGAAAAGACGGTGTCGTAGTATTCGGTGCCGGTATCGTCGATGGTGATCGGGCCGCCTGACGGCTGCTGTTTGGACTTGTCATTACGGGTGAGATCGCCGCTGATCGCTTCCCAATGGTCGCCTCCGTCGGAGGTTTTGAAGATGCGCTCGCCTCCGTAGTAAATCGTGTTGGGGTCCTGGGGCGACGTGACGATCGGGGCGGTCCATTGAAAACGGTGTTCCATTGCGGCCGCGCCGCGCGCATCGCCAAGTTCGGGGCTTACGTTGATGCTCTTGACCTGGTTGGTGCGACGGTCGAAGCGGGTGATGTTGCCTTGATAGTCGCCGGCATAAACAATGTTGGCGTCGGCGGGATTGGGCGCGATGTACCCGGCTTCGCCACCTCCTACCTCGTACCAATCCTGGCGTCCGATGGTGCCGGTATCGCTGCGGCTGGCGATGGCTACGGTGGTGTTATCTTGCTGTGCGCCGTAGACGTAGTAGGGAGTTCGATTGTCGGTGATGACGTGGTAGAACTGCGCGGTTGGCTGATTGTCTTCGCGGGTCCAGGATTTACCGCCATCGACGCTTATGGTCACTCCGCCGTCATCGTTGGCGATCATGCGCTGAGTGTTCTTGGGATCGATCCAGAGTCCGTGATTGTCGCCATGCGGAACTTTTATTTTATTGAAAGTGTGGCCGCCATCGGTGGACTTAAAGAATTCTACGTCGGCGATGTAGACGGTGTTGGGTTCCTGGGGATCGGCGATGACATGCATGTAGTACCACGGTCGTTGTAAGAGCGAGTGACCGCCGTTGACCAGATCCCAGGAATCGCCGCCATCGTCGGAGCGATAGAATCCTCCGGCTTCTTTGTTTTCGATGATGGCGTAGACGCGATCGGAGTTGGCCGCGACAGCGAGGCCTATGCGGCCGTAGAGACCGTGAGGAAGGCCGTGCTCCTCTAATCTCTTCCAGGTGGCGCCTCCGTCAGTAGAACGATAGAGGCCGCTCCCAGGACCTCCGCTGGAGAGAGACCACGGAGTGCGGCGCGTCTGCCACAGCGCGGCAAACAAGATGTGGGGATTGTGGGGATCGAAGGCTATATCGATGGCGCCGGTGTCCTCGTCTTTGTAGAGAACCTTGTCCCAGGTTTTGCCGCCATCGGTCGAGCGGAATACGCCACGCTCAGAGTTGGGGCCATAAGGATGACCGAGTGCGGCGACGAAGACTATGTCAGGATCGTGCGGATTCACGATTACTTTGCCAATGGCGCGAGTGTCTTTGAGGCCGACATTCTTCCAGGATTTTCCGGCGTCAACGGACTTCCAGACGCCATCGCCTTGCGAGATGTTGCCGCGGATGCAGGCTTCGCCGGTGCCTACGTAGATTACATTCGGGTCGGACCCGGCTACGGCGATGCTGCCGATGGACGGGGCTCCGTCTTTGTCGAAGATCGAGGACCAGGTGTTGCCGCCGTCGGTTGTTTTCCAGACGCCACCGCCGGTAGCGCCGAAGTAGTAGGTCGTGGGGTCGCCGGGAATGCCAACTGCGGTTAGGGAACGGCCACCGCGAAATGGGCCGATGAGACGGTATTTCATGCCGCGAAAGAGGGGATCGCCTTCGTTCTTTTCTTCCTTGTCTTTATCCTTTTGGCTATCAATAGTCGCGACGGTCTCGGCTGCTTTCGGCGCGGGCTTTTTTGAGGTGTCCGTCTTGCGATAGCCGGGCTCTTGTTGAGCGAAGGTCAGGATTACGGATAGCAGGACAAACCACACGAGCACAGCTACGCGCGTACGCATTTCTTGGATCCTCAATTTGATGGTCCCCTTGGGAAAATTTGCTTCGGTAATGGTACTGCCAGAAGTGCTTAGGGCACAAACTGACGGGCTGGTTTGATGGCCGTAGAAATCTTTCACCGCCACGGCCACTAAGGTCCACGAAGATATCTCGGTCTGCACCACCGTTGAGCGCGGCGGTCCTAGCTGCGCTCGGCTGGAGAGCCGAAGACGGTTGTCCCCACGTAAGGCCACGTACCGGCTTAGTCACTACCGCAAGAAACTAAACGCTATTTGATTTCTGGGTTCGCCCCCTAGAATGTTTCAAACATTTCTTCAATTTATTGTTTGAAACATAATGGGCTCATGAAGCAACGCGAGTTCACGTCGAGCGATGTAATGGCACTGACTGGAATCAGCGCCCGGCAGTTGCAGTGGTGGGATGAGCGCGGCATTGTCGCCCCGGCGCGCAAGGGGCATCGCCGTATTTACAGCTGGGACGAACTGGTTACGGTAGCGGTGATCTGCCAGTTGCGGCGGCGGGGATTTTCTCTGCAGCGCATGCGCAAAGTGATCCGGTTTCTGCAAAAGGAATTCGGCACCACGCTGGCGGCTACGGTCGGGTCTTCGTCGGAATCGGAGTATCACCTGCTTACCGATGGCACTCATCTTTATTTAAGGACCTCGGCACGACAGGTCGTGGACCTGTTAAAAAACGCGCGGCAGCCGATGTTCGATATATGCCTGAGCGACGAGGTGCGCCGGGTGCGGGCGGAGATGCAGGCGCGGAAGAAGACGGCGGGATCGGAACGGGTGCGGGATTTGCGGCGGCGGCGAGCGTAACCATGCGGGCGTGCGAGAAAACGGAGAGCGGGGAGGCATGATGATCGGTGAATTGAGCATTATCAACGAATGGATTCCCGAGCAGATGGAACCTGGCACCGTGTTCGTGCTGGAAAATGCGGGAGAGGTGGGAGAGAGAGAGGATCCGTATTGGGCGGTGCTCTCGTGCCCTTCGTGCGGCACATTGGGGCTGATCACGCGCAAGCAAATGGCGGGGCTCCTGCCAACGATTTGCGGGTCGGCAGTGTGCCCGGCGCAGTTTTTTATTAAGGATGAGGAGATTACGCCAAGGAAGCCGTTTTAAGCGGCGTGGGGCTGTGACTGAGAGCGGTGTCGATTAGTTCGGCTTAAAAGGCAACGCTTCCAGGCAAAGCTGAATAACTTCTCGCACTCGTCTCATCAGAGTGTCCAGATTCTTCGCCTGGGTGTGGCAGCCTCGCAGAGCAGGTACGGTGGCGACGTAATAGTCTTCTTCGTCTCGCTCGATAAGAACCGTGAATTTCCGCTGAGCTTTCATCTGGTGATTTTAGGGCAAATCCGATGCTTCGGCCACTGGCAGTTGCCGAACTGCGCTCGGGTGGACAGCGGGGACGGCTGTCCCTCCGTTGGCATTTTCGGCTTTGGACGGGCGAGGACCCGTCGCTCCATTTCGTTATTATCGAGAACCTTTTGGGGCGGCCAACTTTACCGGGACTTGCTCTACTATCTCTATGTCGAAGCCTTCCAGTGCGGCTACCCTTCTGGGATGATTCGTTAAAAGCCTGATTCGCTTTAGATTCAGGTCAGACAGGATCTGGGCTCCCAGTCCTATCTCGCGGTGAATCTTTCGCTCGCTTTCGGGGAGCGACGGGAGACGGCGTTCCCGGTGAAAGGTGAGGAATGATTGCTCGCCGATTTTTTCCGCGGTGAATCCTTTGGAGGTCTGATGCAGGTAGATTAGAGCGCCTCGTTCTTCTTCGGCAATAATTCTTAGCGATGCGTCGAGCGTCTGGTGGCAGTCGCAGGCGGTGGCGCCAAAAACATCGCCCAGCAGACAATGGGCATGCATACGGACAAGAACGGGCTCGGATAAGTCATTTTTGTCACTCAGCTTGTCGCTGCGGCAGATATCTCCGCGGATCAGAGCTATGTGCGAATCGCCGCCATCCACTTCGCTTTCGTAGGCAATCAGGCGGAACTCCCCGTATTGGGTTCCTACCAGTGCCTCGCCTACGCGATGGACGTAGCGCTCGTGCTGCATGCGGTAGCGGATCAGTTCGGCTACGGTAAGCATCATCATGTTGTGTACGCGGCAGAATTCGATCAGGTCGGGCACGCGCGCCATGGTGCCGTCATCTTTCATGATTTCGCAGATGATTCCGGCGGGCACCATGCCGGCGAGACGGGCTAGATCTACGGAGGCTTCGGTTTGGCCGGCACGGACTAAGACTCCGCCTTTGCGGGCTCGGAGTGGAAACATGTGACCGGGGCGCGCCAGATCGGAGGGACGCGTTTGGGGGTCGATCGCTACTTTAATGGTGTGGGCGCGATCATGGGCGGAAATGCCGGTGGTCACGCCTTCGCGGGCGTCGATCGCCTCACAGAATGCGGTTCCGTATTGCGAGGTGTTTTCGCTGGTCATAGGGCCGATGCGCAGGTGCTCGAGGCGCTCTTCGGTCATGGCGAGGCAGACGAGGCCGCGTCCATATTTGGCCATGAAGTTGATGGCTTCGGGCGTGACTTTTTCGGCGGCGAGGGTGAGATCGCCCTCGTTTTCGCGGTCTTCGTCGTCAACTACTACGATCATGCGGCCGGCGCGGACTTCTTCTATGGCGGTGGGAACGTCGGTGAAGGGAGAATTAGGAGCCATAAGGATCGTCGTGGAATCAAATCTCGAATTCCGGCGCCTGAAGGCGCTTTCCTACGCATGCGCTTGCGGCATGTCTAAAGGCATGCCCTGATACAAAACTTATAACCAAGATGCCTTAACAAATCTAATAACAACGCGGATCCAACAGTTCAGGCGACGTAGTTTACGCTGCGTTCTAGATTATGCGGCATTCAGATTACGGCGCTTTGACGGCTCGAGTTCGTTTTCTGCGCCACGGAACAGGGTTTTCATGGCCCTCACTACCCACCGCATCACAGCAATGATCACCACCAGAAATACTACTACGATGCCGCCTGCGGCAATTGGGTGTTGGGTGGCTAACCAGGTCAGGAAGATGGCTAGCGCGTCTTCTCCGGCGCTCAGGACGACATTCGAAATGGGCTCGGGCGACGGGGTTACGGCCACACGAGCGGCGGTCTTGCCTCCGTGAGCGGCCAGGGCGATTGCGCCTCCGGCTAACGTTGCCAATAACTGCTTCTCGGGCGAGAGCTGGGAGGTTGCACCGTAGGCCATCAGGGCCGCTACAGGGATGCGCACGAAAGTGTGAAGAGCATTCCAGAAGAGGTCGAAGGCGGGGATCTTGTCGGCGAAAACTTCGATGGCAAAGAGTACGCCCGAGGCGGCGATCACCCACCAACTAGTCAGGAGATGCAGGCCGGCGGGTAGATCCAGTACACCGGCATGGGCCAGGAGGCCGAGAGTCGCGACCGTGGCGTAGACGTTCAGGCCCGCAGCGAAGCTGACGGCTACTATCAGGCCTGCTAGTTCCGAGCCTCTAAAGTTTATGGTCGCCAGCATAGTGTTACTCCTGCGCCACCAAAACCTCTTCCACCGAGGGCACTAACGTCCACGAAGGAATAAACCTGGAACAACAAAGGGCCGCACGCGGCGACCCTTCTCATTTAAGTTGGTTCTCTGTGCGTTACAGAGTGGATTCGATTTCAAAACCCCAAGCTTCGAGCAAAGGCTCGGGAATGTACTTGGAATTCTTGTTCCGGCGTGCCCATTCGCGCAACCGGGTAGAGCGCAAATACTGGTCTGGGGAAAGTTTGTATTCGTGCACAACCTGCTCGAATTCGGTTATCGTCGGAGTGACTGGGCCGATAGGCTCAGGCTTGCCCCAATTGGGGTTTCCGCGTCGTTTGGCCATGAAAATTATACCCTCCGTGGGGATACGGACTTCCTACTCCAATTATTTTGATTCCACGGACGGCCAAGGGGATTCATCAGAGTAAAGCGAAAAATCAAAGCAAAGATCAAAGATCCAAGCCCCTCGGCGCCTATGGAAGCTATTGATAATAATGGGTTTTTCTACATAAGTCAATAGAAAAGTTGACCTTTTGGGCACGTCTTCGCCATCCCCTTTATGCACAAGCAGTTGCGGTTGAGGAATGGGCAGCTGGGCGAGGGTTGGGCTCTCGCGTCGAACTTCCGGAGCGGCTAGCGAATTGTTCAGGGGTCTATGTCCGCAACACTATGTCCGGAGTAGCCGAGCTGCGCTTGGTGGACAGCCGGGGGCGGCTGTCCCTACGCAAAAAAAACATGATGACAATGGTAATCGCAAGGGACCGTCGTGGCGTTGACCGCCGCTTCTTCAACACATTAAAGTGCAGACAAGAAGAGCATTTCGGGGAGAGCAGGCGGTCTTTTCCCTTCTCGTGGATTTAGTTCCTCTTATTGATCACTGGTGGAGCGCGAGTCGGCCTCCAGTCGATCTGAATGTGATTTGAAACCATGAACCTGAAGGCTTTACTTCTGAGTGTTGACGATCGGACGGTGCGAGTTTTGCGCCGCGTCCTCGGCGATCTTGAAATCGATGTGGAACATTGCGTTACGGCGGAAAACGCGCTGCGCCGCATCACCCGCCAGCGTTATGAGGCCATCATTGTCGACGGAGCCAACAGCGAGGAAGCGGGTCGGGTGTTAGTGGGAGCTAAGTCCGCTCCGGTGAATAAGCGAGCCCTGTCGATTGTGATGGTGGAAGCCGAGGTCGGCCTTAAGGGCGGGTTCGCTCTGGGAGCCCACTTCGTGCTGCACAAGCCCTTCGCGGTAGAGCGCGCCAAGGCCAGCTTTCGCGCGGTGCGAGCTTTGATGAAGCGCGAACGGCGGATGCAGATGCGGCTGCCGGTGGAAATTCTGGTGGAATGCTACGGCAGCAGCCGGTACAAAGCGAAGACCTCGGACCTCTGCGAAGGCGGGATGGCAATACAGTTTATCGGGCGCAAAGCTAAAGAAAGCGCGCTTCGCTTTTCGTTGGACTTGCCGGGCACCGACAGGACGCTGGAAATCCAGGGCGAGTTGGCATGGGAGGGTACCGGCGAAGTGGCCGGTGTACGCTTCAAAGACCCTACCGACGAGCAGCGCAAGATGCTTCGGCAGTGGCTGACCAAACAGCTTCCCGAACCTGATGAGGACGACCCGCCGGTGAGTTGCGGCCTTTCGGATCTCAGCGTCGGAGGCTGTTATCTGACTACCAACTCGCCTTTTCCCAGAGGGACGCGAGTGGTGCTCTCTATCAAGGCCAACGATATGGACGTTCGCGCCGCCGGCATTGTGCTGGTCGCGCACCCGGAGTTTGGCATGGGAGTGGAGTTTCTGCGAGGCACAGCCGAGCAAACGGATCAGGCCGAACGCATGATTGCGACTCTTCAAGCCAACGAGGGCAAGCATCCTGAGGTCTCGGTTTTGCCGGACGGACTGGAAACGGCATTGGCGGGACGCTCGAAATCGGAAGATCCGCTGGTCGATTTATTCCGGCAGAACTTTCAAGTGCCGGTCGAGTCTTTCCTGCAGCAAATGCGGGAACAGCGACAGGCGCTCGATTCACGGTAGGACCTCACTATCAAGAACCACACAGTGGCACACGGGCTACGCAGGACGCTCACCCTCAAGGAAAACGTTGAGCCTTTTTTAGTCTGGGATTAGCTCGGCGATGGTTCCACGCTGCAGCAGGTAGGCTCCTGGGCCCTGCTGGCCTCGAATTGAACGGGAGAACTCAGCTACATAGAATCCGGCTTTGAATGCCTCGCGGAAAGCCCAGCGGGTTGCCTCTCGCCATTCTTTGGCCAGACCCATGTCGAGGCGCTCAACCTCGAGAATATCGCCGGGGATCTCGATGCTTAAGCGCTGCCTGGCCAGAGCTTCCGACAGGTCTGCTCGCGCCGGTTTGCCGCTGGGATCGAAACGCACGAGCGGAGCCAATAGCTTCAGAGCATCCAGTGTTTCTCCTCGTACGTTTTTCGTTGCTGGCCCGCCCGCTAAACGATCTCGCACCCGCCGCGAATTAAGGATCCAACGCACCCAGAGACGGTCGGTGCCGTTGCGATGCAGCATGCTGGAGGTTTCCGGCCCATAGAAGTCTATTTTGTAGGTATCGGAAACCACGCCCAGTTTCGAGAAATTGAAGTGAGCGTTTCTGCTTTGCAGGGGGTCGTAGGTCCAGGTCATCTCTCGGATACCGAGGGCCATGGCGCGCTCGCGCTGCGCTTGCTTGAGGCGGGAGCCCAAGTCCAGATGACGGTAGGCATCGAGCACGGCCAGCATGTGCGAGTGGATGGTGGTTTCGCCATGCTCGCGGGCTAGAAATCCGAAGGCGAATCCTACCAGCTGCTCTTTATTTAGCTCTTGAGTCTCGCGCTTCTCTCTTCTTGGCTCCGACTTTGGCTCGGGCTTGGGGTCAGTCTTTTGCTCGGGTTTGACGAAAGCTCCGACAAAGATATTGCCGGCGGCTTTCAGCGCTATAGCCAAGGTCAGGGGCACGGTGTCTTCTTCGGCCATGCCCCAGACTTCCTTTTCTACCGCTTTTAACTGGCTCAGGTCGTCGATGCTCTTTAAATCGCGGATGGCGAGGTCGCGAATGGTGATCGGTTGCGCGGTGGCTTTCGACATTGTGGGTTGCCTGGATTGAGGCGACGGCCAACTATCCTCACTCGGGAACACAACGATCTACAGTACGGGTGCGCTCTTGTCAACTGTTGGTCGCCCCGGTTGCCTCGCTGGAGGAGTTACGCGTGCCCGGAAACTGGCATAATCAGATTAACCACTCGAACTGGAGATGACCTGCCGTGAAACCGATTAACAATATTGCTTTCGAGATCAAAGTTCCGCGTTTCGTTGTTCTGAATTTGATCGTCCTGATGCTGTTGGGAAATTGTTTGCTGTTTGCGGCTGATCGGGGAACGCTGGTCCGGGAGGCGGTTATTTATCTTTCTCCTGACACCAACTCGAGCAAGCTCGGGCAGGTTGAACGCGGACGGGAATTGATTCTTCTTGAGAAGAGTCCCAACTGGCTGCATGTGGAAGCGCTGCTGGGGTCGCCGGTGGCTCGCGATCCGGCTTTCGTCTTGGAGGATGAGGACGAGGGAAAGACAATCAGCGGGTGGGTGCAGGATAGCGGGGTGGTGTGGCCTTCTACTCCTAATGGGGACCGGATAGTGTTCGGAGCAGCGGTGGATTCCGAAGACGAGGCGAGCCGCCGCCATGGGCGGCGCGGAGCAGCTCAGGATGCCGAGCGGCTCTATCACCGTGTGTACGATCTTTTTCCTAACGCGCCATTGGCTGGCGAGGGACTTTACCGCGCCGCCGATATTCAGTGGCAGATCGAAAAGTCGGATATGCAATCTCGGCCTTCGGCTCGCGAAAAGGAAGCTTACTATCGCGAAGGCATCGAGGAGCGCTACATGAAGCTGGTGATGAAGAAATTTCCCGACACGAAGTGGGCGCAGCTGGCAGCTTTTCACTTGATCGATAACAAACTCTGCGGGGAATGGCAGGGGTCATCGAAGTGTCCGGACAAGGAAGCTGAGATTTACGAGAAATATGTGAAGGAATACTCGCAGTCTCCGGCGGCTCCCGAGGCGCTTTATGATGCGGCTTCGCGGCGGGCGGCATTGATTGAGATTTATAAGACGGAAGACCAGGGAAAGAAATCGGAGCAATCCAAGGGGCAGGCGATCGCGCTGGCTCAGCAGCTGATCTCGCAGTATCCGCAGAGCGATTGGTCCTCACGGGGGCAGACGCTGTTGTTTATGGTGCAGCAGGGAGTGCCTACGTATGGGAATGGCGCTCAGTAAAATTCGTGTCCAGCCCCTAAAGGGGCGATTGATATGACGGACTTGCGGTATCGCTGAGCGATACCCTGATACGAAACCGCCTTCCCCGCAAACTACACCGACACCCCGAGACCAAGAACAAACCTGTGCCTCAGGCGTTAGCGCAGAGCGCTTTTGATCGCTAGGTCCAAACCTACCATCAAAACGGCTGAGGCTGGGATTACCAGCAGTGCTTTTTTCAGCCGCGCCGGATCTCCTCCGGCTATCGCGCCTATGATGCGGGAGCTGACGGCGAGGCCGATCCATCCACAGGTGATTGCGAAGCCGATGGCAGTGCCGGTCATGCGCGGAAAGACATCGCCGACAATGGAGAGCGTGGTCGGATAGACGGGCGCCATCGCAAGGCCGGCTAGAAAGACCAAGGCTGCGGCGAGGCCGGGGTGATTGGTCCGAAGCATTAGAAATGTCGTAATGGCCATCGCTATCGATCCGATCAGGGTTACGGTAATCGCGGGCACGTGGCTGAGAATGGGCAGGATCGCGGCGCGCCCGAGCAGCAGGCCGAGAGCGAATCCCAGGGAAAGAATGTTTAGGGCTTGCTTATCGGGGATGCCTTGCGCGATGAGATGACGCGGCAGCCAGTTCCAGATTCCCACTTCGCAGGTGACATAGAGAAAGAGGAAGAGTCCGATCATAAAGAGGAGCGGGCGGCCAAGCACGGGAGCGGCTTCGGCGAGCACGAAGCGGCCGGTGCCGGTGGGGCCGGGCATTTTGATGAGGGCTTGAATCGCCAGCGTGACTATCGCTAGCGATGCGATGGAGTAGCAGAGGCGGACCCACTTTCTCTCGAAAAGATTGGCCGAGACGAAGGGAGTGGTAAGAGCGCCAACTCCAAAGAAAAGGTTGGTCAGGTTTAGCGCGATGGCGCGATGGGTGGCGCTGACATCGCTGACCAGAGAGTTTGCGCCCGTGACCAGGGTGCCGCCGCCGGCTCCGAGAAGGAACAAGAGAACCACGATGCTACGGAAGCCGGGCGAGCGCGGAAGCGTGAAGAGCACCGCGGAGATCACGACCAGCCCGAGAATGATGCCGACTTTCTTGCCTTCATCATCCAGCAGCGGGCCGACTCCGAGCGAGGCGATGATGAGTCCCAGAGCCTGGGCAAAGGCAATGGTGCCGTTCTGGCTGGGCGTGAGGTGGAAGCGGTCGGAAAGCTCGGGCAGAATGGTGCCGAGCATGGCGGCGATCAGTCCGTAGATGAAGAACGCTAAGCTTGCGGCGAAGATTAACACTTGGTCCTTTCAATGGCCTGGTTGAAAGTTGGGCTCAGTCTGCGAGAGCTTAACGACCGAGGGCACGAAGGTACACGAAGGAAGATCGAGTTACAAACGGCCTTTGTGTTCCGGTTGGGTCCGATTCTTCTCTCTTCTCATTGTGGAACTGCCCAATCAGTTGCGGGCACTTCGATCCAGCTTCGCGCCTTATGGCTCTGGAGCACGGCGTTTAGGATTTTCAGTTGGCGCAGGCCATCGATGAACTGCGGGTATTCGGGCGGCGCAGCAGGCTCGTTTTTCGACGCCGCTCCGATTGAGGCGTAGAAGCGGCGGAAGACTTGCTTGAAGGTGTCGTCGTAGCCTTCGCTGTGGCCGCCGGGAAGGTCGGCATAGCTGCGCGCCTCAGGCTTTAGCAGCGACGGATCTTTAACGAAAATCTGATTCGCGCTATCGCGATGGCCTTGCCAGAGTTCGTCGGGACGCTCCTGGTTCCAGGCTACGGAAGATTTCGTGCCGTAGATTTCTACGCTGAGGCGATTCTTGCGTCCGGCGGAGACCTGGCTGGCGGTTACGGTGCCGCGCGCACGCCCGCTCGTTTGGCCGCCGCCCATGTGAAATATGACTGCGCCAAAATCTTCGGTGTCGACGGTGGTTTCAATAATGTCTTCCGGGCCTCGCAGTTTATTTGAAAATGTTTCGATAGAGTGTTTCGGTTTTTTACGTTTCGGATGGAAGGTCTGGAGATCGGCGCAGAGAGAGGTCACGCGCAATCCGGTGATGTGTTCGGCCATATCGAACCAGTGCGAGCCTATGTCGGCCATGCAACGCGAGGGGCCGCCGGCTTTCGAATCGACTCGCCAGTTCCAGTCTGTGTTGTAGAGCAGCCAGTCCTGGAAGTATGTGCCCTGGACTACGAGGATCTCGCCCAGGTCTCCCGCTTCGCGAAGGCGGCGCATCTGCTGGACCATTGGGTAGTCGCGCAGATTGTGGCAGACACAGTTGCGCAGTTTCTTGCGGGCAGCGAGCGCTACTAGTTCCTCTCCCTCTTCTACCGTGGTGGCCAGCGGCTTTTCGCAAAGAACGTGCTTGCCCGCTTCGAGCGCTTCTTTTGCCATGCGGAAGTGCTGCGCGTTGGGCGTGCAGATGTGGACAGCGTCGATCTCGGGATCGCGCAGGATGTCACGATAGTCGTCTGCTGTCTTGGGAATGTTGAAGCCTGCGGCCAGGCGCTGGGCAGCCTCGGCGGTTCTGCCTGCTATCGCGGCTACCTCAATGGATTCCAGGCGGCGAAGAGCTTCGAGATGCACTCGACCCATGAAACCGGTGCCGAAGATTGCCGTTTTTATTGGCTCCATCATTTTCCTGCCTGCGTTTTCCTGTCTGCGCTGCGGCCATAGATGCCGGGCGGGGACGCCGGGCGCTCCACCAGTTAGCTACACAAATCAATCTAGACCCACGAGGCTGTGGCGGGCTGTTCTCGAATTACGATTCTATTGAGGAATTCTGCGGCTTTGGTTAAGCCCTCTTCGGGCGAGAGCAGGCTGTCTTCATGCTCAATGGAGAGGACGGAATCGTAGCCAAACATCCGCAGCGTGGAGATGAACTCGCTCCACCACTCGGCGCCATGACCGTAGCCGCAGGTGCGGAATATCCAGGCGCGATCGCGCTCTTCGGTGTAGGGCTTGGTGTCGAGCACGCCGGTGCGCGAAAGATTGACTGGATAGAGCTGCGTATCTTTGGCGTGTACGTGAAAGATGGCGCCCGCCAGCACGCGAACCGCGGCGATCGGATCAATGTTCTGCCAGAAGAGATGACTGGGATCGAAGTTGCAACCAATGCTGGGGCCAGCGATCGAGCGCAGTTTCAGCATCGTCTCCGGGCTGTAGACTACGAATCCGGGATGCATTTCTATAGCGATCTTTACGCCGTGGTCTGCGGCGAATTTTGCGTGTTCGATCCAATAAGGCGCGACTACCTCGCTCCATTGCCAATCCAGAACCTTGAGATAGTCGGGAGGCCAGGGGCATGTGACCCAGTTGGGAGCGATCGCGTTGGGCGAATCGCCAGGGCATCCGGAGAAATCGACTACCACCTGGATGCCAAGTTTTTCAGCTAGCAGGATGGTTTTGCGGCTTACCTCCGCCTCCTGCTGCGCCCGGGTTTTATCGGGATGCAGAGGGTTGCCGTGACAACTCAGGGCGCTGATGGTGGCTCCATGATCGGCCAGAACGCGCTGCAGTTCGGCCAGGGCGGAGATGTCTTCGAGCATTGAAAGTTTGCAGTGCGCGTCACCGGGATAATTTCCCGTGCCAAGTTCGACGGTGTCGATGTGAAGCGCGTCTAGTTTTTTGAGGACAGCCGGCAGGGGAAGCTGCGACAGCAAGGGCGTGAAGACTCCTAAACGCATAATGGGATTTTATCTCCTGAAACCAACGAAGATTGAGACATTGAATCATTGAATCATTGCTTCTTCGGGCGGTAACAATTCATAGCTCACGAAGGCTACCTTGCTGCTATCGGGCGACCACGATGGAACGTTGATCGTGCCCTGTCCGCCGAAAAGTTTGGCGAGAACCGTGATCTTATTCTCAATGTCCTTGCTGTCGATCTTGCCTCCGCTGATGCTCACCAGGCGTAGCTGCACATCTTTGTTGGGAGGATGGCCGACCACGTCGCTTCCGTAGGAGAGGAAGACCATCCACGTGCTATCGGGAGAGATGTGCGGGAACCAATTGTTGTAATCGTCCGACGTTATCTGTTCCTGATCGGTGCCGTCGGCGCGCATGCGCCAGATCTGCATGTGGCCGGTGCGTTCGGAGTTGAAGTAGATGTACTTGCCGTCGGGAGAATACTCGGGGCCGTCGTCTAGGCCCTTGGCGGTGGTGAGGCGGGTTTCGTCGCCTCCGGTGACCGGGATGGTGTAGATGTCGAAATCGCCATTGCGCTGGCCGACGAAAGCTAGCGTCTTTCCGTCGGGGGACCAGCCGTGCCAGTAGGAGGGAGAGTTCTGTGTAACACGGCGGGGCGAACCGCCTTCGATGGGGACGATGTAGACGCTCGACTGATGGTCGGGCTGCGACTGATCGCTGATGGCCAGCCAATGCGAGTCGGGAGAAATGCCGTGGTCGTTGTTGCAGTGCGTGGACGTGCCGGTGTCGATTGTCTGCGGCTGAGTTGCAGGTGAGCCGGCTACGGGGAGGCGCAGAATGTGGCCTTCACGGTTGAAGAAAAAGTAGGAGTTGTCGCGAGTCCAATTGGGGGCTTCGAAGTGGCTGGGAGCGGTGTAGATGACGCGGCGATCGGTGGAAGCGATGGCGACGGTTTCTAATGTGCTGTAGAGAACGGGCGGCACGGCGCTGGCGGCTGGAGTTGAGAGATCTACGTTGGTGAAAACGGCTTTAGCCTCTTTATCTTCATTACAAGAGCAGAGGCCGATGCCTACATAGAACGAGCCTTGCAGCGGAAGCTTGATGGATGCGCCGGTGGGACGCAGCGGGTAGTTGGAATGCAGATCGGAACGCAGATCGGAATGCGCATCGGAATTTTCGGCGGCGGAAGCTCCGGCGGCGAAGACGTAGATGAAGTCTCCTCGCTTTTCTATGCGCAGCCGATGGGGCGCGGAGACGTTGGCTTGAATCTCATGCGTGGCTGCGCCTTTGGCGTCCCGGTAGCGGAGCGACGCCAGACCATCGCCCTGCAGGGCGACGTCGGCGGAGGAAGAATCGGCGTCGAGGGTCTGGCGAATCATCAAGACAGCTGTGCGGTGGAGATTGACATCTTTTTCGGGGAAGGCGATGTCTGCGGTCAATGCTATGTCGCCGGAAACTTCCTTCCACGCGAACTGAAAGGCGTCGGAGGTTGGCCCCATGTTTTCGCCGCTGCCCGTAAGCGTGTAGGCGCGGTGTTCGGCATCGTATTGGGCAGAGCCTTTGTGAAGCGCACTGCCGATGTCTCCGTGATTCTGAAAGAGACCCAGGATGGGCGGGGCCTGCTGC
Organism: uncultured Acidobacteriaceae bacterium; assembly: GCA_963810955.1. GTDB lineage: Bacteria > Acidobacteriota > Terriglobia > Terriglobales > Acidobacteriaceae > Acidiflorens. The sequence goes on along the minus strand of CAWEPW010000041.1, from coordinate 127,222 downwards.
GCGCCCAGCAGGCTGGCGGCGGAAAGAATGAAGAGAAAAATGCCGATCATCGAGCGGGCATGTCGTCCATCTGCCCGACTCAAGTTTGCATATCGCCGACCTTTGTGGCTCGCGCGAGGTTCGGTAATGGCTTTGCGTTTCACGAGAGAGAGCCTCCACCGCTGTCCACGGAAAGGTAGGGCGGTGGAAGGAGTTTGTCAATCGTCGCGAAACAACAGCTTCAGAACTCGTGGCCGCTAGGCCGATTTTTTCTTGGGCACTTTAGCGCCCTTCTCTCGCGCTTCGGAGAGCCCGATAGCTATCGCCTGCTTGCGGCTCTTCACAGCGCCGCCTTTGCCACCTTTGCCCGAGCGAAGCGTGCCTTTTTTCTTTCGACGCATGGCGCTCTCGACGCTCTTGCCTGCGGCCTTACCATACTTGCGACCTGATTTCTTGCGTGAGCCAGAACTTTTTTTCTTGGGCATGAGTTTCTCCTGCTGCTTAGAGTGAGAAAGTTTATGAGAGGTTGGATATGGGTGCGCGCCGCACCTGCGTCAGCGCTTCGACTTGTGCTTTGTTTCTTCGTTCTCCGGCGCTTCACCCAGGAAGTGCTGCACCGTGGCTGCGACGGTGAATTGTTTGCCGGCGCGCTCGATGGTCAACTTGCGTTCCTGACCGGGCGCGCCTTCGAGCAGCGACCAGACTTGTCCCAGGGTGAATTCGGCGATGGGGTTGTCGCCGATGGCGATGAGATGATCGCCGGGCTGGACTTCGGTGACTGAAGGTTTGCCGTCGAAATCGGCTACGGCGACGACGGTGAAGCGGTTGTCGTTTTCGGGGCGAAGGATGAGGCCTACGACGTCGAAGTCGGGCAACTTGACCGTGCGTCCGATGTCGAAATAGACGGACGTGTGAGCGTAGTCGAGACCGACGCGATAATTCATCAGGGCTTCAGAGCTGAGCAGGCCTGCAACCGGGACTCTACCGCGTTTTTCGACGAATCTGCGGGCTTCGTTGCGCAGGCCGGCGGGAAGGTCGGCGACAGCTACATCCGTCAGAAAGAGCGGCCCGAATTGGAGGCGGTCCACGCGCATCAGCTTCCAGTTGGGCTCGTCGTTGAGTTCTCCAGTATTGAAGGGGCCGATGGCTCCGGTCATGTGCGGCCAGTTCGGGTGAGCGCTGGAGAGCTTCTCGAATAATTCTTCCGTAAGAGAGCTGGCAGAGGAACCCAGGTTGAGGCCTAGGTCGTAGTTCTTGTTGTCAATCTTGCTGGGAATTTGAATGAGGCCGTTGCTCGCATCGACTAGCATCTTGCTCTTTACGCCGTTGAATTTCAGACTGCCGGGCACGCCGATGGTCAACTCGCGGTCAGGGAAGTTTACTAGCACGTCGTAATTGCGCAGGACGGTCGCGGGCAGGTTGATCTCGGCACTCATGCCGGGGCCGATGGCGGGCTGGCCGGGCGGGATTTTTATTTCCTTGATCGGGAGGCGAATTTTCATTCCGCCGATCGAGATTTCGAACGGAGAAGTCGGAGACGGCGTACCTTTGCAGATCTCGCCGGCGCAAAACGCGCCGACACCCATTAAATCAGCGACGCGTTGGTTCATGTAAAGGTCGGGAGTGCCATTATCGACCCATCCGCGTACACGCTCGGTCGATCCGTTAGGCAGATGAAGATCTACGTCGACCACGATGCGGCCCTGGTCTAAGGCCATGGGAACGGTGACGGATTGAGGCGCGTTTTGGGCGACGGTGGCCGCGATGAGGACGGGAATGACAAACGCTCGCACGAACTGCATAGAAAGATTGTAGCGGGTCACGCACGCTATAATTGCGGGCATCTATGTCCCTGGCTTCGGGCGTGAAAATCGGTCCTTACGAAATCCTGTCTACCGTGGGTGCCGGGGGAATGGGAGAAGTGTATCGCGCGCGAGATACGCGGCTGGGGCGGGATGTCGCTCTGAAAATCATTCTTGAATCGGTCGCCCACGAACCCGACCGCTTGCGCCGCTTCGAGCAGGAAGCGCGTGCTGTAGCCGCGCTCAACCACCCTAACATTCTTGCCATTCACGATATCGGCCATCACAATGGTTCACCCTTTCTGGTCTCGGAGCTTCTCGAAGGCGAGAGCCTGCGGACGATTCTGGGACAAGGCGCTCTGCCGCAGCGCAAGACAATCGACTACGGAGTGCAGATTGCACACGGACTGGCGGCGGCGCATGAGAAAGGAATCGTCCACCGCGACCTCAAGCCCGAAAATATTTTCGTCACCAAAGACGGCCGCATTAAGATCCTCGATTTTGGCCTGGCGAAGCTGGTGCAAGACACGACCTCAGAATCGGAGGGGCTCGCGCTCACCAGTTCGCAGACGGCGGCAGGGGTGATCATCGGCACGGCTAGCTATATGGCGCCGGAGCAGGTGCGGGGCATGGCCGCCGATCTTCGGACGGACATCTTTGCGTTTGGCGCAGTGCTTTACGAGATGCTTTCCGGCGAACGCGCCTTCCGCCGCGATACCACGGCGGAAACGATGACCGCGGTTTTGAAGGACGATCCGCCGGATTTGTCCGCTGTGGGACAGGTGGTGTCTCCCGCGCTCGAGCGTATTGTGCGGCGCTGCCTGGAGAAGAATCCGGAAGAGCGCTTTCAATCGGCGCGCGACTTGTCTTTTGCGCTAGGCGCGCTCTCAGGAACTGACGCCAGCGCAATGGCGCGAGCTGTAGCGGCGGCGCCTCGCTCGCTGCCGATTTTGCGATGGGTACTTACAGGGCTGGCGCTGGTGGCGGTCGCGGCGGCGGCGTGGATGATCGCGCGGCGTCCTCAGCCGACCACCCGCATGCAGTTTGCGCTGGCGGTTCCCGACGAAATGAGCATCAGCCACATGGCGCTTTCGCACGACGGCTCGATGCTGGTATTTGTATCTCCGGAAGAAAACTCGGCTTTGCCCATGCTCTATGTGCAGCGGGTTGGTTCATCGAACATTACACTTCTGCCCGGCACACAAGGCGCGAGCTATCCTTTCTGGTCGCCCGACGGCGCTTACGTCGGATTTTTCGCCAACGGCAAACTGCAGAAAATTGCGATCTCCGGGGGCACGCCGCAGGTATTGGCCACCGCCTTGGCGGGACGCGGCGGCAGTTGGGGAAGCAAGGGCGTAATTATCTACGCTCCTGATGCTCAAAGTCCGCTCAACCGTATCAACGCCGATGGTACGGGTATGGGGCCGGCCACTCAACACATCCGAAAAACGGAAGATCAATCCCACCGCTGGCCTCTCTTTCTTCCCGACGGCGACCATTTCTTGTTCTGGGCTGGTAACTTTTCGAACTCCAGGGACGATCGATTGAGCGGCATCTATCTGACTTCTCTCGAGGGCAAGGAGAGAAAGCTTGTCGTCCTCTGCCACTCCAGTTTCGGCTACGATGCTCACAATTTGTTTTATGCGGATGAGCAAAGGCAACTGGTTAGCGTGGCTTTTGACGCGTCAGCCGGCACGATTTCGGGGAGCACGACCGTGGTCGCGAATGCCGTCGGATTCCAACCTTCAACTTATTGGTCGGCGTTCACGGTCGCGCAGAATGGAACCGTGATCTACAACACCGACGTCGGGGCAGCGCAGTCCGCGCTTACCTGGATAGACTGCTCGGGCAAGGAACTGAACCGCATCAGCGAACCCGCCATCATGGCGAACCCCACACTTTCACCCGACGGCAATCGGGTCGCGCTCGACATCAGCGACGAGAAGGCCAACAATGTAGATGTCTGGATTGAAAGCGCAACTGGTGCGGGCAACTCCCGTTTCACGTTCGATCCGGCGGAAGAAGTAGCAGCTGTATGGTCGCGAGATGGGAGCACGCTGGCTTACCGCATCGCAGATGCGGCGGGACCGAGCCTGATTTTAAAGCGAGCGTCGGGACTGGAGCGAGAGACCAGGCGATTTACCCTCCCCATTACCTCCATGGACGACATTATTCCCAATTCCTGGTCTTTGGATGACAAAGAGATTCTATTCACACGCCAGGTTACGTCGGGCGAATATCTCGAACTGATACCGGTTGCAGGAGGCGAGCCAACTCGTTTTCTTGCCGGGAAAAGCAGCGAAACGAACGGCCAGATTTCTCCGGATGGCAAATGGGTGACCTATGCCTCCGATGAGTCGGGCAACTGGGAGATTTACGTTACATCATTCCCCGGGGCTGAGGGCAAGTGGCAGGTATCGCGCGGCGGCGGGAGCGAGCCACGCTGGCTCGCAGACGGCAAAGAGATTTTCTACATCGCACCCAGCGGAATGCTGATGGGAGTACCGGTCAACGGGGCGGGCATTTTCACAACCGGGACACCGGCGCCTCTGTTCCAGATTCGTGGGCGCGCGCCGATCTCCAGCACCGATGTGTTTACTTATGATGTGGCTAAAGATGGCAAGCGCTTCCTGGTGAACCGTTACGTCAAACCCGAACACGTCGCTCCTTTGACCATCCTCATCAATACCAGCACAGGCAGTTGATTCGCATTAAGCTTTAACAACTGGAATCACGGACTCGCCAGATAGTGGCTAAAGGCGCTGCCACAGGGGACACAGGACCACAGGGAAACGACGCAGAGGCAGATTTCTAGTTCGCGAGCCGGAAGTCTATGTCGACCGTGGTCTCAACGGTCGCGGGCCGGCCATTCACTAAATAAGGGTCATAGCGCCACCAGCGCACGGCGTCCATGGCTGCTTTGGATAGAGCTTCAGGTCCGCTGACGAACTTTAGCTGGGTTACGGCACCTTCTGCGTTCACCACGGCATCCAGCAACACGGAGCCTTGCACTCCCGCCTGCCGTGCAGACTCCGGATATTCGGGGATCACGCGGTGAACGATCCGGCGCTGCATTACGTCGGCTGGCACTTGCAACTGTGGCTTCGGCATCGACGGTCTGCTTCGCCGGAAGCTGCGCTTCCAATTCCGCCCATCCTTGCTCCCAATGCCACCATCCCAGCACAGCCGCGATCATAATTATGCAAACGACGATCGAAACCACGCGACGGGTATCGAAACCGCTGGGCGAGGTTGCAGAGTTTTCGGCATCCGGCGGGGAATCGGGTTTGGCTGCCGGCTCTTCAACCGGGGCAGCAGGCTGGGCGGCCAATAAAAGTTCGCCTTCGCGACGCGTCCAATAGCGAACCATCGATTGCTGTTCGACGGGTAAACGCAGAAACTGGAGGCCAAAGCATTTTGCGCTTCGATAGCGCACCACGGCCGTCGCGCGCAACGGCGTGTTCGTGTGCGGAACAAGAAACTCGACGCGGACGGACTCGCCGATGAGTAGTTGTGAGGCGGAGACGACTCCCATTCCGCCCTCACCTATCTCAATGGCGCGTCCAGGGATGTCGTTGGGGATGCCCGAGCGCAGAACCGTAAGAGCTAACGGTACGGTCAGCTTGTAGCGGGGGACACTCCGCGTGGAGACAATTTCTGGTGAGAGTGCCGGCAACAACTCCTGTACTCATCGTCCGACTGCCTCTTGATAGACAGCCCCGCCGGAATGTCGATTGAACGGCTTCATTGTTACGATTGGAGATGGCCTCGAATAATTATGTGGCCGCAGCGTTGCTGACAGAAGATTACCGAAGTGACCTCGAACCGCGCACGCCAGCCAAAACCCCGCCCCTAAAAAAGGGGGGTGGTCCGGAGAACGGCATCGCTGAAGCGATGCCCTGATACGAGACACACTCCCCTGCCGATCACGGCCGGACTGCGCGCGATGTGATCCGTCTGCAGGAAAAATGGCGAGCCGCTCGCTGGGCAGCCGGGGGCGGCTATCCCCCTGCGGTTTTTTGGCGGCCTGCTAGAAAGCCGGCTTGGGCTTGATTCCTTTCGCTTCCACGCACTCGTAGGTTTTGCCGGCTGCGAGATTTTTGAACTCTTCTGATCGGCCATTCGGCCACTGGATCGTAATGCGGTCGACGTGGTCGTTCCTGCCCAGGCCGAAGGTGAGCGGCAACTCCGATTGCGAGAGATAGCTGGAACCGCTCTTCACCATGCGCGAACGTGAGACTCCCGCATACTCTAGGCGCACCGTAGCGCCGATTGCGTCGCGGTTCGATTGCGTACCCAGCAGTCGAAAGCGGATGCTATTGTTTTTGGTTTGCTGATCGTTGCGGAATAGATACGCGGGGCCGTGGTTGATGGTGAGGAGCAAGTCGAGATCGCCGTCGCAATCGAAATCTCCATAGGCCAGGCCGCGCCCGACTCTTGGCCGGCTGAAATCGGGTCCTACGTCGAGAGAGACATCGCGGAAAGTTCCCGCGCCGCGATTGAGGAATAGCTGTGGAGGCTGGGCATAGCCCACATTGCCGCGAATGTTGCGGACGGTTTCATCGATGTGGCCGTTGGCGATTACCAGATCGAGAGCGCCGTCGAGATCCATGTCTGCAAAGACGCATCCGAAGCCGAGCATCGGACGGGTCGGCAATCCGACGCCAGCCGCGATAGAGACATCTTCGTAGAGTCCTTTTCCTGAGGAACGATAGAGGCCGACCATCTCATTATCGAAGTTGGTGACGGCGATTCCGGGTCCGCCAGTATTGCTGAAATCGCCAGTATCCACGCCCATTCCGGCGCGCGCCTTTCCATCGGGACTGAAGGCGATGCCAGCCTCTACACCCACTTCTTTGAACGTGCCATCGCGATTGTTGCGATAGAGCTTGTTGGGCTGTGTGTCGTTGGCAACGATCAGGTCGGGCCAGCCGTCCTGATCGTAGTCGAACATGGCGACGCCCAGAGATTTTGAACTGCTGTCGAAGATTCCGCTGGTTGCGGTAACGTCCTCGAAAGTTCCATTGCCTCGATTGTGAAAGAGCCAGCAGGTCTGGCCGCGATAGGCTTCGGGCGTGCAATAGGACTTGTGCTTGCCGTCTAAACTGCAAAACACATCGTGTTCCGGCGACCACTGCACATAATTACAGACGAAAAGATCGAGAAACCCGTCGCGGTCGTAATCGAACCAAAGCGCGGAAGTGCTGAAACCCGTGCGGCCGCTCAATCCGCTGCTGCGAGTCACATCAGTGAAATGGCCGTTGCCATTGTTCCGGAAGAGACGGTTTTGCCCAACGCAGGTAATAAGAATGTCGGGATAACCATCGTTGTTGTAGTCTCCGACCGCGACACCCATGCCGTACATCTCGGTGGCGTCGAGTCCTGAGGCGTGAGTTACGTCGCCGAACGTGCTGTTGCGATTGTTCCGGTAGAGTTGGAGCGTGCTGCGCGGACCACGATGCCCCGGCCAGTTCGTGCCATTCACGAGAAGAATGTCTTGCCAACCGTCTCCGTCATAATCGAGAAAAGCGCAACCTGAGCCCAAAGTCTCCGGAAGGAACTTGCCGCCAAACGCGCCGTTATTGTGCTGGAAATGAATGCCGGCGCCGGCGGTTACATCGGTCAGGCGGAATAGCGGACTTGACGCGGCATCCGCGGTCCGTAACGATTTGGCGAAAACGCCGGAGGCCGCAAGCCCCCCCACGCCCAGGAAGAAATCCCTGCGGTTCATGGAATGTTGACCAATCCATTTTGGATGGCATAGACCACAAGTTCGGCGGTTTTATGGATGCCGAGAGCGTTCATAATATTGGCGCGATGCACGCCAACCGTGTTTGCACTGAGCCCCAGCTGGTCGGCGATCTGGCGATTCGATTTGCCTTCCACAATGAGCTGGAGAACTTCGAGTTCGCGCCGCGTGAGCGCTTCATCGTGCTCGCCCTTCAGAGTTCCGGGGCGAGAGAGAGCGGGATCGATTACTTTCTCTCCCGCAGCAACTTTTCGGACGGCCGCCGGCAATTCCAGATCCATCGCGCTCTTGAGCAGGTATCCTCGCGCGCCCGCGTCCATCGCCTGCCGCACCCAGGTTTCCTCGGAATGCATGCTGAGCATCAGCACGGCCACTGATGGGGAATCGCGCAATATCTGGCGCGCGGCCACGAGTCCGCTGATCTCAGGCAGCGCGCAGTCCATTACCACCACTTGTGGTTTGAGTTTTCTGGCTAGTTCAACGGCTTCCCTTCCATTGCCGGCTTCGCCGACGACGGCCATATCGGGTTCGTCTTCCAGAATGCGCCGGAACCCGCGCCGCACGAGATTGTGGTCATCCACCAGCAGCACGGAAATCTTGTCAGATGTTTTTTCCAACATTTCTTCGGACGTTTTTTCCAACGTTTTTTCAAACATCGGTTTCGGCAGCCTCCCGTGGAACGCGCAACCGCACCAGCGTTCCTTTCTCGGTCGGCTGTAAGAATTCAATATAACCGTTCAGCAGCCCGGCGCGCTCGCGCATCGCCACCATTCCAATACCCTGCCGCACGTCGTTCTTCGCCAAGCCTACGCCGTGATCTTCGACTTCCAACTCGAGCGCATCCTTGAGAAAACGGAAGCGCACCCACGCTTGCCGAACCCCGGAATGGCGGGCGACGTTGTTTAAAGCTTCCTGCACGATGCGATAGATGTGGATGGCCTTGCTTCCCTGCACCGGAAAGGCCTTCCCCGATTTTTCGTAGCTTATGGCGATGCCAGTCTGCTTTTCTACTGTGGGCAGATACCAGTCCAGAGTGCTCTCCAGGCCAGCCTCTTCGAGCATCACGGGATGCAGAGCTTGCGAGAGCGTGCGTATAGAGTTCAGAGTGTTCTGCGCAATATCGCGAACTTCGTGAAGATCAGCGCGCAGCGGTGAGTCTTCCGGGGTATTCTTTTCCGCGCGGCCCAGCATCGCGCCAATTGCGGTCAATACCTGGCCGAACTCATCGTGAAGTTCGCGCGAGATGTAATGCAAGGTCGATTCCTGGGTGGCGATCAGTTTCTGCGCCAGGTCGCTGCGCTGCTCCGAAAGCAAGGCTAGCTGTGCGAACAGCTGGCGGTTGGAGCGCATCACGTAAAGGCTGGTGAGCAGGATAGCAATTAGCGTAGCGCCCAGAAAAACATACACCTGGCGCTCGACCCGGTTATAGATTTCTTCGGTGCGAGCGGCAGCTTGCTCCTCGTATTCATTGTTCTGCACCAGCAATCGGGCGACAGCCGTGCTTAGAGCGGCCTGCCGGGCCTGCAAGGAATCGCGGATATCGGCGCGCGCTTCGTTTTCGTGTCCACTCTTCGCCAGGGCAAAAGTACGATCGGTTGCGTCCCAGAACTGGTTCAGAGAAGACCGCAAGTATTCGCGCTGTTCCGGCGAGTGCTGGATAACCGCGACTTCCTCCTCTCGGCGCAGGGCATCGTTCAGATCTGTGCGGATCCTCGCGAACTGCGCCGACCATGCGGTCAGGGGATAGGGACCGCTCTCGTCAAGCATATCCCGCATGGCCAGAGCCAGCGAGTTGAGATCGTTCTGCACGCGCAGCAGTTGCAGGGAATTCTTGCGGCTGCGATCGGCGAGTTCGCTCTGCAATCGCCGTAAGCCCCGGACTTGCACAACAATGTAGGAGGAGTATGCCACCACCGCAGCCAGGGTGAGGATCAACCCGAGGAGGAGTCCGGCGGTCGGCGAACGGCGTGGGTTGCGTGCTGGTTGCACCTGCCGAGAATACGACGGCAATGGGCAAAGGACCAAGCCGCGAGGCAGCGCCACGCCGCGGATAGCTTCGCCGTCAGAAAAACCGGCTAGGGCTGAGTTGCTCCTTTAAATCTGTAGATTGCATACCATGCCCCCGCCATCAACGCGCCGGAAAGCACGCGCAGGAACGTATGCATGGAAACGAAGTAGCCGGCGTAACCGGCGGCGCCGACAACCTGAAACAGCAGTTGCCCCGGCAGAGTAGACACGACGAAGCTTAGGCGAAAGCCTCTCGGGCCCGCTGCGCGCGCTAGCAAGTGGCTCGTTAATCGGGGTCGGCGGTTCGCGACGCTCCACAGGGGTCAGTTCGCGGCGTGCCCGCCTCCGACTGCCGGCGAAGGCAGCAAACGCGGCTCGAAGCCGCTTCCAGTCATAGGAATCATAGGGAATCTCCCGGAAGAAGAACCCGAAGCACCTGTAAACCCGAGTCTTTCGGAAAAGTTGTTCGGTTGTGATTTACCCTCCTTCGGTGCCGCTGATACTCCCGTGAGCCCTGGGAAAACTCGCACTTCGCCAATGGCCGATTTCGTATACGGCATTGACCCAACGAATACAGTGTTTCCCTGATTTTGCTGGGAAGAGGCGTGTAGTAGGGTAGAGTTTAGATATTGCCGCGTGAAGGTAGCGACCCGCCTCAACCGGAATTTTGGAGCGTCCGGACCGAATATCTCTTGGAGGAACCGTGGAAACCCTACGCAGAAACGCACCCTGCCCTTGTGGAAGCCTCAAGAAATACAAGAGGTGCCATGGCCTTGAAGTACCAAAATTCAGTTTAAAGCCGAATGAGAAGTTTGTTCCTTTGGTGTACCGGCCTTTCCCGCCGCACGGAATTTCACCGTGGATTGTGAATGCCATCGACGCAATGAGGGTGGCCTCTCGCCAATAGAGTAGCGCCAGGGCGAGCATGGGTCGAGAAGATCTACTTTAGGACGGTCATTCTTGTCGATCCATTCTTTCAGCCTTCCCTGCAGGCACCTCTTCTCTCCATCCCTGCTTCCCTCTTGGGATCGTGCGCCACGTTGGCGTACCCACGGCCGCCAATTCACAGGCGGCGATGGGAGCCTCTGCTCTTACCGGCCCGCAAATTCGTTGTGTCGATTGCCGGAAAAGCGTACGATGCGCGAGGAGAATCTTGTGGGCTGCCTTTTTCTCGTTGTCTTTCTCGCCTTTCCTCGAATCGCTCTCGCCTTGTTGTTCCTGTTCTCGAATTATTTAGAACGTGCGTACCACGGACTGATATTGCCCTTGCTCGGATTTCTGTTCTTACCCCTGACGACGTTAGTGTATGCGTGGATGGCGAATACGCGGCAGCCCATAGCTGGCATTAATTTGCTGATTCTGCTTGTCACCGTTGTGATTGACCTCGGCGGCCTTGGTGGCGGCGAATATCATCGCCGGAGGCGGTGGTCGGATTAGCCAAATTCGTAACTTTTTCAAAGCTGTCGAGGCAACGGGAACATAGGCTAGACCAACGTAGGACAGCAATTGGAATATAAGCGCCCCGACCAGTCTGGCTCAGGGCGCTTCGAGGAGTAAGAATCAAGCCACCCGTTTAGACTTGTTCCTGCCCGGTTCTTCTTGATTTTCTTCTTCATCAGCGTCGTTAGCTTGCGCATTGATCTGCTGAGAGAGTTTGGTTAGTTTCTCGTCCGTTTCTTTCTCTTCTTCGAGCGTTTCTGTCAATAAGGAAACGTGTTCTGTCTCCCCGAGTTCCTCGGCAAAGGCGCATGCCGTGCCATAGGCGGCGATTTCATAGTGTTCCACCCTTTGAGCCGCTCCGATGAGCGCGGCGTCCATCAGGGCGCCTTCGAAATCCTCGCCCATTACCTCTGCACCCTCATCGACAACCCCTCCATACCTTTGCACTTCTTGCCCTTGGGACTCTCTCCCAGAGACTTAAATACCTGTTCCAAACGCTGGACATGACCTTTGGTCTGTTCCAAATGTTCTTCGAAGCCCCGTCGCAGCTCCTTCGACGACGCCGCTTTTGCCATCTTAGGCAGGGCTTTGACAAGTTGATTTTCGGCACTATACAAATCCTTCAGTTCATCGATATAAAGTTCCTTCAGTCCTTCCGGCATGTTTCCTCCAAAGATCGATTTTAGTTGCGGTGTTTCAGATGCCGAAGCTACCCAACTAGTGGCCCGGGGAACGTGAACGTGGGAAAGCCTGCGAACCGGAAGTCGCACTGTTCTGTTTGTCCTCGCGGCGGAAGTTTCCAATCGCGTCCCGATGCATGGCCGGCATAGGAGCGTAGATCCAGCCAATCCGAGTCAATAGCGATCCGGCCACCGAACAACAAGAAGCGCTTTTCCAAACCGCATACAGTGATCTCCTGAGCCTTATGCGGTGGTTACTGTATGTCTGTTTGATCGGACGCTTCTTATAATTGGCCGTTCAGCAATTTGAAACGTCAGCCCTTGCTGCGTGGCGTTTCATCCGATGTGACCCCGGTCAAACTGTGAGGTGAGCACTTGAAGAATCGCTTTCCAGGTTTCCACGAATCCGGGAACAAATCGCGACAGCAGTCCTGTGATAACCAACCTCTGTCGGCAAACCAGCTCCAATCTCAAAATGGTCGAACTGCGCCGACTTACTCTCTAAGCGAAACAGTTAAGAACGACAACTCCGACTCTGAGGCGTCGGCACAAGCGGGAGTGTCAAGGCGTTCGTTTCTTGGATGGACTCTGGCTGGCATGGCAATGGCTCGCGAACTGTTTGTGGGCGAGGCGTCTGCTCAGGAGGGGCTTGCTGCTCCGGCGAGCACTGCGCCAGAGACGGTCGGAGTTGTGCCGATGGTGCTCAGGATTAATGGGCAGGAGCATCGAGTCCGGCTTGAGCCCCGGGTAACGCTCCTCGATGCCCTGCGCGAAAACCTGCAACTCTTCGGCACGAAGAAAGGCTGCGATCACGGCCAGTGTGGCGCTTGCACGGTGCACGTAAACGGACGACGCGTGAATTCCTGTCTGACGTTCGCCATCATGCACCAGGACGATGAGATCACGACCATCGAAGGCTTGCAAAAAGGCGGCCAGTTGCATCCGGTGCAGGCGGCGTTTCTCGAGCATGACGGATTTCAATGCGGCTACTGCACCGCGGGACAAATGATGTCTGCGGCAGCGCTGTTGAAAGAGCCCTGTGGGCCGAGTGACGATGACGTACGCGAATGTATGAGCGGTAATATCTGCAGGTGCGGCGCCTACACCAATATCGTCGCGGCCGTGCAGCAGGCACGGCAGCGAGCATAGCCAACTGGCCTGGGTCTTCGAGAGAGAAAACATGCAGGCGTTTCCTTACGAAAAAATGAGCGATGTTGCGGGCGCGGTCAATTCTGCCGCGACTCCCGGAGCGAAGTTCATCGCGGGTGGCACGACGCTCGTGGACCTGATGAAGCTTAATGTGGAGCGTCCAACCGGATTGCTCGACATTAACCGCCTGCCGCTCGATCAGATCGAAACCGCGCCGGACGGAGGCCTGAAAATAGGAGCCATGGTCCGCAATAGCGACCTGGCTCACAATACGCAGGTGCAACAACAATATCCCGTGCTCTCGCTGGCGTTGCTTTCTGGAGCTTCGCCACAACTTCGAAACATGGCGACCACCGGTGGCAACCTGTTGCAGCGCACCCGCTGCTACTACTTCCGCGATACAAACTACGCGTGTAACAAACGAAATCCCGGTTCCGGTTGCGCTGCGATCGATGGCTACAACCGGATCCATGCCATTCTCGGGACCAGCGAGCACTGCATCGCTACGCATCCTTCGGACATGTGCGTTGCGTTGACGGCGCTTGAAGCGGTAATCCATATTCGCGGACGGGAAGGCGAGCGGACAGTTCCAATCAATGAGTTTTACTTTGTGCCAGGCACGACGGCGCAACGCGAGAACGTGCTTGCTACGGGCGAACTCATCACTCATGTGACCCTGCCGCCACTCGCCAGCGGAACGCGCTCCTATTACCTGAAGCGCCGCGACCGTGCTTCTTATGAATTTGCGCTGGCATCGGCGGCGGTGGTAGCGCGGTTGCAAGGCGGACACATTGAACGAATACGCATCGCATTCGGCGGCATTGGCACCAAACCCTGGCGCTCCACCGAAGCGGAGCAGGTTCTCGAAAAGCAGCGGCCTGACAAGAAAACCTTCCGGGCCGCAGCCGATGCTGCATTACGCGGAGCCAAACCACTGCACGACAATGCGTTCAAAGTTGAATTGGCGAAGCGAACATTGATCCGCGCATTGCAGGTTGCCACGGCGTAGCCGCCATTCGGCGCAGACCGAAATTACTAGAACGAATCGACGAGAACGATCATGAGTGAATCGATAATCGGGCAGCCGGTCACCAGGATCGACGGCAGACTGAAAGTAACGGGCGCGGCCCAATACGGCGTTGATTATTACTTTGAAGGCCTGGTATACGGCGTAGGCGTGGCCAGCACGATTGGAAACGGGAGGGTCCGCACGATCGACGCTTCCGAGGCCGAGAAGATGCCGGGCGTTCTGGCCGTCCTCCATCACGGCAATATCGAGCATCTCTACCATCCGGCCAATCAATTTGAAGAACAAAGCCGGCCGGGGGAAAGCCGGCCGCCCTTCGAAGATGATCGCGTTTATTACTACGGCCAGTTTGTTGCGCTGGTGATTGCGGAAACTTTTGAGCAAGCTGTCGCGGCCGCCTCTCACGTCCACGTGGATTATGAAGCAAAGTCGCCGCTCGTGCACCTCGACCGCCTCGACCGGGCCGCCGCCCCGACCGGCGAACCCCAGGCGCACCAGGCGCGCGGCGACGCGGAGTCCGCCTTTCAGCAGGCGCCGGTGAAGATCGATTTCAGCTACGTTACCCCGGTCGAAACTCACAATCCGATGGAGATGCACGCCTCGATTGCGGTGTGGGACAGAGCGCGGCAGAGGTACACGCTTTACGAAACCTCGCAGGGTATCGTGAACCACCGCAATGTCGCCTCGCAGGTGCTGGGCGTGCCCAACGAGTCCGTTGAAGTGATCTCGCGCTTCATCGGGTCAGGCTTCGGCTGCAAGTTGTTTCCCTGGCCGCATTCATGGTTAGCGGCTGCGGGTGCGCGCCATCTCGGTCGTCCGGTAAAAGTCAGCGTCCCTCGCACGCTGATGTTCACGACCGTCGGACATCGCCCCACCATCGAGCAACACGTCCGTCTGGGGGCGACGCAAGATGGCAAACTTCTGGCTACGATCAACGAAGTCCGCCAGGGGACTTCCTTCGTAGATGCCTACCTGGAAGATTGCGTTGATCCAATCTCAATGCTCTACAGCTGTCCAAATGTAATGGGCGTCCAGCATGAAATCCAAATGAACGTCGGCACTCCTACTCCCATGCGCGGTCCGGGACGAACTCCGGCGCTGTTTGCGCTGGAGTCAGCCATGGACGAGTTGGCGATAAAGCTCAATCTCGATCCCATCGAGATTCGTCTGCGCAATTATGCCGAAAAGGATGAAGGGTCTGGAAAACCGTGGTCGAGCAAACATCTTCGCGAAGCATATCAAGTCGGCGCAGAGCACTTCGGATGGAAACAGCGTAATCCCAAAGTTGGTTCCATGCGCAAAGGCGACGAGATTCTTGGCTGGGGCATGGCGACCATGACGTGGCCGGGCCATCGCCAGCAAGCAGAGGTCCATGTGCGCCTGCTCGCTGACGGTACGGCGTGGGCGTCCTGCGCGACGCAGGACATCGGCACCGGAACCTACACGATTTTTGCCGAAGTTGTCTCTGACCGGACTGGTATTCCCGTGGACAAGATTCATGTCGTGCTGGGCGATACGTCTCTGCCTCCGGGGCCAACTTCGGGCGGATCATTCACTACTGCAACTGTCATCCCCGCCATCTATCAAGCGAGTGACAAAGCTGTGGAGGCTGTCCTTAAAGCGGCAGCCAAGTACGACGCCTTTTCAGGAGACGATCCGAAATCGCTGAAGATGACCGATGGGCGCGTGCATCAGCAAGATAAACCACCGTCGAGCGGCGTGGCTTTCCAAGAAATACTGCAGTCACAGAATCTTGTTGGCCTTGATGGCAAGGTCAAGACTGGTCCTACCGACGAAATGAAAAAATATTCAATTCATTCCTTCGGTGCGCATTTTTGTGAAGTCGCTTATGACCCGGAAATTGTGCGCCTGCGCGTCAGCCGTTGGCTCACCGTGGTTGACGGAGGCCGCATAATCAACGCTAAAACAGCGCGCAACCAGATTTTGGGAGCAGTGGTGATGGGGATCGGCATGGGCATGCTCGAGGAGACGGTCTATGATACCCGCACCGGCCACCCCATCAACAACAACTTCGCCGACTATCTGGTGGCAGTGAACGCTGATGTGCCTGAACTCGAGTGCATCTTTCTGGACTACCCAGACCCGGTGTTGAATGAGTATGGCGCACGGGGCATCGGGGAAATCGGACTCACCGGCTGCGCCTCAGCGCTCACCATGGCTACTTATCATGCCACCGGAGTGCGCATTCGCGACTTGCCCATCCGGATTGAGAAACTGATGGCCGTGGCTTGAGGAGCCAGCGGCGGCGGATTGCCAACCGCGCTCCGGTTGCCCAATCGGCAAAGATCAAGTGGTAGCCTTGTCTTGTGGCAAAGGAATCGGCCAGCGAAATTCTGTCGATCGACGGGCAGGAAGTCCAGATCACGAACCCTGAAAAGTTGTACTTTTCTTCGCAAATAAAAGTCACCAAGTTCGAACTTGTTCAGTACTACCTCTCCGTCGCTCCGGGTGCGCTGGCCGGGATTCAAGATCGACCAATCGTCTTGAAGCGTTTCGTCAACGGCGCCGCGGGGGAGGCATTTTATCAAAAGCGCGCGCCAGAGAAGCGGCCAGCCTGGTTGCGCACGGTCACTTTGTCGTTCCCTTCCGGCCGAACTGCCGAAGAAATCGTGGTCGACAATGCGGCCGGACTTGCCTGGATCGTAAACCTTGGCTGCATCGAACTCCACCCGCATCCGGTGCGTTCCAACGACCTCGATCATCCGGATGAATTACGCATCGATCTGGATCCGATTCCCGGCGTTGGTTGGGATGATGTTCGCCGCGTCGCGCTTGAAGTTCGGGGCTTTCTCGACGAAGTCGGCCTTCGAGGCTGGCCGAAAACCAGCGGCTCGCGCGGCATGCACGTTAATGTACGTATCGAACCGCGATGGACGTTCACGCAGGTTCGCCGTGCGGCAGTTGCCGTATCGCGCGCGGTCGAGCGCCGCGCCCCAACGCTGGCCAGTTCGAAGTGGTGGAAGGAAGAACGTCATGGCGTCTTCCTTGACTACAACCAGAACGCGAAGGATCGGACGACATGCTCTGCCTATTCAGTCCGCCCGCTCCCGGATGCTCGCGTTTCGACCCCTCTTGATTGGGAAGAAGTGCCCGCTTGCAATCCAGCGGACTTTACCATCTTCACAGTTCCTGAGCGCTTCGCGAAAATCGGCGATCCGCATGCCACGATGGATGCATCCCCTGGCTCGCTGGAGAAATTGCTGGAACTGGCTGATAAAGATGAAGCGGCCGGTCTCGCTGACGCGCCCTGGCCTCCGCACTTTCGCAAGATGGAGGGCGAGGCTGCGCGCGTAATGCCTTCCCGCGCAAAATCTGCTGCGAAAAAGACAGCAGTAAGAAAGCCGCGCGCGAAGATGCCATTGATTACGATCGCAAATTCGCCTGACAAAGCGGCCGCGCTGGCGGGTCTTGAACGATGGAAGGCGAGACATGCCGATATCGCAAATCTGCTTGCCGTGGATGATGTGCTGGTCGATTCCATGCGAGGCCGCTCATCCACGTGGACACGCATCCGCATCAACCTGCGCCATATCCCCGAGGAACAACGGCCGCGCCAGGAGGCTCCGGAACCAGACGACGATCCCACGCGGGAGTGGCGGGAGCGTTGGAAGCGCAAAGCCCCGGAATAGCAGGTTTCAAAACGTCTCATCGTCCCTTGGGGAAAATTGCCGCCAGTTCCTGGGGAGGAACAACTTCAAGCTGGGCGTAGGTGCAGTCGCTGGGCTTTTTGTCCGTTCGCCATCTGCGGAATTGCGCCGTGTGCCGAAAGCGATCTCCCTGCATATGATCGTAGGCGACTTCTACAATTAATTCAGGCCGCACCGGCTCCCACGACAAATCTTTGCCCTGGCTCCAGCGACTCTGTCCGCCGGGCATGCGCTTGACACCTTCATCATTCTCAGCCGAGTGCTCAGCCCAAGCCTTCCAGGGATGGTTCATCAGCGCATCTTTTCGATAGGGCTTGAGAAACTCCACCAGCTCTTTTCGTTTCGCCGTGCTGAAACTCGCACAGACTCCGACGTGCTGCAAAGCGCCGGCTTCGTCGAACAAACCGAGTAACAGTGAGCCGACCATTGTGTGCTCGCCTTTTTTATGCCATCGGAATCCGGCAACTACGCAATCGCAGTCGCGTTCGTGTTTCACTTTAAGCATCGCTCGCTTATTGGGTTCGTAAGTTCCTGCAGGATCTTTGGCCATCACACCATCCAGGCCTGCGCCTTCGAAGCGGCGGAACCAATCGCCGGCAATAGCCCGATCGGTGGTTGCAGGTGTGAGATGAATCGGCGGTGAAGCTGAACCAAGCAGCGACTCCAGTTCGCGTCGCCGCTTTTCAAACGCCTCGCCGCAGAGATCGCGATCTCCAAGGCAAAGCAGATCGAAGAATACAAATGATGCGGGAATCTGCCCTGATAAGAGCTTTACGCGTGATGCGGCGGGATGCAGACGCAATTGCAGAGCATCAAAATCGAGCCCATGATTCTTGACGATGACCATCTCTCCATCGAGCACGCAACGTGCCGGCAGCGCAGCGCGCAGTGGTTCCAGCAACTCAGGAAAGTAACGGTTAAGTGGTTTTTCATCGCGGCTTTGGATGAAAATCTCATCTTCGTCGCGAAACACCAGCGCGCGAAATCCATCCCACTTGGGCTCGAAAATCCAATCGCCCTCGGCGGGCAATTCGTCCACTCGTTTCGCGAGCATCGGCGGGATCGGCGGTCTTACTGGAAGGTTCACACCTCATGGTATAACGCGCCTTATTCCGATCGCGGCCGAAAACAAGGCTGTCTGAAGTCTTGCAATCGGGCTATGTCATCCTTCCACGGTCCGCTTCAACTGTCCGCACGCCGCAAAAATGTCACGCCCGCGCGGACGCCGCACAAAGGCCAAAATT
The DNA here is from genome assembly GCA_963810955.1 of uncultured Acidobacteriaceae bacterium. Classification (GTDB taxonomy): domain Bacteria; phylum Acidobacteriota; class Terriglobia; order Terriglobales; family Acidobacteriaceae; genus Acidiflorens. The sequence continues at coordinate 108,477 of CAWEPW010000041.1, read as the reverse complement.
CCCGACGCCACTAATATTTCCCGAAACGCCCGCACCCGCTCCTCGGCTGGCGTCCGGTAGGGCAATTCTGTCCCCGGATTCAACGCAATCAAGTTGATTCTTACCCGCATCCCCCGCACCAATTCCACCAACTCCCGCGCGTTCTCCGGCGCGTCGGTTACGCCCTCGATGAGCACATACTCAAATGTCATCTTCTCCCGCGTCCGCAGCGGAAACTCCCGCGCCGCTTTCATCAGCTCCGCCAGATTCCACTTCCGATTAAGCGGCATCACTTCGCTGCGCAGCGCGTCGTTCGATCCATTCAGTGAAATCGCCAGCTTCGGTCGCACCGCCTCCTGCCCAAAGTCATAAATTCTAGGCACAATCCCCGCCGTGGACACCGTCATCCGCGACTCCGGAATCCCCACTCCCTCCACCAGCAGCCGCACCGACTTCATGAAATTGTCATAGTTCAGGAAAGGCTCGCCCATCCCCATAAAGACGATGTTCACTCGTTGCAGGGGTGGTTTCACTCCCTGATCGCGAAGCACCGCCGCGATCTGCCCAACGATTTCTCCTGCCTCGAGGTTGCGCTTCACCCCGAGCAGCGCCGTGAAGCAAAACTTGCAGTTCACCGCGCATCCCACCTGGCTGGATACGCAAATCGTAGCCCGATGCCAGGCATCGTGTGGCGACGGGGCGGAGCTTGCCCCGAGCGGAGCCCGTCCAGCGGGGCGAAGCCCCGCGACCACACGTTCCGCCTCAATTTCATCTCCTGCTTCGCTTCCATCGCCGCTCTCTCCGCCATCGCCTTCCGGCATCCAGACTGTCTCCACCGTCTCCCCGTCGGCCAGTTCCACCAGGTAGCGCACCGTGCCATCGCTCGATATAAACTTGCGTGCAATCACCGGAAGCCCTACCCTCCAGCCTTCCTCTGCCAGCCGAACGCGATATTCCAGCGGCAGCGTCGAGATCTGATCCAGCGCCTCAATCTTTTGTCGATAAATCGCATCAAACAATTGCTGGCCCCGGTAGGCAGGTTGCCCCGACTCAAGCGCAAGATTAGTAAGTTCCTGCAAATCAAGTCCTGACAGCGAATTGGTTAGGGGTTGCATAAAGTCGCCAGCCGGGCTGCGTGCGCCTGTGAACTTAATACGAGTTGCGATGTCGAACGATCGCCGTAAGTTAAACAAAAATAAGAGCAAACATCAACCGCCGCTGCCCAGCGCCGGATTGTGGGACAATAGTATTAGTAACCCGCCCCGGAATCATAGTTGTACCCGTACTTCATCTGCTACGTAGGAAATGGTAAAGGACTAAATGGTAAAAGAAACTCGCAGCATTCGTCGTCAAACTTTGCCGAATGGCCTCACCGTGATCACCGAGCAGATGTCTCACATCCGCTCAGTCGCGATAGGCATTTGGCTCAAGTCCGGCTCCCGGGACGAAGATTCGGAATGGAACGGCATCTCCCACTTCATCGAGCACATGGTCTTCAAGGGCACCGAAACCCGCTCTGCCGAAGATATCGCGCGCCAGGTCGATTCGATCGGCGGCAACATGGATGCCTTCACCGCGAAAGAATGCATCTGCTTCAACATTAAAGTCCTTGATGAACACCTGCCCCTCGCCATGGATGTTCTTAGCGACCTCGTTCTTCATCCCACGTTCGATGCCGGCGATATCGCCAAGGAGCGCGGCGTAATCCTCGAAGAAATAAAAATGGATCAGGACAATCCCGACTACCTGGTCCACGAAATTTTCACCCAAAGCTTTTGGAAAGACCATGCCCTCGGTCTGCCGATTCTGGGCACGCGAGAGACGGTCAAGAAATTCGAGCGCCCAGTCGTCTCCCGCTTCTATGGACATCACTTCGCCCCCGGCAACTTAATCGTCAGCGCCGCCGGCAATCTCGACCACAAGCAGTTTGTCGAACTCGTCAGCCAACACTTCGAGCAGGTGAAACCGGCGAAAAACGGATTGCACTCCTCCCAGCCCAAAACCTCTTCCCGCATCAACCTGCGCAATAAAAAGTCGCTGGAGCAGGTACAGATCTGCATCGGCGTGCCTTCGCACCCCATGGCGCATGAGCGCCGCTACGCTTCTTACATACTGAACACGCTGCTTGGCGGAGGCATGAGTTCGCGCCTGTTCCAGAACATCCGCGAACGCCAGGGCCTTGCCTACTCCATCTACAGCGATCTGAATCCTTATCGCGATACCGGCTCCATGTGTGTTTACGCCGGAACATCGCGCGAGTCGGCGATCAGGGTTGTCGAGTGTGTAGTCGAGGAATTCCGCAATCTGAAAACCACGCCGGTGCCCGAAGAAGAGCTGCGCCGCTCCAAAGACCAGCTCAAAGGCAGCCTGATGCTTTCGCTCGAGTCCTCGACCGCGCGCATGTCGAACCTGGCCCGCCAGGAGATGTACTACGACCGTTTCTACGGTCTCGACGAACTTATTGAGCGCATCGAAGCCGTCACCATCCCAGACCTGCAGCAAACCGCCGAAGAGTTTTTCCGCACCGAGCAGATCGCCGTAACCATCCTGGGCAATCTGACCGGCCTGAAGCTAACTCGCGACCAGTTGGTCTGCTGAGGTCTGAGGTTTTCGGACAGGCCGCAACTTCCCGAATACTCGCATAATCAAGATCCCTCCGCGCCCTTGAATCTCTCCTAAGCTCTGCCCGGCTCCAATGCGCCATTTTGTCCCACAAGACATTTTGAACCGGACCATGTTGTCCCCTGTGTTGATTTGATTTCGCGATCTGCATATTTCTCAGGTACTTGCCATCCCAACTCCGGTGGACCCCGTCGTGCACTTATCAGCCCCGATAGAGTCCGGAAAGGGCTGGATCAGGAGTGCACGTGAACGCAGAAGTAAAAGCAAGAACGTACGCCGCGGCACAGGGAAACGAACGTCGCCACGCGACATGGGCGAAGAGCGCGCGATATCTGGCGGCACTGGTTTTTATGGCCAGCCTCAGTTTTGGCCAGTCCTCTTTCAACGGCGGGCCCGGTACCGGGACGCGCGTCGGCAAGCTGGCCGTGGAACTGCAGACTCTGTCCGATCAGGTGCAGCTGACGCCCTCTGCCAACCAGAATGTGCGCGTCATAGTGCAGTTTAACGCGACCCCTACGCAGCATCACTTTAACAAGGTTCAATCTCGCGGCGGAAAGCTGAGCGCTAGCCTGGAACTGGTCAACGGTGGCGCGTTCTCGCTGCCGGCCTCGGCCCTGAAAGACCTTGCCGACGATGACGAGGTCGTCTCCATCACAACCGACAATAGCCTGAAGGCAATGGACGAGTACACCAACGATGCAGTGGGAGTCGCTGCCGCATGGCAGGACGGATACCAAGGCTCAGGCATCGGCGTCGCCATCATCGACAGTGGTGTGAACGACAGCAGTCTCGACCTGAGAAGCGGGACGTCCAATCAGATGTCCAACCAAATGTACGCCGGGCAAATGTCTTCCAACCAGACCTCGCGCGTCGTTTATCACCAGGATTTCACCGGAACGCCAACCTCTAACTCCCAGGGAGCGTCCTGGGATCTCTATGGCCACGGCACCCACATCGCCGGGATCGTCGGCGGAGACGGATCGATGTCGAACGGTCAATATGTCGGCCTGGCGCCGAACATCAACCTGGTTGACCTCAGGGTTCTGGATAAGAACGGAATCGGCACCGACAGCATGGTGATCGCGGCCATTCAACGCGCCATTGCGCTCAAGAGCACCTATAACATCCGGGTCATCAACCTATCCCTGGGGCGCGGCATCTCCACCGGCTACGCCAAGGATCCTCTGTGCCAGGCGGTCGAATCGGCATGGAAGAATGGCATCGTGGTCGTGGTCGCTGCAGGCAACTACGGCCGGTTGAATGTGGACGGCATCAACGGCTACGGAACCGTCACCGCCCCCGGCAACGATCCCTTCGTCATCACGGTCGGCGCCATGAAGACCATGGACACCGACACGCGCACCGACGACCGGATCGCAAGCTACAGTTCGAAGGGACCAACCACATTTGATCACGTCGCCAAACCCGATCTGGTTGCTCCCGGCAATCTGGTGGTTTCGGTTGCGGCCCCCGCCAGCACGCTCATCTCGGAGTATCCAGCCAATCTCGTCTCCGCCGGCGGACGCGGTTCCTCGAAGGCCTATTTCATCTTGAGCGGCACCAGCATGGCGACGCCCGCGGTCTCGGCCGCTGCCGCGTTGTTGCTGAATCAAACCTCGTCCCTCACGCCCGACCAGATCAAGGCGCGGCTCATGAAAACGGCGTACAAAACATTTCCATCGTCGAGCGTGTCTGTCGATCCAACCACGGGGCAGACCTACACCTCGTATTACGATCTGTTCACCGTCGGGGCCGGCTATCTCGATATCAATGCCGCCCTGGCGAACACCGACAAAGCTCCCGCCACGGTAGGGAGTGCTCTCTCGCCGAGCGTGACTTTGAATGCCAACGGCACGGTGTCGCTGGTAGACGGCAACTCGGCGGTCGCGGGCAATTCGGTGGTGTGGGGCAATTCCGTAGTCTGGGGCAATTCAGTCGTCTGGGGCGCCAACGTTAATGGCAGCTCGGTGGTCTGGGGAACTTCAGCCCTCGCCGCCAGCTCCGTCGTGTGGGGCAACAGCACGATGGCAGGCTACAGCGTAGTTTGGGGTACTGCGGGCCCCTGCGCAAGCAGCATCGTCTGGGGTGCGGCTACCGTCAATAACCAGGCATCTTCCATTGCCATCAACGGGGAGCAGTAAGAGTGGTTGCGACTACAACAGAGAAGCAAAGGAGGAAAATGATATGAGCCGCAACCCAAGCCAAGCCAACACCTTCGTCGCGCTCGTCTCCGCCGCCGGACTTTGCTCGCTGGCCTGCGGCCTGACACAGCACGCTGCGAACTGGCATCCTCGGGAAGCTCTGATCCTATTCGCCATTGGCGTGGCCGCCGCGCGCATGAAAGTAAAATTGCCCGGATTGACCGGCACCATGTCGGTAAACCTCCCCTTCGTGCTGCTGGCGGTCACCGAACTCAACCTGCTGGAAGCTCTTCTAGTCGCCTGCGCGTCTACCGCGGCGCAGTGTTGGCCAAAAGCTGCAAAGGCAAAGCCCGTGCAAATGCTTTTCAACATCGCCTCGATGGCGTCCGCGGTTGCCTTGGGATGGCAACTCTTTCATCATGGAGCCAATGGCCTGCCGGCGTGGCTTCCGAGTGCATTCGTGGTCCCCCTCGCCGTCTCAGGTTTCTTCCTGCTGCAGACCGTTCCCGTTTCGATTGTGATCGCGTTGACCGACGGCGGCCCGGTGCAGGAAATCTGGAGCAACATCGCACAGCTTACATTTCCCTACTACGTGCTGAGCGCCGGTGTGGCATCGATCGCTATCGCAGCGCGTCAGCACTTCGCGGGCGCGATCTCGCTCATCGTTTTAGTGGTCATGTATGGCAGTTACCGCTCGTTCCAGGCATACTTCCGCCGGGAAGCGCCGGAAGACTGCTCCCTCAATGTGGCGAAAGCGGCGGCTGCAGCGGCATCGTAGCTAGAGGCCTGCCGTTGGTCGCTCCACGATCGGATAGCAGTTCGTTTTGAGAATCGACAATAGCCCAGACCAGCGCGATATGCGTATCTACCAGCGGAGCCCAATCGTGATAGGCCAAACAATGGTTTCAGCATCGGCTTGATACGCGTGGTGGTAGCGGTATTCAAGATAGATCTTGGCATGATGCCAGGATTGCATCTGGTAGGTAATACCGCCACCGTAGTTATAACTGCCGGCAACCCTCGAATAGGACGACAAAGTTTGCGCACCATTGACCGTCCCGTAAGGCGGTGTAGGGCCGTTAACCACGCAGTTAATGCCCCACCAGCGGACATACGTCTCCTGGCAGACCGTGCCGGACACGAGCAACTGGCGGCGCGCCGATACGCTGCGATCGTCGAAACCCGCGCCAAAAATTCCGTACGCGCCGAATTTGCCGATATGCTTGGGCACGTTGACGATTCCATCCAGACTGATCGACTGCAAATGTCCGGTGGCGTCCGGCAGGCTCTGACCTTGCTCCACGCTCGGCCGCAAGTCGAGATCGTAGTACATGTATTCCGCGTCGGCGCTGAACAAGCGGTTAAATTTGTAACCACCTCCAACCGTAGCCTGCACAGAGTTGCCAACGAAGCCGGCCACATAGCCCCGGCCGATGCCAGGTCCGCCGCCGATGCTGAACGTGTAACGTCCCAGACTTGATTGTGTCGAGTCTTGCGCCAGGACCGATGCTGCAAGCCCGCAAAAGATGAACAATGCCAATATCCGATTCCTCAATCTCGATCTCCTCTTTGCCAGGACATATTCTTAGATGCGGAGCAGAGCCAGGAAAGCCCTGGACTTCAACGAGTGGCGGCCGGCCGGGTGCGGCTCATCTTTTCTACTAACACCGGGAAGTATTCGCGCAACATGTTTCCAGTCGCTCGGCTTGCCAGATCCAGCCCGTAACGAAACAACGTATCTCCTACGGTGCGGTTCCGGTCAGGCCAGTAAACATTCGCCAGCCCTTCAGCCATCGCCGGACCCACCAGCCTCGACCACGCGACCACTTGGTGTCCATCATCAGCCTGCATGACAAAGACGTGTTCCACCGAGTACTTCGCTGCGTGAAAAAAACTGGGATGGATCTCCGCATAGAAGCGCGGATCCTCATGCAGCGCGGAAGCCAGAAGGAATGTCCCGAAGAATTCACTTGACGCCGAGCGTGCCAGGTCAGATCCAAAGCGCTTGCCGTATCCGTTCCACCCCTGCCCAAACCCGGTGGGAGCGTCATCTGCTTGCCCGATGGCCGAGCCGATCAATGCCGAGCCAATCGTATTCACGGAAGCGCTATTGTCAACGGCCAGCTCAAATTTTTGCCACGCCGAAAGCCGTTCGTTACTGTAAGCGATATCGGGGAAAACGACCGACTTCTTCTGCAAAAGATTGTATAAAGCCACCGGCTTGGGTGGGGCAGGGGCATTCGGAACTTCACTCGGCGGCGTTTGCCCAGGCGGAGGTTGTGCGGCCGGGGAGGGGGAAGCCTCCGTCTGCGGCTTTGCCGTTTCCTGTGCAAACCCAACGCCGATCGAGCCTGGCGCAATCGCCGCTAACACAATCAGAGCGCGAAACGCGGCTCGGCCTGAGAAGGTCCGGTTGGCAGCCTGGCTACGAAATGAATTCTTGGACGCAGGGTTGAACGGTGGGACAGTAGAAATTCTACGCGTGGTCGCCGTCTCGCAAAATAGCATCGCTTGAGATTACTCAATCGTGAGCTTGCGGGCAAACTGGGAGACGCAGGTTTCAAAGTTTCAAAGTTTCAAGGTTTCAGGGTTTCAAGATCTCAGAGTTTCAAAGTTAAGAATTTAGGGTTGATCGCCAGGTTCCGTTCCCTGAAACTTCGAGACCCTGAAACTCTGAAACCTGCTCTCAAGCGACGTCGCCGCAGCGCGCTTCCAGATACTCCAGCAGTTCCCGAACCGTCAGTCCCTGCCTCAGCAACTCAACCATTTGATCGGCGTTGACACCAACTTGCTCTCCCAGGGCAACAATCTTGGCAACTCCGCGCTGCAGAATTTCCCGCTGAGCCGGGCTGAGCGAGTCTGCCGGTTCGTTGTTTAATGCGGCGAAGAGTTCCAGTTCTGTGGTCATTACGCCCATCATGCGGCTTGCAGTCCTTCCGCGCTGTGACGGCGGTTACTCGGATTTGTGACGGAAGGATGTAGCCACTTGGCGCTAAAACTCTAGCGACGATCTACTGCGCTCAATGCACCGAGTACCGCACCGTCTACCGCGCCACCGGGGCCGCGCAGTGCTGATCAAAGGCGGCTTGCAGGTCGGCGGCGATGGCCGAAGCCTCACGGCTTTCAATCTGGCGGCGCTCCATCATGTAGATCAGTTTGCCGTTTCGCAGAATCGCGATCGATGGCGACGATGGCGGGTATCCCGTGAAATAAGAACGGGCGCGCTCGGTCGCTTCCTTATCCTGTCCGGCAAACACGCTCACCACGTGGTCGGGGATGGTAGAGTGCTGCAACGCCAGACGCACCGCCGGTCGCATGCGCCCGGCGGCGCATCCGCAAATAGAATTCACGATGACCATGGTTGCGCCGGGGTAGCCCAGCAGCACACGATCCACGTCAGCGGCGCTACGCAGTTCTTCAACACCGAGTCGCGTAAGCTCTTCGCGCATCGGGACCAGCATAATTTCCGGATACATGACTTCTCCTCTGTTTCAACTTTCTCATACCAGCCTAATTGGTAATTGGTAAATTGTAATTGGTAATTTAGGAACCTGTATCCACAAGTCTCTAAATTGCAAATTACAAATCGCCAAATGCAAATTTGTGACGATTCAGGAAAACATTCCGCTCGCCCCTCTGACCACTTTGCAGGTGGGCGGCACGGCCCGTTATTTTGCAGAACTGAAGCGGGAAGACGAGATTAGCGAAGCTCTGCAATTCGCGAAAACCCGCAACCTTCCCTTATTTGTCCTCGGCGGAGGCAGCAACCTTGTGGTCTCTGATGAGGGCTGGCCCGGCCTCGTCCTGAAAATTGCGATCGGCGGCATAGTCGGTCCAAAGTTGGGTCCAAAGTTGAAAGACCCCGCAGCCAGCTCCGTACTTTTCAGCGTAGGCGCCGGCGTCACATGGGATGACTTTGTCGCGCACGCCGTTTTTCAGAATTGTGCCGGGGTCGAGTGCCTCAGCGGCATTCCGGGCAGCGTCGGCGGCACGCCCGTGCAAAACGTAGGCGCCTATGGGCAGGAGGTCGCCGACACCATCGAATCGGTCCGGGCTTTCGACCTGAACGAAAACCGCGTTGTGGTTTTGCCCAACCCCGCCTGCGGATTCCGTTATCGTTCCAGCATCTTCAACAGCACCGAGCGCGGGCGCTACATTATTTTGCGGGTGAATTACCGCCTGCACCGGGGCGGAACTCCGACCTTTAAGTATGCCGATCTACAGAAGCATTTTAACGAGCAGTTTCTGGCAAATGCCACGTCAGGCGAAAAAAACAAAACGCCATTGCTTGCCCAGGTCCGCGCGGCGGTTCGTGCGATACGGCAGGGCAAAGGGATGCTGATTGTGCCGCACGATCAAGATAACGACTGCCGCAGTGCCGGATCCTTCTTTAAGAATCCGCTGCTAAGCGGCGAACAACTCAAAGATCTGACCGCGCGCGCCGCGGCGCAAGGACTCGAGATTCCTACCTATCCCGCCGCCCGCTCGCAAGATAAAAAACACGATAAAAAAGATGAAGACGAAGATGCCCATCGCAAAGTGTCGGCGGCATGGCTCGTAGAACACTCGGGCTTCTTCAAGGGATATGCCAGCGGAGCTGCCGGCATCTCGCACAAGCATGCCCTCGCCATCGTCAACCGCGGAAATGCGAAGGCCAGCGAAATTGTCGCGCTGAAAGACGAAATCCAGCGCGGCGTCGAGCAAGCGTGGGGTATTCGACTGGAACCCGAACCAGTCTTCGTAGGATTTTGATTTGTTCGCGTAGAGACAGAGACGGCCTCTACGCATAATCAGAAGGGAAATCAGGGCGGCGCATCCCGAAGCAACACTTCCCCCATGCCGGCCCAAAGGTGTCCGTTACAGCGAAATCCGCCCCAATGCCTCATCGGTCAATTCGCGCGCGCGCTTGAAAATCTTTAGGAACATCTCTTTGGTCAGCTTGCCCGTCTGCGTGTTCTGGTTCGACGGATGATAAGACGCCAAAAGGACGCGTCCATCGGGCAGAACATATTCCGCGCCGTGGCGAAACTCGTACCCCCGCTTGCCAGCGATCAGCTGCTTTCGCAGCAGATAGTTAAGATAAGCTTCAAAACCGATTCGCCCCAGGGCGACGATAACCCGCAGGTCTTTCAATCCCTGGAGTTCCCGTTCCAGAAACGGAGCGCAGTTTGCCAGTTCCTCGGGCAACGGCTTATTGTCCGGCGGCGCGCAGCGCGCGGCAGCGGTGATGTAGAGTCCAGTTAAAACCAGTCCATCGTTCCGGTCGATCGCGGTCGGTTGGCTGGCAAATCCGGTTTCGTAGAGCACTGGATACATGAACTTGCCTGAGGCGTCTCCGGTAAACGGGCGTCCAGTGCGATTGGAGCCGTGCGCACCAGGGGCGAGCCCCAACACCAGAACGCGTGCCTTGGGATCGCCAAAGCCCGGAACCGGTTTGCCCCAGTAGTCGTGGTCGCGATAAGCGCGCCGCTTCTCCCGTGCGATCCGCTCACGATACTCGACCAGCCTCGGACATCGCGTGCAGCTGATCACTTCCGCATTCAGCACTTTGAGCCAATTCGGGAAAGACATTCCATCCATTCTAGCGACGATGAATTCGGCAGTCGGCTCAATTGCGAAACCGTCAACCACAAAGGCCACCCCACCAAGGACCACTAAGGAACCCGTTCAACCAAATCCTTCGTGCAACTTCGTGCCCCTGGTGGTGGAGGGTTTTGTCGCCAGCTGACAAATCGCGCCACCACCTAATCTCGACCCGCTCCGCTCTCCGACTATAATTTGAAAAGGTGGGAGGCACGCCCAACTTTTGAATCGTCGACGATTTCTTCGCCAGAGTTTGGTGGGGGCAGCAGGGTTGACTGCCACTGCCGCCCTGGATGGTTTTCTCATCGAACCGCACACTCCGGTCGTTGACAAAATCAGCATCAGCCTGCCTCGTTTGCCTGAGGCGTTCCATGAATTTCGCATTGCCCTGCTGGGCGACATGCACTTTGGCCCTTATGCCGGCAAGACCCAGGTAGAACGCGCGGTTCGGCTTGCTCTCGCTCAGCAGCCCGACCTCACCATTCTTTGCGGCGATTTCGTCTCGCACCCTTTCCTTGGAGATAACGGACCCCAGGGCGCCATGCATGCCGAACCCTGCGCCGAAGTCCTCCAACAATTAACCGGCGCTCCCATCGTATCTATTCTTGGAAACCACGATCATTGGAACGGTCCCGAGATCGTCGCCGAGGCGCTCCAGCGCCACGGCCTCGGCCTTTTGCGCAATCAGTCTCTGCCGCTCGAACGACATGGTCAGCGAATCTGGATCGTAGGCGTAGACGACGTTTACACGCACGCGAATGACCTCGACAAGGCGCTGGAAGGAATTCCTTCACACGAAACCAAGATCGTCGCCGTTCATGAACCTGACTTCGCGGACCAGGTCGCGAACTATCCCGTCGATCTTCAGTTATCCGGACATTCCCACGGTGGTCAGGTTCGAATTCCTTTCTACGGCGCGCCCATCTTGCCCCATCTCGGAAGGAAATATCCGATCGGCCTCAACCGGGTGCGCGACCTTCAGGTTTACACCAACCGTGGAATTGGCATGGTGTCTCCTCCGGTGCGTTTGAACTGTCCCCCTGAAGTCACGTTGATTACTTTAGTGGGTAAGAAACCGGCCTCTGCCGTTTGACGTTGCTCTTCGAGAGTCTTTACACTCAGAATTGTGGCGCTTGTGTCGTAGCGGAGCAATCTTTCACGACTCTGCCGCCGCGCCGCACGGGAAAGGTAATTGTGAGCCCTGCTGAGATCAAAGACAGTACGATCACCGACGGTACCCCGAACAACGAAACTTCAGGCAACGCCAGCGCGACTGAAACCAGCGCGGCGAACAGCGCCACCAAACGCGAGATTCAAGTCGAGATTCCGCTTGCCGACGTCAACCGGCAAACCGATGCGCTGATCCAGAAATATCAGAAGATGGCCCGCATTCCTGGTTTCCGCCGCGGCCACGTTCCAGCGTCGATTATTCGCCAGCGTTTCTCCGAAGAAATCAAGACCGACATGGTGGAGGCCCTGATCCCGCGCTTCTTCCGGCAGGAGGCTGAGAAGCTCAGCCTGCATCCCGTATCCCAGCCGCGAGTGACCGACCTGCATCTGCACGATGGCGAGCCGCTGCGCTTCAAAGCCGCTTTCGAGGTATTGCCGGAAATCAAGCTGCAAGGCTACAAAGAGCTGCGCGCCGAGAAGCCTGAAATCGCCGTGTCCGAAGCCGATGTGGAACAAGCCGTCGCCGACGTCCGCGAGCGCCATGCCACTTTCACTCCGGTGGAGGGCCGCACCCTTGCCGATGGCGACTTCGCTCAGGTTTCGCTCGATGGCACTCCGAAAGCCGGCGCCCACAAGGCGGAAACCGGCGGAGCCAAAACAGAATCCAGCCAACCCGTTCACATGGATGAAGTGCTGGTCGAAATCGCCGGCCAGAATACTATGCCGGAATTCACCGAACACCTGCGCGGCGCGAGCGCCGGAGACGAGCGCACCTTCGATGTCAACTATCCCGACGACACCGAGGACAAGCGCCTGGCCGGCAAGACCTTCACTTATGTCGTGAAGGTGCAAGCCATCAAACAGAAAAATCTTCCCGAAATGAACGATGAGTTCGCAAAGACGCTGGGCGACTTTCAGACCATGGACGATGTGCGCAAGACCATCCGCGGGCAGATGGAAGCCGAGCGGCGGCACCAGGCCGAGCACGAGGGCAAGGAAAAACTGGTGCGGGAACTGATTCAGGGCAACGATTTTGAGGTTCCCGAGTCGCTGATCGATCAGCAAATCGACATCCGCCTGGAGCGCGGACTGCGAGCGCTGGCGGCACAGGGTCTGACCGCCGAGCAGATGAAGAAAATGGATATGAACCGCCTGCGGGGTGGACAAAGGGAGCAGGCGATTCACGATGTGAAAGCCGCGCTGCTGCTCGAAAGAGTGGCGGAAGAAGAAAATATACAAGTCAGCGACGACGAGTTGAATCAGGAACTGGAGGCGCTGGCGAAGCAATCCAAACAGACGTCCGAAGCCGTACGCGCTCGTTTGACACGCGATGGGGCTCTCGATAGGATACGAACCAGAATCCGCAACGAGAAGACCCTCGAATTTTTGTATCGCCAGTCCGCGTAATGATAAAGATTAAGGACGCGGACCATTTCGATCCTCCCCTGAGCCGTCGATTACCGACTTCACGGGTAGGAGTGTGGAAAGGCTAACGTGCAATCCAATTCCAGTTCTGGTTCGAAAGAGGGGCAAATGATGCTGGTACCCATGGTGATCGAGTCGACGGGCCGTGGTGAACGCGCCTACGACATTTATTCCCGGCTGCTTCGCGACAACATCATTTTTATCGGCACGCCGATCGACGACACGATCGCCAACCTCGTAATCGCACAGATGCTGTTCCTGGCGCAGGAAGACCCGGAAAAAGACATCCAGCTTTACATCAACTCGCCGGGTGGATCGATCACCGCTGGCATGGCCATCTACGACACCATGCAATATGTAAAGAACGACGTGACCACGATCTGCATCGGCCAGGCCGCGTCTATGGCGGCGCTATTGCTGTCGGCGGGCCAAGCCAAGAAACGGCTCGCCTTGCCCAATTCGCGCATTCTGATTCACCAGCCCTCCATGGGCGGGCTCTCCGGGCAGGCAACCGATATCGACATTCACGCCCGCGAAATTCTGCGCATGAGGGAGATTACTAATCAGTTACTGGCTAAGCACACGGGCCAGAAGCTGGATAAAGTGGAGAAGGACGTAGAACGCGATTTCATTATGAACTCGCAGCAGGCCAAGGAATACGGAATCATCGACGACATCATCTACAAGACCAGATAGAGGATGCGATCGACTTTTCGCAACGATTTTTATAGAGACGCAAATTGCCGCGTCTCTACTGGGGGTAGGAGTCCCGCGGCAAGGCCGCAAGAAAAGGAGTAAGGCCGAGTGAAAACCAGATCCGGCTCGGATGAGATGTTGCGCTGTTCGTTCTGCCATAAGTCGCAGGACGCCGTCGCCAAACTCATCTCCTCGCCGAGCGATTATCCCCGGGCATACATTTGTGACGAGTGCGTGCAGGTCTGCAACTCCATTCTCGAAGACGACCGCACCGCAACTCCGGCCGCCGCTGTCCCCAACCAATTGCCGAAGCCGCAGGAAGTGAAGACTTTCCTCGACGAATACGTCATCGGGCAGGAGCAGACCAAAAAGAAGCTGGCCGTAGCCGTCTACAACCACTACAAGCGCATCTACATGAACCGCCAGCGCGGCAACGATGGCGTGGAGCTGACCAAGTCCAACATCCTGCTCATCGGCCCCACCGGAACCGGCAAAACGCTTCTGGCGCAAACCCTGGCCCGCATGCTCGATGTGCCCTTCGCCATCGTCGATGCGACCACCCTCACCGAGGCTGGTTACGTAGGCGAGGATGTCGAAAACATTATTCTGAAGCTTCTGCAGGCCGCCGAAGGTGACGTCAACCGGGCCCAAACCGGCATCATCTATATTGACGAAATCGATAAGATCGGGCGCAAGGACGAGAACCCTTCGATCACCCGTGATGTGTCAGGCGAGGGCGTGCAGCAGGCATTGCTGAAGATCCTTGAAGGCACGATCGCCAACGTTCCCCCGCAAGGTGGACGCAAGCATCCGCACCAGGAATTTACGCCCGTCGACACCACGAATATCCTCTTCGTCTGCGGCGGCGCCTTTGTTGGTCTCGAGAAGATCATTGGCCGCCGCATCGGCAAGAAGGCTCTTGGCTTCCGCACCGGCGCGGAAGAGGAAACCGAGCAGACGGTTGCGGCATCCAAACGTAACTTCGAACTCGTCTCCGAGGCGCAGCCCGAGGATCTGATCAAATTCGGACTAATCCCCGAATTTGTTGGCCGCCTGCCCGTCATGGGGGTGCTGCAGCAACTCGATGAAAACGCGCTGGTTGAAATTTTGACGCGCCCCAAGAACGCAATTGTGAAACAATACCAGCGCCTGTTCGAGTTCGAGAATGTGAGGCTGAAGTTCAGCGACGACGCCAACCGCGCCATAGCCCGCCAGGCTATGGCCCGAAAAGTCGGCGCCCGCGGCTTGCGCATGATCCTGGAAGAGCTCATGCTGGAACTGATGTACAGCTTGCCCAGCCAGAAAAAGGTGAAAGAATTTGAAGTAACCCGCGAGATGGTAGAAAAACGCAACGTCTCGCTGGCCATGATAGAAAAAGCGGCGAGCTAGACCAGTCGTGGTCGTAGTCGTCAGTCGCTAGTCGGTCGCGAACTGAAATGGCGAACGACCAACGACCGACGACTAACAACCAGCGACTAACGACCGAATTAAGACCAGAGATGGGAGACTAAGTTGTCCAGCCCCAAAGAAAAGTTCGAAAGCAAGAAGCTGCCCATGATGCCCATTCGTGACGTGGTCATCTTTCCCTACATGATGACGCCGTTCGTGGTGGGCCGGGAGTCGAGCGTTCGCGCGCTCGAAGAGGCTCTGGCCAGCGACAAGAAAATCTTTCTGGCGACCCAGCACGACGCCTCCATCGACGAACCCAAAGCCGGAGATATCTTCCAGGTCGGCACCATCGTCAACATCGTGCAGTCCCTGAAGCTCCCCGACGGCAACATCAAGGTTCTGGTCGAAGGCATCGAACGCGGCAAAATCTTGCAGGTCATCGAAACCGATGGCTATCTCCAGGCCACCGTCCGCGTAGCGCGTTACGCCACCGAAACCACCGCCCCGATCGAAGCCGGGATGCAGCGCGTCACCGGCATGTTCGAGCAATATGTAAAGCTCTGCCAGTCGCTGAACTACGAGACCATGATCGCCGCCGTGCGCATGGAAGATCCGGCGAAACTCACCGACACCATCGCCGCCAACCTGCAGCTCTCGATCGAAGAGAAGCAGGGACTGCTCGAGATCTTCGATCCCGCCGAACGCCTGAACCGCATCGGCGACGTCCTCGACGTTGAAATCGAAAAGCTCAACATGGATCGCACCATCCAGTCCCGCGTAAAGCGCCAGATGGAAAAAGCGCAAAAAGAGTATTACCTGAACGAGAAAATCAAAGCGATCCAAAAAGAACTCGGCCGCGGCGAAAAAAGTGAATTCGACGAACTGAAGAAAAAAGTCGAAGCCGCGGGTATGCCGAAAGAAGTGCGGGACAAGGCGCTGCAGGAACTGAAAAAGCTGGAAGCGATGCCGCCCATGTCGGCCGAGTCCACCGTCTCGCGCAACTATTTAGACTGGTTGCTGGCCGTGCCGTGGAAGAAGCGCTCCAAAGAAATCCGCAACATCACACGCGCCGAAAAAACTCTCAACGAAGATCACTACGGCCTCGAGAAAATCAAAGAGCGCATCCTGGAATTTCTGGCCGTCCGCCAGTTGGTGAAAAATCCCAAAGGCTCGATTCTCTGCTTCGTAGGCCCTCCCGGTGTTGGTAAAACTTCGCTGGGAATGTCGATCGCCAAAGCCACCGGCCGCAAGTTCGTCCGCATGTCCCTGGGCGGTGTGCGCGATGAAGCCGAAATCCGCGGCCATCGCCGCACCTACATCGGCGCCCTGCCCGGCCAGATCATTCAGATGATGAAGAAGGCCGGTACCAAGAACCCCGTCTTCATGCTCGACGAAGTCGACAAAATGTCCATGGACTTCCGCGGCGACCCGTCAGCCGCGCTCCTCGAAGTTCTCGATCCCGAGCAAAATTACATGTTCGTCGATCATTATCTCGACGTCGAATACGATCTCTCCCAGGTCTTCTTCGTAGCCACCGCGAACGTGATTCACACCGTTCCCCCGGCTTTGCAGGATCGCATGGAAGTGCTGCGCCTCCACGGCTACACCGAACCGGAAAAGGTCGAGATCGCAAAACAGTTTCTGGTCAAAAAGCAAATGGCGCAAGCGGGATTGACCGAGAAGAACGTCCAGTTCCCCGACGAGGCGATCCGCCAGATGATTCGCGGCTACACCCGCGAAGCCGGCGTCCGCAATCTTGAACGTGAAATCGGGAACGTCTGCCGCAAAGTTGCGCGCAAGGTTGTGAAAGAAGGCGCCGACTTCTCTGCCCCGATCCAATCCGACAAAATCGGCGACTACCTCGGCGTTCTCAAGTTCCGCGACACCCTCGCCCACGAAAAAAGCGAAGTCGGCCTGGTGACGGGCCTGGCGTGGACCGAAGTTGGCGGCTCCATCCTGAGCACCGAAGCGACGGTCGTCGACGGCAAAGGCAAGCTCACCTTAACCGGCAAACTCGGCGACGTGATGCAGGAATCCGCGCAAGCCGCGATGTCCTACATCCGCTCGCGAGCGTTGCGTCTCGGCCTGCCCCGCGACTTCTACCGCAACCTCGACATTCACGTGCACGTGCCCGAAGGCGCGATTCCCAAAGACGGACCGTCAGCCGGCATCACCATCGCCACCGCTCTGGCCAGCGCGCTGAGCAAGATTCCCGTACGCCGCGATCTGGCTATGACCGGAGAAATCACGCTGCGTGGCAAAGTGCTACCCATAGGCGGATTAAAAGAAAAGCTGCTGGCAGCCCATCGCGCCGGATTGTTCGAAGTGATCCTGCCCCAGGAAAATGAAAAAGACGTAGCCGAAGTTCCGGAGAATCTGCGCACCGCCATGAAATTGCACTTCGTCGATAACATGGATCAGGTCCTGGCCGTAGCCTTGGAAGGCCCGTTGCCGCAGATACCATCCGAAGCCGAGACCATGTCACCCATAGCCACGCCGCCCGCCGCCGAAATTCCCACCGCGCGGCAGTAGAATGTACGTACAATGTTTCACGTGAAACACTTTGTACGGGCTTTATTGTACATACCTTGCGGGGTAATCCTTACACTGTAATATCTACCTTCCTCGCGAATCAACCAAGGCGCTTATTTGCCATACGACCTCTTGCTCGATTCAGCCCCGTCTCCAACTTTAAAAGCCTCACAAATCAGTAGCCAACGCTCACCCCCGTCCGTCGCGTCGCTGCCGCAGTTCGAAATTGCGTCTAATTTACTCTTGACAAACCATAACCATACGGTTATGGTTTTAGTTGTGACGCCGACCAATGCCAGTCATCTGTTCCGTGCTCTTGCCGACCCAACGCGCCGGGCCATTTTCGAGGAGCTGAGCCGGCAGGGGGAACAGACCGTCCACGCATTGACTCGCTACGCTGGCATATCTCAGCCAGCCGTCTCCAAGCACCTCACGGTGCTGAAGCGGGCAAAGCTGGTGCGGCATCGCCGCGAGGGCCGCGAAACTCACTATCGCGCCGAGCCCGATGCGCTGGCGCCGGTGGTCGACTGGCTGCGCCACTACGGCGCCTTTTGGCGCGACCGTTTTGACCGTCTTGAATCCCTTTTGGAAAGGATGGAATTATGAACACTGCAGCAGAGACGCCCCGTTCCCTTGTAGTTGAGAGAGTATTCCCTCACCCGCCAGAAAAGCTCTGGCGCGCCCTCACCGAGAGCCCGCTCCTCGCACAATGGATGATGAACAATGACTTCGAACCGGCAGTCGGGCGGAAGTTCCAATTCCGTGCCGAGCCCATGCCGAACTGGAATGGTGTTGTCGACTGCGAGGTGCTCGTCGTCGACCCATTGCAACGCCTGTCCTATAGCTGGGGTGTCGGAGGAAGCGAATCCGGGCTCCAGTGGGTGGTGCTTTGGACGTTGACTCCGGCCGACGGTGGCACCCACGTTCGCATGGAGCAGTCCGGCTTCCGTCCCGATCAGCAGGCAGCTTATGGAGGCGCAAAATACGGCTGGCAAAAATTCTTCGCCGGCCTGGAGCGCGTGCTCGGCGCCGAGGGCGGTCGCAGCGAAGTCGCTTAGGTGTGCCCGACCCGCTTCGGCTTCGGCGATTCGGCGCGGCCTTTTTCCGGCGCGCCTTTGCAGGACGTCGCAGAGGAGGTCCCATTGAACTGGAACAAATGGATTCGGCAGACCCACCGCTGGCTGTCCATTGTCTTCACGGTGGCGGTCATCGCCAACGGCATTGCCGTGGCGCGGGGAAGGTACAGCTCCAGGATGGGCCTCTCGGCGGTGTTCGTGCTCGCTTTGCTGCTGTTCACCGGCCTGTACTTGTTCGTGCTGCCCTATGCCGCCAACTGGCGCAGCCGACGCGCCGGCTGAACAGCCGATCGCACGACCATTCCTGGTGCCCCAGGTTCGCGCCCTTCGTTGGGCGCCAGCCTGGGTATCATCGGTGTCGCGGCCTTAGGGTTCGGGTCTACCGCTGAATCCGCGGGAAGACGGAACTCCTCACCTTGCCGGATTGAACCTTATGCAGACGCCGCACGATCTCTTGCTGCCAGCCCGTCCGCCTTTTTCGTCACATTTTTCCTGTACGGCCATCACAGACCTGCACCATAACCGGTGCGATGATTCCCTGGACAGTGCATCATCAAGATCAAGAAGTGCGCCCGTCCCCAGGGACGTACGCATCGCTGTCTCGAATCGCTGTCAGGCATCTTTGACAACCGAATGAAACTATACCCAAGCATTGGGCGAAAACACCTGCGGGAGAACGCCCGAGAATCTCGCAAGCCGTCAATCTATTCCGCTAAGTCAAGTCTTTTGAAGACTTTACCTATAACTTACTTACTATCAACAACTTAGTTGATTTTGGGGAGGGGGGGGCACCCCCCGATTTTCCCCTAATCCTGGTCAGTCAAGAACAATCATCTACTTGTAAATCATAGCCTTAGGAGCAATCATCATGTCTTCTTCTCTCGATAAGTTTTCCGACAAAATTTGCGCCCAGCGCAAGCACAACGGCGATCCCTGCCAATCTCCCGCCCTCCGTGGGGAAAAGTTCTGCCATTATCACAAGGTGATGGGCTTGCCCAAGGTCAACATCGACAACAGCCCCAGCAGTCATGCCTATCTTCCCATGTTCGAGGATGCCGTCTCCATCCAGTCGGCCATTTCGGATGTTTGCGAAATGATGCTGCACCGCCGCATCGAGCCCAAAGAAGCTTCCATTCTTCTCTACGCCATGCAGGTCGCCTCCACTAATATGGCTCACTTGAATGGAGAAAAAGGCCCGCGCAAGCAAAAGAGCCAAAAGCCGAACCAGGAAAAAGCTCAAAACTTCGGCGTCGAAGCATCCGTCGTCGCCGCACCGTCATCAACCGACGCTTCGCCGGCCAACGGTGGTTCCACTACATCATCCGAACCCCAGTGCTAGCCGCTAAGGACAAGGACAATATCAGGAGGAATTGCCCTTCAAGCCAGGTTTTGGCCTGAGTGGGTCAATTCCTCGGCTGGAGAGAATCTTCACGCCGCTCTTTCGAGCTCACGCGAGGTCCACTCCGCCTCGCACAGGTTGCAGGTTGCGCCGAGCGCGGCTAAATTAAATGCCAGAGTTGGAGCGATATATGAAAAAGACAGGCGCGGAAGAATCTGCCTCTGCATTCATCAACGAGAAGATCAAGGAACTTGGCGACTGGCGTGGAAAGACGCTCGCGAAAGTGCGCGACATCATCCACCAGGCAGACCCCGAGATCATCGAAGAGCGAAAGTGGGTCAGGCGAACGTCGCCGGGGACTCCCGTCTTTTCCCACGCCGGCATCGTCTGCACGGGCGAGACCTACAAGAGCGTCGTCAAGATTACCTTTGCCAAGGGAGCTGCATTGAAAGACCCTTCACGCCTGTTCAACTCCAGCCTCGAAGGAAATGTCAGGCGCGCCATCGACATCCACGAAGGCGACAAGATCAACGAGTCCGCATTGAAGGATCTCATCCGCGCCGCAGTGGCGCTCAATCTCGAGGGCCAGAAGAAGAGCAAACCCAAACCAAAGCCGAAGCCCCAGCGAGCAAGCAGCAAGCGCGCCCGCTAGCTTCGTCCCAGGTTCGGCCAAGGTTCGCATCAACAGCGCTTCACTACTCTTAACGCAATCGTTTTTCCGTCTGGAGCCAAACCGCGTCCGCCGCATCGAATTAAACTATGGAGGTAAATATGTACGTAGTTCTTGGAGCAAGCGGCAACACTGGACACGTAGTGGCGAAGAACCTTCTTGCCGCCGGGCAGAAGGTTCGTGTCGTCGGCAGAAACGCAGCTCATTTGCAACCTCTCTCGGCGCAGGGCGCAGAGGTATTCATCGGAGATGTCACTGACGCGTCAGCCCTAACCAAAGCCTTCCACAAAGCTGATGCAGCCTACGTCATGATTCCACCCAACTCAACCAGCAACGACTTCCGCGCTTATCAGGATCGCGTCACCGATGCGATCTCAACGGCCCTAAAAAACGAGGGAGTCAAGAATATTGTTTCGCTCAGCAGTTACGGAGCCGACAAATCCAGCGGAACCGGACCCGTGGTCGGGCTCCGCAACTTCGAACAGCAGCTCAACCAGATCGACGGCGCCAACGTGCTTCAGCTGCGCGCCGGCTACTTCATGGAAAACACCCTGCCGCAAGTGGGAGCGATTCGCATGACCGGCAGCGTGTTGGGACCGGTCAGTCCCAATCTGAAGCTCCCCATGATCGCCACCCGCGACATAGGAGCAGCCGCAGCCGATGCCCTCTTGCAGCGGACGTTTCACGGCAAGCACACGAAGGAACTGCAGGGGCAGCGCGATCTCGACTACACCGAAGTCGCCGCCATTATCGGCAAGGCCATCGGCAAACCCGATCTGCGATACATCCAGGCGCCCAACGATCAAGTTAGGGCCGCTATGGTGCAGATGGGAATGTCCAACAACATGGCTGGCTTGATCCTGGAGATGGCAGGCGCGCTGAACACAGGCCAGATGCGCACGCTGGAACCTCGTTCCGCCGCCAACACAACGCCAACGAAGTTCGAAACCTTTGTAGCCGAGACTTTTGTCCCGGCCTATCAACAAAAAGCAGCAGCGTAAGCGACGCAAGGTTGTGTAGTGGCGGGGATTTGCCCCGCAAACTGCGCGAATAAACAAAACGAAAAGGCCGCGCCGATTTCACAGCGCGGCCTTCGTTTAATGCGGGAAGGCAATGCGGGAAGGCAATGACTCCCGAATCGATCAGCCTAAGTCCGGACGCACACCGCTTTGGTCTGGGTGTAGAGATTGAGAACGTCTTTGCCCATCTCGCGTCCCCATCCCGACTGCTTGTATCCGCCGAACGGCAGCGCCGCGTCGAAGATGTTGTAGCAGTTGATCCATACTGTGCCCGCGCGCAGCAAGGCCGCCGTGCGGTGCGCCTTGGAGACGTCGTGGGTCCAGACTCCCGCAGCCAGGCCATAAACCGAATCGTTAGCCCGATTCAGCAGTTCGTCCGGATTATCGAAAGGAATCGCCGCCACCACCGGCCCGAAGATCTCTTCCTGCACGACCTTCATGTTCTCTTTGGTGTCGACCAAAACCGTGGGCTCGACAAAATATCCCTTGCCGCTGATCTTGTGCCCTCCAGACGCGGCCTTGGCGCCCTCGGCCATTCCAATTTCAAGATAGTTGCAGACGCGCTGCAACTGCTCTTCAGAGACCAGGGGGCCCATTTGCGTAGCCGGATCAAGTCCCGAGCCCACGTTGATCTTTTTCGCGCTTTTCGCCACGCCCTCAACCACGCGATCGAAGACTGGACGTTCCACATAAAGACGCGATCCGGCGCAACAACACTGGCCGTGGTTAAAGAAGATGGCGCTGGCCGCGCCTGCAATTGCGGTGTCGAGGTCAGCATCTTTGAACACCACGTTCGGAGATTTGCCGCCGAGTTCGAGCGAAACTTTCTTAAGGTTTCCGGTGGCCGCATGAACGATCAGCTTGCCCACTTCGGTCGATCCGGTGAAAGCGATTTTATCGACCAGATCGTGCGCCGCCAGCGCAGCGCCCGCCGTCTCGCCGTATCCCGGAACAATGTTGACCACGCCATCGGGGAATCCGGCTTCCGCGATCAATTCTCCCAAACGCAGCGCGGAGAGCGGCGTCTGCTCGGCTGGCTTCAAGACCACTGTGCATCCCGAGGCCAGCGCCGGCGCAAGTTTCCACGCCGCCATCAACAGGGGAAAATTCCACGGAATAATCTGTCCCACCACGCCCACCGGCTCGCGCAGAGTGTAAGCGTGATAGTTGACTCCGGGCGTATACGCCACCGAGAGCGGAATGGTGGTGCCTTCGAGCTTGGTAGCCCATCCCGCCATGTAGCGGAACATATCGACGGCGAGCGGAATATCGGCCGCACGCGCCACGGTGAGCGGTTTGCCGTTGTCGAGTGTTTCGAGCGTCGCGAATTCTTCGGTGTGCTCTTCCAGCAAGTCGGCCAGCTTCCACACCAGCCTGCCGCGCTCGGAAGCTGTCAATCGCGACCAGGGCCCGCTGTCAAACGCCTTGCGCGCGGCCTTCACAGCCAAATCAATATCAGCCCGATCGCCTTCGGCGACTTGCGCCAGAACTTCGCCGGTGGCCGGGTTGTAGGTGGGAAAAGTCTTGCCAGAGACAGCATTTACCCACTTGCCGTCGATCAACATTTTGCGCGGCTTCGCAATGAAGTCGCTGACGCGAGAATCAATCTGGATTGGGGAAACTGCGATACCCATAAGTCCTCCTTCAGAACGGAATTGAGTGAGATGGATTGTTGGCGGCGAATACTACCCAAAAAAATACTAGTCCTTGCGAGGCAGCGAAGGCAAACGCGGGATTGAATCATTGAGACATTGAGGCATTGAGGCGTTGAAAGACCCAGAGCCTCGTGAGATTTTGATTTTCAATGACTCAATCTCTCAATGATTCAATGTCTCAATGATTTTATTTAATCTCCTTCATCGCCAGCAGCGTCCCATAATCGCGGCCCGAGGGATCTACCGCCCGCGCGACCACTCCGGCGAAGGCTTCCCGCAATTCGGGAAACTTCGCCACCAGCGCCTTGATCACTGCCGAATTATCTTGAAACGCGCGCGCCGTATCCGATATGTCCGCCGCCTGATACTTGACGACAACTTCAAGGTCGTTGTCGACGGCAAGCGGATAAATTTCGGTCACATGATAGATCTTGCCGCCTGCGCTCAAATCCCCAGGCATGTCGGAAGGTTGTGTCGCCTTCGTCTCGTCATAGAGCTTATCCGTGGCCAGCGTGCTCATGAAATCTACCGGAGCGGAGAGGGCAATGGCTTCCCGGTAATACAACCACGCGTCGTGGTTCTGCGACTTGGCCTGGAAATCGTGCGCGCGCTGGATGAACCACGCCGCATCGTGGCCCGCCGCTTGCTCCGATCGGGCGTAAAAGCCGGCCAGCTTCCAGTCGGAGCCGACCTGCTGCAGCACGAATGTGAGCGTGAGCGCAGCGTGTCCGCCGCTTGCGTCGAGAATAGTGACAGCGTACTTGCCCGGAGGCAGACCGTTCAGGACAAACACCGCGCTGTCCTTGGTCTGACCGGACTTGTCGAATACTCCGCACAAGAATTCGGCGCGCGGCAGCGGTTGTGTGCCATCCGCGGTCAGCAGGAACGGCGGACGCACCGTGGCCTGCGCGCCATCGAGTGCAGCCTTGTTCTCCTGGACCGCGGCCGCAATGCCGGCAAAGTTCTCAGCCACGCTGGCAATTGAATTCTGTTTGAGCCCCGCGGTGTCGCCTCGCGCCGACATATCGAAATAGCGCTTCGCCGCGGTTTCGAGCGCGCTGCGAACTGAGGCATTCATATCCGCGGCACTTTGGCAAACCTGCGCCTGGCAAACCGTGGCAGGGAGCGACGCGGCCACCAGCAGCAGGCACAACCACCGTCGCCGGTGAGACCATTCGTGGAAGAACCGTCGATTTGGAGCCGCAGGTTCCGCAGTCGTCCGTCTCAGTGATTCCGCCACAGGAAATCCTCCGCTGGTATTTTACGCGCTGCGCCGAGTGGGGCGAGTCCAAATGCATGCGCACGCTAGGGAATAGCGGTGGTCCTTTGGTCATCAATACGCAAGAAATGAGGTCCGCCGCCGTTCTCCCTGAGTGGTAAACTTAACCAGAACGCAGTGGCTCGAACCGCTCGCAGGGAATACGAACAGGGAGATTCTGATGCAGTACGCGCGCAAATGGATTGTTGTGGGCCTCTTGTTCACGGCTCCCGTCCTGCTGCTTGCTCAGCCCCCTGCTCCAAATCCGGGTCCGCCCAGTCAGATTCCCCAGAATCAGGCGCCACCGAATCAGGTATTGCCAAACCAGGCCCCGCCAAACCACTCGCTTCAGCCTGTCGTCCAGCCCGGCCCACCGGGCGCTGCTACTCCCGCATCGGCCACGCCTGCGCAGTCGAAAACTCATAAAGTCCAAAAGGAACTCGTTCTTCCGCCGCTGCCGAGCGGTCCGCTCCCGCAGTTGCCCATGGACCAGATTCCGGCCTCGCCAGCGAAAGTCAGCTTTCACAATGGATTACTGACCATTTCAGCCGAGAATTCGACATTAGGCGAAATCTTGCGCGATGTGCGTAAACTCACCGGCGCTTCCATCGATATCCCTGCCGGTTCAGGCGCAAATGAGCGAGTGGTCGCGCGTCTCGGCCCGGGAGCGCCGCGGGATGTGCTCGCCGTCTTGCTCAACGGCTCCTCGTTTAATTATGTGATGATCGGTTCCAATGCGGATCCGCAAGCGGTTTCGAGTGTGATTCTGACCTCTAAATTGGGCGAGGGTCAAGCTCAAACCGCGTCCAACGAATTTGAGAATAGCCCCTCGCCTAACGGTACGCCCATGGGTGGCACAATGCCTCCGGGTCGCTCTGCGCCCATGGCGAACCTCGGCTTGCGACCTGGCCTTCCGCAAAATCCGCAGCCGGCCGACGATGGCAGCGACGCGAGCACCGATGATCAGGATGCCGCCGCGGATGACAGTACCGACGATCAGAGTCAGCCGATGCCGCCACAACCAGTCGACGGGACTGCTAATGCCGGTCAAGACCAGCAGCCCGACGCCAATCAGCCCAATGCAGGCCCGAAGACCCCGGAGCAAATTCTGGAGATGCTTCGCCGGCAGCAACCGCCAGGAGCGGTCACTCCTCAGCAACAGCCGCCTCAGTAGTAGGGGCTCCTAATTCTGTCGTCCCGACCGGAGCCGATCTGGCGAAAGCGATGATCGGCGAGCGATGATCGGCGGAGGGGAGGGACCTTGTGTTTTCAAGGGCCGCACGGGACACGGCATGAGCCCCGTCGCGCAACAAGGTTCGTGGTTTATCTAGTCGCCGCTAACCTGGCTCTCACGGGCGACCAACGCAGCCAAGCCTGATGGCCGAGAGGGATTCACAGCGGCAAGGATGCCGCTGATCGCGTAATACGCGCCGGCTACCCCTAAAACTACGGCTAAGATTGCGGTGCTGCTGATTAAGAAAGCCACAAAAAGTGCATTCAAAGTTCCGGCCCCTGGTGGCAGCCACGCCTCTAAGTCCGTGGCCGCTAAAGTTTTACTTTATCCGCATTTGACCCCCGCCAGTGTTAGCAAATAAGATACGAGAATCGAACTGCGTATCTCCACTCTCCAATATTTCTTAGGACCCGTCCATATTACGGAAGTCCACAAAGTACTGCGTAAATGGCCATCACCCGGATTTCGGTGCGCGGTGCGCGCCAGCACAACCTGAAGAATATTGACGTCGAGATTCCCCGGAATACTCTGACGGTCATTACCGGCCTGAGCGGCTCCGGCAAATCCTCGCTCGCCTTCGACACGATTTACGCCGAAGGCCAGCGCCGCTACGTCGAAACGCTTTCCGCCTACGCGCGCCAGTTTCTTGACCAGATGGAGCGCCCCGACGTCGATTCCATCGACGGTCTCAGCCCATCGATTTCGATCGAGCAGAAAACCACCAGCCGCAGCCCGCGCTCGACCGTGGGCACGATCACCGAGATTTACGACTACCTGCGTCTGCTCTATTCGTCGATCGGTGTGCCGCATTGCCCGAATTGCGGCAAGCCCATCACCCGCCAATCTGCCGACCAGATCGTGCAGCGCGTAATGTCGCTCACGCCCGATGACCGCGTCATGATCATGGCGCCCATCGCGCGCGGCCGCAAAGGTGAGTTCAAAAAAGAAATGGAGAAACTCGTCCAGCACGGTTTCTCCCGCGCCCGTGTCGATGGCGAACTTGTGAATCTCGAAGACGATCTCGCGCTCGACAAGCGCAAGAACCACACCATCGAAGTTGTGGTCGATCGCCTGCTCGTCAAGCCGGGAATCGAGCACCGCCTCGAACTCTCTGTCGGGCTGGCGATGAAATTAGGCGGCGGCCTGGTTCTGGTAGCAGTGGTGAACGGCGAAGAAACGCTCTACTCCGCGAGCCTCGCCTGTCCGGACTGCGGCATCAGTGTCCCGCAACTCGAGCCGCGATCGTTTTCGTTCAACAGTTCCTACGGAGCCTGTCCCGAGTGCCACGGTCTGGGAAGCCGCTACGATCTCGATCCAGCCAAAGTTATTGTCGATTGGACGAAGCCGATTCTCGATGGCGGCCTTGGTCCGGGCTCGTCATCGCAGAATCTGGTTCGCAGCATACAACTGATGGTGCAAGCCTACGGTTTCGATCTGTCGACGCCTTTCGACAAATTTCCCGACAAGATTCAGAACCTGCTGCTCTACGGCGAGCCGCAGCGTGCGGGCCAGCGCGAAAGCCAACGGCAACGCCGCACAGGATTTCTCGGCATCCTCGGCTATCTCAGGCAGAATCTCGAGTCCTCCACTTCCGACACTTATCGCGAATATCTGCTCGATTTCATGTCGGCCACCGAATGTCCAGTCTGCCACGGCAGGCGTCTGCGTCCGGAAAGTCTCGCGGTCAAGGTGAATGGCATGTCCATCGCCGATTTCACCAGCCTTCCGATTTCGCGCGCTCTCGAAGCCGCGCGCAAGATCAAACTGACGGGCAGGGAGCTGACCATCGCCGGACGCATCGCGCACGAGATCACCGAACGCCTCGAGTTCCTCGACAACGTCGGACTCGGCTACCTGACGCTCGGCCGTTCCGCCGCCACGCTTTCCGGCGGAGAAGGCCAGCGCATTCGCCTCGCTACGCAAATTGGATCGAAGCTGCGCGGCGTCCTCTACGTGCTCGACGAGCCATCGATCGGCCTGCACCACCGCGACAACGGACGCCTGCTGGCCGCGCTCGAAAACTTGCGCGACCTCGGCAATACCGTGCTAGTCGTAGAACACGACGAAGAAACCATTCGCCGCGCCGACTACGTCATCGATCTCGGCCCCGGTGCCGGCCGCCACGGCGGCGAGTTGGTAGCCAGCGGAACGCCCGCCGAAATCATGGCTTCGTCCGCCTCTCTCACCGGAGCCTATATCGCCGGACGCCAGCAGATCGCCATGCTTCCCGAGCGCCGCAGCCCCAACGGAAAAGCCATCGCCATCCTCGGCGCGCGCGAAAACAATCTCAAGAATCTCGACGTAGTGTTTCCACTCGGTGTGATGACGGTTGTGACCGGCGTCTCCGGTTCCGGAAAATCAACTTTGGTCAACGACATTCTCTACCGCGCGCTGGCCAAGCAACTCTATCGCTCCCGCGAAGAAGCCGGCATTCACAAATCCATCACCGGAGCGGAGCTGATCGACAAAGTGATACGCATCGACCAGTCTCCCATCGGACGCACTCCACGCTCCAATCCCGCAACCTATACCGGCATCTTCGCCGCGGTTCGCGACCTTTATGCCATGCTGCCCGAATCGCGCGAGCGCGGATACAAGCCCGGACGCTTCTCCTTCAACGTCCCCGGCGGACGCTGCGAAGCCTGCCAGGGCGAAGGCCAGCGCCGCATCGCAATGAACTTCCTGCCCGACGTTTACGTGCAGTGCGAAGTCTGCGGCGGACGCCGCTACAACCACGAAACCTTGACCGTCTGCTACAACGGCTATTCCATCGCCGACCTGCTGGAAATGCCGGTCTCCGACGCGCTGCAGATTCTAGAAAACATTCCTCAGGTCAAGCAGAAGCTGCAAACGCTGGTCGACGTCGGCCTCGGATACATTCATCTCGGTCAATCCGCCGTCACGCTCTCGGGAGGCGAAGCCCAGCGCATCAAACTAGCCCGCGAACTCAGCAAGCGCCAGACCGGAAAAACTCTGTATCTGCTGGATGAGCCGACCACGGGATTGCATTTCGACGATGTGCGCAAGTTGCTCGACGTTCTGCACCGCCTCACTGACCTGGGCAATACGGTCATCATCATCGAACATAACCTCGACGTCATCCGCAACGCCGATTGGATCCTCGATCTCGGCCCCGAAGGCGGAGAAGAAGGCGGCCGCATCGTAGCCCAGGGCACCCCCGAACAAGTAGCGCGCGTAAAGAAGTCCTACACCGGGCAGGCGCTGACCGCTTATTTCAATGGATCGACCAACCATGGGTCGACTAAAGATGGGTCGACTAAGAACGGGTCGTCCAAGAACGGGTCGAACAAGAATGTCTTGGCGCGGAACGCCTCAACGACTAGCTCGGCAAAGAGTGAATCAGAAAAAAACGGCCCAGTAAGGGGCGTCATTGCACCCGCCGGTGAACTCGCGTGACCCTTCCGCAAGACGAAATCCCCGAGAGCGAGAGTTCCAGTCCTCAGTCCTCTATAGTGGAGGGACGGGCGTCCTCGCCCGTCCAAGCCGAGCAAAGCTCGGCAGATGCCGCCAACAAGATCGAATCCCGACTCCAGCTGATTACGAGCCATCCCGCCAGCGGCCACACAGAACTTGAGTCCGTCCCATCCCCCGACTCATCGACGGAGCGATCCCGCCGCTCTCGCCCCCGCGCCGCCCGATCCCGCCTGGAACGGCTGGGATGTCGTCCGTCTAACACTCCTCACCATTGCCGCCCTCTTCGCCGGAATATTCACGACTCTGTTCATCGCGCACTGGCGCCTATATCCGCACATGCCTCTAGGCGAAATCGCTCGCATCCCATTGGTCGTCGTTACCGGACAAGCTCTGGCCTACCTTCTCATCTTCGCCTATATGTACGTGCTGGTGACGCGCGAACGCGGCCGTCCCGATTTTCTAAAGGCTATTCACTGGAACTGGCCCTCGAACATCGCTCGCTATGTTCTGCTGGGCTTCATTCTTTCGCTGGCGTTGCAAGGTCTATCGCATCTCTTGCCGGTTCCGAAAGAGCTGCCGATCGACACCTTTTTCCGAACGCCCGCTGAGGCGTGGGCGCTCAGCATCCTAAGCGTCACACTGGCCCCGCTGATGGAAGAGCTTTTCTTCCGCGGTTTTCTCTATCCTGTACTGGCGCGCGGCATCGGCATTCCCCTAGCCATATTCCTGACTGCGGTGGGTTTCGCCCTGCTGCACGGCGCGCAACTAGGATTCTCCTGGGGCCCTGTGCTGTTGATCTTCCTCGTGGGCCTGGTACTGACCATAGTGCGAGCCACGAAAAATTCGGTAGCCGCCGGAGTAGTCATCCACATGGCCTACAACGGAACAATAACTGTAGCCATGTTCGCCGCCACCGACGGCTTCCGCCACCTCGAGAAACTGAATCAATAGCAGACACACCGGCTGTCAAAGGAACTTGCAAGAGAAGCTCGTATCGGGGTATCGCTTCAGCGATACCGAAAAGTTCGAAGAGAGACGCCCCTTTTAGGGGCTGCGGAGGACGAACCAATGTTCCAAAACGATCTGCTGCAAGGCAAGCGCATCCTCATCACCGGCGGCGGAACCGGCCTCGGCAAGGCCGCTGCTGAGCGTTTCCTCGAACTCGGCGCGGAGGTATATATCTGTGGACGCCGCCACGACGTTCTCACTGCCACTGAGCACGAATTGCGCGAACGCACCGGCGGCAAGATTCATTCCCGTCCCTGCGACGTGCGCGACGCCGCAGCCGTCGAAGAACTGTTCGGCATCATCTGGAGCGACGGCGCGCTCGACGTGCTCATGAACAATGCCGCCGGCAATTTTTTGGCGCGCACCGAAGAACTTTCACTGGGAGCGTTTCAATCGGTGATCGGCATTGTCCTGATGGGCACCCTCCATATGACCATGGCTTGCGGCAGGCGCTGGCTGGCCGCCAAACGCGGAGGCGTTAGTGCTGAACGTGACCGCCACGTACACGAGAACTGGTTCGGCGTACGTGGTGCCCTCGGCTGTGGCGAAGGCGGGCGTCCAGGCGCTGACCCAGAGTCTGGCGGTAGAGTGGGGCAATCGCGGGATTCGTATGAACGCGATCTCGCCGGGACCGATCCCAACCGAAGGGGCCTTCTCGCGTTTGCTGCCGCGTCCGGAACTGGCGGAGGCGGCAAAGAAAAGAAATCCCCTGGGGCGGTTTGGCACGACCGAGGAGTTTGCCAACCTGGCCGCATTCATGATCAGCGACGGCGCCAGCTATATGAATGGAGAAGTTGTAACTATGGATGGGGGCGAGTGGCTGCAAGGGGCCGGCGAGTTTACGGCCATGGGCAGAGAACTTACGGAACAGGAATGGGAAATGATGAAGCCGAAAAAGAAGGCCCCATAACCGACAGGAACTTTCGCCGCAAAAAACGAAAGCGCCCGGACTCGTTAGAGTCAGCGGACGCCCGTTTGAACAGCCCTCCCCCGAAGTCTGCTCACGGACTACTCTACGTTTAGTCCCCCAGAACCGGAATGGCACGAACGGGGGATGGCATAGAACTTTCTGGTAGGTGCGGCAGAGATTTATTGGCGCTTGACCCGGAAAAGCCCCGGAAAGAGGAGATTACAAAGCACCCAACGTTATTCCGTATCTGGCACTTACAAAGTCCCGTTTTCTGACCTGCGTGCATTTTTCAGAGCTGATCGTCTCCGAACGGACATGTCCCATAGGTTCCGCCGCGGATACTGGCAGATCCGTTCACGACGCAAACGTAATAACAAGCTCGCGCATTCGGCTACTTTGAACATAGAGCGCCGGCGTCTCGTCGGCCTTGCGGAACTGAACGTAGCCCGCTACCGAAGCTCGTAAACGTGACTCCGGCGAACAATTACATTGGTGTGGGCGTCCGCGCAAAAGCCAGCAATCCCGATGTTAGAGTGAAAACGACAGGAATGCCGCCATGCCGCCGAAAGAGACTAACGGTCGAGGTGAAAAAGCCTGAAGTTTCAAAGAGAATCGGCATTCACCGAACCTGTCATCTTTCCGTTCGACCTCTGAGAGAACGGATTCCTCCTAGATGACGATCACGAGGAAGGCCCCGATTTCTTCTCCGGCGCAGCGGATTCAGTTAACCGTCACATTCGCGCGCGTGTGCCTCGCCGCTGCCGCCATCAGTTTCGGGATCGTTTTTCTCCTGGTTCTCTGGCAGGGGCGGCTGCCCTTCGAAGCTCTGGTCTGGAGATTCGCTCAACTCGACAAATGGCCTGAGAGCATGCACCTGGCCTCCCAGCCGGGGATGTTGCGCAAGTATTACAGCCTTACCTTAAAGGCGGCCTTCGGGCTGGCGGGATGCACGATCCTCATGGCATTGGCGTGGAGCCGTCTATCCGCGTCGATGCAAGCGGCGCTGCAGCGAGCCGTTTGGACGCTGGCCTGCACCGGCGCGTTATGCTTCTACCTTTTCAAAATGACTGTTCCGCTGCCGGG
This sequence comes from uncultured Acidobacteriaceae bacterium, assembly GCA_963810955.1. GTDB lineage: Bacteria > Acidobacteriota > Terriglobia > Terriglobales > Acidobacteriaceae > Acidiflorens. Next base: position 76,253 of record CAWEPW010000041.1, on the reverse strand, counting down.
TTCACCGGTCGACGTGCTTATGTCGAACCCCGCCCGTGTGCCGATCTTCGGCCACCGTCTGTTGTTTGTCTGGGTAGCCAAAGCCTTCCAATGGGCTTGGCCGACGCTTTCCCATATGCGCTACTTCTATGCGTCGCAGGTGTTGGCGTCGCTGCTGGCGATCGATGCCGTAGGCCGTTGGTCGGCTCTTCATGTCGGTCAATCTTTGAGCGCGCTGGGCAAGGTGTTGGCTGTGATCCTGATTTCGACCGGCCTCTGCTATCGAAATTTTTACGATATCGGCATCGTCTTCTTCTTTTCCTGGGGATTGCTGGCGTTGTACCGTCGAAAATACGTATGGTTCGTGTTGGTGGTTACGGTAGCCACCTTGAATCATGAGAACGCGCTCCTCCTTATTCCGACGGCCGCCTTCCTGTTGTATGACGTCGAACCGCCCCGGGTGTGGTTGCCGCTGGTTGCGGCGTCGCTGGCCGGGCATATGCTAATGCGCGCCGCCATGCAATGGCTGATTCCCCTGCAAAAGCACTTCGATTGGAGGATCTGGTCGAATATGACCAAGCCCTTCCTGCTTCCCGTCCAAATGATGTTCTCGCTGATTGCACTGGGCGCCTGGTACGTGCTCGGACTCATGAGCCTGCACGCGTGCGACAAGCGGCTGCGGCGTCTTCTGATACTGTTCCCGATGCTGTTAAGCGTGGCGTTTCTGGTTGGTCTATTTTACGAAGCGCGTCTGTTCAATGCTTTCATCCCGGTATTGATCGCCGTGCTGTTAACCGGCATCCGGCAAATGTTCGGCGAGGAAATATTCGACGAGGAACAGAACGGCGTTCCCGAATCGTTTCGCTCTGTACTACGCGAGCCCGTCGAATTTCCGGGAAGCGTCAGTTTCCCTGTCCCTGACTAGCTAAGAGCTTCTTGCGAACTGGCGCAGAAGGAAACGTGGTTACGCCATGGAATTGGCTGCGCGGAAATCTTAGCCGCCGTTCGCCTCTAACCTCACTTCGCCCCTGCCGCTGTCAATCCAAAGATCTGCAATTGGTGGTTGCTGGCCACAAAAACCATGCCATTCGCCACTACCGGAACCAGGTTCGCATTGGACGCCGGAATCGGCCAGGCACCCGCATTAATGCTAATCAGTTGCTTCGGCGTGCTGCCGCCCGACTCTGGATCAAACGCAAACAGGGTAAGCGGCGCTGCTTTCGTGTTCGGCGGACGCGGCAGCGCCCAAATAATTGGATTGGCAGTCCCGTTCGACGATACCGTGGTAAAGAACCCCGGATCCTGCCCGCCGGCCATCTTCGCTGACGCGGCGACATTCTTCAACGCCACTTTAGGCGACGTCTGCACCTTCCAGATTTTCACTTGCCTGCCGCCGCTCGTCACTACCCGTCCTATTCCGTCCGAAGGATCGACGAAATACGACTGCCCGCACCAGCAGCCGCCCACCGAGTAGCTGCCCAGTGCGTTCATCTTCGTTGGCGAATACCCTGGCAGTTTGTCTTCGTTCATCAGGAACATCGTCCCCAGCTTGCCCGCCGCGACTGCGAGATGAGGCGTCGAGCCGGGCTGATCGGGCAGCATCAGCACTCCACCCGACCCGAAATCGGCATCGTGAGCGTCGAGGTAGGGCTGGTTGCTCGGCGTAAACACGCCAAGCACCGTTGTGAGAGTAGGAGAAACCTTCACCACGCTTTCCTGAATGTTGGTGATCCCGTCATAGGTCGTTCCCGAAGAATCCGAATTCCCGGTGACGAACAGGATGTTGCCGGCATCATCGGTGGCCGGTCCATACCCTGACATCCAGATCGACGAGAGAAAAAAGTTGTTGGGCGAACTTACCTGCCGGTTGAGGAGTTGGTTCGACGGAAACGAAGCCAGCGATCCTGCCGTCCAACCCAGCAGCCAGCCGCGCGAGATGTTGGCGCCTCCATCGCAAAAGCTGCCAAACCCTGCGTAGATGCTGCCGTTCGCGAGGAGAAGCGCCGGGCGCTGCCGCTGGTAGGTGGCATTAAAGGTGAAGGTGGTTCCCTCGGTCAGAGTCTGCGAGGCGGTCACAAGCTGCGGCGTCACTTTGTCGGTCAAGCTCCCCAGGTCGAGCGCGTGCAGGCGGTAGGCCGGGCCAGTGGGATCCTGCGTGTAAACCATCACGTACAGCGTGTGGCTGTTCGGGTCGATCACCGGAGTCGAAGTGATTCCCACGTTCGGCCCGTTGTTGAAACACTTCAACGGACGCGCCACCGGCATTCCGAAATTTGGGCTCAACAGCACCGTGCCGTTGTGCACGTCAATGGCATACACCGTGTTGCTTTCCGTCGCCACGTAAACCACGTCGTGCGCGCCCTGATATTGACCGGCGGTGATCTGCACGCCGGGGACGACGAGAGGCTGGGCGTCTACCTGATCGTTGAGCGCCACGGTCTGGAGCAATCCAAAGGAAGAACTCGCCACGTTGGCGGGGGTCAATATTGACTCATTTTGATTCCAGCCGGTGCGGTTGTTATCGTAATGGTAGGTCGTGACGGCGGTCTGGCCCGCCGCTAACAGCACGCTCGCGCCGATCCAAACCGCAGCGATGCCAACCAACGACAGCAAGCGCACAGCGCCGATCCGGCAAGTTTTCCACCCACGTTCCCGCATGTTTTGCGTCCTCCGCAATGAGAATGACAATGAGTTGCTTCTCAGTAGTTCTCCTAATCGATTTGCACGCATTGGGGAGGGTAGCGCGTTGCGAATGGTGGCGAGGGGAACGAGCACCAAGCTTCCTGGAGTCAGTGGGGAGCCGCCCCGGAAGACCATTCTTAGGAGCCGCTATTTGGGGGTAAAAAGGACATAGCGGCAACCCATCAAAGTATCCGGTGCTCTGACGGGACTGTCAAGCGCCAAACGACCGCTGCGGTGCCGGGAGATGCAAGCACCTGCAATGATTGGGGTTAACTGGTAGGCCCGGCAGGAATCGAACCTGCAACCCTCGGATTAGAAATCCGATGCTCTATCCGCTTGAGCTACGGGCCCGGCTAGTGACCACATTATTCTAGCTTGCCCTACCCTGCCCGTCCTAATTGCAGAAGTTGCACGTTCGTTGCGCCATTCCTCGCCGCCAAATTCACTGAGCGGCTGCGCCTTTTGGTCAGGCTCTTTTGATCAGACGCGTAAGCCCGACTAATATCACCGCTCCCACGAACGCCACAATAATGGAACCTATTAGGCCGCCGCCCGGCCAAAGGCCCAGCGCACCAAAAACCCAGCCACCCACAATGCCACCAAGGATTCCGAGAATGATGTCCACGAGTACGCCGTAGCCACCGCCTTTCATAACCTGGCCGGCGAGCCAGCCTGCGATCAGTCCAACCACAATCCAAGTGATGAATCCCATAGCGAGTCTCCTTCCGATTTAGCTTCAGTCGGAGCGAAATATACACGCCGCCCCACCGGTCTGCAACTTTAAACGAGCCTTCCCGCTTCACGATAAGATAATCATCACTCAAAAGAAGCGGGCAAACATCTAGATGTGCGGCATCGTTGGCATCCTCACGCGTAACACTGAGTTCCCTTCTCGAGTTCTGGCTGACGTTCTGGAACGAGCCACGCGCTCCCTCGCGCACCGCGGGCCAGACGATTCCGGGACTACGCTGCTGAAAGAATCGCCGCTCAAAGACGCCCGCTCCGAGCCGCTTGAGATCGGCCTTGGTCATCGGCGGCTGGCGATTCTTGATCTTTCGCCGCTCGGCCATCAGCCCATGCACGATCCGGCCACTGGCAACTGGATCGTCTTTAACGGCGAGATCTACAACTTCCGCGAACTCCGGAACGAACTCGAGCGTGGCGGAATGAGTTTCAAGAGTAATTCCGATACCGAGGTCATCCTCGCCGCCTATCGTGTGTGGGGCGAAGGCTTCCTGACGCGGCTGGGAGGCATGTTTGCCTTTGCTCTCTGGGACGCGGCGCGCAAGCGTTTGCTGCTGGCGCGCGATCCCATGGGAATCAAGCCGCTGTATTACCACCAGTCGCAACAGGCTTTTATTTTCGCTTCCGAAGTTCGAACCCTGCTTGAAACTGGTCTGGTGCCGCGAAAGGCCGATCCCACGGGAGTTTTGAGCTACCTCACGTTCGGCTCCGTGTACGAGCCCTGGACGATCGTAGAGGGAATCAGGGCGGTTCCGCCCGGACATCTGCTAACCGTAGAGAACGAATCGGTAAGCATCCGCGAATACTGGAACCCGCTGCAGTCTTCGACCGCGAGCCGGTCCGAGCCATCTTTGTCGGGGCGAATGTCATTGCCACAAAATTCGCGAAAAAAATCAAGAAACGGCAATTCAACGGTACTCTCCGCTGTCTTGCGCCATGCCGTGTTGTCGCACCTCGTCAGCGATGTGCCTGTCGGAGTGTTCCTCTCGGGCGGAATCGATTCCAGCGCGCTGGTTGCCGTGCTGAGTGACAACGGTGTCCGCTCAACCACCTTCTCGCTGGTCTTCCAGGAAGAGGAGTTCAACGAAGCGCAGTACTCGCGAGAAGTTGCCCGGCGCTTCGGCAGCGAGCACCATGAGATTCCCGTTTCTGAGCGGGACGTGCTCTCCGTGCTGCCGCAAGCGCTTTGCGCCATGGACCAACCGACCATTGACGGCATCAACACTTATGTTGTCTCCGCCAAGACTCGAGAGGCCGGCGTGAAAGTTGCATTGACAGGACTAGGCGCCGACGAAATGTTCGCGGGCTACTCGAATTTTCGCCATGTTCCACGGATGGAAACTTTTTCAAAGCGCGTGGGACGATTGCCGAGGTTGGCACGGCGGCCGCTTTCCGCTTCTGTAGCGCTTTTCGGCGGAAAAGGCGATCGGGGCCGCAAACTGTCTGAACTCACGGCCGTCGACGATGCCAAGCATCCGGATTTCGTTCATCCCTACTTCCTGGTACGGGCGCTGTTTGGCGTGGCCGAGCGCGCCGCGCTCTTCTCGGCGCCAGATACCCGCGCCCGTCAAGCATCGCTCGATGGCATGCTGCAAGAGGCGGTTGCCGGCAGCCACGCGCTCGATCCGGTGAACCGTGTCTCTTATCTCGAATCGCACTTTTACATGCGCAACACGCTGCTGCGGGATTCCGATTGCATGAGCATGGCCCACGGATTGGAATTGCGCGTGCCTTTTCTGGATCGCGCGCTGGTGGAAGCCTGCTTCCGCATTCCCGGCCACAGAAAGCTACGAGGGAGTTCGCCCAAGAGCTTGTTGCTGGCAAGCCTTGGCGTCGATTTGCCGACATCGATTGTGAACCGTCCTAAACGAGGATTCACTCTGCCGTTTGAGCGCTGGCTGCGCGGCGAGATGAGGCCAATGGTCGAAGATACGCTGCTAAAGAGTAACTGGGATCAGATCCCGATCAGATCGAGCGCCGTCCGAGACGTGTGGAACCGCTTTCTTGCGGGAGAGACTTCCTGGTCGCGGCCCTGGTCTCTGTTCGTGTTGAAGCGATGGTGCGAGCAGAACTTGTGAGCGGAACCTGAGAGCAAAGACGCTCCGCTCCGGATATGTCCAGTTCAGATAACATAGTAGGAATTCCAGGTAAGAACCTCGTCACTGCCGCTGTCGAAGACAAATGGAAGCGATCGCTACAAAATTAGGGTTTGAGGCATCACGCGCGCCACTCACCGCGCCGGCGCTTCCGGTCAGCGTGATCGTTCCTGTGCGCAATGAGGCGCGTAACCTGCCGCGCTGCCTTGAGTCGCTTGCGGATTTCGGTGAGGTGTACGTCATCGATTCGCAGAGCTCCGACGACACAGTTCCCACAGCGCAATCGCATGGCGCAAAGGTAATTCAATTTCATTATGAGGGAGGGTGGCCCAAGAAGCGCCAGTGGGCCATGGAGACACTTCCTCTGGCCTATGATTGGGTGCTGCTCGTGGATGCCGACGAAGCTATGACTCCCGCGTTGGTGGCTGAAATAAAGCAGGCCGTCGAGAATCCTGGGGTGGATGGCTATTACATCGCGCTGCAAATGAACTTCTTAGGCCGAGTCTTGCGTCACGGGGGCGCGAGGTTCTACAAGCTTTCGTTATTCCGGCGTGGCAAAGGCCGCTTCGAATGCCGCCTCAAGAACCAGGATGCTTCGATGGCCGACGTCGAAGTGCATGAACATGTCGTGGTCGCAGGCAAGACCGCAAAGTTGAGAAGCTTCCTGATCCATCACAATGTCGAGTCACTTTCGCGATTCATCCGTAAGCATGACGAGTATTCGAACTGGGAAGCGCGAGTATGGCTCGAGGGCGAAGCAGGATATGGAGATCTGCCGCCATCGTTGTTCGGAACCCAGGCCCAGCGGCGTCGCTGGCTGAGAAAGAAGTTCTTCGGCGTTCCAGGCTCGCCGCTTTTTTTCTTTCTTTATCGTTACATCCTCCAGTTGGGCTTTCTGGACGGGACGCCGGGTCTAATTTATTGTGGTTTGCAGGGTTCGCACCTCTTCAATGCGAAAGCCAAAATCTACGAATCCAAAATCAGGAAGAAGTGACGCTTACCCGCCGAAGCGCTTTATGAATGCCAAAGCTAATATCGAAGCATATGGCGTTGACGGCGAGCGTTCAGCAGCGGTCGCATACCATAGCCAATTAGCTGGCAGTTGGGAGCAGCGCTACCAAAAGCGCTCTTTCAAGGCGCGCCAGGCTGCGCTCGCGGAGTGCATCGAGAGCATCGACTCGCGCGATCTGGCCGGAGCTCGTTGGATCGATGCAGGGTGCGGCACCGGCACGCTGTCGCGGTTTTTGGCCGAGCGCGGATGCAGCGTGCTCGGAGTCGATGCCGCTATTGAAATGGTGGAAGCGGCGGCGCAGCTTGCTCAATGGGACAAGTCCGCTCGTCTCAACTTTGAACGAGTGGAAACCATCGCCCGGTTGCCTCTCGCCAGCAATTCGTGCGACGGAGTCTTGTGTTCGAGTGTTCTAGAATATGTCGCCGACGTTGACTTGTGCCTGAAGGAATTTGCCCGGGTATTGCGGCCGGGTGGCCTCTTGCTTGTCTCTGTGCCCAACCGGCATTCGATGATTCGGTTGACACAGGCGGCCTGTTACCGCGTGGGCAAATGGCTCGGACGGAGTTGGATTGCATTTTTGGATCATTCGCGAAATCAGTATTCCCTAGAGCAGTTTGAGCGCACATTGGATGCATCCGGTTTCTGCTCAGAAAAAGTCGTTGCCTTTGGCAGTCCGCTGCCAATATGGGCCCAGCGAAGCCGCTATGGCGGATCACTGTGGATGTTTGTGGCAAGAAGAACCTGATCTTCTGCGGTCGAGCGCGGCGGTCAAAGGACGGTCAAGCACCGCCTAAAGCGGAGCCAAAGACACAAAGACAGAAGCAAGACAAAGACTAAAGAATTAAAGAGCATGAGGCAACTCCTTCAAGACGCGCGTACCGGCGAGTTAAGCGTCGCCGAAGTTCCGGCTCCGCAATTGCTCCCGGGATGTGTGCTGGTGCGGGTGGTGGCGTCTCTGGTTTCGGCAGGCACGGAGCGCGCCTCGGCTGAGTTTGCCGGCAAGAGTCTGCTCGCCAAGGCGAAGGCTCGACCCGACCTGGTGCGCGATGTCGTTGCCAAGATCCGGCGTGAGGGTCTGGCCTCGACAATGCAGACCGTGCGCTCGCGTCTCGACCAGCCGCAATCGGTCGGCTACAGCAGTTCGGGATCGGTGATTGCGGTCGGCGACGGAGTGTCCGATATCAGCGTGGGCGACCGCGTGGCTTGTGCAGGAGCGGGATATGCGGTGCATGGCGAATTCGCCTGCGTGCCCCGAATGCTGGTAGCAAGAATTCCTGAGCATTCAAATGGTTCTTTGCCTGTTACCTCCCGAGTTTCCTACGAAGAGGCAGCCTTCGGGACGGTGGGTGCGATTTGCCTGCACGGTATTCGAACCGCGGAGGTTGGGCTTGGCGACACCGTTGCCGTAATCGGCCTGGGCTTGCTTGGACAAGTCACCGTGCAGTTGCTGAAGGCCTCCGGTGGCCGCGTCTTTGGGCTTGATCCCGTGCGCGAGCGCGCCGATCTGGCGATCGCGAGCGGAGCTGAAGAGACGTGCGTGGGCGCGCGCGAGTTTCGCGATCTTTGCTTCCAAAAAATGGGTGGCGTCGGCGTCGACTCCGTGCTGATTACCGCGGAAACCTCCAGCAGCGAGCCAGTGAACCTGGCCGCGGAATTGGCGCGCGATCGCGCCATTGTGGTTGCCGTCGGCACGATCGGCATGGACCTGCAGCGCAGCCTTTATTACGCAAAAGAATTGGATTTCAGAATTTCGCGCTCCTATGGTCCCGGCCGTTACGACGCAGCGTATGAGCAAAAGGGGCGCGATTATCCGATTGGACAGGTGCGATGGACGGAGACGCGCAATCTGGAAGCGTTTCTGCAATTGATAGCCGGCGGCAAATTGAACTTGCAGTCGCTGGTCACGCATCGTTTTCCGATCGAACAAGCAACCCAGGCCTACGACCTCATTACAGGAAGCAAGCAAGAGTTCTTTCTTGCAACGCTGATCACGTATGCCGATCCAGAATCTCCGAACTCGCTGGTGGAGCGACGGGCGTCCTCGCCCGTCCAAGTCGACCGTAGCTCGGCAGCTGACAACGGCCGCCGTCGCCCTGTGTTGCCGAAGTCAGAGAGAATTTCAGTCTCGCCTGTAGCTCCCCCGTCAGGTTCTATCGGCCTGGGCGTGCTGGGCGCCGGAAATTTCGCCCAGACCACGCTCTTGCCCGCGCTCAAGGCGATGGCACATGTTTCTTTCGTAGGCGTTTGCAATGCAACGGGCCCCCGCAGCCGGAGCGCAGCCGAGAAATTCGGATTCTCCTACTGTTCGAATTCAGAGGAAGAGCTGCTGCAAGACGCCAGAATTAACGCCGTGCTGATTGCCACGCGTCACAATCTTCACGCCCGCCAGACGCTGGCGGCGCTTCGGGCGGGGAAGGCGGTATTTTGCGAAAAGCCACTCTGCCTGAGTGAATACGAACTGGGCGCGATAATACGCGCGACATCTACACCAGAGGAGGAAAGCGCTCTTGCCGACAGAGCGCTCGCAACGCTGGGCTCCCTGGTCGGCCGCGACCGTCCGCTGCTGATGGTCGGCTTCAATCGGCGATTCGCCCCGATGGCCGTAAAGATGAAGAAGTTCCTGGCGGAAATCCACGAGCCGCTCGCCATCAACTATCGCGTGAATGCTGGCTACATCCCCGCCGATCATTGGGTAAACGATTTCGAGCAGGGAGGTGGCCGCATTCTCGGCGAGATGTGTCATTTCGTCGACCTCGTCAGCTTCCTGGCGGGAGCGTGTCCGATTGAAGTCCACGCGCAAACGGTGGGCAACGCCGGCCAGTACAGCAGCGATAACGTAGTCGCATCGCTCAAGTTTGCGGACGGCACGCTGGGAACGATCAGCTATTTAGCGAACGGTGACAAGTCGGCGGCGAAGGAGCGTATTGAAGTTTTCGGCGGCGGTTCGGTCGCGATCCTCGAGGATTTTCGGCGGCTCGAACTGGTTCGCCACGGGCGCAAACAAATTACGCGCGCGCATTGGGCACAGGACAAAGGCCACAAGGCGGAGATGCAGGCATTCGTCGATGCGCTTCGGGGCAAGTCGCCGCAGCCCATTTCTTTCGACCAGATCGTGGGCTCGACGCTGGCGACGTTGCGGCTTCAGAACTCCTGTCAAACCGGCCAGCCGCTGGCGGTTGATCTAAGCCGGTTCGTCGTCTCCGCTGAAGAATCCGCAGCATAGCAAAAGCGACGCCCAATGCGAATCTGGGGGAAAAGTTGCAACAGCGAAGAGAAGGGAATCAGCCGTAAATGTTGATTCTGGGCCTGAACATGTTTCATGCCGACTCCTCGGCGGCCATTGTCGAGGATGGAAAGATTCTCTTCGCCGTGGCGGAGGAGCGGCTGAATCGGCATAAACATTACGGCGGCTTTCCTGGGTTGGCGATACAGGCCTGTCTCGATGCGGCAGGCGCGAAGATAAGCGATGTGCAGCACGTTGCCGTAGGACAGGATAGCGATGCCAATCTCGCAAAAAAAGTGCAGTATGCCTTGGCAAATCCGGCGAAGGTTCTAAATTTCATCAGGATGCGGCAGCGTAAAGAGGCGGCGCGCGACGTGCGTTCGCTCTTGGGCCAGGCGCTCGACGTGGATGCTACGACGCTGAAGTTTCACGAGCATCACCTAGAGCATCATATCGCCCACATTGCCAGCGCCTATTACTGTTCCCCCTGGGAAAGGGCCGCGGGCCTTAGTTACGACGGCTCGGGAGATTTTGTCTCCACTCTGACGGCGCGCTGCGCCACTAATGAAATCGAGGTGCTCGACCGTGTGTTTCTGCCGCACTCTCTCGGAACTTTCTACACCATGATGTGCGACTTCATCGGCTACAGAAAATATGGAGATGAAGGCAAGGTTATGGGTCTGGCGCCCTATGGCAAAGACACCTACCTCGATGAAATCCGAAAAGTTATCACGCTCAAGAATGGCAATTTTGAACTCAACATGAGTTATTTCAAGCCGCTGGGAAGCACTCAGGGCATGGAGGTGCTGTCCGATGGAACAGTGTGTCTGGCAAGGCATTTCTCCGAAAAGATGGAAAAACTTTTCGGGCCGCCCCGCGAACCTGACTCCGAAATAACGCGGCGCGATATGGATCTCGCCTATGCGATGCAGCACTGTTTCGAAGAAGTCTTCTTTCACCTTTTGAACGAATTACACAAGACTGTTCCCGACGAAAATCTTGCCATGGCCGGAGGCTGCGCGCTCAACAGCGTGGCCAATGGCAAAATATTTTGCCGAACGCCATTCCGGCGCACCTGGATTCAGCCCGCTTCCGGCGATGAGGGACTGGCGATTGGCGCCGCGCTGCACACCTATCACTCCGTGCTGAAACAGCCGCGCCAGCCACAGGAGGCGATGAATTACGCCCACCTTGGCCCGGAGTTTTCCGAAGCGCAGATGGAATCGGCTTTAAGAAGTGCAGGCGTCACATATAGAAGATTGGAGCGTGCGCCACTGCTCGACGCCGTCTCCGATCAGATGGTTAAGGGTAATGTGGTGGGATGGTTCCAGGGGCGCATGGAATGGGGGCCGCGCGCTCTCGGCAATCGGTCGATCGTGACTCATCCGGGTCTGCCTGGAATGAAAGATGTATTGAACGCCCGCATCAAGCATCGAGAGTGGTTTCGTCCGTTTGCGCCTTCGATACTGGCCGAAGCGCAACACGAATATTTCGAGCACGATCATCCCTCGCCCTACATGCTGCATGTATATAAGATTCGTCCGGAGAAGCGGAACAGCCTCTGCGCTGTGAATCACGTCGACGACACGGGAAGATTGCAGACAGTAACGCGCGAAGAGAATCCGCTTTACTACGATTTGATCAAGGCATTTTCGCAGAAGACCGGAATTCCGGTGATCCTGAACACCAGCTTCAACGAGAATGAGCCGATCGTGTGCACGCCGCAAGAAGCAATCGATTGCTTTCGGCGCACCAAGATGGATGTGCTAGCCATCGGACCCTTTTTCGCCTGTAAGTGCGACCCGGCATAGCCCGCGATGAGCGATAGCACAGCTGAGGTCTCCGGATTGTCAACTCTAAGGCTTCGGAAATGCGCTGCCTGGCACGGCATTCGTGTACTCGCGTGGCACGGCGGCAGTCTCTATGGTTGTGACGGTTATCAGATTGTTCGTCTCGATCCTGGTTTGCAAGCCCGCAAAGGCGCTGCATGGAATGTGGTCGCGCGCTTTCGTCCATCATGGTTGAGAAATCTGACGTCTCGCAGCGCGATGGGCTATCGCTTGATGCGCGACGGCTTTCACGCATTGGCGATTGTCGATGATCCCGCTGGCGATCCCAAAGGAGACCAGACAATAGTGGGCGCGGTCCCGGGCGCTATAGTAACTCGTGCTCCAGATAGCGATAGGTTTCAAGTTACTCATCAAATTCGGCGCGGCACGCGGCCGCTGCACGTCACCGCCGTCCCCTCGGGCAAAATTTATTGGGGAGAGTATTTCGACAATCACGAGCGCCAGGAGGTACACATTTATGCTTCGAGCGATCGCGGCGAAACCTGGCAGATCGCTTACACGTTTCCCGCGGGAGGCATTCGCCACGTCCACAACATTATTTATGACCGTTGGGGCGAATGCCTTTGGTTGCTGACAGGCGACGAGGGCGCGGAGTGCAAGGTATTGCGCGCGGACTGTGATCTGCGTTCGGTTGAAGTGGCGCTGGCGGGAAACCAGCAAGCGCGCGCCGTGGCCGCGATTCCAACCCAAATGGGATTGTATCTCGCGACCGACACGCCTTTCGAGAAAAACCACATTTATCGGCTCGATCGGAAGGGCAGTGTCGAGCAAATGGCCGACCTAGGGAGTTCTTCGATCTACGGATGCCGGGTGGGACCTGCGATATTTTTTTCGACCATGGTTGAGCCCAGCCCGTGTCAACACAAGTCGCGAAGTTAACATTGTGGGATCGAACGACGGTACGAACTGGCAGGTTCTGGCTAACTGGAGTAAGGACAATCTGCCAATGCGTTATTTCCAGTATGGCAACGCCTTTCTGCCTGACGGAGAGAACTCGACTCCTTATCTGGCAGCGACAACCATCGCCGTAGAGACGGACGATCTGGTCACCACACTCTGGGAAGTTGAATCGGCATGAGTGTCGCCGCTCGTTGGCATTATTACCGGCGCATCTTTAGCGCCTATCTTTTTTCCCGACTCGGCTCCGGGGCAAGCCAGTTGACATTCTGGCATGAGACGCCCGAAGTCAATCCGCGCGCTACCGCCAACCAGCTCGGCGAGTATTACATGCGGTTTCGCCAGAAGGCAGATTACGCCGGGCACTACGATGCTGCCGGCATTCCCATGCTCAATTATCACGGATCGATCGGCCTGCAATACAACCCGATTGCGATCGCACAGTGGGGCCTCGCCAACTACAACTGTTTCTGCGAGACGGGTGATGAGGCTCGTTGGCAGAAGACCCTAAGGGCGGCCGATTGGCTCGCCGCCAACCTGGAACAGAACGCTCACGGTCTTTGGGTTTGGAACCATCATTTTGATTGGGAGTATCGCGACACGCTGAAGGCGCCGTGGTATTCCGGACTAGCGCAGGGACAGGGCGTTTCGCTCCTTCTGCGCGCGCAACGCTCATGCTCATGCTGACGACAGGGGTTATCGAACGCGCCGCCGAAAAAGCGTTTGTCGCTCTAACGCTGGCCCATCGCGGAAGGGGGCGTGCTGTTTGAAGATGAGGAACAGAATTTGTGGATCGAAGAGTATCTGGTCAATCCGCCGACGCATATCCTGAACGGATTCATTTGGGCTTTATGGGGAGTCTTCGATTTCTGGTTGGACCGGGCAGACGCTTCGGCGAAAGAAATTTTCGATCGAGGGGTCGAGACCCTGCGGCGAAATTTGCCTGCGTTCGATACAGGATACTGGTCACTATATGAACAATCAGGGTCTGAAAAATCCGGGGCGCCGCTGAAAATGTTGGCCAGCCCTTTCTATCACGAGTTACATATCGTACAGTTGCGCGTAATGTTTATGTTGACAGGAGACGCTCGTTTTGCAGCGGTTGCCGAGCAGTGGGAGAGCTATGCAAGAAGCCACAGTAATCGCACCCGTGCGCTGATCGAGAAAAGCGTTTTCAAATTGCTCCGCTACTGATTGCCGCACTACGGATTGTCGCGCTACCGATTTGTCGAACTGAGATTGTCGTAATAACGACTGTCCTATTACTGATCGCTCTAAACACTCATCGTGAAGATTCTTTATGTCTCACAATATTTTCCGCCTGAAATGGCTGCGCCGGCAGCGCGCGCGGCGGAATTGTCTCGGCATTGGGCGCGGATGGGGCATGAGGTTACGGTCTTGACCGGCTTTCCCAACCACCCGACCGGAGTCGTGCCGGAAGAGTGGCGGTCACGTCTGCATCGGCTTCACCACACGGAAATGGTCGACCGGGTACGCGTAGTTCGCACCTGGCTCTGGCCGCTTCCCAACCGAAAAGCGCACGAGAGGATTCTGAATTACACGACCTTCTGCGTTTCAGCCGCGATCAGTGGATTGGCTCTCGCCAAGCCCGACGTGGTCATTGCCACATCTCCCCAACTACTGTGCGCGCTTTCAGGATGGTGGCTAACGTGGTGGTGGCGGGTTCCTTTCGTCTTTGAAATACGAGATCTTTGGCCGGAATCACTCGCGGCCGTCGGCGCCTCCAGCGAACACAATTTTCTCCATCGCGCTCTCGGCGCTCTCGCCGGATTTCTCTATCGTCGTGCCGACCGCCTGGTGGTCGTGACGCCGGCCTTCGAGGACCACCTTATCCGCCAGTGGCATGTTCCCGCGGCCAAGATTTCGGTAGTGGAAAACGGCGTGGAGACCGATGTTTTCCGTTCTGAACCCGCAGCGGCGGAATTGAGAAAGCAACTGAAGCTGGAGGCACGTTTTATCATTTGTTACATCGGCACCTTGGGCCATGCGCACGGCCTTGAGATGCTAATTGCGGCCGCCGAAGAACTGCAAACAGCATTGCCGGGCGCGGTGTTTCTGCTGATTGGAGAAGGCGCCGAAAAAGATCGCATGATGAAACTGGCGGCTGGGCGCGGACTCAACAATATTCAATTCTTTGGCCAGCAGCCGCGCGAACGGATCCCTGTCTATATTTCAGCGGCTGATGTCTGCCTGGTCATGCTGAGAAAAAACGAGTTGTTCAAGACCGTGATTCCCACCAAACTTCTGGAATACATGGCCTGCGAGCGGCCAGTGATCGTGGCGGTTGACGGGCATGCCCGCGAGATAGTGGAAGAAGCCGGCGCCGGCGTTTTTGTCGAACCTGGCGACAGTCATGGCCTCGCGAACGCAATCCTCGTTCTGGTTGAGCACCCTGAGCGAAGGCAAACGATGGGAGCCAATGGACGGCAATTCATAATCGACAAGTTTTCCCGGGAAGAAACGGCGCGGGATTACATCAGGGTGCTTGAAGGGATCGGATTTTAGCCTCAAACTCTGGTGGCCAGATGCAACGGCCACATTTCGCCAGAGCTGCGCTGCAATCCTCGTTGAGCCTCAATGAATCGCGACAACCGCCAGCGCGGCCGAGAATGACATGGCTGCGTCGGCGGTGCGATAGGCCGCAGCCTTCGCTCCGCTTCCCGGAACGAACAACACGTCGCCTTTGACCAGCGCCACATCAGGCGCCTTGGCGTAAAGCACCTTCTTCAGGTCGATAGGAATTTCCTGAATTCCGTTCGGCGTCCGGCGCAGGATCTTCGTCTTATGCAGGGCAGATGTACGGGTGCTGCCGCCAGCCAGCGCCAGCGCTTTGAGAACCGAGAGGCCATCATCTTCGACCAGGAACCCGCTCGGATGGTTCACATCCCCCACGACATAAACGATCCCGGCCCTGGAAACAATGATCGTGTCTCCAGGATAGACTTCCACATTGTTCTTGGTGTCTTCCGCAAGATTCGAAGACAGTTCCAGCTCTAGCTTTTGACCGGGGTCACCGCGGCGGTCAATAGTGACTAGTCGTCCCGCCCTATCGGTTAACCCTCCAGCCGCCGAGATCAGGTCGAAAAGCCGCCGTTGACCAATCGCAGGGTAGGGGCCGGGACGATTGACTTGTCCTAATACCGTGATGGCTTGCGATGCGGATTCGTCCACGAAAATCGAAACGTGCGGACCGCGGACGAAGCCCCCATCCTCGAGCCGCTTTTGAATCAAATCCTGTGCCTCATCGGTAGTCAGGTCGGCAACATGCACGTAGTCGATGAGAGGGAGGTAGACGTCGCCCGAACCACTGACGCGTGTCTTGGTGGAGAGATCGGGCACTCCGTAAACGCTGACGTCAATTAAGTCGCCGACGCCGAGCTTCACGTTGGAGTTGGCCAGTAGATGAGAAGAGGAAGGGCTATCAGTCGCGTTTGGGGGGGGCGATGGGCTCAATGCGGCCGGGGTCTGAGCCGGAACTTGGAGGCAGCATGCTCCCAAAAGAAACAAACCTAAGATCGGCAAGAATAACCGGCGACCCCGCCCACGCATACCGAGACTCCTGGAGTTAAGCGTGGGTCGAGTTTAGCACAGCAAACCAGTGAAAATGGAGCAACTGGACGTTACGCGGCGGGTTCTCTTCGCGATGCTCTCCGCAAAAATTTGAACGAGAAAAATCGAACGACCATCAGGGCAAAAAAGTTTACTCCCGGATGTCGATTCAGTTAACGTCGCCCGTGCGAATCCCGTTGCCCGCCCACGTCGCTGAGTTGTATAGTTCCAGCAATCCAAAATTGGATTTATCACAGGTGCCACTGAACCGGAAGATCCTGTCTTAACAACGAGGCTGAAACGGCCGCGCAGCGCGCCGTATGCCGCTGTAGGTTTCCGCCGGAAGGAACTCTGATTTTGACGTTCTTGTTCTTTGGATTATTCGCGTTCTCGCTGATTGTTTCGTTTGTGGCAACGCGCGATGTGCGGGATTTGGCCAACCGTAGAGGGTGGGTTTCCGAACCCCAAGATGGACGCCACGTCCATCAGACCCCGCTTCCGCGCCTCGGCGGTGTCGCGATTTTCCTCGCCTTCTCGGTCACCTTGATCTTCTGGCTCGCTCTCTCCGTCGTATTTCCCCGGCTGATCCAGGGACTCGCTCCCGTTACTCTGCTGCGCATCTACGCTCCGGCCTGCCTTATTTTTTGTCTGGGAATCTACGACGATCTCCACGGCGCCGGACCCTATCTGAAGTTTTCCCTGCAAGCCATTGCCGCCGCCATGCTATTCGCCGGCGGAATGCGCGTTCTCGATCTTCCGCTTATCTTCGGGTCTTACTCCCTGCCCTGGTTTCTCGGTTTGCCCCTGACGATTTTGTGGGTGGTTGCGGTTACCAACGCCTTCAACCTCATCGATGGCCTGGATGGTTTGGCGGCCGGATCGGCTTTATTTTCCACGCTCGTATTTTTTGTCTGCTCCCTCGTCAATCAGTCCTGGTGGGGTTCACTGATGAGCGTGACGCTTGCCGGCGCCATCCTGGGCTTTCTGCGTTTTAACTTCAATCCAGCCACAATTTTCCTGGGCGACTCCGGCAGCCTGTTCATTGGTTTTATGCTGAGCGCGCTGGCTCTGGAAGGGCAGCAGAAAGCGCCGACGTTCGTGGCCATCGCCATTCCGGTGGTCTCATGCGGATTGCCGATCCTGGAAACGCTCCTCTCCATTCTGCGGCGGCTCATCAGTGGGCGTCCGATTTTCACTGCCGATCGCGAACACATCCACCACAAGTTGCTGGCGATGGGTTTTTCGCATCGCCAGGTGGTTACCGTGCTCTATGCCGTCTCGGCCGTGTTTGCCATGCTCAGCCTCTTTCTTCTATGGCCCACTGGCAGCACACTTGGACTGGTGCTGGCGGTCGTGGGAACCGGCGTCTGGCTGGGCGTCCAGCATCTGAACTATCTGGAGTTCGGCGAGTTGCGGCGAGTGGCGCAACGTACCATCGATCAGCGGCAGATCTTCATTAACAATCTCTCCGTCCGCCGCGCGGTCGAAGAATTGAAAGTGGCCCGCGATTATGCTCAGGTCCGGAGCATCCTTATCGCCGCCTTCGACAGCAACGATTTCGACGCCTTCGAGTTGAAGGTCGAGTCGCTCCCTCGCGACCGAACGTCGCCCGAAAGCAACGGCCATTTTCACTGGAGCAAGTTTCCCCACATGGCGGTGATCGCCGATGAGGCTTCGTGGAAGCTGACTCTCGATCTGGAGACCAGTTCGAAACAGCGCCGCGGCTCCATGGTCATCTATCGCATCTACAGCAGCCGCCATCTCCAATTGGATGTCAATCTTCTCACCTCTGAATTCCCTGCCATTCTGGCCGACGCGATCGAACGAGTGCTGACCATCTCTGAGGTTCTGGAACCGGTACCGCAGGTCAATGCTCCGCTGGCTGCGAACCTCTGAGGGGCGCGCGAAATCGGCAATAAACCTGGCAATAAACCGAGGTTCGCTGTTGCCAAATTTTCCTTAGTGGTCCTTCGTGGTCTTGGTGGTCAACGGTTTCGAAAATTGATCCACAACCCGCTCTCCATTCTTTCTTGATCCGAGTTAAAATGAGGCCACTATGGATCGGAGCATCTCTCCCCTGCCGCATCCAATTGCAACCTCTGCCTACGCAGAGCGGCGCCGTTCAGTTCGTCAAAAGCTTCACACTCCTGTGTACGCGAGTTTCAACGGTCCACAAACCGGCATGGTCGTAGATTTGAGCGAATTGCTCGACCTGCACGAGGATGGGTTCGCTATCCAAACCGGCGAGCGCCTGGAAATGAACCGGGCGGTGAATCTTTGTCTCGATCTGCCCGAAACCAGGAATTACATTCATGGTGTTGGCCACGTAATCTGGAGCGATGATACTGGTCGTGGTGGGATCCAGTTCTCCGCACTCTCCGACGGTTCTCGAAAAATACTCAAGGAATGGCTCTTTGCAAACCTGCTGATCGCTTGTTCCAACCACGCTGCCCGAACCGAGCAGCGGGCGCGTCACGCGGAAGAGCAGGCCCGCGAAAGCAATATCGGGATACAGCCGCCAGCTCTCCATGACTCCAGTCCAGTGGCGCCCATCGCAGACGAAAGTGGACCGCAGGCCTTTTCAGAACTGCAACCTGATCTGGAAATTGTGCGCAGCAAGATTCGAAATTTGGGCGACGATGTCGACGCGGTGTTGCAGCTGATAACCGCATCAGCGGCAAGTCTGACTCAATCCTCCGGCGCGGCCATGGCGTTCCTGGCGAATCACGTTGGGACAGCCGCCCTCGGCTATCGAGGCGAGCGCAGCTCGCCTATCTCCGCCGTCCGCGAAGAAGTCGCGCACGCCACCATGATCTGCCGGGCGCGAACCGGTGAGCCCACCCCACCGCTGGGAACCAGGTTAGACACACAACATGGCATATCCGGAGAATGCGTTCGTATTGGCCGTCTGGTCGCATGTGAGGACACGGAGAACGATGCTCGCGTCGATGCCGATCTATGCCGCAGCCTGGGTATCGGCTCGCTAATGGCGGCTCCTATTGTGTCCGATCTCCAGGCGATTGGCGTGCTGGAAGTTCTCTCTCCGTATCCGCGCAAGTTTACCGAGCCCCAGCGCGTGGCGTTGGACCGGCTCGTCGCCATGGTGCCGAAGCTCTATAACCCGAGCACCCAGCCAGAAACTGCCCAATCGGAAACTCCTGGCAAGAAAGAAGCGCCGGTGATAGCTCGGTCTTCAGCTTTGTCCCAGGATTCAACTCCGCAGACTGAACCCGAGAACCAAATCCAGCAAATCGCGCAGCAGGTCTCCGACGAAAACCTGGATTTGGCCGTGTCCCCATCCCTATCTCCATCTCAAAGACCGAATCGCTTGCTTTATCGCTCATTGCTCGGGCTATCGCTGGTAGTTGCATTGATAGCCTTGGCCTATGCATTCAGCTCTCCACTGAAGAAGTGGGCCCAATCGCCGCCGGAGACGCGGTGGTCATTCATAAAGCCGGTCAAAGCCGTCGACGCGGCCGAGGCCTCGTCGCGAGCCTCGGGGCAAAGCACCAGTCTTCGCTCGACTGCTTCCACATCAGTCGACCCCAATTCCGTTGGTGGTGGCTCGGCCGTTCCGATGTCAGACGATCAGTCGGCCGCTCAGGCGCGGCAACCGCAATCGCTGGAGGATGTGGAAAAGCTCGCCGCCGCCGGTGACCCGGATGCACAGTGGCAGATGGGCGTACGCTACCACGACGGGCAGGGTGTTCCGCAAGACGACGTTCAGGCTGTGCAGTGGTTCCAGCGCGCGGCCGAGCAAGGCAGCGTTGTCGCGCAAGGTGCGCTTGGCGCCTACTATTGGAGAGGCCGCGGGGTTCCCGCAGACCTGTCGAAGGCCTACTTCTGGTCGGCTATCGCCATGGCGCAGGGCGACGAGATGAGCAAGTCGCGGATCGAAGGCTTGTCATCGCAAATGACCCGTACCCAAATATCCGTCGCCCGCCAGCAAGCCGAAGATTGGATACGTTCCCACACCCCAACAGCACCTTCCAAGTCAAACTAGTAACCACCAGCTTCCCGTAGAGACGCTGCTAGCAGCATCTCCGCCGCCTCCAAATAACACCGCCGGACTCAATCCCGCAGCCGTAAAATAGACCTGTGCCCACGTTGCAAGACATTCTGACGGCTGGCGATCACGTCCGTGAAGCTGACCCCGCTCTTTGGGAAAAGCTGGATAACAATCGCCTGCGTTGCTACGCCTGCGGCCACTGCTGCCCGATTCCCGATGGTCAGCCCGGCGTCTGCAAAGTTCGCTTCAATCGCGGCGGCACGCTCTATGTTCCCTGGGGTTATGTTGCGGGAGTGCAATGCGACCCCATCGAAAAGAAGCCCTTTTTCCACGCCCATCCGGGAGCTCTCGCCTACAGTTTCGGAATGCTCGGATGCGATCTGCATTGCTCCTATTGTCAGAACTGGGTCACGTCGCAGGCTCTGCGCGATCCGAACGCCGTATCGCCGCCGCTCGAGGCCGACCCCGACCTGCTCGTAAAAGACGCGCTGGCGCAGGGCGCAAAAGTTGTGGTCAGCACTTATAACGAGCCGCTGATCACGAGCGAGTGGGCGGTAGCAGTCTTCCGCCAGGCCCGCCAGGCAGGCTTGCTGACCGCCTATGTTTCGAACGGCAACGGAACCCCGCAGGTGCTCGAATATCTCCACCCGTGGATCGACCTTTACAAAGTGGACCTTAAGAGCTTCGACGACCGCCACTATCGCGAACTCGGCGGACGCCTGCAACCGATCCTCGATACCATCCGCACTTTGCACAACATGGGTATTTGGCTCGAGATCGTCACCCTCCTCATTCCCGGCTTCAACGATAGCGACGCCGAACTCCGCAAGCTGACCCAATTTCTGGCGGATGTATCGGTCGATATTCCCTGGCATGTCACCGCCTTCCATCAGGACTACAAGATGGTTTCGCCCGCCGACACTCGTCCGGAAGACTTGAAACGCGCGGTCGCCATTGGGCGGGAAGCCGGATTGCGCTACATCTACGCCGGCAATCTTCCCGGCCGAGTGCAAGGCCTGGAAGATACCCGTTGCTATCGTTGTGGCGCCTTATTGATTCAGCGCTATGGCTATCTCATCGAAAAATACAAGTTGACCGCGCAAGGTGAATGTCCCTCGTGTCACACACCGGTTCCGGGACGCTGGTCAAAGGAATTTGACGGCCAGATTGCCGCGTCGCCTTTTCTGCCCCGCAAGCAGTCGCAATTGGTTAAAATCCTCTCACAACGATAGAGTCCGCGGCAGGCAGCGGGAAAACTCACGTAGGGACAGCCGCCCTCGGCTGTCCAGCGATCGCAGCTTGCCGAATTGACTGAGGGAAGGCTCGCCTTCAGGCGTGCCGAAGTTTTTTGGGAATAAGTGCGCCTTCAGGCGCTGCATCTCGGAGTTGCATTTTCAAGTCACGCTTAATGCGCACGACGAAATTATTGCCGCTGGCCGTCTTATTGTGTCTGATCTCATTCGGCCTCGGCTGTTCGCCGCGCGATTTTCTTACGCGGCGCCTTGCCGCAGATCTGATCTCGGCTTCTGATGCTTTCAAAGCCCCGCAATTTTTCAACCTCCGGACTGGCATCGTTTCCAACAAAGATTTCAGCTCTCCCGACTCGTTGGTCCTGCAGCGCCGGGGATGGATCATTGGCGTGGAGCAGAGGAAGTGTCCCGAGGGCCTCGAACCTCCGCCGTGCTGGGACGTGTTGCTAACTCCGCTCGGCGTCGACACGATAAGGCCGTTGCTTTCGACGGCCATGCCCGACAATGGCCCCATCGAAATCCCGGTGGCGCGCCGCGAACTGGTCAGTATTGCCGGAATCAGCAAGGCTGGCAATCTCGCCGACGTCGAGTTCACCTGGCACTGGATATCTTCGAATCAGGTAGGC
This sequence comes from uncultured Acidobacteriaceae bacterium, assembly GCA_963810955.1. Lineage (GTDB taxonomy): Bacteria > Acidobacteriota > Terriglobia > Terriglobales > Acidobacteriaceae > Acidiflorens. The sequence continues at coordinate 54,315 of CAWEPW010000041.1, read as the reverse complement.
GCTGCGCTTTACGACGGTGGAGTCCAGTACTGGTCGAGGGTAGGATTCCGCAGCTACGATGACGGCTGGCGCGTGGTGGAAGAATCCGTACCCAGCAACCAGCCGCTGGACCAATCATTACGCAACGCGCAACCGGTGGAACCTTGAACCTCCAACGATGACCACTAATAATGCAACTACCCCTTATGCGACGATCGCCTCTCTTTATTCCAGTCTCACTACTGTCCATTCTCTGGGCGTCAATCTTTGCCCAAGCGCAAACCGCAAAGCCCAAGCTCACGCTCGACGAATTCTTCAACGCGGTAAGTTTCGACTCGGTCAGAGTCTCGCCGGATGGCAACTCCATCGTCATTGCAACCGAAAAAGCCGACTGGGATCAGCAGATTTTCCGCAAAGAACTCTGGCTCTATCGGGCGGCGTCCAACACTCTCATACAACTAACGGAATCAGGCCATGACCACTCGCCGCAATGGTCGCCCGACGGCCAGTGGATTGCCTTCCTCTCCGACCGCAAACCCGCCAATGCCTCGGATGCAGATGACGATGACGACGATCAGCGAGACGGTCATGGCAAAAATAAAGATAAAGATAAAGCCAAAGATGACGACAAGAGTAAAGCGAAAGACGCTGCCCAACTCTTTCTGATTTCCCCCAATGGCGGCGAGGCCTTCGCCATTACGTCAGGCGAAGACGAGGTTCACTCCTTTGACTGGTCCAGCGATTCCAAGGCAATCTTTTTCGCCACCCGCCAGCCTTGGACCAAAGAACAGAACGAAGAGCACAAGAAAAATTGGAAAGACGTCATCCGCTATCGCGGCGATGAACGAGGCGACGTGATTTTTCGGATCAGTCTTGCCGACGCCCTCGCCCGCCACGCCGCGCTCGGCTCCAAAGAAACGCCTGACGAAGAAAAGAATTCGCACTCCACTCCCGGCGCCATGGCAATTGCGCACACATCGCTGCGCATCGATCAAATCAGCATCGCGCACGACGGGCAGCGGTTGGCGTTCCTGACTTCGTCAGTCTCCCAGCGGCAGGAGAAAGCCGAGGATGTCGACCTCTTCCTCCTGAACTTGAAAAACGACGCCCTGCCAAATAACGCAGCGGCAGCCACGCCCATCCGCCTGACGCGCAATGAGGCGGTCGAGCTGAATCTCGAATGGGCTCCGGACAATCGCCATCTCTTTTTTCAAGTCAACCTGGGCTCGGCCGAAGGAAAGTATGAAGACCCGCAGCCGCGCCTCTACTGGATCGACGCCAGCGACACATCGGATGGCGCGGCCGCGAATGGCACCGAAAAGAGACAACTCCAGCGCTGGTTCGCCAACTATCCCGGCGAAGTAGTGAGCTATACGCCGCTGCCCGACGGCTCCGTGCTCTGCGCCTGCCGCCTCGGAACCGAGGTGCAACTTGTCTCGCAGGCCAATCCGAAAGCCGCCCTAATAAAGCGCGAAGGCTGGGCCGGAGCCTATGAGCATCCCGCTGCCGCATCGCAATCGCAAAACTCGCGCATTGCGTTTGCATTCTCGGCAACCGTGCGGCCCACGGAAGTCTACATCGCCGACGACCCAGACAAGCTGGCGCAAGCGCGGCCCATCACTTCTTTCAACAAGCTGTTCACTGAGCGCGATCTGCCTCAGGCCAAGCCTTATCGCTGGACCTCCGATGACGGCACATCCGTCGAAGGCATGCTGATGTATCCGCCGGGAAAGTTCGAAGCGAAGAACCTGCCCATGTTCGTGCTCATCCACGGCGGCCCGCAGGATGCCGACGGCAACCGCTTCGAGGCCGACTGGTATCAGTGGGATCGTCTCGCCGCAACCGCCGGATGGCTGGTCTTCGAGCCGAACTATCGCGGATCAACCGGCTACGGCGACAAGTTTGCGCTGCAGATCGTGCCCGAAATTGTTTCCCGGCCCGGCAAAGATATATTGACCGGCGTCGATGCGCTTGTAAAAGACGGGATCGCCGATGCAAACCAGCTGGCCGTCGGCGGCTACAGCTACGGCGGTTACATGACCAACTGGCTGATTACCCAGACCACGCGCTTCAAAGCCGCCGTCACCGGCGCTGGCGCCGTCGAGCACGTGGCCAACTGGGGCAACGACGACACCGTTATGGATGACGCCTATTTTCTAGGCGGCCTGCCCTGGGAAGTACCCGCTCGCTATCGCAGCGAAGCCGCCATTTTCCAGATCAATAAAGTTCGCACGCCGACCCACATGGTTGCCGGAGCCGACGACGTTCGCGTAGCGGTGCTCGAGGATTACCTGCTCGATCGCGCCCTGCATGAGCTGAATGTTCCCAGCGACCTGCTGATCTTTCCCGGCGAAGGCCACTCGCTCGATAAAAATCCCTGGCACGGCAAAATCAAAGTCCGAGAAGAACTGAAGTGGCTGGAAAAATACGGAGGAGTGACGGCATCGAAATAGCGATATGCCATAGATAGCCGTGTGGAGCGGGACTGCCCCGCCCGCTGCCCTTCGCCTTGATTGGTCAATGTACAACAGGTTTTTGCAGTTGGGCAACCTTCGCGCGCGGCGCGGAGGCTTCATACCGCGCAATGCCCTCGTAAAGCGCCTCTGCAATTCGCTGGCGATAAGCCTCACTCTGCAGGCTGCGCTCGTCCGCGGGGCTGCTGACAAAAGAAATCTCGGTAAGAATAGCTGGCATGGTCGTTCCGGTCAAAACGACAAACGCAGAATCCTTAATGCCCCGGTTGCGGATGTTGGGGTTATTCGCGGCCAGGGTCGAGTAAAGAGAATGCTGGACGCTCGCCGCTAGCCGGCGCGACTCCTCGATTTTTTCGTGCAATCCTCCCGCTGGCAGCGAAACCGGCGTCAGACTGGCGAAGGTTCCATCGTCGTGCTGTTCCGCTTCCCGTGATCCAGGAGCCGCGAACATATTCGTATAGTAAGTCTCCACGCCGCGAGCCGAGGCGGAACTGCTGTAGTTCGCATGAACCGAGACGAAAAGGTCGGCCTGCTCGTGATTGGCGAAATCGGCGCGCTGATCAAGCGTCAGATAGGTGTCGTCGGTCCGCGTATACATCACTTCAGTGCCCAGCCGCGCCTGCAATAACTTGCCCAGGCGCTGCGTGACGTCAAGCACCAGATTTTTTTCCAGCAATCCTTGCCGCCCCACCGTGCCCAGATCCCAGCCGCCGTGACCGGGATCGAGCACGATGCGAAATTTCCCAGGTCTCGCCGGCAAGGTTTTCACCGGAGAGATTCCGGTCGGCAAAGTTTGGCCGGTGTTCTTAGTCGCCGACGCCGCTACTGGAACCGCGCTCGGCGTCCGCTCCAATGACACAGACGGAGACAGAGCCGGCTGCTTCGAACCGAGCTCTATCGAAATATCTTCGTTTGAAACGCCAGGGCTCGGAACAGGATTAGTTTGCTCTGCCACAACCTGATTCGGGCTAACTGGCTTCGGAGCAGCCTGCTTGATTGCATCTCGGCTCACCGCAGCTTGGTTCGCCGCCGCACTGTTCTCGCGGCCGCCGCCCAGACTCAACTACCAGTCGATACGGGTTCGACTCCATGCTGACGGAGAAGTTCGCTCCGACTTGCGTATTGAGCACGATTCGCGTTACTCCCGCGACGGGCTGGGCGAGTCGCACTCGCGTTAGCGCGGGATCGCCGACCTCTATCGTTTTGCCATTCAATTCCTTTGCCAGAACCGTGTCATGCAGGTCGAAGTAAATCCGGTCCGGCGAAAGCAAACGGTGCACTTCGTATTGAACCTGATCCTCCATGTCGATCACCACCGTGCTTCCCAGGGAAGATGACCAATGGCGCAACCCCGTGATCTTAGGCAGCGCCGACAACTTATCGTCGGCGGCGGGCAACGGAGCCGCATCAGAGCCAACCTCCGATGGACTCATCAAATTGTCGGATGGAGGGGGAGACGGAGCACTCGTGCGTCTTGCAGCCGGCCTTCCCGCGGGTGCCAGCGTCGCGAATTTCGTGATCGCAACCTTCCCGTGAAGCTCCATGGCCCACCACGCTCCAGCGGAAAAAAGCGCCGCCACGGCGACCAGGCCCATCACCACGCCGATTCCGGGGTGCGAACGGGCGGGATACGATGGTCGGCGCAGAAACGATGCCGCCAGCATCGAATCCGCCGCCGTTGTCTTTTCGGCCGTCGTTTCTTCTGCCGTTGTCTGGGCGATCTTAAAGGGAGTAGCAACTTCGATAATGGCATTTTGGGTCGCCGCGGCCTGGCTTGGCCCGCAATACCGCGCCCGCGATCTCCGCCAGCCACTGAATTCTCCGATCCTGATCTTCGGGCTTGAGGGCGGAAAGAATCATTTCGGCGAACAGATCAAAACGGCGGACGTCGCAATCCGCGAAAGCGTATGGAGTTCTTGAAAATACCTGCAGCACGCCAACCCGCACGCCCTGGCCACGCAACGGAATCAGCAAGGTCGAGCCGGCGCCCAACCGGCGAGCGGAGTCCCACTCGACGCGAACATCGCACTCACAATCGTCGCAAGCGAGTATGTGGCCGGTTTTCAGGCATTCCTGCAGAAGCTCTGATTTTCCGGCCAAAGCAACATCGCGTTCGATAGCGAGCGGCCCCGCCGAAGCGCGGCACACCATTGCCGGATATTCCAGGCTCGACTGTTCTCGCCCCGATCGTTCTGAGTTTGGTCGTTCTGAGTTTGATCGTTCTAAGGTTGATCGTTCTGGTTTCGATCGTGCTGTTTTCGATCCGTTTTCGCTCCATCCGCTGGAAAGCCATCCATCCGCAAGCGCAACCACGACTCCGTCGCAGTGGCTGATGGCGTGAATGCGGTCGCAGATGTTTTGCAACACTTCGTCCAGAATGAAGCGTTCCGTTTCAAACAAGTCGCCGTCGGACAATCCTCCCGCAGTCAGGCGCCGCTTCCGTGCCTGCGCGTGAAAGCCTGCGAAAGCCAGCAGCCCGTTCATAGCTTCCCGGCGCGCAATCGATTCAAGAACGCGGTTCCCCTCCGGCAAAAGGTAGCCGGCGTCCGTAGTGCGCCCCGTTTGGGCGCGATGCGGCCCAGGGACGTGTGTCCTCGCGGGCGGGTGGGTTCGGGTTAGATCGGCATTCATGCTTGGGTCGGGAACCGTGAAAACCCGTATTCACCAGCCTAATTGGCCTGCTGCCTGGGCCGCAAGGCCCCGATTGGACACGCCCAGTAGGATTTTGGGATCGGAAAAAAGACCACCAGTTGGCAGCTACCCAGCTACGACCTTTCAGATTTTGCCCTTCCTCGCGATTCGTCCTAATCTCTGAGTAACCCAAGCAGTATCCCGGAGATGTGATGACCGACGCAGTCAATGACGCAGTTAACAATGACGTGGCCAACAATGATGTGGCCAACAATGCCCTGGGCAGCAATGCCCTGGCCGACAACCGCGTGGCTAACCTCGAAAAATCCGAACCAACCAGGAAATCGATTTGGCGCTGGCCGGTCGAGGTCGTGGCCAGCGGACTGGCAGGCGCAGCCGCCGTGGTGGCGTTCCGCGGATGCTGGCACGGCAGGATGAGCTGGCCGCTGGGCGCGCAGGGTTATTCCTATCAAGTTTGCCTTAGTTGCGGCGCCATGCGCCTCTTTGACGAGAACGCTTTCACCGCTTACGGCCCGTTCCGCAACGACCTCAACCAACTGATCGCTTGGAGAGAGTCGAGGAAGTCCAGATCCATCTCTCGAGCGCAACCCGCAACCAACGTGTAGGGACACCGGCCCCCGGCTGTCCAACAAACTCCGCTTCCAGCGACGCAATCGCGCCCCGAGAAAACGCTAACGGCGAGCGGCTCCCACGGCCAGATCCTGCGTCTTGTACCACTCCACCGTGCGTCGCAAGCCGTCCTCAAAGTTCACCAGAACCTTGTATCCCAGATGCTTTTCCGCCTCGGTGATATCCGCCAGCGAATGCTTGATATCCCCCGCGCGCTCCGGAGCATACTTTACCCCGCCCTTGTAGCCGGTCAATTGGCGAAGAGCCTGAACGGTTTCATTCAGCGTGACGCGCCGTCCAGTGGCGCAGTTAAAAACCCGCCCAGCGCACTCGGCCGCCGGAGCGGAGCAGGCCAGCAGATTGGCCGAAATGGCGTTGTCGATATAAGTGAAGTCGCGGCTGGTTTCACCATCGCCATAAATCGTAGGCTCTTCGCCGCGCAGCATCTGCATCGTGAATCTGGCTAATACGCCGGAGTAAGTCGAAGAAGGGTCTTGCCGTGGCCCAAAAATATTGAAGTAGCGCAGGCACACGGTTTCGAGGCCATAGCAGCGGAAAAACGAAATCATGTAAAGCTCGCTGGCCAGCTTAGCCACGGCATAGGGTGAGATCGGATTCGGCGCCATGGCTTCATGCTTCGGAAGCGTCGGGGTATCGCCATAAGCCGACGATGAAGCGGCATAGACGACCCGCTTGACCTTCGCATCGCGCGCCGCGACCAGCACATTGACAGTGCCATCGACATTGGCGCGGTTGCTAGCGAGCGGATCGACCACAGATTTTGGGACCGACGGAATCGCAGCCTGGTGCAGCACATAATCGACGCCCGTGCACGCCTTGTGCATGGCATCCAAATCGAGCAGGTCAGCCTCGCGGAAGTCCATCCCGCGAACCACGTCGCTCAGGTTGTCGCGCCTGCCCGTGGAAAAATTATCCACGCCGCGAACCTCCTCGCCGCGCGCCAAAAGAGCCCGCACCAGCGAGGACCCAATAAATCCGGCAGCGCCCGTCACCAGATATTTAGCCATATATTAATCATAGTGGATCGACGCCCGCGGTTGACTCGCCACTGAGCACTAGAGTAACTATCGTTCCAGCGGAGCCAGAACAGGCTCTTTATGGGCTGCCGCCATAGGTCCAAGGGGAGAGGATTCAAAACCCGCGAGTGCGCTTGGCGATCTGCAGGAATTCTTCACGCGAAAGCATCGCTCTCTTCCGAAAGAACTCGCTGAGTTCGTCGAAAAGAGATGTAGGGCCAGCCGGCTTCGCGCCATCCTTCATCACATTCTCCTCCGCCGATTCGACCTTAACCGTCGAACTTCGTCCAACCAGCATGGCCAGCAGTTGCTGCAAATGCCGTTGTTCTCGCGGGTCGATGTCGGTGAAGCAGATCCCCATACCCAGCGCGGGATACGAAGTGCGAACCCGGCCCGCGGACTGAATCCGGCATCCGCACGACTTGAGTACCAGATGCACCGCAGTGTCGAGGGGAAACGTCTCGTTCATCTCCACATAGCAACCGTGCAGGCTGATGTCGGTGAGCGTTCCCCAAATCCGCACGTCGCTCCCGGCGATTTGAAACTCCACACTGCCCGAACAATGAATCCGGGGACTCTGTCGCCGGTTTTCAAACGCAAAGAGATCCGCTTCTACCGGAGCCACGCCATGCCCGCTCGGCAGCGCATCAAGGCTAGCACTCGGCGGTTTTGTCTGGCGAAGCTGGCTCGCGCTGTCCGCGGTCTTAGCGCGGTCGAGCGGCGAGCAAGCTGCTTCGTGATGAATTCGCGGGTCCGTAGCGCCTCCGGGCAGAATGCCGCTCTTGATTGGATCGTCAAAGACTGGATCGTCAATTTCAAGGCAAGACTTTAGCCCGCGGGAATGACAAGACTGCGGAAAATCAGACCGCCGACGCCGTCGTTACCGATGCGCGAACCTGCTGCCAGAGTTCATCCTTCCCCGCGCCGGTCTTGGCCGAGAACGCGACAATAGGCACTCCCCGGTAGGCTTCCCCCAGCGTGCGCATTGCCTGATGCAGCTGATTGCCCGACAATCGGTCAGACTTGGTGGCGACAATTACAAACGGACGTCCTTTGGCGGCCAGAAATTCCACCAGTTGGCCATCGCTTTCCTGCGGAGGAACATTCGCATCCACCAGCACCAGACACAGCGCCAGGCTAGAGCGCTGGTGAAGATAAGGATCCACAAACCGCGCCCAATCGTCGGCAATCTCGCGCGACACTTTGGCATAGCCATATCCAGGCAAATCGGCAAAGAGCAATTCGGGGTGCGGCTGACCCGCCCGGCGAACTTCATAAAAATTGATGCTCCGCGTGCGTCCGGGAGTGTTGCTGGTGCGAGCCAGCTTCTTTCCCACCAGCGCATTGATCAGGCTCGATTTGCCCACGTTCGACCGACCCAGAAATGCGACCTCCGGCACACTGGGGACCGGGAACCGCATCAAGTCGCTAGCCGAGCGCATGAAGCGCGCCAGAATCCGCATATAACCAGTTTCCAGCGTAACCGCCCGGAATAGCAAGCGCGGCAGACGCAAGACGAAAAGATTTTTTCGCTGCCACCCCGCAGAAAAACCGGCCCCAGGAATCGATTCGCTTGGTATCAGGCCGTCGCTCAGCCGCCGGTGGAAATATTGCGTAGAGACGGGCTTGCTCCGTCTCAGCAAGACCGATGAACTAAAACTCGCTCGAGTCTTCGATGAGTGCTTGTTGATTCTAAAAGTTGGAGGCGCGGGTGAGAATCGAACTCACGATAGAGGTTTTGCAGACCTCGGCCTTACCACTTGGCTACCGCGCCGGATAATTTCGGCAAAAAAATCGCTACCTAAAATGAAAAGCCCTCGCCGGGGCAGGGCTTCAGGCAACTGGAGCGGGAGACGGGATTTGAACCCGCGACTTCGACCTTGGCAAGGTCGCACTCTACCACTGAGTTACTCCCGCTCGTCGATTCATTCTACAGCACTTGCTTCTTGGCTGCCAATTCACCGCGGTACCCGCGCGGGCTCCCGCTCGTCATCATTCTGTTCTTCTGCCCTCAGTTCTTCTGCCTCGGCGCTGTGGGTCATCGCCAGCGCGGGTTATAGTCCCATTCACTCGGTTGCATCCTTATATACTGCACAACCCTGGGGCGAGACGCACGGTTTCAGCGGCGCAGTGCGGCAGCGCATGCGGCCAGATGATGAGATCTCCGGCTGGCCTGAAATTGGCACGGGACCGAATTTCTCCAGATCCTCGTTGCGCGGATTTACTTCGGGGGAAAGGCTCTTCAACCATGTTTCGATGATTCGATGAAATCCGGGCACACACCGGAATGCGCCCTGGTCGGCCGCGGTGTCGGTTAGGTAAAGAATGCCCTGAATGCCGAAAGGTATGGGTAATTCCCGGCTGACGTCGAAGTGCAGACCTTGACCGGGGAAACTCCAGCCCGGGACGTTCGGGAGGGTTCATGCCACCCTGGTCGACCGTGATCCAGAGATCCTCGCGGCCCCAGAGTTGGGCGAAGGCTCTATGAATCCTGGGCGATTCGCGGTTCGCCCAAAACGCCGGATGGTGCAGCAGCGGAATCCAAATGCCCTCGCGGTTGGCCGTTCCGTACCATGTGTCGGGCTGATCGGGGTCCATTTCAAGAAAGTCGTAGATCGCCTGCGCGGCATTTTGGCAATGCTCGGAAGAGACGGCGTTGTGCAACACCACATAGCCATTTTCGCTCCAGAAGTTGAGATCGGCGCCGGTCAGCACGGGTTCGCTCTCCGAGGGGCAGTCGCTTTCCGCAGAGAGCCCGCGTCCGCTGAGAGCGGCATTCAAACGTTGGAGACGACGAGGGTCGATCGTGCCGCCGTTTTTTCGAGAATCCAAGCCTCGAACCGGTCAAACGCCGGATGATTCGCGTAGATGTAATTCAAGGTTTCGCGAAGTCCGAGCCGCAGACCGCTGAGCAGAGTGTTATCAGCAACCCAGTCGGACTCGATCAGGTTATTGCTCGCGCTGCCGTTCAAGCCAGCCATACGCTCGGACCAAAACCGTTTGAGATGGACCACGCCAAGCGATCCCATTTCCTCTTTTGCAGCCAGCGGAATGTCTTTCTGAAGTGGCAACGGCTCACTCACGGTCGGGATCATACAACATGGCAGCGACTCGACTCATTGATGGCTTGTTAGCGATTGCGCAGCCATTGCAACATCGCAGGATAAGGCTCCACTCCGAGCAATTGCGCGCGCTTTCCCGTAACCGTCAAGCCGGCCCACTCAAGAAGCGGGACGCCAATATAACGGCCGGCGGCGAAATTCTCTATGATCGCGTCCGATCCGCCGCGATAGCCGTCTTTATGAAAAACGAATTCCGGCGGGAGGCGGAGATGCAATGCCGCCGCGTACGACCATGCGATGGCCGCCATTTCGATTCCGCCGTTATCGCCCGCATCGCTGTTGACCTGGGCTCGCTCGGCTGGCGGAAGCATGGCTAGGTGGCCTGCTTCATGCAACAGATCTCCCGGATAGCGCAACTTCGATTCATCGATGATCAGTGCGCCGTTTTGTATGTCGATGCCGGGCAAAAAAGCCGCGTTGGAGACAGGGGAAAGCGTAACCTGCAGCCCGATGCTGGTGAGGAATTCGAGAACTTTAGCAACTTGCGGGTCGCGGCAAGTATTCAATGTGACTTGGTCGTTCATTGGAGAAAAGGGACGTAGCGTGCCTGTGGAACAGCGAAGAGCCATGAGTCCAACTGCCACGCGCCAGTTCGAATCAGCTTTGCCTGAGAGTGCTAAAGAAGATTGAAAATCGCCTCGTAGAAAAGCGGATTGTTGCCTGGCACGAGGAACAGGCTGACCTTGCCGATTGTCGCATTCTGGAACGTATACGTACCCGTTCGGAAGCCCAAACGTTGTCGTTCCGTTGCCGCCGTAGGTTGTGCCTAGGATGGCGAACAAGGCTTGATATTGATCAATCGGCAACAACTGGCCATTGCACATGGCATAGCCCACGGGTGCAAAGTTAAAACCTTCCATGCGAATTTCGCCAATGTATGGTTCCGCCATAGATTTTTGTCCTCATATTCCTATTCAATTTGTCTTCAGTTCCAGAAACGCGCGCGTACTTAATTGCGCGACGGATAAACCCCTTCCAAAGCGATGATGAAGCTTATAGCCAGGTACGGCATCACGTTGGCGTGCGGTTGGCTGCCGCCCGTAGTGCCCAGGGCGCTTGCTGCCATGGTTGCGTTTGTGCTCGGCGCATACTGCTTGGTATTCGCGCTGCTCCCCCAAAAGCTGTTAGCCGGACTGCTGACGCCGCCTCCCGTACTCGCGGTTGCCGAATGAGTGTGTTGGGGTAATTGCTGGGGCGTGAGTGTCACATTTTCCGTTCCACCAGCCTGACCGATGACGTAGGGAGAAAGCCCCACCCCCTGTCCCTGGTGAATAGGGATTCGGCTTTGCAGATTGGGCAGGGCGAAAGTGGTGACCCCGTCGCCGCCGTAATATGTGCCGATCAAGGAAAACAGTGCAGTATTTACCTCGATAGACTGGAGTTGCCCGTTACAGAACGCCCAGCCGTAAGGCTCAAAATTGCCAGCAAACATTCTGATTTCACCGAGAAACTGAGTTGCCATCGCTGCCTCCTTGTTGCCGCGTTAATTCTTTTGAGTGCGCATCTTTCAGACGATTAAAAACCGCCTGGTAAACAGTTCCTTGATCGTTAAGTTCAACCGGGGTGAGGAACAAGTCGAAGGCTCCCATCGAGTCATGTTCCATTCCATAAGTTCCCTGTTCGTAGGTCTTACTCATGTCCCCACGAAACAGCAGCGAAAACTGCTCATACGGAGGAACGGTCTGTCCCTCTTTAAAGTCGATCAAATCGAGCGGCGCGCTTTCTCCGCTTTCTTCCCGAAGCCAGAACCGGGTGTTCAGGTTCTGCTCAAACATCTGTTTCGTCAAGTGCGCGCTCATTATCGTCTTCACCTGTGTCGTCTTCACTCTAACCCAGGAGCCTATCGCTGCACTGCTTGGAGATCCACCGGCGTCTCGATGGGCGGCGCTGGCGCGATACCACTCCACCGCAAAGCCTGCAGACGCTCATAAACCGGCGCCAGCCACTTTTCGCTCATGGCAAATATCAGCTCAGTTGCCTCACGCTTGTTCTTCCCGTCATCGCGGACAAAGGGCAGTCCGGGAGTCTTGGCGTCGAATTCCGCAACGCCGCTCATGCGGGCCATATCAGCTTCGGATAGAACCACGCCGAAGTGGCTCTCCAGCAAGAGCCAGAGCGCCTCGGGCAATTGCCGGTAGTCGATAAACAAGCCGTAGGCGTTGCGATGCTCAACGGCGGCCTCGCAAACGCTCGCCAAAACTCTGGCGCCGTACTCTGCCATCGACGTCCGTTCTCCGGCTGAACACACGATTCGGGCTCCCAGCGCTCCGGGAATCATCTGGCTGCCTGGCATCTTTTCGTGAGAGGCCATGACCTCGACGGGATCGCGATAGAGGAAGATCCACGGAACGGTTGGGAAGGCTCGCTGAATCAAGGCCAGATCGAGGGTATGCCAGCTGTCGAATTTGATGAAGAAGTGCTGTTCCTGAGGCTGGCGCCGGCGGTCGAAGGCGCTGAACAGGGCGCGCAGCCAGGCTATGCGTTGTCCTTCGGTGATCGCTGGATTTCGCAAACCGGCATTCAAGATTGCGTCAATCGTACCCGCCTCGGAGATCACTATGTTTTGCGGCAACGCCGCGAGCATCTGCGCCGCAAGGGTAGAACCGCACCGCGACATGTGAAAGATAAAGCCGGTCGGCGGCAGCCCCGGTTCGCGGGCTTCCAGTTCGCACAGGGTCTCGATGGGAGTCTGGCGGCGAAACAGCAGATTAAAAGGCTGATGCAGAGCTTGCTCGATGGTGTCGGTAAAAAAAGGATCAGTGAAGCGACGTTTCCCGAGGTGACACCAATCTACTGTAGGCTGATTGCCTTGCCAGTAGATCCGCATCGGCATCCAGTCGGCGAATTGGGCCGCGCTTATTGGATCCATCGTTCCATCCAGACCCGCCTGCCGGCTTGCATGGCGGCGTTAACGTCGTCCTCCGTGAAATCGAATCCTCTCTCCCGGCCTAATTGCAGCACCAGAGCGACAAAACTATGCGCGTCTGCCGGCTCTCTTAACTGCTCCTGCAGCGCGAAATCGCGCAGCACCAGTTCACGAAAGCGTTCCAAATCATGATGCAGCGCGTGTTGCGGCACATTTTTACGCGGCATAGTGGCACTCATCCAACCAGCTCCGCAATCGGCTGGGATTCCGCAGCCTGGAACAAAGCCGCCAACCAATCATTCACGACGCAATCCACCACAAGGTGCAAGCGGTCAATCGAACTCCCATTGTGCACGCGATGGGGAAGATTCAAATTCAGGTACCAGGCTTCCCCTTCTTCCATGAACACCTGGCGGCCATCGAGAAAGAACTCGACCTCGCGCGCTGTCTGAATCGGTATGTGGATGCGGACCTCACCATCCTCGTATCCCAGTTTGTAGTCGCGATGCTCGCCGATTTTTGCTCCCGCCCGCAACCGCAGAATCCTCACCGAAGTCAAAGAACAGTGGAACGCGCCGAGAACCTCCTGAATATACGGACAACGCCCCAGCATCTCTGTGTCTGCGAAGACGGTTGACGTCGGGTCTGGATATAACTTATCGGTCGTGCCACCCACCGAGCGCAGGGCGACGCCGCTCCAATCGCCTTCATAGATCGCTTTGTTGAAATGCGGCGTCCACTCCGGGTCATTGATGCGCGCAGCATCGCGCTGGAGCCTGGCCGGATCAAACGACAACGGCAGTTTTACGCTGGGAGCTGTCATTCCGCCGCCCCAGTGTGACTCGGATTGCAGACCATCTCCAGATAGATGTCGGTGGCCCTTACGGTTTTGAACCCCAGCCTTTCATACCAGGCCAACGCCGGATTCATCCGCTCAACATGCAAGCGCACAGTTTTGCCCGCCTGCCTCGCTTCGTCGAGCAGCTGCTCCATCAGATGGGAACCGATCTTCCGGCGGCGGTGTTCCGTGATGACGGCAATGTCTATCAAGTGAATTTCTTCGGCCGCCCAGTTCACAATCATCCGGCCGACCGCATTGCCATCGCAGTGGATCACAGAATATTGCGCATCCGGAAACTGCACCCGATAAGAATGGGTCTGGGCAGCGAACTGCATGCGGAGAAATTGTTCCTGCATCGAAGCCGGCCAACCCGTTAGCGCCAATTCCTCGGTGCGCGTGCTCGAGTAGACCGCGAACAGGAACGGCTCGTCAGCGGGGGTTGCTGGCTCCAGCTTGATTGAGGATCCACCGGAATGACCGGCTTGCGTGCCGTCGCCATTGAAGGAATCGCCGACGCGAGAATCGCAGTCGGCTCCTACCTCTACTTCTTCGACTGCGGCTTCGACGCACAACGACTCCAATGTTGTTCCGCCCAGGGACACTTCGACATCTTGGACTGCGCTTATCGGCGCATCGGTATGAAGATCGGAGGCCATCGAGATCCTGATGGAAAAGGAAAAATCTGGTGGAAAATCCCGCCGATCATAGCCTGAGTAAAATCCGCTGTCAAGGCTGCTTTTGGGGAGTCCGAATGAAGTCTATGCAAAAGATTTCAGCTTGACTTCACTCAACAACGGCGCGAAGATTGGCCCTCTCCGTCAGCGGAGACTCCACCAGTTGTTAATTTCTGACTCGGGGATCTAGAACAAATTCGCAGTCAAGGGCCAGCAAATGCTCGCGCGCGCGCGGGGCTTCTCTGCGTCGTGCCGCGAACATTCTGAGTCTGGAGTCGCCTCATGGACCGTCACTCGTCTTTCCGCGCCACCCGTCTGTTGTTTGCCTTCGCGCTTTGCCTGATCTTGACTCTGGCTTATTTCCCTGTCGCGAGAATCTTTGCCGCGTCCTCTAATTTGGGAATTACAGTTCGGGGATCCTCGAAGCCGCTGGTCAACGCGCAGAGTGCGAGTTCTCTCAAACCGAGCTATTCGGGCAAATCAAACGCCGTGGCCGCGCTCAAAGCGGCGACAGCGGTGTCGCTCGCCTCGGCGGATCTCGATGCGGACGGCGCGCCCGATCTGGTGGCCGGTTACAGGACAGCCAACGGTGGAGTGGTAACGGTGACTCGCGGCAACCCCGACGCTTTTGCGCCCAGGGATTCCGCGCTCTTTGGCAAGGCAATGAAGGGTCAAGTGCCAGATGCTTTCCTGTCAAAGACCGCTGTATTTGCGGTCCCTGTCTCTCCTGATCTGATCGTCACCGGCGACTTCAATCGCGACGCGAACCGCGACGTGCTGATTGCCTCGCGCAATGGCGCGGCTTACTTGCTCGCCGGCGATGGCAGGGGAGGCCTGCTCGCGGCAAAACAAGTTCCCCTTGCCGGCAACGTAACCGCGATGGCGGTCGGCGCCGAAGGCCGTGTCGCGGTGAGTCTGGAGACGAAGAAGGGATGGCAGTTGGCAATTCTCAATCCTGGCGCCGGTGGCCTCACCGCGAAGGCAGTTTTTCCTTTGCCGGATCGAGGCGATTCTATAGCCTGGGGGAACCTTGGCGGCAGCGCCGATCTGGCTGTTGGCGCGGGTGCCAATCTCCTAATCATCTATGGTGCGCTCGGCGAGCATGCGCAAACGGAGACCGTCAACATCCCCTACGAAGTGCAGGCCCTGGTGATCGGCGACTTCATTTGGGATCGCGATGGACGTAATGAAATCGCGATGCTTGCCCACGACGGCAGCATACAGATTCTGCAGCACGGAACTCTCGACACGCGTTTGCTGACGCCCGCGGATATCCCTGGCCGCCGCGCCGCGATGATCGCGAAAAGCAAGCAGCCGCTGAACCCGACGGCCCTCGGTGCGTGGAGTGTTGCCAGGCAGTTGCCGTCTGCCGTTTCCGCGCCATCCGTCCCTCTGTCCGCTTCCGCGTTTAATTCGCCGCGCATGGCGCCATCGGCCACTCACGATTTGATGGTGATCGATTCCGAGAAGAGCGCGCTCGATATTCTCGATACCTCCAGCGCAGAGGCGAATCCGGCCGCCGAGATTTCCTTCTCCAGCGCCCCCGTCGCCGCGGTGGCACTGCCGCAGAAGTTCAATGGCGAACGCGACGTGGTCGCTTTGATGTCCGGCAAGAATGCATTCACGATTATTCCCGATATTCCTTCCGCTACTTATAACGTTAGTGCAGGCGGCGGCGACGAAGACGATGCGAACGCGTGCCCGTCGGCCAGCACAGTCACCAGCGGGGCGGACCGGACAACTTGCTCAGTTTGCGCGAGGCTATTTGCGAGGTCAACAACCTTGCGACCGCGTCATCCGTCACTATCAACGTTCCTGCCGGGACCTACACTCTTTCCCTCAACGCCTACGGTGGAAACGGATCATCGGATACGAACACCGAGCTTCAGTTGGGGGGCTTGACAAGCGGCACCAGCATCTCGATCGTGGGGGCGGGATCCAGCAGCACCATCATTGAGCAGCAAGCCAGCACAATCGATCGCATCTTTGAGCAGGACTATTCTTTAGTGGGCAACATCCCGGTAATGCTTTCAGGTTTGACCGTGCAGAACGGAAAGTGCACCAACCAGAATACCTCTGACTGCGGTTATGGTGGCGGAGGAATGCTCGGTACCGGAGACACCGGCGATAATTTGACCCTGAACAATGTCACCTTCAACAAAAATACCGTCAATGCCACCGCAAACGGCGGCGGCCTCGCCTCGTCCATATTCGGCGGCCTGACTATCACCAGCTGTGCTTTTTCCAGCAACACTGCTACGGGAGGAGTAGGCGGCGCACTGGACTTTAACGTGGGTGCGGGCGGCTCTGGAAATCTGGGCATCACGACTTCAAGCTTCACCGGTAACGCTTCGACTGCAGGATCGGAGCCGGGGGAAGGTGGCGCGGTGCTTGTGGTTCTCTCTTCGGGAAACAGCGCCACCATCAGCAAGTCAACTTTTACTGGTAATCAGGCGCAAGGGTCGGGCTCGATCGGCGGCGCGATCTTGGCCAATTTGGGTACAACCGTCTCCAACTCTCGCATCGTCGGTAACACCGCGGATACCGGATCGGGCTTTGCAGAGACCGGAGGCACAGGAAACACGGGCGTAGTCATCGATAACTGGTGGGGATGCAATGCCGGGCCCGGCGGTACGGGTTGCGACACCACGGGCACCTCCGGCGCGGGATCGGCCGCAACCTTTAACCCCTGGCTGGTGCTGAGCATCAGCGCCAATCCGACTCAAGTCGCCCCTGATGGCACCTCAACCCTCACGGGCGACCTTTCGCACAATTCCAATGCCATCGGCGGGTTCAGTGTTCCCGATGGCACCGGCATCATGTTCGGCGGCGGCACGCTCGGGACTGCCGCCCCCTCCAACACCACATTCACCAGCGGAACCTCGACCTCGACCTTCACCGCCGGAGCGTCCACCGGCAGCGACACCACCGTGTCCGCCACAGTGGATAACCAGACCGTCGACACCACCATCGATGTCGTGCAGTCGCAGGTGGCAACCTCGATTGCCGTAACCAGCGTAAGCCCGGCTTCAGAAGCCTATGGGCAGGACACACAAGTGACGATCACGGCCGTGTTGTCGTGGACGGGCGCTGGCCCTGCGCCCACCGCCAGCGACGTGACCATCGGCGGCAACGGGCCGAGCGGCTATGGCGCGACCTCTTGCGGCGCGCCTAGCAGCGACACCATGACCTGTATGGCCAGCTATACACCATCAGGTGCGGATACGGTCGGCTCCTACACCGAGTCGGCGTCGTTCTCCGGCGACAGCAACTACACGTCGTCAAGCAGCACGCAAACCAATAACTTCAGCATCACGCAGGCGACGTCGAGCACATCGGTTGGCTCCAGCCAGAATCCTTCGCTCGTCGGCCAGTCGGTAACCTTTACGGCTACGATCGGTGGCGAGTACGGGCTCGTCGTGCGCAGTGAAGCATTGCCCGGCGGCGCTGTGACTTCGGCGAAGCGAGGCTTAACTCAGAAAGCGCAACCGCACCCGCTCATTCCCACAAGCGGGATCACCGGCAATGTGATGTGGAGCACGAACACGGGATGCGGCACGACCACGGTGTCGGGCGGAACGTCGCAGTGCATCACCACCACCCTGCCCCAGGGAACCGACACGATTACCGCCACCTACTCGGGCGACACCAACCACATCGGAAGTGTGGGGACGTTGCCCGGCGGCCAGGTCGTCAACCCGAACAGTGCCGGGACTTTGAGCTATCCTCCCACTCTGGATTTCGGCGCGGTCTATCTGAACTCCAAACACAAGTTGGAGGGAACGATCAAGAACACCGGCACCGCCAACGTTACCTTCACCGGAGACAGTATTACGCTGGGCACCGCCGACGCCGCAGCCTATAAACCTTTCCTGTATTGCACCGGGACGCCGCTGAAGCCGGGGAAGACCTGCACCGTCGCGGTCGACTTACTGGCCGACGCGGTGGGTACGCTGACGGCAACGCTCAACATCATGGACAATGCCTCCGGCAACCCGCAACAGATCGGCCTGACCGCCAATGTTATTGATCCGGTCGCTCAATTTACCGACCCGGTTACTCACGCCATCCTGAAAACGTTGAGCTTTGGTGGCGTGGCGGTGAACGGCAGCAAAACGCTGCCTGTCGAGCTGACCAACGTTGGTCAAACGGCGTTAAACATCACCAACGTGTCAATCATGGGGAGCAATTCCACCGGACTGTCTGCGAATAGCGGCTGTGGGCCTTCTCTGGCGCCGACGGACAGTTGCACGATCCAGGTAACCTTCGCGCCGACAGCAAAGGGAGCTCGCGCAGGGTCGTTGGTGGTCACAGATAACGTAGCCGCGGGCAAGAGCTCGATCCCGATCAGCGCCACAGGAAAATAAGCGAGGACTGCACACAAACGAACGTTGATTTTCGGCGCACGAGCCGGGCATCAGGGCTGCCGAAAGCCGTCACAGGAATGCTTAAGCACTCACCTGCTGGGAACTTTCGTCACCAGCTACATGCTTCCAGCCTCGGTTTCCTGGTGGAATGGTGACAACCATTTGCCGCCTTTCTTCTGCCAAATCGACGTCGCGAAAACTTTTCCCGCTTGCTTTTTGCCGTCGCAAGTTGCGTCCTGCGTCGCCGCGTAGGTCATGACGACCGTGTCTTTATCGAGCCATATATAGGAGAAATCGGAGAGCGAGAAGCCGTTGACCACACATCTCGCGTCAGTAATACTTTTCAGGACCTGCTCCTTGCCCTTGAATACCCCTCCATCGGCGACGCTGAAGGAGTCCTCCGGAGTCCACCCTTCCACCGCCTTTGCATTGTGGTCTTTCCACGCCTGCCAGCCAGCTTTTTCCTTACTTTCTAGAGCCTTCTCTACGGTTGCATTCGTCTGCGAGAACAATGGAACTGCGGATAACACCAGAGCGAAACCAAGTACCGTTAAAGCGATTCGACGCATACTCTTCCTCCAGTCTTACGTGGTGAGGCAAAACTATAGATCGGGCAAGAAATCCTGTCAATCAGGCCGCCGATTCCGTAGTGGTGCAGTTTGAACGTCGGCTTGTTCCCTACCTAACGAAGACCGACGCTTACGACAAGCATAGCGAACGCCGCAACCAGGCCGCAGGTCCTTATCCAATGGTAGAGGTCCCAGCGATGCTTCTGCGCCTTCGATCGCGCTGGCTTCGCCGCTAGCCGCCTTTGCTGAGAGTAAGTCCTGGACGGGCAACACGCCCGTCGCTCCACGGATTCGGGTGCGGCCCAAGACTTAGGGGTCGCCTGTGGAAACTAATCGATTCGCATTATCGACACGACCCCGCGTAACGATTAATAAGGATGGCGTCGATTCGGGCGGGATATTTCTCGGTGCTGTCAGATAAGCGCCCGCTTGAGCTCATTTTGAGCCTCTCTTCTTTTGAGCCTCTAAGGAGGGCTTTTGATTTCTAAAACGCATGTTGTTGTCGTGTGTTCAGTGATGATGTTCGCCGGCGGCACCGTTTGTGCTGCGCAGAACGAAGGATTCTTCGCCAGCTGGGAGGATCGTGTGCGCACTACGCTGGAGCAGCAGCCTTCGTGGCCGATCCCCGTGGTCACGTCGTCGTCGGGACTCTTGCAGGTCGCGCGCACCGATGTTGTTCGCCAGATCGCGCCCGCCGGCACCGATACCTGGAATTACGACAACACGAAAGGCGTCAGTTTCGTGCCTTGGTACAAAGTTCAATTCGACACACTGCTGCCTCCTTATATCCAGCACAACTCGACGGCCGAGGATGGTTTTGGCGATGTCTCCTTGGCGCTGAAATACCGCGTGTCAGCCGCGAGTGAAGAGGGCGGCAATTATTCGGTGAGTTTTTCCCTGGCCGGCACGATGCCGACCGGCAGCTACAAGAATGGCAGTCTCGCGGCCACCATTTCGCCTACGGTTTGCGCGGGCAAGGGATTTGGAAAATTCGACGTGCAATCGACGCTGGGCGTGACTCTGCCTGCGGGCGACACGTCGAAGCTCGGCCGGGTCGTTGTGTGGAACAGCGTTGCTCAGTACCGGGTTGGCAAGTTATTTTGGCCGGAGGTCGAGAGCAACGCGACCTTTTATCATGGCGGCCCTCACGACGGCCGCGCGCAGAATTTCATCACGCCGGGAATGATGGTCAGCAAGTTTAAGCTGGAGCGCGATCCCCGCAATCGGCTGGCTCTTATCTTCGGCGGCGGAATGCAGATCGCTACCACTCAGTTTCATACCTACAATCATGGACTGGTGCTCACGGCAAGGATGCTGTTCTGATTAATACTGCTTACCTGTGGTCGTTTGATTAGAAGCGGCGGTGATCTCGTTGCGCACGTCCCAAAGATCTTTGTAGAGCCAGCTCTCCATTCTTTGCTGCAGGACTTCCACCGGCGTTCCCATGGTGCCGATGACGCGGCCTCCTATGACGCGCTCGGCGAGCTTCAAGTGGTGAAAGCGGAAGAGCTGCATGCGTTCGTCGAAGTCGAGCAGGCGTTCGGCCACATCGTGCAGGCCAAAGAACTCTTCGTGGCGGCGATAGAGTTCGCTGATGGTAAGGCCGCCGCGGCTCAGCTGCTCGTGAAAAGCCTGGCCGAGGGGCGGGCCCATGTGGAGCAAGGCGAGGAAGCCCGGAGAATCGAGCCCGCTGCCATGCCCTAGTCCGGCGCGAATCAGGTGGTAGTCGTATGGAGTTATGGTTTCGAGAATATGCAGCAGGCCGATGGTGGGTTCAAGCAGCGAGATGGCGCGACGAACAAGGCGGGTTGTGTTGCCATAGTCGGCGCGGTCGAGCGCGTCGAGCGCGCGTTCGAGTTCGAAAGCCGCGCCCTTCATGAGCAATTCCGAGCTTTGGTGCACGACCAGAAAAGTCATCTCGTCTTTGTGCAGCAAGTCTTCGGGCGCTTTTTGCAGTGCCAGCAATTCGTCGGTGCGCAGGTAGCGCTCGTAGTCGGTGGCTCCCTTGCCGTCTAGAATCGGTTTGGTAAATTCGTCGCGGTGTGTCATTAGGAACCTGTGGGCGGCTGAATGCGTTCCGGGGAGTGGTGCGGCGACCATTGCGGGTCTTCTTCCGGCGCTACGATTTCTCCATCGCGCATGTGGACGATGCGGTCGCCATACGCGGCGGCCTCGGGGTTATGCGTGATCATCATCACAGTCTGCCCAGGTCTTTGTTGGACTGCCGCAGCATGTTGAGAACGATGTTTGAACTTTTCGAATCCAGATTGCCGGTGGGCTCGTCGGCGAGCACGATGGCGGGGCGGTTGATGAGAGCGCGAGCGAGCGCGACTCGCTGCTGCTCTCCGCCAGAGAGCTCGTTCGGCCGATGTTCCAGCCTTTGGGAAATCCCCAGCATCTCCGTAATTTTTTTCAGGAATGTAGGGTCGGGCATGCCGAGACCGGCGATGTCGGACGCAATCTCGATGTTCGAACGCGCGCTGAGCGTGGGCAGAAGATTAAATTTCTGGAAGACGAAGCCGATCTTGCTCTTGCGCAGGCGCGTGCGTTCTCCATCAGAGAGCGTGGCGAAGTCGACGCCATCGATGGTGACGCTTCCTGAGTCGGCGCGGGTCAGCCCTCCGAGCAGATAAAAGAGCGTAGACTTGCCGCTGCCGGAGGGTCCCACGATGGTGACGAACTCTCCCTTTTGCACGCTGAAGGAAATGCCGCGCAAGGCCGGCACATCGACCTTGCCAACTCGATAAGTTTTGCGCAGATCCCTGGCTTCAATGAAGGCGGACATCCAGTGAAAACGATATCACACAGGGAAGAGCGATTGAGGTATTGAGACATTGAGACCTCAAAGCATGAAACCAATCATTCAATGACTCAATGATTTAATGGCTCAATGATTCAACCGCCTCATGCCACGGTCGCATGCGCCGCGTCCATCGCGGCGTGGACGCGGATCTCGGCCGGACGCTTGGGGCCACGCTTGCGCAGGAGGAGCAGGCGAATCCGTTCGAGCAAATCCATGGGCTCGTACATTCCCTTGGGCAGAAAAACATCGGCGAGCGTTTCGCGCTCGTAGATTTTGTTTCGTCCCGAGATCAGAATGGCCGGAGTCTGCGGCGAAATACGTTTGATTTCTTCGATGAGCTGCGAGCCATCCACTCCCGGCATGATGAGGTCGGTAAGCACCAGATCAACGCTGCCATGGAGGAAGGCTTCGAGGGCCTGTTCACCGCTCTTGCAGGCGAGCACGCGATAGCCGCGCGTTTCCAGCATGATTTTGCGAATGGAAAGCGCTTGTTCGTTATCGTCTACGCAAAGGATAGTTTTTTTGGGCTTCATTGACCACACCGGGAAGATTTCATAAGAACTTCTTTCTGATCTGCCTGCTAATTTCTTTTTTGTTTTGGGGAGCGACGTGAATACTAAACAGAATCGCGAAGCCGGTAAAGTAGCGCGTTCGCCAATGGCACTCTCGTGTCTGGCAGAGTAGTGCATCGGGCTGAACGGCCGCGGCTGTTGCGGCGTTTCGATACGCTAGCGCGGGATCGTAACCGCGCCGCGCAACACTTCGACACAATTTCCACCGACACGCACATTGACGATCTGGTTATCGTGCCGATTTTCCTGTTTGGTGGCACGCACAAAAATGCCGCTGGGTCGGTGCATTTCAAGGCCCTGCTCGATCAGAATCCGCTCGTCGCTCTTCGCCACGCCATGCGCGACCATCCAGGCGGCGCAGCATCCGGCAGCCGAGCCGGTTGCGGGGTCGTCTCCGTTATAAAAAATCATGCGGGCATGGAGGCGGGCCTGGGGATCGACGGTTTCGCGGCAGACAAAGTAAAAAAACTTTCCCTCGGAGCGCGCTAGATACTCGGACGCAGCGGCGACATCAAGGCGAAGATTCTGCACCGTTCGCAGCGAACGCAACGGGGCAATAGTGAAAGGCAATCCGGTGGAGACAGTTTGAATGGGCGCCGATTCATCGAAGTCACCGGCGCTCAGGCCGGTCACCCGCGCGACGTCTTCCACGTTGTGAATCGCGCCAAACTCGGGATTTTTCTGCGTCATTTCTCCGAAGACCGGCAGCCCATCTTCTTCGGTGAAACGTACAGGCACGCTGCCGGCGTTCGATCAAGCAAGACTTCCTGCGCGCCGGTCAAGCCATGCAGGACGTAAGCGGTGCCGAGCGTGGGATGGCCAGCGAAAGGCAATTCTTCCTGCACGGTGAAGATGCGCACCCGGATGCCGCGCGTCTTTTCTGCAGCCGCGTCGCCGGGAAAAATAAAAGTGGTTTCAGAGAGATTCATCTCCCGCGCCAGGGACTGCATCAGCTCCGTGCTGAGACCACGGCCGTCGAGAAAAACCGCCAGCGAGTTGCCAGCCAAGGCGCGATCGGTAAATACGTCGACCTGAACCATGGAGAGAGTCCTATGGGAATCATTCATGCTCAATCAGATTCATGAGGGGCGTGCCTCGCATCCAAAAACTTCTTGCGCCCTGGGTCATCGCAACCGGCGCGACATCAGATTTGTGTTGCAAGCTTGCTGGGCGCCGCTTGACGGCGTCCGTTGCGACTGGATATTCTATTGTCTACTAATTTAGTCGAATTTAAACGTGCTGGCCCACCCTCAACTCCAGACGCCTTTTCAAGGAACGAAAAATGTCTCTGCGCATCAATTCCGAAGCTCCGAACTTCACCGCCGAAACCACACAAGGCCCGATTAACTTCCACGAATGGATCGGCGACGGCTGGGCCATCTTTTTTCACACCCCAAGGATTTCACTCCCGTGTGCACCACTGAACTGGGCTACATGGCCGGCCTGCAACCGGAGTTCGCCAAACGCAACACGAAAATTATCGGGCTGAGCGTCGATCCGGTGACCAGCCATGGCAAGTGGGCCGCCGACATCGAAGAAACGCAGGGGCACAAGGTGAATTATCCGATGATCGGAGATCCGGAGCTACAAGGTGGCCAAACTTTACGACATGCTGCCTGCCGAGTCCGGGGCCACCCACAGCGAAGCCGCGCCGCGGCCGACAATCCACGTGCGCACCGTGTTCGTGATCGGGCCGGATAAGAAGATCAAATTAATGCTGATCTACCCCATGAGCAGCGGGCGCAATTCGACGAGGTGCTGCGCGCGCTGGATTCGATGCAGCTCTCCGCGAAACACAACGTGGCCACGCCTGTGAACTGGAAGCCGGGTCCAGGATGTGATCATCCCACATCGGTTTCTGAAGAGCAAGCCAAACAAAAATATCCCGCTGGCTTTAAGACTCTGAAGCCCTATCTGCGGGTTGTAGCGCAGCCAAAGTAGTTAGGATCTTAAGCGCCGTGCTGTGGCGCAAGCGCGATTCAGTCCTTGACCAGCCAGGCCAGAGCTTCTTCGCGGGTCTTGAACGAGGGAAATTCGCGCCGCGAAAAGTTGCTCACGCTCTGCGAGAAGTCTTTGGGAAAACTCTCGGTTCCCATCCATGCGGTTTTCTTGATATAGGGCTTGTCGAAGACGGCGGTTTCTTTCATGGCCAGCAGGGCGTCGGCGTCAAAGGACGCGGCGGTGAAGTCCGAAAAAATCAAGACTGAGCCGCGCGGACGGGTAGTCACAATCTCGGGAACCTGCCGCAATGTTTTTTCGACCTCCGCGGCCGAACAATGTGACATGTCGACAAGAAGAATCTGCTTGCCCTCGTGAGTGATGAAGCGAATACGGTCGGGCATGGCTCACTCCGCTGATTGGTGGGATCGTTTCGATTATAGATTCACGAGACAGCAGCGGCAGCAAGATTATTTCTCGAGTTGCAAATCCCGAACAACCCTTGCCTAAGAATGACAGACTGGGCTTTCTTTCTCAATGATTTTTCGAAGAAGTGTTCTCAACACTGGTTGCCGCCGTTAACGGTTCGTTTGCGTTCAGAGTTTGGGGAGGCGCCGTACGGGCGGCGATTCCGCTTATACTGCTTCCGTGACTTTGGAAGAATGCGTTTAACGATTTGGCCGGCTACTTACGATTGGCCTTCAGAGACTCAACAGGACTCAATACGGACGAATTCTTGGATCACCACTTTTGAGGAAGCGTATGGTTGCGGGTGTAACTCCCGGTCTTCAAAACCGGCGGGCGGCATCTTCGATGTTGCCGGTGTGTTCGACTCACACACGCTTCCGCCAAAACCGAGATCCCTCTCATTTGAGCTTAGTGAGCAAGTAACCGATCACGGGTATTGCGAGCATCACGACGAGAACTACGAGATAGACGGCATCTTCAGTCAGCAGGTGATGTAGCGTCCTCATGCTCGGCCAGGATTTGAACCAGTTGCCTACGAGACGTCAAACTTCCCAAAAGTGACGAATCGATACGAAGCCGGTTCTGCGGCAAAGGCAGCCGGGCCGGGGAAGACAAGCGGTTCGCCGTTGCCCCGCTTCCGAAGGGCAGTGCAAAGCCGCTCTGCGCGACTGCCCCCGCCGGCCGAATATACCTCGCCGTCTGTCACGGAAAGTAACGCAAAGAAGCGACACGGTAAGCGCTCCCAGATACCATGATTACCGTATTTTCCCGTCGGGCGCGGTTAAGTATGTTGGCCTCGCGCAATGACCCGAAATTCGCCAATTCGCAACTTGTTCTGAGTGCCACAAACCCGTAGAAATCGGCGCCGCCCGGACCGATGAGAACGGAAATCCCATTCACCCGGAATGCTATCTTCTGCGACTGCGCTTGACCCGGGATACTCCTCCATCCACGGAGAGATAATGCCCGACGAAACGAAGACCCATCGGAGTAATTGCCGATTTCTAGTCAAGCAGACGAGCGGCGGTAAGCCGTTTATCGCCGTGCAACTCTTACCACGACACAATTCCGATGCTGAGGGCGGCGACAGTTGGATTTGAGTTGCTCAGAGGGACAAGAATTGAGGATGCGACCAAGCTTGCCGATATGCTTAACGATCAGGTGCTCGAAATATTTGTAATCACCGATCAAGCGACTTGACGGGGTACGGCAACGCCGGTTGCTTGGTCTGTTGCGGCCTTTGGTATATTTCCGGGCGGGGTGCTGCGCTTGCTGCGCTGGCGACTCGAGCGAATCGGCCCACTCGGTTAGTCGGAACATCGGGGCACCCTTCGAGTGCCCTTCCAAAACTGTCTACTGTCGCTGGTAGTACTATCGTTTCCCGTATAACCTGCGCAACACAGCAAGCCGGGCGAGCCACACACCGTCATTGGCCACATACCTTGATGGGAGGCGATGAAATCCGGCTTGCTGCATTGTTGCCACCCGCGCTAAATATATCATGCTGGCCTATGCCGATGCTGGCCTTGATATTCTGTTACGAAATGCGGACATTCCTCGCGGCGGCTCACGTGACCCATAAGGTCGATCTCTCCTAGTAACTCCGGCATCGCAGTATGGTGCCAAGTGCAGCAAGCCAGACGAACCGGAGGCCCATCATCACCCCAAGCAACGCCTTGATGGCGGCGAAGAAATCCGGTTTGCTGCCTTGATTGCTTGCGGACTTCAAGCTCGCGCTTTTTCAGCGCATCCTCTTCGAACGGCTCGTTCGCGGCGGCGGAGTTCTTGAAGACGATGGTCACGCGATAATCCCAGCGACCGTCTTCGGTGGTGTGGTAGCGCGGTTGGTCCATCCAGACTTTGAGCATGCGTCCCATTTCAACTTCTTTCTTCAGGAGCGGGTAATGGTTCCTTCTGAAAAGCTGGAGGAACTCGTCGGCGTGTCCCCATTTAGTTTTGTAGTAATACTCGATGACGAAGGGCTTGCCGGTTTCGGGCGCGGATTGGGCGGGGAGTGATGCTGGGTAGAAGAGTCAGTAACAGGAGACAGGAATCTGAATTATCGTCGCGAACTTCATTTTCATTGATATTGAGCCTCCGTGGGGATTATTGTCGCAAAGGCGGAGAAAGCGGGACTCGAATTGGAGTATCACGGTTGTCGTTACCAGTGGTGTACTGCCGGGCGGGGACGCCCGTGCCTTGCCAGCCATTTCCAGTGGCCTGCAATGCTAAAATTGACTGTGGCTGCCGATTCGCTCCGCCTTATTGCTATCGACATTGACGGCACCTTGCTTAGCCCTGACTTTCAGTATTTCCGGCCACCGACCTTGCCACGCTTCAAGCGCGCCCATTCCCGACGGTGTCGAGATCATCCTGGTCACCGGACGCCGCCATGCTTTTGCCCTGCCCATCGCTCAGCAGCTGGGATTTGATCTTGTGGCTGATCAGTTCTAATGGTGCGGTCACCCGCTCGACTCGCCGGAGAAACCTTCCATCGCGACCTGCTTCCCGAAGCCGACTCGCTGTGAATTGTCGGTGTGATGCAGGAATTTCGCGGCCAGACGGTTCTTACCTTCGATAGCGACGATCTTTGTAGCGACGATCTTCGTAGGCGAAATCTTCCCAGCGACGGAGCGGGCACCATCGTGATCGAACGGCTCGGACGAACTGGAAGGCAGCATCCAGCGCTGGCTGGAAAAGAATAGGCAGTGCATACAGTTTGTAGTGCCGATCGAGAGACGCGCTCACAACCGACCCCGTGCAGGCCATGTTCTGCGGGCCGGTCATGCTGATGCGAGCGCGCGTTGCAGATGCTCGGAAGTTGCGGACTGCCGATTACCGTCTTGCGCACCGAATATCCTGGCCGCGATCTTTCGATTGTCGATGTGCTCAATGCGGGCTGCTCCAAGGGGCACGCACTTGAGCGCGGGCCAACTACCGGCGGATTACGCGCGAGCAGGTCATGGCCGTTGGTGACAACTATAACGATATAGAAATGCTGGCTTTCGCCGGCCATCCGTTTATCATGGGGAATGCCTCGGAGGAACTACGGTGACGCGGCTGGGCGCGGACCGCTCGAATGCGGAAGTGGAGTCTCCTCGGCCATTCAGCATGTACTCAGTACGGAAGGGCTCTGATCCCGGGGTCGTTGATGAAGAGATTGCCGGTACCAGCAGCGTGCCGGCTCAACCATCGTGAGCAGCTTGTCTTGATGATCGGAGCCGGATAGACTGGCAGAAGATGACTGAAAGAAGACCATTCGCGAAGCAGATCGACGAAAGTGCGGCGATTTTCTCCAAGGGCCGCCACGCTTTTTTTTTCTGTAGCTGTAGCTCTACTCGCTCGCTGACTGCCGCCGAGTGGCGATCCTCAGCAATGGCTACAGCATCCGCCACGACCATCACATGGTGATGGGGGCAACGACGCGCCTCTCCTTTGGCAGCGACGATTCCAGCTTCACCGACGTCCGACGGACGAGATCACCGGGTTCGAAAAGGAACTCTTGCTGCCTGAGAGTTCTCCGCCGCCCGCCAGTTCTGCCGGCTCTGCGAAAACGGTGCAGTCAGCGAAAACCGCGGCTGCCGTGCCGGCAAAACTGCGCTGCCGTTGAACGACGTCGTGGCCTCGGCCAGCGCCGAATATCATCTCGATCCAGATCTGGTGAACAGCGTTATCCATGCGGAGAGCGGATTTAACCCACACGCCGTTTCTCCCAAGGGCGCGCGCGGCTTGATGCAGCTGATGCCGGGCACCGCCAACCAACTGGGCGTGAACGACGCCTTTGATCCGCAAGACAACGTCACCGGTGGAACTCGCTATCTGCGCGAACTTCTGGAGCGTTACAACTTCGATCTGGTCAAGGCGCTGGCCGCATATAACGCTGGGCCGGAGCGCGTCGAGCAGTATCGGGGAGTCCCGCCATTCGCGAAACCCGCGCTTATGTGGCGAAGATCGTGCACGAATACAACCTGAAGAAAACCGCCCAAGAACTTGCCGAGAAGCGCAAACTCGACAACGCCACGCAAGGCGCAACCGGGAACGTAAAAGCCCCTCAGAAGACACAGAGTTCAGCGCATCATTCTTCGAAAGCTGTATCTTCAAAAGCTGTGTCTTCGAAATCGGCGTCTACGAAGCAGGCATCTGCGGCGGTGATTGCGGGATCTGGTTCTTCGAAGACGCAATAAAAATTTGGGGTTCGATCGCTTCACCGCAATCGCCGCCGCAGATGCCTGCTTCGTAGACGCCGATTTCGAAGACACAGCTTTTTGAAGATACAGCTTTGGAAAGAATGATGCGCTGAACTCTGGCTGGCTTCTGAGGGGCTTTTACGTTCCCGGTTGCCGCTTTCGTGGCGGCGAGTTTGCGCTTCTCGACGAGTTCTTGGGTAGTTTTTTTCTTGTTGTATTCGTGCACAATCTTCGCCACATAAGCCCGGGTTTCGCGAAACAGCGGGTACCCCCCTATACTGCTCCACGCGATCCGGGCCAGCGTTATATGCGGCCAGCGCCTTGACCAGATCGAAGTTGTAACAATCCAGAGTTCGCGCAGATAGCGAGTTCCCACCGGTGACGTTGTCTTGCGGATCAAAGGCGTTGCTCACGCCCCCCGGGCTGGCGGTACCGGCATCAGTGCATGCAAGACCGCGCGCGCCCTTGGGAGAAACGGCGTGTGGGTTAAATCCGCTCTCCGCCATGGGCGACACTTCTCACCAGATCTGGATCGAGATGATATTCGGCGCTGGCCGAGGCCACGACATTCGTCCAACGGCAGCGCAGTTTTTTGGCGGGCACGGCGGTCGCGGTTTTGGCTCGACTGCACCGTTTTCGCACAGGCCGGCATTTCTTGGCGGGCGGCGGAGAACTCTGCAGGCAGCAAACATTGTTTTACGAACCCCGTGATCTCGACCGTCGGCACGTCGGTGAAGCAGAGAAATAGTCGCTGCCAAGGTAGAGGCGCGTCGGTAAACCCCATCACCATGTGATGGTCGTGGCGGATGCTGTAGCCGATTGCTGAGGATCGCCAGCTCCGCGCGGCCGTCGCGGAGTCAAACAGCAAAATAAAGGTGGCGGCGCAGAAAAACGACCGCGACTTTCGTCGATCTGCTTCTAAGCCTTTTTGCCTCGCCCAGTCTTTTCCGCTCATCATTAAGATTACCAAGCTCTCACAATGGCCGAGCCGTCACTCTCTGTACCGGCAATCTCTTGGACCCCCCCAGAGCCCTTCCGTATGCGTGCATGCTGAATGGCCGAGGATGGAGCCGCTTACCGCATTCGAGCCAGTCCGCGCCCAGCCGCGCGACCACAGAGCAAAAGAGACATTGCCAGTGAGTAAACAAATAGCCCCATAAAGCCAGCATTTCTATATCGCTATAGTTGTCACCAACGGCCATGACCTGCTAGCGCGTAATCCCCAGGTAGTTGAGCCCAGCGCTCAAGCGCGTGCCCCTTGGAGCAGCCCGCCGTCGAACACATCGACAATCGAAAGATCGCGGCCAGGATATTCGGTGCGCAGGACGGTAATCGGCAGTCCGGGGGAGCATCTGCAACGCGCGCTGCATCACCCGTGACCGGCCCGCAGAACATGGCCTGCACGGGGTCGGTTGTGAGCGCGTCTTCAATTGGCACTACAAACCTTATGCACTGCCTATTCTTTTCCAGCCAGCGCTGGATGCTGCCTTCCAGTTCGTCGAGCCGTTCAACGCGATGGTCCGCTCCGTCGCTGGGAAGATTTCGCCACGAGAAGAATCATCGCTCAAAGATCGTCGCTATCGAAGGTAAGAACCGTCTGGCCATCAGGAATTCCCACCGTGCAGCGGCCAAAGGCCCCAATTCACAGCACGTCGGCTCGGGAAGCAGGTCGCGATGGGAAAGTTTTGTCCGCCCAGCGAGCGCGTGACCGCACCATTAGAACTGATCAGCCACAAATAAAATCCCAGCTGCTGAGCGATGGGCAGGGCAAAAGCATGGCGGGCGTCCGATGACCAGGATGATCTCAACACATCCGGAATGGGCGCGCCGAAGCATCGCAGTTGGGAGGTGGCCGAAATACCGAAAGTCAGGGCTAAGCAAGGTGCCGTCAATGTCGATAGCGAGAATAAGGCGGAACGAATCGGCAGCCACAGTCAATTTTAGCATTCAGGCCAAATGGAGGCACCAGGCGTGGTACCCCACCCGGCAGTACGCCCTCGTAACGACAACCGCTGATATTTCATATTCAAATCCGTTCCCTCCGCCTTTGGGACGAATAATTCCCCACGCAGGCCCATCGATGAAGTTGAGATTAAGAGTCCTGTTCCTGTTTTTTCTCCCAGCATCACTCCCCGCCCAATCCGCGCCCCAAAACCGGCAAGCCTTTTCGTCATCGAGTATTACTACAAAACTAAATGGGGACACGCCGACAAGTTGCCTCCAGCTTTTCAAGAAGAACCATTACCCGCTCCTGAAGAAAGAAGTTGAAATGGGACGCATGCTCAAAGTCTGGATGGACCAACCGCGCTACCACACCACCGAAGACGTTGCGCTCGGATTATCGCGTGACCATCGTCTTCGAGAACTTCCGCCGCCGCGAACGAGCCGTTCGAAGAGGATGCGCTGAAAAAGCGCGAGCTTGAAGTCCGCAAGCAATTAAAGCAGCAAACCGGATTTCTTCGCCGCCATCAAGGCGTTCCGTGTGGTGATGATGGGCCTCCGGCTCGTCTGGCTTGCTGCACTCGGCACCATACTGCGATGGCGGGTTACTACCCGGGATAGGTCTTCGCACCACGTGGGCCGCCCGTGGGGAATATCCGCATTTCGTAACAAAGCCTCAAGGCCAGCGTCGGCATACCCGTGGATGATATATTTAGCGCGGGTGGCAACAATGCAGCAAGCCGGATTTCATCGCCTCCCATCAAGGTATGTGGCCAATGACGGTGTGTGGCTCGCCCGGCTTGCTGTGTTGCGCAGGTTATACGGGAAACGATAGTACTACCAGCGACAGTAGACAGTTTTGGAAGGGCACTCGAAGGGTGCCCCGATGTTCCGACTAACCGAGTGGTACGATTCGCCCCAAGCTCGCCAGTGTCAACAAGCGCAGCACCCCGCCCGGAAATATACCAAGCGCGCTACAGACGAAGCAACCTGCGTTGCCGTACCCGTCAAGTCGCTTGATCGGTGATTACAAATATTTCGAGCACCTGATCGTTAAGCATATCGGCAAGCTTGGTCGCATCCTCAATTCTTGTCCCTCTGAGCAACTCAAATCCAACTGTCGCCGCCCTCAGCATCGGAATTGTGTCGTGGTAGAGTTGCACGGCGATAAACGGCTTACCGTCGCTCGTCTGCTTGACTAGAAATCGGCAATTACTCCGATGGGCTTCGTTTCGTCGGGCATTATGTCTCCGTGGATGGAGGAGTATCCCGGGTCAAGCGCAGTCGCAGAAGATAGCATTCCGGGTGAATGGGATTGCCGTTCTCATCGGTCCGGGCGGCGCCGATTTCTACGGGTTTGTGGCACTCAGAACAAGTTGCGAATTGGCGAATTTCGGTCACGGGCGCGAGGCCAACATACTTAACCGCGCCCGACGGGAAAATACGGTAATCATGGTATCTGGGAGCGCTTACGGTGTCGCTTCTTTGCGTTACTTTCCGTGACAGACGGCGAGGTATATTCGGCGCGGCGGGGGCAGTCGCGCAGAGCGGCTTTGCACTGCCCTTCGGAAGCGGGGCAACGGCGAACCGCTTGTCTTCCCCGGCCCGGTTGCCTTTGCCGCAGAACCGGCTTCGTATCGATTCGTCACTTTTGGGAAGTTTGACGTCTCGTAGGCAACTGGTTCAAATCCTGGCCGAGCATGAGGACGCTACATCACCTGCTGACTGAAGATGCCGTCTATCTCGTAGTTCTCGTCGTGATGCTCGCAATACCCGTGATCGGTTACTTGCTCACTAAGCTCAAATGAGAGGGATCTCAGGTTTTGGCGGAAGCGTGTGTGAGTCGAACACACCGGCAACATCGAAGATGCCGCCCGCCGGTTTTGAAGACCGGGAGTTACACCCGCAACCATACGCTTCCTCAAAAGTGGTGATCCAAGAATTCGTCCGTATTGAGTCTGTTGAGTCTCTGAAGGCCAATCGTAAGTAGCCGGCCAAATCGTTAAACGCATTCTTCCAAAGTCACGGAAGCAGTATAAGCGGAATCGCCGCCCGTACGGCGCCTCCCCAAACTCTGAACGCAAACGAACCGTTAACGGCGGCAACCAGTGTTGAGAACACTTCTTCGAAAAATCATTGAGAAAGAAAGCCCAGTCTGTCATTCTTAGGCAAGGGTTGTTCGGGATTTGCAACTCGAGAAATAATCTTGCTGCCGCTGCTGTCTCGTGAATCTATAATCGAAACGATCCCACCAATCAGCGGAGTGAGCCATGCCCGACCGTATTCGCTTCATCACTCACGAGGGCAAGCAGATTCTTCTTGTCGACATGTCACATTGTTCGGCCGCGGAGGTCGAAAAAACATTGCGGCAGGTTCCCGAGATTGTGACTACCCGTCCGCGCGGCTCAGTCTTGATTTTTTCGGACTTCACCGCCGCGTCCTTTGACGCCGACGCCCTGCTGGCCATGAAAGAAACCGCCGTCTTCGACAAGCCCTATATCAAGAAAACCGCATGGATGGGAACCGAGAGTTTTCCCAAAGACTTCTCGCAGAGCGTGAGCAACTTTTCGCGGCGCGAATTTCCCTCGTTCAAGACCCGCGAAGAAGCTCTGGCCTGGCTGGTCAAGGACTGAATCGCGCTTGCGCCACAGCACGGCGCTTAAGATCCTAACTACTTTGGCTGCGCTACAACCCGCAGATAGGGCTTCAGAGTCTTAAAGCCAGCGGGATATTTTTGTTTGGCTTGCTCTTCAGAAACCGATGTGGGGATGATCACATCCTGACCCGGCTTCCAGTTCACAGGCGTGGCCACGTTGTGTTTCGCGGAGAGCTGCATCGAATCCAGCGCGCGCAGCACCTCGTCGAAATTGCGCCCGCTGCTCATGGGGTAGATCAGCATTAATTTGATCTTCTTATCCGGCCCGATCACGAACACGGTGCGCACAGTGGCATTGTCGGCTGCGGTGCGGCCTTCGCTGGTGGCCCCGGACTCGGCAGGCAGCATGTCGTAAAGTTTGGCCACCTTGAGCTCCGGATCTCCGATCATCGGATAATTCACCTTGTGCCCCTGCGTTTCTTCGATGTCGGCGGCCCACTTGCCATGGCTGGTCACCGGATCGACGCTCAGCCCGATAATTTTCGTGTTGCGTTTGGCGAACTCCGGTTGCAGGCCGGCCATGTAGCCCAGTTCAGTGGTGCACACGGGAGTGAAATCCTTGGGGTGCGAAAACAAGATGGCCCAGCCGTCGCCGATCCATTCGTGGAAGTTAATCGGGCCTTGTGTGGTTTCGGCGGTGAAGTTCGGAGCTTCGGAATTGATGCGCAGAGACATTTTTCGTTCCTCGAAAAGGCGTCTGGAGTTGAGGGTGGGCCAGCACGTTTAAATTCGACTAAATTAGTAGACAATAGAATATCCAGTCGCAACGGACGCCGTCAAGCGGCGCCCAGCAAGCTTGCAACACAAATCTGATGTCGCGCCGGTTGCGATGACCCAGGGCGCAAGAAGTTTTTGGATGCGAAGCACGCCCCTCATGAATCTGATTGAGCATGAATGATTCCCATAGGACTCTCTCCATGGTTCAGGTCGACGTATTTACCGATCGCGCCTTGGCTGGCAACTCGCTGGCGGTTTTTCTCGACGGCCGTGGTCTCAGCACGGAGCTGATGCAGTCCCTGGCGCGGGAGATGAATCTCTCTGAAACCACTTTTATTTTTCCCGGCGACGCGGCTGCAGAAAAGACGCGCGGCATCCGGGTGCGCATCTTCACCGTGCAGGAAGAATTGCCTTTCGCTGGCCATCCCACGCTCGGCACCGCTTACGTCCTGCATGGCTTGACCGGCGCGCAGGAAGTCTTGCTTGATCTGAACGCCGGCAGCGTGCCCGTACGTTTCACCGAAGAAGATGGGCTGCCGGTCTTCGGAGAGATGACGCAGAAAAATCCCGAGTTTGGCGCGATTCACAACGTGGAAGACGTCGCGCGGGTGACCGGCCTGAGCGCCGGTGACTTCGATGAATCGGCGCCCATTCAAACTGTCTCCACCGGATTGCCTTTCACTATTGCCCCGTTGCGTTCGCTGCGAACGGTGCAGAATCTTCGCCTTGATGTCGCCGCTGCGTCCGAGTATCTAGCGCGCTCCGAGGGAAAGTTTTTTTACTTTGTCTGCCGCGAAACCGTCGATCCCCAGGCCCGCCTCCATGCCCGCATGATTTTTTATAACGGAGACGACCCCGCAACCGGCTCGGCTGCCGGATGCTGCGCCGCCTGGATGGTCGCGCATGGCGTGGCGAAGAGCGACGAGCGGATTCTGATCGAGCAGGGCCTTGAAATGCACCGACCCAGCGGCATTTTTGTGCGTGCCACCAAACAGGAAAATCGGCACGATAACCAGATCGTCAATGTGCGTGTCGGTGGAAATTGTGTCGAAGTGTTGCGCGGCGCGGTTACGATCCCGCGCTAGCGTATCGAAACGCCGCAACAGCCGCGGCCGTTCAGCCCGATGCACTACTCTGCCAGACACGAGAGTGCCATTGGCGAACGCGCTACTTTACCGGCTTCGCGATTCTGTTTAGTATTCACGTCGCTCCCCAAAACAAAAAAGAAATTAGCAGGCAGATCAGAAAGAAGTTCTTATGAAATCTTCCCGGTGTGGTCAATGAAGCCCAAAAAAACTATCCTTTGCGTAGACGATAACGAACAAGCGCTTTCCATTCGCAAAATCATGCTGGAAACGCGCGGCTATCGCGTGCTCGCCTGCAAGAGCGGTGAACAGGCCCTCGAAGCCTTCCTCCATGGCAGCGTTGATCTGGTGCTTACCGACCTCATCATGCCGGGAGTGGATGGCTCGCAGCTCATCGAAGAAATCAAACGTATTTCGCCGCAGACTCCGGCCATTCTGATCTCGGGACGAAACAAAATCTACGAGCGCGAAACGCTCGCCGATGTTTTTCTGCCCAAGGGAATGTACGAGCCCATGGATTTGCTCGAACGGATTCGCCTGCTCCTCCTGCGCAAGCGTGGCCCCAAGCGTCCGGCCGAGATCCGCGTCCACGCCGCGATGGACGCGGCGCATGCGACCGTGGCATGAGGCGGTTGAATCATTGAGCCATTAAATCATTGAGTCATTGAATGATTGGTTTCATGCTTTGAGGTCTCAATGTCTCAATACCTCAATCGCTCTTCCCTGTGTGATATCGTTTTCACTGGATGTCCGCCTTCATTGAAGCCAGGGATCTGCGCAAAACTTATCGAGTTGGCAAGGTCGATGTGCCGGCCTTGCGCGGCATTTCCTTCAGCGTGCAAAAGGGAGAGTTCGTCACCATCGTGGGACCCTCCGGCAGCGGCAAGTCTACGCTCTTTTATCTGCTCGGAGGGCTGACCCGCGCCGACTCAGGAAGCGTCACCATCGATGGCGTCGACTTCGCCACGCTCTCTGATGGAGAACGCACGCGCCTGCGCAAGAGCAAGATCGGCTTCGTCTTCCAGAAATTTAATCTTCTGCCCACGCTCAGCGCGCGTTCGAACATCGAGATTGCGTCCGACATCGCCGGTCTCGGCATGCCCGACCCTACATTCCTGAAAAAAATTACGGAGATGCTGGGGATTTCCCAAAGGCTGGAACATCGGCCGAACGAGCTCTCTGGCGGAGAGCAGCAGCGAGTCGCGCTCGCTCGCGCTCTCATCAACCGCCCCGCCATCGTGCTCGCCGACGAGCCCACCGGCAATCTGGATTCGAAAAGTTCAAACATCGTTCTCAACATGCTGCGGCAGTCCAACAAAGACCTGGGGCAGACTGTGATGATGATCACGCATAACCCCGAGGCCGCCGCGTATGGCGACCGCATCGTCCACATGCGCGATGGAGAAATCGTAGCGCCGGAAGAAGACCCGCAATGGTCGCCGCACCACTCCCCGGAACGCATTCAGCCGCCCACAGGTTCCTAATGACACACCGCGACGAATTTACCAAACCGATTCTAGACGGCAAGGGAGCCACCGACTACGAGCGCTACCTGCGCACCGACGAATTGCTGGCACTGCAAAAAGCGCCCGAAGACTTGCTGCACAAAGACGAGATGACTTTTCTGGTCGTGCACCAAAGCTCGGAATTGCTCATGAAGGGCGCGGCTTTCGAACTCGAACGCGCGCTCGACGCGCTCGACCGCGCCGACTATGGCAACACAACCCGCCTTGTTCGTCGCGCCATCTCGCTGCTTGAACCCACCATCGGCCTGCTGCATATTCTCGAAACCATAACTCCATACGACTACCACCTGATTCGCGCCGGACTAGGGCATGGCAGCGGGCTCGATTCTCCGGGCTTCCTCGCCTTGCTCCACATGGGCCCGCCCCTCGGCCAGGCTTTTCACGAGCAGCTGAGCCGCGGCGGCCTTACCATCAGCGACTCTATCGCCGCCACGAAGAGTTCTTTGGCCTGCACGATGTGGCCGAACGCCTGCTCGACTTCGACGAACGCATGCAGCTCTTCCGCTTTCACCACTTGAAGCTCGCCGAGCGCGTCATAGGAGGCCGCGTCATCGGCACCATGGGAACGCCGGTGGAAGTCCTGCAGCAAAGAATGGAGAGCTGGCTCTACAAAGATCTTTGGGACGTGCGCAACGAGATCACCGCCGCTTCTAATCAAACGACCACAGGTAAGCAGTATTAATCAGAACAGCATCCTTGCCGTGAGCACCAGTCCATGATTGTAGGTATGAAACTGAGTGGTAGCGATCTGCATTCCGCCGCCGAAGATAAGAGCCAGCCGATTGCGGGGATCGCGCTCCAGCTTAAACTTGCTGACCATCATTCCCGGCGTGATGAAATTCTGCGCGCGGCCGTCGTGAGGGCCGCCATGATAAAAGGTCGCGTTGCTCTCGACCTCCGGCCAAAATAACTTGCCAACCCGGTACTGAGCAACGCTGTTCCACACAACGACCCGGCCGAGCTTCGACGTGTCGCCCGCAGGCAGAGTCACGCCCAGCGTCGATTGCACGTCGAATGTTCCAAATCCCTTGCCCGCGCAAACCGTAGGCGAAATGGTGGCCGCGAGACTGCCATTCTTGTAGCTGCCGGTCGGCATCGTGCCGGCCAGGGAAAAACTCACCGAATAATTGCCGCCCTCTTCACTCGCGGCTGACACGCGGTATTTCAGCGCCAAGGAGACATCGCCAAAACCATCCTCGGCCGTCGAGTTGTGCTGGATATAAGGAGGCAGCAGTGTGTCGAATTGAACTTTGTACCAAGGCACGAAACTGACGCCTTTCGTGTTGTCGTAATTCCAGGTATCGGTGCCGGCGGGCGCGATCTGGCGAACGACATCGGTGCGCGCGACCTGCAAGAGTCCCGACGACGACGTGACCACGGGGATCGGCCACGAAGGCTGCTGCGCCAGCGTAGTGCGCACACGATCCTCCCAGCTGGCGAAGAATCCTTCGTTCTGCGCAGCACAAACGGTGCCGCCGGCGAACATCATCACTGAACACACGACAACAACATGCGTTTTAGAAATCAAAAGCCCTCCTTAGAGGCTCAAAAGAAGATATCAGCTCAACCGGCACCTATCCGCTAGCACCACCCAATACTCGCCGAATCGATGCCATCCTTCTTATCCGTTATGCAGGGATGTGTCGATAATCCAAATCGATTAGTTTCCACAGGCGACCCCTAAGTCTTGGGCCGCACCCGAATCCGTGGAGCGACGGGCGTGTTGCCCGTCCAGGACTTACTCTCAGCAAAGGCGGCTAGCGGCGAAGCCAGCGCGATCGAAGGCGCAGAAGCATCGCTGGGACCTCTACCATTGGATAAGGACCTGCGGCCTGGTTGCGGCGTTCGCTATGCTTGTCGTAAGCGTCGGTCTTCGTTAGGTAGGGAACAAGCTGGATGTTCAAACTGCACCACTACGGAATTCGGCGGCCTGGTTGACACGATTTCTTGCCCGATCTATAGTTTTTCACTACGTCGACTGGAGGAAGAGTATGCGTCGAATCGCTTTAACGGCACTTGGTTTCGCTCTGCTGTTATCCGGAGTTCCGTTGTTCTCGCAGATGAATGCAACCGTAGAGAAGGCACTCGAAAGCAATGAAAAAGCTGGCTGGCAGGCGTGGAAAGACCACATGCAAAGCCCGTGGAAGGGTTTACCCCGGACAACGCCATAAGCGTCGCCGATGGAGGGGTATTCAAGGGCAAGGAGCAGGTTCTGAAAAGTATGACTGACGCGAGATGTGTGGTCAAAGGCTTCTCGCTCTCCGATTTCTCCTATATGTGGCTCGATAAAGACACGGTCGTCATGACTTACGCGGCGACGCAGGACGCAACTTGCGAAGGCAAAAAGCAAGCGGGGAAGGTTTTCGCCACGTCGATTTGGCAGAAGAAAGGCGGCAAATGGTTGTCGCCATTCCACCAAGAAACCGAAGCTGGGAGCATGTAACTGGTGACGACAATTCCCAGCAGGTGAGTGCTTAAGCATTCCTGTGACGGCTTTCGGCCGCCTCTGATGCCCGTTTCGTGCGCCGAAAATCGACGTTTTTTGTGTGCAGTCCTCGCTTATTTTCCGGTCGCGCTGATCGGGATCGAGCTCTTGCCCGCGGCTACGCTATCGGTGACCACCAACGATCCTGCGCGAGCTCCCTTTGCTGTCGGCGCAAAGGTTACCTGGATCATGCA
Organism: uncultured Acidobacteriaceae bacterium; assembly: GCA_963810955.1. Lineage (GTDB taxonomy): Bacteria > Acidobacteriota > Terriglobia > Terriglobales > Acidobacteriaceae > Acidiflorens. The sequence goes on along the minus strand of CAWEPW010000041.1, from coordinate 14,553 downwards.
ACTGTCCGTCGGCGCCAGCGGAGGCCCACAGGCGCTACTCGCAGACAGTCCGGTGGAATTGCTCCCCGCGATTGACACGTTGGTGATGTTTAACTCCGTTTGCCCAACGTTGGTCAACTGGACGGGCAGAGTCTTGCTGCCATTCACCGCCACGCCACCAAAGCTCAACGTTTTCAGGATGGCGTGAGTAACCGGGTTCGTAAATTGAGCGATCGGGTCAATCACGTTGGCGGTCAGCCCGATCTGTTGCGGGTTGCCGGAGGCATTATCCATGAGGTTCAGAGTAGCGGTGAGCATACCCGCCGCGTCGGCAATTAAATTTACTGCGACGGTGCAGGTCTTCCCCGGTTTCAGTGGCGTCCCGGTGCAGTAAGACAGTTTAGGCAGCGTGTAGGTTCCGGCGTTGGCGGCTCCGGTAATACTTTCTCCGGTGAAGGTAACGTTGGCGGTGCCAGTGTTCTTGATCGTCCCCTCCAACTTGTGTTTGGAGTTCAGATAGACCGTGCCGAAATCCAGGGTCGGAGGATAGCTCAATGTGCCGGCAGCGACCGGGTTGACGACCTGGCCACCGGCCAACGTTCCCCCACTTCCGCTGTGGTTGGTGTCGCCCGAGTAGGTGGCGGTAATCGTGTCGGTCCCCTGGGGCAGGGTGGTGGTGATGCACTGCGACGTTCCGGGATCGCCCGAGACCGAAGTCGGACCGCATCCCGTGTTCGCGCTCCACGTCACCGTGCCGGTGATCCCGCTGGGAACCGGTGGATGCGCTTGTCCTGTCAAGCCTCTCGGGCTTAGGCCTCTCTTCGTCAAAGTCAAGCGGCCGGGCAACGCACCACTACTATGCACAACCAGCCCGTATTCACCGTCGATCGTAGCCGTAAATGTTACCGACTGCCCGACGAGCGACGGATTCAGGCTCGAACCAACCGACGTGCTCGACGTTGCCTGAGTGATGCTGAAGTTGTTGGTCTGGGTGCTGCTTGATCCGGTGTAGTTGCTGTCGCCGGTGAATGACGCCGACTCCGTGTAGGTGCCGACCGTATCGGCGCCTGAGGTGTATAGCTGGCCGTACAGGTCATGGTGTCGCTGCTGGGCGCGCCGCACGTCGTCGAGCCATAGCCGCTCGGACCATTGCCGCCGATGGTTACGTCGCTGGCCGTCGGCGCAGGGCCGCTGCCCGTCCATGACAACACGGCCGTGATCGTGACGGTGGCGTCATTCCCGTAGCCTTCCGACGACGGGCTCACGCTGCTTACTACAATCGATGTTGCCACCTGCGACTGCACGACATCGATGGTGGTGTCGACGGTCTGGTTATCCACTGTGGCGGACACGGTGGTGTCGCTGCCGGTGGACGCTCCGGCGGTGAAGGTCGAGGTCAGAGGTTCCGCTGGTGAATGTGGTGTTGGAGGGGGCGGCAGTCCCGAGCGTGCCGCCGCCGAACATGATGCCGGTGCCATCGGGAACACTGAACCCGCCGATGGCATTGGAATTGTGCGAAAGGTCGCCCGTGAGGGTTGAGGTGCCATCAGGGGGCGACTTGAGTCGGATTGGCGCTGATGCTCAGCGCCGGCCAGGGGTTAAAGGTTGCGGCCGATCCCGCGCCGGAGGTGCCCGTGGTGTCGCAACCCGTACCGCCGGGCCCGGCATTGCATCCCCACCAGTTATCGATGACTACGCCCGTGTTTCCTGTGCCTCCGGTCTCTGCAAAGCCCGATCCGGTATCCGCGGTGTTACCGACGATGCGAGAGTTGGAGACGGTTGTACCCAAATTGGCCAAGATCGCGCCGCCGATCGAGCCCGACCCTTGCGCCTGATTACCAGTAAAAGTTGACTTGCTGATGGTGGCGCTGTTTCCCGAAGAGAGACCACAAGCACCGCGCCACCTTCCCCCCGGCTCCGATCCTGCAGTCGAAGCGTTACCGGTGAAGCTTGAAGTCGTGATGCCCAGATTTCCAGAGCCGCCCGCACCCACGTTAAAGTCCAGTGCGCCGCCTACTCCTCCCGTAGCAGTGTTGCTGGAAAAAGCACAGCTGGTGATAGTCAGGCCGCCGAATATGGACGAGGCGAGGCCGCCGCCGTTTGCGGTGGCATTGACGGTATTTTTGTTGAAGGTGACATTGTTCAGGGTCAAATTATCGCCGGTGTCTCCGGTACCGAGCATTCCTCCGCCACCATAACCGCAGTCAGAGGTATTCTGGTTGGTGCACTTTCCGTTCTGCACGGTCAAACCTGAAAGCATTACCGGGATGTTGCCCACTAAAGAATAGTCCTGCTCAAAGATGCGATCGATTGTGCTGGCTTGCTGCTCAATGATGGTGCTGCTGGATCCCGCCCCCACGATCGAGATGCTGGTGCCGCTTGTCAAGCCCCCCAACTGAAGCTCGGTGTTCGTATCCGATGATCCGTTTCCACCGTAGGCGTTGAGGGAAAGAGTGTAGGTCCCGGCAGGAACGTTGATAGTGACGGATGACGCGGTCGCAAGGTTGTTGACCTCGCAAATAGCCTCGCGCAAACTGAGCAAGTTGTCCGGTCCCGCCCCGCTGGTGACTGTGCTGGCCGACGGGCACGCGTTCGCATCGTCTTCGTCGCCGCCGCCTGCACTAACGTTATAAGTAGCGGAAGGAATATCGGGAATAATCGTGAATGCATTCTTGCCGGACATCAAAGCGACCACGTCGCGTTCGCCATTGAACTTCTGCGGCAGTGCCACCGCGGCGACGGGGGGCGCTGGAGAAGGAAATCTCGGCGGCCGGATTCGCCTCTGCGCTGGAGGTATCGAGAATATCGAGCGCGCTCTTCTCGGAATCGATCACCATCAAATCGTGAGTGGCCGATGGCGCCATGCGCGGCGAATTAAACGCGGAAGCGGACAGAGGGACGGATGGCGCGGAAACGGCAGACGGCAACTGCCTGGCAACACTCCACGCACCGAGGGCCGTCGGGTTCAGCGGCTGCTTGCTTTTCGCGATCATCGCGGCGCGGCGGCCAGGGATATCCGCGGGCGTCAGCAAACGCGTGTCGAGAGTTCCGTGCTGCAGAATCTGTATGCTGCCGTCGTGGGCAAGCATCGCGATTTCATTACGTCCATCGCGATCCCAAATGAAGTCGCCGATCACCAGGGCCTGCACTTCGTAGGGGATGTTGACGGTCTCCGTTTGCGCATGCTCGCCGAGCGCACCATAGATGATTAGGAGATTGGCACCCGCGCCAACAGCCAGATCGGCGCTGCCGCCAAGGTTCCCCCAGGCTATAGAATCGCCTCGATCCGGCAAAGGAAAAACTGCCTTCGCGGTGAGGCCACCGGCGCCAGGATTGAGAATTGCCAACTGCCATCCCTTCTTCGTCTCCAGACTCACCGCGACACGGCCTTCGGCGCCGACCGCCATCGCGGTTACGTTGCCGGCAAGGGGAACTTGTTTTGCCGCGAGCAGGCCTCCCCTGCCATCGCCGGCGAGCAAGTAAGCCGCGCCATTGCGCGAGGCAATCAGCACGTCGCGGTTCGCGTCGCGATTGAAGTCGCCGGTGACGATCAGATCAGGAGAGACAGGGACCGCAAATACAGCGGTCTTTGACAGGAAAGCATCTGGCACTTGACCCTTCATTGCCTTGCCAAAGAGCGCGGAATCCCTGGGCGCAAAAGCGTCGGGGTTGCCGCGAGTCACCGTTACCACTCCACCGTTGGCTGTCCTGTAACCGGCCACCAGATCGGGCGCGCCGTCCGCATCGAGATCCGCCGAGGCGAGCGACACCGCTGTCGCCGCTTTGAGCGCGGCCACGGCGTTTGATTTGCCCGAATAGCTCGGTTTGAGAGAACTCGCACTCTGCGCGTTGACCAGCGGCTTCGAGGATCCCCGAACTGTAATTCCCAAATTAGAGGACGCGGCAAAGATTCTCGCGACAGGGAAATAAGCCAGAGTCGAGATCAGGCAAAGCGCGAAGGCAAACAACAGACGGGTGGCGCGGAAAGACGAGTGACGAGTCCATGAGGCGACTCCAGACTCAGAATGTTCGCGGCACGACGCAGAGAAGCCCCGCGCGCGCGCGAGCATTTGCTGGCCCTTGACTGCGAATTTGTTCTAGATCCCCGAGTCAGAAATTAACAACTGGTGGAGTCTCCGCTGACGGAGAGGGCCAATCTGTCGCGCCGTTGTTGAGTGAAGTCAAGCTGAAATCTTTTGCATAGACTTCATTCGGACTCCCCAAAAGCAGCCTTGACAGCGGATTTTACTCAGGCTATGATCGGCGGGATTTTCCACCAGATTTTTCCTTTTCCATCAGGATCTCGATGGCCTCCGATCTTCATACCGATGCGCCGATAAGCGCAGTCCAAGATGTCGAAGTGTCCCTGGGCGGAACAACATTGGAGTCGTTGTGCGTCGAAGCCGCAGTCGAAGAAGTAGAGGTAGGAGCCGACTGCGATTCTCGCGTCGGCGATTCCTTCAATGGCGACGGCGCGCAAGCCGGTCATTCCGGTGGATCCTCAATCAAGCTGGAGCCAGCAACCCCCGCTGACGAGCCGTTCCTGTTCGCGGTCTACTCGAGCACGCGCACCGAGGAATTGGCGCTAACGGGTTGGCCGGCTTCGATGCAGGAACAATTTCTCCGCATGCAGTTCGCTGCCCAGACCCATTCTTATCGGGTGCAGTTTCCGGATGCGCAATATTCTGTGATCCACTGCGATGGCAATGCGGTCGGCCGGATGATTGTGAACTGGGCGGCCGAAGAAATTCACTTGATAGACATTGCCGTCATCACGGAACACCGCCGCCGGAAGATCGGTTCCCATCTGATGGAGCAGCTGCTCGACGAAGCGAGGCAGGCGGGCAAAACTGTGCGCTTGCATGTTGAGCGGATGAATCCGGCGTTCGGCCTGGTATGAAAGGCTGGGGTTCAAAACCGTAAGGGCCACCGACATCTATCTGGAGATGGTCTGCAATCCGAGTCACACTGGGGCGGCGGAATGACAGCTCCCAGCGTAAAACTGCCGTTGTCGTTTGATCCGGCCAGGCTCCAGCGCGATGCTGCGCGCATCGATGACCCGGAGTGGACGCCGCATTTCAACAAAGCGATCTATGAAGGCGATTGGAGCGGCGTCGCCCTGCGCTCGGTGGGTGGCACGACCGATAAGTTATATCCAGACCCGACGTCAACCGTCTTCGCAGACACAGAGATGCTGGGGCGTTGTCCGTACATACAGGGTTCTCTCCTTCTCCGCTGTCCTTTAACTTCAGTTCGGATTTTCCGACTTCGGACGGCGAGTCCCGAGCACCGCGACTACAAACTGGGATACGAGGAGAACGAGGTCCGAGTCCACATTCGCCATCCAAACCGGACCCGGAGTGGCCCTTTTTTCTTGACGGTCGCCCAGATATTGATGGAGGAGGGAGAAGCCTGGTACCTGAATCTGAACCTTCCCCATCGCGTGCACGACGGGAGCGCGGCCAAAGCCGTCTTGCCCACCTGGTGGTGGACTCCGTGGTGAACAATTGGCTTTTCTGGATTACCAGGCTGCAAAACCAGAGCCGAGGCGGTGCTGGTTTGAAGGATGAATGAGGGGATGTCGCGGACGAAGCTCGCGCCAAACATGCCGAAAAATAAGCTCGAACGGTCCCAAGAACTGGTCCCGCGCAGATCTCGTTCTGCAAGAGCAACTCCGACGCCGAGGGAAGCGTAACGAGTTATAACGCCCTGGTTCTGCAATTCGGACGGGACGAGGATTCAATTTCACACAGGATGACGTAAACACAGCCATGCAAGCCAGCAGGCGGGCCTGGATCGAACGATGGATCCAATGAGTGTGACTGCTGCCCAATTCGCCGACTGGATGCCGATCCGTATCTACTGGCAGGGCAATCAGCCCCCAGTGGACTGGTGTCATCTCAGTATTACGGCACTTCGCCGGATCCTTTTTTCACGGGCACGATCGAAAAGGCCCTGCGCCAGCCTTTCAATCTTCTCTTTCGCCGCCAGACTCCCATCGAGGGCCTCTGCGAACTGCAAACCTGCGAGCCAGGGCTGCCTCCCACTCGGTTTCATCTTTCACATGTCACGCTGTGGCTCTCCCCTCCTGACACGCAATTCTGACGGCGATTCCTGCAAAATATCATGATATCCGGAGCCGGCCCAATTAACGCAATCTTGAATGCCGGTTTTCGCCAGACCCAGCTGTCACAGATGAGCCAGCGGATTGCTATGGTTTCGGGCCTTACTCAGCGCCTTCGGCCGCCGCCGTCGCCCGCAGTAAGAGCACTTAGCCGTCAGTTTTGACAGCTGGCATGCCCTGGATCTGGCATTGAATCACCAAGCCTTCCCCGCGGTGCCTTCGATATTCCTTTATCGCGATCCAGTCGAGGTGTTGATTGTATTTCTCACCAGAACATGCCTGGCAGCCAGAAATGATTCCGGGATCGCTTGGAGCGCGAATCGGGTACTCATTGCAGATGTTGTCGGAGGGGGTGTCGATGGCGAAGTTCAGTGCCCGAGTTTTAGCGCGCATTTGTAACACCAGCCGCTGAGCATCGCAATGGGTGCGCGGCTTATTCAAAGACTACCGGCGAGAATGCCCAAGGCAGTGTCGCTCTTACTGGAAACGCATCTTTGGCATGAGTCCATCGGAAGCCGAGATTGTGCGCATGCGCAACGCGGCGAAAATCAACGCAAAGACCACTGCAATGCCCTTTATCCGCAATGAAGGCAAAAGAAGAAGCGTCAAGCGACGGAGATGATATCCGCGGTGAGTGCGAAGTCGCTCGATCCGGTTTATGAACGTCCGAGGGCTTTGCGGTGGCAAAGCGGGCTCGAAACAATACTGCCGGTAGACGACGGGGGTGGATCTGGCAGCGGTGCGGGGAGTAGACAAAAGGATAAGAGTGAAGGAGACATTTATGGAGACATTAATGAACACGCAGTTGACCAGAGTGATGTTTGAGCAGAACCTGAACAGCCGGTTCTGGCTACGCGACGGTGACGGAGAACAGGAAGCCGCTCCATTGGATCGAGCTTAAAAACGTAGGTGCATCCCTCCGCCGTATGAGCAGTTCTCGCTTCTGTTTCGAAGGGAGATAAGATAAGATCCATCCGCGCAGAGCATTTATCCGGGATGGAGCACGACACGATCGGCGGATTCGATTTGTTCCTCGTTCCGGTCGATCGCAATGACCAGGGAACTGTCTACCAGGCCATGTTCAATCGCCTGGCAGATGCGCACTGAGATGAATTATCGCGGCAATAAGGAGGCAGCGATGTCAACGTTCTCGGTGAAATCAGAATGTTCGCCGGCAATTTTCCAGCCCTACGGCTGGGCGTTGGCAACGGGCAACTCCAGTCTATCGAGGTAAATACTGCACTGTTTTCCTTGATCGGCACATATTACGGCGGCGACGGGGTCACCACTTTCGCCCTGCCCAATCTGCAAAGCCGAATCCCTCATTCACCAGGGACAGGGGGTGGGGCTTTCTCCCACGCGACTGGGTTCAGGCCGGCGGAGAGGAAATTGAAACGGTACACATGCCCCAGGTATTACCCGTACACACTCATTCCCCAACCGCGCAGCAACGGAGGCGGCGTCAGCAGTCCGGCTAACAGCTTTTGGGGGAGCAGCGCGAATACCAAGCAGTAATGGCGCGCCGAGCACAAACCCAACCATGGTAACAGTCGCGCCTGGGGCACCACGGGCGGCAGCCAACCCACACGCCCAAGCGATGCCGTACTGGCTATAAGCTTCATCATCGCTTTGGAAAGGGTTTATCCGTCGCGCAATTAAGTACGCGCGCGTTTCTGGAACTGAAGACAAATTGAATAGGAATATGAGGACAGAAATCTATGGCGGAACCATACATCGCGTAATTCGCACTGGTAGGTTTTAGCTTTGCACCCGTGGGCTATGGCATGTGCGGATGGCCAGTTGTTGCCGATTGATCAATATCAAGCCTTGTTCGCCATCCTCGGCATAACCTACGGCGGCAACGGAACGATAACGTTTGGGCTTCCGAACGGGTACGTATACGTTCCAGAATGCGACAATCGGCAAGGTCAGCCTGTTCCTCGTGCCAGGCAACAATCCGCTTTTCTACGAGGCGATTTTCAATCTTCTTTAGCACTCTCAGGCAAAGCTGATTCGAACTGGCGCGTGGCGGTTGGACTTATTGGCTCTTCGCTGTTCCACAGGCACGCTACGTCCCTTTTCTCCAATGAACGACCAAGTCACATTGAATACTTGCCGCGACCCGCAAGTTGCTAAAGTTCTCGAATTCCTCACCAGCATCGGGCTGCAGGTTACGCTTTCCCCTGTCTCCAACGCGGCTTTTTTGCCCGGCATCGACATACAAAACGGCGCACTGATCATCGATGAATCGAAGTTGCGCTATCCGGGAGATCTGTTGCATGAAGCAGGCCACCTAGCCATGCTTCCGCCAGCCGAGCGAGCCCAGGTCAACAGCGATGCGGGCGATAACGGCGGAATCGAAATGGCGGCCATCGCATGGTCGTACGCGGCGGCATTGCATCTCCGCCTCCCGCCGGAATTCGTTTTTCATAAAGACGGCTATCGCGGCGGATCGGACGCGATCATAGAGAATTTCGCCGCCGGCCGTTATATTGGCGTCCCGCTTCTTGAGTGGGCCGGCTTGACGGTTACGGGAAAGCGCGCGCAATTGCTCGGAGTGGAGCCTTATCCTGCGATGTTGCAATGGCTGCGCAATCGCTAACAAGCCATCAATGAGTCGAGTCGCTGCCATGTTGTATGATCCCAACCGTGAGTGAGCCGTTGCCACTTCAGAAAGACATTCCGCTGGCTGCAAAAGAGGAAATGGGATCGCTTGGCGTGGTCCATCTCAAACGGTTTTGGTCCGAGCGTATGGCTGGCTTGAACGGCAGCGCGAGCAATAACCTGATCGAGTCCGACTGGGTTGCTGATAACACTCTGCTCAGCGGTCTGCGGCTCGGACTTCGCGAAACCTTGAATTACATCTACGCGAATCATCCGGCGTTTGACCGGTTCGAGGCTTGGATTCTCGAAAAAAACGGCGGCACGATCGACCCTCGTCGTCTCCAACGTTTGAATGCCGCTCTCAGCGGACGCGGGCTCTCTGCGGAAAGCGACTGCCCCTCGGAGAGCGAACCCGTGCTGACCGGCGCCGATCTCAACTTCTGGAGCGAAAATGGCTATGTGGTGTTGCACAACGCCGTCTCTTCCGAGCATTGCCAAAATGCCGCGCAGGCGATCTACGACTTTCTTGAAATGGACCCCGATCAGCCCGACACATGGTACGGAACGGCCAACCGCGAGGGCATTTGGATTCCGCTGCTGCACCATCCGGCGTTTTGGGCGAACCGCGAATCGCCCAGGATTCATAGAGCCTTCGCCCAACTCTGGGGCCGCGAGGATCTCTGGATCACGGTCGACCAGGGTGGCATGAACCCTCCCGAACGTCCCGGCTGGAGTTTCCCCGGTCAAGGTCTGCACTTCGACGTCAGCCTGGAATTACCCATACCTTTCGGCGTTCAGGGCATTCTTTACCTAACCGACACCGCGGCCAACCAGGGCGCATTCCGGTGTGTGCCCGGATTTCATCGAATCATCGAAACATGGTTGAAGAGCCTTTCCCCCGAAGTAAATCCGCGCAACGAGGATCTGGAGAAATTCGGTCCCGTGCCAATTTCAGGCCAAGCCGGAGATCTCATCATCTGGCATCATGCGCTGCCGCACTCCGCCAGCTCAAACCGTGCGTCTCGCCCCAGGGTTGTGCAGTATATAAGGATGCAACCGAGTGAATGGGACTATAACCCGCGCTGGCGATGACCCACAGCGCCGAGGCAGAAGAACTGAGGGCAGAAGAACAGAATGATGACGAGCGGGAGCCCGCGCGGGTACCGCGGTGATTTGGCAGCAAATACGCAAGTGCAGTAGAATGAGGGGAACGAGCGGGAGTAACTCAGTGGTAGAGTGCGACCTTGCCAAGGTCGAAGTCGCGGGTTCAAATCCCGTCTCCCGCTCCAGTTGCCTGAAGCCCTGCCCCGGCGAGGGCTTTTCATTTTAGGTAGCGATTTTTTTGCCGAAATTATCCGGCGCGGTAGCCAAGTGGTAAGGCCGAGGTCTGCAAAACCTCTATCGTGAGTTCGATTCTCACCCGCGCCTCCATCCTTTAGAATCAACAAGCACTCATCGAAGACTCGAGCGAGTTTTAGTTCATCGGTCTTGCTGAGACGGAGCAAGCCCCTCTCTACGCAATATTTCCACCGGCGGCTGAGCGACGGCCTGATACCAAGCGAATCGATTCCTGGGGCCGGTTTTTCTGCGGGGTGGCAGCGAAAAAATCTTTTCGTCTTGCGTCTGCCGCGCTTGCTATTCCGGGCGGTTACGCTGGAAACTGGTTATATGCGGATTCTGGCGCGCTTCATGCGCTCGGCTAGCGACTTGATGCAGTTCCCGGTCCCCAGTGTGCCGGAGATCGCATTTCTGGGTCGGTCGAACGTGGGCAAATCGAGCCTGATCAATGCGCTGGTGGGCAAGAAGCTGGCTCGCACCAGCAACACTCCTGGACGCACGCGAAGCATCAATTTTTATGAAGTTCGCCGGGCGGGTCAGCCGCACCCCGAATTGCTCTTTGCCGATTTGCCTGGATATGGCTATGCCAAAGTGTCGCGCGAGATTGCCGACGATTGGGCGCGGTTTGTGGATCCTTATCTTCACCAGCGCTCTAGCCTGGCGCTGTGTCTGGTGCTGGTGGATGCGAATGTTCCTCCGCAGGAAAGCGATGGCCAACTGGTGGAATTTCTGGCGTCCAGAGGACGTCCGTTTGTAATTGTCGCCACCAAGTCTGACCGATTGTCGGGCAATCAGCTGCATCAGGCAATGCGCACGCTGGGGGAAGCCTACCGGGGAGTGCCTATTGTCGCGTTCTCGGCCAAGACCGGCGCGGGGAAGGATGAACTCTGGCAGCAGGTTCGCGCATCGGTAACGACGGCGTCGGCGGTCTGATTTTCCGCAGTCTTGTCATTCCCGCGGGCTAAAGTCTTGCCTTGAAATTGACGATCCAGTCTTTGACGATCCAATCAAGAGCGGCATCTGCCCGGAGGCGCTACGGACCCGCGAATTCATCACGAAGCAGCTTGCTCGCCGCTCGACCGCGCTAAGACCGCGGACAGCGCGAGCCAGCTTCGCCAGACAAAACCGCCGAGTGCTAGCCTTGATGCGCTGCCGAGCGGGCATGGCGTGGCTCCGGTAGAAGCGGATCTCTTTGCGTTTGAAAACCGGCGACAGAGTCCCCGGATTCATTGTTCGGGCAGTGTGGAGTTTCAGATCGCCGGGAGCGACGTGCGGATTTGGGGAACGCTCACCGACATCAGCCTGCACGGTTGCTATGTGGAGATGAACGAGACGTTTCCCCTCGACACTGCGGTGCATCTGGTACTCAAGTCGTGCGGATGCCGGATTCAGTCCGCGGGCCGGGTTCGCACTTCGTATCCCGCGCTGGGTATGGGGATCTGCTTCACCGACATCGACCCGCGAGAACAACGGCATTTGCAGCAACTGCTGGCCATGCTGGTTGGACGAAGTTCGACGGTTAAGGTCGAATCGGCGGAGGAGAATGTGATGAAGGATGGCGCGAAGCTGGCTGGGCCTACATCTCTTTTCGACGAACTCAGCGAGTTCTTTCGGAAGAGAGAGATGCTTTCGCGTGAAGAGTTCCTGCAGATCGCCAAGCGCAATCGCGGGCTTTGAATCCTATCCCCTCGGATTTAGGGCGGCGGCCCGTAAACGCCTGCTCTAGCCTGCTCTAGACTGATAGTTACTCTGGTGCTCAGGGTCGCGTCATCCGCGGGCGTCGATCCACTATGATTAATATATGGCTAAATATCTGGTGACGGGCGCTGCCGGATTTATTGGGTCCTCGCTGGTGCGAGCTCTTTTGGCGCGCGGCGAGGAGGTTCGCGGCGTGGATAATTTTTCCACGGGCAGACGCGACAACCTGAGCGACGTGGTTCGCGGGATGGACTTCCGCGAGGCTGACCTGCTCGATTTGGATGCCATGCACAAGGCGTGCACGGGCGTCGATTATGTGCTGCACCAGGCTGCTATTCCGTCGGTCCCAAAATCTGTGGTCGATCCGCTCGCTAGCAACCGCGCCAATGTCGATGGCACCGTCAATGTGCTGGTCGCGGCGCGCGATGCGAAGGTCAAGCGGGTCGTCTATGCCGCTTCATCGTCGGCTTATGGCGATACCCCGACGCTTCCGAAGCGTGAAGCCATGGCGCCGAATCCGATCTCACCCTATGCCGTGGCTAAGCTGGCCAGCGAGCTTTACATGATTTCGTTTTTCCGCTGCTATGGCCTCGAAACCGTGTGCCTGCGCTACTTCAATATTTTTGGGCCACGGCAGGACCCTTCTTCGACTTATTCCGGCGTCCTTGCCAGATTCACCATGCAGATGCTGCGCGGCGAAGAGCCTACGATTTATGGCGATGGTGAAACCAGCCGCGACTTCACTTATATCGACAACGCCATTTCGGCCAATCTGCTGGCCTGCTCCGCTCCGGCGGCCGAGTGCGCTGGGCGGGTTTTTAACTGCGCCACTGGACGACGCGTCACGCTGAATGAAACCGTTCAGGCTCTGCGCCAATTGACCGGCTACAAGGGCGGGGTAAAGTATGCTCCGGAGCGCGCGGGGGATATCAAGCATTCGCTGGCGGATATCACCGAGGCGGAAAAGCATCTGGCATACAAGGTTCTGGTGAACTTTGAGGACGGCTTGCGACGCACGGTGGAGTGGTACAAGACGCAGGATCTGGCCGTGGGAGCCGCACGCCGTTAGCGTTTTCTCGGGGCGCGATTGCGTCGCTGGAAGCGGAGTTTGTTGGACAGCCGGGGGCCGGTGTCCCTACACGTTGGTTGCGGGTTGCGCTCGAGAGATGGATCTGGACTTCCTCGACTCTCTCCAAGCGATCAGTTGGTTGAGGTCGTTGCGGAACGGGCCGTAAGCGGTGAAAGCGTTCTCGTCAAACAGGCGCATGGCGCCGCAACTAAGGCAAACTTGATAGGAATAACCCTGCGCGCCCAGCGGCCAGCTCATCCTGCCGTGCCAGCATCCGCGGAACGCCACCACGGCGGCTGCGCCTGCCAGTCCGCTGGCCACGACCTCGACCGGCCAGCGCCAAATCGATTTCCTGGTTGGTTCGGATTTTTCGAGGTTAGCCACGCGGTTGTCGGCCAGGGCATTGCTGGTTAGGGTATCGTTGGCCCTATCATTGTTAACTGCGTCATTGACTGCGTCGGTCATCACATCTCCGGGATGCTGCTTGGGTTACTCAGAGATTAGGACGAATCGCGGGGAAGGGCAAAATCTGAAAGGTCGTAGCTGGGTAGCTGCCACCTGGGTGGTCTTTTTTCCGACCCCAAAATCCTACTGGGACGTGTCCAATCGGGGCCTTGCGGCCCAGGCAGCAGGCCAATTAGGCTGGTGGATACGGGTTTTCACGGTTCCCGACCCAAGCATGAATGCCGATCTAACCCGAACCCACCCGCCCGCGAGGACACACGTCCCTGGTCCGCATCGCGCCCAAACGGGGCGCGCCACGGACGCCGGCTACCTTTTGCCGGAGGGGAACCGCGTTCTTGAATCGATTGCGCGCCGGGAAGCTATGAACGGGCTGCTGGCTTTCTCCGGCTTTCACGCGCAGGCACGCGAGCGGCGTCTGGCTGCGGGAGAATTGTCCGACGGGGACTTGTTTGAAACGGAACGCTTCATTCTGGACGAAGTGCTGCAAAACATCTGCGACCGTATTCACGCCATCAGCCACTGCGATGGAGTCGTGGTGGCGCTTGCGGATGGATGGCTTTCCAGCGGATGGAGCGAAAACGGATCGAAAACAGCACGATCGAAATCAGAACGATCAACATTAGAACGACCAAACTTAGAACGATCAAACTCAGAACGATCAAAGCGAGAACAGTCGAGCCTGGAATATCCGGCAATGGTGTGCCGGGCTTCGGCGGGGTCGCTTGCTATCGAGCGCCATGTTGCTTTGGCCGGAAAATCAGAGCTTCTGCAGGAATGCCTGAAAACCTGCCACATACTCGCTTGCGACGATTGTGAGTGCGACGTTCGCGTCGAGTGGGACTCCGCTCGCCGGTTAGGCGCCGGCTCGACCTTGCTGATTCCGTTGCGTGGCCACGGCGTGCGGGTTGGCGTGCTGCAGGTATTTTCAAGAACTCCGTATGCTTTTGCGGATTGCGAAGTCCGCCGTTTTGATCTGTTCGCTGAAATGATTCTTTCCGCCCTCAAGCCCGAAGATCAGGATCGAAGAATTGAGTGGCTGGCGGAGGTCGCGGGCGCGGTATTGCGGGCCAAGCCGGCCGCTGCGACCCAAAATGCCGTTATCGAAGTTGCTACTCCCTTTAAGATCGCCCAAACAACGCCCGAAGAAACGACGGCCGAAAAGACAACGGCGCCGGATTCCATGCCGGCAGCATCATTTCTGGGCCGACCATCGTATCCCGCCCGTTCGCACCCCGGAATCGGCGTGGTGATGGGCCTGGTGGCCGTGGCGGCGCTC
>CAWEPW010000040.1:0-24228 GCA_963810955.1 uncultured Acidobacteriaceae bacterium | reverse complement strand
CCCGGCCCTTCGCCCTTCCACGGCTTCGCTTTCGGAGGCTTACCGCCAAACTGCGCCACGCTGAGGGCGATTCCAATTTCGTCCTTCACGGCCACGGGGAACTCCATGAGCTCGTCCTTTGACGCGCCGGTCCAAAACAACGGCTTCTCACCGAGGACGCTTTGCGGTCGGACCATAGTCATTATCCCGGTTTTGGGATATCGTGTCTAGAGTTACTTTGGGAGCAGAGGCAATAGTTTACAGCCCGCTGGGCGCGGGGATGGGGTCGCCGTGCGCGCGCATGCCTTCCAAGTGAATCTCAACCGCCTCGCGGATAAGCTCCTTCACTTCATCCAGAGTCTTATCCGCAGCACCAAGGCCGGGCAAATCGGGGGCGTAAGCACCCCAGCCCGTGTTTGATTTTTCGTAGACGATCAGGTATTTCAATTTAGACGCGCCTCAGCCTACATTTCAGATCCGCTCTTTCCAGTATCCGGGTCTCCGGCTAGTGTGAGCGACGGCCACGATCTGAATTGCTCCGTCGGGCCACTCCCGGTAAATCAAAAGGAAAGGAAACTTTCGCAACAAGAACTTGCGTGTGCCGTGAGAACCGGCTATCCAGCGCTGAGGAGCTTGTGCAATTTCAACCAGCGCACGATTAAATTCCACGTCGAACTTGAGAGCCCCGCCCGGGCTGCGCGCAAGGTACCAATCGAATGCTGCGTCATATTCAGCGGCGGCTTCCTCGTGCAGTTCCAGCGCACCTAGTGGGCACGAGGCAGCTTCGCTAAATTACGCTGGCGAACTTCCGTCCACGGAACAGTTTTCGTCCTGCCCGAATCCAGCTCTGCAACGCGCTTCTTGATCTCGTCGTCCCAAGCCTCCACCACTGCTTCATCTACCTTTCCACCGAGGTTAGAAATTAGGGAATCCGCCAGCGCTTCCTGTTCCTCCACCGAGAGCGAAAGCGCCTGTTCGAGCAACCTGGAAACTTCCGGCGTCATTTGTGCCATCGCAACCTCACTCTCTTCATTCTACCGTTTTGGGCACATGTTCTAATCGCTCTACCCACTCCCCTTCTTCAACTGCGCCTTCCACCCCAGCACCCGAGCCTTATTCCCTTCCGCCTCGGCCTCGGGAACCATCCCCTTCTTCTGATACAAAATCGACAGGCTGGTGTGCGCCAGAATGTCATCGGGATCGATCTCAGAAATTTGCTGGGCAACAACGATGGCCTCGTCGAACCGGTGAAGGTCCTGCAGCGCCCGGCTCAATCCATGCAGCGCATCGGTAAACTTCGGATCGGCCTCGACCGCCCGCCGATACTCATCGATCGCCTGCTCGTGATGGCCTTCAAGAACCAGATCGAGCGCGGCGTAGTAGTGGTGTTCGGCCAATTGGCGGGCACTCGCGGGCTTCTCCGGATCATCATGCATAGGACAAGGCCGATTCTAGCAAGACGCCGCGCACCAGACTCGCGAATTGACGTCAATTCGCGTTTGACATCGAGGACTGTAAGGAAAAGCTGGCAGGAGCGGAACAGAAGCGTTCTCAGATGACCCCATGACCCGATCACCAGTTGGGCCGATAATCAGGGCTTCCAGCGCAGCACGGGCTTTCGAGCGGCCGCAGTTTCATCCAACCGTGAAATTCTCGTATTATGCGGAGCATCGAGCACGAACTGCGGATCTTCTTCCACCTCGTCCGCAATCGACTTCATGGCTTCGATGAAAAGATCCAGTTCTTCTAAAGGCTCGCTCTCGGTAGGCTCAATCATCAGCGCACCCGGCACAATCAGCGGAAACGCCGTGGTGTAAGGATGGAATCCGTAATCGATCAGCCGTTTGGCCAGGTCCATCGTCCGAACGCCCTTCTTCGACTGCACCTTGTCGCTGAAAACGACTTCGTGCATCGAAGGCGTCTCATAGGGCAAATCGTAAACGCCCTCCAGCCCCTTGCGGATGTAGTTGGCGTTCAGCACCGCGTCTTCGGTGGTCTGCCGCAGCCCATCCGGTCCATTGGCAAAGATGTAAGCCAGCGCGCGAATAAACATTCCAAAATTTCCATAGAACGCGCGCACGCGCCCCACCGATTGCGGACGGTTATATTCGAACCCCAGCGTGCCATCGGCCTTGGTGATGACGATCGGCGTAGGCAGAAACGGAGCAAGAATTTTCTTCACCGCCACCGGCCCCGATCCCGGACCGCCTCCGCCATGCGGCGTAGAAAAAGTTTTGTGCAGATTCAAATGCATAACATCGGCGCCAAAATCTCCCGGCCTCGTCTTTCCAACCAGCGCATTCATATTGGCGCCGTCCATGTAGAGCAATCCGCCCTTATCGTGCAGAAGATCGGCGATCTTATGAATTTCCTGCTCGAACACGCCGAGCGTATTGGGATTGGTGACCATCAGCGCCGCGACATCTTCATTCATCTGCGCGGCGAGAGATGCAACGTCGACCATGCCGCGATCGTTCGATTTCAAATTTTCGACCGCATAGCCAACGGTAGCCGCTGTCGCCGGGTTCGTGCCATGCGCCGAATCTGGAATCAGAATTTTCTTGCGCGCGTTGCCTTGCGACTGGTGATAAGCGCGCACCATGAGCAATCCGGTAAGCTCGCCTTGCGCGCCAGCCGCGGGTTGCAGCGTGATCGCATCCATGCCCGTGATTTCGAGCAGGCAGTCGCTCAGCGTCTTCATGATCTGCAGAGCGCCCTGCGAAATTTTCTCCGCCTGATAAGGATGCGCGTTGGCGAGCCCTTCGACGCGCGACACAAACTCGTTGACCCGCGGATTGTATTTCATGGTGCAGGAGCCCAGCGGATACATGCCAAGATCGATGGCGTAATTCCAAGTCGAGAGCCGCGTAAAGTGGCGGATGATTTCGATCTCGCTGACTTCGGGCATATTGCCAAGGTCCTTGCGCTCCTGCTTGCCCAGCAGTTTCGCCGTGTCCACTTCCGGAACGTCGAGCGGCGGCAGCTTCCAGGCGGCTTTTCCGGGAGATGACTTCTCAAAAATCAATCCTTCATTCTGGCTGATGTGGCGCGTAGCTTTGCGCGTGATGTGCTTCGTCCTCATCGCGCCACCTCTTCAGGCTCAGTATCTTTACTCAGCACAGAGCGCTCGCTCTCCGCGACAAGCCCAACCGCGGTATCGATCATCGACCGCGTGGTCAGCTCAGTGCAGCACCAAAGTGCTGCGTTGCCGAGTTCGGGATAGAACTTCTTCAGCGGCAACCCGCCGACGATCTTGTGCCCCAGCAGGCGCGAATTGATGGCATAAGGATCTTCGCTGGTCTCGACCACGAACTCGTTGAATCGCGGCGCACCAGCAAACAGCACCTTGGCATGTTTGCTGAACTGGTCGGCCGCATACGCAGCCTTCGCCAAATTCTGCTTTGCGAGTTCCCGCAAGCCGACTTTGCCGTAAACGGTCATGAAGATATTCACCATGAGCGCGACCAGCGCCTGGTTGGTGCAGATGTTCGAAGTCGCCTTCTCGCGTCGTATGTGCTGCTCGCGCGTTGCCAGCGTGAGCACAAAACCGCGTTTGCCATTCTTATCGACCGTCTGCCCAGCAAGGCGTCCCGGCATTTGCCGGACGAACTTCTCCTTCGTAGCCAGGACGCCACAATAAGGACCGCCGAATCCAAGCGGCACTCCGAACGACTGCGCTTCCATCGCGACAATATCCGCTGTGCGCGGTGGCTCGACAATTCCCAGCGACACCGCCTCCGCGATCGACACGACCAGCAATGCTCCGCGCTTGTGCGCTATCTCGGCAATCGCTTCGACGTCTTCGATGGTCCCAAAGAAATTCGGCGATTGAATTAGGACGCAAGCCGTGTCATCGCCCACCAGCTTCTCCAGTTCCTTGAGGTCGATTTGCCCCGAGCTTGTGAATCCAACCAGTTTCTGCGGAATCGCCTGGTGTGTTGCGTAAGTGTGGATCACCTCGCGATACTCGGGATGCAAGTTGCGCGCGATCACCGCCGCATTCCTTCCCGTGACGCGCACAGCCATCATCACCGCTTCGGCCGCGCCGGTCGAGCCGTCATACATCGATGCATTGGCAAGATCCATGCCGGTAAGTTCCGAGATCATCGTCTGGAACTCGAAGATGGCCTGCAGCGTTCCCTGCGCGAACTCCGCCTGATAGGGCGTGTAAGAAGTGAGAAACTCGCCGCGCTGCACCAGCGCGTCAATCACCACCGGACGGTAATGGAAGTAAGCGCCCGCCCCCAGAAAACTGGAATAGCCTTCGCCATTTTCCTTCGCCCTTTGCTTAAACCAGTCGACAATCTCCGACTCCGCCATTTGCCGCGGAATCGCCAGATCGCGCGCCAACCGATATTCCGCAGGAATCGGCGAGAACAGGTCATCCACCGAGCGGATCCCAATCGCCCGCAACATAGAAGCGCGATCCGTAGGGGATTTAGGCAGATATCTCATAGGAACTTTTATTCGATGCGGCATGCGGCCGTTTCGATTGTGGCAGCCGAAGAGTGTCCGTGGGGCGATTGCAGAAGTCAAAAGTCAGATTGCAGAAGTGAACCCCTGGTCTTCCAGCAATAGAATTGGATGAATAGGGTTTTACTTCTGAAATCTGACTTCTAACTTCTGCAATGTTTTTCAGCTTCCCGCCTCTTCGCTGACGAATTTTTCGTAGTCCTCCGCCGAGAGCAGCGCATTCAGGTCCGACGGGTCCTTCAGCTTGAGCTTGACCATCCATGCGCCGTGCGCGTCTTTATTCACTTGCTCGGGAGACGTGGCAAGGGCTTCATTGGTGGCAGTAACGGTCCCTGAAACCGGGGCAAACAAATCCGAGACGGCCTTCACCGACTCCACTGTGCCAAAGGACTTGCCGGCGGTAATCTCCGCGCCCACCTTGGGCAGTTCGACGAATACGATGTCGCCCAGCGAATCCTGAGCGTGGTCGGTGATGCCGATGGTGCCGTCGGCAGTGATCCACTCGTGTTCTTTCGTATATTTGCGGTCATTTGGATAAGGCATTTCGACGTATGGCTCCTGATTCTTATCTTTTCGTTCTGAGCTTTCCTTAGTGAACCTTAGTGTCCTTTGTGGTTCAAGCTTCTGCGGTTCAAGCTTTCTTAGGGCGCTTATAGAACGGCGTAGGAACCACCTGCGCCGTGACGCCCTGTCCACGGATTTCAACTTTTACCGCATTTCCAACTGCAGCGTGCGCAGGCGGAACATAAGCAAGCGCGATATTCTTTTTCAAGAAAGGCGCTGGAGAGCCGCTGGTTACATAGCCAATCTCGCTCCCGCTAGCGTCGAGAACTCTGTACCCGTCACGAGCAATTCCCCGCTCGACCATCTCCAGTCCGACCAGCGTTTTCTTCACGCCCGCGGCTTTCGACTTTTCGAGTGCCGTTCGTCCGATAAAGTCCGTCTTCTCCATCTTGCAGAATCGATCCAGCCCCGCTTCCCACACATTGATCGCGTCGGAAATTTCGTGCCCGTAGAGAGACAGGCAACCTTCGAGCCGCAGCGTGTTGCGCGCCCCAAGGCCGCAGGGCACAGCGCCGAATTCCTTCCCTGCCTCGAGAATCTCATACCAGACGCGCTCGCTGGTCGCCTCATCCGAGGGAATGTAAATCTCGAACCCGTCCTCCGCCGTGTAGCCGGTGCGGCCCATCAGGATCTTTTTCATGCCCGATAACGGTCCGCGCGTCACCCAGTAGAACTTCACCGCGCTCAGGTCGGCGTCGGTCATCTTCTGCAGTACCTCGACCGCCTTCGGCCCCTGAATCGCAATCTGCGTGAAGTCGTCCGACAGATTCTCAACTACGCAATCAAATTGTCGGGCATTGTCGTGAACGCTGTCGCGCACCCAACCGAAATCCTTCTCGCGCGTGCCCGCGTTGATCACCAGCAAATACTCATCGTCGCCCAGGCGGTGGACAATCACATCATCAACAAAGGTGCCCTGCGGATAGAGCAAGGCCGAATACTGCGCCTGCCCCACTGCCAGCCGCGACGCGTCATTCATCGAAATATGCTGCACCGCGGCCAGTGCTTCCGGCCCGGCCACGCGGATATCGCCCATGTGGCTGACGTCGAAAATCCCGACGCCCGTGCGCACCGCTATATGCTCGGCGACGATGCCGCACCCGATCGAGGACGGGTATTCGACCGGCATTTCCCATCCGTTAAACTCCACCATCTTCGCCCCCATCTGCCGGTGGACCGCGTTGAGCGCAGTCTTACGGACGTTTTGAGGAATGATGGGCGGAATTGCTTCAGCGGCGGACAATGGAAACCTCTTAAATTACCGTTCAGACAGTGGCTGAGCTGCCGGAATCTGGAAATGTTTAAATTAACACAGAGGCAGGAGGCAGGTCTTAGGTGTCAGGTGTTAGTTCATAGGAAACCGGCAAAGTAGCCAGTAGTTAGGGCACTCGATGTTCTCTTGCGGAGACCCGAGACATTGAGACCGGGCACCTGCCGTGCGTTACCTCCGTTACGTTCCTGACCCAGATGCGCCGCTCTAAGCTTAAGTATGTCCTCGAAGCCGGTGATGAGCGGCATCATCTGCGCTCAATGCGAACGGTCGGAAGCGAGTTGCTGGTGCGAGAAATTCTGCGTGCTGTGCCAGTCCCAACTCGACGTGCGCCTGTGCAGCGATGGTCTGTTGTACTGCAACGCCTGCCGTACAGCCTGCGAATACAAAACGGCGACCTGAAGCGGCGGCAAAGAGGGGGCAATCCGCTCCCCACAGGCCTGCCCGTGTCAGATCACCACCGCTTCCTTATACTCCCCGTAAACCTTGCGCATGGCATCGGAAATCTCTCCTACTGTGGCATTCGCCTCGACGGCCGCGAGTATGCGCGGCATCAGATTGTCACCCGAACGAGCCGCGTCTTCGACCGCGCGCATCGCCGCTTGCCAGGTCCCGGCATTGCGTTTGGCGCGCAAGGCACACAGACGCTCCACCTGTTTTGGTTCGAGAGTCGGATCGATGCGCTGAATCGGCACAGTGTTCTCCTGCTCCACCTGAAAGCGATTCACGCCCACCACCACCGCCTCCTGCCGGTCGACTGCCTGCTGATACTCGTAGGCTGCGTTCTGGATCTCCTGCTGCACATATCCGCGTTCGATGGCCTTCAGCATGCCGCCCATGGCTTCGATTTTTTCCAGGTAGTCGACAGCCCGCTTTTCGATTTCGCTGGTCAGCGCTTCAACGTAATACGATCCCGCCAGCGGATCGACGGTCTGCGGCGCGCCCGATTCAAACGCGATCACCTGCTGCGTGCGCAGCGCGATGCGCGCCGACGCTTCGGTCGGCAAGGCCAGAGCTTCGTCGAACGAATTCGTATGCAGAGACTGCGTCCCGCCGAGCACCGCCGCCATGGCCTGGATCGCGGTGCGCACAATATTGTTTTCCGGTTGCTGCGCCGTCAGCGTCGAACCCGCGGTTTGCGTATGAAAGCGCAGCATCCACGATTTCGGATTCTTCGCCTTGAAGCGGTCGCGCATGATCTTCGCCCACATCCGCCGCGCCGCGCGGAACTTCGCGACTTCTTCCAGAAAGTTATTGTGTGAGTTAAAGAAAAACGAAAGCCGCGGCGCGAATTTGTCGACATCGAGCCCGGCGCGAGTCGCCGCCTCCACATAGGCGATTCCGTTGCCCAGGGTAAAGGCCACTTCCTGCACCGCCGTCGATCCCGCCTCGCGCATGTGATAGCCGGAGATCGAAATCGTATTCCACTCCGGTACGTTCTCATTGGTCCAGGCAAAAAGGTCGGTGATGATGCGCATCGCCTGTTTCGGCGGATAAATATAAGTCCCGCGCGCGATGTATTCCTTCAGCACATCGTTTTGCACCGTGCCCGAAAGCTTGTGGATGTCCATGCCTTGGCGCCGGGCCACGGCAACATAGAGCGCCAATAGAATCGAGGCCGTGGCATTGATCGTCATCGATGTCGATATTTTGGTCAGGTCGATGCCTTCGAACAGCCGCTGCATGTCTTCGATCGAATCGATGGCCACGCCCACTTTGCCCACCTCGCCGACGGCCAGCGGATTATCCGAATCGAGCCCAATCTGCGTCGGCAAGTCGAATGCCACCGACAGCCCGGTGGTGCCGTTTGCAAGCAGATATTTGTAGCGTTTGTTGGATTCTTCGGCGTCGCCCATGCCCGCGTACTGGCGCATGGTCCAGAGGCGGCCGCGGTACATCGTGGCTTGCACTCCGCGCGTGTAGGGGAATTGCCCCGGATACCCCACATCGCGGTCATAATCAAAGTTCCGCACGGCAAGTTCAGCCGATGTGTAGAGCGGGAGCACTGGGATATGCGAAGAAGTTTCCTGGCTGGGCGTAGCGTCCACCGGTTTGGCAGGGGAGTCAGCTGCTTTGAGTTGCGTCATGTTGTCCTGTGCCTCTTCCCGGCAACCTGGGCGGCAGCTCTTGGTTGTAACCCCAGCTCTAGCTCCCCGCTCTCAAGCTCTTAGCTCTTCTGCGTACCCGCCAGAAAGAACTCAATCCGAACCATGCAAACGTAACCGTGAAGCATATGGCAAGCACCAGTCGCCCCGGTCCGGTAGCATGGCCAGATTGGTATTTCCCGTACTCGCGCACGCCAGCCATGGCCCCTACGCCAGCCATCGCCAGAAACGTGAAGCCGGTGACCTCCAGCCAGAGCTGGTGCAACACACCACCGATAGAACGGGCAGTCGAGCGAATCGCCGCGAGCGCCGCTCGGCCCGTCCGGCTGCGCTCCATCATGTTGACGGCCGCTCGATAGATCAGCTTGATTTTTCTCACGGTTGCGCCGGCGATCGCCACAGGTGGACCTGGCTCGGCCACCCATCCGCCAAAGTCGATTTTAGCAGTGACCCGGCGTACAATGGCGATGGGAGCCGTCACGGCTGGTTGTGATGTCCCCCATCAGCGGCGTCCAATTCGGGGGGATTCGTGGATCAGCAACTGAAGCAGCTTATGAAAGAACTCGGAGAAGCGATCAACGAGTCTCTGTCCGATTCCGAATCGATCGCCGAAGTTGTGGCCCGCATTAAAGAAGGGGGCTACGACATTTTCCTGGTTCTCGAAGCCACCATCGGTGTCAGCAAACAGGGCGAGCACTCTACCGACAAGACATCGCTTGTCTCCACGCTCAGCACCAATGCCGACCTCAAAATCAGCGATCAGGATCTGAAATTTCTCAAATCGCTCCGCATCAAGATCGAAGACGACGAAGAAGAAGAATAGACGCGGCCGGCCCAGATTCGCGACGGCCTGGCGCGAATGTTCGGAGGCGAACGCTCTGGGCAGTATCGTCGGCTTTTCCCACAATTTTCCCTTCCCTAAAGAGGAAAAAGGTTGCAAGCAGGGAACTTCGTTCCTCCGGGCCAAATTTTAAGTTTTCTAAATGCCGGTTTTCCTGCATCTTAGACTGAAAGGGCTGACGTCAAAAATGGCCTTCGGCGTGCACTTCATTTAGGCTAGAAGTGGTGCCCTTTGAACTTCTCCTGTGGTTTAAAATCCGATTCGAGGGGCTGATTGCTTCTTCTTTTTGGCGAGCGCCAACGCAAATTTGGCATTAGTTGCAGACATTATTTCGACGTTATTTAAGACGTTATTTATAGACGTTATTTATAGACGCTCGCCGCTGAGGTAGATATGGACTCGCAGCCTTTACAAATGACCCTGGGCCTTCTTCCTGTGCCTCGCACCCGTTGGGGAAGGTTTGTTTTCAGCTACGGCGCGCAGTCGGTGATCGTGACTTTTTTCTTGATCACCGCCATCCTGCACCCGGAAGTTCTGACGCCGCCGGTGCATGACTATCACTTCGTGAGCCTGGTTGGCACGCCGCCACCGGTCCCGCAAACACCCGCGCCGGTGAAGAATTTTCCGGTTCCCAAAGTTACCGAACCGGTAACGCCCCGGCCTGAAGCGATGCGTGTTCCCGCTGAATTGGTCCAGAAAAAGGTTCCCATTGACGAAGAACAAGCGCCGAAGGTGTCGCTGGCTGCGAAGAAAGAAATTTTGCCGGATGTGAAACCCGAAATTCCCCGGCAGCCGGTCAAGACCAACGTGTTTTCCACGGGAAGTTCGGCCACGCCTACTCTGGCGGCAGCCCCGCAAAAAGTACAGACTGGGGGCTTCGGCGACCCCAATGGCGTGCCTGCATCCGAGACCCACGGACGACCCGTCACGATTGCGCAGGCGGGCTCGTTCGAAATGCCTTCTGGTCCTGGTTCGGGCAACGGCACCGGCGGTGCGCATGGCGCTCGCGGGGTAATCGCGAGCACGGGTTTTGGCAGCGGCATCGCCACCGGCAACAGCTCCGGCCCGGTCTCGGCTTCGCGTGGCGCGGTTCGCCAGGGCGCCTTCGGAGACGCCGACGTTGTCCCGGTCTCGCAGTCTAAACCGAAGTCCGCCGATATTGCGGTCAAGACCTTGCCGGTTGAAATCACATTCAAGCCTCGTCCGGTTTACACTGATGAAGGGCGTCAGCTCAAAATTGAAGGCGAGGTTCTGCTCGATGTCGTGTTTGCGGCGAGCGGGCAGGTTCGCATCGTGAAGGTGGTCCGCGGCCTCGGTCATGGACTGGACGAATCTGCGGTTCACGCGGCGGAGAAAATTCAGTTCAAGCCCGCCCAGAAAGACGGGCAGCCTGCGGACTTCGAAGCGGTATTGCATATCGAGTTTCAATTGGCATCTTGAATTAGGATCCAAAGAAGTCAGGCTTAGGCCGCGGAGTTAGGCTCCGAGATTGTGGCGACAACAGAATGAATCAAACTAAAAGATTGCTTTCCCCGTTGGCTGGTTTTGCGCTCGTCCTGGTCTGCTGCTTCTCGGTTTCATTCGCTCAGACTTCGTCCGCACCTTCGCCGACCGAAACCTCGCCGGCCCAGACGTCGCCGGTCCAGACCTCGCCGACTCAGACATCGCCGACTCAGACCTCGCCAGCTCAAACTTCGCCGACTCAGACTTCAACTGATTCGCAGGCCTCAGCCGAGCAGGCGCTGCCTAGCGCGAACAGCTTCGATCAGGTGGTCGATCGCGCGGTCGAGCGCGAACATTTCTTCATGGCGCAGATGAAGCAGCTTCATCCGCTGGTGGAAACCTATATGCAGAACCTGAAAGAGGACAAAGATCTCGACGCCCCGGTCCCGGCCAGCGACGTCTACTTCCTGGGCCGCCTGGAGATGAGCGAGGACGCGGGCGCCGATGACCGCGCGTTTATCTCGCCCACCACGGCTGGTCTCGGCAAACGCATGCTGAGCAAACTCAAGGATGTTTATTCCATGCGGTTCCTGCCCCTGGGCTTTGCCCAGATGGTGATTCTCGATCAGGATTTTCAGCGCAAGAATTACACCTTCACTTTCGTCCGCCGGGAGTTCCTGGGAGAAGTGCGCTGCATAGCCATCGATGTAGCGCCCAAGAAAGACGCTCCCAGCGGCCGCTTCCTCGGCCGCATCTGGGTCGAAGATCAGAACTACAATATCGTCCGCTTCAACGGCACCTACTATCGCAGTCGCGCCGCAACAGCTATTACCTGCACTTTGACAGTTGGCGGCAAAATCTCCGCCCCGGGTATCTGGCTGCCTACGCTGATTTATTCCGAGGAATCCGATGTCAAGAGCCGCCTCGGCCAGACGCTGCATTACAAAGCGCAGACCCGCCTCTGGGGTTACAACCTGAAAGATCTGCCGCCGCAACTCAGAGTTTACCGAGATCACCATTGACGCCCCGCAGGCCGTCCAAGACCAGAGTCAAAAGGCACAGGACGCCACTCCCATAGAAGCGCAGCGGCTATGGGAACGCCAGGCGGAAATCAACGTACTTGACCGCTTGCAGCAAATCGGCCTGCTCGCACCGGAAGGCGAAATTGACAAAGTGCTCATGACCGTCGTCAACAACGTGGATGGTCACCAACAACCTCGACATTCAGCCCGAGGTACACTGCCGCGTGTTGATGACCACGCCGCTGGAATCTTTCACTATCGGCCATACCATTGTCGTGAGCCGCGGCATGATCGACGTGCTGCCTGATGAAGCGTCGCTGGCCATGATTCTGACGCACGAACTGGCGCATATCGTGCTCGGCCATCACCTGGATACCAAGCTCGCCTTCAACGACCGAATGTTCTTTCCCGATGAGCGCACCTTCCAGCGCATGGATTTCGCTCGCGATCATGACGAGGAGGAGGCGGCGGATAAGAAAGCCATCGAACTCCTTAACAACTCACCCTACAAAGACAAGTTGAGCAACGCCGGGTTATTCCTCAAAGCAGTTCAGGCCCGCGCTCCGGAGCTGAAAAACCTGATTCGCGCGCACCTCGGCGACAGCCTGCTCAATGGCAATGCCACGCGGATGTCGACCTTGATGACCGCCTCGCCGCAATTCGATCCCAAGAAAACCGATCAGGTTGCGGCGCTTCCGCTGGGTGGCCGGGTCAAGATCGAGCCGTGGAACAACCAACTGGAGCTGATCAAAACCAAGCCCGTGGCCATCTCCACCGCAGCAGAGAAGATGCCCTTTGAAGTGACGCCATTCTTCCCGTTCCTGACCCGGCTGGGCACTACACTCACCGGAGAAGTCCGCGGCTGCGACGGTTCCCGTGGGACAGTAAGCTGGCTCAATTTGCGAAGGCGTTAAGCCACGAAGGTCACAAAAGGTTTTCGAGGAAAATCTTGAAAGCGGGAGCATTCGTGAGACTTCGCGCCTTTGGTGGTTTATCTTATCTCGCGAAACGCCACCTAATTGTAGGCAAGCTCGCACCGCCTAAGATATGCTTCGCATTTACTTTTGGAAATGGCGGGAAAAGCGGAGACTAGCCCCGTAAGCTGCGGCGGTGCCGTAAGAGCGCGGATTAGCCGCCGTTCGCTATCTGACTTGAAACCTGCGAGAATACGTTGTTCGCGTTGCTGCCGATCAGCCGAACTGTTCCAATCACAATGACCAAGATGACAGCCAGCATCACCGCGTATTCGGCGACATCCTGGCCGCTCTCCTCAGCCCAAAGTTGATGGATTCTCTTAATCACGTATGCCCCCATCGGCCACACGCCCGAATTCGCTATTCCTCGGGGCAGTGTTTCGCCGTCGTATGAGTATTAAGCTATCGTGAATTAGGTCGCCCCCCAATAGCACACTGGTGTCTAGCAATGGCACGATAGTGCCATAAGAATGCCACTATCGTGTTACCCCCAGGGATTAGAATCCAGGCGATTTGATAATGGGATTCCTTCACCTCGCCCCGAAGACGCGCTGAACTCTCTCGTCTTCGGCCACGTGCTCGATTCTTCCCGTTTATACAATCGTCTTCAGCGGGAGCCCCTGATTGACCGCAAAAAGTGCCAGTTCCAGCCGCGTGGAAACTCCCAATTTGTCGAAGATGTTGCTGAGGTGGTGCTTTACAGTGTCTTCGCTGATTTTGAAATACTCGGCGATTTCCTTATTAGCGTAGCCGGCAACCACCGCGGAGACGATCTCGAGTTCCCGCGGCGTCAGGCCGAATTTCTTCTGCTTGGTCTCTTCGTTCGTGCTCTGCATCAGGTTGCGCAGGTATTGCACCAGATTCGAGACGCTGTCCCGCCCCACCCAGTACTCGCCGGACATCACCGCCTTGATGCTCTTGAGCAGCAGCTGCGTGGCGGAATCCTTCAGCACCACGCCACGCGCTCCTAGTTGCAGCGCCTCGACCACCTGCTTTTTCTCCGCGGCCGCCGTGAGCAGGATGATGCGCACGGCTCCGGAGCCGCGCGTGTTCAGATCGCGCAGCGCGTCGAGACCGGTATGGTGCGGCATAGCCAGATCAAGCAGCAGAATGTCGGGCTTGATTTCGGTTGCAAGCTTCACCGCCTCGAGCCCGTCGCAAGCTTCGCCCACAACTTTCATATCGCCTTCCGACTCCAGCAGGCGCCGCAGCCCGTCGCGGAAAATGGGATGATCGTCGGCAATCACAATGCGTATGGCATGAGTTCGCTTTTCCGCTACTGGCTTATCCGCAATGCGGTGATCCGTCACCGCCTTAACGGTGGTTGGCTTATCTGTCGTTGGCCTATCGCTGATCGATCGCTTTGGCCTGTCGCTAGTGGGCCTGTCTGTGGTTGACCTATCCATGATTTGTCTTCCTCGCCGGAGGTATCCGGACTTCCAGCCGTGCGCCGTGCCCCGGTGTCGATTCTATCGCGAGTTCGCCCGCCAGCAAGCGCACTCTTTCCCGGATCACCGCCGGCCCTTTGCCTGTCGTCTCTAACTCCGCGTGCGAAAGCCTGCCGGAGAAGGGAAAACCTTTCCCGTCGTCCTCCACCGTTAACTGCAAATTGCCCGCCCGTTGCGCCAGGCGCACCAGCACGTGGTGGGCGCCGCTGTGCTTGCGGACGTTCACCAGACTTTCCTGCACAATGCGCGCCAGTTCCCGGCAACCTTTTTGCGCCAGTTCCACCCGCTCCAGTTCGCTGACAAATTCGGCTGCGATTCCCGTCTCCCGCCGGAAGCGCTCCACCGTGTCGGAAATAAAGCCGAGAAGCCGTTCTGCATCCACCTCGAACGATTTCATGGCCTGCATCAGTTCGCGCAGCTTCAAAACTTCTTCGCGCAGCAATTTCTGGATCCGTCCCAGCTCGGCGTTGACCACAGGCGCCTGAGTTCCCGACTGACGCCGCAAGACGTCCAACTGCATTTCCACCGCGATCAGCGATTGAATCGCGCCGTCGTGCAGTTCGCGCGCGAAGCGCGCCCGCTCCAGCGGCTCCGGCCCGCTCGCGCAGCCTCCGAACCAGGTAGACGTTGTAAATCGCCGGCGCCACCTGTTGCGCAAATTCCTGCGAGAAACCGCAATTCCTCTTCCGGTTCCCCCATCATCTCCGGATCGAAGAGCAACACATGGCCCGACCATTCCTTGCCAAACGCCAGCGCCACCGAAGCCATCACATTAAACTTTTCCACGCGACCCAGCGCTTCCAGAAATTCGGTGCTCCCTTCGCGCAGCCGCGTTCCTTCGCGATCCAGGAGCACGGTATGAAAGCCATTTCCCCTGCGCGCAGCATAAATCGCATCGGCGGGCGACTCGACCAAATACGCCTTATCGGTTTCCGGCAAGGCCTCGCGCCAGCGCAACGGCTCGCCTGCGGCGTCACGATTCACCTCGGCCAGAAATACCCTGTAACTGTGAACCTCTTGCGAGGCGCTCAACACTTTGCGCGCGCCGAAAATGTTCATCACTTCGCTCAGAATCTGCTGCATGGTTCCGGTGAGTCCTGCTTCTACGCGGGTCGAGCTGAGAACCCTTGTAATCACAGCGCGTTCGGCCCGCACTTTTTTCTGATTCTCCGACATGTAGCCCAGCAAAAATCCGAGCACCACCAGATACACCGAACTCATGAAGAGCTGTTGCGGATCCAGTTCCCGCACGCTCAGACCCAGCCGCGGAAGGTGGACTATACGCAACCACCGGTCCACCGCCGGCTCCAGCCCAGCCCGCATAGCGAAGGCTTCTATTTCCAGCAATGCCACCGCAACGACCGCCGTGGCTACGGTCTCCCAGAATCCCCAGCGATAAGCGGCCGCTGCCATCACGAACACGAAAAACAGAAAAAATGGCGCGTGCTGCGCGGTTGCGAACAAGGAAATCAGCACCGGCCAGAGGATGTCGATCGCATGCACGATCAGGCGAAAATTCCTGGTTGATTGCGGCCGGAAACGCACCAGCAAGAGCACCACCACCCCGTTCACCAGGTAGCCGATCAATAGCCAGTAGAGCCACGGCGAATAAGGCACGCCTTTCGCAGGCTCCAGAAGCAGAGCAAAGACTGCCGCGATCGTCAGCGCCACCCGCGCCGTCGCCAGCCAGCGCTCCGTACGGCGGATTTCGCCCGCGCTGAGCGGCGCCCGGAAGCGCCATAGATCACGGTATCGAAGGATTATCCAGGACAAAAGCGATTCTCGTCGTCAGGGATTCGTTTGTAAGTGGATGCCAGCAATTCTAAAGCATTCTCCGCCAAACAGCAGGTTTGCGGCAGATTTCTACGTAAGAGTACATCTGCTGCGGGCTCGACCTGGCAGCATCTCCCGTGTCGGATACAATGCTTCAGCACAGAGCAACTATGAGCCATGCAGCCAGGAACGAGTCGGTACCAACAGCTAACGAAAAGGACTGGAAGGCGATTGCGAACAGCAAGGCGTTCAAGGATCTGATTGCAATCAAGAAAACATTCATCGGATCGGCATTTGCTGTTTTCCTCCTGAATTATCTCGCCCTCGCCGCGCTCGTAGGATTTGCACCCAAACTTGCATCGACCCGAGTGATCGGAACGTTGACGATTGCATACCTGTTCGCACTTGTTCAGTTCGCTGTGGGATGGCTGATCGCCGCGCTCTACCTGGTTGCCGCAGCCAAATTCGATGCCCTGGCAGCCGACATTCTCGCCCATGACGGCGAACTACCCGAGGGCCACTGAGTGTCCATTTCTCTGACCGTGTTCCTGGTGTTCGTCGCCAGCACCTTTGGAATTACTTATTGGGCGGCGAAGCGATCGAGCGGAGCGAGCGCGTATTTTGCGGCTGGCCGACAAATTTCAGCGTGGCAGAACGGCTTTGCCGTCGCCGGCGATTTCATGAGCGCGGCCTCATTTCTCGGGTTGATTGGCTTGATCGCACTTCAAGGCTTGGATGGAATTCTCTATGCGGTTGGAGGGTTTGTTGCCTTCGTCACGATTCTGTTGCTGATGGCTGAGCCTCTGCGCAACCTCGGCAAATACACCATTGGAGACGTCCTAGCATATAGGCTGAGCCCGAGACTTGTACGCGCACTCGTGGCGTTCAGTACGCTGACCATCGTCACGTTTTACATGATCGCCCAAATGGTTGGCGCCGGCGCGCTGGTGAATCTGCTGCTCGCCGACTCTGGCATTACCTACAACATGGCGGTGGTTGGAGTCGGCGCGCTGATGATGATCTACGTAGTTTTTGGCGGCATGCTGGCAACGACCTGGGTGCAAATCATCAAGGCCATGTTGCTCTCAACTTGCGGCGTGATGCTTGCCGTGCTTGTACTCAAACATTTTCATTTTCATCTGCTCGATTTTTTTTCTGCCGCCAGTCAGATCGCATATCATCAGAACGAACACCTGGTTGTTCGTGATTTCCTTCAGCCGGGCCTGCATTATCATCTACCCCACGGACCGGTCGACCTGCTTTCTCTGAGCTTGATGTTTGTGTTTGGAACCGCAGGAATGCCGCACGTGCTGGTCAAATTCTATACAGTTCCGGACGCAAAAACCGCCCGTCACAGCGTGGTATGGGCCATGTTTGTCATTGGTGGATTCTGCATCCTCGCGACTGTCATCGGACTCGCTGCGGCCGTTATAATCGGGCCCGATTCTATTCTTGCGCGCGGGGGAACGAACATGGCGGGGCCGCGACTGGCCCAGGCTGTGGGCGGCGATCTTCTTCTCGCATTCGTATCCGCGGTCGCATTTGCGACAATTCTGGCGGTGGTGGCGGGATTGACGATCAGTGCGTCAACATCGTTTGCTCATGATTTCTGGACCAATGTCATTCATCATGGCAAGGAACGCACGGCAGGAGAGAGTGTGCTGGTCGCACGGATTGCGGCGCTGGCAATCGGAGCGGCATCGATGCTGATCGCAACGCGGCTAGGACCTGGTTCGAATGTTCTGATTCTGGTGACTTTTGGAATGGTGGTGGCAGCGTCGGCGAACTTTCCGGTGCTTGCGCTTTCGATCTATTGGCGGCGCTTCAATACCGCGGGAGCGGTGGCGGGCCTGACGGCGGGCTTGTTTGGGAGTCTCGCTCTCCTCTTGGCGAGCCCAAACTTTATGGGTATTGATGCGGCGAGCGCGACTGGCGGCCACCACTTGATACAGGCACAGCCTTGGTTTCCCTATGAGAATGTCGGGATTGTCAGCGTCCCGCTTGGATTTCTGGCAGCCGTAGTTGCAAGCTTGCTCACTAAAGAACCCGCAGCTGAAGCCAAATTCGATGAATTAATAGTGCGGGCGAACACAGGATTGGGAGCGGAACGCGCGGCCACTCATTGACGCAGTGATCGGACATGGCTCGATCAAATATGGCCTGTCTTCATCTGCTCGCTAATGTATTCCGCTTGCCGAAGCGCCAGAGCAACAATCGTCAAAGTAGGATTGGCCGAGCCGGGCGTGGTTAAGACGCTGCCATCTGAGATAAACAAGTTAGCGATGTCATGGGTCTGACCCCAACCGTTCGTGACCCCATCACGAGGGTCGGCGCTCATGCGGGCAGCACCAGTATTGTGGCTTGCGGGTGGGGTGGGCCCGACTACAACGCGCTTCGCCCCGATCGCTTCGTACATTCGCGACATCTGCCCCTGCGCGTGTTTCCGCAGTGCCCGGTCGTTCGGATGTTCATCGACGTGGATATGGGCAACGGGCGAGCCGTAAGCGTCTTTGACATTCGCATCGAGCGTGATGCGATTGTCGGAGCGCGGCAGATCTTCGCCATTGATGAACATGCCCGCCAGGTTACGGTAATTCTCGATGATCGAAGCGAAATCCCGCCCCCAGCCGTAGGGCAAACCGACGAGCGGGAGTGTGGGTAAGTCGAGCGCGACTAACTCCATACGGTATCCGCCGACAAAGCCGCGCCGAGGATCGTTGATCGCCTCATCTTCGATTACGCCTGCGATCGTCGCCCCGCGCCAGAAATAAATCGGCTTGTCGAAAATTCCCCAGACGAATCCGGTTATCTGGTGACAGTAATTCCTTCCAACTTGGCCGGAGGAATTTGCCAGTCCATGCGGGAACTTCGAAGACTCGGAGAGCAGCAGCAGCCGCGTTGTTTCAATAGCATTGCCGGCAACACAAACGATGCGAGCCGCCTGGCGCTGCTCGTGTCCCTGGCTGTCGCGGTAAATCACGGCATTCACGCGGCCGTTTGGCCCATGTTCATTTTCAATGCGCGTGGCCGTAGATTCGATCCGCAGATCGAGATTGCCGGTCTCCTCCGCGTCGGGAATTTCCGTGTAAAGCGTGCTCCACTTGGCTCCCATCTTGCAGCCTTGCACACAGAAGCCTTGCTGGATGCAGAATCCCCGCCCATCAAATGTGCGTGAGTTGATGGCCAAGTGGCCCGTATGGACCTGTTTGTAGCCGAGCTTCTTCGCAGCCGCATACATCACTTTAAAATTGTTCGATGCAGGCAACCCCGGTGTGCCGTTGCGCCGCGTAACGCCCATGCGGCGCTCGGCCAACGCGTAATACCTCTCCAGTTCTTCGGGGGTGATCGGCCAATCGATAAGCGAAGTCCCGGCGACCGCGCCATAGGTTGTGCGCGCCCGCAACTCCCAAGGTTGAAGCCGCGGACAGGATGCCGTCCAGTGTACGGTTGTGCCGCCAACGGTTTTGCAGTGCCACACCGGCAGGTTGGGAAAATCGCGCGCGACCCCCCAATCGCCGCTCTGGGTGCGGGTATCGAGCCACGTCAGTTGATTGAAAGCTTCCCCCGGAACCTGAGAGAAGCTTTCGAGCGATTGGCGGCTGCCCGCCTCAAGCAGAACAACTTTGATGCCGCGCCGGGTCAGTTCGTGAGCGAGCGTGCCGCCGCCGGCGCCTGAGCCGATGATGACCACCACGCTGTCGTCTTTGAGAGGAAACGTTGCCATGGCAGGAATTAACCGCAGTTCCTTATATCGGCAAAGGACCGCTGTCTTCGATCGGGACTTCTGGCAACCAGTGAAGATCGTTGAAGCCCCGCTGCAGATAGCCTCCCTTGGAGAAAGCCTCTCCCTCGTAACCAAAGTATGCGTATGCCATCGGCGTCGAATAGAGCACTTGTAAGGTTTTCAATCGCATGGTTTGGAAGAATTCGGAGGATTCGATTTTCTTAAGCACGGCTATGCGGTCGCCTTCGGGACTCTTTGCGAAACCGGCTCCCAGGCTCGCAAGTCCTTCCTGGATTGTCTTGCGAACGCGGTCATCCTTGACTGCGGCTTCATCCACGGCCTTGATGACCAAGGCGTAGGCAGCATCGTCGAGTTTGTCGTGCGGAGCGATCGTGCGCGCCATGGTCATAAGCGTCGCGGCCTCAGCCGTGCTGAGCGCCGACAGGGGAATCGCCCAGGCCCTTCTTCGTTTTGGAGATCAATGCGAGAGGGCTGCCCGCGACCACTATGCCGGTCAGCAAACCAGTGCTGGTTTTGAGAAACTCGCGGCGTGGCAAAGGCTGATTCATGGAATCTTCTATATTTGCGACTACGTTTGCGGCGTTTCAGCTTACTTCAGCAAACGGTCGGATTCAAGCCTAAGGCCGAGCTAACGATAACGCGGTGGATTAACGGATTGATCCATTCCCATTGTTTTCTGTCCTCCCTTGGCCACATTCACGCTGATGAGGCATGGCACATTGGCCCCAAAGGCGGATTGTAGTGCTGGTTCCAAGTCAGCGGGCTGATCCACTTCCCGGGCAGACATCCCATAGCCTTGTGCAATTTTCACCATGTCGATCCCGGGAATATCCATGCCTGGGACGTTGCGGCCGACTTGGGTGAAGTCGCAAAATCCTTTCAGCGCCGAGTAGTCAGAGTTTCGGATGACGATAACAACCACCGGCGCATGATTCTGAACCGCACTCCAGAGAGCTTGAACCGAGTATTGCACCGAGCCGTCGCCGATCGGGCAGACGACACGCCGCTCTGGACGGGCAAGCTGCAATCCAACCGCGGCGGGCAGCGCGAACCCCAGCACCCCGTTAGGCACCGAGTAGAACGATCGGGCTCGTCGAGAATGAGATAGCGGTCGACGTCTCCCTTGGAAGACGGACATTCCTCGGCAATGATAGCGTTTCGCGGCATAACTTTGTTGAGAACACTGAATAGGTACGCAGTACTGATGGGATGCTGCGGACCTGGCGCCGGCGGAACTGTTGGCGTGTCTGTTGAGTACTGTCTGGACTTGGCATGATCACGAATGTAGATGGCCGCCTGCGCGACATTTCCCACAATACTGTCACCAGCTAACGCCGCTGCCGCCGCCTGTGGATCATTCGTGATCTGGAAGAGCCTGGTTCCGGAATTGACTGGATTCCCCGGCACGTGGGCGTAGTACAGGAAAACACGGGCGCCAAGCACGACTACTACGTCATAGCTGGCCAACTGATCGGCTAGCGGTTGCTGGGCGGGTAGCAGCCCTCCAGAAATAACGGTGGCCGCGCGGAAAAGTCCAGCGCGATGGAATCGGATCCTGATAAACGCTGGCGTTGAGATGTTCGGCAAGCGCCAGAATCGCATGCCAGCCACCATCTTCTTCAATCTGCGGACCCGCGACCAGCGCTGGATTTCGGCTGGAATCGAGCACGCGAACAACTTCGTCAAGCGGTGCAGGATCGGCGAGAACCGACTCACTGACTTTGCGCGTTGGCACAGGCGGGCACTCATGCGTCCAGTCATCCATGGGGATGGAGATAAAAACGGGTCCCCGTGGCGGTTGCATTGCGAGATAAATTCCGCGCGCGACCGCGCCGGGCACATCTTCCGCTCGCAGCGGCTCATAGGCCCACTTTACATAGGGCCGCACGGTCTCAACAGCGCGACTAGCGAGAAAGGGCTCCCCCAGAAGCTGCCGCCGGTCTTGCTGCCCGGCAGTAATCACGAGCGGCGCGTGCATATACCATGCGTCCTGGATCGCGGGAAGACCGTTGCCGGTGCTGGCGATCGAATGAAGGTTCACGAAAACGGGCTTGCGGCTTCCGAGGGAGTACCCCAGCGCCATTCCGGCGGCCACACGCTCGTGCAGACCGAGGACATACTTGAAATCCGAGGGCATGTCGCGCAGGAACGGCAGTTCTGTCGAGCCCGGGTTCCCGAAAATAACATTCATGCCCCGGTCGCGCAGGATCTCGTATGTCGTTTCTCGTACCGTGCTCACGCTAGGTCCACCTTGGATTCAGGTTGTGCGATGTTATATCACTTTGCAACCACGCCGCGTCAACCTTCGCCGACACCTGAACTCATTGGAGTTGAATTATGAGGTTGAAAGCACGCGCCAAGGGATGTTATCGTCACTCCCTTCGTATCGTGGTGGACGCGCCCTGACACACTCGGCTGGCAACATTCCTTATGGCTGTGAAGATTTGCATTGTGGGCTGCGGAGCGCTTGGCAGCGTGATCGGCTGCACATTTGGCGCGCCTTCCGGACATCGAGGTCTACGCCTACGACGTTTTTCAGGAACACATGCGTGCCATCCGTGAACGAGGATTGAAAATCAGCGGCGCAGCACATTTCACCGTCAGACTCAACGCAACTTCTGAGCCGTCTGAGATTCCGCCTTGCGATTTTGGAATTTTCGCGACCAAGAGCATTCATACTCGGGCCGCAGTTGAGCAGACTGCCCATGTTTTCGGTCCTTCTGCTGCCGTCTGTTCCGTGCAGAACGGACTGGGCAATGAGGAACTGATTGCTGAGCGGGTGCGGTACGTGATCCGCGGCGCAACCGGCCTCGCCGTTCATATGCGAGGTCCTGGACATGCTGGAATTGAATTCTACGGCGATGTGTGGATTGGACCCTTTGAGCCTTCCGGTACGCCCTACTCGTTGGTGGAACAGCTTGCCGCCATCATGAATCGCGCGGGCCTGCACTTCGTTCCATTGCGTGACGCGCGCGGCGCGCAATGGACGAAGCTGATTTTCAACTCCGCGGCTAACGCCGTTGGCGCTTTAACGCGGCTGCACCACGGCGCCGCGGCCCGCTTCGCTCCTACGGCGGCATTGTATGAGGCATTGCTGCAGGAAGGAGAAGCTGTCGCCCGCGCTCTTGGAATTGTGCTGAGTGACGATCCTCGCGAACTGGTTGCGGAAGGCGCCAAGGCTCCCACAAAAAGAAATGCCAGCATGCTGGTCGATGTCCTGGCTCAGCATCTCACTGAAGTGGATTTCATCAATGGCGCAATCGCAGACCTCGGAGAAAAGCTGGGAGTGCAGGTACCGCTGAATCGGGCGGTGTGGCAGTTGCTAAAGGGACTGGAGCACTCGTGGAGTAATCCGTCATGAAGGCGAATCAAGGCTGAATCCGCGTGCCGTCGACCTTTACGCGAAAGAGCGCGTAAGGTTTCTGCCGCAGGTCCCGTCCATTGTTGAAAACCGGCTGGCGTTCAATCTGGTTCGCGGTGAAGTAGAGATATCCATCGTCCGCCAACGACAACGTGTCGGGCCAAAGCACGCGCGGGTCGTGCACCAGCGCCTCGGATGCGCCGTCGACGCGTCGACGATGAATGGCGTCATGCTCATAGTCGCTAATATAAACTCGCCCTTCGCTATCGGATTCCAGCCCGTCGCCGCCCCCGCCTTTTTCGCCCAGATCCTTTACCGTGGCAGCCACCTCGGCGTCCGACTTGCTGCGGTCGGCAAGCGCATCCACGCTCACACTGTAGAGATGCCGGCCGATTAGCGGACAGTAGTAAAGCGTTTTGGCGTCCGCACTGATGGCAATACCATCGGCTCCAACTTCGAGCTTTGCCGGAACTTGCCCCGGAAGCCGCGTTAGCATGACTTCCCCCTCGACCACCGGAACAAACTGCGGGTCCGGCTTAGTTGAGGAATGATCGCTCAATCGGCGCCAGCTCTGCTGTGAAGCCAGATCTACCACGATAATTGCATTGGCTCCAGAGTCGGTAATGAACGCCATCCCTTCCCTTCCGCGACGCATGTCGAATCGGACGTCGTTCAGATACGTTTTCGGCAGAGCGACATCGGCAGCGAAAATAATCTTCTTGACGATCTGGTTGGTATTGAGATCAATGGCAATGAGTTTGCCGCCATTCGGCTTCACTGGCCCAAACGCAATGCTTCCCGTATCCAGAATCCAAAGCCGCCTGCCAGTAGGGTCAACTACCACGCTCTGCACTGAGATCAGTTTCTCGGCAGGATTGTCGCCCTCGACATAATGGTTGATGTCGGCACCGGGATAAGGTAGCGTTTTGCCATCTTTGACTTCGGCCACCGTATACTCTACGGGATCGCCCCATTTTGGAAAGTTGACGAAGATGCGGCCTTTGCTCACCCCAGTGTGGTTCGCAACCGTAACTCCTGTCGGCATTGGCCCGTTGAATGTTGCGACCACCTCCAACTGCCCGATGACCCGCTCTTTCGCGAGATCCTGGGCAACCATCTGTCCAATACAGGTGAGCGCAACCGCTATCAAAATGATGGGCGCTGCAGTGGATTTCATGCGACCTCCTTGCGCGTACCCAGCCGCTTGTCGAATCCTAGAAGAATAGCCTA
>CAWEPW010000039.1:0-66277 GCA_963810955.1 uncultured Acidobacteriaceae bacterium | reverse complement strand
GTATCAATGGCTTGATCGCGCCCCGAAGGGACGTAACGAGAGTGGCGTCTGGTGGCATCGCCACGACGAGTACAAGCAAGAAGCAGCATGAGCGGATGAAGGATACAGGCGTTTTTCAGAACGGTGCTGCCCAATCAAGAAAGGGCTCAACGTTGCAAGCAGCACTAATGCGTCATGGGTCATTGTCTGTCGCATGTCGCAGGCGAGCAATTTCCGCCATATTGTCTTGGCATCTTGGAGTATGGCACGGTGACTCTGTTAGGCGCATCGAAAGGTTAAGGATATCTGTGCGGAGCCAAAGACATGGCGACACTTGGAACATCCAGAAAGGCTGGTATGAGTAACGAAGCATTGCAACTAGACTCAACTGCGACGCCGTTTTCTACCTTCATCTCAGCAGTCGTATCGGGCAATCTCTCCGCCGCTGAAGCGCCTGCCTGCCGACGATATCGAATGGGGACTGATGCCCACCGGTCAAAAACTCAAAGGAAACGCAGAGGTCATGCCCTGGCTAAGGGCTGGGGCAGCTTATCGCAAAGAACCGGTCACCATAAGTGATCTTGCTGCCAAAGACTGGGGCATTTTCGAATATTGGAATATCGGCGTCGTCTACCCGAGGAGTTGGTCGCGTTTGGCAACCAACACAAGTGGCGGTGGCCTAAAGATCCTAACGGTCTAATTGGCCAAAAGTA
Organism: uncultured Acidobacteriaceae bacterium; assembly: GCA_963810955.1. GTDB lineage: Bacteria > Acidobacteriota > Terriglobia > Terriglobales > Acidobacteriaceae > Acidiflorens. The sequence goes on along the minus strand of CAWEPW010000039.1, from coordinate 65,585 downwards.
CAAAGTGGCCCAGTGCTTCGTGTGGCATTTGAATGCGGAGGGAAAGGTACGTCTGATGAGACAGTGATGTCCAGGCCCGGCACCGCAATCCGAGCTCCGTCACAGAGATCAGGCGCCACACCGACCCTCCCCGAGTACAGGTGAGGGAACCAGACAGCGAGCGCCACGGCGGGCGTGCACTCCCATAACCACGCGATCATTCACTCCTCTTGCTCGTCTCCGGCGGCGTCGGGAAGCGTTCTTGAATCCACGCTTCCCAGAGCGGTGTCTCGCGGGCGACGGTCCCAGCCGCCTGATCGCCGTAGAGGTAGAAGTTTAGCGTGACCATGCTCTGGCCGCCGAAGTTGACGGCGCCCAGGGCGGCGGTGCCCGGCCCCGGCTTCTCGAGCCTCACCAGTGCGTTGAACGGACTCTGGCTGACGTGCTCCACCACGCCGCTGAGCGCCGGGACGCCCGCCGGGCCGGTCCATCGCTGCCCGGCGCTCGCGCCTTTCAGCCCCAATGCTGCGGTCAGCGTATCCCAGGCCTCCGCTTCGGTTCCCGCGGCGGGGGCCATCCACTGCATCATCGCGGAGCGTTGGCCGCGGAAGTGCGTGAGATAGATCCGCAAGATGCGGAAAAACCCCGGCCAGCCGGATTCGGTGCCTTCCAGTTGGTTGTCCCAGTCGTCCGTGCTGGCGAAGAGGCTGTGCACCACGCGGACGATGCAGATGCCTCCCGCCCGCGCTTCCACGCTCCACTCGTCCGCGATGATCGGCGAGCCCGGGGCCCAGCCCGGGGCCTCGGCGGCAAACCTCCGCGGCGGATCCCAGGCCGTCACGGGGGAACGGGACTCCATGCCCGGGCCGAAATTCAACGTCACCGCAACGGGCTTTCCGTCGCGCTCCTCGAACTCGGTCGGCACGAACCACGACGAAATACCCGGCCCAGTGGCGATGGCCCGCCAGACTTCCTCCGGCGTGCCGGGAACCTCGACTTCGACTTGGACTGAACGGCGTCCGGATGCTTCTTTCTTCACGCTCATGATGGCTCCTTGGGATCGGATTTCCGCGGCAGAGGGTGCGCCACGACCACCAGGCGATGCGCGCGGCCGCCGGGGGCGGATTCATCGTGGTACTTCGAAACCAGTTTCGTGATGGCCTCGGTGAGTTCGTTGCTGAAGGCCGCCCGGTCCGCAGCCGAACGGAAGCGAACCTCGGTATCCACTGCCAGGGTCGCCAGGCGTTTGCCCGTCTCTTTCGCCCGACGAACAAGATCGCCCACCTCGCGGACGACGCGTGCGCCTAGGGCGATGAGATAGCTCGCGGACAGCCTGTCGATTTCCCGATCCGGATCCGCGGCCACTGGACCCATGGCGCTTGGCGAAACCACGTAGGAAGCGGCCGTCGCCACGAGCAGCCGTTCCGTCAGCCCGCCCCACTTCCGTTCCTCGGCCAGCCGCACCAGCCCGTGCGCCTCCAGCGCATGCAGGTGGTAGTTGACTTTCTGCCGAGCCAGGCCAACCCGCGTGGCCAACGTCGCCGCCGAGGCGGGCACGGCTAGCTCGGAGAGCAGTCGACTCCGCATGGGCACCAAAGCCACCGTCGCCGCTGCCGGATCGTCGATGACTTGGATGTCGAGCACGCGGAGATGCTAGCTTTGACAACTTTTATTGTCAAGGAGCCGTATCGTCCAGTAGATAGGTGACACTTTTCATTCCTTTGGTTGGGATGAGTGCTGGCGCAGGAACTGCAGGGTGAGATAGCCGAGAGCCTGATGGGGACGGACGGTGTTATAGATTTCTCCACTGGCGCAGGTCAAGGTTGAGCGAGTTTCAGTTCCAGAGAGCAAGCGGTGTCCTGATAGAACTCCTCGGTGTGGGTGCGATTGGCGCGTTCGACGGCCCCGTTGAGTTTCTACGAAGCTTTCGTGGAGGGCCAACTGGAAGCTCCAAAACATCTAGGCCCGGACTGTACACGAGCCGGGAAGAGTCGGGTGCGATTTCTCTCATTCGGTCAGCGCCAAACGAGATGCGTGGAATGCCTTTACGGTATGGATGACGATATTTATCTTCAACTTAACTAACTGAAAACAAACCGGTTAAATGATGCATTTGGCGGAAGAAGTCAGCGATTAATATTAAGTTGAAATCAGCTATGTCTGACACTCTCAAGCAATCACTTGCAAACTATTAGAGAGACAAGCTTTATTGAGGCTCAGGAGTCTGAGGGTGACGCGGATGAGTGCACCGCTTCTGAGCAAATCCGCGCAAGGCCACGGTTTTCTGAGAATTAGACTCTGCAAATGGTGTCCGTACTGCAACATCGAACTGCATGGCTTGCAGGAAGCGCTGCCGAAGATCCGGGAATTGGCGCGACCCTGATCGCGATCTCTCCCGAGAAGCCGGACCACGGGATCGTCGCGACCGAGAAGAACAAGCTGACCTTTCCGGTGCTAAGCGACTTTGGCAACAAGGTGGCGCGGCAGTTCGGGATTGTGTTTCAGGTTGGTGCGCAGCTGAAAGAGTTTTCGAAGAACGTTTTCAAGAACGACGTTGCCCTCCGCAACGGAGAGGATCGTACGAGCTTCCGGTTCCGGCAACCTTTGTTGTCATAGGAAAGGCATCATTCGCTTCGCGCATGCCGACGTGGACTATATGACAGGTCGCGCGGAACCCGAAGCGGTTGTCGCCGCGCTGGAGGCGATTGTGCGTCCGGTCGCTCAGTAAGAGCTTCCCATGGCATGCGGGCGGTGCGTTCCCCAGGTCAGCCTGTCCGCTAGCTCAGGCCGGCGGATGGCAAAACTGCCCGCAGGAAGGGGCCGTTGTCTCTCGCAGAGACGAAGGCCCCTCCTTCGAGGTCTGGTGCCGGGGAGAACCCAGAAAAAAAACGGACCCCAAGCAGCCATCGGGAAATCGCGCGGCGGATGGAACACCAAGATTCATCTGGTTGCCGCGAATGCTCGAACGGCAATAATTTTCTGCTTGTCGCCGGGAGAAGCGCACGATGCGCCGGTGGGCCGGCAACTACTTTGCTGGAGTTAGGTCCGCTGCCGGTCGAAGTCCCGCTGTTGATGGACCGGGCCTACGAAGGCGACGAAACCCGGCAACTGGTGCTGGAAATGAACATGATTCCGGTGGTTCCACCCAAATCGAACCGGCGCGAACCCTGGGACTACGATCGCGAACTCTACAAGAAGCGGAACCAAGTGGAGCGCCTGTTTCGGCGGCTGAAAGGCTTCCGCCGCATCTTTTCGCGTTTCGAGAAACTCGATGTTGTGTTTCTCGCCTTTATCTACTTCGCATTCATCATCGAGGCCCTGCGATAGTGTGAACAGGCCCTAGTTGCTGGAACGGCGGCAGCCCACGAGTGATTCCGAAAGGAGCCATCCCGAAATCCGTGGATGAAATTCGACTCACGGGTATTAGTTCATAGGAGGATTTATGGAATTTATTCGCATCAAATGCCTTTCGCCCGGTTGCCCGGCAATGGCTTGCCCCAGCACCACCGGCTACTGCTCGTATCATGACTTGCAGAGAACCCCTTTGGGTCACCGGCCGGTAGGGGATGTTCAATTGGCCCGAACGCAATTCCCTCCACCGAAATTCCGGTGGCAGATGCCTCAGGGGAGAACGCATGAAGTAGGGGATGTTCAATTGGCCCGAACGCAATTCCCTCCACCGAAATTCCGGTGGCAGATGCCTCAGGGGAACGCATGAAGTAGTGCGGATTTATCCAACGATTCCACTCCCTCATATTCGTCAGTCAGGCAACTTTTGTCTGCCGATGAAGACGCCTGCAAAATTGCTAGTCAAATAACTTGACTCGATTCCTGCCCCAATAATAGGAACAGTTTCGCTGAGGCGATTCCGCTCCCGAATCCAAACCAGCGAGGCAAATATGTTAGACATGATCGACGTTTTGAACACCAGCGAGTCCGTGAACACAGATTTCCCAACAGGAGCTTCGGAACCCCAAGATGAACTAGGTGACCGAAATCGCCAGCCTATGGTTGGCTCGTGTAAACGCGACAACTTTGTCTAAAGCGACGAGGGAAGAAATTCGCACCATTCGGACAAAACTAGCCGCGCAGCTTCACCAAATGAAGAAATCGCTCGCCAGTCCTGGGCGAGATGGTCAATGGTCAGGCTTTTTGCGCGAGCGCCAAATCCCCAGAGCGACCGCGGATCGGCTTGTCCAGCGTCACCTGCGCTCGCTTAATCCAGATCTAATTGCGTCAGCGAGACAATTCCCAACCGACCGAGCAAGATGTGGTGAGATGTTTCAACTCGATCCTGCCGCGGCTCCAACGCGCATTGAGGACGCCCACCAGTGTTTATGCCTTCATTGCCATGCTCACAGACCATTTTGAATGCGGCGAAATTACGGATCGTGGAATTCCGTGCTCGCGCCCGCTGCACCAACGCGTGCCCGGCATCTTCGGATGGTGGTTCCTGTGGCGACCTGAGTCGGGGGGCTGGTGTTTTTGCTACTCATGCAGATGGCTAGATCGCTACCTTGACAGCGTCCCCACTTAGCAGAGGGGCAGACTGGCGCACCCGAGGCCGTCATAATGTAGCACCATCGTCCCTCTTCTCCATGGGAACAGTCTCGTCCCCGTCAGTCGCCGCCTTTCCATGATGACCAAAGGGAGCGATAGCGCTGGGGGTTTGAGTGTAACTGAGATTTTGCAACAATTTGGACAGTGAACGTACGGCTATCGCTGCGAGTTGCCGTCGTACGGCTTTAGGACAAATGGAGCAGAGGTCAGGAGAAGCGGCTCTTCGTTTACGTTTACCGGGGAAAACACTCCGACGACATTTCTTTCACTGCGCCAGCACGCACGACTATCCGTAATCTGAGGGTTCGCTTTGCAACAAAACCTCTCGGATAGACTGTGGCTGGCAGCCGCCGAGTCAGTCCCGTCTTCGCATATTGCGATACTCGGGTTTCATGTCTCCAAAGACGCGCCCTTTGGGGGCTTCCAATCGCTTCCACTTCTTGCCTGTGTAGGCTTCGAAATAGTAGCCCAATTCATTGAGGCGTCGCGCTGCGTCTTATCGCACACCCAGACGCTCACTGGATACGGCCACACGCTGCGGAAGCTCAACATCAACGCCGTTGCTCTTCACGGCAACGATTTCAATTGGCGAGACTGGCTTCTGTGGATGCGACTGTGCAGCACAACAAAGGCAGCTAGCAGAGAACGACAAGTGCTAGGCCGAGTGCTTGGTTCCATTTTCGAGTGTCCCAGCGTTTTCCTCGCCAGTGCAATCATTTAATCTGCTGCAAACAGGCAATTTCGCTCATTGACCTTACGACCCGGCGTTTTGAGTGTAACCGAGATGTTACGCCAACTGTCCATGGCGGCGAAGAAATGGCATGGGGATCGAGAGAGACAGCCAGCAGCGCGAGTAAGCTGTCCATGACCTATCGCGATTGGCTCGCGCAGTATCCTGCCGGGGTGGAAGAGAAGTACAGGCTGATGCTGGCCAATGCGCCGTTTGCCGGTTCGCTCGATTATGAGAGTTGCGACAGATTTTGCAGCCCTTCCTTGCTCTTGACACCGGCACCAGAACTTTCGAAGTGGTTACAGGAAGTCTCGATAGCATTCCAAAGCCACTCGAACGAGTTGGCCACGAGTGCGGACTTCGGTCTTCGAAAATAATTGCTGGAGGGTGTTCTTTACCACGCTCTCGGAGACGTTTAGACGCGCCGCTATTTCCTTGTTAGTCATCCCTTGAACGAGGAACTTGAGCACCTCCGACTCGCGATTGTTCAGGGGGATTCTCCCTGCTGGTCGGACTTGACCGGAGCGGAATCGGCTGAGACGCCGCGCTCTTCGGTCACGTCCGCGATGATGGCGGCCAGTTTGGGAGTCGACCCTTCCTTGTAGCTGGAGAACCATACGTCAGCCAGGAACGATCCTCCATTGCCTCGGTGTGCACGGCACTGCATTGAAGCCCTGAACTGTGGTCCCTCTTCCCAGCGCAAGGCGTGATGTAGTTCGGGTAAGTATGCAGCAATCGGCTGTCCAATCAATCTTCGTTTCGTGGGGAGAGGAGTTCGGTGGCGGCATGATTGGCTAGCTCTATGAAGCCGTGATCATCGACCGTGACGATTGCGGCAGGACTCGTTTCCACGAGAATGCGCAATCGCTCCTGGGATGCCAATCTCAACTGACGGTTGCGCAACACTTCAGAGATAAACAACCCGAGCCGACCAGCGCCAGTGCTTCAAAACTGGTGCGGAGGGGAGCATCCGCTGGGTCGAGGTTGCTGAAGCGCTCGCTAAGAAGCGCGCAGGCGATACCCAGGAAAACAATTGACCATCGTGGAATAAATCCGGCGGCAAGCATAATGGGAAACAAATAGAGAAAGCCAAGCGAGACATAAGGCTTCGTCCACCAATCCAGAACTGCGATTGCGAGCACGATGGCGAGGCTCGTGAGTAGAATTGCGGTTCGGTTTTCCGATTTCCAGATCCATTCCAAGTTCAACATAGATTTCGGCCGAACGTGATTATCCCACCCCATGTTGTTGATTTCTAAGCCAATCAAATGATTGCCAAAGAGATTAAGGGTTCGGCAATCGGGGGATCACCATTCCGCTCGAGAATGATCCGCGACCCAGATGTTTGAAGCGAGTCAATCAGACGATTGGCGAGGCGGCGCGCTTCAGAAATCGAAATATTGGTGGCCTCGCCGTTTGAGTGTCTCGCGGCAATCGGAGCTTAAGGATACATAGGGATTAGGGCCGCGGGACATGCCGTTTCGGAAATGCCTTTTTACCGCCAAACATCTTGGACAATCAATGATTCGCCGAGTCGTTGATTTCGCTCTCAACAACCGGTTGCTGGTGCTGGCTTTTGCCGTGATCTCTTTGCAGTCGGCATTGTCGCTTTCCATGACCTTCCGATTGAGGCTTATCCCGATGTAGCCGACAACTATGTCGAGATCATTACACAATGGCCGGGAATTTCGGCAGAACAGATCGAACAGCAAGTCACGATTCCGCTTGAAATTGTCATGAACGGCATTCCGCATGTCGTGCATTTGCGCTCGTTTTCGCTCTTCGGACTTTCGGACGTAAAACTGATCTTTGACGATGAATCAGACAACGATTGGAACCGCGAGCGCGTTTTGGAGCGACTGAGTCAAGTAACCTTGCCGCCGAGCGTAATGCCGCAGATGGGTACGGACTGGAGTCCGGTCGGGCAAATTTATTTCTTCACCCTGCGCAGCACCAATCCGGCCTATGACCCGATGGAGTTGAAGTCGCTGGAAGATTGGGTGGTGGAAAAAAGCTTCACGTCGGTACCGAATATTGTCGACGTCGCCAGCTTCGGCGGCCCGACGCGCGAATATCAGGTTCGTGTGGACCCCAATAAGCTCGTTGCCTACGGGTTGAGCCTGGCGCAGGTCGAGCAGCAACTCACGAATAACAACGCCAACGCCGGCGGAAGCTTCATCCAGGAGGGCCTGCAGCAGATCAACGTGCGATCCGTCGGGTTGGTCGACCGTGTCCAGGACATCGAACACACGGTGATCACGGCCAAGAATGGCACACCGCTCAGGGTGGAGGATATTGCGGTTGTTGCACAAGTTCCCAAGATTCGACTCGGCCAGTTTGCGAAGGCCATTCACCGCGAGGACGGGAAGATCATCGACAACGACGATGTCGTGTCAGGAATCGTGCTCTTGCGAAAAGGCGCGGTGGCGGACGCGGCCCTGCAAGGTATTCACGCGAAGGTGGAGGAGTTGAACAACCATATCCTGCCTCCGGGCGTGAAGATTGTCCCTTTCATCGACCGTAGCGATCTGGTTCACTTCACCAGCCATACGGTGTTGCACAACCTGACGGAAGGGATGATTCTGGTCTCGATCATCTTTTTTCTGTTTCTCGGGAATGTGCGGGGCCTTCGTCGTGCTGCGACGATCCCCTTTTCGCTGTTGTTTGCTTCGATCTATTTGGATTTGAGGCATATTCCCGCAAACCTGCTGTCGCTCGGTGCATTGGACTTTGGCATGGTGGTGGATGGCGCGGTGGTGATGATCGAAAACATCGTGCGCCATTTGGGGGAGAAAACGGGATCAAAACTCCGCGCGAGCAAATCAGCGAGGCCGCTCACGAGGTGCAGCGCCCGGTGTTTTACGCCATCGCCATCATCATCACCGCCTATTTGCCGATCTTCACGCTACAGCGCGTCGAAGGGCGGCTCTTCCATCCCATGGCCTGGACCGTGGCCTTTGCGCTTTTAGGGGCGTTGCTGTTTTCGATTCTGATTGCGCCCGTGCTGGCAAGTTTCGCCTTCCGCAAGGGCGCGAAGGAGTGGCACAACCCCATCTTGCACTTCGTGATCGAGCGCTATCGGATCGCGGTTCGGTGGGCCATTCACCACCGTGCGGTCACGGTCGGAGTCTGCGCACTGCTGGTGGCCGTGGGAAGCTATCTGGCCTTCAGCGGAGTCATCGGTTCCGAATTTCTGCCGCACCTGGATGAAGGGGCGCTCTGGGTGCGCGGCACGCTGGCACCAAGCACCGGACCAGGCGAGGGCATCCGGGTGGCAAATCAGGCCCGGATCGTGCTGTGCTCGTTCCCCGAGGTTCCGCAATGCACGAGTCAAGTGGGACGGCCAGATGATGGGACCGATACGACAGGTTTCTTTAACACTGAATTCTTTGTCGATCTCAAACCGAAAGAACAGTGGCGGCCGGTGTTCCGCGAGAACAAGGACGAATTGATCGCGGCCATGCAGCGCGAACTCGATAAGATTCCCGGCGTTGTCTGGGGATTTTCGCAGCCCATCGAAGACAACATGGAGGAAGCGGTAAGCGGAGTAAAAGGCGCTCTGGTTACCAAGGTCTACGGTGACGACTTGAAAATTCTGGAACAGAAGAGCGATGAGATTGTGGAGATCATGCGAAACATCCGCGGTATCGAAGACCTTGGAGTCTTTCGCGTGCTGGGGCAGCCCAATCTGAACGTAACTGTCGATCGGGCGGCGGCGGCGCGCCACCAAATCAACGTTGCCGACGTTCAGGATGCAGTTCAGACTGCGATTGGAGGAACGGCGCTCACACAGGTTCTAAGAGGCGAACGACCTTACGCTGCGTTACCTGCCGCAATATCGAGATACCAGGGAGGAGATCGAAAATATCCGGCTGGTGTCGCCCAGCGGGGAACGGGTATCGCTGGCGCAGCTCTGCAAGATCAGCGGAATGGATGGGGCATCGGAAGTCTATCGCGAAGGCAATCGCCGTTATGTGGCCATCAAGTACAGTGTGCGGGGACGCGATCTCGGAAGCACGGTAGGAGAAGCCATCCAAAAGGTAAACGAACTAGTCAAATTGCCGACCGGATACAGCATCGACTGGGAAGGCGAATACGAGAGCCAGAAGAGGGCGGACCAGCGATTGCTATCGTACTTCCGGTCACCATCCTGATTATTTTTGTCATTCTCTACACGATGTTCAATTCCTTTAAATGGGCGCTTTTGATTCTCGCGAACATCGCCATCGCACCCATTGGCGGCCTGCTTGCTCTTTTGATTACGGGCACACATTTCAGTGTTTCTTCGGGCGTGGGCTTCCTGGCGCTATTCGGCGTGTCGGTGCAAACGGGAGTCATCATGCTCGAATACATCAACCAGCTCAGAGCGCGGCGCTTTTCGATCGAAGACGCCGCGGTAGAGGGTGCGGTGCTGCGACTGCGGCCGATCATGATGACCATGCTGGTGGCGACACTCGGACTGCTGCCGGCTGCTCTTTCGCATGCTATCGGTTCCGATTCGCAGCGACCGTTCGCAATCGTTATTGTGGGAGGCCTGATCGCAGCCCTGGTGATGAGTATCTTCCTGCTGCCGACTCTTTACGTTTGGATGGCGGGCGAGCGGGACGTAGGTTAGCGGAATGGTCGCATGTGCGAACACCTCCCCTCAACCTCGGCTTTGACGGTCAAAATATTCCTGCAGGTGTTGGGGGTGGAATTTCCAATTGCGCCCGGTGCGGACGCATCCGATTTTGCCTTGCTTTACCCAAACATATAGGGTCCCCGGATGGCAATTAAGCAGGGTGGCGACTTCATGGACTGTGAGCAGTTGCGCTACTTCTAGGATTCTAGTCTTCATTCCCACTAATACTGAGTTGTGAACATTTTGTGAACAATTCGGGTATAGTAGGCTTGGTTTTGGTGGGATTGGACTTGAAGGAGATGGAACTTCGATCCACCGCAACCAACGCCGAATCAAGGAATTCCCAGTTTTACTGGGGTGTTTTAGAAGCGGTTGGGCTGAGTCCTGCACTGCCCACCACATACTCTACTGTCCCTTAGCTTTTAGCATCTGGTCCGAGCTGAATACCGAGATTCGTTCTGATGGTTGGCGGCACGCTTCTTTCATTCTTCTTCGATCTTCGATCAATGACCGGTAACTAAGAAGTCCGAAAGCAGATTCGCATCAAGATCGCTCCGGCCAGCGAGGCCAATAACGCGGCTGGCATCGTCACTGCTCCAACCCTGAGAAAATCCCAGAAACTTACATTGAGCTTTTCCTTGCGCAAGGCGATCAGCCACAAGATGGTCGCGAGCGATCCGGTGATCGAGAGATTCGGCCCCAGGTCGACGCCAATGAGGACGGCATCGGCGAACAGGCCGGTTACATGGCCAGCCTGCAGGGTGCTCCCGGCAATCAGGCCAAGTGGCAAGTTGTTTACCAGGTTGTTCGCTACGCCGACAGCAAATCCAATCGTCAGCGTGCCAGCCGTCAGCCCCAGGCTTTGCGCCCAGGTCAGCCACTCTTTGGTGTGCCGCATCGCGCCGATACTTTCCATCGCATCCACCATCACAAAGAGGCCAGCTACCAGGGCGAGGGTCGTCCAGCTAATGCCGTGGGCGAGCCTAAGCGGATTGCTCCTTGCAATGATCGACACCATGGCTGTGATCGCGAGCGCAGCCAGGCACGTGGGCAATCCCAGATCTTGGCCGAGTGATGACGCGGTGAGCAAAACCGCTACCACCGCTGCCAATCCAATCAGCACCAGAACGCCCTCGCGTCGCAGCGGGTCGGCTTCTACCTCGCCTTCGATGGCGGCGCGGAGTTCCTTTCGAAAGAGCCAGCGCATCACCATGAACGTGGCCGCGATCGAGAGAACAGACGGTATACCGTACGATACGAGCCATCTTCCCAAGGGCGGCATCTGGTTGTGGAACACGACCAGATTCGCGGGATTGGAAATCGGCAGAAGAAATGACGCTGCATTCGCGATGAAGGCGCAGACGAAGAGGTAGGGCAACGGTTCGACTTTGACTTTGCGCACGGCCGTGAGGATCGCCGGCGTCAGAACCACCGCAGTCGCGTCGTTCGACATGAAGATCGTAACGACTGTGCCCACAGCGTAAACCAGCGCAAACAGGCGCGTGCAGGAACCGCGGGCGCTCCGCACGGCAACTGACGACAGCCAGTCGAAAACGCCATGCTCGCGCGCGAGTTCAGAAAGCAGCATCATGCCGATGAGAAAAAGGCAGACATCCAATGCTTTCGCGACGGCTCGACCTGCGAGTTGCAAGGGCGCCAATCGGAGAATGAGCAATAAAAAAACGCCGCCAGCCGATCCAATAAACCTCCGGAATATTGCGAGGCCGAATCAGCATCAGCACAATGCTGATTCCGACGATTAACGAGAGCAGCATTGGGGCAAGCGCGGGCGAGATCATCTACCTTTTTCTTGCGGAGTTATTTTGTTCGAGATTGAGCCCATGATGACCTGGAAGCTTCTGGCCAATCGCCGCTTGTTAGATGCGCGAAAACAAAAAGGGCGCGGAGTGCTTCCGCGCCCTCACACAAAGAGTCAGCGAATCTCCAGCAACCGTCCTATTGCACAACCAGCGTCACTGGCAGCGTGTGCACCGTAGTGGACTCGGTCGCCGTTACGGTGACGGTGTAGTTCGCAGGCAGTTGCCCGTTTCCGGTTGGAGTCAGGATGGTGACAGTGCCCGTTCCCGGAGTCGTCGTTGCGGACGATGTAGCTGTTACCGTGACCGCCGCCGGACTCGGAACCGTTGCCGGGGCTGAGTAGAGTCCAGTGGTGGAATCGATGGCGCCATTTGCGCTGGTGCCGGTTACTCCCCAGCTCACGGTCTGACTAGTGGAGTTACTGACCGTGGCTGAGAATTGCTGGGTCGGAGGCGCAGACCACATATTTCCTGCCTCATCGGCATAGAGCTGCACTGCAGCTGGGGCTGACGGTTACGACGGAGGCTGGTGGCGTTGTGGTCGAGCTTCCACCTCCTCCGCAGGCCATCATGAAGCCGAGCAGCAGGAGCGAGAAGCACATGAGGCCGATGGCTGAACGCCTCGATGCTTTCCTGCTTACCCGGCCACGCATCAGGCCGAGCATAACCACTCCTGCAACGGGCAGCGTTAATGGGAGCCAAGGAGATCGAGAACGATTGTCAGCGCGGCGCCGCACGTCCGATCCAGTTCCTGTGTTTGGGCCGGCAGTGGTGATGGTCATAGTGACCCCGGTCCCGGTTGTGGAGGATGTGCCTGCGGCGATCGATGGGGGAGTAAAGGTGCAGCGGCTATTGGTGAGCGTGGTGTCGGTGGGAGCGAAAGCTGCAGCTGAACGTTACCTGACCGGCAAAAGTGGTTGGGCCGCCAGTGGGTGTGGCTGTGAAACTATACGCTTCTGTCGTCTGACCCGCCGTGACCGTATGCGAAGTGCTGCTGGTGGTCCAGGAGAAGCTGGGGGCGGTGACTGTCACGACTAACGGCTGACGCGTTGTCGATGTGGTGTTGTAGCCACCAACGTAGCTGCCGGTGATGGAATTTGTACCCGCCGGCAGACTGGTCGTGAACGAAGCTGACCCCGCCGCTGCCTCAGGTGATGGTCGCCGTGCCCAGAGCAGTGGACGAGCCGTTGTTGATAGAAGTGACCACTCCCGAGGCCGTGACGGTGTCACGGTTATGGTCAAAGTTTGCGCTGGCTCCGGAAATGATATGAGTGGCGGAGGCTGAAAGAGAGGTCGTGCTGGGTGTGAGCAGTTGACCCCACGCTGGTAGCTAAATTGTTGACATTGACCGAGCCCAGGCCGGTTACCAGGTTATAGCCGGTAGTGGGATCGGCGGTGGCGGCGAGGTAGCCCATGGTTCCGGCGGTGGGGCCTGTTGATGGACATTGGTCGGCCTGGGGAAGCCCGTAGGCGTGCCTTTTGCGCAATCGTAGACGATGTTGCTGCCGGCACCGTAGGTATCGCCCCCAGTAACTTGGTTAAAAGCGGACGTGTTATAGATCGCGATTTGGTACAGGCTCGGGTTGGCATTGCCGAAGCCGGGCGACGCTTGAAATCCGTTTTGCACCACATACTGATTGAGCAAGGTCACAATGCCCGCGAAAATGGGAGAGGCAAAGGATGTCCCGCCGAAGACCGAATAGTAGTTCGTAATCGAACTGGTAATCCCGGCCGCGCCTCCTCCGGCGCAACTGCTGGCCGAACTGGTGCCGCCAAGTTCCGACTGCGGCGTACACACGATGTAGCCCGGGAAATCTGCGGACGACAGCAACGAGATATCCGGCGAGAAGCGGACCGCGGCAACGCCAGCCGTGACATGAGCCGTGGTGGTCTGGCCGGGAATGTCCAGGGTCCGCTGCCACGCTGGTTGCGGAAAGCCGCCGGAGCAGGCTTGGGTGCTGTTGTTGAAGGTGTAGCAGTTGCTTGGGCCTCCGGTGCCGCTGCCGATCCAGTAATCCTCTTGGAACGTCTTCGGACTCGTTATTTGAACCTGCCCCGTGCCCGTCGGAAAGCAGTTGTTGGGGTCGTTTGTGGCGGCGCAGTAGTAACCGAACTCCTGATCGTCGTTCCAACCATTTTCGGGGATGCACGGCCCCGTGGAGTTGGGGCACACGGCCGAACTACCGTTGGCCGCGGTGGACGTGGTCCAATATGTGCCCGGGTCGTCCAACTCGGCGATCGGGATCATCGTGCCACCGACTCCGGTGACCTCAGGGCTGCTCGCCGGATAGTTTACTGAAAGCCCGTATTCCGCTGGGCCATACGGTGGAACCGGTGTGCCAGCACCCGGAGGGCCGGAATCGCAGGCGGCAGCGCCGGTGTCGCCGCTCGCATTCATGAACGTGATGCCTTGCAGGTTGGCCTGCTGCAACAACGGTTCGTCAGTACTGAAGGTGTAGCCCACGTCTCCTAGAAACTCGCCCAGTTCGCAGATGCCATAGCTCATGGTGATGACCGGCGCGAGATTGTCGGTCACCGCGGTATGCCACGCGTCCCATACGCCGTTCGCCGTTCCTCCGGAATTGACGTAAATGATCTTCGCATCGTAGGCAATGGCTCCCGACCACTCCAGGTCAATGTCGGCCTCGGCCAGGTCATCCCCGTCAGGGTTAACTCCGGCGTCACTGCCATTCAGCACATATTGAAAGTGGGCATCATTGCAGGCGGTGATGACGTCGCTGGAATTTGTCGTGCAACTGAGGCTCGAAAACCCGAAGCCGGAGCGAAAGTCGTTGAGATCAGCAAGATATACATCGGTCTGGCCCACAACCACCAGCTTTTGGTGCGTGCCGATGATCGGAGTGGAAGCGGTGTAAAGCGGCTTGATGTTGTAGATCGTTCCAATGTCGCCGGGAGCGATGAGCGGGACGTATTCGGCAGGACCGGTGCTGGGAATGGGAAAGCTGTAGTTGGGAGTCCTGCGATGGAAAAATGGTTTCGGATGAAAATTGTTCAATCCGCCAACCCCGACAACGATGCCGGCGAGCGCAGCGGGGATCGAGGGTGAAGCGGTATTGGAGAAGTGTTTTTCCCCGTCAATGCTGAAGTTATGAATCTGGGAATGGAAGGCCTGCTCAGCCTGGGCGGCGGTCCCGCTGAAGGCGATCAGGTTGCGCGAGCGGGCGACCTTGACAATGGTGAAGCCCTGCGATGAGAGCCACGAAGTGACTTTCTGAATGTCGTTCGGGCTCAGCGCAAAGCGGTCGGCATACTGCTCGGGGGTCAGCCACTGGTGATAGAGAGGAGAACTGGGGTCCTGCTGCTGCGCGAGCAGACGGTTGATCGCTTTCTGCTGGCTGGCAGTGGGCGCGGTGTGGAGGGTTATATAGCTGAGTAAAAGAGACGGATCGACTGGCCCCTGGTCATATAGCGCCCGAGCCTTGCGCGGAACGCCAGCCGCCAAACTGACGGTCTCGCTAGAATCAATCGGACTCGTGATGCGATCAGCCGTGGCGGCGAAGCCGGGACTCGAGAACAGCAGAAGAGATAAGAACAGGCCGCATAGGATCAGCGCCGAAAAGGTAGGCGTCACAAAAACAGGCGTTAAATGGGTACACGAAGGCAGCAAGGCCGGTCGCAAACGTCGCATGGTCACTCCGCGGAACAGATGCTATTGAGGGGCTGAGAGCATTATCCACGCTCTCTCTTGCTCAGAGCAAGAAATTCCTTGAGGGGTTGTATGACACGGAAGGATCAATCCCTTTTTGAAACCGGCCGGGGTTAGCGGCTATTACGGATTCTCAATCGGACTGACAGGAATTATAAAGGCGCATTACAAAAGTTATAGCCGCGGATGAAGAGAGTTTCAGCGAATCCTTTAGACCTCGGTTAGACCTCGGCGAGTTCTTCTTCTAGCAATTGTTTGTTGTAGAGGTCGGTGTAGTAGCCGTTGCGGGCTATAAGTTGGTCGTGGGTGCCGAGTTCTACGATTCGTCCCTGATGAAGAACTGCTATAGCGTCGGCGTTGCGCACTGTGGATACGCGATGAGAGATAAAAATCGTGGTGCGTCCGCGCATGATGGCGCGAAGATGGTTGAGGATTTTGTCCTCCGTGTTGGTGTCGACGCTGGAGAGGGCGTCGTCGAGGATGAGGATGCGCGGGCTCCGCAGAATGGCGCGGGCGATGGCGGTGCGCTGCTTCTGGCCGCCGGAGAGAGTGATGCCGCGCTCGCCGACCGTGGTGTTGTAGCCTTCGGGAAAGCTTTCGATATCCTCCGCGATATTTGCGGCCTGAGCGGCGGCCTTGATGTCTTCGAGCGAGGCCTGGCCGTCTTCTTGCGCTATACCGAAGGCGATGTTTTCGCGGATGGTGTCGCTGAAAAGAAATGTCTCCTGCGGCACGAAGCCGATCTGGCGGCGCAGGGGATCGAGCTGGAACTGGCGGATGGGACGGCCGTCGATGAGGACAGCGCCGGGCGCGGCGTCATAGATGCGGGGAATTAAGCTGACCAGCGTCGTTTTGCCCGAGCCGGTGGGGCCGACGATCGCCAAACTTGAGCCGGCGGGGATGCGGAGGTTGATGTCGTGCAAAATGGTGTTGCCATTGTAGGCGAAGTTCAGATTGCGAAATTCGATTTCGCCGAGAAGATCGGGCGATCGGGTGATCGGGTCGTCGGGTGATCGGGCGATCTGAAGAGCAAGATCGCGAGCTGCCAGGGTCTGGATTTTCGATGGCCCGATGACCCGATCACCTGATGAGATGGTTTCATCGGCGATTTCCGGCTGCTGTCTCAGGATTTCTTCTATTCTCTCCAGGGACGCCGTTCCGCGCTGAAAAATATTGATCACCCAGCCCAGCGCGATGACTGGCCACGTCAGCTGCACCATGTAGGTGTTGAAGGCCACGAAAGCGCCGATATTCATCTTGCCCATCAGCACTTGGCGTCCCCCAAGCCAGAGCACGATCACCACGGCGGCGCCGAGCATGAGTTCGAGCGTCGGCCAGAGCATGCCCATCAGGCGCACCAAGCCCAGGCTGCGGCGGATGTATTCCTGATTCGCGTTTTCAAAAGCGGCGATCTCGGCTTGCTCCTGCACATAGGCGCGGATGACGCGGGCGCCGGAGAAATTTTCCTGGGCGCGGGCCGAAATGTCGGAGAACATGGCCTGAATGCGCTCGAAGCGTTCGTGGATGCGGCGCCCAAAATGTTGGATGAGGATGCTGGCAATGGGCAGCGGCAGAAACGCGAAAAGCGTCAGCTTCGGGCTGATAGCGAGCATGAAACCGAGCGCGCCGGCGGTAAAGACGAGGGTGTTGGCCGAATACATGATGGCCGGGCCCAGCAGCATACGAACCGCATTCAGATCGTTGGTGGCGCGGGCCATGATGTCGCCGGTGCGGTTGCGCTGGTAATACGAGTAGGAGAGACGCTCGAGGTGGGCAAACAGATCGTTGCGCAGATCAAATTCGATATCGCGAGAGATGCCGATGACTACCCATCGCGTGAGGAATTGGAAGATTCCCTTGATCAGCGCAATGGCGATGATCAGCAGAGAGTAAGTAAGAAGTTTCTGACGGGTTACGCCGGAGTTGAGATCGTTGATGGCGCGGCGCAGGACTTGCGGAAAAAGAATCCAGATTCCGTTATTGAAGAGGACGCAGAATCCGCCCCAGACGAGACCGCCGCGGTAGCGTTTCAGATAGGGAACGAGCGGTCGGAGTCTTTGCAGCACCATGATTCCCAGGAGCGTGATACTCGTGCAAATGGCTTCCTGTAGAAGAGATTGTAGCAGCCGTGGATTTTCGAAGCGAAGGACCGAGAACGAAGAAGGCAGCGGTTAACAGAAGTACTGTCCACAGAGACAGCATGCCCGCGGCGAACATTAATCCCGAATAGAGTAGGTCGGCGCGTTCCATTGCTTTTTACGCACGATGCGGAAAACCAAAAAGGCCGGGTGAGGGCGAAACGGTTAGAAATTCCGTTCCTCACCCGGTTGGAGAGAGATGCAAAAGACAGACGGGACAAGCCCCGTCTCTACGGGAAAAATTAATCCGATGGCGGAGGCGCATGCTTGCCCATCCGCGATTCGTGATTGGCCTCGATCTGCGCCAGCTTGGTTTTCTGATCGGGCGTCAGGATAGCCATGATTTCGGATTTGACGCGCTCGTGCTCCACCTGAAGTTGAATCATGGTCTGCGAGTTCTGCGTAGCGAGAGCTGTCACCTTGGCTTCGTCGAACGGACCCGCGGCTTCCAGAGCCTTCATGGCCTCGCGATTTTGCCGCATCTGCTGCATCAGGGGCTGCAGGGTTGGCTTCTCTTTTTCAAAAATCGCCTTGACCTGGGCATGCTGATCGCTGGTCAAGTCAAGTTGTCTGAGCAAATGATGGAATTCACCGAACGGGCCGCCGGGTCCATGCGGACCTTGAGCAATGACGGCTGTCACAGCCAACATCACAGCGGCGCCGATGACGAGAAAGCGATTACGAGTAGATTTCATTTGGAACTCCTTTTAGATCTCTTCAGGAACTGTTGGTTCGGGAGTTGCCCGAATACCTATGCAGATAAGAACACGAGTGCGGAAAAGTTGGGGTAAAGAGTCGGTCAAGCGCGGTAAAGTTTTGTAAAGGTATCGGGTCATTGGGTTGCTCGGGTGATCGGGTCATCTAACGTCAAAGGCCTTTGTCCGGGAATCACCCGGATGGCCTGATTTCTTCACAAATCACAATTCTTTACTACATGAAACTCGACGAGGTGGGATGATAAAGCGGATGGATCATGTGCTGGTGGTGGATGACGACGTTGAACTGTGCAGCTTGGTACAGGAGTATCTGAAGGCCGAAGGCTTCAGCCTGAAGGCTGTCCATGACGGCGAAGAGGGACTGCAACAGGCGCTTACCAACGAGTATGCGCTGGTAGTGCTGGACGTCATGCTGCCGGGGATCAATGGCTTTGAGGTGCTGCGGCGAATTCGCAGCGTGTCCAAGATTCCGGTGCTGCTGCTGACGGCGCGCGGTGAAGATGTCGACCGCATCGTGGGGCTCGAAATCGGCGCGGACGATTATCTTCCGAAGCCGTTCAATCCACGCGAACTGGTGGCGCGCATTCGCGCCATTCTGCGCCGCACCAAGCCGGTTCGAGCGGCCAACGAAGTGCCCGAGGTGCTGACGGTGGGCGACGTGGAACTGGACCCGGCAACTCGCAGCGTGTTGCGGGCGGGGCAACCGGTCGACCTCACGTCGGTGGAGTTCAATCTGCTGGAAGTTCTGCTACGCGAGGCAGGGCGGGTGGTGACGCGGGAACGGCTGGTGAATGCCGTGCTCAGCCGCAAGTTTATGCCCTTTGATCGAAGCATTGATATGCACGTGAGCAAAGTGCGAAGGAAACTGGGTGACTCCGAGGAGGACGGCGACCATATCAAGACGATTCGGGGCGTGGGGTATATGTTTGCGCGGCCGGCGGCGAAATCAAAAAAATAAAAAGTAAACTGAAGGGCACGGATGCGATTTGAGGAACGAGTTTTGAAGCCTTATGCCGAACCCGTGTCAGCGAGCAAACTAACGGAGGGTTCGGTTTACTTCTTGGTCACCTATCTAGACGATCGGCTGTTGATACCCACGGTGGAACCCTGGGTATTCATCGGAGAGAACCTAGATGTTAGCGACGTAGGGCGTGTAGTGTACTTCCAGGATGCCTGCTCCTACCGAAAGGGGATCCGACGCGATTTCGCTACCAAAGATGGTGACGCGACGTTCTTCTCCGGCCCAGCAAACGAGATCCCACCCATCTTTGAATACGAGAGCGCTCTGGACGAACTCCTGCGGTGTGCGCTGAGGCGCAGGAAGAAATGAAAAGCCTTTTCCTCAAGATTTTCGTGTCATTCTGGGCCGCGCTCGCCTTGTCGCTGGTGCTGGCGATTATGGTGACGATTGCTCTGCGCCCGGCGCGGCGCGGCATCGAGAGCCAGGCGCCACAGACTTTGGCGGAGGCGGTGAATGCGTATCAGACTGGTGGACAACACGCCGCCCACGAATATCTGGAAGAATTCTGGCGTACGCAGCACGTGCGTGCTTATGTGTTTGATTCGGCCGGGAACGAACTTGCTGGCCGGCATGTGCCGCCGTGGATAGAGGATTCACGGGAGGGTGTGACTCCGGGCGCCTCGCAAGCCGGAACGCGACAAGCAGGCTCACGCGGTGGTTTGCTTTATCGTCGTACCTGGATCGATAGACTGCTGCCCGACCGCATACGGCGCGAGGCGCTCACTCTGGACGGCAAACGCTACACGATGGTATTGGAATTGCCGCCGGGACCGCGAGGTTTTTTCGGACCCTTCGACATACCTTTGCTGGGTATCGCAGTCATTCTCTCGGGATTGGTGTGCTACCTGCTGGCATCGTCGGTGACAAGTCCGGTAACGCGCTTGCGCAAAGCTGCGCAGAGCCTTGCGGCCGGCGATTTGAGCGCACGCACGGGAACGCCCGCCAACGGCGGTCGCGACGAACTCACGGAATTGATGCGCGACTTTGACCGCATGGCTGAGCGCATCGAACAACTGGTGGAGTCGCAATCGCGGCTATTGAAGGACGTGTCCCACGAACTGCGCTCTCCGCTGGCCCGGTTGAGCGTGGCGCTCGGTTTGGCGCGGCAAAGGGCTGTGCCGGAACTTGAAGGCTCACTCAACCGTATCGAACTCGAAGCCGATCGTCTGAACCAGCTCATCCAGCGACTGCTCACTATCGCCCGGTTGGAGTCGGGTACAGACGGCCTGCGCAAGACGACGTTCTCATTGCGCGACTTGGTCGAACAGGTGGCGCATGACGCCGAATACGAAAATCCGGGACGCGGATGCCGTGTGACCATCGACTCAGATGGCGGCCAGCAGGACTTCAATGTTGGCTTTGAACCAAACAAAAACGCGGATAAGTCCAGCGATGAATACCTGGTCGAGGGCGATCCCGACCTGCTGCGCAGCGCAGTCGAGAACGTGGTGAGGAACGCTACGCGCTATACTGCGGAAGGCACAACGGTGGAGGTGCGGCTGGAGCGGCAGCAGGCGAACGGCGAAGAAGAAATCGTTATTCGCGTACTGGATTCCGGGCCGGGCGTTCCTAACGATGCGCTGAAGAAGATATTTGAGCCCTTTTATCGACTGGACGACGTTCGCAACCAACAAACCGGGGGAGCGGGATTGGGCCTGTCGATCGCGGACCGAGCAATCAGGCTGCATGGCGGCCAACTTCGTGCATCCAACCGCAGAGAGGGTGGGTTAGAGATAGAAATCCGGATTCCGGCTACTCCGCCTGTTCATGGGTTTGCTCTTCCCGCTCATTCCTGATAAAAAAATTGTTTCAGCCACAAGCCTCAGTCGCCGTGACGGCTGGCAGGGAATCGCCCGCGCACGGGTCAGCGGTTGACACCCCAAGGGGCGCGCAAAGCGCCGGTTGGAGACTCCAGCAGGAGAACTGATGTCGAAGAAATTAGGCTTTGTCATTATGCTCGCGGCCCTCTGTGCCCTGAGCGTGTTTTTGGTCAATTGCGGCAGCACCTCCCACCATCCGACCGGAGTCCTGTACGTGCTGACCGAAGGTGTGACTGCCGAGGGAAGCGCCTCAGGCATGGGAAACAACATCAGTTCCTATGCCATCGATCTGAACACAGGTGTCCTCACGCTGATCAATTACAACCCCAGCACCTGCCCGACGGCGGCGACCAGCAGCGATGCCGAGCCTTGCGGAATTCCGGTGAATATCTTGCTTGATCCGACGGGCGATACAGCTTTCGTTCTGGATCAGGGGGTGGCTACAGCCAGTCCTGTGGTTCCACCAGCGATTTACCCATACACGGTCAACTCCGACGGGAGTTTGAATGGCCCTGGCACGGGGGTCACCTGGAGCTGTATCAGTCAGTCTGCGACCTCTTGCGCTAGTTCTAACTCTTATCCCGACACCGCGCTGGCCATGGCGCGAGATACCTCAGGACAGTTTTTATTCGTGATCGATTCGGGTGTGTATCCGTCGCCGACCACCTGCCCGGGGCCAGGCAGGGCTGTTCAGAATGCTCTCGACGCGGCGAACTTTGTTGGTTGTCCGTCAATTTCAGTGTTTGCCACGAAGCCCGGGACAACAACCATGACGTTCGTGAGTCAAAGCGCGACCTACCAAAGTCCGTTCTACTTAAGCAAAATCCCGAGTGCGCTTTCGGCGCTTGACTTTACTCCACCCGGCGCCAGTTCATCGCAGGAATTCCTCTTCGTAACTAACAATGTGGACATTTGCACCGCGCCCAATTGCGTTTCTCCGTCCCCGCACAACGACAATACGTTAAGTGCCTATAGTGTCAGTTCGTCAGGAATCCTGACGGAGCAGACTTCGCTCGGTTCGCCTTATTCGGTTCCGAGCAGTGATCCGATCTCGGTGCTTGCCGTCAACACGAATCCGGCGGGGGAGAATACGGGCGGCATTTTTGTCTATGTGGGTACCTTTCCGACGGGAGCCGGCGCGCTGAGTATATTCCAGTTGTGCGCGCAAACCGGGCAAGCGAATTGCCCGACCGGTGTGGCCCTGGGAACGCTCGTTCCGTTGCCCACGTCGCCGCCAACAACCGGAGAGAAGCCCGTCGCCCTGGTGGTTGATCCGACCAGTAACTTTCTCTTTGTGGCGTGCGAACTCTCGAACCAGGTTTATGGGTATCGCATCAACATTACGACGGGCCAGTTGACCGTTCTAACGCCTGCTTCGCAGCCGAGCCAGGGATCGCAGCCGGTGGCCTTGGCGATGCAAGGCAGCGTCAAGGAGGGCGGCGAGTTCCTTTACGTATCAAACAGCAACTCCAGCAACATCGGTGCCTTCGGAGTAAGCACGACCACGGGCGGCCTGAGCACCGCAACCAGCGTGATCAGCAACCCGGGACCGAGCGGAATGACAACCCAGCAGTGAAGTTATTGAGGCATTGAGACATTAGAAAACCAGTCGATTTAGGGTTTTAATGACTTCAATGTCTAAATGATTCAATGACGCTTAAGTTGGCATGCGGAGGATTAGATAGCCCCCGATGCAGCCGAAGACCAAGTCCGGCGACCATGCAGCTACAGCGGGCGGTAGCTGGCTCAAATTGCCCATAGCCTCAAACAGCCCATTGATCGTCCAATAGATCACTCCAATACCAATCGCAGTCGCGACTCCTGCAACAGCTGACCGCTTGCCGGCCGAAAGCGCGAAGGGAATTGCCAGAACCGCCATCACCAGCGTGATCAGCGGATAGGCAATCTTCTTCTGCAACTGAACCCGCAGGCGCACCACATCAAAGCCACTCTGCTCCAGATCGTGTATGTACCGGCGCAGTTCTTCGTAACTCATCTCCGACGATTGCTTGATTTCCTTCTTGAAATAGGCGGGCCGTTCCGACAATTGGGGGAAGGTGGCAACGTCGAACTTGCGATAGTTTTCGATGGCCGCTCCATTCAAGCTTCGCTCCCACCCTTGCTCATAAACCCAGCGGCCCATGGCGTCTGACCAGTGCGCGCGATCGGCAGCAATGCGGCGCGTGATCTGGAAGGTGTGCGGGTCGAATTGGAATATGGAGATCCCGCCAAACACATCCCGGTCAGGATCGAAAAATTGGTAGTAATAAATGTCAGAGTGCTGCCCGAAAATCCACTTGCGATCGGGGCGCAGATAGGTTTGCGCCGGCTTGCCCTTGATCTGATTGCGCAGCGCGTCCTGACGTTTGTTGGTGTAGGGGAGATACAGCTGATCGGAGAGAAATAGAACTCCGGCGACCAGAATCGACGCGATCAGGACGGGAACGACCACGCGGTAAAGGCTGATGCCCGTGGCCTTGATCGCCGTGATTTCATTCGAGCGTTGCAGCAGGCCGAAGGTGATCAACACCGCCAGCAGCATGCTGAGAGGCGTGGTGTTGTAAAGAAAATATGGTGCCACGCTGAGCAGGTATTCTCCGACGGTGAGCGGCGAGATTTGATTCCGCAGAATGTCGCTCAGCAATTCAAACAAGGTAAAGACGAGCAGCAGCATCAGGAAAGCCGCCACAATCATGGAAAAGAACAGGGCAAAACCGCGCAGCACATAATCGTCAAGAATGGTGGGAAAACGAAGATTGAACAGGCGCCTGGGCATGGATACACGCCGCGGAACACTCCCGCGCCGATCATGCTCGGCCTCCTCGCCATTGCCTGGCCCCTCCGGAAGCCCAGATGATGAGACTCCGCCCATCCAGTTGCTCAGCCTGGATGTGAGCCATGACCCCTGCAATCCGGAACTGAAAGACGATCCTTTTAATCTTGACTCTTTGAATCTTGATCCTCTAAACCACGAACGGAACGCGGCCAACTCGATGGGCCGCCGCTCGGACTGCCACAGCAGAAACACTCCGCCAATGAGAAACATGAAATCGGCCAGCCAAACTCCAGCGGCTGGCGAGAGGCGTCCCTGTTTCGCGAACGAGACTCCAATCAGAGAAAGCGAATAGTAGACAAAGACCAGCAGAATAGTCAGCACAAATCCGCTGGACTTGCCGCCCTTCTTCGACGAAAGCCCGAGCGGAATGCCCACCAGCGCCAGCACGATGCAGGCAGTCGGCAGCGCCAGGCGGCGATTGTATTCGATGAGATTCCAGCGGCGGTTGGTGGTGTCGCCCGATCGCGCGCTGCGGAGAAGGTCGTCAAATTTGACCTCGCTGAGTGAGGTGGGTTCATGTTCCTGACTGTTTTGCGCGGCGGGGATCTGCAGAGGGATGTCGGTGGTCTGGAACGTGGAGATCTGATACTGGTCGGGATTGTTGGGATCTGGGACCTCGTGGGTGGAACCGTCGACAAGATGCAAATCGAGCCGGTCCGGTCCCTGGCTGACGAGCAGGCCCTGGCGCGCCAGACTGATGCGGGGCGCAGCCGGGTCGCTCAAATCGGCGAGGAAAACGCCTTTCCACAAAGCTCCGCCGGACATCGCTTTGACGTCTTGCACATAAAGGATGATCTTCGGGAATCCCTCATAAAAGACACGGGGCTGAACTTCGAACGAAGCCTGTGAAGATTTGAGATTGTTCTCTAGTTGTCCCAAGGCCGCAAGCGAACGGGGCGCGAGATAGACGCTGTTGGCAAGCGCAAGCAGCCACGCGATCACCACAAAGATCGAGATGACGCGCAGAAAGGTCCAGACCCCCAGGCCGCTGGCCCGCATGGCGGTGATTTCGCTGTCCGCGGCGAGGCGGCTGAGTCCGATAAGGATGCCGACCAGCACGCCCATGGGAATGGTGTAAGTGAGCGCGACCGGGACCGTGAAGAAAAACACTTCGGCAACGCTCGGCAGCGGAGCGCTGTTGCGTACTACCAGTTCAAGGATTCGTCCAAGGTCGCGAGTGAAGAGAACAAAGGTGAAAACCGCCGCGCCGATCAAGGCGTGGGAGACAACTTCTCCCAAAATGTAGCGCGTAAGAATGCGCATCCGCAAAGGTGGTGGCTCAATTTCGAGTCTAGCATGGAGGACACGTAGGAGCTACGCTGTGTTCAACATCTCAGGACGGCTTACGAATTTGCAGAATTTGCGATTGGTTTCCAGCTTCCCTGGCCCCCACATCGTGGCAGGTCAGACGTCACGATTAGGCTTTATAGTTCAGCGCTTTCACCCCCAGAAACCGCGTCGCCCCGCCTAACTCCTCTTCAATGCGCAGCAGCTGGTTGTATTTAGCGATTCTGTCGGTGCGCGAAGCCGAGCCTGTTTTGATCTGGCCCGCGCCCGTCGCCACCGCCAGATCGGCTATGAACGTATCTTCGCTTTCGCCGGAGCGATGGGAGATCACCGAGGTGTAGCCGTTGCGCCGTGGCCAGGTCGATGGCATCTAGAGTTTCGCTGACCGTGCCAATCTGATTGAGTTTGATCAGGATCGAATTGGCAATTCCCTTCTCGATGCCCTCGCCGAAGATCTGAATATTGGTTACAAAAATGTCATCGCCAACCAACTGAATCTTGTCGCCGAGTTCCTTGGTCAGCAACGCCCAGCCTTCCCAGTCATTCTCCGAGAGCCCATCCTCGAGCGACACGATGGGGTAGTCATTTACCCACTTGGCGTAGTAGCGAATCATGTCTTCGGAGCTCTTGGACGACTTATCCGATTTCTTGAAGACGTATTTTCCATCCTGATAGAACTCGCTGGCGGCCGGATCGAGCGCAATCCCGATCTCCTCTCCCGGTTTGTAGCCCGCCTGCTGAATCGCTTCCAGCACGACTTCAATCGCCTCGACGTTCGACTTCACGGATGGAGCAAAACCGCCTTCGTCGCCGACCGACGTGTTATAGCCGCGTTTTTTCAGCACGCCTTTGAGCGTATGGAAAACCTCGACGCCCCAGCGCAGCGCCTCGGAAAACGACGGCGCTCCCACCGGCATCACCATGAACTCCTGGAAGTCGACGTTGTTATCGGCGTGCGCGCCGCCATTGAGAATATTCATCATCGGCACCGGCAAGGTGTTGGCTCCTGCTCCGCCGAGGTAGCGATAGAGCGGCAATGCGCAGGCATTCGCAGAAGCTCGCGCCGCAGCCATTGAAACAGCGAGGATCGCATTCGCTCCGAGTCGGCCTTTGTTGGGAGAGCCATCCATGTCGATCAGGCGCGCATCGAGGGTGCGCTGGTCGGCGGCATCCACGCCTGCGAGCGATTCGGCAATCTCGCCGTTGACGTTCGCCACCGCTTGCAAAACCCCCTTGCCGAGGTAAACGGTCTTGTCGTCGTCGCGCAGTTCAACGGCTTCATGTTCGCCGGTGGACGCGCCACTCGGCACAATGGCCCGCCCACTGACGCCGCCATCGAGAAAGACTTCCGCTTCAACGGTTGGATTTCCACGCGAGTCGAGCACCTGGCGTCCGCGAATATCGGCAATGCTGGTAACAGGCATACGTGCGTCCTTTATATCTTCGATTTATTTCTTCGATTGAACAAATAACATCGTGGGTAGAGACGTAGCTTGCCGCGTCTCCCGCTGCGTGAAACGAAATTATAGCGGACGTGGAAAATCCCGCTCTCCCGGTGGGACATATCCCAACGAAGCATCGCATGGTCGTCACCCGGTACCCTATCCGTTATTGTTCCCGATTTCCACCTCGCTTAAAGTCAACTGAGAATGAAGGACCGCACTGAGACTCTGGAAATCGGATCGATTGCCCCAGGTTTTTCGCTGCGCGCGGCTAACCGTGAGGGCATGTTCACTCTCGATGGTTTGCTGGCAGAGGGCACGCTGATTCTCGAATTTCTGCGCGGCACCTGGTGACCGAACTGCGTGAAGCGCATGACTCAGTTGGAGTCCCG
Source organism: uncultured Acidobacteriaceae bacterium (assembly GCA_963810955.1). Taxonomy (GTDB): domain Bacteria; phylum Acidobacteriota; class Terriglobia; order Terriglobales; family Acidobacteriaceae; genus Acidiflorens. The sequence continues at coordinate 38,559 of CAWEPW010000039.1, read as the reverse complement.
GCTACCGGAATTCAAAGCGGCGGGGGCGCAGTTGGCATTCATCGCTGCCGAAAAACGTGACGGCGTCTGGAAGCCGGGAAAATTCCTGGCGAAGCATCCGATCGAAAGCGTGTTCTTGCTTGACGAGGATCGCAGCGTGACTAAAGCTTACGGTCTTCATCACGCAGTGGGCACCGACGCCATCAACATTGCGCGCCCGGCGACGCTGGTCATTGATCGCGACGGCGATAACGATCGGTGGGTGCGCTATATCTACCGCGGCGAAAACCAACTCGACCGCGCGCCGCTCGATGAAGTACTCAGGGCTGCGCAAGAGATCGGGGAATGACTTTTGGAGGTGAGACTCAAATGAAAAAGACGCTTTTGTTGGCATCGCTCCTTGTGATCGGCAGTGTTGCGTGGGCGCAAACTGCTCTGCCCACTGGAACCGCCGTCAAGATGAAACTCGAAACCACTCTCGCAACCTTTAGTTCAAAGGCGGGCGATCCATTTTCCGCCAGAGTGACCGAGTCGGTGATCATGGACGGAAAGACTGTGATTCCCATCGGCACGACCGTCGAAGGCCGGGTCACGAAAACGAACGAACCGCGCCGCATCGCGGGCAAGCCCACCATCGCCATCTTCCCGGAGAACCTGGTGCTCCCGAATGGTGACAAGTTCATGCTGAATGCTTCGCTCGTCGATACCAACGCTCGCCACGGCACCGACGTCAACACGGAAGGGCAATTCAAAGGTGACGGTATCGACGGCAAAGATAAAACCGAGATTGGCATGGGCACGGGCGGCGGCATGATCATCGGCGGCCTGGCCGACGGCGGCAAGGGCCTGCTCATCGGCGGAGCAATCGGCGCTACTGTCACCGTTGCCCACTGGCTCGGCAAGCACCGATCTGCGATGCTGCCTGCTGGCACAGAGCTGGTGATGGAATTGAATCGTCCGATGACGATGACAGTGGCCAGCAGCGGCCAATAGCACGAGTTCCACAGACCGTGGGGACGGGCCTCTGCCCCGTCCCAGCGGGCGAGGCACGCCACCACGCAACATAACCTTTTACCGCATAGCCCTTGCCGAACAGCGGCGCTTAGCCACCCACCGCTAGCAGATCTTCCTCGGCCAGCAACTCCAGCTCGATCCATCCTTCCACCGGCAAGGCGTCGACGGGCAGATGGTTCTGCCACACGCTAAAGCGCAGTCGTAGCCGCGTGGCCACGGCAGACGAACTGGCGGGTTCTGGCATTTTATCTATCTCCAGCGGAGCCGCGGCCAGCCAGGCAAGCGGCAGGCAAAACTCAAAGTTGCGGAGCAGCGCCACCCGCCCCTCTTTCGCATCGGTCCAGTCCTCCAACGTGTCCTTTCCCCGATTCACTTTCCATGATTCAATGTGGCCCTCGGCCACTATCACACCCAGCCGCAGTTCGCTGCGCGGCTTGGAGGCATGGTTGGCCCACGATTCGAGATTTACCACTAATTCGAGCGCGCCTCCTGGCACTTTGCCTGCGAAATCCAGCCGGCCATAGACATATTTTTCATCGATCCCAGCGAACACTTCATCCATCAGAAACTGCTTGCCGTGCATGGATCCCGAGCGGCGGTCAGCCGTGTAGCACGCGGCACCCATCCACTCAAAGTAGCGCACCATGTCGCCCGTGATTCGGGGATGTACGTAGGCTGTCTGCGGCGTAAAAAGAGGCCGAGCGGCCCCTCCAGTGATAGGCTGCGCCAGATAATCCGGAGGCGTTCCACCCAACGCCTGGTAGATATTCGACAGATGTTTACGATAGAGTTCATCAAAGTCGCGATCGTTGGCCGAGTGATGTTCAGGTCCGTACCACCAGTTCCAGTCGCTACCCTCTGCAATCAGGACCTCTTCGAAAGCCAGCTTGCGTTGCTTCTCGGTCGCGCCCGGGGCCACCTGGGCGTAGAAATCGCGGGCATGATACAGATAGTCCCACGCCTTGTTGTCTTCTGGAGCGCCAATCCAAACGTTGAAATTCGCATTGATCCACGACCCCGGCACCAGCGACGTGAGGTGACTGACGTTTTTGTGGCGCGTAATCGCTTCGCTCACCGTGACCGCTTCCATCCCTGGCTCGTTCTGCAGGGCGTCATAGAAGCGACGCAAGAATTCGCGGCCCGATTGCGGATAATATTCCCAGGCATTCTCGCCGTCCAAAATAATGGGAACCATCGCATCCTGCCCATTCGAAATCATGGGCTGCGCCGATTCCTTGATCTTGTGAATGAGATTATTGGCAGCGTCCTGCGGCGGCATTCCCGAATACACGAATCCGATCAGGTCTGAAAGCGTGTGGTCGCGGAAGATCAGATTCATCCGCGTATCGTCGTTCTCGTAGCGATAAATCGTGTACAAGCGCTGTGCCAAATCCGCGTTCAGATGGCCATAACCGTCGCGCGAGAAATTTATGCCCAGACTCCGCCCCAGCACGCCCTCATCGGTCGCCATCCACTTCACGCCGAGTTCAGCCGCAATCGTCAGGACTTCTTGCGAAACGCTGCCCTCCGAAGGCCAGACGCCTTTTGTCTTTACCCCAAACACTTTTTTGTGAAGAGCCATCGCGCGTTGCAATTGTTCACGCGCATCGTCAGGATAGCGATAATGATTCTGCGGCAAAGGCAGCCCCGGCGAGGAAACGGCGCCTACGTCCGTATCGCAAACGAGCGGCAGAATGGGATGATAAAAAGGCGAGGTTGAAATTTCGATCAACCCCTTCTTGGCCGCCTCCGCATGCACCGGCAGAACCCGCCCGAGTAGTTCTCGTTCCCGCGTGACCACCAACTGCTGATCGTCGAGCGTGTAGTTCCGCTCCTTGCGAATCAGTTCTGCAATATCTTTTTCGGCGAGAAAGTACTCGTCGAACCACCCGATCTGGGAGAGCACCTGCAAGTCGGTGAAGTCCTGCGCCTGAAAATATTTCTCCGCTCTTTCCGGCGAATCTCCAGCGCTGCGAAACTTCTCCCACAGTTCGTGATACCGCGGATAGCGGCCGATGACATTCACAGGATTGGCCTGGAACAAATATTGCAGTGCGAACCGCCGCTCGGCTTCCGTCAGGTCTTTCGCTGGCTTCGATGCCACTTGCAGAAACGGATCCTGCGCTTCGCCCGAAACGTAATCCTGAATCTGGGTAACCAGCGAAGCCACCAGATTGAATGTTTGATGCACGTGAGGAAACTCGTCCAGCAGCTTCACCATCCCGTAGTAGTCTTTCAGGGCATGGAGCCGCGTCCAGGGCAGGCGATACTGTCCCGTAACCAGGTCTTTGTAAAACGGCTGGTGCTGATGCCAGAGAACTACGACTCGCAATTGGGCCATGAGTTATGGTTTCCCCTGATTCATCGGCAATCCGTCAGTTTAATTCATTGGGCAAATTTTGCTCTGTGGTTTCTCGTTAACTAACTTACTTCATCTACCGTTGATGACGTTTTCGGGGGCTACTGCGATGAAAAAAGCGCTACGAGTGTAGTCGACTGGAAGAGTTACGGGGGGCCGGCGCGAAAGCTGAAGGGCGCGGAACCGCTGCTGGCACTTCGCTTGCCTCTACTGCACCGCAATCACCTGATGATCGTGGCAATCGGGATGTATCTTGTCCATAGAGACTGGTGAGCAACGCCTGCCCATAGCGCGCCACGAAACTCACGCCAGCGACCTCGCGCTCCTGCAACGCTTTATGGGGAAATAGCGCGGTGCTCAATGCGTCCGCTTTGCGTGTGATGACCTCGTTCCGCAACTGCTCTGCCCGTGCAACCTTCGCGCGCAGACGATCGATTTGTTGCGAAATGCTGGTCCGGGTATTGTCGGTCGCATCGATGAGAGTTGAATCCAGCTTACCGATCGATTCGCGAAGCGCAGTCATCGTCCGCTCCACAGTCGCATAGGCTTCCTCGAAGCGCGCCTGCAAATCCGGCGGAAGCGAGCGCGCGGCCAGGGTTTCCCGCAATTTCTCCGGACCCAGGAATATGTCGGGCAATGCCAGTTGAAAGTGCGTGAGAATTCTGTCGGCCTTCAGCTCCAGCAGCGTCGCCGAAAAGCGCGGCAGAATGGGCGTCACTCGTCCCAGCAGTTTCTCGTAGACGACCGCGACTTGCGCGAAATATGCAACTTCAGCTGCTCCGCCGGTATAAACAAGCGTAGGCAACAGGTAGTCCTGCACTACGGGACGAAGCAGCACATTCGGATTGAACCTCTCGGGCGCGCGGTCGATCTGGTCAAGCAATTCTTCGCGCGAAGCGCGTTCCTCGCCGACAGCAAATTCATCGCCAGTGTCGCGGACGCCGCTGTTCTTGCGGCGCACCACGGTGCGCGCGCCGTTCTTGACTTTAAACAACAACGTGGTGGCCGATGTCACTTTCACCTGCTGGTGATATCCCGCCGCTTCTATTGCTTTGCCGCGCGCCAGCAAACTCTCATCAAGTTCAGAAGCCCGTTCAATCGCGGCGCGGAACAGGGGCTTTGCGAGATCATGGAAGTCTTTATCGGACGGGTCGAGCAGGATGACTCCCCAATCCGCAAACAGCCGCGCAAACAGTAGAGCAAACGCGCTGCCCAGGCTTTCCCCCGAACGATAGGACTGCCGCAGCCAACCAGTGACGTCGGAATCTCCAAGCAATGCGGCGGCGCGTTCGACGACGGAATCGATCTCCGGCCCGAACCTGATCGTGCCTACTGGGGCATCGGCCGCGACTGGCTTTCGAGAATGTTTCCCTCCACTGTGAATGCTTCCGGCAGCCCGCTCTCGGAAAGCAGGGCGACATGATTGACTTCGGCCAGATCGTGATCCTCGGTCGCCAGCCAGAACACCGGAACGCAATCCACTCCCGACGCCGTTGCCTGTTCCGCCAGTTTCACCGCCGTCAGCGCCTTGAAGATCGAAAACAGCGGGCCTCCAAACAGACCCACCTGCTGCCCCGTAACCGCCGCAAGCGAACCGCGTCGGAGCCGCTCAATATTCGCCAGCGCCTTGGGTGAAGCTCCCCAGGCGCGATTCTGCCGCTCAAGAATTTCACTGACCTTGCCGCGGCGCGCCGCGTCGTACACAACGCGTTGGGCCTCGTCTTTTACCCACTCAGAGAAAGTCGGCGACCGTGGATAGAGCGCGCGAACTGAAGGAGTGTAGGAAAGATAATCAAGAAAGAGGCGGGTCGTGTACGGAATCTGCGTGAACGGTAAACACTGCGATTTCATTGGCAGATCCCCGTACATCTGGCGCCATTCCCTCTACTCTGAAGCGTTGTTTCGATCCGCATATTGTTCTCAATCTTTCTCGGAAGCCGAAGCGTGGGAGTTAGCACGAGCTCGAGTTGGCGCTTCCCCGCCCGAGCCAAACTCAACTAGATCAGATGATGCGAAAGCATCCTGGTTGCAGAGAATGAGGGAAAGCCGTATGAGCGTCAGGCACATCAGTCGACTCGCCACCCTACACGTTTCGCAAAAGCGCGGCGAGCGTGTCCATCGCAAGGTAACTGGCGTGGTCGGAGGCTGGGGGCAGGCCTCCGACTTTGCGGATCAACTCTTCCCTGCCCAGTTTGCGGGCTTCGGCTACAGTCTTGTTTTTCACCAACTCGGTGATTGCCGAACCGCAGGCCATGGTTGGGACGCAGCCCTTGGCGCGGAAGCGAATATCGACGATGCGCATGGGGTCCGGGTTGATTTGTTCCGATTGTTTTTCCAGTTTCAGGGTGAGTTCCAGAATGTCTCCGCAGACGGGGTTTTCCAAGCGCGCGGAGCGATCGGGAGCTTCAAGTTCTCCCGCGTTTCGCGGATTCTGAAAATGATCGAGCAATTCCGTGGAATACACAGGGCGATTGTAATTCGTGCGCTTGATTTCCTGATGGCGCTCTGAACCATGTCACCACGAAGACACCAAGGGCCACCAAGGAATTCTTTCGTCTCCTACAATGAAACCATGTCTGATTCGCACGCCCCTCATCGCATTGCCTGCTTGCAGCCTAGCGCTACTGTCATTCTCGCCAGCATTGGAGAATTGGAGCGCGTCGTGGCTTGCACGAAATACTGCGTCGATGTCGTACCGGAAGTGAGAAGCGAGGCTCGCAACAACGGTCAGGGCGATGCTCGGAGCGGCGTTCGAGGCGGTGATCGACTGATCATCTCCGACTCGTGGAGTGCCAACGCCACCGAGATTCTCGCCGCGGAGCCCGACCTGGTGATCGCCTCGGTCCCCTACCAGCAGGCTGCAGTGGTTGAAATTCTGAAGGCAGGCATACGCTTTCTGGCGCTGGCTCCGCGGACGCTCGGCGATATCTATACAGACATTGCGCTGATCTCGGGCTCGGTCGGGGCAGGCGAGCGGGGCACCAAGGTGATTTCGGATATGCAAGCGGCCATCGAAGATGTACGACGGCGGACGGCGAGCCTTCCGAGGAAACGCGTCTTCTGCGAAGAATGGGGTAAACCTATCATCGCATCGCAGCCGTGGGTGGCCGAACTGGTGCAGGCGGCTGGGGGAGAGTTCTTGGGGACGCCGGGGGCGCAGTGTTCGGCGGAGGAGATCGCTCGACTAGATCCGGAGGTCATTGTGGCCGCGTGGTGCGGCGCCGGGGATCGTGTGCCGCTGGCCAAAATCGTTGCGCGGCCGGGGTGGGCGAATACTGCCGCGGTGCGGAACTCGGAGGTCTATTGCATTTCCGATGAACTTTTGAATACTCCAGCACCCACGCTGGTTCAGGGATTGCACGCGCTGGCAGGCGGCGATTCATCCGGCGATCTTCAGGGAGCAGGCTGGGGAGCAAGCTGGTCTCCGGTCCATTCCGCGAGTACCGCAGTCGCAAACACCGCCGTAACGATGACAGCATACCGTTTTGGATGATCTGGTTTAGGATGATCGTCATGGCTACTACGAATCCACAGAAGATCAGTGAAGCGATCCAGGCAGTGGACCGCGTGAACGCCGAAGCGCGCACGGCCCAGCAACTGATGGAGGGCCTGACGGTTCTACTCAACCAGTTGATGCTGAAGTACAACTGGGTGGGCTTCTATATGTTGGAGCCGGGCGCCAATCCGCCGGTGCTGGTGCTGGGCGCCTTCACGGGAGCGATGACCCCGCACACGCGCATTCCTCTGAATCAGGGCATCTGCGGCGCGGCCGCATCGTCAGGAAAGACGATCGTGGTGGATGACGTAAAGAACGATTCGCGATATCTCGCGTGCTCGCATGAAACCAAGTCGGAGATTGTGGTTCCTATTTTTGTTCGCGGACAGGTGGCAGGGGAGCTTGATATCGACAGTCACTTTTTGGCGGCATTCACCAGCGAAGATCGCGAGTTGGTCGAATATTGCGCACGGATCGTCGGCAAGAGGCTGGAGAGCAAATAAACCAAATACCGCCAGCTTCCCGCTGAGAGCCGCTGGCGATTCACACCCATCGATCGATCGCTGCAAGCGGGGGCGGGCGGCCAGAAGCGCCTTCATCCATGAAACGAGTCGTAGCCGCGCTGATCGTGAAAGACGACCTCATCCTGGCGTGCCAAAGGACGCGGCATCAGGTTATGCCGCTCAAGTGGGAGTTTCCCGGGGGGAAAATTGAAGAAGGCGAACAGCCGCGCGATGCCATGCGCCGCGAGCTCGAAGAAGAATTAGGAATCGTAGCGGAGATCGGTGCCGAGGTCGAGCGCATTGTCCACGAATATCCGGGCGGCGGGTCGGTGGAGATTCGATTCTACGAGGTGCAGCAAATATCAGGGTGAAATCGAGAATAGGATTTTTCGCGAGATCCGTTGGGTAACGCGAAAGGAACTGCTGGGACTGGATTTCCTTGAAGCCGACCTGGGGCTGGTGAAGAATCTGGCGGCGGGGAAGATATTATGAGGGCTCTCAATTTTCACTGAATTTGTCATCCCAATCGGCGCGATGGAGCTGCTCTGGCAGCAAACTGCAGGTCCGTCGCTGCACTCGGCGGGACAATTAATCGGGAGGACAATTCATAGATCGATTGGCGAGTCGTTTCGCTACGATGCGCTATCCCGTACCGCCGCGTAGTTGGCCGTAGACGTAGAAGACAGTTAATCCGATCATGATCACGGTGGTGGCCCAGGCGATGATGTTGAAAGTGCGCTTGTTTACGTATTCACCCATCAGATCCTTCTTGTTAATCAGCAACAACATGAAAATCAGCACGAAGGGCAAGACCGCGCCATTGACCACCTGAGAGAATACGGCGATCTTGATTAATGGAAGGCCAGGTATGAGGACGACGGCTCCGCCGGCAGCGATGAGAATGGTATAGAGCCAGTAAAAGGCGGGGGCTTCGGAAAATTTGCGTTCTACGCCGGATTCGAGGCCTAATCCTTCACACACGGTGTAGGCGGTCGAGAGCGGCAGAATGGAAGCCGCAAACAGCGACGCATTGAAGAGCCCCAGAGCAAACAATATGTAGGCCCAGTCTCCCGCCAACGGACGCAAAGCCTGCGCAGCGTCAGCGGCGTCGCGAATATCATGAACGCCATGCAGATAGAGCGTAGCCGCGCAGGCAACGATGATGAACCACGCCACCACGTCGGTGAAAATGCAGCCCACGATCACGTCGAGCCTCGAGGTCTTGTATTGTCTTCGGGTGACGCCTTTTTCGACGATCGACGACTGCAGATAGAACTGCATCCAGGGAGCGATCGTAGTTCCAACTACACCGATCACCATGTAGAGGTACGCTCCTTGCCTGAAGGCGGCCAACTGTGGAGGTTTGATCGTGACCTTTATAGCCTCGATCCACGCTGGTTTGGACAAGCGCTCCCGCGAAATATGTAGGTGATATAGAAAAATGAAGCTGCGAGGAAAACTTTCTCAACGCTCTTGTACTGCCCCTTGACCGCGATGAGCCAGACGATCACCGCGCAAATCGGCACCGAGATGTACTTGGAGACCCCGAAGAGCCCCATGCTGCCCACGATGCCGATAAACTCGCCCACGACGTTTCCGAAGTTTGTGATCAGAATGCCGAGCATCATGAGGAAGGTAATCCGCAAGCCGAATTCCTCGCGGATCAGATCGCTCAGGCCTTTGCCTGTAACCGCACCCATGCGGGCGCACATCTCCTGCACTACGATGAGGGCGATGGTGACCGGAATCATCGTCCACAAGAGCGTGTAGCCGAACTGTGCCCCGGCCTGAGAATAGGTCAGGATGCCATTGGCATCGTTGTCGACATTCGCGGTGATGAAGCCCGGCCCTACGATGGCAAAAAACAGCAGGATCCGGAACTTCCAGCTTCTCAGAAATTTCATGCGCACAGGCCACGGCGACGGTAAAATGGCAAAACAGAACGAACAGAATAAATGCAGAATGCGGGTCTGGATAGGTGAATCTGCAGGAAGTGGAAGAATTTTGGGCAAAGTTGAACTGAGTTGAAATTTCAGGTGCTACGATCAAGGTCGCCTGCCGAGCTGTGCTCGGCTTGGACAGCCGAGGCGGCTGACCCTACGGGAGCCGGCTACAGCTTTGGCACGCAGCATGGCTATCACATCATCGGGTGTGATCACTCCGGCGAGGTGACTGTGCTCGTCGATCACCGGAAGGGTCAGCAGATTGTACTTGTCGAAGAGTTCGGCAAATTCCTTTTCTTTTGCGTTTTCGTGGCAGGAAATGAGGGGCTCCTGAGCCAAAGCCAGCAACGGCGTCGAAGAGGGCGCCAGTACGATTTTTACCAGCGGCACGGCGCCCGCCAGCGTACCGTGAGAATCGGTCAGATAAATGGTGCTCATATTCTCCATGCGGCCTTCGAAGCTGCGCATCGTTTCGATGGCGTCATGGGCGGTCGCGGAAACGGGCAGAGCAATGTATTCAGTTGTCATGCGCCCGGCGGCGGTGTTCTCTCTGAACTCGAGTAGTTCGGTGACTTCCTGGCGCTCTTCGGGATGCATCTGCACCAGGATTTCTTCCGTTTTTTCATCGGGCAGCTCGCCCAAAACATCGGCGGCCGCATCCGGCTGCATTTCCTCGACAATATCGGCGGCGCGGCTGGAATCGAGCGATTCCATAACGGCCTTCTGCACTCTGGGTTCGAGTTCCTCCAGGGCGCCGGCGGCGACGCCTTCCTCGAGCGTTTCGAAAACGGCTTCGCGCTCGTCGGGCGCCAAGTCTTCAACGATGTCGGCAATGTCGGCCGGATGAAGCTTCGCCAGCCGTTCATTGGAAATCTTCAGCCGGACGCGACGCGCCGGATCGGTTTCGATGATATCCACGAAGTCCCAGGGAATTTCTCGCGGCGGAACACGCAAGAGCAGGGCGCGAAGAGCAGCCGCTGGGACCATGCCTTTGAGGAGGCGGCGAACCGCACCGCGCGGGCCTACATCCACGCCGCCGACACGCAAGACGGAACGGTTTTGCGCACTGTCGTGATGGAAATCCACGTCATTCACGCGAACGACTTTGCGGCCGTGAACGTCTATCACTTGTTGATCAAGCAGATCGCGGCTGAGAAGCAACAAACCTTCGGAGCCATCGGCCGCGATCCATTCCGCGGAAGCTGTGGCGGCGCGAATGCCGCCATTGATGGCGGAAACGGCGGTCAATGGCAGCAGGCGGTTTCCCGCTGGCGTCTTGACGATAAGCAGAGCGACGCGGGAGCGGTCCTCCTGCGGGGCAAGCGCCACCTCGCGAACCCGGCCGCTGGCGGCTCCGGAGGCGTCATACACGGTCGAGCCCAGAAGTTCGCTCAACGAGACGGTGGCCATGTCCAAGAGAATACTCAAGAGGGGCCGCGGATGGAAGATGAATGCGCGGGCAATGCCAAGAAAATCGGAACCAAAGGACAAGGGACGCACGGAAAAATCGAGGCGTCGGTTGACAGTCACCGATCGGCTGAATAAACTCTGCGTTCCTCGCTTAGGAGCCGTCGCCGGGGTCTGAGCGTGCTGGCTGTAACGGGAGAGTTATGGCAAAGCGTCCTCGCATAGCGGTTGTGGGTAGCGCCAATGTTGACCTGACGACGTTCTCAGATCAGTTCCCGAAGCCTGGAGAAACCATTTTTGGGCAAAAGTTTGACTTGGGATTCGGCGGAAAAGGCGCTAACCAGGCGGTCGCCGCGCGGCTTTGCGGGGCTGACGTCTTCATGGTGGCTCGCGTCGGCGACGATCTGTTTGGTCCTTCCAGCATCAAGAACTTTGAAAACTTGGGGATCGATGCTACGCATGTGCGGCAGGTCGCCGGTGTGTCGAGCGGAGTGGCTCCGATCTTTGTCGATCCTTCAGGCCAGAATCGGATCATCGTTGTCAAGGGCGCCAATGACAGCTTGAAACCAGCGGATGTGGATGCTGCGGCCGACGTTTTGAAGAGTGCGGACTGCATCGTTCTGCAATTCGAGATCCCGCTGGAGACGGTTTACTACACCATAAAGTTTGCCCGAAAACACAACATCCGGTGTATTTTGAACCCTGCTCCCGCCCAACCGATCGACATCGAGGCGATGGCAGATCTCGATTACTTTGTTCCAAATGAGAGCGAGGCCGAGGCGATTTCCGGGATGCCCGTCGGTAGTCTCGACGATGCCAGGAAGTGCGCGGACAAACTGCTGGACTACGGTATTCGACGCGTGATTCTTACCCTCGGCGCGAATGGCTCGCTGCTTGCGGGACGAGAAGGCATGGAGCATGTGGCCGCGTTCAAAGTAAAGAGCGTGGATTCGACTGGAGCGGGCGACGCGTTTATCGGCAGCTTCGCGACATTTCTCGGCGAAGGTCTGCCCGAGCGGGAAGCCGTGAAGCATGCCAACCTTTACGCGGGGCTTTCAACTACCGGAGTGGGAACTCAGAAATCTTTCTATGATCGGGCCCGGTTCGATACGGAGTGGCGCGAGAGAAGCGCGGATTAGCAATTCGTGATGAAACTTAGACCCGAGTCTGGAAACGACGAATTTTGCGATTCTTCTTTATTGTTATTCCTGATCATTATTCCTGGGTTCGAGGATTAGCGAGAGTAGTTAGACTCAGCAACGCGGCAAGCGCCCAGAGCGCGCCGGTCGCAGTGCGAGCTATACGCACATCGCCAGGTGGAATGGTGCGCCACAGCGTCAATCCACAACCTGCGAGGAAATTGATAACCAGCACTCCGAAAAAAAGGCGCTCGCGCCAGCAGCGTGTTTCGTACGCCAATGCGGACAGCAGCAGTATCCACACGATATAGGTCACAGCCGTCCAATAGTCGTGGGGCCAGTCCAACTCGTTGTGAATTACCCGCGCAAATGAGATCCACGCAAAATAAGCACACCCGATGAATCCCGCCAAACCCCATAATGGCGTGCGGCACATCAGGTGCCCGGAATTGTAAGAGGCTTTGTGCTCCGTGACGGTCTCGAGGTTCGCGTCTTTTATTTGCCGGTCCATTTATTTTCCGACCATTTTGGTGGTCGTTTGTCGAGGAAAGCAATGATACCCTCGCGCGCGTCTGAGGTCGAGATGAGTTCATCGAGATAGATTTTCTCGGCCCGGGCCAGTCCCTTGTCAAAGTGGATGGCATCCCAGGTGTAAATGGCTTTTTTGGCGTGTGCGAGAGCGGATGCGCTTAGCTGCCCGAGTTCGGCAAGCGTTCGCTGAGTCATCGACTCCAGCTCTTCGGCGCGGGCGCTACGAGTGGCCAAGCCGATCGCGACGGCTTCGTCGCCGAAGATCTGGCGACCGGTGAGAATCAGCTCGGCGGCGCGCTTTTGACCGATGAGCGCGGGCAGCGCAACAACGGCCACGGGCGGATAGCAGCCAAGCTTAATTTCGGGAAATCCCCAAGTTGCGTCGCGGGCCGTGTAGACCATATCGCAAACAGCGGCCACTTCCGCGCCTCCGCCGAGACATGCGCCTTGGACGGCGGCGATGGTGACTTTGCGCGAAGCCACAATCGCGTGGATCACCGCATGAAAACTGGTTAGCATTTCGTGAATCTGCTCGGGGAGGTGGGCCTTAATATCTACGCCGGCAGAGAAGGCCCGGGCATCGCCTTGGAAAACGATGACGGAGATGTGTGGCTGTGATTCTAGATCTGTCAGCGCCTGACTTAGCTCGCGCGCCATGGGCAGGTCGATTACGTTTAAGGGCGGGTTGACGAGAGTGAGACGAGCTACGGGACCGATGATCTCAACGCTATGCCGAGTTGTGGACACAGTCGCCACCTTCGCCGAGGGCTCCTGCGGAGCTTTGCTCCGCTGGACAGCCGAGGGCGGCCGTCCTACGCGAGACTTGTTAAATGTTGATTGCCGACTTGCGGGGCTCGGCTATCGTTGACAGCGGATCGCGAGCACCCGACTTCTCTTTGATCCATTTTTTTTCGTTGCGGATGATGTCGAGGAGCAGCGTTTTATCTTTCGCGCTCGGCAAATTTTCTTGACAGTGCTGCTCGTAGCTACGGTCGTCCAGTGGTTCGCCGCTTTCGCAATGAAACTTCTGGCCTGCCCACTTTCCGATGTTCCGGTTGAAATGAATATCGGGCGTATAGAACTTTTTGTCGCCTGGCTTTAGAAACGTGTTAAGACGCTCGACCAATCCGGCAACTTCGTCGCGATAGAGGTGGCGGCTGTAGTCGTTGAGATCATCGAGATCGGCTGCCTTGTCGTTCTGCAACTCGTCGTAGCGGCCCTTGATTCCCCACACGTAGGCCCAGTGCGCCGAGGAAGAATGATCAGTGCCGAAAAGGTCGAAGGAACTCGATATCCACTTGTTCAGATACTTTTGCAGGAGCCATTGCGGGATCACGCCCGCCTCGACCACGCGACGCAGGCCATCGTTTCCGGTGCCCATGTGGAAGGCTTCTTCGCGCAGCATATAAGAGGTCGAGCGCCCGAGCGGCGCGAAGGATGAATACTTCAGCATCTGCAACTGGAATTTGCCGTCACGATCGACGAAGTCGGTGTAGGTGAAGAAGTCGAGCCAGTTGTCGACATCTACGTTGAAGGTGCCCAGCAATCGGGCATTCTCAAAGGCCCGGCGCTCCAGCATTTTTTGGGCTTCTACCTTGCCTGAGGAACCGAAGAAGTCGATGAGCAAGGCGCACATCTGCCAACCGTGGCGCATTTCTTCAATCATGACGCGGGTGATGGCGCGACGGTCATATTCGGTGGGCGCGGTTTCAAACAAGTTGCGCTGCTGCTCTACGCTGGCAAATTCGGTGTCGCCCTGGTAGATGATCATATTCATCAGCGCGTCGCGCATCTGCTGCGTGGGCACCTGACGGAGGTTCTCCCACTTGTTGCGGCCTTTGTAGGAGCCGAACTGGATCTCTTCTGTTTCGATTGCTCCGTAGAGAGTGTCGAAGTGGAAGGCCTCAACGTCATCTTTGTTGACGCCAACTTCTTTGCGCCACTCGTTGAAGAGACCAACCCAATCGCTGAAGCTTCCGATTTTTGCTACTTTGCCTGGCATAGAACCTCAGGGGCTGAAGCCCGCGTGTTTATTGGTTCTGGGCGGCGCGGCTAGAGTCGCGCCCTACCCAGTGTCACATTTGAACGAGAGTTGTTCAGCCGTCGGAGACGGGGCGAGCCCCGTCTCTACTTAGCGGTAAATACCGCTGGACGCTTCTCGACGTACGCAGCCAGACCTTCTTTTGCATCGTCGCTCTGGAAGAGGATCTGCTGATTCTCTCGTTCAACCGCTAGGGCCGACTCCATCGGAATCTCCCAACCGGTTTGCACCGCGCGTTTGATGCGGCCCACAGCTTTTGCGGCCTTGTTTGGCGGGGTGAACTGACGCGCATATTCCATGATGTTCGCCATGAAACCTTCGCGCTCGAAAATGTCGTTCACTATGCCGAATTCCAGCGCTTCTTCAAAGGAAAACGTGTTGCCGGTGATCATCAACTCGATGGCCTTGCTCTTCCCTACGAGGCGAGAAAGGCGCTGCGTTCCTCCAGTGCCGGGGAGCACTCCGAGATTGACTTCCGGCAGGCCAATTTTGCCCGCATCTTTGCGGGCGATTCTCAGGTCGGCGGCCATTGCGATCTCGAGGCCTCCTCCGACGCAATGGCCGTTGATGGCGGCAATCACAAGCTTCGGCGTGTGTTCCAGCCGCAGCAGCGTTTCATTCGCGTGCAGGCAAAAGTAATATTTGAATGTGGGATCGACCGAGGCCAGCATCTTGATGTTCGCGCCGGCGGAGAAAAATTTGTCGCCCACGCCTGTCAGGACGATCACGTGCACATTGTTATCCATGCGGGCTTTAAGAATCGCCTCGTCGAGCTGCCGGTTCATTTCGTAAGTGTAGGTATTGGCCGGAGGATCGTTCATCTCGATTACGGCCACCCCAGCATCGGTGCGATAGTTGATGAGTTGCTTGGTGGCTTCGCCGGTGGGCGGTTGGGTCGTGGTTATTGTCGCCATAGAGTGCTCCTTGAAATTTAGTTGTGGCCGGTCGCTATATGACGCCGGCCAACTGCAGATCCCTTGCTACGGCTTTGCTCAGTGTCGGGATCACAATTCTCAGATTTTTTGCGTGGCTTGCCGTGGACGATTCCGTTGAGAACAAGGTTGCCCATCTGCTCTGCGAGCGCTTCGGCGTTGCCGTCGATTCGCGGGTTGTACCAGGTGTAAATCCAGTTGATCATGCCGAACAAGCTCATTACGGCCGTGCGCGCGTTGAAATCGAGGCGGCGATCACGCCGGAGATCCTCCATCAGCCGAAGGCACATGCGGTAATATTCGCGCTTGATGCCGGCGATTTCTGCGCCCAGGCCGTTTTTCAGAGATTCATCTTCGTGTGACAGCACCTTCAGGCCTTGCTGATTGCTCACAAAGTATTCGAGATGATTCTGAATAAAGATGCGGATGCGCTGCTCGGGATCCGTAGCCTTGTCAAGCCGCGCTTTCAGGTTTACGAGAATGGTGGTGAAGGTGTGCTTTTGAACCAGAAAGAGCAGCCGCTCTTTGGACTCGAAGTAGTGATAAAGCCCCGCGAGCGACATGCCGGTGGCGCGAGAGAGGTCGCGCATGGAAGCGCCTTCGTATCCTTTTAGGCAGAAGACCTCGGTGGCATGGTCGAGAATGTGTCCGAGGCGGCGGTCGAAGCGGGTCGCGGCGCGCGCGGAAGATCGGCGGGGAGCTCCGGTCGCTCTGGTTTGGCGGCGAGACATGCGAGTTGCGGGCGATGTGACCATGCGTTCGAACGTTCGTTCTATTATAGGAGAATGTGAGGCGGATCACAACACCGCGTGACTTGCGTTCAGTTTACCGGCTCGCGCTCGGTGAATAGGATACGTTTTACCTGGTTGCGATCCAACGTTTGTACGGCTCCTGCCACTCGAACTCGCACGTCCATTCCGCGGATGGAGTCCAAGTCGCAGCTCAAGACCGATCCGTCGCGCAGTTCCAAGGTATCGTGGGCGGAGGTGCCGAGTTCATAGCTCACGCTGCCGCCGGAAGCGTCGTCAGGTGCGATTTCAACCGGAAACGTTCCCTTATTGAAGCCTTCCTTGGTGAATATAAGATTGTGTTTTCCAACCGCCAACTGCACCACCTTTGGCGTGGTGCCCGCGTCGGTGCCGTCCACGAGAAGCGCCGCACCTTGCGGAACGGAGTTGACGGTAATCGACACCTTCTTTGGCGGGGCGAGCGGCTGTAACTCGGCGGGCACAAAATTGGCGGACAACTCGACGGAAACAGGCGTACCGAGGGCATGAACGGTGGTCTGGAACTTAATGGCTTGTCCGGGGACGATGTTGTCGAGCGTAATCCAACCGTCACCGATGCGAACCTTGTTCTTGTCGAACAGATAGAGATTGAAGCCGAGATGTGAAATCTTCTTAGTCCACATGTTTTCGGCAGTGGCGTCGACGACGTAGTTGTGCTGCCCCACAACAGAACTGATTTCCTTAAACCTTCCAAGCGTGAAGCGGACAACCGGAGAACCTGTCTCTGGCCAGTTGATCACCTGGGTCGGCGCTTCCTTCGCTGCAAGGGAACCAATCGCAATAATCGTAAAGAGTGTAACTGTAACGATTTTAGACATAAGTCTCCCCTTAGGTTCCTTATCGTTTCCTGACGACTCCAGGGATGTACTAGCTCTTGATTCCGGCCATCAACTTCTCGATCTCCACTTTCTGCTCGCCGCTGAGGGGCAGGAATGGCAGGCGCGCCGGACCTCCGTAATAGCCATTGAGGTCGATGGCGTACTTTACGCCGGGAACTCCGAGCTCGCCGACTACGCGCTGTGCTGCGAGTCTTACGCGCTCTTGCTTTTCGCGGGCGAGAGCGATGTTTCCATCTTTGAGCGCCGCATGGATTTCGTAGCACGCCATGGGCGCGGGACAGGCGAAGGCTAGGATGGCTCCGACAGCTCCGAGGGCCAGGGAGGGTTCGAGCTGGTGAGCGGCACCGACCATGACCTGGAAGCCTACTTCTTTCTGGCGGGTTTTCAGTTTTCCTACGGCGGTTACGGCGGATGAGGAAGGTTTAGTGGCTGGAGCATCCTGGACGGATGGGGACGCCCGTCGCCCCATAGATTGGGCCGAGACGGATTCGGCCGATTCTGCGGTGTCCGCCTGCGAGGCTATGCTTACTAATTCCCTGCTCTGCTTTTCGCTTTCGGCAACGGCGGCTTTGATCATGCGGGGGGTTACGGCCTCGAAGGTTTCGGTTACCGTGGCTTGTCTCCTGATGTTGCGCGTGCTCTCGACCATGGTTTTCACCTTGTCGAGGTTGCCGCTCGATTCTTTGATTGCGACGATATTGGGATGAGCAGCGAGTTCTATGACGACTTCGGCTGGGATGTCGTATCCGGTGGCCTGAGGAAAGTTATAGATGATGATCGGTAACGCGGAGTGATCGGCCACCGTACGATAGAAAGCGAGCACGTTCGCCGGCAACATCTGCTTCTTGTAGTAATGCGGAGTGCGGACCATGGCAGCGTCGTAGCCGAGTTGAGCCGCGTAATCGGTGAGGTGTAGAGTCTCATGTGCGGATTCGATGCCGGTGCCTGCGATCATGACTTTATTGGAGCGCGGCGGCGCTGATGCGCGGCTTTTAGCACGTCGCGGCGTTCTCGGTCCGAGAGCAGAATGGCTTCGCCAGTCGATCCCAGAACGACTATGCCAGCCACCGGTGTTCGGGAATAGCGTTCGACGTTTGCTTCCAGCTTTTTGTAATAGACCTCGCCGTCGGGATAGAAAGGCGTCGTAATCGGTGGGAAGATTCCTGATAAAAGCATAAAGACTCCATTAATGATCTCTCAGTTGTCAGCGGCCAGGAACTGCTCGCTCTGCGTGCAGCGTCTGCAGAGCTTGCACGCGCACCTCGCCGCGCTGGAGGGCGGCTATGCCTTCGGCGGCGGCTCGGGCGGCCGAGAGCGTGGTGATGGTCGTGATGTGGCCGGTGACGGCGGCGCGGCGGATGGCCTTCTCATCGAAATAAGGGTCGGGACCATGCGGCGTGTTCACGATCAACTGGATGCGATCGGCTTTAATGAGATCGACGGCGTTGGGACGGCCCTCTTTTACTTTGTATACGCGCTCGACGGCCAGGCCGGATTCTTCGAGAATGTCGGCGGTGCCGTGCGTGGCCACGAGTTTGAATCCCATATCGACGAAGCGGTGCGCGACCTCTACCACCGCCGGCTTGTCATGGTCAGTGACGCTGATGAAGACGGTGCCTTTGGTGGGCAATTTCTGACCGGCGGCAATTTGCGCTTTGGCGAAGGCTTCGCCGAAATTGTCGGCGATGCCCATGACTTCTCCGGTGGAGCGCATTTCGGGGCCGAGGACCGTGTCCACGCCCGGAAATTTTGACCAAGGGAAGACTGGCGATTTTACATAGAAGCAACGGCCGGTGTCGAGGTCGGTGCCGCGCTCGATATTTTCGGGGAGGAACTCGCGCAGCTTGCGGCCGGTCATGAGGCGCGCGGCAATCTTAGCCATGGGCACGCCGGTCGCTTTGGAAACGAAGGGCACGGTGCGCGAGGCACGCGGATTGACTTCGAGCACATACACCTTAGCTTCGTGGTGACCATTGCCCGCGTGGCCGTTGCGGCGCGGAATTGCAAATTGCACGTTCATCAGTCCGATTACTTTGAGGGCGCGCGCTAGTCTGAAGGTGTATTCGCGCATTCGCTGGAGGAGCGGTTCGGTAATATCGACCGCGGGCAATACGCAGGACGAGTCTCCTGAGTGGATGCCGGCTTCTTCGATGTGTTGCATAATGCCGCCGATGACGACGTCTTCGCTGTCGGAGAGCGCATCGACATCGACTTCAATCGCATCTTCGAGAAATTTGTCGACGAGGACGGGACGGTCTTGCGAATATTCGACCGCCTGCTTCATGTATTGCTGAATCGTGTCTTCATCGTAGGCGATGACCATGGCTCGCCCGCCGAGAACATACGAAGGACGAAGCAACACTGGAAATCCAATTTTCTTTGCGGCTTCGACTGCTTCTTCGACCGAGGCGACCATGGCTCCGGGAGCTTGCGGGATGTCGAGTTCTTCGAGGAGCTTTCCGAAGCGCTTGCGGTCTTCGGCGAGATCAATCGATTCGGGCGTGGTGCCGATGATGTTGACGCCGGCGGCGGTAAGCGGTAGCGAGAGATTCAGTGGCGTCTGGCCGCCGAACTGGACGATTACGCCTACGGGCGCGCCGGCGGAGGCCTCGTGTTCGCAGACGGCGAATACGTCTTCGAGCGTGAGAGGCTCGAAGTAGAGGCGGTCGCTGGTGTCGTAGTCGGTGGAGACCGTCTCCGGATTGCAGTTGATCATTATGGTTTCGTAGCCATCTTCGCGCAACGCGTAGGCGGCGTGGCAGCAACAGTAATCGAACTCGATTCCCTGGCCGATTCGATTCGGGCCGGAACCTAGAATGACTACCTTTTTCTTAGTGGTGGGCGCGGCTTCGTCTTCTTCTTCGTAGGTGGAGTAAAGATAGGGCGTGTAGCTTTCGAACTCGGCTGCGCAGGTATCGACACGCTTGTAGACCGGCCTGAGGCCATGTTTCTTGCGGAAGTGGCGAACTTTTTCCTGGCCGCCTTTGCCATCCAGACGCCAGGTTCCGGCGAGGCGACCGTCGGAGAAGCCCATGCGCTTGGCTTCGCGCAGAACATCGACGGGGATCGACTCCATCGGATGCTTTTCCAACTCAAGTTGCATGTCGTTAATCTCTTTGAGCTGGTAGAGGAACCAGGGATCGATCGACGTCATCTTGGCGATTTGCTTGATGGTGTGTCCCTGGCGAAGGGCGTAGCGCACATAGGAAAGCCGCTCTGGGTGCGGTGTCACAAGACGTTGCGTGAGGATCTTCGGCTCGATTTTTTCCGAGCCTACTTTTTTCCCGGTATCGAGAGCACGGACGCCCTTCTGCAACGCTTCTTTAAATGTGCGGCCGATGGCCATCACTTCGCCGACGGATTTCATCTGCGGACCGAGCGACTCGTCGGCGCCGGGAAATTTTTCGAACTGCCACTTCGGAATTTTGACGACTACATAGTCGAGCGTGGGCTCGAAGCAAGCTGGCGTCTTTCGCGTGATGTCATTGGGAATCTCGTCGAGCGTGTAACCAACTGCTAGCTTAGCGGCGATTTTTGCAATTGGAAAACCGGTGGCTTTCGAGGCGAGCGCGGACGAACGCGACACGCGGGGGTTCATTTCAATGACCACCATGCGGCCGGTCGCGGGGTTGACGCCGAATTGGATATTGGATCCACCGGTCTCGACGCCGATTTCGCGGATCACGGCGATTGAAGCGTCGCGCATCATCTGGTATTCGCGGTCGGTGAGAGTCTGCGCGGGTGCTACGGTGATCGAATCGCCGGTGTGCACGCCCATGGGGTCGAAATTTTCGATGGAGCAAATGATGATGACGTTATCTTTGGTATCGCGCATCACCTCAAGTTCGTATTCTTTCCATCCGAGAACCGATTCTTCGATCAGGCACTCGTGCACGGGGGAGAGATCGAGGCCGCGGGCGAGGACTTCCATCAGCTCTTCGCGGTTGTAGCCTATGCCGCCGCCGGTGCCGCCGAGGGTAAATGATGGGCGAATGATGACCGGGAAGCCGATCTTGCCGGCGAACTCGATGCCATCTTTCAGATTGTTTACTAGCGCGGATTTCGGCACGTCGAGGCCGATGCGCTGCATGGCGTCTTTGAAGAAGAGACGATCTTCGGCTTTTTTTATGGCGCTGATCTGCGCCCCGATCAGATGCACGTTGTATTTTTCGAGCACGCCCCCGTCGGAGAGTTCGATGGCCAGGTTGAGCGCAGTCTGTCCACCCACGGTGGGGAGGACAGCGAAGCCCGCGCTTGGGGACATTTCGCGTTCGACGCGAATGATTTCTTCGAGATATTCGCGCGTTAGAGGCTCGATGTACGTGCGATCGGCGGACTCGGGATCGGTCATGATGGTGGCCGGGTTGGAGTTCGCGAGCACAACTTCAAAGCCTTCGGACTTGAGGGCCTTGCAGGCTTGCGTGCCGGAGTAGTCGAACTCGGCGGATTGGCCGATGACGATGGGGCCGGAGCCTAGGATCAGGATTTTCGATATGTCAGTTCGTTTTGGCATTATGCGGTCTTGGCCTTGGCTTAAGGGGCGCAGCGGTCGCCGCTCCGTTCGAGCTTGACTTGAGATTTGTTTTGAAAGGGCACGCCTTCCAGGCGTGCCGCGGTTATCTCGATCGAGTATTTGTGGCTTTAGCCCCTGAGGGATAGTGTCAATTAAACCCAGCAGTGCTCGTAGGATTATGGAAACTCATTGGGGCGCTCGCAAAGACCTCCTTGACTGGATTATTGTGGATGTATGAAAAGTGCACCTCATATCGTTCTCGCGTGTCCACGCTTCTGATCTGTTTTTCGCGAGCCATGGCTTTGTCGATTGAAAAACGCCTATAATTGAATGTCTCGTGAATAGGCTAATGGGAATCAATGTCCGGCTACTTCTTCATGAAGGCTTGGATTTGGCCGCCTTATGTGGTAAAGCGTGTTGATAGATGTGTCCGATAAGGCGGGTATAGAGGGCCGATGTTCGACTCGCCATGATGTAGAATTAATAGCGTTTCTCTTCCTGCACGCTCTTGATCCTTCACTGCGAATAGCGTATTCGAACGCGAATGGCGCGCTCGCCGCGAACTGCAGATCCCTCGCTTCGCTCGGGTGACAATTCTAGAAAGCTGTTCTAACAACCTACCTCTTGCACTCCTCCATCATCTTCACAAAATCTTTAAACAAGTAGTGTGAATCGTGCGGGCCTGGCGCCGCTTCCGGATGGTACTGCACGGTGAACAGCGGCAAATTCCTATGGCGCATGCCTTCTAGTGTGTTGTCGTTCAGATCCATGTGCGTCAGTTCGACTTCGCTTTGCGGCAGCGAATCGGGGTCGACGGCGAAGTTGTGGTTGTGGGCGGTGATTTCGATCTTGCCGCTGGATAACTGCTTCACGGGATGATTTCCGCCATGGTGGCCGAATTTCAGCTTGAAGGTCTTGCCTCCTAAAGCTATGCCGGCGATCTGATGGCCCAGGCAGATTCCGAAGATTGGCTGGCGGCCCATCAGGCGGCGGATGTTGTCGACCGCGTAGGTGCAGGGCTCAGGATCGCCTGGGCCGTTCGACAGGAATACTCCATCGGGCTTCAGGGCCAGTACATCCTCGGCTGTGGTTTGCGCAGGGACTACCGTCACCTTGCAACCTTCTCCGCGCAGTTTGCGGAGGATGTTCTGCTTGATGCCGAAATCGTAAGCGACTACGTGGAAGCGCGCCGGTTCGTCTTTGACCCCGACAATTTCGTCGGGCAGGTGCGAGCGCTCTCCCATCTCCCATACGTAGGTGCGGTTGGTGGAGACGACTTTGGCCAGGTCCTGGCCATCCATTCTTGGGATCGCTCGGGACTTGGCTATGAGTTTGTCGGTGTCGTTTTCGAGCGTCGAAATCACGCCTCGCATTACGCCGTTGGTGCGCAGATGGCGAACTAAGGCCCGCGTGTCGATGTCGGCCAGGACGGGAATTCTGAACTGCTCCATGAATTCGTCGGTCACTTGTTGCGAGCGCCAGTTGGAGCTGACTTTTGAAAACTCGCGGACGATCAATCCCTCGATGTAGGGGCGAACGGCTTCGTTGTCTTCGGGATTAGTGCCGTAGTTTCCGATTTCGGGGTTGGTCAGGACGACGATCTGTCCGGCATAGGAGGGATCGGTGAAAATTTCCTGGTAGCCGGTAATGGAAGTATTAAAAACGACTTCGCCGGAGCACTCGCCTTTAGCGCCGTAGCCTTTGCCTCGGAAGACTCTGCCGTCTTCGAGGGCAAGGATCGCTTGCATTGAAACTCCTGGGAGTGGATTTCAGAGATTCTAACAGCAGTGCGGATTTCAAGAAAGGCCTTAAGTGGGATTGCAGAGGTGAGCGGTTAGATTGCAGAGGTAAAATTCAAAATCACGGGGCAGAGAGATTTTGTTTCTACAATCTGACTCAGTTCCGACCTGTCACCGCAGCCTGCCCAGCTTATCCATGGGCCAGTATCCGAAGACGGCTTTGCCGTAGACGAAGCGATCATTCACCGTTCCGAAATCGCGGCTGTCGTTCGACATAGACCGATGGTCGCCGAGGACGAAGAAGCTGTTCGGCGGGACCACAATCTCGCCGTAGGATCGCGCGTCCGCATATTCGTTTGGCACATAGTCTTCATCGAGCGCCTCGCCGTTTACGAAAACTTGGCCGCGTTCAATGCGGATGTGGTCGCCGGCAATTCCAATGACGCGCTTGATATAGCTCTTTGAAGTATCGCGCGGATAGCGGAAGACTATGATATCGCCGCGCTGGATGGGCTCCCAGCGATAGACGAACTTGTTGACGAAGATGCGCTCCTGGTCTTCCAGACCGGGCATCATGCTGGTGCCTTCGACCTTTACCGGCTGATAGAGAAAGATAATGATGAACGCGGAGATGGCGAGCGAGACAAGGAGGTCACGCACCCAGACGGCCACTACGGGCAACGAGAGCGCGCCCGGTTCTCTCGGGGCTCACGGATACTGGTGGCTGCGGGTCTTCCGGTTCGGGCATCGCCATCCATTCTATCCGACCTTTTCCAGTTGCCAAACCCACGTCTCTCCCCGTACAAACAATGGAACTCATCAAACTTATGACCGACTACTCGATTTTCCCGAAAATCAATGCGACGCTGAACGGGTGCAGCGCCGTGCTGCTGGTTACAGGACGCACACTTATTTCGCGCGGCAAGGTTGCGGCACATCGCGCTGTGATGATCGCCGCGTTCGTCACCTCCTCCCTTTTCCTCGCCTGCTACCTTTACTACCACTGGCCTGGTCATGGAGGGATTGTTTATTTTCGCGGTACGGGATGGATTCGGATGCTTTACCTCAGCATCCTCTACTCACACGTGTTTCTGGCGATCGTTATCGTGCCGATGGCCATCATGACACTATCGCGAGGGCTGCGCGGGCAATTTGACCGGCATCGCGCGATCGCGCGCTGGACGTTTCCGCTTTGGCTCTACGTGTCGGTGACGGGGGTGATCGTTTACTTGATGCTGTTCCAGATGTTTGGGTAATCTTCGGGCGCAGTGGATCAATCTGCGAGAGCGCTTACCACCGAGGTCAACAAGGTTCGCGAAGGAAAACTCTTTGCAGCCAGCCTAAGTACCCTCGCACTGAAACTCGCTTGCACGGCCCTAACCGGATAAAATAGATTTGGCTTGGAGTAAACGGGATGTCGCTGACTAAGCCGCAGGCTTTAGAGATGTTTCGGTCGGATGATCTGATCGGGATTGGCATGGAGGCGGACGCGGTTCGCCGGAAGATGCATCCCGAGGGGACGGTCACTTACATCATCGACCGCAACATCAACTACACGAATTTCTGCACGGAATATTGCACGTTCTGCGCGTTTTATCGGCCGCTCAGAGGGCCGGCGGCGAGGGTTAGCGAGGGGTACATCCTCGATTTTGAAACCATTTATGAAAAGATTCGGGAGACCGTCGAGCTTGGCGGCACGGGCGTGCTCATGCAGGGCGGCCTGCATCCAGATCTAAAAATCGACTGGCACGAACGATGCTTAGCGGCATTAAACAGCGATTTCCGCAGGTTCACCTGCACTGCTACTCGGCTTCGGAGATTCTGGCGATAGCCGAGTACAGCAATCTGAGCGTGCGCGATACTATTGTGCGGCTGCGCGACGCGGGGCTCGATTCGATTCCGGGCGGGGGAGCGGAGATTCTTGACGATGAACTGCGCTACAAAATCGCGCGTTTGAAATGCCTTACGGCGGATTGGCTGCTGGTGCATCGAACGGCTCACGAGCTCGGAATGCGAACGACCGCGACTATGATGTTTGGCGTCGGCGAGTCGATCGAACACCGGATCAATCACTTTCAACACCTCTATGATCTACAGGAGGAGATGGGCGGGTTTACGGCGTTTATCCCCTGGAGTTTTCAGCCCGCTAATACGGCGCTTGGCGGGCGGCACTGGGATGAGGCCACGGCGGTGGAGTATTTGAAGGTCTTGGCCATTTCGCGGCTCTATCTTTCGAATTTTGTCAATGTGCAATCGAGTTGGGTAACACAGGGATTAAAGGTCTGCCAGATGGGCTTGCGTTTTGGCGGGAACGATGTGGGTTCGGTGATGCTGGAGGAGAACGTGGTTCGGGCGGCGGGCGTGACTAACTGTACGACCGAAGAAGAACTGCGGCGCATCATACGCGATGCGGGATTCCGTCCGGCGCAGCGGGATACTTTATACCGGCAGTATTTTTTGAATTGAACTTTTGAACTTAGACTTCGCTCAGAGACGGGGCAATCCCCGTCTCTACCGGGACGTTCGATCAGTTACAATTCCTTGGCTGCGTTGTTTCCGGTGGTCCAGCTCACTTCATGCATTTGATACCCACTTTCTCATTGGCTCTTTTCTTCACCACCAAGGGCCTTGGACCTTACCTCCGCCAACATTTTCTGGATAAAACTTTCGTCGGCCTTTACCAGGTCAATGCCTTCGATCTGGCGCTGCTGATTCCCTATTTTATTGTGCTTACGACGCTGGCAGCATATGGCGCACACCGCTACTGGATGGTCTATCTCTATTACAAATATAAAAAGAATAAGACCACAGAACCGTCGGCTTATTTTCAGTTCGATGAACTGCCGCGCGTCACCGTGCAGCTGCCGATCTTCAATGAGCAATACGTGGTGGACCGGCTGCTTGACGCCGTATGCAGGCTTGACTATCCGAAAGAGAAACTCGACATCCAATTACTTGACGACTCGACCGACGAAACTGTTGAAGTGGCGCGCATTCTGGTCGATCACTACGCAGCCTTGGGGCATCCGGTTGAATATCTGCATCGCGACAACCGCGAAGGCTTTAAGGCTGGGGCCTTGGCGGAGGGTTTGAAAACGGCCAGGGGCGAGTATGTTGCCATCTTCGACGCCGATTTTGTTCCGCCGCAAGATTTTCTGCGGAAGTGCATCGATCACTTCACAGACCCCACGGTCGGCATGGTGCAGACGCGATGGACGCACATTAACCGGCATTACTCCCTGTTGACAGAGGTGGAAGCGATTTTGCTTGATGGCCATTTTGTGCTGGAACATTCTGGCCGGTCGCGGAGCGGCGTGTTTTTTAACTTCAATGGCACCGCAGGTATCTGGCGGCGTCGCGCCATCGACGAAGCCGGCGGTTGGGAGCATGACACGCTCACCGAAGACACCGATCTGTCGTATCGTTCGCAGCTCGAAGGATGGAAATTTATTTATCTGCAGGACGTCGAGTGCCCGGCGGAGTTGCCAGTCGAGATGACGGCTTTCAAGACGCAGCAGGCGCGGTGGGCTAAGGGGCTGATTCAAGTCTCGAAGAAAATACTTCCGCGGGTGCTTAAGAGCGACGTGTCGCGGGCCCAGAAAATCGAAGCTTTTTATCATCTGACCGCAAATCTTAGCTATCCCCTGATGATCGTGCTCTCGGTTTTGCTGATGCCGGCCATGATTATTCGCTTTTACCAGGGCTGGTTTCAGATGCTGTATATCGACCTTCCCCTATTCATGGCTTCGACATTTTCGATTTCGAGCTTCTATCTGGTTTCACAAAAGGAACTGTTTCCGCGAAGCTGGCCGCGATCGCTGCTTTATTTGCCCTTATTGATGGCTCTCGGAATCGGGCTGACCATCACTAATACCCGCGCCGTACTCGAAGCGCTGGTGGGCAAGCAGACGGCCTTCGCCCGCACTCCCAAGTATCGAGTTGAATCGAAGAAGGACAAAGTTTTCGGCGCCAAATACCGCAGGCGGTTGGGATGGGTGCCGTGGATCGAGCTTTTGATCGGAACCTACTTTGCTCTGGCCGTCATTTATGCAATCGATAATGAGAACTACTTTACGGTTCCCTTTCTGCTGCTGTTCGTGATCGGTTACTGGGTTACGGGGTTGATGTCGTTGCTGCAAGGGCGGTTCGCCGGACTCTCGGTCGGTTCGGAGACTCATAGCAAGCCGTTTCCGGTGGGAGTGTAGATCGACAGTTTAGAAATCGATGCCGCTTAGTGTGAGGAGGCGCCGGAGGGCAACGTGAAGTCGACTATGATTCTGGTTTCGTTCTTCACTGGTTTTCCGTTGAGCTGATAAGGCTGGTAGCGCCACTTTTTCACAGCATCCACGGCGGATTGGGCCAACTGGGGCGAACCTTTGACAACTTTGATATCGCCGACGGTACCATCTTCCTTGACCGTGACTTCCAGAACCACCTGACCCTGGATGCGCATCTGGCGAGCACCGACGGGGTAGTCCGGCAAAGTGCTGGACAACAACTGGCCGCCCGAAACGCCTTGCGAAACTTGCACGGGAGGCTCGGGCAACGAGACCTTCGCAGATAGCACATCGCCAACATCCGATTGGGGAGTGGCACCGGTTGCGAGCGGCGGCGGTTCAGTTGAAGCGGTTTCAACTGATCGCGATTGAGCAGGAGGTGTTACGTGCCGCGATCCGGGATGCGATCCAACCTGGAGTTGAATCTGAGCACGGGGGACTCGATCAGAGACGACAATGTTCGCCGCAACATTGCCGGCCCCGGCTTTATCCAATTGGGAAGCTAATTTCACGGAATTGTCGGTTGTCTTGATGCCAGCGGGCGATACAGATTCGCCGGCGGGATTGGGCTTCCACACTGGATTGTTTTCGGGACCATGGTTACCGGAAGCGCTAGCGGTCACTGTATTGGCGGTCGCGGCGCTTCCAGTTACGGTTCCGGCAGACCGAGGCGGCACATAGCGCGCCTTCGTCTCGGCCTCACGCGGACCCCGCCATCCAAGCCATGCCGCAAACGCCAGCAGCGCAAGTGCTGCCAAGGCAATGGCGCCGATGACGATGGGGCGGGAGCGAAATTTCACGGAAGCTGCGGGCGCGTCCAATGGACGATCCGGTTCAGGCAGCATGGCGGAAGATTGCGGCTGGTCGATATTGGACCCGAGATTTGCGGTCAAAACCGGTAACGCGTACTCTCGCGCTGCAGACTTTCCCGCCGCGGATGACGTGCCGGGAACTTGGGCGGCGCGAGCCTGTTCAGCCAATGAAGCCAGTTGTTGAAGAATAGAGATATGAGAATCGTTGAAGGCCGCGGGCCGAGTGGAAAAAGCCAGAAGAATTCCGTTGGTTTCGCGCTTGGATCGAATGGGCAAGGCGGCAATGGATCGCAAGCCCCGGCTGCGGCAGGCCTCGGCGTCTACGCGTGAATCCGACTCGGCGTCGGTGCAGTGTTGAATCTTGCCGGTGCGCAAACATTCTCCCGAGATTCCGGTCTCGGCATTCAACTGGGCGCCAAGTGCCGGAGCCGCATCGCCGCTGCGCGCACGGCATACCATCGCGCCGTCCTTCCACATCGCGAGGGCCGCGCCAGACGCGTCCGTCAGAAGGCGCGCAACATCGGTAATAGTCTCGATGATTGGGTCCAGCCCGTGGTAGCCAGCGGTGATCGAATCCTTCAGCGAGGACAGGGCGTCGGCAGCATCGGGATGGCCAGAGCGGCTAAAGGAAGAGGACTCCGGATCCGAGGATGCGCCGCGAGCGGAAGCGATGATTTCCTGGAAATGAAACGGCTTGGATGAATGACCAGACATGAATCTCTCTCTGTCGCCAAGTTCCGTCGGAAGGTTCCCGGAGGAAACCGGAGAAAAAATATAAAGTGGCGCGCCAGAGATTTGGCCGAAGTATGAGCTAACGGCGAGCGCGTGTCAAGACAAGCATTTTCTGTTGTAGATGCTCCAAGATAATGTCACCCCATAACTGCAACGAGACTTTGTCACCCTCTCAGGATGGTGACGATGAGTCAGAAAGAGTTCCAACGGGTGAAAGTGATTGAGAATGCAGTGGGCGGGAGGCTGAGCGTACGCGAAGCCTCCCGTCTGCTGCAACTGAGTGAACGCCAGGTGCAGCGGCTCAAACGCCGCTATCGGCCCGATTCCCTCGGCTGGGTGCAGCACGGCAATCGCGGACGCCCCATGCCTTGGGCCTTGCCTCTTCCCCAGAAGCAGTTGATCTTGAACTTGGCCCGCGGCAAATATCGGGGCTTCAACGATTCTCATCTGGCGGAAAAACTTCGCGCCGAAGAGAACCTCGC
The DNA here is from genome assembly GCA_963810955.1 of uncultured Acidobacteriaceae bacterium. Lineage (GTDB taxonomy): Bacteria > Acidobacteriota > Terriglobia > Terriglobales > Acidobacteriaceae > Acidiflorens. The sequence goes on along the minus strand of CAWEPW010000039.1, from coordinate 9,033 downwards.
GGTCAGCCGCGAGACCGTGCGCCGCATCTTGCGCGCCGCCAAACTGGCTTCTCCGCAGAAGCGCCGGCCTCGTCAGTATCGCTCCCGCCGCCCGCCCCGCCCGCGTTTCGGCATGATGGCGCTCACCGATGCCAGCCGTCACGACTGGCTCGAAGGCCGCGGCCCCGTGCTCACGCTCATCGGTTTTCAGGACGATGCCACCGGTCAGATCCTCGCCGCTCACTTCCAACTCGAAGCCGAAAATACCCTCGGCTATCTCCGCGCCCTCGACGCCATGATCACCACCCACGGCGTCCCCCTCAGCCTCTACCGCGACCGCCACTCCATCTTCCAGCGCAACGATCCCCACTGGACCCTCGCCGAACAACTCGCCGGAAAACAATCTCCCACCCAACTCGGACGCGCTCTGGAAGAACTCGGCATCGAGCAGATCCCCGCCTACTCTCCCCAAGCCAAAGGCCGCATCGAGCGCGCCTGGCGCACTTGCCAGGACCGTCTGGTCAGCGAACTTCGCCTCGCCCGTGCCACCACTTTGGCCCAAGCCAACGCCGTGCTCGCCCGCTTCTGCGCCGACTACAACCGGCGCTTCGCCCGTCCCGCCGCCGAATCCGCCCGCGACTTCCGCTCCTTGCCCCGCCGCTTCGATCTCGCCCGCTGCCTGAGCTTTGCACTATCAACGCGTCGTCGCCGCCGATCACACCGTCACTCTTGGCGCGCACTCGATCGCCCTGCCGCCTCTGCCCGGCCATCGCGGCTATGCCGGAGAAACGGTCGAACTCGCGCATCACCTGGATGGCATGCTGCGCATCTATCGCGGAGATCAGCTTCTTCTCGCGCTGCCTCTGCCGCTCGAAGAACACGCCGAGCGCCGTCCCAGCTCCTCACCTCGGCGCAGAAAAGAAAAACCCCGATGCCCCGCATCTACAACCTCTCCGGCCGCCCTGCTTTAGCGGCCGTTACTTAATCGATAGGGGGTGACAGAGTCTCGTTGCAGTTAATACGACATTTTCTCGTTGCAACAACAAGAAGAATAGCCTAAGCCGCTTCGGGTTCGCCTGTTTGTTATCATGCAACGGCATGGATGGCTCTCGGCGCTACGAGAATACCCTAATTCCCATTCTATTTTTTACGTGGGGCATAGTCTTTCTGGGCCGCATGTCGCAGATGTATCTGGCGCCTTACTTCGGCCCAGAGTTCAACCTGAGGCCTGGGCAAATCGGAACGCTGGCGTCCGCCATGGCCATCACTTGGGCTGCATCCACCTTCGTGTTCGGCGCGCTCTCCGATCGATTCGGCCGCAAGGCGATGCTGATTCCTGCCGTATTTCTCTTTTCGATTCTCTCGTGCCTGTCGGCTCTCGCCCACGGTTATTACCAACTTCTGCTTGTAAGGGCGCTTATGGGCTTGGCGGGAGGTCCAACCTGGTCGATTATGACGGCGCTGATTGAAGAGTCCTCGCCGGCAAACCGGCGCGGACGAAACATCGGCCTCGTCGTCAGCGCTGCTGCTCTGGTCGGTTTGGCTGCGGCTCCCGTATTGACGACCCAGGTGGCTGCGCATTGGGGATGGCGCGCATCCTTTGTTGTTGCCGGCATTCCGGGATTGCTCGCCGTGCTGCTGATCTGGAAATTTGTGCGTGAGCCTAAACTCGACCACACACACGGGCAGCCTTCGTGGGTGGAATATGTGAAACTTCTGCGCCACTGGAATATCTGGTTGTGCTGCATTGGGGCGATTGGCTTTATGTCGTGGCTGTTTGCGTTGAACGTATTCGCGCCGCTTTACATTACCGAGGTCGTTCATCAACCAGCAACGACGGCTGGATTCTTGCTCGGGGCAACCGGTTTCGGCAGCTTCTTTCTGGGATTCCTTCTGCCCGCCCTCTCCGACCGCGTCGGACGAAAGCCGGTTCTGCTCCTGATGGCGGCCATGTCCGCCGTCGTGCCTCTGACTTTCCTGGTACGGGGGCTGTTTCTATATCCCCTGCTCCTGGCCGCGATTGTTTTTGTCGCGAACACCGGACAGGGAATGGCAAGCCTGATCATGGTTCTGGTGCCGACTGAAAGCGTGCCGGCCCAGTTTCGCGCGACCTCGATCGGCCTCGTTACACTGGTCGGCGAGGCCGTAGGCGGGACCGCATCCCCGCGTCTCGCTGGCATGCTAGCTGAGAAATATGGGCTGTCGTTAACTATGTGGCTGGCGGCGGCCGGAAGCGCAGTTGTCTTTCTCGTAGCGCTTGCCCTTCGCAAGACCGCAAACATAGGACACGGCGTCGCGGTGAATGAGTCCTCGCGTGAAGCGGGGCTCACACTGGAAGCTGCAGGCGAGGAGTAAATAGTCTGCTTCTCGGTCATCCTCGGGAGGTTCTCCGTTGTCGAAATTACGGACGCAAGTCGGAATCGTGGGCGCGGGACCCGCCGGCCTCGTGTTGTCCCACCTTCTCTACCTGCAAGGCATCGATTCCGTCGTTCTGGAAAATCGCAGCCGCCAGTATGTTCAGGAGCGTGTGCGGGCTGGCGTATTGGAGCAGGGTACGGTTGATTTGCTCACCGATATGGGCGTCGGCGCAAGGATGAAGAAAGAAGGTCTCGTCCACTACGGAATTGAGCTTCGCTTCCAGGGCCGCGGCCATCGCATTGACCTCCACGAACTGACCGGAGGAAAAGGAATCACGATCTACGCGCAGGCGGAAGTCCTCAAGGATCTCAATGACGCGCGCATCGCCGCAGGCGGCCAAGTCATGTTTGAGATTGAGGATGTCAGCGTCCATGACTTCGACACGCCCCAGCCGAAGGTCCATTACCGGAAGGATGGAAATGCCCATGAGGTCGTCTGCGATTTCATTGCCGGTTGCGATGGCTTCCACGGCGTCTGCCGTCCCAGCATTCCCCCGGTGTGCTCACCGAATATGAACGAGAATATCCATTCGGATGGCTTGGCATTTTGGCGGAAGCACCCCCCTCGTCAGATGAACTGGTCTACTGTTACCACGACCATGGTTTTGCTTTACTAAGCATGCGCTCGCCGGAAATCGGGCGTCTTTATCTGCAATGCAAACCTGACGAAGATATCGCGCAGTGGAGCGATGAAAAAATCTGGCAGGAACTGCAGCTTCGTCTCGCCACCGAGGGATGGAAGCTGACCGAGGGGCCTGTTCTGCAAAAAGGGATAACGGGCATGCGCAGTTTCGTGGTTGAGCCGATGCAGTATGGAAGATTATTTCTCGCGGGAGATTCGGCGCACATCGTTCCGCCAACCGGCGCCAAAGGTCTCAACCTGGCGGTTGCCGACGTGCAAGTCCTGGGGCGAGCGCTGACAGACTTCTATAAAACCGGTAGCCAGGATCTCCTCAATCACTACTCGCAAACCTGTCTGCGCCGTGTCTGGAAGGTGCAACGCTTCTCTTGGTGGATGACCTCGATGCTCCACCGTTTCCCCGAGGGCAATCCCTTTGACCAGCGCCGTCAGCTCGCGGAGCTCGACTACCTAACCAGCTCGCGTGTCGCTGCATCGAGCTTGGCGGAGAACTATGTCGGCCTGCCGATGGAATGGAGTTGAAATGTTCGTTGCTTCCAAATGTGGCGAGGATGGATCAACGACTTTTACATCAAGCGTTTTTCGTCTCTACTCTGCCTCTTCGCTGGCGATCTGGAAAGCAGTGTTCGCCGCTGGAACGCCGGCATAAATGGTTGTCTGCAAAAGTACCTCCTTCACCTCCGACAGTTCCAGTCCCGCTTTCAGGCCCGCCTTCAAATGCATACGGAATTCTTCGTGGCGTCCCAAGGCGGCGGTGATCGCCAATACCAGCAGCCTGCGGGTTCGGATATCGAGACCCGGACGAATCCAAACTGTTCCCCACGCATAGCGGGTGATCAAGTCTTGAAACTCGCGGTTCAGATCATTCGTGTTGGCAACGGCACGGTTTACGTGTTCATTGCCTAACACGGCGCGTCGAATGGCAAAGCCTTTCTTAAGCGCATCGCCATCCCCGGAATTGGCAAGAAGGAACTCCGCCACTGCCGACGAAAACGAGTGCGGCTGCTCCAGATTGGACAAATGAGCCGCGTTTAGTAGCACGCTTGACGCGCCGGGAATTCTCTCCGCAAGTACTTCTCCGTTGCCTGCCCACGGAGTAGAAACGTCCCGTCGTCCAGCAATAACCAGCGTTGGTGCAGAAATCTTCTCGAGAAGCGCGCTTGAATCGAACTCTCGCAGCGCGGCACAGCATCCCATGTATCCGGTCGGATTGGTCCCCAGGAGCACGGACCTGATGGATTGCGCGCAAGGATCAGCACGTTCGATCGTTTCGCGGGAAAAGAAGCGTTGCATGGCGAGATCGAGGACTGCGTTCATGCCACCTTCCTTCACCATGCGAATCCTTGTATCCCATTGTTCGCGCGAGCCGAACTTTGGCGCCGTGTTTGCCAGGATCAAGCGTTCGATGCGGTCTGGAGCGTTGGCTGCGAGCCACTGCCCGACTGCACCTCCGAGCGAAAGCCCGCAAAATGCAAATTTGCGGATGCCCAACGCATCCGCCAAACCAAGAATGTCGGCTCCCAATTGCTCAATCGAGTAATCCCCAGCCGGTGCATCGGACGCGCCGTGGCCGCGGGTATCGTAGCGGAGGATCTGAAAATGCTGAACCAGTTCGCCGACTTGCGGCTCCCACATTCCGTGATCGGTTCCGATCGAATGGGACAGCACCAGCACCAAAGGGCCCGGGTTGCCTTCGAGGCGATAGAAGATTTTCGCTTTATCAATATTAAGAAAAGGCATTTAGGTTTCGAGGCCTCGTCAGTTGTCAGATTCCGATTCTCTCTGCTTTTGCGATCGTGCGAGCCGAGAACGAAATTCCTCAGCCACACCCAGATAGCTTTCTGGAAATTGAAGATCCCGAAGTGTGGATGCATCCAGCGCTTCCCTAACTTCCCGCATCCCTGCGAGCGCGTCTACAAAATTTCGGCCGGTGTCCATGCTCTCGGCCATAGCACGTTCAATGAGTGAAGAGGCTAACTCCCGGCCAAGTTTTCCGCTCAGCAACATGGTCGCACGTTCGGCGAAGATGGTTCCGTGGGTTGCTTCCAGATTCGTGCGCATGCGCGCCACATCCACCGTGAGCCCTTCGGCAACTTCTGCCATCGAAGCCACCGCCAAGCCCGTCTCTTGAATAATGGAACTGATGGTTGCCCACTCTGACTGCCAGCCACCAGCGGCTCGTTCATGTTCCTGCACCATGGAAGAAAGGAACATGCTTACCAATCCCGGCGTACGACATGCCGCAGCCAGCGTCATCGTGCAGCCGACGGGGTTTTGTTTGTGCGGCATGGTCGACGAACCGCCACGCCCTTTTGCCACTGGCTCTGATACCTCAGCCACTTCATTCTGCATAAGCAGACTGATGTCGCGGGCCATCTTCCCAAGGGAGCCGACCATCACTCCTAAGTCACACATCAGGGCGGCCAAACGATCACGATGCGTGTGCCACGGAGCATCGGGATAAGCAAGCGATAATTCCCTGGCGAGCGCTTGCCCTGCTGCTATCCCCTGATCGCCAATCGAAGCAAGAGTTCCTCCCGCGCCGCCAAATTGCACCACCAACGCTTGCTCGAAGGCCTCGTCCAGACGCGCATGATCGCGGCGCAAAGCGCCAAGCCACCCCGCAACCTTGAGCCCAAAAGTAGTTGGCACTGCGGCCTGCAAAATGGTTCGACTTAACATCACCGTCTCTGAGTGCTGTTCTGAAAGTTGATAAAGCGCATTCTCGAGTCGCGTTACGTCGGCTTGAAGAATATTTCTCGCTTGTTTGAGCAGCAGGACAATCGCTGTGTCGGCCACGTCCTGACTCGTTGCTCCCCAATGCACAAAACCCGCGGCCGATGGGCTTACCTTGCCGACCCGCTCCCTGAGTGCTTTGACGAGGGGAATTGTCGCTGTTCCTGAGCGGACACTAGAGGTAGCGATTTCGCCTGTATCATACAACTCCGCGCGTGCTGCATTCTCGATAGGCGCGACAACCGTCGACGGTATGATGCCTAGACGTGCCTCGACTCGAGCTAGACCGGCTTCGAACGCAAGCATGGCGGCAAGGACCGATTCATCGGAAAACAGAGCGGCCATCTTCGGAGTAGTGGCCAGGCTCTCGATTAACCGCATAACCATGCAGCTTCCTTCCTTGACGAACCGCTTTACCGATGGGGCGTAGCCTTACACAAAGGCGAGAGCAGCGTCAAGAACTTATGCTCATGGAACTGCCAATATGTGAGTTCGCATGTCGCTTAACGGGCTCTCAGTTGACGCGATTATGGCATTAGGTTAGTTTCGGGAATGAAAATGCCCCCTAATGTTGATTTGTTGGCCTCGTATTGGACGATCTCCGGCGGAGATCCGCACACCGACCACGAATACAGCCCCTATGATTTTAAGGATCGCGTAGAAGCTGTGGCCAGAGCTGGGTTTCGCGGATTCGGCATTTGGCACGCCGATCTTGAGCGAGTACAGAAGAAATACACGCTGTACGAAATGCGCCGCATTCTCGATGATAACGGCATTTGCTATGTGGAACTGGAATTTCTGACTGACTGGTTCCTCGATGGAGAGCGAAAGAAGCAATCCGACATTCGGAAGCGGATGTTGTTCCGGGCAGCCGAGGTCCTTCGTGCCTACCACGTCAAGGTCGGAGACTTTTTTCAAGAGACGTGTCCGATCGACCGTCTGGTGGAATCGTTTGCCACTCTATGCCGGGAGGCGGCCAGCCATGGCACAAAAATCGGTTTTGAACTCATGCCCTTCGCTATGATTCGAACGCTGTCTGAAACGCTGGCGATGGTTCGCGGCGCCGGCGAAGCCAACGGTGGAATTGCCTTCGACATGTGGCACATTGCAAAGCTCGGGATTCCGTACGAGGAAGTTGCTCGCGTGCCGCGGGAATACGTGGTCAGTGTGGAACTGAACGATGGAACATTCCAGGCTCCCTGGAGTCTTCACGAAGACACGATTAATCATCGCCGTCTGTGCGGAGATGGAGAGTTCGATGTAAAGGGATTCATCCGCTGTCTGCAGGAAATCGGCTACGCCGGTCCGTGGGGAATCGAGGTTCTGTCCGAGGAGTTGCGGAGGCAACCCCTGGAACTAGTTGTGCCCCGCGCATTCGCAACGACGATGGCCCAGTTTCCGTCGGGCGCCTAAAGGCGATGCTTCAGAGATCAGTATGGACACTTCGACGGTTTCGAAAGTTTCAGAAAGCTGGCCAGATTCGCTCGACGCGCTGGTGGCCGCGCCGAAGCATCACGCGCTCTTGCTCGAAGATGACCGCGTGCGCGTGCTTTATACCACGATCCCGGCCGGCGATGTTGTCCCTCTGCATACCCACCGTTGGGGTGGTGTCGCGTATGTGCAGAGCTGGAGTCACTTCATCCGGCGTGATGAGCGTGGCAATGTTCTCTTCGACAGCCGCGAGGGGGGAGAACCGCCGACCGTTCCCTGCGCACAGTGGATGGCGCCGCTTCCTCCGCACACCGTTGAAAATCTTGGGCCGCGCGAAATCAGCATACTGATCGTCGAACTCAAGGGTTCTACAGTCCGCGCGGTACTTTCTTGATCCAACAACGGCCGATACCTCGCGGTATCATCTTGGTGCCTGCTTAGTATTCAATGATCTCCAGTGGTAGACTTCGGGCGTCCAAGCCGCCTTTGCGGCTATTCGCGGGTCGCCAATGGCGAGGGAGAAGGATGCAGAGGCCTAAGGTCGGGATCGCAATTGTTCTGAGTTTGTGGATATACGGGCGCTCATTGGCGCCGCAGACGATATCTCAGATCAGGTCTCCAAAGATCACGGACGCGCAGATCGTCCACTCCGATGATCAGCCGGGAAACTGGTTGACCTATGGACGCACTTACAGCGAACAACGATTCAGTCCGCTGAAGCAGATCAATGACCACAATGGCACCCGCCTTGGCTTGGCGTGGTACCTCGATCTCGACACCAACCGCGGCCAGGAAGCCACGCCACTTGTCGTCGATGGCGTGATGTACTTCACGAGCGCGTGGAGCAAGGTATTCGCAGTGAACGCCGCGACTGGCCACCTGTTGTGGTCCTACGACCCGAAGGTACCGAAGGAGTGGGGAGCGAATGCCTGTTGCGACGTAGTAAATCGCGGAGTAGCAGTTTGGCAAGACAAGGTTTACGTTGGAACTCTCGATGGACGGCTGATCGCGCTTGACGCGGATTCCGGCCAACCTGCCTGGGAGCGGCTGACCATCGATCCGAAATGGCGTTACACAATCACCGGCGCTCCACGCATCGTAAAGGGAAAGGTCTTAATCGGCAACGGAGGCGCGGAGTTCGGCGTACGCGGCTATGTTTCAGCCTATGATGCGCAGACCGGCAAATTGGTCTGGCGCTTCTACACTGTACCGGGCGATCCGGCAAAGCCCTTCGAGCAGCCGATTCTTGAACAGGCGGCCAAAACATGGAGCGGCGAGTGGTGGAAGATCGGCGGTGGCGGTACGGTCTGGGACGCAATCGTTTATGATCCCGAGCTCGATCTTGTGTACATAGGAGTGGGGAATGGCGGGCCATGGAACGAAAAATATCGCAGTCCCAAAGGCGGCGATAATCTTTTCACCTGCTCGATTGTTGCTCTCAACCCGGACACCGGACATTACGTCTGGCATTACCAGGAAGTCCCGGCCGATGACTGGGACTACGATTCAGCCGAGCAAATCATCCTCGCCGATATTCCGATCGACGGAAAAACCCGAAGGGTTCTTTTGCAAGCTCCGAAGGACGGGTTCTTCTACGTTATCGACCGCGAAACCGGGGCCCTGATTTCCGCCAAGCCTTTCACCTTCGTGAATTGGGCGACAGGAGTGGACCTGAAGTCCGGCCGTCCGATTGAAAACCCAATGGCACGCTATCCCCACGGCGACGCACCGCCGATTGTTCCCGGACCGGTGGGTGCACACAGTTGGCAGCCGATGTCCTACAGCCCGCTGACCGGACTCGTCTATATTCCGGTGAATGATGTTGGATTC
>CAWEPW010000038.1:0-52500 GCA_963810955.1 uncultured Acidobacteriaceae bacterium | reverse complement strand
TGGACACAACTCCATATGGAATTGTCGATGATGGAACTGGTACTGAAGGTGAGGTTGCCATAACTTATCGGTCCCCTTTCTCCAAGCGGCCAAGAGTATACATGACTAGGGCCTGTTCACACTACGTCAACAAACGTCGGGTAAGATGCAGGGCATGGAGATCACCACCGAACAGTACGAACGAATTCAAGATTGCTTGCCGGTGCAACGCGGCAATGTGCGTCACGAGAATTTGATTTTGTTGAATGCGATTCTCTATGTCGCCGAGCACGGATGTAAGTGGCGCGGATTGCCCAAGCGGTACGGCAACTGGCACAGCATCTACGTGCGCATGAATCGTTGGGCCAAGAAAGGCGTCTTGGATCAGGTGTTTGCCAAGTTGCAGCAAGAGCAGATTCTGCGCATCAAAATCGAAGCTTTCAGTTTGGACTCGACCTCGGTGAAAGTGCATCCCGACGGGACTGGGGCTTTAAAAAAAACGGACCCCAAGCCATCGGGAAATCGCGCGGCGGATGGAACACCAAGATTCATCTGGTTGCCGCGAATGCTCGAACGGCAATAATTTTCTGCTTGTCGCCGGGAGAAGCGCACGATGCGCCGGTGGGCCGGCAACTACTTCTGGAGTTAGGTCCGCTGCCGGTCGAAGTCCCGCTGTTGATGGACCGGGCCTACGAAGGCGACGAAACCCGGCAACTGGTGCTGGAAATGAACATGATTCCGGTGGTTCCACCCAAATCGAACCGGCGCGAACCCTGGGACTACGATCGCGAACTCTACAAGAAGCGGAACCAAGTGGAGCGCCTGTTTCGGCGGCTGAAAGGCTTCCGCCGCATCTTTTCGCGTTTCGAGAAACTCGATGTTGTGTTTCTCGCCTTTATCTACTTCGCATTCATCATCGAGGCCCTGCGATAGTGTGAACAGGCCCTAACCTCCTACCGTCGAGCGCAATTAGTTAGTTGATCTATAGGGAAACTTGGGGACCGGGACGTTCGCCATTTTTTTCGGGCGGACAGGCCACTCCCCCGCCATCTCCGCCCTAAAGCCCCCAACCGCCGGGAAACATCTAACGCGAGGGGCCGTTTCGCCCTTATAATTGCGCTATGCTCACGGACGACGACAAGCGGTGGTTGACCGAACAGCTCGACTTAGAGTGAGGGTCGAGTTCAGTGAGCGTTTAGAGAAGGTGGAGACTACCTTGCTGACCGAGTTTCACAAATGGGCATCCCCCGTCGAAACGCGCCAGCGGAGCCACGCCGCGGCGCTCCGCGCCATGGATGAGGAAGTCGAATCTCTGGCGGACCGGCTAAAGAAACTTGAAGGCCGCTGATCGTTCACGGCGGGCCTTGCGCGATGACGCGATCTCCGCTTCGATCTCTTCCGTGGAGAGTTCCTCGAGACCCTGATCCTCAGAGCTTTTCCAAGATGCCTGCAACCAGTGCGGGACGGAAGGTGCAGTCGTCGTACGAACGATGGGACACCGCTCATCCGTCATTCATCTTAAATCTTCATCATGCATCGTGCATCATGCGTCAGTCATTCTGAGTAGAGCGCCCAGGCGCTGGCCAGGTCCTGGACTACGTGTCCGAGGGACTTGTAGACGGTGATCTCATCGGCGGAGCGGCGGCCTGCGATTTCGCCGGCCAGCACTTGGCCGATTTCTGCGACTATGTGGTCATCGCCGATTAAGCCCGCTGCTTTGGCTCGGAGAAACTCCGCGCCTTGATTCAAAACTCCCTCGCGGCTGTCGGCGATGAAGCGGGAGCGGACGACTAGGTCGTTGTCCACTTCCGCGGGTCCCGGCGTAACCTGAGCCAACTAAGTTCAGGTGCGTGCCTGGGCGCACCCATTCTCCCTTTAAGATCGGCTCGGCCGCCGCGGTAACGGTGCAGATTATGTCGGCGTTGGCTACCGCTTCTTGCACGGCTTCGGCTGTGGCGATGGGCACGGATAATTCCGCTTGCATCCGCTTGGCAAACGCGTGCGCGCGGTCGGACGAGCGGCCCCAGACAACGATGGATTCGAGAGCGCGAATCTTTTGCATCGCGCGGGCGTGGGTGGCAGCCTGCTCGCCGTATCCGAGAATCGCCAGGCGCCTTGCATCTTTGCGTGCCAAGACGTCTGTGGCTACCGCACTGGCCGCGGCGGTGCGAATGGCGGTGACTTCTCCGGCATGGACCACGCAGACGGGTGCGCCGGTTTCGGGATCGAACAGAATAATGAGACCCTGGTGCGACTGGATTCCACGGGCGAAGTTTTCGTGGAACACGCTGATCAGCTTTGCTCCAAATGGGGCATGGGCGCCCATCGCGCCCGGCATGACGCCGAAGAAACGGCCCTCGGAGAGAGGGATGATGGAGCGCAGCAGTTGCTTGGTCTCGCCTCGCGAGAAGGCGATCATGGCGTCGCGCACGATGGGGATGCACACTTCGTATGTCAGGCGCCTGGAGACTTCTTCGCGGTCGATGAAGCGCATCGGGGGGACTTCCTTTTTTATTTCCTGTCGCGCGGGCAGTATTGAACCACTAATAAGAGCACTTAAGGTACCTTGATTACGTTTTTCGGAGAGAGGGTCTTCATGCTTTGGCTTTCGATCGTGGGATGGAAGATCGGGCAGCGCATAGTAGTATAATAGTAGTATGAAGGAGAAGACTTCAATCACACTCTCAAAAGAGGTGCTCGCCGCGATTGATCGCCTCGCGGGATCGAAGTCGCGCTCCGCTTTCATCGAAGCCGTGCTCGCCCAGTATCTGCGCAAACGGGCTCGCGCTCAGATTGAAGCCCGCGATCTCGAACTCATTAATAGAGCTGCAAATGAGCTGAATGCAGAGGTGGAGGACATTCTCCGGTATCAGGAAACCGAGGCCTAGCATGCGGCGGAGCTAAAGCAATGAGACGAGGCGAAATTTATCGCGTTCATCGTCCTGGCGGTGATCCCAAGCATTACCGCAGTTTCGTAGTCGTGAGTCGCCAGATTCTGATTGATTCCAGATTCCCCACCATCGTGTGCGCACCGATCCTGACTCGCGGGCACGGATTTTCGACCCAGGTTTCGGTCGGCGTCGACGAAGGCCCGAAACATGAAAGTTGGGTCTTGTGCGACAACCTCGTAAGTCTCCGCAAGGTGCAGTTGACCGGCTTTGTGGGGTCGCTAACGCGCTCCAAGGTTGAGGAATTGGACCGGGCGCTCAAGATGGCTCTCGCCCTGGAATAAGATCGTCAGGGACTTGCGCCACCGTCCCCGGCGCTAGGCTGCGGGCCTATAATTTTGAGAACTACGTGATTTCTGTCGTCCAACTCGGGCAGGTTGATTATGGTGAAGGGCTTCGGCTGCAGCGGAAGCTGGTCGATCTGCGCAAGGCTGGCGAGATCGGCGACGTGCTGTTGCTGCTCGAACATTCACCCGTGATTACTCTTGGCCGTAATGCCAAGGCCGCTCATGTGCTCGCTTCGAGCGATGCGCTCGCGGTTCGCGGAGTCGAGGTCTTCGAGTGCGATCGCGGCGGAGATGTCACGTTTCATGGGCCGGGACAACTGGTCGGATACCCGATACTGGATTTGCGGGGTTATAGCTCTCAGCTCTCAGCTCTCAGCTCTCAGTTGGAGCCTCCACGGCGCAAGACTCTTGGTGTTGTTGATTACGTTCGGCGGCTGGAAGAGGTGCTGATTCGTACTTGCGCCGATTTTGCGATTGCGACTCGGCGGATTGCGGGGTTGACGGGCGCGTGGACAGATTCTGCCACAGAGGCCAAGTCCGAAGGCAAGATCGCGGCGCTTGGGGTGCACATTTCCCGGTCGGTTACTTCGCATGGTTTTGCTTTGAACGTGAACACGGATCTCAGCTACTTCGACCTCATCGTGCCCTGCGGCATAACGGCGAGGCCGGTGACCTCGATGGAGAAAGAGCTCGGGCATGAGCTTAATCTTGACCAGATCGCGCAGTCGGTGTCGCGAAATTTTGGCGCCGTCTTTGGCAGCCAGATGCTTTGGGTGGAAACGATCGATGTGCTGCTTGGGAACAGCGTCGGGGTGCCGATGAAGGCTCCGGTGGAGTTGCGACGGCTGCATGGGGAAGAGGATTCGTTTCTTGCGTGAGGTTCTTGCATGAGGGCCAGGGCTGTTTTCGCGCAAACTTTCGCGGACAGGAGTGTCCGCGCCACACCGGTGATAGCATATTCGCGTACTGATCATGGCGACCAATAAGAATAATCAAAATAAGAAGAAGAACGCTCCCCTGGCGAAGATCCCTGCCGGGAAAAATCACAAACCCGTGGCCGAGATTGCCCAGTCGAACGGCGATTTGCGCTCTTATACCATCCGCGATTACCGGCTTGAAAAACCTCACTTCACGGCGCGTCAGGTTCGGGTTGGCGACGAAATCGTTTATGAGGTCGAGAGCGGCGATCTCGCGGCGCCCGCGGCTCCGATTCGCGAGTCGAAATATTTGCGCCGCGAGCAATGCATCGAAATCTATCGCTGGATGCTGCTCAACCGCCGCATGGAAACAGCGCTCGAAAACCTTTACAAGCAGGGAAAGGTTGTTGGCGGCGTTTATTTTGGGCTGGGGCAGGAGGGTTGCTCGTGCGCGTCGGCATATGCGCTCGGCAAGGACGATTGGATGGGGCCGATGATTCGCAACCAGGGAGCGCTGCTGGTGCGAGGGTTCAGGCCTGCCGACATCATGATGCAGTATATGGCGAAGTCCGGATCGCCGACCGGCGGGCGCGATACTACTTCGCACTTTGGCGATCTGAAGAAGCGCAACGTGGCGGCGCCGATTTCGATGCTGGGCGATCTGATCCCGGTGCTGGCCGGCGTCGCGCTCGGCGCGCGGCTGCAGGGCAAGCAGGTCGCGGTTATGACTTGGATTGGCGATGGCGGACAGTCGACCGGCGTTACTTATGAAGGGCTGAATTTTGCGGCGGTGCAGAACCTGGGCCTGGTGCTGATTGTCGAGAATAATCTTTGGGCCTACTCGACGCCCTCGAATATGCAGTTCCGGGTTGAGGATCTGGCGGAGCGCGCGATCGGGTATGGAATTCCGGGCGTGATTGTGGATGGCACCGACGCTTGCCAGGTGTATGACGCTTGTCACGAGGCCTGCGAGCGGGCGCGGCGCGGTGAAGGTCCAACTTTGATCGAAGCGAAGATGATGCGCATGAAGGGACACGCTATTCATGATGGCGCCGAGTATGTTCCGAAGCCGCTGTTTGAGTATTGGAAACGGCGCGATCCGATCGCTCGATTTGAAGATTACCTGGTGCACAGGAAGAAGTGGCTTTCACCCGCGGAAAACGAAAAGTTGATTGCCGAGGTGGAGCGGCAGTTGGAGGCGGAGCGGGAGCTGGCGGTGAATTCTCCGATGCCGGCTCCGGAGTCGGCGGTTGGCGGAGTGTATTGCGAGAACGAATGCCACGAGATTAAGCCGAAGTATGGGATGCCGGGTTCTTCGACGCTTAAGACGCAGAGCTCGAAGTCAGTTGGGCTAAAGCGGTCGGAGGCGGCGGTGCATCTGAAGTGACTCCATTCGTATTTCGCGCCGAGCAATTTGTGCCGCGGCCGATTGACGAGGTCTTCGAGTTTTTCTCCAAAGCAGAAAATCTGCAACAGCTCACGCCGCCGTGGCTGCACTTTCGCATCTTGAGCGTCGAGCCGGCTCCGATTCGCCGGGGAACGGTGCTGCGGTATTCATTGCGCTGGCGAATCTTTCCGGTTCGCTGGACTTCCGAGATCCTGGAATGGGAGCCGCCTTATCGCTTTGTCGATGTGCAACGGGAAGGGCCGTATAAATTGTGGCATCACGAGCATCGCTTTGCCGCCGAGGGCAAGGGCACGCGCATTAGCGATGAAGTGCGATATTTGCTGCCATTTGGCGTCTTCGGTGCGATGGCTCACAGTCTGAAGGTAAGGAAAGATCTGGAAGGTATCTTCGCTTACCGGACCGACTCGGTGCGCAGGCTCTTCGGGGACAAAGCTTAGTCATACAGCCCAGAGGCTGTGCTGATATTGGAAAGTTTGCCGAGCTGCGCTCGGCTTGGACGGGCGAGACGCGAGTCCCTACACTAACCCACACCGGTTCGCTCCGAAAACCGAATCGTCGCCATAAACAATTTCGATTGGACTTGACGCCGGGACGCCACCTAGAGTTCTATGGGTGCCGCATACTCGTAGTCGAATCCGAAGCTTTCTGCGACCCGTGAACGTGTCCGAGCCAGCCCGCGCGTTGTTTCGGCCTCCCTTCCGGAATTATCAGTTCGACGACACCTACGACGAGATGTTTGAAGCGCCTGGAGAGCCGCGTCCGCACTATCAGGCGCTTTTTCAGACACTTCTGGGTTTGCCGGCGGAGCAAATGCGCAAGAGCCAGCAGGCGGCGGACCTGTCATTTCTGCATCAGGGCATAACTTTTACGGTCTATGGGAACGACGAGGGCACGGAGCGGGTGTTTCCCAACGACCTGTTGCCGCGGATTATTCCGCATCAAGAATGGCGGAAGATCGAAGCCGGGCTGACGCAAAGAATGACAGCCCTGAATCTCTTCCTGGAAGACATTTACCATCGCGGAAGAATTCTGGCGGATGGCATCGTGCCGCGGGAGCTGGTTTACAGTTGCCGCCATTTCCGGCGCGAGATGCGGAATCTTACGGTGCCGCGAGGGATTTATGTCAGCATCTGCGGCACCGACCTGGTGCGGCTTCCGGATGGCAGCTTTGCAGTACTGGAAGACAATTTGCGGGTTCCGAGCGGCGTGTCTTACATGCTGGCCAACCGCAAGGTTCTGAAAAAAGTCTTCCCCACTCTGTTCCGCGACTATGGGGTTTGCCCGGTCGATCATTATGCGCAGGCCCTGCTCGCGACGCTGCGGGCGCTGAGCCCGCTGCAGTCGACTACGCGGCATGAGCCAACGGTGGTGCTGCTGACTCCCGGAGTCTTCAATTCGGCATATTTCGAACACACTTTCCTGGCGCAGCAGATGGGCATTGAACTGGTTGAGGGGCGCGATCTGCTGGTGCACGACAACGTGGTCTACATGCGCACCACGGCAGGATTGAAGCGCGTCGATGTGATCTACCGGCGCGTGGATGACGATTTTCTCGACCCACTCTGTTTCCGGCGCGATTCGAATCTGGGCGTACCCGGGTTGTTCAACGCGTATCGCGCCGGCAGCGTGGTGCTGGCGAATGCGGTGGGCACGGGCATCGCCGACGATAAAGCGGTGTATGCCTACGTGCCGGCGATTATTCGTTATTACCTGGGTGAAGAGCCTATTCTGCCGAACGTGCCGACTTACCTGCTGACGGATCGCTCGCAACGGAGTTATGTGCTCGAACATCTGGACGAGTTAGTGGTAAAAGCGGTGGGTGAGTCGGGCGGCTACGGCATGTTGATTGGTCCGCATAGCACGGCGGAGCAGCGGGAAGAATTCCGGCAGCGTATCGAGGCGGAGCCGCGGAATTATATTGCGCAGCCGACGCTGAGTCTTTCGCGGGCGCCATGTTTTCTGGAAGGCGAAGCGCAGGCGCGGCATGTCGATCTCCGTCCTTATATTCTTTATGGCGAAAATGTGACGCTGGTGCCGGGCGGCCTTACGCGGGTGGCGTTGCGCCGCGGCTCGCTCGTGGTTAATTCGTCGCAGGGCGGGGGCAGCAAGGATACGTGGGTGCTGCGCGCATGAACTATTACAGGAGCACGACCATGCTCTCGCGGGTGGCCGACAGTCTGTACTGGATGAGCCGGTACCTGGAGCGGGCCGAGCACACCGCGCGCCTGATCGATGTGGACTTTGCAGCTGCGGCTCGACCAATCTCAAGAAACGGGTTCCGGCCGCTGGTTGCGGCTGCTCGAAGCGTTGCACGCGCCGTCGCCGAAAGACGGCAAGATCGATGCCACCACGCTCACGCATATTCTGGCGTTGGACAAAGGCAATTCGTCGTCAATTCTTTCGTGCGTCACGGCCGCGAGGGAGAATCTGCGGCAGGTGCGGGAGCAGTGCAGTTCGGCGATGTGGGAGCAACTCAATCGTCTTTACCTGCAGGTCACCGGCACAACCGCCGGTGAAGCATGGCTGCTGCACTCGCATGTCTTTTTTCGCGCGGTGCAGGATGGAGCGTACCTGTTTCATGGCGTGACCGATTCCACGATGTCGCACGGGGAAGGCTGGCAATACATTCAGTTGGGGCGATTCGTGGAGCGGACGGATGCGGTGGCGCGGCTGATTGGCGCGTATTTGAGCCGGCTTCCTTATGTTGCCGGTCACGTCGATCAGGCAGTTGAGAGCGAGGAATATCTGGAGTGGGTGGGGTTGTTGAAGTCCTGCGCGGCGTTTGAAGCTTATTGCAAGAAGCACACGGCGGAACTGCGTCCGCTGCGGGTGGCTGAGTTTCTGCTGTTGAATCCGGAGTTTCCTCATTCTGTGCGGTTCTCGGTCGACAAGGTGCATACGGCTCTGCGCGCCATCGCCGAGATGACGGAACGAAAGGCAGAGCAACCGGTGCGTTTGGCGGGGCGGCTGGGCGCCTCATTGAGTTTCAGCCAGATTGACGAAGTCATGGCTTCGGGAGCGAGCGCCTTTGTGGAGAGCATTTGTCAGCAATGCCGCCAGGCGCACACAGCGATTCATCAGATTTATTTTGATTATCCGGCGGAGTCGGCGCTGGCGTGAAGGCATTTAGTCATTGAATCATTGAGGTATTGAATCATTTGGTTCAATGATTCAATGATTCAATCGCTCAATGATTCGAGGGCATTTTGATCTATTCGGTTCGACACGTTACCACCTTCTGCTACGAGCCGGCTGTGCGCGAGAGCGTGATGGAAGTGCGCATGCAGCCGCGGAGCGAGGGGCACCAGCGCTGCCTGCGATTTACTCTCGATGTGAGCCCGGCGGCCAATATTACGCAGTATTCCGATTCCGCCGGCAATATGGTGCATCATTTCGACATCGCGGGCTCGCACACAGAAGTCAAGGTTACGGCGCAGTCGACGGTGCAGGTGGACGCGGTACCGGCGCCACGGCGCTCGGAAGCGGGCGATTGGTCAGATCTGGAGGCGATGACATCCGCTGACGATTACTGGGAGATGATGCTGCCGAGCGAGTTTGCCCGTCCGAGCGAAGCGCTCGAGCAACTGGGCCGGGAACTGGCGCGCGACCGTCGCGACGGCCCACTGGAAGTGTTGACTGCTTTGAATGAGGGGATTTACAAGTCGTTCGATTACGTGCCCAACAGCACGAAAGTAGATTCTCCGATCGAAGACGCGCTGCGGACACGCCAGGGGGTGTGCCAGGATTTCGCCCACATCATGATCACGCTGGCGCGATCGCACCGCATTCCCTGCCGTTATGTGAGCGGGTATCTGTTTCATCAGGAAGAGAACGGACGCCAGGACCGCTCGCTCGAAGGCGCGTCGCACGCCTGGGTTGAAGCATTCGTGCCGCGCCTGGGCTGGACTGCCTTTGACCCGACCAACAATCTGATCGGTGGAGATCGCCACATCCGCGTGGCCATTGGACGGGACTATGCCGATGTTCCGCCGACTCGGGGCGTGCATAAGGGAGAAGCCGCCAGCGAACTGAGCGTGTCGGTAACGGTGAGTCCGTCGGATGCGCCACCGCCGGAGATGCCGGCTCCGAGCATCGTCATCCAATCTCGTCCGGTATTCGCGCCGCTCAGTTCGCGCAGCGCGCAGGAACAACAACAGCAACAATAAACTTCCGCTCCCGATCATTTGCTTCTTTGATCCCGGGAATTCGCGGAATAACCACGCACGGCAGTGAGATTAATAGCCGTTGCTGTTGTTTTCTGCAACTAACAGCCTTTCGGGAACACGAGTCCATTTCACCAGGAGACCTATGAAAAATATGCTCGTCATCGGTATCGTATTGTTGTTACTCGGATTCTTGTCTTTTGTCGTGCCCGTACCCCACAGCGAGAATCATGGTGTAAAGATTGGCGATACCAAGATCGGAGTTCAGACGCAGAGCAGCGAAAAACTCCCACCGGCGGTTGGAATCGTGTTGCTGGTTGGAGGAGTGCTCACTTTGGTGGTTGGAGCCCGCAAAGGGTAAGCTATGATGGTTTGGGTTGCTTTGTGCACGCGGTATTGTCGATCCCAGGATGGCCCCCGTTTCGCAGGTCGCCTTTAATGTTCGAGAGCTTCCACGCTAAGTCGCTGGAAAGAAAGCGGTGCACCATGCTAGTGCAACAAGCTGGTTCCGCCCGCAATCTGCTCCGGGCGATTCATCCGTACTTCAATTGGAAAAGAGATAACTGATTGGCCGGCACTGAGCTGACAGGAGATCGCACCGACGCTGCTATTGTGTCGGCGATCCGCTCGGGTGACGCGAGTGGAATGGCCGCCCTGTACGACCGGTACTCGGCGGTTGTCTATTCGGTAGCGCTGCGTGTGCTTGGCGATACGGGGGCAGCGGAGGACGTGCTGCAGGAAGTATTCATGCAAATGTGGCGCAATCCGGGGCTGTTCGACTCCAGCCGTGGCAGCCTGGGGCCGTGGCTTTCGGTGATCGCGCGGCATCGCGCGATTGACGGGTTGCGCAAGCGGCGTCCGGAGACGGACATTGCGGATGTGGTGGTCTCTGTGGAACCCGATATGGCGGGGGACGCGGAGCGGTCGCAGGCCATGGAGAAGGTAAGGGGAGCGCTGGGCTCGATGCCATCGGCGCAGCGGCAGGCCCTGGACATGGCTTATTTTGAAGGACTCTCCCACTCTGAGATTTCAGTGCGGACGGGAGAGCCGTTGGGTACGATCAAGACTCGCATCCGATCGGGACTGTTGGCGCTACGCAAGGTCTTGGCACCATGAGCGGGCACGAACAATTCGCCGAGGATCTCGCGCTCTACGCCCTGGAGGTGTTGCAGGGCGATGATCGCGCTACGCTGGAAAAGCATCTGGAAGGCTGCGCCGGATGCCGCCGCGAACTGGAGCAGTTGCGGGGCGATATGGCGTTGATGGCCTTGTCAACGGCCGGGCCGATGCCGCCGCGGCGGTCGCGCGAGCGTCTATTGAAGGCGGTGGCTCGCGAACCGCGCCGGGCCTTTGTAAGCAGCGGTTGGTGGGCGCTTGTACCCTGGATTGCTGCCGCTGCGCTGGCGGTGGGATTGGCCGGGCTATGGCTGCAAAACCGGGATCTCGAACGACGGATGGCTGACTTGCAAAATGAGTCGGCCACGCAACTGGCGGAGTTGCAGCGGGCGCGCGAAGTCGTATCCACGCTGACGGCTACGGATGCCATGCGGGTGACGCTGGTAGTTGCGAAGACTCCTCCGCAGCCGCAAGGTAAAGCGATTTATGTCAGAGATCGATCGAGTCTGATTTTTCTGGCCAGTAATTTCCAGGCATTGCCGCCACAGAAGGCTTATGAATTGTGGCTGATCCCGAAAGAGGGTGCGCCGATTCCCGCCGGAGTGTTTAAGCCTGATCGGCATGGAAGCGCTACGGTGATCGATCCGCCGCTTCCCGGCAAAGTGGAGGCGAAAGCGTTTGCGATCACGGTTGAGCCGGAAAGTGGCTCGTCGGTGCCAACGATGCCGATTCTTATGATGGGCGCGGGGGAGTAGGTTTCAGCCGTCAGCCGTCAGCCATCAGCCATCAGGTAAAACGGGTTTCGGGCGAACTACTGGGTTTTCCTAACGGCCGACGACTGACGGCTGGTTAGAATTGGAATCGGAATTCTTAAAAGAAAAACTCGTGAGCTCCAATCCGTCTCCTTTCCCTGTGCGTACTGCAGATAGTCCAATTCTCAGGAGACCTTCCTATGAAAATCGATAGCTTACTTGAAGAAGTTACGAAAAATTTTGACCGCCGCAGGTTTCTGCGCGCCGGCGGCATTGCTGGTATAGGCGTGGCTGCTACTACTCTTATTGGAGGCGCAAGCGCAGCCGCGGCTCAGAGTCTTACGCAGGCAGGGACTAGTGGGGTGCAGGATCCAGTCACGAAAGACACTCCTGCGGAGATCTTCACGGCTGCCCTGATCGCTGAAGATCTGGCGACCACTTTTTACTACAACGGTCTGGTTGGACCAGTGATCCAGGACCCCAATCTGGCGGGGCCGGGCGGAACTGCCACTCACGTTACTTCCGCCGGCAATCTGGGCAACGTAGATTATTTGCGGGCCGCCCTGAGCGAGGAAATTGCTCACGCCAATCTGTTCCGCGCGCTGCTTGGGATCTCAGCACCCGCCAAGGACCCGGTGCAAACTTTCTATTTTCCCGCAGGAGTTTTTGACACTCTTGCTCCTTTCATTGCAACTCTGGAAGCGTTGGAGAATGCGTTCATCGGCGCTTACCTGAACGCGATCATCGAGTTTGCCCGGATGGCAACCGTGGCCGGGAAAGGTTCGAACTACACGTGGGAACAGCTAACCTATTACTCCGAAGTCGCTGGATCGATTCTCGGGGTTGAGTCCGAACACAGGGTCTTAGGGCGCGTCATCTCGAATTCCAATCCAGCCAACAATCGCAACTACGAAGAGCCGGATGGAATTTACAGTGTCTACAACGGGGCCCACTCCGCGGTGGTCGCACTGACGCCTTTTCTCACGGCTTCGACCGGACCGGCGTATTCGTTCGCGGATGCGATCGCCAATGCCTCGTCGGTTTCGCAGCCGGTGGGCGGCGGGTTGCCACCGAACTAACACGCTGTCGATGTGCCAAAAGCGTGCGGTGACTGGCTTCGGCTTGCTTTGGAGAAGGTCGGTTGCTTTCGCGAAGGCAGAATAGCTAACAACGAAACACGCCCCGGACTCCGTTTAGAGTCGCGGGGCGCTCTCGTTCACCGCTCACATTGCAGCTTATGACAGCCTTTCCGGTCAGGGAATAGCTCCGGCGTGCCACGCGAGGCACCGCTTGGCTAATCGGTCGGCGTAGCCGTTGCGGTTGCTATTATTCATTCTTTGGGAAGGTTCTCACCACTCCCTAACTAACTACTGTGGACCCCTCGCGGTAGGGGTGCCGGGCGGGGACGCCCGGCGCTCCACAAACCACCGCTCAAACCGACGCCTGGAAGGGAGTAACCAGTCTTTCTTGCAAATTCCACGAGATCAATGATCTGGCGCGGTCCCGACTTATTACTTGAGTAACTTGAGGGTAACCGCCTCACACCCTCATCATGCCATCAGACAAGAAGCGGGAGGAACTCCGAAATCCCGCGGGCATGAGAGGTGTATGTGAAGCGTGTCGGCCGTATCGGTTGGCTTCCAGGATTCGCCGTTCGAGGATTCGCCGCAGGACTGATTGCTCTTTTTATACTGGGTTTGTCGGGATGCGGCGGCAGTTCGAGTCAGCCTATCGGCGTTAGTTTGACCTCAAGCGTTGCCGGCAGCGCCATCGACCAGGCGCAGACCGTTGCGATCACCGCGACGGTTGCCAATGACTCGAAAAGCGCGGGCGTGATGTGGAGCGTTTCGGGCAGTGGCTCGCAGGGTACGCTGAGCGGCCAAACCACAACCTCGGTCACTTACAATGCTCCCTCGACTGTAACCACCGCGTTCACGGCGACAGTTACCGCGACCTCAATCACAGATGCGACCAAATCGGCCACGCTGCAAATTAAAGTAAATCCTTTGCCCAGCATCACGACAACTTCACTTCCAGCAGCGACCGCCGGTGTTGGCTATACCGGAGCGCTCACCGTCTCCGGCGGAACAAGTCCTTATACATGGACGATCACCTCCGGGACGCTGCCGGCAGGACTGGTTTTGAACTCCGCGAGCGGTTTGATTGTGGGTACGGTAACCGGGGCGAGCAGCACCTCGCTGACCTTCAAGGTGACAGATGAAGCGGGCAACTCATCGAGCCGGGCGCTTACTTTGACGGTGAATCCGCCGCCGGCTCTGGTTATCTCGACTGCATCACTGCCAGGGGCCGCGCTGGGCGTGGCCTATAGCCAGATGCTGCAGGCTACGGGAGGAGTGCCGGCCTACAGTTGGAGCATAACGTCCGGAAGTCTGCCTGCCGGATTGAGCCTGAGCAGCGCGGGCGTGATCTCGGGCACGCCAAGCGGAAGCACCGGCACGTCGAACTTCACTGTTAAGGTCACCGATTCGCAGACGCCGACGCCGGCTACGAGCTCGGCCAACCTGAGCATCACAGTCAGCATTGCGCCGCTGACCATCACCACAACATCGCTCACAGGAGGAGTTACCGGTAAGGCGTATAACCAGACGCTGCAGGCTAACGGAGGCAATCCGCCCTACAGCTGGAGCATCACGCTGGGCTCACTGCCCGCTGGTTTGAGTTTGAACGCGAGCACGGGAGCCATTACTGGCACTCCCACCGCGACGGGCACTTCCAGCTTTACGGTCAAGGTGACGGATTCCGCGCTAGCGTCGGCTACGGCCAACCTGAGCATTACGATCAACGGGGCACTGGCGATCACCACGACCTCGCTGCCAGGCGGCAGCGTTGGCGCGACTTATAGTTCAACGGTTCAGGCCAACGGCGGGGTGACGTCCTACACGTGGAAAGTCACCAGCGGCAGCCTGCCGGCGGGGCTCTCCCTTAACACAAGCAGCGGGAACATCTCGGGAACGCCGACCGCAACCGGCACGTCGAACTTCACGATTCAGGTCACCGATAGTGAATCTCCGGCGGTCACAGTCAGCAAAGGGCTTAGCATTACAATCGGCGCTCAGGGCTGTACGAACAACGGCACCCTCAGCGGAAATTATGCTTTTGTGGCGAGCGGCTGGAGCAGTTCCGTGACAGCCATGTCGATCGGGGGCAGTTTCCTGGCCGACGGCAACGGACACATTACTGCTGGATTCATCGACGTCGCCGATCAGGGCGCCGCGACAACTACCGAGAGCGGCACATTCACGGGAACCTACTGCGTGAACTCGAACAACCTTGCCACCATGAACCTGACCTACGGCGGCGGACTTAGCGGCAGCAACACGTTCGCCGCGGCGCTCGACGCGAGCGACAGCAACGGACACATCATTTCTTATGACAGCAGCGCGCGGAAGGTTTCCGGACTGCTGCGCAAGCAGAACACGACAGCGTTCTCGACCAGCAAGATTGATGGCAACTACGCCCTAGGGATGGCGGGAGCCGACGAGTTCGGTTCACGCTTCGGTATTGCGGGTGCAGTTTCTTTCAATGGAAGCGGGGCCATTTCCGGAGTGGATGACAGCGACACCGGCGGAGTGGTTCAAACTTCGCAAACACTTAGCGCCACCAACTTCAGCGTGGTGGCTACGGGCGCATCGGCTGGGCGAGGGACGGCAACTATAACTTCCACACTTGGCAACACCAACTTCGCCTTCTATGTGGTCAGCACGTCCGAGATGCTGACGATGGCATTCGATACGACGGAGACACCGCCGATTATCCTGGCCGGGCAGGTGTTGCAGCAGAGCGGCACGTTCACAGATGCATCGCTTGACGGCGTCAGCGTGATTGAACTGCAATCGCTCGGCAGTAACATCGAGCCAACCGTCGCGGCCGGGCTCTTCACCACAACGGGCAATTCGGCGACCTATACCTATAGCGCCGACGAGAACCAGGGCGGCACGATGAGCACGCCGAGCGATTCGGGGACATTCAGCGTGTCGGCGAATGGACGCGTGCACCTGGTTTCGACCGGAGGCAACTTCCCGCCGGTGTTATACCTCGTTGCTCCGAATCAGGCGTTTGTGGTCGGCACGGATGCCGGGGTCAGCTTCGGCACGATGGAACCGCAGACAGGAAGCGGTTTCAACGCGAGCAGCTTCACGGGGAATTACCTGGGCGGAAGCCGGCCTCCGACCAGCGCCAACGTGAGCGAAGAGGCCGACTATCTAAATGCCAACGGAACGAATGCTGTCACCGGAACATCGGCTCAGAACAGCAGCACAGGTCCGGAATCGCAGACCATCTCGGCGGCTTATTCGGTTTCATCCAACGGACGGGTGGTCATGAGCGAGGGTGGCGCTCCGATTCTGTATCTCTATATTGTCTCGCCATCCCAGGCGGTCGCGCTGTCCGTGAGTTCAACCCAGAATCCGGACACCGCGCCGAGGTTAATCGACTTTCATCAGTAAGGTATAAGGCAGTGCAAATTGCGGACTGGCGGCTTCTGGCTTCTGGCTGCTGGTCCGTTTCGTTTTGTGCGCAGATCATCTTGCGTATCGAGAGCTTCATTGCAGCCGCACAGGGGTTCACTGCATACTTTGGGTCATGGCAGAAATTATCAGATTGGAAAATCCGGTGCTCGCCGGGAAGCACATTCGCCTCGAACCGCTCGAGCTGAGACACGTCGACGGCCTGGTCGCCGCCGCCGCGGTGGATCGCTCGCTCTACCAGTGGAGCCCGGTGCCACAAGGCAAGGCCGAGGCTCTTCGCTACGTCGAGACCGCGTTGGCCTGGCGGGACGCGGGTAAGGCCTTGCCGTTCGCGACCGTGCGTTTGGATGACGGCGCCGTTATCGGGTCTACACGTTTCTTTGATCTGGAGTTCTGGGCGTGGCCACAGGGCCATGCGCGGCACGGACGCGTTACGCCGGACGCTTGCGAGATCGGCTATACGTGGCTCACGCGGCCGGCGATAAGGACGGCAGCCAATACGGAGGCCAAGCTGCTCATGCTGACTCATGCTTTTGAAGTCTGGGAGGTGCTCCGGGTTTGCCTGCACACGGACGCGCGTAACGAGCGCTCGCGCGCGGCTATCGAACGCATCGGAGGGAAGTTCGAAGGGATTCTGCGAGCACACCGGATGGCAGCCGACTTCATCGCGCGCGACTCGGCGCGCTTCTCGATCATGGCGGCGGAGTGGCCGGAGGCGAAGAAGAGGCTGAACCTGATGCTCGACCGGGCGTAGTGGCGCCATGGTCGGCGAGACGCCGGCGCTACGGCAGGCATCGTCGGCGAACTGATAAAATCAATTTCGGCATGTCTGCTTCTTCGCAGCTCGTCCAGATCGACCTCGGCCGCCATGGTTCGCAGTGCGAAACCTTCGTGGCTTAAGGCCAGGGCTCCGGTGGGCGACAACTTTCACAATCTGAAGAAGCTTGCGCGCGGGCTGGGATTGCATACGGTTTGCGAGTCGGCGCAGTGTCCGAATATTGGAGAGTGCTGGCACCATCATACTGCGACTTTCATGCTGCTGGGCGACATCTGCACGCGGCGCTGCGGATTTTGCGCGGTGCCCAAGGGGCGCCCGGAAGCGATCGACTGGGATGAGCCGCGGCGAGTTGCTGAAGCCGTAGCGACGCTGGGGCTGCGTCATGCGGTCGTAACCAGCGTGAATCGCGACGACGATAATGTTGGCGGCGCTCAGATTTTTGCCGAGACCATCCGGCAGATTCGCGGCCTAGTTCCAGAGTGCCGGGTCGAGGTGCTGATTCCGGATTTCCAGGGGCTGGAAGAGCCGTTGCGCATCGTGCTCAACGCCAAGCCGAATGTGCTCAATCACAATACCGAAACCGTGCCTCGGCTCTATCGCGCCGTGCGCTCGGGCGCCCGCTACCAGCGCACGCTCGATCTGCTGGCGAATGCGAAACGATGGGACCCGGCTACGGTTACCAAGAGCGGAGTGATGGTCGGCATCGGCGAAGAGACCCATGAGCTGATTGAAGTCTTCCGCGACCTGGGCGAGCGGGGGGTAGATATTCTGACGATTGGGCAGTATCTGCGCCCGTCAAAAGATCATCTTCCGATGACGCGCTATTACACGCCGGATGAGTTTGTTTCGTTGAAAGAAGAGGCGCTGAAGTTTGGATTCAAACACGTGGAATCGGGTCCCCTGGTGCGATCGAGTTATCATGCGCACGAACAGGCGAATGTGGTGGCGGGGTAAGGCAGTCGTCAGTCGTTGGTCGTTAGGCTGTAGCGAACCTAAAATTCTGGAACGAGTTCCAACCGACCAGCGACTAGCGACCGACGACTGGGTAGCTTCAGAAGACTTTTACGTGGAACGTCAGATACTTCTTGGGATTCTCCCGGATCGCCTTCACCAGTTCGCGCGTTTCCACCAGCATCTGGTTGCTGTTGTTGTAGAGCGCCGGATCTTTAAATAGCATTCCGGCGGTGCCCTCGCCTTTTTCCAGGCGCTCGGAGAGCGCGGCCAGATTGTTTACAGTGGTCTGCAGCTTGTCGGCGAATTCCTGGTCGTGCGAAAACTTGCCGAGCGCGCCCTTGCCGGCGTTGATGTCGTCGGTCAACTGGCGAACGTTGGCGAGCGTCTTATTGGCGTTATCGAACAGCACTGGATCTTTGAGCAGTTTGCCGGCCGTGCCCTTCCCCTGCTGCAATTCGTCCACAATCACGTTCACTTTGTCGATGGCGGTCATCACTTTTTTATACGCTTCATCGCTCGTAATCAGCGGCCCAATCGAACCCTTTCCGCTCTGGATATCATCGACCAGTCCTTTGAATTCAACCACCGTCGCGTTGAGCTGATCGTATAAGACGGGACTGTAGATCACTTTGCCAATCGATCCCTGGCCGCTTTCGATAAACGCCATGATGCGATCGACACGCTTCAGCAGGGTGTCGATATTCTGCAGCGTGCCCTGGCTGGCGCGCACTACGTCCTCGAGAGCGGGCGCCTCGCGGGTTGCGAGAACGTCGCCGTCAGCCGCCTCCGGTCCTTTCGCCGACCCGCTTTCGATGTCGACGTAGGTTTCGCCCAGAATTCCGGCGGTGCTCAACGTGGTCACCGAATCCTTACGCAGATTGAAGATGTATTTGGTGCTGACCTTCATCGTCACTTCGACGGGCGTAATCGGTTTGTTCACAATCCGCACGCCGGTCACGTTGCCGATATCCACGCCCGCGAGCCGCACCGGCGCTCCCTCGCGCAGGCCTTGGGCGTTATCGAAGTACGAGCGGAGCACGATCTTGTGGGTGAACCATCCGGCGGTACCGCTCATGAGGAAGATGAGGACGGCGAGCGTGATGCTCGCGGCGATGACTGTCAGTCCCACGCGGAGCTGCGACCATTTCAGCTGCTTCTGGCTAGGCAAGGTAGTCAGTAGACGACAGAACATAATAGCAAACACTTCAGGGTTTGCACTGATTCAGATCGCCGGGCAAGGTGCGATCTGCAAAAAAAGCCCCCACTCCTTCGCGACTGACGCGACTGACGCGAAGGATGGGAGCTTTAGGCCTAAAGCGTGACGGCTGATGCTGCGGGATCGATTGCTGCTCTAGTCGCGACCCTCGTGTTTGTCGGGCTTCGCCTGTTTAGCCGGTTTGGCAGGCTTCTCTTTGGGATGCTTCTCCTGCTTCGCTGGCTTGGAATTTTCGTGGGGCGATTTCTGACTCCGATTTTCCGCTTCGCTGCGACTTTTATTGTTGCCAGCCTCGCTGCGCCGGGCTTCGTTATTTTCGGGCCGCGTTGCAGGACGGTCTGTGCGGGCCCCATTGCGAACTGCCTCGCCGCGATTCTCACCCGAGGCGCGAGCCTCTTGGGGTGACATCTTCGGCGCGTGATACTCCGCTCCTGCGGCCTTGGCCCTGACAACGTTGCGTCCGGAGAAATCGCCCGGTCTGCCCGTGGCGGCAATGGCTGGACGTCCGTGATTCTCCGATGCAAACAGCTGCTTGTTCTCGCTGGCCGCATGTTGATGTTCGGTCTGGGCTGCCAGCGGCGCGGTGTGCGTCTCGTGTGTGTAAGCTTCCTCTTGCGCAGTTGGCCGCGCTTCGATGCCGCCGGGGCCGTTGAAGGCCACATGCGTGTTATTCACTACGACAGTTCGGCTATACACGTTGGTCACGTTGTGCACGTCAACGTGCATGACCTCGCGGTTGTAGAAGAAGGCGCCGCCTCTCCACTCGCCGCCGGCAAAGCCTACGCCGCCGTAGCCGAAGCCGTAGTTAATTCCGCCGTAGAAACCGACGTGCGGTCCCCAATAGCCAGCGTGCCAGCCGTAGAAGCCACCTGCGAAGCCCCAGTAGCCGGGAGTCCAGAGCAGGCCCACTGGCGCAACCACCCACGTGCCCGGGACCCAGTAATAGCCGCCTACGTCATTCCAGGCCCAATAACCCGGTGTCCAGAGGTATCCGGGACCAGGACAAATAGGTTGCTCGTACACCGGCAGCGCCGGCGGACCAATGCGCACCGAGATTCCAATCCCGATTTGCGCAGACGATGTCGTCGAAAGCGACAGCATCGAAACCGCCAACATCAAAATGCCCAATACCAATCCGCGAACGGAGCGATTCATTTTCATTGCCTCTCTCTTTTAAGTACGCTATTTGACTCAAGCCGGTAATCCGGCCGCACTAGGATTCGGCTATATGAACCCGAAATGTTCGGGCATGTTGCGTGGGCGGGGAAAGTTATTTTGAATTAACAGGTTGGAAGACCTTTTCCACTTTCCACGGTTTGAGCCGATGCGAGAGATGCCTCGCTGTGCTTGGCGGGGCGGACGAATGCGTCCGCCCCTACGTGGTTCGCGGCGACGGCTACCGCTTAATTTTCCAGAATGACGTGGGCCAGGGCTTGTTCGGACGTGTGAGTGAGCGATAGCGCGATGTTTTTCGCGCCCAGTTTGGCGGCGATAGCCGCTGCCTCGCCGTGAAATTGCAGAGTGGGACGCTGTCCTTTCGGACGCACCACTTCGATATCGCGCCAGCGCACGCCGTGACTCCACCCGGTGCCGAGGGCCTTCATTCCGGCTTCCTTGGCGGCGAAGCGCGCGGCGTAGCTTTCGCAGCGGTTGGCTTTGCCTTCGCAATAACGGACTTCGCCGGCAGTGAAGATGCGCTGCAGGAACCGGTCGCCAAAACGCTCGATGCTTTCGCGGATGCGGGAGACTTCGGCGATATCTACTCCGGTGCCAACGATCATGAGGACATTGTGGATTGATAATTTGCGATTTGCAATTTAGGCGCGAAGCATTGAGCGCGAAGATTGCGCACGAACCATCGGGCGCGAGCCATTAGTCCGTCAACCGTGGCGGCAATTTTAGAAGAGTTCATCGCCGCGGTAGATGAGTTGTCCCATCGATGACCCTTGCTTCAGGCAAAAGACCGTGCGAACGGACGGGACCCTCTGCATCGATATGAAGAACTTCGTGCCCATGGGCAACCAGCCAATCCGAAACAATCATGCGATGGCAGCGAAAGTAAACGCGCTCGGCGCACATGTATGCGGTACGCGAGGCATTCGCCGTTTGCAGCAAATCAGCCATGGCTCTTTCGAATTCGGGCGTCAGCATGTAGTCGGCATAGTTGCGAAAACTGGCATTGCGCAACGCGGTGTTGAGGAGAATCTTTGCGAATCGTCTTGCGGTGTCCGCCTAGAGCCTTCATCCAAACGTAACGGATGCGTTGCCGCGGCAACGACTCTTCAAGCGCCTCGCGGTTGAAGTGGGGCAGGCGGCGCGACGCGGGAAAGGCGCGGATATCCGCCAGCGTTTCGATGCTGTGTGCTTTCAGCGCCGACGCGAGTTCAGCGAAAGAGCGCGTTGAGTGGCCGATTGTGTAGAGCGTCGTCAAACCATAGTCTCAGGATAGAGATGCCAGAGCCGTGGCCAGGGCAGCATCCTGCTCGGAGAAAACCGTCCGCAGATCGAGCAAGCACTCGCCCTTCTTCAACGCGGGCGATTATGGGCGGGTGCCAGTGCGGAGACGGGTGCTGAGTTCGTCCGCGCTGAGATTGGCGTGAGTGAGCGCGATGAGGCGCGTCGGCAACACGGCCGATGGAGCGGCGCCGCCTCCGACGACCGATTCGCCGTCGAGCAACTCCAGCTTGAGGTGCAGAGGCTTGGCCTGGGCTGATTCGACGCTCGACATTATCGCCGTCGCGCGGCGCTCGATCTCATCTTTCGACAGGCGCATCATGCGAAGTACGGGGATGGCATCGTGATCGCGTTTGACGTACGCGAGCAGCGTGGCCTCGAGCGCGGCATAGGTTAGCTTATCGACGCGTAGCGCGCGGAACAGCGAGTTCGAGCGCATACGCTTCACCAGATCGGCGCGGCCGCTGATCAATCCG
This sequence comes from uncultured Acidobacteriaceae bacterium, assembly GCA_963810955.1. GTDB lineage: Bacteria > Acidobacteriota > Terriglobia > Terriglobales > Acidobacteriaceae > Acidiflorens. The sequence continues at coordinate 30,565 of CAWEPW010000038.1, read as the reverse complement.
GCTTGCGGTCCGCCGAGAAGCTTGTCGCCACTGTAGGTGACGATATCGACTCCGGTGCGCAGGCTGTCGAGCACTCCGGGTTCGCCGGAGATGCCGACCGAACGCAGATCGAGGAGGGCGCCGCTGCCCAGATCTTCCATCAACGGTTGGTTGCGGCGGCGGGCCAGAGCGACCAGATCGGCGAGCGCGGGCTGCTCGGTAAATCCTGTGATTTCGAAATTGGAGCGATGCACGCGGAGCAGAAGCCGTGTGCGTTCGTTGATCGCCTTTTCGTAATCGGCGACGCGCGTGCGATTGGTGGTGCCCACTTCGCGCAGCGTGGCATTCGATTTCGACATTACGTCGGGGATGCGGAAGGAGCCTCCGATTTCGATCAGCTCTCCGCGCGAGACGATGACTTCACCGCCTTCGGCTAGCGAGTTGAGCGCGAGCAGTACGGCGGCGGCGTTGTTGTTGACCACGATGGTTGAGATGCCGGTTGCGATGGCGGTTGAGACGGCCTCGCTTTGCTCGGCGGGGGCGGGTCCTGAGCGAAGTCGAAGGAATGCGTCCGTCCCTGCGTGATCTGACAAGAGCTTTTGGAAAAGGCGATCTACGTGGACGTCGCGCTTGCCGCGTTCGCCGGTGGAGAGATCGAATTCGAGATTAGAATAGGAGCCGGCTGTGCCGCGGATGTGATCCAGCGCGGGGGCAGCCAGTGGTGCACGCCCCAGATTAGTGTGCAGGATCACGCCGGTAGCGTTGACAAGCTGCAGCAGGGAGAAACTCAGGGCTTGGCGGAGTTGGCGCTCGATGGCTGCGGGCAAGCCGCCGAGGGCGAGGTCGAGGGATTTCTCGTCCAACTGGTGGTTGCCGAGTTCCTGGCGCAGGCGCGCGAGGACAACGCGCACCGCATCGGTCACAGCAGCGGGTCCATGACTGGTTACGAGCGGAGCCACGGATGGAGCACGCATCAACGCGTCCACGGATGGCAGTTTGGCCAACAGTTCTGATTTCGCTGCGCTCTTCATCAAGAACCCACTCCAACCAAGTTTCTCATCTCCAACTTTCATTCACAGATACAGAGCGGACGTCGCTGGCGGTATTTCACCGTGAACTCGTCTTCCAGATGTTGCCCGTTGAAATCGGCCGTGTATCTCCCCGAGACGTGCGTCCTGGTGACCTTATGCACGCGGAGATCCGCTTTGATTGCCTCCTCGCAATTCCCGGCAGGGTCGCAGCGCTGGCCTGTGACTTTGAAGCTCGATCCCAGCCACTCATCCGGCATCAATTCAAGATGCAAGCGCATTCCGGTAGAAAGACGCACTCGAAGCTCAGTGCCGGCAGCGTGTTCTGGAAATTGAGTGAAGTGGAATTCCGTCAGATCGCAACAGACGTCGTACCATCCCTTTGTCTCAGAGGCGAGCACAATCGCAGACCAGGCGAGGAGAACCGCGGCTGCAGCAAGGATGCTTCGACAAGCAAACATTTCTCCCTCCTCATAGCGTGTGCAGGTAGGCCAACAAATCTTTGATCTGCTGGTCGTTCATGACCCGATCGAAGCCTTCCATCTTGGCACGCCCAAACCTGATGATGTCGGTCACGCGCTCGTCGTTGGCGGGCAATCCGCTAACCGAGAGGTATTGCTTCTTGAAGACGCCCTCGAGACTGGGGCCTTTTTTGCCGCGCGACGAATAGGCTTCATGGCAGCGGTCGCAATAATTGTCATAGACTTTTCTGCCCGCTGCCTGTTGCGGATTGAGGCCGAGTTCAGCGTCAGACTTGCGGCGCTCAACATCGCAAGCAGTTAGCGCTAAGAGAGCAAGCACCACCACGGCAGCGCGGAAGCAGGGAGAAATCGGGTCCAAGAGATTCATGATGAGAGCGGCGTCGCGTGCGGTGACATAAAGGTAGGATAATACGGAAGTGATGGGCGTTGTGGTTAAACGCGTTTACGAGGCCCCGTCCGCCGCGGACGGAGTGCGCGTGCTGGTCGATCGTTTGTGGCCGCGTGGAATGACGAAAGAAGACGCGGCGGTCAAGTTCTGGCTGCGCGATCTTGCGCCTTCCGACGAGTTGCGGAAATGGTTCCATGCCAATCCTGACGGCTGGCGCATTTTCCGAAAACGCTACCTCAAAGAACTGGCGAACGAGGCGGCTTCGCCAGCGCTGGAGAAGCTGCACCATCTTGCGGAAGGCAAGCGGCGAGTGACCCTGCTCTATGCTTCACGGAACGAAGAGTACAACAACGCGACCGTGCTGAAAGAGTTGCTGGAAGGAACGCCTAAGCCGCCGTCGAGTGTTGGACGCGGCGCGGCTGGGGCTGGACGGATTCGAAAAGCCAAAATGCAGTAGCGCCAGTTGCCAGTTGCCAGTACCCAGCAAAACGGCGCGTCGTTATTGCCATCTTCGAATTCTACGTTTCAGTCGCCGTTTTTGAGGGGTGCTGGCTGCCGGCAACTGGCAACCGGCAACTGGGTACTGGCTACTGGCCTCCAACTATAATTTCCCAGTTATGTCTAGTTCGGCTCCCGATAAGAAAAGCGATAAAAAAATCGAAGCTCTGCGCGAGAAGATTCGGCATCACGAGTATCGCTATTACGTGCTGGATGATCCCGAGATTTCAGACGCTGACTTCGACGTGCTGATGAATGAGCTAAAGCGGATCGAGGCGGCGCACCCGGAAACCATCACGCCAGATTCGCCCACGCAGCGCGTCGGCGGCAAGCCTCGCGAGGGATTTGTTAAAGCTAAACATTCCTCGCCGATGCTCTCGCTCGATAACGCTTACTCCGAAGAAGAGCTGCGCGACTGGGAGCGGCGAGTGCATGAATTGAGCGGACGCACCGACCTTGAATACATGTGCGAATTGAAGCTGGATGGAATGTCGCTCGCGCTCGTCTATAGCGATGGGCGCCTGGAACGCGGCATTACTCGCGGCGATGGCAGCATCGGCGAAGACGTGACTTTGAATGTCAGGACGGTGCGGTCGATTCCTTTGTCGATTCCTAAAGACAAGTTGAAGAAGGCTGGCTTGCCGGCCGATTTTGAAGTTCGCGGCGAAATGCTCATGCCGCTGGCGGCTTTTCGCAAGTTGAATGAAGAACGCGAACAGCAGGGATTGCCGGTGTTTGCGAATCCGCGCAACTTTACAGCGGGGACGGTGCGGCAGCTCGAACCTTCGATCACGGCGCAACGCCGCATGGATTACTTTGCTTACATGCTGCTGCGCGACGGGCAGACCTTTATCGACAGGCAATCGAAAGCTATGGACGCTCTGGAACTGGCGGGCTTCAAGGTCAATCCGAACCGCAAGCTCGCGAAGAATCTCAATGAAGCGTGGAAATTTATTCAAAGCTGGGAGGCGAAGCGCGAAACCTTGCCTTATGAGATTGACGGGATCGTCATCAAAGTCGACCGGACTGCGTGGCAACGGGAACTGGGCTTCACCGGCAAGGCGCCGCGTTGGGCGATCGCTTATAAGTATGCGGCACGGGGAGCGGTTACGCAGATCGAAGACATCGTTCCTCAGGTTGGACGCACCGGCAAGCTGACACCGGTGGCATGGCTGAAGCCGGTTCCCATCGGCGGGACAACTGTTTCTCGCGCCACACTTCACAACATGGATGAGATCGACCGGCTCGGCGTGAAGATCGGTGACTGGGTCGAGGTGGAACGCGGCGGCGATGTGATTCCTAAAGTGGTGAAGGTGGTTGAGGATAACGAGCATCCTCGCGGCCACAAAGAGTTCGTGATGCCCGAGCGATTGTCCGGTATGTGGGGGCAATGTGGTACGGGCGCCGGGCGAGGCAGACCATCGTTGCGTGAACGCGAATTGCCCGGCAAAGTTGCAGGGAACCATCCTGCATTTCGCCTCGCGCCACGTCATGAATATCGACGGCCTGGGGGAGGCGTTGGTCAATCAGCTCACTGAACGGGGACTAGTCAAAAATGTCGCCGATCTCTACAAACTGACGAAAGACAACCTGCTCGAGCTTGAACGCATGGGCGAGAAGTCTGCGGAGAACGTGTTGGCCGAGATCGCCGCTTCAAAGAAGCTTCCGCTGGAGCGGGTCATTTATGGACTGGGGATACGGTTTGTAGGCGAGCGCACGGCGCAATTTCTGGCAGAGCACTTCGGATCGCTCGACGACATGATGAACGCAAGCGCGGAGCAACTTGAGGAAGTCAATGAAGTGGGGCCGCGGATTGCGGAGAGCATTGTCGAGTTTTTCGGCGATGAGCATAATCGCAAGCTGGTAAGCGATCTGCGCGAGGCGGGGCTGACGTTCACCGGGCAGAAGAAAGAAAAAGGCACGAAGCTGACGGGGAAGACCTTTGTACTGACGGGCACGCTCGCGCGCCATACGCGGGACGAAGCAAAGAAGATGATTGAAGACGCGGGCGGGCGCGTCTCCGGCTCGGTTAGCAAAAAGACCGATTACGTGGTCGCGGGGAGCGATGCGGGATCGAAGCTCGACAAGGCTCGGGAGTTGGGGGTCAGCGTGATTGGGGAAGAGGAGTTGGAAGGGCTGCTGGAATAGCAGATTAGAGTCACAACGTTAGCGAGTCAGGCGCCGATATTTCCAGACAAATCCTATACAAAAAACGGCAGAGAAAAATGCGATGACCCAAATCGGCTGCTGTCGCGTCAAGCTTACTGGATCCCAACCGACCGACCCCTCGCTTGCCTTTACAAACACAGCCGTGTAAATAACAAGCCCGACTATGACGATTACGAGCAATGCCACAGACGCTGCGATAACTGAGAGCAATCCTGCTACCAGGCTCTTTAAGTAAATCATCGCGTTCACCTCCGCGGAAGTATTCTGGCGCTTGCAAGGCGGACAGGATTGGCCGCCCCACGCAGCGTTACTTCTTGGCCGTCGGCGGCAAGATGCCGTTTTGCCGCAGATACATGGCGGCTTCGGCGTAGTGGTCGGCCCAGTTACTGGCTATTCCCAGGGCAAATCTGGCGCGTGACAGTTGTTGGCCCCCGATGCCGGCCGTCATTTCGCCCAGCTTGGAATCGTCCATTTTTGCTAACGCGTCGGCGCAGAAGTCGAATGAGGCTTTGAGCGACGCGACGAGCTTGTCTTTCGTATCGGTGTCCTTCACTTCCTCGACTTTGGGCGCGGGCACGGCGGCAGCATTGCTGCACAGTCCGTAGTTTGCTTCGACCATGTGGGCTACGAGATGGCCGAACGTCATCTGGTCAGGCGAAGGCTTGTAGCTGAATTTATCGGCGGGCATGGCTTCTACGGCAGCGATGGTGTTTTTCTGGCGATTGGGCATGATGTCGCGGAGCGCTGTGCTGATGGGGTTCTTGGCTGACTCTGGAGCGGTTTGCGCTGGCGTGGTTTGCGCAAGTGCCGACGCGGCTAGTAAGGCTATGGCTGGAATCAAGAATGCCTTCTTCATTTTCGTATTCTCCTATTGAGAGGGAAGCATATCGCGGGCGGTGCGGTTCGCGCCAGCTGATCCAGGAAGAACCGTTATTGGCGCATGCACGCGGACAAGAGTGTCCGCGCCACACTTGCGGGCTTGCGCTATGCTTAGAACATGCACTCGCACGGCGGACACGGGCATTCTCACAGCACGGGTCTAGTGCTGCGCATCTCGCTCGCCGTGACCATGCTGTATGTCATCCTGCTGGTGGTTGCGGGGCTTCGTGCGCACTCGCTGGCGTTGCTTTCCGAGGCGGGACATAATCTCTCGGACTTTCTGGCGTTGCTCTTGTCGCTGGTCGCGGTATTCCTCGAAGGGCGGCCGCCGAGCGCCACCAAGACCTATGGTTACAGGCGCGCCGGGGTTCTGGCTGCGCTGGTGAATGCGCTTTCGCTGGTGGCGGTTTCGTTCCTCATTTTCTATGAGGCATTTCGGCGGTTGCAGCACCCCGAGCAGGTGCGCGCTGCGGTGATGATTTGGGTGGCGGCGGCTGGCGTGGTGATGAATGGCGTGATCGCGTTGCTGCTGTGGCGTTCGGGCCGGGATGTGAACATCCGCAGCGCATTGCTGCACGAGGTGGGCGACACGCTCTCGACTGCGGCGGTGATTGCGGGAGGCTTTGCGATCCTATGGACGGGGCAGTACTGGATCGACGCCGCGTTGTCGTTCGCTATCGGCGCGTTGATTCTTTGGTCGAGTTTCGGCATCGTGCGCGAGACGCTGAACATTCTGCTCGAAGGCACGCCGCGCGGCATGAGCCTGGAGGCGGTGGAATCGACGATGCGGGCGATCGGAGGCGTCAGCGATGTGCATGACCTGCATCTGTGGAGCATTGGTTCGGAAAATCATGCGCTCTCAGCTCACGTAAAGATCGCCGATATGGCTACGTCGGAGAGCGATACGATTCTGCGGGAGATCAACGAGAAGCTGGGACGAGGGTTTGGCATCCGTCATACCACGATCCAGTTGGAACATGTGGTCTGCGAGACGGCGCACAGTTGCGTGATCGCGGTGCGGGAAGAGGAACGGGCGCACGTACATAGCGAGCATGAGCACCACGATCACGGTCGTTGAATAGCCGTTGGATGATAGTCGTTGGTCGCTTGTCGCTTGTCGTTTGCGAAACACCTCTCGATCCAATGCGCCGAACAACCTTACTCCTTCCTGATCATGCCGAGTGCTGCCGCTCGTAAATCTCTTTGACGGTCTCGATCGTGTCGGCGTCTTCGGCTAGTTTGTCGGGACGCAAGCGCACGATTCGGGGAAAACGCAGGGCGTAGCCGCTCTCGTGGCGCGAAGAGCGCATCATGTTGTTGAATGCCACTTCCAGAACAATTTTCGGTTCCACCTCCAGTCTCAGTCCGTGGTCGCCGATCTTGTGCGCGAGAAACCACTTTGTCATTTCCGCGATTTCAGCGTCGGTGAGTCCCGAGTAGGCTTTGCCGATGTTTACTAGGCGCTCGCCGTCCCATACCGCGAAGGCGTAGTCGCTGAGCACGCCGATACGCTTGCCGTGACCGTACTCGACCGCTGTTACAACCACGTCGAGTGTGGCCAGTTCCCGCTTCATCTTAAGCCATGAATTGCCGCGCCGCCCCGGAGTGTAGATTGAGTCGAGATCTTTGATCACAAGGCCTTCGTTGCCACGATTGCGCGCGGCGGCGAAGAGAGTCTCGATTTCGTCAGGAGTTTGGGCAGAGGCGAAAGGAGCGCGGAGAACAGTCGCAGGCGGGAGGCTGGACGCGGCGAATCCGAACAGAGTTTGGGACTGACGAGGAGTTTGTGACTGGTGCGAAGCCTCGCTTTGCTCGGCGGGGACGGGTCCTGAGCGAAGTCGAAGGAATGCGTCCGTCCCTACGCTGACCGTGGTGGACGCCGCGGCTCCCAAGCCCGTCATCAGTTTCTCGAGGATAGTTGCGCGCTCGCGCAGAGGACGATCAAGGAGAAGTTCGCCATCCGCGTAGAGAACGTCGAAAATCAGATACGCGACCGGGACTTCATGCATGAGTTTGGCGCTGACTTTTTTCCGGCCCAGTCGCTGCTGCAGCGTGCTGAAAGGCAAAGCGCGACCTCCGCTCGGCGAATTCGCATCCGTTTTCCAGGCGATAATTTCTCCATCGAGAACTGCATCGGTGGGCAGCCCCGCAAGGGTTGCGGGCAATTCCGGAAACGACTCTGTAATTTCATCACGCGTGCGTGAAAAAATTCGGACCTCTCTTTGGTCGGGGGGCTGGTCGGGGCTTTGATCGTGACTTCGATCGTGGCCGACATGGGCCTGGGCGCGGATGCCGTCGTACTTGTCTTCGACTGACGCATTCGGAAAATAGCTCAGCGCCTCTTCGGAAGATTCGACTGGACTGGCGAGCATGAAGCCGATGGGATGGAAGAGGCGAAGGCGGGCTTCGGCCAGCTTTCCCGACGAGGCAAAACGCAGAGTTTCACCGAGGTCGCCGAGCAGCATGTTGGCGCGTTTGACTTCGTCGAGCGGGGCTTCGAAAGCGCGCGCGATGGCTTCTTCGACGAGACTTTCTTTCAGGCCGATGCGCAGGTCGCCTCCGACGATTTTCACAATGTATTTGGCTTCGAGCGGTGTGGCTTGCTGAAGAAGATGGCGAAGAAGAGCGGCTTTGGCGGCGGGTCCGCGGGCATTGGCGATTTCGAAAAATACGCGCTGCACTTCGGTGAGCGAGAGGCGGGACGCCGGCTTGGCGGGAAGCGCCTCGGCTGCGACCGATCCGGCATCGCCATACTTGCGATAAATCTCGGTCAGTTCGCGCTCGGATTTTTCCGAGAGGTCGGCAATCACGCGCCACAGCAGCGCTCCCCCAACCTGCAACGTCGTTTCCTGGTTCGCAGCAAAGGGACGCCCGGAAAGAAAAATGACGGCGATCGCGGCTTCGTTCAGCGATGTCGGTTCCACGTTCGTTTCCAATAACGATTGCAGGTAGCGCGCGACCAGCGCCGTCTTTTCGAGCTTTTTGGTGGTTGCGGCGATCGCGTCGCAGGTCTGCGCAAAATGAAGCATCGTCATTGGATTCTCCCGTTGAAGTTTTGAATAAGAGTTTCGATACGAGCGATAGTAGTAAGAACTCGCAGCGAGGTCTTAGTCGGCGCCTGGAATGCAGTCCAACATATTGAAATGCAAGGAGATAATCTGATCTATGCTCGAAATTCGGCCGCTTTATGGTACTCTAGTACTTGCGAGTCGGCCTTCCTCGATTCAACATCCAATGACCATGCTACGTTGGCGGCAAATTTTGCGTTTTTTGGTGGCGGTACAACTGCTTCCCGCTCTGGAGAGTGGCGAGGAAACTCTCGTCGGCGGCCAGGCTGTGCTGGAGGGCGTGATGATGCGTTCTCCGCATGCGTGGGGAATTGCCGTGCGCAAGCCGTCGGGCGAAATTGTCACTCACAGCGAAACGCTGGAACGTCCCTCGGAGCGGCATAAGTGGATGGGCTGGCCGGTGCTGCGAGGTGTCATGACGCTGGGCCACGCGATGACGCTGGGCTTTCGCGCGCTGAAGTTTTCGGCCAATGCCGCGCTGGAAGAGCTAAGCGGCGATCAGGACAGCGGCGATCAGGACAGCAACGATCAGGAGAAAAAAGAGCCGGTGAAGAAGTTTGAAATCACGGGCTGGATGGCGGGATTGAACATGGCGTTCTCCATCGCTTTCTTCATTTTCATGTACAAGTACCTGCCGCTGGTAGCTACGACCGAATTGAAGAAAGTGGATCCGGTTTTTGGGCAGCAATTCATGTTCAACCTGGTTGACGGGCTGATTCGGATCACGATGTTCCTGCTGTTTGTTTGGGGCGTTTCGCTGTGGAAAGATATCCGGCGCGTCTATGAGTATCACGGGGCCGAACACAAAACGGTTTTCGCGTTCGAGAGCGGCGACCCGCTCGATACCGCGGCGGTGCAAAAGTATTCGACTTATCATCCGCGCTGCGGCACCAGCTTCCTGATGACGGTGATGATTATCTCGATGTTCGTTTACATGGCGATTCCGGTGCAGACTTTCTGGTCCCGATTCGCCATTCGCATTGCTTTGCTGCCCGTGATTGCCGGCATTTCTTACGAGATCATTCGCTTTGCCGCCAAACGTTTTTCGGACAAGCGAGGCGGTTCGCTCTTCGGGCTGATGACGGCTCCGGGATTGTGGCTGCAGCGGATTACTACTCAGCCTCCGGACGATCGTGAGGTTGAGTGCGCGATTCTGGCGCTCGATGAGGCAATGAAGCTGGAAAAGCAGCGCGGCGGCGAACTGGTGATTGCCTAGCGGTCGCTGGTCGTTCGTCGTTGGTCGTTGGTCGTTCGGGGTGCATCGCGGGGTCCGGCATCAATCCAACACAGAATGTCACAATTCCCTTGGTCACAGGTCATAGGCGCCCGCGCGTGATTCGGATTAGCTTGTGCTAGAGGTGCAAAATGTCGAATTCGAGCAAAACCTTTCACGACCTTCGAGTCTGGCAAGAGGCGATGAACCTGACCGAAAAGATATATCTGGCAACCGCTGAATTTCCTAAACACGAGCTGTATGGCTTGTCGTCGCAGATGCGGCGAGCCGCAGTTTCGGTGCCGAGCAATATCGCCGAAGGGAAAGGGCATCGTAGCGATCCGGAGTTTGTGCGCTTTCTTTTCCACGCCAGAGGATCTCTGCTGGAACTGGAGACACAGATTTTAATTGCGCGGCGTTTACAATACTTGCCAGAGGACGAGGCCGGGGAGCTTTGTTGCCGCGCCGCCGGCATCGGGCGCGGGCTTAATGCTCTCATCAACCGGTTCCGTGCGAGCGCTGCCTGACGACTAAGGACTAACGACCAACGACTCATGTTCGAGAGACTGGATCAAATCGAAGTACGCTACGAGGAGCTTACTCGCGCGCTGCTGTCGCCGGACATCACTAACGATTCGGCGAAATACCAGAAGACCGCCAAAGCACACGCCGAAATTGCGCCGATTGTCGACAAGTATCGCGAATATAAAGATCTGAAACGCGGGATCGCCGAAAGCAAAGCCGTTCTTGCCGACGAAAAAGATGCCGAGATGCGCGCCTACGCCGAAGAAGAACTGACCAAGCTTGACGCGCGCATGGGGAGAGTGGAAGAGGACCTGAAAGTCCTGCTTCTGCCGAAGGATCCGAACGACGAAAAGAACGTGGTTCTGGAAATTCGCGCCGGGACGGGCGGCGACGAAGCGACGTTGTTTGTGGCGGAAGTTTTCCGCATGTACAACCGCTATGCGGAGACGCAGAAGTGGAAGGTGGAAGTGCTCTCCACTTCGGAGTCGGGCGTGGGCGGGCTGAAGGAAGTGATCGCGCTGATTGAGGGTGACCGCGTCTATTCGCGCCTGAAGTATGAGAGCGGCGTGCACCGAGTGCAGCGCGTGCCCGCGACCGAACAGCAAGGACGCGTGCATACATCGGCGATCACGGTGGCAGTGTTGCCGGAAGCCGAGGAAGTGGACGTCAAGATCGAAGCCAAGGACCTGCGTATCGATACCTTCTGTTCATCGGGACCGGGTGGGCAGTCGGTGAATACCACTTATTCGGCGGTGCGGATTACGCACATTCCGACGAATACGGTGGTGAGTTGCCAGGACGAGAAATCGCAAATCAAGAACCGCGAAAAGGGCATGCGCGTGTTGCGCTCGCGGCTCTATGAAGTGGAAATGCAGAAGCAGGCCGATGCGCTGGCGAAAGAACGCAAGCAGATGGTCGGGTCCGGCGACCGCTCGGAGAAGATCCGAACTTACAATTTTCCGCAAAACCGGCTCACGGACCATCGCATCGGCTTTACCATTCACCAGCTCGAACAGGTGATGGACGGCAAGCTGCAACCGGTGATTGACGCGCTGATCACGCATTATCAGGCGGAGAAGATGAAGCAGGAGACGGCGGGGGTGGTGTAAATCGATTGCAGAATTTAGAAGTCAGAATGCAGAGGTAGGTTACCCAACATGCCCGGCGAGACCACAACCCTTTATCGGCCCGTGGGCCAAGCGGAACTTGACCTGATTCGAGCATCTGGATTTCGCGAGTTCCCGCCTCGACTTCCGGAGCAGCCTTACTTTTATCCAGTCACAAACGAAGAGTATGCAGTTCAGATCGCTCGCGACTGGAATACCAAAGACCCTAACTCGGGGTTTGTAGGATACGTGCTCCGATTTGATGTGCTCTCTTCTTATATGGACAATTTCGAGGTACGTAAAGTCGGGGACTCCCGTCACCGGGAGTATTGGATCCCGGCGGCTGACCTTGAAGAATTCAACCGCAATATCGTAGGACGGATAAATACGCTAGCCTCTTATAAACGCCAAGCTGAGTTGGGTGAAGCTCGCGTGTTCAACTTGGGCGATTCCGGTAGTTCCGACGTAGCGAACAACAAAGACGCAATGGTTGGCGATGCGTTTGAGCGGGGGAACAGAAAGCGTCAGCGTCGCTGAATTTCCTTGACGCTATCTGCAGTGGGGCGGTCGTTTGGTCGCTCGTCGTTAGTCGTTCGCGAACCCCTAGAGACATGACGATGTATCGATTGTCACTCGCCGCTTTATGTGGTCTTGGTTTGTCGGCTTCTGCCGCGCTTTTGCTGTCTGGTCCAGCTTGGATTGCCCTGCCAGCCGCCTTCCTTTTGTTCCCAGGTGGGTTCACTGCGGCTATCCTTTTTCATTCCGATTTGCCATTCATAATCATTGCGAGCAACGCTTTCTTCTATTCGGGACCGGCGTACGCGTTTCTCGCGACCAAAAGTAATATCGACGCACGCGTTTTGCGGCTTGCGGTCATACGAGTCATATTTCCAGTAGCAATCGTTGTTGGACTCGCTTTCATACCAGCTTTGGACCCACTGATACCAATGGGTTTGGCTGACTTAGAGCGACAGGAGAATGCCCTGCAAAAGGATTTGCCCGAGGGCATGGATATTGAGCAAGTGCGATCCGTCCTGCGGTCCAAGAATCTTCAGTTCAACGAATTTGAACCACGGCCCGGACTGGTTTTTCAGCGTGGGGATACAACAATGACGGCATCCTCCGGGGATCGGCTGATCCACAGCCAGTTCCAGACCAAGGCGAGACAATTTCTCTGCGGCTACGATATGAGGATCGACCTTCTGTTTGATGCGGCCGGCAAGTTGAGGCAACGCCATATACATCGATTCGAGGTCTGCCCCTAGCTGCGCCCGCTCACTCCTAAACTCTCCCCACTGTTAGCGTCTCCATGTTGAAATAAAGGTGTGCAACTTCGACAGGCTCTGAATGCTGCTGTTGAGCGGCTGACTTCCGCGCGCGTTCCTTCCCCGCGCATGAATGCGGAACTGCTCATCATGTTCACGCTCGATTGCGACCGGGCTTATCTCTATGCGCATCCGGAGCGCGAGCTTACCTCTGACGAAATGTGCCGCTATGACGAAGCCCTCGCGCGACGAGCTAGCGGCGTTCCGGCGCAATACATCACGGGGCACCAGGAATTCTGGGGGTTCGATCTTATTGTGTCGCCGGCGGTGCTGATTCCTCGTCCGGAGACGGAGCACCTGGTGGAAGCGGTGCTGGGACTGGTTTCGGCGGTGGATTCGAAGCAAGATCAAGAATCACATCAAGACCAAAATCAAAGGCCGCGGACAGGAGTGTCCGCGCCACACGGACTCTTCCCACACGGGCTCTCCACTGATGGGCTTCGCATTGTTGATGTGGGTACTGGGTCGGGAGCGATTGCTTTGGCTTTGGCTGCGAAACTGCCTGGGGCTGAGATTCACGCGACCGACATTTCTGCCGCAGCGCTCGAGGTCGCCCGCGCCAATGCGGCCCGGCACGAACTTGTTTCGCGCATCGAGTTTCGCCAGACCGATTTACTCGACGGATTTTCGCCAATGTCGTTCGACTTTGTGGTTTCGAATCCTCCCTATGTCGGCGAGTCGGAGGAAGATTCGGTGCAGCTTGAGGTGCGCAAGTTTGAGCCGCGTAATGCCGTCTTCGCTGGACGAACCGGGCTGGAAGTGATCGAGCGGCTGATTCCGCAAGCACACGAAATGCTCAGGAGCGGAGGCTGGCTGGCATTCGAGATCAGTGCGACGATCGCCGACGCAGTGCGGCGCTTGCTTTCAGATTGGGGCGAGGTTGAGATCAGGAACGATCTGCAAGGGATTCCGCGGGTGGCGCTGGCAAGAAAATTTTTAATTCAATCTAATAGAATCATCGACTTAGCGGAAAATTCCGGTAGTGTCCTAATAGTGCGTTGACCGCAAACTAAGATTAGGACAGTACCAAAATTCCTTCCAAATCTTTGGTTTTAAAGCAGTTCTATGCAAAATATTGCAGAATAAGGACTTACGGGATCCAGTTATCCACTTCCACTGTCTTCTTTTTCAAGGTCGCGAACCGAAGAAGTATTAGAAAAATTAGAAAGGGCGCGGAAAGTAATCCCGCGCCCTTTAATTCGCTCTCTAGTTCTATTATATCAATTCGCGAAGCGCCGTCTGGACATTACCCCCAAGTTTATTTCCCCAGCCTTTTGATCAACTTCCCGGAAAAATAGCCAAAGCCGGGGGTTGACAGCGCAACAAATTAGCACGTTAGAACGTTACCCTTACGCCTATCTGGGCGGCGAATGGAATCCCTACCGTGGTGCCGGGACCGAAGAAATCTCCCAGAGCGCCTTCGGGGATCTCTAGCTGCTTCAGGCTGGTGATGGGCACGGCGGTCGCGTCCGTGCAGTTGCTCGCGCTTGCACCAGGACAATAACTGGTGACGATTTGACCAGCTGGCCTGCTGGTCTAAGGGGACCGGGAGTTGGACTACGTTGACGGCAAAGTTCGCTCCCGGATTGTTGCGGTTGAAGAGATTGAAGAACTCGATGAATGGATCGATCTGCCAGCGCTCGGCGACCTTGAATGGCCGGGTGACGCGGAGATCGGACTTGGATGTATGGCGTGCCGCGGAATTTATCGAGGCTGGTGTATTGGCTGTCCGTTGTACATAAATGCGATCGGTGTTGTCGAGCGTTGGTGATGGTGATGGGGCGCGCGCTCTCAAACTGGATTGATGGTGCTCAATTCGAAGCCGCCGGGGATATGGACCGTGCCGGCCAGCACGAAGCGGTGGCGAACGTCTTCGCCGGATGGACCGTAGTCGCCGGGCCGAAAGCGTTCAGCGTCCACGTTCGCATTGAGATACGTTTGGCACCTGACGCCATCGACATAGTCAAACAGTTCGCCGAGCAAGCATCCCCAGGTCTGCGCTTTCGAGAGCGTGTAGTTCGCAACCAGATTGAAGCGGCGCATGTTGCCTTGCAGGTGCAGCATCAGGGCGTTGTAGCTGGAGCGGTTGTCGGACTGGAACACATTGACGTTAGGCACCAAAGCTTGCCTGATCGGTGTATATCGGATCCGAGGTCGGAATCAGCGGCGAAAAATGTCGCCGTTAGCCAGATGCAGTCGGCACTTGCGTAGCGGAAGGCGCGGTATCCGTGATTGCCCTGCTCGTGGACGTAGTCGGCGCTGACGAGCCAGTGTTCGTTGAAAGCGTGCTGAACCCCTCCGGTAATGTGGATCGAGTAAGGCGTTTTGTAATTGGAGCCAATCAGATTGCCGCCGCTTGCGCTACCGCCAGTCGAGGCAGCCCGGGCCTGTGAGACACGTAACTGCCGGGGCCGCCGCTAAGGTGCATGTTCCCGTTGCAGCGTTCGTGTTGTTGACGCCTTGAAATGCAGTCGCCCAGCCGTTCTGCGCGAGGTCGTCATAGTAGAGACCGAAACCGGCGCGAATCACGGTCTTCTCGCTGCTGCCGGGTGAGTAGGCGATTCCGAGGCGCGGCGCGATCTGTTTGTGGTAATCGTGCGGCACGCTGGGGACAATCGGAATCTGCAGCGCCTGCAGCGTCTGATAGGCGGAGTTATCGGCCTCGCTTCGTCCCGAGCCGATCATCAGCCCCCAGGTGTTCTGATAGCGCAGTCCGTAGTTGACGGTGAGATGGTGCGAAACGCGCCACGAGTCTTCGGCGTAGAGTCCGAGCCGCTGTACGTTTTGCGAGAAGCTGCCGTCGCCGGCGGGAGTGTAGGCGCAGGTGATCGCCCGAAGCCGTAGTGATCGGTGGATTGCAGGGCACGGTTGAGGGCTCGCAGAAGAACTGCGAGGGTTCGCGACATAATAGTCGGGGTCGTTCGGATAGGTGGTGAACTTCTCCGCTGTGGAGGCGAACGCGCCGCCGAGCACGGGCTCGTGGATGAAGTCGACTCCGAACTTGAGCGCGTGACTGCCCGCTATGTGGCTGAGGTCGTAGCGGACCTGATATTTGTCCTGATTGCGCAGGTCGGGGAAAAGAGTGATGGGAGTGGCGAACTGGTTGTCGCCGAAAGTCTCGAAGCCGGAGACGGTCAGCGCCGTGACGCTGAAGGGAAATGCAGCGCGAAACCGAGATCGGAATTACGCGTCTGGGTGAGGTGCAACAGGCTGGCATCGAGAATCGAGAGTGCCGAGCCAGGTCGGACTGAAGGTATAGGTATTGCTGAGCGCCGTGTTCCAGTAATTGTTGTGCGTGATCAATCCGGTGGAAGGCAGCGTGGCTTGCTGCACCAGCGCGTTGTGCGTCAGGTAGCTGTCTTCGGATGCGCGCAGAAACCATTGCGATTTCGAAGACTGTGCCCAATCGAAACGCACCGAGCCGATGTAGTCGCGGAAAGGAATGGGAACGGTTGCCAGGAACGGGGATGGAAGGAATGCCGGTGATGAGACCTTCCGCAGCCAATTCGCGCCAGCGCGTCAAATTGCGTGATGCTGGCCGGACTGTAGGCGATGCTGGCATTTTCATGGACGTTCTCGAACGAAGTAAAGAACCCATACTTTATTTCTTGCGATCGGGCCGCCGATGGTTCCAACATAATTCTGGCGCGAGAAGGGCTGCTTGGGATTGTGGACACAGATTCCGTCGGTGCACGTCTCGGCCGGGTTCTCGATGGGGAAGCGCGCATTGAGAGCCGACGCGCGCTCGTAGAAAGCGGCGTCGCCGTGCCAGTCGTTGGTGCCGTGCTTGGTGGTGATGACGACGGAACCGGCGGTGGTCCAGCCGGTGTCGGCGTCTTCATTGGACGTGCGCACGGCAAATTCCTGGATGGCATCGGGCGAGAAATTCTGCAGGAAGCCGCCGATCCAATCGTCGGAGTTGTCGGCGCCGTCGACTGACAGTTCGTTATTCAAGCCGGAGCTTCCGCCGGTGGAGACGGCAGTGATGCGCGCCTTGGTGGGATCGGAGGGCTCGACCGGTTCGGTTCCGGGCACGAGATAGGCGATGTTGGCGAAACTGCGCGCGGGGAGGGGCAAATTTTCGAGGTCGCGGCTGCCGACTACGCCTCCGCGAACGGCGCTCGAGGTATCAATTATTTCGCTGGTAATCGAGGAAGGAGCTCCCTCGACATTGACCGTCTCGCGCCCGGCCGCCAATTTGAGGGTGACAGATGATGTCGCGCACCACGCTGACTTCCACATCGACGTCGGCCGTGGCTTCGGCAAAACCTTTGGCCGTGACGGTGACGCGATAAGAACCGGGCAGCAAGCCCTCGATGCGAAATTCTCCTCGGGCATCTGTGGTGGCTTCGCGCACGATCGAAGACCCAATTGACCGCGACCGAGACCTGCGCATTCGCCACACGTGCGGCGCTCGCGTCCTGCACTTCTCCCCGAAGCGAACCGTTCGGATTTTGCGCGGGCAAGAGCGTCGGGAAAATGAAAAAGATCAGGAGTGAAATCGCGAGGAGAACAACGCTGCCCGGCGAACTCAATTGCGTCTAGCAGAAAACAAAACCCTTGCAAGCATTCAAAGACCGTCCGGAAAACAAAAATGGGTTGCCGCTAGTCAGATTTGCTACAGCGAAATGGCCCGCGCGGCAACGAAGACGAGCCCACCCACAGTAATGGAGCGAGCAGGCTACTACCAGCGATAGTGAAACTCGAAGCAGCAGCTACAACATTTTGTTTTGGGGATTGCCCAGGAACAGTTACCTGACCAGCCACTCTGTGACGTGATGAGTGAGCGCCAGCACCGGGCCGTACGCAACGCTCACTAACAACGAAGCGGCAATCACAGGTGGAATCACGAACCAGGTTCGAATGTGCACGCGACGCGCTTTGCTCGCTTCATCCCAGGCAAGAAGGCTCACGACACGCTGCGCTGAGGGAATCGGTGACGAAGCCCACGGCACAGAGGGGGGCGGCTTCGACGGGAACCAGGCGAGAAAGCTTGACCAATGCAGCCGCCAGGTCGACGGCATCAGACGGATTGGAGACGGCCGCATCGTCCGCGGCGAGTTCCGCCGCTTGCGACCAGGCGCCCTCCAGCTTGGCCATGCCGGGAAAAGGACAACAACGGAAGATCAGCTTCTTCAAATTATCGCGAGACTTCATGTGCTGAAGCTCATGCTTCAGCGCGATCTGAAGCTCGTCATGACTTAACAGGGTAAGAGTAGCTTCTGAAACCAATATTTTCGGGCTGCGAACACCAACGAGCGTAAGCGGCGGAGCTTCGCGGTCGAGATTGTAAAGTGACGGCGCGAGCCGACATTGGCTTGCAGGGATACGGGCGCCCTGCAGCCAGCGAGTCACGACTCGAGTGGACTTGATTTCGGCTGCGATTACGCTGAAGCAGGCGTAGGCAATCAGGAGGAGAGCGCAAAGCCCGAGCGCGAGCGGCATTGCGCCCATGCCTTCGCCGCCGGAGCGGGGTTCCAGCCGTTGAAACGACGGCATTACAAAAGCAATGGTAATGACCACGGAAGCCAGCAGCGGGAGAATCCGCAAGCCGAAGAGGAGGGTGGCTACGCTCTGTTGCGCAACGTGCAAGGGTTTCAAGAGGGGCGCCATATTATTGCTACCAGCGCCGAGAACAGACCATAAAGCAGAACGAAAGAAGTGAGCGAAACGGCAACTTCACGCATGGCAAACATTAGCGTCGCTCCCGGTTGTTTCTCCTGGTCTCTGAAGTTCGCGGCGTTTGCGTTCGACCAGGCGTTGCAGTTCATCGAGCAATTGCGCGTCGTGGGCGCTGAGGGCCTCTACCAGATAGGAGAGAGGCAAAGAGGAAGCATCGGCCGACCCGAGCAACTGGCGGATGCTCTCCAGCGCGGTGACCCGTTGCAGCTCTTCGGCGGTGTGGCGCGGAGTATAGCGAAAGGCGCGTCCCTCGGCGACGCGCGTCGAGCAGACCCTTCTTGTAGAGACGGTCCACAGTTGTCATGACCGTGGTATATGCCTGATGGATTGTGCCGTCGGCAAGCAATTCGCGAACCGTGGCGTTGCCGTGAGACCAGAGCTCTTGCAGGAACTGCCGCTCTAAAGGGCCGAGCTGAGGTCTGGATTTCGAGCCGAAAATTGAGAACGCTTTTGTCATGCGAAAAGAGGCGCGACCGCCGAGGCGGGCTGCCGAGAAGGATACCACTGGATCAGGCGTCTCGCACGACTCAAAATCGAGAGAAATGAATCCCTGACTGAAAACTCAATAACTTTGCACACCGGGATCGAAGAGGAAAGGACTCAGCGGCAACTAAGTCGACTGCGAACAATCGTGCAGACAGATCCGGCGAGTCGCCTAGCGCGAGGCTGACTGCTGGCAGTATCTCTTCCACATCCACCTGGTAGGGTAGTTTCCCGTATAACAAGCGGAGCAGTAAGTGGTCTTTTCCCCGTCGCCGCAAGCTCTTCTTGAGACCCTCGAGCGAGAGATAAGCGAGGGAATCGGCGACAATGAAATCGCGTATCTCGGCAGTTGTCTTGTTGGCGGCGATGAGTTCTTTTTTGGAGGGCGTATCCACTCCATAGAAGCAGGGTGAGATGGTCGGCGGACAGGAAATCCGCATGTGAACTTCTTTTGCGCCAGCGTTACGGATCATGCGGACGATCTTCTTGCTGGTGGTTCCGCGCACGATGGAGTCGTCGATCAGAATCACCCGCTTGCCTTCGATCAGGCTGCGCACGGCGTTTAGTTTGAGCTTCACGCCGAAGTCGCGAACGGACTGCTGCGGCTCGATAAAGGTACGCCCAATGTAGTGGTTGCGAATGAGTGCGAGGCGAAACGGAATGCCGCTTTCGGCGGCGTATCCGATGGCCGCGGTGTTGCCGGAATCGGGGACGGGAACCACGATATCGGCGTCGACGGGGGCTTCGCGCGCGAGTTGGCGGCCCATGGCATCGCGGCTCTGATCGACGGAGCGGCCAAAGACCAGGCTGTCGGGACGGGAAAAATAAACGTGCTCAAAGATGCAGCTCGACAGCGCCGGAGACGGGGAGTAGAAACGCGAACTGACGCCTTCGGGTCCGACGATGACCAGTTCTCCAGGTTTTACGTCGCGCTCGTAGGTGGCGCCGAGCAGATCAAAGGCGCAGGTTTCGGAGGCAAAGACTATCGTGTCTTTTTTCTCGCTGGTTGCCGCCGGAATGCGGCCCATGGCTAGAGGCCGGAAGCCGCGCGGATCGCGGGCGGCGAAGACACGGTCGCGGCTCAGCATGACCAGCGAAAATGCGCCCTCGACGCGGCGCAGTGCATCGGCGATGGCGTCGGGCAGGGTCAGTTCGCGGGAGAGCGCGATCAAATGCACCAGGACTTCCGTATCGCTGTTGGTCTGGAAGATCGAGCCCTGGCCCTCGAGCTTGGCGCGAATCGACAGTGCGTTGATCAGGTTGCCGTTATGAGCAATCGCGATCGTGCCTTTGTTGGACTGCACCATGATGGGCTGAGCATTCAGCAACGCGGAGTCACCGGCGGTCGAATAGCGGGTGTGGCCGATGGCGAGAACGCCGCGCAGAGAAGCCAGAACTTCGTGGCCGAAGATCTCGGCGACCGAGCCCATGGACTTGTGCTGGCGCAGACGCTCGCCGTCAGAGGTGACTATGCCCGCGGATTCCTGTCCGCGATGTTGCAGGGCGTGCAGGCCGAGGTAGGCTAGCTTCTCGGCCTCAGGGTGGGCGTGGATGGCGACTACGCCGCATTCATCGCGAAATTTGTCAGACTTTGGCATTTGGTCGTTCGTCGTTGGTCGCTAGTCGTTGGTCGTTCGCAATTCGCAGATTATTCGTTCAGTCCGGCTTCCATGCTCAGAACCTTTTCCAGCGCCCGTCGTATGCTTCTCGCAACTCCGCGATGCTCGCGGAAATCACTGGCTTTTCATCTACTGTTATTTCTATCCGGTCTGACCCGGTTTCGCCTAATACGTCTGCAAAAATGCCGTATTCTGCCGCTACTTGTTTGATTCGTGGCAGGTGCGATGGGTCACAGCTTATTACGACGCGGCTGGCATCTTCTGCGAAGAGCGCATATTCCAGCGCGGTTTGGGCTTTGGGCAATCTGACATTTGCGCCGATTCCGGCGGGCAGCGCCGACTCGACGAACGCGACGGCCAGGCCGCCATCGGCGCAGTCGTGGGCCGACTCCACCAATCCCGCCTGGATCATGTCGATCAGAGCGCGTTGCAGTGTGGCTTCCTTCTCCATGTCCAGTTCGGGCGGATATCCCCAGACGGCACCAAGTATCTCTTTCGCGTACTCGGACGAGCCAAACTCCGACTCGGCATCGACGGCATCGCCCACTTCATTTGCGCGCAGAAGGATGATTTTTCTTCCGGCTTGCGCGAAATGCATTTTCGCTGCTTTGTGGACGTCTTCGAGAATTCCTACTACTCCAATCACGGGAGTCGGGTAAATTCCCTCGCCGAGAGTTTCGTTGTAGAAGCTGACATTGCCGCCGGTGATCGGCGTGTCGAGTTCTTCGCAGGCTTTGGTGATGCCGTCGATCACCTGCGAAAACTGCCACATGATGTGAGGCTTTTCGGGATTGCCGAAGTTGAGGCAGTTAGTTGCGCCGATTGGAGTCGCGCCGGCGCACGCCACTTTTCGCGCGGCTTCGGCGACGGCGTGCATCGCTCCGAGACGCGGATCGAGATAGCACCAGCGGCCGTTGCCGTCGAGGGCCATGGCTAAGCCACGCTTGGAGCCTTTGATGCGGATGACGCCGGCATCGCCCGCTCCGGGGGCTTCGACCGTATTGGTCTGCACCATGTGGTCATATTGCTGCCACACCCAACGCTTCGAACAGATGTTTGGGCTCGCGAGCAGGCGCTTGAGCTGCGGCGTAAACTCTGCGCTTTCTCCCAGGCGGATATGCTCTGGCTTTTCGCGATCTACAGGTGGCTCCCATCGCGCCACGGGCGCCGGTATACCGGTGCATCATCGGTGAGCGCGGCGTTTGGAATCTCGGCTACGACTTTGCCGTGCTCCAGCACGCGCATCTTCGCGTCGCTGGTGACCTGGCCAATTTCGACTGCGTCCAATCCCCACTTCTGAAAGACGCGGAAAACTTCTTCTTCGCGGCCCTTTTGGGCGACCAGCAGCATGCGCTCCTGCGACTCGCTGAGCATGATTTCGTAGGGAGTCATGCCGGTTTCGCGTTGCGGGACGCGGTCGAGTTCGATCTCGACTCCTGTGCCGCCGCGCGCGCCCATCTCGCAAGTTGAGCAGGTCAGGCCGGCGGCGCCCATGTCTTGTATGCCGACGATGGCGCCGGTCTGCATGGCTTCGAGACAGGCTTCGAGGAGCAGCTTTTCGAGGAATGGATCTCCGACTTGAACGTTGGGGCGCTTGGCTTCCGAGCCTTCGCTGAACTCCTCGCTGGCCATGGTGGCGCCGTGGATGCCGTCGCGTCCGGTCTTCGATCCGACATAAATTACGGGATTACCTTCGCCGGAGGCGCGTCCGTAGAAAATCTGGTCGCGGCGAACCAGGCCGAGAGCGAACGCGTTCACCAGGGGATTGCCGGAGTAGCAAGGCTCGAACTTCACCTCGCCGCCGAGGTTGGGGACGCCGAAACAGTTGCCGTAGGAGGCGACGCCGGAGACTACGCCTTCCATCACGGAATGGTTCTTGTGGATCTCCGCCTGTGTGGCGGAGTTTGCGTGGGCGAGACGCCGCGGATCGGCCCCACGGCGGTCTGCAATGGGGCCGAAGCGGAGGGAATCCATTATGGCTACCGGCCTTGCGCCCATGGTGAAGATGTCGCGCAGGATTCCGCCTACGCCGGTGGCTGCCCCCTGAAAGGGCTCGATGAATGAAGGATGATTGTGCGATTCGATTTTGAAGGCGCAGGCCCAGCCGTCGCCGATGTCGACGATGCCGGCATTTTCGCCCGGTCCTTGCACCACCAGCTTGCTGCGCGTGGGCAGGCGCTTCAGATGAACGCGCGACGATTTATAGGAGCAGTGTTCGCTCCACATCACGCTGAAGATGCCGAGTTCGGTGCGCGTGGGCTCGCGTCCACCCAGCAATTGCTTGATCTTTTGGAACTCCTCGGGAGTGAGGCCGTGCTCCCGGATCATCTCCGGCGTAATGGAATGACACTGATCGCAGAGGTGCTCATTCGAATTGGGAATCTTTATTGTCGCATCTTGAGAGAATTTTTTATATGCCGAAGTAGCGGGCTAAATCCAAATATTCTTACAGCCTCCGAGAATCAAGAATCGGCCATAGGCGCGCGTGCGCCGGCGAAAGAAAGATCGTTTGACGTGGCTGCCAAAAACGAGGCCGATGGAATAGCCGGTTCTGAAATATTGCATATGGGCCACGCGCCGTTGCTTGCCCTTCCAATCCATGACCCCGACAAATGCCAGCACCAGATCGGTGACCGGCCTTTCACTCCGGGCAATCTTGTCTTTAATCGTTTCATCATTTTTCTTGGAATCGGCGGTCAGCGTCTCCCACGGGTATATCTTTCCCTCCGTGGACAATCTCACATACCAACAGTCACCGTGTAATTCGTCGAAGCGGAGCAGATCGGCGAGGCTGGCTCGCGCGTCACCGATCAACGCACTTACTTTCTCCTTTTCTGTCTTGCCGTGCGGCATGATGCAAGAAGTATAGATTGCAAAAACCTGTGACGGCGCCGTCTATACTGTCGCAGATGAAGTCCGTTATCGTCGGCACCGCCGGACATATCGATCATGGGAAGACTGCGCTGGTGAAGGCTCTGACCGGCATCGATGCCGACCGCCTCGAAGAAGAAAAACGGCGCGGCATCACCATCGACATCGGTTTTGCCCACTTCGAACTCCCTGGTCCGGACGGCAACACGCTTCGGATCGGGTTCGTCGATGTGCCGGGCCATGAGCGCTTTGTGCGCAACATGCTGGCGGGGGTTGGGGGCATTGACCTGGTGCTGCTGGTGATTGCCGCCGATGAGGGAATCAAGCCGCAGACTCGCGAACACTTCGATATCTGCCGCCTGCTGGCGATTCGGCGCGGAATCACTGTGCTCACAAAATCGGATGCGGTGGACGCGGAGACGCTTGAGGTGGTGCGATTGGAAGTCGAAGAGTATGTGCGCGGATCGTTTTTGGATGCCGGACTCGATGCCGCGCGATCGCCGATCGTCGCCGTGAGTTCGTTGACGGGCGCAGGTTTGGACAAGCTGAAATCCGCGCTCGCAGAAGTCGCCTCCGAAGTTGCGGCGAAAGATTCGGCCGCTTTGGCTCGCCTTCCGATTGATCGAGTCTTCTCCATGAAAGGCTTCGGCACGGTCGTGACCGGCACGCTGGTTGCGGGAACGATACGCAAAGAAGAAGAGCTGCAACTATTTCCCAGCGGCAAGCGCGTGCGCGTTCGAGGCGTACAGGTTCATGGCTCGCAGGCGGATGCTGCATTCGCAGGGCAGCGCACGGCATTGAATCTCGCCGGAGTCTCTACCGAAGAACTGGCGCGCGGGATGACGCTCGCGGTCGCGGATACGTTTCATTCCACCGGGCGCGTCGATGTTTTGCTTTCTCTTCTTCCTTCAGCCAAGCCTTTGAAAGATGGCGCGCGTGTGCACTTTCATGCCTATACATCGGAAACCGTCGCAGAAGCGCGCCTTTACGGAGCGAAACAACTCCAGTCGGGGAACGAAGCATATGCGCAACTAAGACTCGCGGAAGCCGATGCTGCTTCTGCCCGGAGATCGCTTTATTGTGCGGCAATTTTCGCCGGTCGTGACCATTGGCGGAGGCATAGTGCTCGATGCGTCACCTGTGGCCCGCAGGCAGCGCGCGGAAGATGCGATTGCGTTTCTCAAAATCATGCGCGCGGGTTCTATGGAACAAGTGCTCGCGGCGCGGGTAGCAAGGCGCGGCGGTAAGGGCTTGCGTCTGGATGACATCCCCGGAGAAATGAATATCCGTCGACAGCAGGCGGAGAAGCTTGCTGCGAAGGCTGATCTGGTGTGGTGCGATTCTGTGCTGGTGTCTCCAGTTGCATTCGCCAAGATGGAGAGTGAAGTGCTGCAGCATCTCGCGAAATTCCACGATGCGAATCCTCTTGTAGCCGGAATGAGCAAGGAAGAGTTGCGCCATCGCGTCAACTCGGACGCGGAAATCTTCTACGGTGTGCTGGCAAAATTGACCCAGGAACAAAAACTAGAGGTGTCAGGCGAACTGGTTCACCTCGCCGGTCGCGGCGTGGCCATGAAAGACGAAGAGGCCGAATCCAAAAAGATCATCGAGCGGGCGTTTGCGTCTGCCGGATTGAAAGTTCCGTCGTTAAAGGAGGTATTGGCGGGATTGAAAGTGGACAAAGTTCGCGCCCAGAAGATTGTTACGCTGCTCTTGCGCGACAAAACCCTGATCAAGATTTCAGAAGAGCTGGTCTTCCATCAGAGCGCGCTCCTCGATCTGCGCCAGAAGATCGCCGCGCTCAAGACTACCGCTCCAAAAATTGATGTCGCCCGCTTCAAAGACATGACGGGAGTTAGCCGCAAGTATGCGATCCCTCTGCTCGAATATCTGGACCGCGAGCACGTTACAAGGCGCGTTGGGGACGAGCGGGTGATTCTGTGATTGTGTGGTGACGGGGCTTTGCCCCGTCTGGACGTGGTTCGCTCCCCGCTCGCATGGCGGGGCGAAGCCCGGACACCACACGAACTCCTAGATTTTTTCTTCGGGAAATTCGACCTCTAACGCCAAAGGCCCGGTGACGCGGTTGGTCAGGTTCGCTAATCCTATAAGCATGTGCAAGTCGACTATTTGCTCGTCGGAAAAGTGTTTCTTGAGTTCAGCGAAGTCGGCGTCGCTGGCAGAGTCGGGAGTGCGCGTCAGCTTTTCGGCGTAGCGAAGGGCCGCTTGCTCAGTCGCGCTAAAGCTTGAGTAATTCCCCTCTTTCAGCGTTTTCATCTGCTCGGGGGTGAGGCCCACGCGTTTGGCGCCCTGGATGTGGTGTTGCGTGCAGTAAGAGCATCCGTTGATCAGTGAGGTTCGCAGATACACCGCTTCATAGACTTTGCGGTCCAGCGAACGTCCAACGCTGGCATAGAATCCCAGAAAGTTGGCGAGCATTGCAGGACGGTGCGCCAGCGCCTTCTGAATATTGCCGGGCTTGCCTTTCATCTTGCCGTCGTAGATTTCTTTAACTTCGGGGCTGGCTTGTGCAGGTTCAATCAGACTAATTCGGGCCATAAGTTCTCCTCACAGAACGACCTCTATAATAATTGAAGGGGAAAACTTCTCCACTCGCTCGCAATGCTGATCATTCGTGAAGCCACGCTCGCCGACGCAGCCCTGCTCAGGAGACTAATCTGGGAGCTTGCCGATTTTGAGAAAGCGCCAGATCAAGTCCGAACCACCGAGGCTGACATCGCGCGCGACGGCTTCGGCGCGAATCCTCAGTTTCACGCCCTGATTGCGGAATGGAGCGGACAGCCTGCGGGCTATGCTCTCTTCTTTGGTTATTACTCGACCTGGCGAGGAGCGGGATTGTATCTTGAGGATCTCTTTGTTCGCCCTGAATTTCGCGGGCGCGGAATTGGCACATCGTTGCTCGCACGAGTTGCTCGCGCTGCGGAACGGGAAAACCGCGTTTTCATTCGATGGGAAGTGCTGGGCTGGAATCAGTCCGCCATCGAAATGTACAAGGGGCTGGGCGCCAATTTTCTGGACGAGTGGCGAAGCGTTTTGCTGGCTGGAGACGGCCTGCGGAAATTGGCAGGGGGAACTTCTTGATGCGGGTTCGCATCATCGGCGCGGGACTGGCGGGATCGGAAGCGGCGTGGCAGTGCGCGCGGCGCGGAGTCGCCGTCGAATTGTTCGAGATGCGGCCGGTGCGCGCAACTCCCGCGCACCAGACGGACAGCTTCGCGGAGTTGGTCTGCTCCAATTCTTTGAAATCGGAGAGCGAGAATACAGCGCCCTGGCTGCTGAAGGAGGAAATGCGGCGAGCGGGTTCTCTTCTGCTCGAGATTGCGCGCGCAACGGCGGTTCCCGCCGGGCATGCTCTGGCGGTTGACCGTGCTCAGTTTTCGGCAAAGGTGACGGAGGCGATTTGCCGCGAACCGCTCATCACGATTCGCCGCGAAGAGGTGACGCATGTCCAGATCGAAGACGGCGAACTCATTGTGATTGCTACCGGGCCGCTAACCTCCGACGCGCTTTCGCGTGAAATTGTGCGGTTGAGTTCACCTTCGACGCTGACAGAAGAATCGAGCGCTAGCCTTTCGCGGGCAGGAGTGCCCGCGCCACACGACAATACTCCGCACAACAATGCTCCACACAATCTTTACTTTTACGATTCCATCAGTCCTATCGTTGAGGCCGACTCTATCGATATGACGAAGGTGTATCTGGCCGCGCGTTACGACAAAGGGACAGCTGACTACATCAATTGTCCGATGTCAAAGGAGGAATACGACCGTTTCTATGATGCGCTGCTGGCCGCGCAATCGGTCGAGCAAAAAGATTGGGAAAATCTGAATTACTTTGAGAGCTGCCTGCCGATCGAAGAAATCGCGCGCCGCGGACGCGATACGCTGCGCTTTGGGCCCATGAAGCCGGTCGGTTTAAAGGACCCTCGCACCGGCAGAATGCCCTATGCCGTTGTGCAATTGCGGCAGGAAAATCTGCGCGCCGATTCCTACAACCTCGTTGGATTCCAGAATCACCTGAAATTTGGCGAGCAGGCGCGCGTGCTGAGATTGATTCCGGGGCTCGAAAACGCACGCTTTCTGCGCTATGGACAGATTCACCGCAACACTTATATCAATTCACCGGCGCTGTTGGGCCCAACTTTGCAGATGAAGGCACATCCCCTGGTGATGTTTGCAGGGCAAATCTGCGGCGTCGAAGGCTATGTTGAATCGATCGCTACCGGGCTGCTGGCGGGAATGCACGCAGCCGCACTGGCGACGGGCGGCGAACCGATTCCGCCACCGCGGGCGACGGCGCTGGGATCGCTGGTCCACTATATTTCGCGGGCTGAGAGCAGGAATTTTCAGCCGGCGAACATAACTTTCGATCTTTTGCCCGCGCTCGAAACCCGCATTCGCGATCGAAAGGAACGGCATCGCCGGCAGTGCGAGATGGCTCTGCGCGAGTTCGACGAATGGCATGGAAAGGCCAGCTTCCAGTTCTCAGCACCCACTATCCGTTGAAGGCCCGTCTGCTTCGCTCAGCGTCGATCACAAGAATTCTAGAGATTTACTTGACCTCTCGACCGCATCGCTTTAGGGTGCTGATGTCGGACCGAGGTGCCTGCCGTGCCAGTTTCCGCCGTCGATTGCGTCCAACCCGCTCTGCAACACACGCGGGAACAACTCTTCACTCGTTTCCGCTTCGGCCAGTGGGCGCGCCTCGCGCTGGTTGGGATTTTGGCTGCGGAACTGCACGTCGGCGGATGCGGGAACCTGGGCAGTCACTTTCCTCGCGTCCACCCGAAACAGGGGAATGAATTTCTGCCTTCGTCGGCCCTGCCCTTTGGGCTGCCCGATGTCATTCAATCCCGCATCTCTCAACATATCGCCCAGCACATCGTCGAGTTCGTCGGATTGATTGTTGCGGGCATCTTTGTCTTCATCGTGCTGGCATTCATATTTCTCTATATCAGCAGCGTCTTCCGCTTCATTCTGTTCGAATCGGTGGTGCGCCGGCATTGTTCGATTGGGGAGGGTTGGCTGAAATGGCGGCGCGCCGGCGGGCGATTCTTTCTGTGGCAAATTGTGTTTCAGGTTGCGGCCTCGCTTGGTCTGGCGATACTGATCGGGTTGCCCCTGGCATTCGCGCTGGCGGCGGGATGGACGACGAATCTAAGGGAACATATCGGACGCATGGTCGTTGGAGTGATTCTGCTCGGCGGCTTGTTCCTGGTTTTTGTATTGACTGCGGCCGTGGTTCAGGTTTTGGCGAGAGACTTCCTGGTTCCGATTATGGCGTTGGAGGATGTCGATTTTGCCGACGGATGGCATCGATTGCTGGGCATGATAAGGCAGGAGAAGGGACGTTACGCCGTCTATCTGCTGCTTAAGCTGGTGCTTTCGATTGCGGCGGCCATCCTGTTCGGGATTCTTGCCGCCATTGCGGCATTTGTCGTTGTGATTCCGGGGGTGGTTGCCGTCCTGGCCGGCCACGCGGCTGGCGTTGGATGGAGCGTGACCACGATCAGTCTGGCGATCATCTTTGGCACGCTGCTTCTGTTGCTTCTGGTCTACCTGATCGCGCTGGTGTGCGTACCGGCGACTGTTTTTTTTCCGGCGTACTCGTTGTATTTTCTCGCAGCTCGATATCCCGCGCTTGATGCTCTGCTGAATCCTGCGCCTGTGCCGCCGACTCCGGAGTTGCCGCCGTGCAGCCATCTCCGCCGCCGCGCGAAGCGCCGTCGCTCCCGCCTTCAACAGAGCCTATCGGCTGATCACGCTGGTGGAGAGCCGGCCGTCGCGGTCCGGCTGCCTGATTTCCCCCGAGGACGACAGGCGAGGACGCCCGTCACTCCATTGCCTTATTGTTGCCCGCGATCCTGGCGGTTCGCGGCATTGCTGGAAATTCACAACCAACCTCACTGCCCAGCAGGAGCCCATGGAACTCTCCGCATCAGGCGGGTGTCCAATGATTCAGACACGCGCGTGCCGTTCTCGTTCCAACGTTGTCGTTCTAAACGTTCTCATTACAAAGAGAGGGAATCCGAATGGCATTCTCAACCGGAGGCAGCGGTTCGTCTTCGACCGGGCCAAAGATGAACGTCACTCCTCTGATTGACGTTCTGCTGGTGCTCATCATCGTTTTCATGCTGGTTGTCGTTGAAGAGCAGCCGGTCGGTTTGCGGACGGAGATTCCGCAGAGCAATCCAAAGGGCCAAACCATTCCGCCGCCTCAGCGGACGATCGTGATTCAGGTGCGAGCCGCGAAGCCAAAAGAGGAACATCCGCAGGTGATGGTGAATGAAGAGACAGTGGATTGGGATCATTTGCGCGAGCGCCTGGGCGACATTTTCGCCATTCGCGTCGAACGAATCGCCTATATTGAAGCCGACGACGACATCGATTTCCAGGCGGTGGCGGACGTAATTGCAATTGCCCGGATCGCCGGCGTTGAGCGCGTGGGGTTGCTGACCGAAGACGGGAAACACATTCGCGGTTGAATGCTCGCGGGCGATAAGGCCGAAACGCCGTCCAGAGTGCCTCGATCACTATCCTTATCGTTACGAAAGTATCTTACGTAACTTGATGTGCTCGCGACCATCCTTCACACTTATGTTTAATGCAGGCTTCGCGTGCACATCTCACCATCGCGCTTGGCTCCGCCGCTCTGCTGGTACTGGTGTTTCTCGGCTATCTGAACTGGCTCAATAATCAGGGGCCGGTTCTGGCGCGCTCAGAAGAACGCGATCCTCTCACTCAACTGCCGGTGAGCATCACCATGAATCCCTTTCGCGACCGCACCGTCGAACACACAGCCAACATTTTTATTGCGGCAATGCGCGATGGGAACTGCCGCCAATTGCTCGCCGCATGGGAAAAGGATTACCGCAAGAAGCGAGCCGACTTCCTCTGCAACTCCGAAGCACAGCACCCTCTGATTTCGTGGAGGCTGGTTGACTGGCAAGACGCGCCACCTCTAGTAGTTCTGTATTACAGGGGACAACGCTATAGCAGCCCCAGTCATAACGAGACTTACAAAGAGTTATTCTCAATCACTGAAGAAAAGAAAGATTCAGGTTGGACGGTTACTAAGTACGACTCGTTTTACTGAACCACACAACTGAGGCCAAAAGGCTTCGTGATACTACTCACAGCCGCCGGGACGGCGGCGCTACAATTGTCGCGCGCGCCGCTCCCCTTGCGCACCGCTTAGCGATCATCCAATCAGTCAGCAGTGCTGCTTTT
>CAWEPW010000037.1:0-80091 GCA_963810955.1 uncultured Acidobacteriaceae bacterium | reverse complement strand
TAGTGGGCATGACGATCGCGTTGAATGACCTGCGACGAGATTGCAGCGGCCTTCAATCCCAGGCGGGCGCACATTTTACTGCCAGCTCGGGAGTCAGATGGGCGAAGGTTCCCACGGCTCCGGAGAATTTGCCCACGCGCAGATCTTCCGCGGCTGCCTGGAATCGTGCGATGTTGCGTTGCGTCTCCGAATACCAGTTAGCGATCTTGAAGCCGAAGGTGATCGGTTCGGCGTGTATGCCATGCGTGCGCCCGATCATCGGCGTCTCCTTGAACTCCCCCACGCCGCGGCGTTCCAGCACGTCGGCGAGACGCTCCAGGTCGCCGGCGATCAGCGATGAAGCCTGCTGAATGAGCAAGGCCTGCGCCGTGTCGACCACATCGTTGGAGGTAGATCATAGTGGAACCAGCGCGCGTGCGGACCGACGATCTCGGCCACGGCAGTGGTGAAGGCGATTACGTCATGCTTGACCTCGGCTTCAATTTCGAAGATGCGTTCAACCTTGAAGGCGGCGCGCGCGCGGATCGCCTTGGCGGCGTCTTTCGGCACAATGCCGGCGGCGGCGAGGGTTTCGGTCGCGGCGACTCCACCGCCAGCCAGGTGCGGAAGCGGTTTTCGTCGCTCCAGATGCGGGCCATCTCGGGCCGGGTGTAGCGTGGGATCACGGTCGTTTCTCCTGAGGGGGAACTGGGATTGTAAATCCTTTTGAGGCTCTGATGGTGCTGTCGGGTAAGGAAGGTGCGGCGATAGTAAAGCGGCCTATATTTACCGCTGATTAGCGCGCCTTTCTTCTGGTCACGTTTTCCTATACGTATATAGGGATCAGCGGCACTTGGAAGGTGGTGCGCATCAATGGTCTAGATGGCACGCAAATTCTCAAGTCAATAAAAGAGCCGGTCCCAGTTGCAGACCGGCCCGTACTTCTGGTCGAAACAACCCCAGCATTCAACCAGATTGTTCTTATTTCACGTAAGTGCCGCCCACTGCAACCGAGAACATATCGCAACCACTCCCGCAGGCGGTCACAGTCGGAAGGTAGTCCCAACTAAAGTAGGGGGAGTTCACGAACGAGTTGTAGAAATCATCGCTCCAACCCAGTTGATTCGGCGATGGAACCTCTTCCATAGCGGAGAGATACGCATAGTTACCGTCGGAAAAGTTGGGAGTCACGTTAATCCAGAAAAGACTGCTCACGGGCACTTCAAGGAAATACGAGTTCTTCTTCGTCGAGGTCAAGCAGGTGTAGGAGTATTCAGTGTCTCCGAACGCGGCATTGCCCGTTGCCACGGGAGTGGGCGATTGTGGGCAGCTACCCGATTCCTTGGACGTACCAGCTATGCCAGGGCCGAGCTTCAGGCGCAGGTCATAAGTCGATCCGGTATAGTCACAATTGTAGCCGCACCCGAGCGCGTCATCTAATAGCTCGTTAAAAGTGACCGAGGTGATTCGTACATGTCCGTGAGCCGGATTGCCATCGGAGCCCACGATCATTGGCACATAGACTTGTGACAACAATCCGTCGGCAGGGTCGCTGGAGTTGATAAGCGCCGATGCGTTGTTGGGATCAAAATCGCCCGAGTACCAGACGCAAGGATTACAGACCGCGGGCACGGCGTTCGAATGCACGCCGGTCTGATGGGTGACACGGTTTTGCTGGACTCCGGGAGCTTCGCGGGCCGTCTTCGCCGGTTGAACTTGTGCGAACGTGCTGCCCATTAACGTCAGCGCGCCTATTACTAGCAATGTTTTCTTCATAGTTTCTCTCCAAGAGTCGAATTTGTGGAACCGCCTGATGGACAGGCGGTGGAGGAGAATCTGTCCATTCAGAACGGGCGTTATGCTACTTCGGGCCTGATACGTTGTCCATCCAAAAACAGGAAAGAGAAACCGAATTCTGCCACGTATTAGGTCGAACGGAGTAGGCCATGGTAGCCTGATCTGGCGCCGGCAGACTGTGGCATTTATGCTCTATGCTACGAAACATGAAGCCCAAGTTACTAACTTGATCGCGTAGCTGAGTTACTGGGAGTATCCAGGCGGACGGTGTAGTAATGAAATGTAGGATTGTAAATCGCGAGTGCTGTAAAAGCACACTGGTGATGCTTAACTCTGTTTCACAACGACAGTGCGAGCGGTTCTACGTTAGTCCGCGACCCCTGGATCATAAGCCCCGCGAGCACAGCGCTGGTCACCGACAGGCCCGCGCAAATTAACATGACGATACGGAATCCAAAGATAAACGCCGCTCCCACCCAAATGTCTGACTGCCGATTTTGTGGCGTCATCGATACTGTCGGGCAGTTGCAGACCGGCGAGCCTAATTTCGTTTGCCTTAACTTCTTGAAGGACGCTGGATGGAATCGCTCCAGGTCGCCGGCGATCAGCGATGAAGCCTGCTGAATGAGCAAGGCCTGCGCCGTGTCAACCACATCGTTGGAGGTGAGTCCATAGTGGAACCAGCGGGCGTGCGGGCCGACGATCTCGGCTACGGCAGTGGTGAAGGCGATGACGTCATGCTTCACCTCGGCTTCAATTTCGAAGATGCGTTCGACCTTGAACGCGGCGCGGGCGCGGATCGCCTTGGCGGCGTCTTTCGGCACAACGCCGGCGGCGGCGAGGGTTTCGGTCGCGGCCACTTCCACGGCGAGCCAGGTGCGGAAGCGGTTTTCGTCGCTCCAGATGCGGGCCATCTCGGGCCGGGTATAGCGTGGGATCACGGCTGTTTCTCCTGAAGGGGAACTGGGGATTGTAAATCGCGTGTGGCTTAAAAGCACGCTAGCTTGCTAGGGTGGTGGCGAAGTCTGCGAAATCATTAACCACAAAGGTGCACGAAGGAAATCTCTGCGAGGTCAACGGGCATAGCAGGTCTACTTCATCCGCCGATATGAACCATCGTCCGTGACGCTGGCACAAATCCAGGCTCTCCGATGTGGTGGCGCTCTTCTTTTTTCTCCACCACTTTCACAATGAACTCCGCTAGCTTTTCATCCGTCGCGCCGCGCCGCATCAACTCGTGCAGGTCATGATCCCACACGGAAAATAAACACGTGCGCAGCTTGCCGTCAGAGGTGATGCGAATGCGGCTGCAGTGTCCGCAAAACGGATGCGATACCGGAGCGATAATTCCGATTTCGCCCACGCCGTCCGCGAAGCGATAGCGTCGCGCCGTTTCGCTGCGCTCGTGCGCAATTTCGTCCAGGGGAAGATACTCCGACATACGCGAGAGGATCTCGTCGAGCCCAACCACAATTTCCGGCGTCCAAACGCGGTCTTCTTCCAGCGGCATGAATTCGATGAAGCGCACCACCACCTGCTCCGACCGCGCGAACATCCCGAAGGGAATAATCTGATCTTCGTTGAAACCGCGCAGGAGCACGCAATTGATTTTCACCGGATCGAGCCCGGCTTGCCGCGCCGCGCGAACTCCCGCCAGGACGCTCTCGTATCCGTTAGGCACGCGTGTGATGCGGGCAAAGCGCTCTGCATCGACCGCATCCATGCTGACCGTCACACGATCCAGCCCAGCATCTTTCAGCGGTCTTGCGATCTCGGCCAGCAGGTGTCCGTTCGTGGTCAGCGCAATTTCAGGTTTCTTGCCCTCGATCGTCTGCAGCTTGGCCAGGTCGCGTACGAACTCCACGATACCTTTGCGCAGCAGCGGCTCGCCGCCGGTCAGGCGAATCTTCGTGATTCCCAGCCCCACCAGTATGCGCGCCATCCGCAAATAATCGTCGAACGGCAGCTCCGCGTAAGCGGCTCCGTTGGTGCCCGTCCGGCAATAGACACACCTGTAGTTACAGCGGTCGGTGATCGAGATCCGCAGGTCATGGATGGACCGCCCGAATTTGTCAGTAAGTGGCATTAGGCAGTTCGCAGTTACCTCTGAGCTCGCAGCAACCCTTCTGGCCAACGGTTATAGTTACTCGTTTATCTTTGTGGGAAGAGAAGTAAGCAGGCGGGGAAATCCCAGCGAGCGTTTCCTTTCCAACACGGGAGGCACGGACGTTTCCATCCGAACCCTCGGGTCGCGCCTGCCGGCGCGACCCTCGCCTCCTTGGCCAGACAATCTGGGCCAGCCAATCTTTGACCAACCAATCTCTCAGGCCACGGAGGTCGGAAACTCGACCATCATTATAGATGCCGGAGCCGGTTCCTGCGACGCGGCGTCAGGACTGTTAAACTTTCCGCATGAAAGCACTGGTCATCACCCGTTTTGGCGGACCCGAGGTGCTCGAATTGCAACAGGTTCCGGACGCGCATCCCACACCCGAGCAGGTGCTGGTGAAAGTTGAGGCGGGCGGCCTGAATTTCGCCGATCTGATGACCACGCATGGCGGATACGCGGGGACGCCCAAACCGCCACTCACTGCTGGCCGCGAATTCGCCGGACTTGAATCTACCGGTAGCAACGCCGGTGGACGCCGCGTGATGGGCTATACGCAGTGGGCCGCTTTTGCAGAGAAGACCGTAGCGCACCGCAATTTGGTCTGGCCGATCCCGGAAAAATGGACGGCGGAACAAGGCGCTGCCTTCCCGGTAAATTTCTTTACCGCGTACTTCGCTTATTGGAAGGCCGGTTTGCTCGAGCAATCCGGCAAGCCCGCTGGCGCACGGGTGCTGATTCATGCGGTCGCCGGCGGAGTGGGCACCGCCGCCGTGCAAATCGGAAAGCTGCTCGGCATTGAAATGTATGGAACGTCTTCTTCCGAAGAGAAGCTGGCGCGCGTGCGCGAACTTGGCCTGCAACACGGCATCAACTACAAGCAGCGCGATTATGTCGAAGCGGTTAGAGAGCTTACGAAAGGCGAGGGCGTTGACGCCGTTTTTGAAATGCTCGGCGGCGAGCACGTGGCCAAAAGCGTGAAATGCGTGCGTGACTTTGGGCGCGTCATCGTTTATGGCGCTGCCACCGGACAGACTCCGCAACTCGACACTCGCGTTCTTTATGCAAAAGGCGCCAGCGTTCACGGCCTGTGGCTGTCGTATCTCAGCGCGAATCGGCCGCTGATGGAATCCGCATGGAAGCAGCTTTCAGAATGGCTGGCAGCCGGTAAGCTCCATCCTGTGATTGGAAAAGTCTTTCCGCTGGAGAAGGCGCGTGAAGCCTACACGCTGCTGCAAGAAGGCAAGAACTACGGCAAGATCGTGCTGAAGATCAGCTAAAACGAGTCTCCGGTTTCGCGTCGGCGAGGCTTTCTTAGCGGTCTCACATAATTCGTTCTTCTGGGGCAACTGATCTCGTTACTTCAGCACCCAATTCAGAACAAAACATCTTCGCTCTGTTACTGCGCGACTACGCTGCTTTCTGCTAACGCGGTACTCGCCGAAACGTCCAATAGCCATGTTGCGAAACTTACGTGAGGAGAAAATGTTTTGTGGCAAGCTCCGGCCGTTCGTTTTTGGACAGCGTTGTACGAAAGAGAACAAATGACGGCGCTGGTCAGCGGGGATCAGATTCTCCGTGCGCGACTTACAACATCTCTGCTTTGGCAGCAAAAGTGCCGAATCAAGAGACAAGGTTCGCAAAGAAACAAAACTGGGAACTTACTCAAAGCGAGATTCGTATCCTGTAGCGAACCAAGATGCAGCAAACCAAGGTGGGGTGGACCTAACAACTCGGTCTACTGAGTGAATGGGAATTCCAGGGTGACGGGGACTGGCTCACGCATGGTTTGGCGGCCCTGGTGAGCCGAGTCCGAGCAAAGAGAACGAGTTTGAGGCCCGCGTCTTTTTGCGTCACCCTGACACGCGTATTGTATGAGTTCGCACGGAAAAGGCAAGCCCCCAGTCGAGCGTTCTCCAACCGTCACCAGCCGCCCCTAATGCCCGGCGAGAAACCGGGAGAAAGTCAAGGAGCATATGAAACTGAATCATCTGGCAAAGACCGTTGTGCTCGGGCTGGCTGTGCTGCTCGCATCGAGTGCTTTCGCAAGTAATAAAGGCACGGTAGCGCTGCGGGAATCGCTCGAAATCAACGGCCAGCAACTTACACCTGGTGAATATCAGGTGCGCTGGGACGGCACGGGATCGAACGTCGAAGTGAGCTTCATGCAGGGCAAGCGGGAAGTTGCAAAAACTTCGGCGAAAGTTATCACCCTCGACAAGCCTTACGGATACGACTCGGCAGTCGTCGACCACACCGGTGGCAAGGCAACAGTTTCTGAAATCCGTTTTGCCGGCAAAAAGTATGCCTTGAACCTCGGCAATGCCGAGAAGGCTGAGATGAACGGGGAGAAGTAACTTTTCCAGCTTCTCGGAGGATTGACTAAAGGGAGCACTTCGGTGCTCCCTAGTGTTTTTCTGCGGTCTCCGGATCGCTTACCCCAAGGCCGGCGTCTTTTCATTTTTTACTCGACCACAGTCGTCGGCGCCCCGGAGAGCGGGCAAGGCGAGTAAAGCGATGGGCCGATTCGAAACCAAATCCTTGGATGCTACGCTGCAACCCATTCTGTGCGGCGCGCTTCGAATGCGTCGAGCACGCTCCACAATGCTTTGGCGGTCGTCTCGGCAGCGGCCAAGGCTTTTTCTGCGGTCTTCTCTGCGCTCTTCTCTGCGGTCTTTTCTGCGGTTTGCGGGCTGGCTTGCACTTGCTTCTCCAGCTGCTTACGCCACACCTGCGCGTGATATAGGTCAGCGGTGGCGTGCAGGGTGAAATAGCCGCGAGTCTTTTCATCGGCGCCGTAGAAGTCGCGCAGGACGCGGTTTTTTTCTTGCGCCACGCGCGGCACTTGCGATTCGTAGGCGTAGAAAGCGGCCAGCGCCTCCTCGGGAGTTCCTTCGCTCGCAATCTGTTGGAACCATGAGATGAGGTGTAGAACATCTCCGGCGGGGCGGCGTTTGGGAACGCGGCGGCCACCGACGCCTTCGACGAAATCGAGCCACAGTTCGGCGTGCGAACGCTGCGGTTCTCCAGCGGAATCTTCTCCGCCCTTTTCATCGTTCATGTTGGCGAGAATAGCGCGGCGCAGTTCGCCTTCTTCCAGCCTGATGGCGAGTTGGGCCAGATAGCCGGGGAAGGCTTCCACGTGGGGGTAGTAATCTTCGGCGTAGGCGCGAAGATCTTCGCGAGTGAGCTCGCCCGTCGACCAGGCTTGATAAAAAGGGTGCGAGAGTAAATCGTATTGCCGAATGCGTTCTTCGAGATGAGCGACAAAGGCGTTTGTTTCCATGGTTTCCTCGGGAAGTTTTTTTAGGACTTTCCACTATACGATTTGGAGCAACGGATCACAAGGAGATCTATCAGGCGGGCTTGAAGTGGGGCGACGGGCGCCTTCGTCTATTCCGAGATTGTCGGGTGGCCGGGCGGGGACGCCCGGCGCTCCATTTCCAGCCGGAACAACATTGTTACAATTAGGGTGGGAATATCCCCTCCGCCTTTGTAGATAGTAAACATCGTGGGTTTTTAAATCAGCCATGCAGGCGTTTGATGAACATTTCGAGGTGGTTGTGGTTGGCGCAGGCCATGCCGGATGCGAGGCCGCGATGGCGTCGGCTCGCATGGGGCTGAAGACGGCTCTGTTTACGCTGAATGTCGATCTTATCGCGCAGATGTCGTGCAACCCGGCGATTGGCGGCATCGCCAAGGGCCACCTTGTCCGCGAAGTTGACGCTCTGGGCGGCATCATGGGTGAAATTACCGACGCGGTTGGAATTCAATTTCGGCTGCTCAATACGTCGCGCGGCCCGGCGGTTTGGTCGCCGCGCGCGCAGTGCGACAAGCAGGCCTATCGCCTCAAGATGCGCGAAGTGCTGGAGTCGCAGGCGAACTTGAAGATCAA
Organism: uncultured Acidobacteriaceae bacterium; assembly: GCA_963810955.1. Classification (GTDB taxonomy): domain Bacteria; phylum Acidobacteriota; class Terriglobia; order Terriglobales; family Acidobacteriaceae; genus Acidiflorens. Next base: position 72,313 of record CAWEPW010000037.1, on the reverse strand, counting down.
GCAGGCGGAAGTGGCGGATGTGGTGGTGGAGCAGTTGCCAGTTGCCAGCTGCCAGTTTCCAGTTGCATCTGACGCTGCTGAGAACTGGCAACTGGCAACCGGCAACTTTATTCGCGGCATTTTGCTGCGCGATGGGCGACGCGTCTCGGCTGACGCGGTCATTATTACTACCGGGACTTTTTTGAATGGGCTGATTCACTGCGGGGAGCAGCAGTATCCGGCGGGGCGGTCGGGAGAGCCGGCGGCGGTTTTGTTGGGCGAGGCGCTCAAGAAGCTGGGGCTGCGCGGATGCCGGCTCAAGACCGGGACGCCTCCGCGGCTGGACGGGCGCAGCATCGACTGGTCGCGTTTTGAAGTGCAGCCGGGGGATTCGGATCCTACGCCCTTTAGTTTTCGCACGCGTCGCGTCGCGCATCACGACTCGCAGGTGCCGTGTTACATAGCTTTCACCACCGAAGAGACGCATCGCATCATCCGCGAGAACGTGCATCGTTCGCCGATGTATAGCGGACAGATTCAATCGACTGGGCCGCGATATTGTCCGTCAATTGAAGACAAGATCGTCAAGTTTCCCGACAAGCTAACGCATCAGCTGTTTTTGGAGCCCGAGGGGCTGAACACGCATGAAATCTACGTGAACGGCATGAGCACTTCGCTGCCGATTGATGTGCAGCTGGCGATTCTCAAGTCGATTCCGGGGCTTGAGAGCGCCGAGATGATGCGGCCCGGTTACGCGATTGAGTATGATTCGATCGATCCGACGGAGCTTAAGCGCAATCTGGAGACGAAGAAGATCGCGGGACTGTTTCTTGCGGGGCAGATCAACGGCACTTCCGGGTATGAGGAAGCGGCATGCCAGGGAATTATGGCCGGGATCAACGCGGCTTTGAATGTGAAGGGCGAAGCGCCGCTGGTGCTGGATCGGACGGAAGCTTATACGGCGATTCTTATCGACGACCTGATTTCGAAAGGGACCAACGAGCCTTACCGCATGTTTACCTCGCGGGCGGAATTCCGGCTGCACCTGCGGATTGACAATGCCGACCGGCGACTTACTCCGCATGGGCGGCGCGTGGGGCTGATCTCGGACGCGGCATGGGCGGAGTTTGAGGCGAAGCAGCGGCGGCTGGAGGAGTTGAAGCTGGTGTTGGAGAGGACCAAGGTGACGGCGGCGATGGCGGAGGAAGTCGAGCGCAGGGCCTTTGCTGCCGGCGAAAGTTCGCGGACGGGATTGTCCGCGCCACACGATCTTTCTTCGGCGGTGGGGCAGAGTTTCGCGCAGATGTTGAAGCGGCCTGAGATTACTATCGAGCAGATTGCACCGTTTCTTCGAGAACTCGCGCCGAGTTTTTTTGAGAGAAATTCCTCGGCGGAGTCGGCGTTCTCTGCGGTCGATGTTTCTCCGCTGCATCTCTCGTCTGAAATTCGCAACGAGCTTAAGTCGGTTGAAACTGAGATTAAGTACGCGGGATATCTCGACCAGCAGCAGCGCGCCATTGAACGGCTGAAGAAGGCCGAGCAGCGGCGCATTCCGGATTGGTTCGATTACGGGGCGGTGAGCGGATTGTCGCGGGAAATGCAGGAGAAGCTGGGGAAAGTTATTCCGCAGACGCTCGGGCAGGCTTCGCGAATTCCGGGCGTAACTCCGGCGGCGGTTTCGCTGATCAATGTATATATCGAGATTCAGGGGCGGCGGCGGGAACAGGCCGCGGCGTTGTAGGCGCAACTCAATTCTCTAACGTTACCCACCCGGCGCGGATTAAAGACGGTGCGCGGTGCAAAGACCCACCGACGTGATCCACAAGGCTGTTGCCCACAGCAGCACACCAAACGACAATCCCACTACTCGCTGACGAAAGCGGGTGTCGGCCACAAATAATCCAGCGAAGGCAATGGCGCATCCGAGCGATCCCGTTGCGTAGTAAAGCGGCGATTGGAACAGCACCGCCAGAGGGAAGAAATGAACGCCGACAATCAAGGCGATTGCGCACAATATCTGGTTTGGACGATGGAGCGCCCTGAGACCGAATACGGCGAGAAAGATTGCTGCGAGTTCGGCGCCGAAGATGATGTAGAAGCGCCGCGCCATTGCGCGGCCGGCTGCCCGCTGTGTGGTAGTCACGGGAGTAGCGCTCGGCGGCGTCCGCGATGCTCGCATGCCTAGGGTGGCGATCGATGCTCCCAACGCGATGCCTGCGAACAGAAGCGACGCACGCAGCCGAGGGCCGAACCACGACCGCTGAATATCCCGATCAATAGCCAGATAGATCCGAAGCCGAACATAAAAGCGGCGCCGGTGGTCATTCCGAGCAATGCGGCTCGATTCATAACATTCGATCGTAGGATCTATTATCAGTATTTTTGCCAGAACGCATCCGTCGCCACAGGCCAACGGGCGACTGCTTTTTGCACGGCCGAACGCAGGTCATCGTAGGAGAGCGCGCCCGGATGATACATCGCCACTTGCCCCGTCCGGTTTAGCAGCACTAGAGTCGGCGTCGTGCTTGCTCCATAGGCGTTGAAGTTCTGCTTGCTCAACGGTACGGGCATGTCTTGCAGGCTGGCGTAATAACGCTCGCGCACCGATTCTATGTAAGACCGCTCCTGCTCGGGAGAAGCATCGGCGCCTTGTGCGGCGTAGCCGTAGAGTTGGGTGGGGCCGATGACTACCAGGCCATCGGGAGCGAACTCCTGGCGCAAGCGGGCGATTACAGGGACTTCGGCTTTGCAGTCCACGCACCAATGAGCCCAGAAGAATAAGAGCACTGGCGAACCTTTCAGCGAGGCCAGAGTGGGCGGCTTCGGCCCGAGATATTGGGTCTCCTGCAAGGGGGGAGCGGGTTGACCGACCAGTGCGAGCAGGTTGAGATTCTTCTGCAGGCGCGCTCGGATCGATGTATTCCCATAGCGCGCGAGGGCAGCGCGCAGCAGGCTGACGGCTTTCGCGTGCTGGCCTTTTTCCACCGCCGCTTGCGCGAGAACTTCATATGCGGCTCCGACGGCGATCGGCAAATGAGGGTCGGCGTCGAGTTTGACTTTGGTGGTTGCCAGGTGCTGCTCGGCGAGATGGCGCGTCTCCGTGGCATAGTGTTCGGCTTGATCCCATTGTTTGGCGGCAGCTTCTCCGCGCGCCATCCACGATAAAGCTTCAAGATATTCGGGCGTGACGCCATGCTGAGCTTTGTAGGCCTGGAGTTCTGACTCGGCCGCGGGAAATGAATTCTGCGCCAACTGGGCGCGTACATCACCAATGAGGTCGCCTTGCGCGAACGCAAGCACCGCGCATACAAAGACTCCGGCGCAAATCAGGGCGCATTTTCCAATTCGAATCCACATAAATTGATGATGAAGGAGGCGCACGGAAGTTGCAAATCGGGAAGTTAGGACGGGCGACTCAGGCGGCGAGGGGATAATGGCTTTCGGTTCGCATCATGGCCTGCAATTCATGGAAATTCACAATTTCGAAACTGTAAATTGAGCCGTTTTGCAAGAGACCTTCCATAACGGCCTTCGAGGGACTGAACAGCTTCAATTCGATATTGTGCTCGTACGCCCAATGATTCAGAAAGGCGAGCATTCCCAACCCGGCGCCTCCAATGGCTTTCACTTTGGAGAGATCGAGCATTATTGCGGGCTCACCGGCTTGAGCCAGGACCACGTCGCGGAGCCGGAAGACGGATTCGTCGCGAATTATCCTGCCTCGACACTCAACCACGGTCAGGTCGCTCAGGTAATCGACATTGATGGTCAGCATAAGAACTCCGCAAACTAAGTAACAGCACGAACCCTGCCAAAGGGCGACGGACCTTATTTGTCAATGTGATACGAAAAATGACCGAGAGCTCACCGAGTATTTCGGGAAGGCAAGAGAGCAATGTATTCGTACAGGGAACGCTCTAAGGCGGGCCGGTGTTACCGGCGTAAGCCCAAAATTTTGTAGCCAATCAGCGGCGAATATGTACAATTTAGGTGCGTTTTGACTTTACGGTTGTCAGCAGTACCCCGCTCTACAGCGTGTTCTGCCTGCACTATCCTGCGAGTTCCAGCGCACACTTCAACAAAAGGAACACAGCAACATCATGGAAACAGGAACAGTAAAGTGGTTCAACGATGCCAAGGGCTATGGCTTTATCAGCCGCCAGAATGGTGAAGACGTTTTCGTGCACTTCTCCGCCATCCAGGCAAACGGTTTTCGCAGCCTGCAGGAAGGTCAACAAGTTCAGTTCGACGTAGTGAAGGGCCCGAAGGGCTGGCAGGCAGAGAACGTCAAGGGCGTCTAAACCACAAACACAAAATTCGACACGAGAAGGCGGCCTGGACGGGCCGCTTTCTTTTTGGCGACGAGGTTGGTGGAGCGACGGGCGCTCGCCTGTCGTTCGAGAGCTGAGAGCGATGAGATTGGGCAAATGAGACTGGGCAATTGAGATTGGGCAGCGGGTGGCCGGGCGGGGACGCCCGGCGCTCCGTCTCAAGCCGCGGCTTGCTCGGCTTCCGCGACCGTCCCAAAAAAATGAAAGAAGTTTTGCACGTGCGTAACTTCCAGCGCGTTATGAATTCGCTGATTCACGCCGACCAATCCCAGGCTGCGTCCGTCTTTTTGGCGGCTAACGTAAGCCCCGACCAGCGCTCCAATCGCGGCCGAATCCGCCAGCGGGACGTTCGTGAGATCGAGAATGAGGGCGCGCGACTTGTCGGTGCGTAAGTCGGCTTGAAAGCCAAACAAATTCGATAATGTCAGGGGTCCCGTAAGCGGAGGATGCGGATTCCCTCTCGCGAACCGGGAACATCTTCGATGCTTAGGGGCTGCTCGGGCATGCCAGAAATGTTAACGGCGAATGACGGAGCGAATGTTAAAAACTGGTGAATTCGACCGAACTGTAGAGGTTAGAAGTCAGATTGCAGAGAGTAAAAGGCCAAGCTTACGATTCTTGCACCAGGATTCTTACCTCTGCAGTCTGACCTTTGACCTTTGACCTTTGACCTTTGACCTCTGACCTCTGCTTTACTCTCCGCCAACCGTCAGGCCGTCGATGCGGATGGTTGGGGAGGCCACGCTGCCGCGGAATTCGAGGTCGGCACCGATCTCGGAGATATTGCAGAACATGTCTTTGAGATTGCCGGCGACCGTGATTTCTTCGACGGGATAGGCCAGTTCGCCATTGACGATCCACATGCCAGAGGCCCCGCGGGAATAATCGCCTGTAACTAAGTTGGCGCCGTGACCGAGAAACTCGGTTACATAGAGGCCGTCTTTGACGTCGGCGATGATTTCCTTTGGTGTCTTGGTGCCGGGCTCGAGGAAGTAATTGCCGGGGCCGATTCCCGGAGTGCCGGCGAGCCCGCGGGAAGCGTTGGCGGTCGTGTCGAGACCCAATTTTTTCGCTGTGTAGGTATTGAGGAGATAGGACTTCAGAATTCCGTTTTCAATCACGGTGGTGCGGCGCGTGGGAATGCCTTCGCCATCAAAGGGCGTGGTGCCGAATCCGCCGGACATGGTGCCGTCGTCAATGACCGTGACGTTCGCTCCGGCAACTTGCTGCCCCAGTTTGCCCGCGAGGAAAGAGGCTCCGCGATAGACCGAGTCTCCGTTCACGCCTTCGAAAATGTGTTCCAGCATCGATCTGGCGACCATGGGGTCGAGCACGACGGGGACATGTGCGGTTTTCACTTTGCGGGCGCCTAGACGGCGAAGCGTGCGGCGCGCTGCTTCTTTTCCGACCTGTTCGGCTCCGTCGAGCTTCGCCAGGCTGCGCGCCACGGAATACCAGTAGTCGCGCTGCATGCCGCCGTTCGCGTCTTGCGCAATGGGCACGACCGCGACCGAACAGTAGGACCTGCGGTATTCGCCGAGAAAGCCGTGAGAATTTGCCAGGATCTTTCTGCCGCTGGCGGCGTCAAACGATCCGCCTTCTGAGTTCTTAATGCGGGGATCGGCATCGAGCGCGGCCTTTTCGGCGCGGCGCGCGTACGCAATGCGCTCGGGGCCGGGAAGCGAGTAAACATCTTCGTGATAAAGGTTGAGGTTGCCGGGAAGCGAGCCAAGCTGGTTGGCTTCCGGAATGCCGGCGTAAGGATCTTCGGAGGTGATTCTGGCCAATTCGAGCGCGGAGTTCAGCATTCGATCGATGCCGGCGGCGGAAAAATCGCTGGAATAGGTGCTGGCCGCGCGTTGGCCGAAAAAGACGCGAACTCCGATGGCGCGGGAGCCGGATTCTTTCAGCGTTTCGACCTGTCCGAGACGAACGGTGGTGGAGAATTCATCGCCTTCGCGAACGACGCACTCGGCGGCGGTTGCGCCGCCCTTCATGGCGCGGCTGATTACGTCGGTGGCTAGTTCTTTGAGATCGAGGGCGAGCTTTATTTCAGCGGTTTCCAGAGTTGTCGTCATTTTGAAAATATGGCAGAGGTCAGAGGTCAGATTGCAGAAGTTAAAGTCTTAAGCTTTGGATTTTCACCTCTGCAATCTGACCTCCGACCTCTGCATTCCCTTACTGCATGTATCCGCCGGTTTCGCGCTTTGCGGTGCCACCGACGGTCATGCGATCAATCTTAATTGTCGGGATGCCGACGCCAACCGGCACGGCTTGTCCATCTTTGCCGCAGGTGCCCACGCCTTCGTCGAGTTTTAAATCGTTGCCGACCATCGAAACGCGGGTCAGGACGTCGGGCCCATTGCCGATCAGGGTCGCGCCCTTGATGGGAGCCGTGATTTGGCCGTCTTCAATGAGATAGGCTTCCGACGCCGAGAAGACAAATTTGCCGTTCGTGATGTCAACCTGGCCGCCGCCAAAGTTCACGGCGTAGACGCCATTTTTTACCGAACGAATGATGTCTCCGGGATCGTCTTGCCCGGCCAGCATATAAGTGTTGGTCATGCGCGGCATGGGAATGTGCTCGTAACTTTCGCGGCGTCCGTTGCCGGTATCGGCCAAGCCCATCAGCCGCGACGAAAGTTTGTCGCTGAGATATCCCTTCAGAATTCCGTTCTCGATCAGCACAGTTTCCTGCGTGGGCTGGCCTTCGTCATCGACGTTCAGGGAGCCGCGGCGCCAGGGCATCGTACCGTTGTCGACCACGGTGCACTTTTCGCTGGCTACTCGTTTGCCGATCAGGCCGGCGAAGGCCGATGTTTTCTTGCGATTAAAATCTGCTTCGAGTCCATGGCCCACTGCCTCGTGTAGAAGGACGCCGGGCCATCCGGGACCTAGTACGACTTCCATATCTCCGGCAGGAGCTTCGCGGGCGTCGAGTTGCAGAATCGCCTGGCGCGCCGCCTCTTTGGCAAAAAACTCGGGAGTCTTGTCGCCAAAAAAGAAGTCGAGCGCTACGCGCCCGCCGCCGCCGGATGTGCCGCGGCCGGAGCTGGCGTCGGTCTTGGCGATGCAGGAAACATTCATGCGCGCCAGCGGTTGCGAGTCTTCCGCAAAAGTTCCATCGGAACCGACAACGAGAATATTTCGTAGTTCGTCGGCGTAGTTCGCGCGCACTTCCTTGATGCGCGGATCGTATGCGCGGGCGGTTTGATCGGCGCGCATCAGCAATTCAACTTTGGCGGTGATGTCGGCGTCGACCGAGGGCAAGGCCACAGGATATAAACTGCGGGCCGGCTTTTGCTGAAAACCCGCGACCGTCGATTTGGCCGGAGCGCTTGCGATCAGCGCGGCGGTGCGGGCAGCATGCAGAATCCGCTGTGGAGAAAGATCGTCTGTATAGGCATACCCGGTGCGCTCGCCCGAAACCACGCGCACTCCGCAGCCTGCGGAAATTCCCTGCGATGCGGATTTCACCAGCGACTCGTCAACCATCAACGAAGTCGAGGTCAGATACTCAAAATAAAGGTCGGCGTAGTCGCCGCCCGCGGAGAGCGCGGCGCCCAGATAACTCTCAAGATCGTGGTTGGTAAGTCCGTAGTGCTCGAAGAAAAAACGTTCCTGGGTGGCAGTCACAATAGTTTGATTCCCTCAATTATTTGGATGTCGCCGACTCCGAAAACGACTCGCTTCGCCTACGCACGCTGTCTGCATTATCCCATGAGCGGGGCGGCGCTGTTTCCGGAAAACGATTACCAAAGTGAGCCTGCCCGGGAGCAAGCAAACCGAACAATTTCGCGGTACAGCGATCACAGACGGCCACTTCGGATTCGTGGACAATCTCGATCGTGAAATGCGATAGCAAGAGGTCCCGGATATGACCCCAGAATCCCTCAGCCAAATGCTTCGAGATTTCCTCGACGGCGCGCGCGCCGCGGTCGTGGTGGAAGATGGTGCGATTGCGTTCGACCTGGCGGACTCGAAGTATTCGGTCTCCGGCGAATACAACAAGTGCCTGCTGCACCTGTGGTCGAGCGAACGGAATTTCGTGCGCCGCGTGCTGGATGCGGAAGTCAAGGCGACGACGCTCCGCCTGCAGGTGCAGCGCATGGGCCAGAATCGACCGACACGTCTCGACTTCTGCCGCAATCGCGACCAACGTTCTCCCGCGGCGCGCAGAGCGGCGCGGGCTGCTTACGAGCCTCGCCTGCGGCGCGCGCTCGAAAGAAACTTTCCCGGATGGACCGTCGTCCGGCTCACCACCAGCATGGATCTCGAACATTCTTTTGGTCCAGCCCACCTGCGTGGCTGGATGCGACAGGGGCAGCGCGCCCTGGCTTTGGTGGGAGTGAACGATCAGGAAACGCAATCGACCATCGACGGCGCGTTGACCTCCGGAATTCTTTGGCTGGAAGCGTGCCGCCTGGCGCAGCACCAACGGCACGTGGTGGAAGGCCTGGCGCTGATCGTTCCCAAAGGCACAGGGACTCTGACCCGGCAGCGCATGGGACATCTGCATCCGACGGCGGCGAAATGGAGTTTGTATGAATTCGACCAACGAGAAGATGCGTTCACGCAGGTGGACACTGGCGACTGCGGCAATCTGGCAACCCGCCTGGTGCATTCCGTCGATGAAGGGCTGGCTGGCGAGCGCTTTGCGGATTCGATTGCGCGGATTCGCGGAGTGCTGCCGCAAGCGGAAGTCGTGGTGCTTTCGCCGGGGTTGATTTCATTTCGCTGGAACGGACTCGAATTTGCGCAGGCGCGGGTTGCGCACGATCCGCGAGCCTTTCACAGCCCCCGCTTATCAGACTGGCGAAGAGATCGCTTTCGGAGTGTGGCCGGAGGAGCGCATTCTCACCTCGGAGAACGAGACGGAGTTTGGGGATCTCGTGCGGCTGGCGGCAGCCGTCCGGCACAAGGACGGGCCGAAGAATCACGCATTGTGGCGCATGCATCCCGAGCGCTGGCTGGAATCGCTGGTTGCCGGCAACGTCGCGGCGCTTGACGGGCGGCTGCGTTCGGACTTTGTTTATGCGCAGGTGCCGGCATTCGCTGCGGCAGATCGAGCGATGATCGACGTTCTGGCCCAAACTCGCGAGGCGCGGCTGGCCGTAATCGAACTCAAGGCGGACGAAGATATCCATCTGCCTTTGCAGGGTGTGGATTACTGGTCGCGCGTTGCCTGGCACCAGAGCAGGGGCGAGTTTGCGCGGTTTGGTTATTTCCCGGGCTGCGAGATCTCGCCCCAGAAGCCCCTGCTCATGCTGGTCGCGCCCGCATTGCGCGTGCATCCCGCAACGGACACGATTTTGCGTTATCTCTCGCCCGAAATCGACTGGGAAGTGCTGGGGATTGACGAGCGCTGGCGGGATGAAATCAAGGTTGTGTTCCGAAAAAAGCCGGCGCGCGCGGCGGTGCGGGCGGCTTAGAGTTGGCTTAGCGTGTCACGGCAGTGAACTGTCAGATCCCTATGCTTTTTCGGAGCATCGCGAGCTGTCCGAGGTGGTAGGCGTTGTGATCGGCCACGAGCAGCGCCTCGCGCAAAATTGTCTGGCCATCGCCCCATGGTATTCGCCCATAGAGATCGACCTTCGGGTTGGCTACGAGTTGCTCGATCGTGCGGAGATCCTTCTTGAACGCGGCCACACTTGCTCTCCATGCCTTTTCATTCGCTGGCGCCTCTGACTTCGGCCAGTATCCCTCGGGCCATTTCGGCGAGACATGCTTCGGATTGCGGCTGAACTCCAGGATGTCCAACTGGGCGAGGCGCATGTGCTCGAGCAGCATCCATGCGGTGTGCGGGAAGTTTGCGACCTTGACTCCGGCGAGTTGCAGGGGCCAGTCGCCTATGGCGCCGTCGAAGTCGACGTGCGCTCCGCCGGCTTTCAGCAGGTAAACGATGTGGTCGCGGAGAGGCCTATCAGAAGATGATGGCGCCGCCGATCTCTTATTTTTATTTCGTGCTGCTCCGGCTGATGTCTTCCTCGGTTTCTTCACCATAGGATCCTCCAGAAGATTGTATGAAGGTGGAAATCCAAATGAAAGTTAACCTTCCTGTGCAGGCGGGGCATTCAATTCAGTTTCCTGGGCTTCGCCTTTGTACACGCGGCTGATGCCACGGACCAGGCGGCGCATCGGCAGATCGCGCCTTTCATCGGCAAAGAAGATCTCGCCGGCGCGAGTGCCACGATAGCACCAACGCTTCAGGATCGCCAGATGCTCGTTGCGTTCGATGGCACTTGCCGGTTTTGCCGCAGCGAATGACGCGAGTGCGGCCTGGATGCGCGCTTCCATCGATTGGGATTTAGTGTGCTCGCTCGCGGAAATCGGAAACTGGAGCGGCCCCGCGATGGCACCCGCGTCGACGTGAAATAGTGCGACACTTTCCGGCTGCAGGGATTTTTGCACGATGATGGCGTGCAACTGGTCAATGCGGTGGACACACTCGGGCAATTGCTGCAAGACCGGCGTGAGCTTGTCGAGCCGGGCATGAATGGCCGCGGCCATCTCGAATTCCATTTTCGACGAGGCGCTGTCGCGTTCGGCAGACAGCTGGCGCTTGAGCGATTCGCCGCGCGAATCCAGAAAATCTTCGACTCGCACAACTTCGGCGCGATACTCGTCATCGGTACAACCGCGAAAACAGGGGGCCAAACACATCTTCATCTCGGAATAGACGCAGCCGGGAAATTTTGGATCGGGATGGAGGTCGTCCACGCAGCGCCGCATCTTGAAGAAATCGAGCGCGTCGTTCAGAAACTTTTCCGCCGCCACGCGGGAAGCGAACGGGCCGTAATAAACATTTTTCCCCGGCAGCGGCTTTTCGGAAATTCGTCCTAACCGCGTGGTGATTGAAGCGCGGGGGAATTCGTTTTCGAGATGCAGTTTGACGAGGGGAGCGAAGCGCAGGCGCAGGCGATTCGCATATGTTTTGGGGAAGGCGGAGCGCAGGACTTGATAGAGCACGAATCCCGATTCGAAGTCCGACCCGGTCGGCGTGTATTCGATCCAGCGCACGCGATTACGAAGGTTGAGCCTCTTGCTGCTTCCCTCGGGAGGGGAAAGCAACCTTTGGAGTCGCCGCCGCAGGTTGGCGGTTTTGCTGACGTAAGGCTCGGAGTTGGCATCGTCGCCGCGCAGGAGAAATACAGCCGGAGCGGCGGGCACGGAGGAGAAGATCTCGACGTCAGCGTCCGGACGGAACTCGATGCGGGTCGTCAACACGCCTTGATTGTAGTGCGACCGACCGCGGCAGGGGGATCACAGTTAAATTGTGCCGATCAGAAGAGACAAGGTTTTCTCGACTTGCCCTCGCATTCGCTCGGGACAGCGCTCGGGATGACAGGCGTGGAGAGCGACAAAGAATAAACGTGGCGGCGAGGGTGCTTATCCGAAGCTTGCGCTCTTGAATTTTTGCCGGAAGTCGGGGCCATCCATTTTTACGATTCGGCACATTTCATGGAGGCGGGAGCGCATGCGTTCACCTATGCGGTCTCCGAGAGTTTCTTCGCGCACGGCGGCCCGCGCGGGTGAAAGCGACCGCGTTACGCTGGCAGCCGGTTCATCGGCAAAATTTGTGGTGATTATGGTGGTTCGATTGTCATTGTAACGGGTGTTGAGAATCAAGCTGACGGTGTCCCACACCCACTCGCTGGGTTTCACGGCTCCGAGCTCATCGAGCAGCAGCACTTCGGCTTCAAACACGGGCCGCAGTACTTGCAGTTCCGTGGCCTGTACGGAATCGTTGTAAGAATTCTGAATCTGCTTCAAGAGTTCACGGTAGTCGCAGAAAAAGCAAGCGCCGCCCTGCGCCGCGATAAGCTCTTTCACGATGCCCACTGCGAGATGAGTTTTGCCGGTGCCGATTCCGCCTACCAAGAGGAGGCCCGCGCCGTCGCGGGGATTAAATTCCTGCACGAAGCGCGTTGCCGTGATGTGGGCCAGTGCCACGGAATGATCCGCTCCAGGAAAATCTGTGGTGAAGTTCGACAGCTCGCAATGCTCATATCGCTTCGGAATTCGAGCGGCCGCAATCAGGGCGCCACCGCGCGCCTGCATTTGACAATCGCAGCGCGTTACGCCACGGTCCGGTCCTCCCGGAACCGGCTTCCATCCTGACCCCGCGCAGGCGGGGCAAACTTCGGCTGCTGCTTTCATGATTGAATAATGAGTCCTTGTCTAAAGACTGTGCACCCGAACCCGCCGTTGCCGCAACTCGAAATCCGTTTTCTCTCTGTGCACATCCTGTGGAGACCGGCGACGGCCTGTGGAGAACCGGGCAGGTCATCGCGCGATCAGGCTCGCGGTTGAACGAGTGATCGGAACCTGAAACGGCCATTTCTAGCGTACTTGCTGGCTTTTGCAGCGGCACCGTGTCAAAAGCGGCAACTGGTACGTGTTTGCTATTGACAATCCCGCCGCATGGGCGAAAATGGCCATCTCCGGTACTCGCGTTTTCGGCTTCCCCTCCCCCGGCCGAGGTGCGAGAACGGCAACGACAAGTATCAGGAGAGAGCATGAATAAAGCTGATCTGGTTGATCGGATCGCCGGTGCCTGCACGATTTCAAAGGCGCAGGCAACCACCGCGATCGACACCGCCGTGGACAGCATTACTGCTGCCCTTCGCAAAGGGGACAGGGTAGCCTTGATTGGATTTGGCACGTTCTCCGTCTCGCAGCGCAAGGCCCGCAATGGCCGAAACCCGCAGACGGGTGCCACGATCAAGATAGCCGCTCGTAGAGTCGCCAAATTTACTCCCGGAAATGAGCTGAAGAAAGTGGTCAATAAAGGTAAGTAAGGGGCCCCGAATTTTTGGATACGGGCGAGACGGCGGGGACGGCCCCGCCGTTTTGCTTTTGGGCCCGAGTCCGAAGCCAATTTCTTCGGAAGCTAACTAGCCTTGTGACTAGTCCCGTCGTTCTACAAAAGTTTTTGCGCGCGGCTTTTCAAGCGCTGGCCTTTGCCTTACAATTGTCCGAGCCAGCAGTCTAGCGGAATTCTTACCCCCGATTGAATACCCGCTGTCGACCTGCCTGTAATTTTCGTCGGTCCGACTCGATTACGAAGGTCATTTGGCCCCGACGCTGGAAGTTCGTAGCATGACATTGAACACTGAGAAGCGAGTCATGCCCGGGATCGCCGTTGCCCTCCTTACAGAGGATCGGGAACAATCCGTCGTATTGCACAGCCGCGTAGAAAGCACGAATCTGGCTCGCACCGTGTTGAGCCATGTCGGTTTTCCGCTGGGACCGGGCGATACGGTTCTGCGCCAGTTGCAGGATCAGCACGCCGAAGTCGCGTTGGTCAGCATCGATTCCAAGAATCCGCAAAGAGCGCTGCGAACGATTGAACTGATCCACGCCAGCATTCCCGAAATCACGATTTTTGCCGTCGGTGAATTGAACCAGCCGACCAACATTGTTTCCGCCATGCGCGCCGGGGCGCGCGAGTTTCTGGATCACGGCGCCAACCGCGAAGCCTTGATCGAGGCCTTCACGCGCTTCTCGGCCACGCTGAGCCGCACCCAGCGCAGTTCGAGCAAGGCCCGCGTGTTCACCTTCATAAACGCCAAGGGCGGGGCTGGATGCACCACCGCAGCGGTAAATACGGCGGTTGCCCTGCAGGAGACGCACGGGCGCGTAGTGCTGGTGGATTTCGCTCCCATAGGGCACGCTTCCCTGCAACTGAATCTGCGCCCGCAATTCACGCTGATTGATGCATTGCAGAACCTGCATCGCATGGATGGTTCGCTGCTCGATGGCCTGATGTCGCCCTATCGCAATGGCCTGCACTTGCTGGCCGGCGCTCAGCAACCGCACAGCGCCGCTCCAAGCCCGGCGGAACTGGCGCGGCTCTTCGATCTGCTGGTGAACCAGTATCACTTCGTGGTACTCGACTGCTCGGGCCGCATGGATGCCACCATGCAAACGATTTGCGACCTCTCGAACGCCGTGCTCCTGGTGACGCAGACCGATGTCGTTTCGCTCTGGAGCGCGGGCCGAATTCAAGCCTTCCTGCAGGACGGGGCGGGGCGCGATCGTCTGCGCATCGTGCTCAACCGCTACAAAAAAATCCCCGGCTTCACCGACGAGGATGTGGAGAAAGCCGCCAATTGCAAGGTGCTTTGGAAAGTGCCCAACAACTTCCAGGTCATCGGTCCAGCGATCGACAAAGGCAGCCCGGTGGCGGGGCAGGGGAATAACGATCTTGGCCGCTCTTATCAGGGATTAGCCGCGGAATTGGCGGGTGCGACCACGTCGGGCGAAGGAGCGCTCTCACTCCTCTACCAGCACGACAAGGGCGACAGCAAAAGTCGCGGCGCCAGCCCTCTGGTCATCTCGCCGGTGCGCGCTGGGCAGTAGAATCCATTTCCCCACCCTCATCGCATAGTCCACTTCTCCGCTGACTTCTCCTTCGGTAATTTCCGAGCTTTGCTAGAATCATTGTTCATCGAATCATTAGTTCATCGAATCATTCTGAATGCCATCTTCTTCCAAGAAACGCGTGCTCAGCGGAATGCGCCCGACTGGCAAACTGCACCTCGGAAACTACGTTGGCGCGCTGGAAAACTGGGTCCGCATGCAGGAGCAGTATGACTGCTTTTTTGTGATCGTCGACTGGCACGCGCTGACCACCGACTACGCCGACCCGTCACATCTGAAAGAAAACCTGGTTGACGTGCTGCTCGACTGGCTGGCAGCGGGGCTTGATCCGGAGAAGTGCGTAATGTTCATTCAGTCCCACGTTCCGATGCACGCGGAACTGCATCTGCTGCTTTCGATGATTACTCCACTGGGCTGGCTGGAGCGTGTGCCGACGTATAAGGAGCAGAAGGAAAATCTCAAGGAGAAAGACCTGAACACCTATGGGTTTCTTGGGTATCCCCTGCTGCAAGCGGCGGATATTTTGATCTATAAGGCGGATGTGGTTCCAGTGGGCGAAGATCAGGTGGCGCACGTCGAATTGACGCGTGAGATCGCGCGCCGGTTCAACGGATTCTATGCGGGCAAACGCGAATATGTTTTCCCCGAACCGGCGGCCCTGCTTACGCCCGCTCCACGATTGCCGGGAACCGATGGGCGCAAGATGTCGAAGTCCTATGGCAACGCGGTGATGCTCACTGATCCTGAACCTGTCGTGCGGCAAAAGCTGAAGACGATGGTCACCGATCCGGCGCGCGTGCGGCGCACCGACCCTGGCAATCCTGATGTGTGCCCGGTGGGCGACCTGCACAAAATATTCAGCAGCAAGGAAACGATGGCGAAGGTCTATGAAGGCTGCCGCTCGGCTGGGATCGGTTGCATTGAGTGCAAGAGTTGGGCCGCCGATGCGCTCGTGAAGATTCTCAATCCGATGCAGGAGCGCCGAAGAAAATACGAGGACAATCCCCGGCTGGCATGGGATATTCTGGAGGCGGGCTCGGTGCGCGCGGGAGAGGTTGCGGGAGCCACGATGGATGAAGTCCGCCAGTCGATGGGGCTGGACTATAAAGGGCAGCCGAAAGAGTGACAGTCCGGAAAGAGCAGGTGCAGAAACTAACAGTTTGATATCTCACCCAAAAGGCACATTACGTTGCCTGAGGATTCCACGCAGTGACGGATTTGTCTCAACCAGTATCGGAGCAGACGCCTGTCGCAACAGCGCGTGGACGCGGATCGGTGTCTCGGCGGAGACGCGGCAAGCCGCATCTCTACGGGAAAGCAAATCTCGTACAATCCAGATTTGGCAAGGGCGGGGCCAGCGATTTCCCGTTTGCTATCGAGCTGGGTGAAATCTACGAAGGGCCGCTTGACCTGCTGCTCGACCTGATCCGCAAGCAGGACATCGACATTTACGACATCCCCATCGCAAAGATTACGGCGCAATATCTTGCTTATGTGGAGCGCATCCGCGAGCTCGACGTGAACGTGGCGAGCGAGTTCATTTACATGGCGGCGGTGCTGATTCACATCAAGTCGAAGATGCTGCTGCCACGCGATCCGCTCGCAGCCGCCGATGCCACGGAGGACCCACGCGACGAACTTGTCAACCGCCTTCTCGAACATGAGAAATTCAAATCGGCGGCGCAGATGCTCCTGCAGAAGCAGCAGATTGAAGATGCGGTGCTGAGCAATCCGGCGATCCGCGAATTCATGGACGCAGAAGGCACCGAGCCGGAGCTGGCCGCCGATGTTATAGACCTGGTCAAAACCTTCCAGCAGATTCTGGACCGGGCGCGCACGCGGCCGATTCTGGAAGTGGACGAAGAAACCGTAACCGTGGGCCAGATGATTCAATACCTGCACCGGAGGCTCGCGCTCGAGGATCGTCCGCTCCGCCTGAAGCAGATGCTGCGCAATGTGCCGTCGCGAGCGGCGCTGGTCTGCATGTTTCTGGCCTTGCTGGAGCTCGTGCGTTTGCAGGCGATCCAGGTGCGGCAGGATCACGTCTTCGGAGAGGTGCTGGTGCGCAAGCATTCTCATTTCGAAGAGGTGATGACGGAACAAGCGGCAGTGCGCGATGATTGGAAATGAGAAACAGTTGCCAGCTACCGGTTGCCAGCCGCCAGTCGAAGACTCTTCGCCTTGGTTGTACCGGCAACTGGCGACTGGCAGCTGACAACTGACTTTATGAGTCTTAAACCCCAACTCGAAGCCATTATTTACGCGACGGAAACGCCGATTTCCATCGAGCAGATTCTTTTTCTCGTGAAGGAGGGTCTGCTGGCGGAGACTCCTGGAATCGACGTGGCGGAAATGAAGTCGCGCATCCGCGCCACGATTGAAGAACTGACCGCGGATTACGCCGGCCCAGATCACGGAATCGAGATACGCCAGGTTGCCGGCGGATATCGCATGTCCACCAAACCCGAGCACCATGATGTGGTGCGCGCCTTCGCGAAGAGCCTGAAACCGCCGTTGCGGCTTTCGCTTCCGGCGCTCGAGACGCTTGCTGTTATTGCTTATAAGCAGCCGGCGACGGTGCCTGAGATCAGCGAAATTCGAGGCGTCGATTCGGGCGGGGTCATCGCCACTCTGCTTGATCGAAAGCTGATTACGACTGCCGGTAGAAAGGCCGTGATCGGCCGCCCGATCCTCTACAAAACCAGCAAGGAATTTTTGCTGCGCTTCGGCCTCAAAGATATCAACGAACTCCCCAGCATGGAGGAGTTTGAGAAGCTGCTGGCGGCATCGTTCCAGAGCGATCTGCTTCCGGGCGAGAACGCTTCTGGGGAATCGCCCTCGTCGTCCTCGAGTTCGACTTCCAACGTTGAGGATGATGCTTCAGAGAATGAGTTTTCCGCGGACGTTTCCGCTGAAACCTCTGAAGTCGCCAAAAACACCGAGCCCCCGCTTAGTACTCAAAAAGAAGAAACCGAAACGCCAGCTGCGACCGGAACGGAGTAGCCGTGCCAGCCGAACGCCTGCAAAAAATTATCGCTGCTGCCGGAGTGGCATCCCGCCGCAAATCCGAAGAGCTGATTACCTCCGGCCGAGTGCAGGTCAATGGACAGGTGATCACCGAACTCGGCAGCAAAGCCGACCCCGAACAAGATCACATTCGCGTCGACGGCAAACTGCTGCAAGGGCCCGAGCGTTTTACGTATGTCGCGCTCAACAAACCCAAGGGATACGTGACCACCGTGAGCGACGAGAAAAAACGTCCCACGGTGATGGATCTGGTGGGCAAGGTGAAAGGCCGCGTCTATCCCGTGGGCCGACTCGACTGGGCCAGCGAAGGCCTGCTGCTGATGACGAACGACGGCGCGCTGGCCAACGCCTTGATGAAAGCTTCGTCGAACGTTCCGAAGACTTATGTTGTGAAAGTCGCCGGCCAGCCTGACGAAGCGAAACTCGACAAACTGCGCCGGGGAGTATCGATCGCGGAGAAAGGCGGACGGCGGGTGCGCACCGCTCCGGCAAAAATTCGCCTGATTCGCGAAGGCGATAATCCCTGGCTCGAAGTGACTATTATCGAAGGTCGCAACCGGCAGGTTCGCAAAATGTTTGAAGAAGTGGGCCACCACGTCGAGAAGATCCGGCGCGTGCAATACGGACCTCTTGCGCTCGATGTGCCGCCGGGTGATTGGCGCAACCTGACCCTGTTGGAAGTTGCAAAACTGAAGACGGCTGCATCAGGACCAAAGCTTACACTTCCGCCGCCGAGCACGCCTGCGGCGGCGGTGCGTGGATTTAAGTCTCCCCAAGCGCCGCGACCACCGAGAGCTGCCGTCGCACCGAAGTTTTCTCGCGCCGCACGGGGCACGACCGCTAGGTCAAGACGGACGCCGAAACGCGCGCGCGATTAATTTGGCGGCGGAGTTAGGCTTCTGCATCGGACCGACGGGGCAAAGCCCCGTCACCACACAAACCTCACTTCTTAATCATTATCATTGGCAACCGTGCGGCACCGTAGAGGCCGGCGTCGCTCCCCAACAACGCCGGGACCACTATGGTCTTTGAGGCAGCGGCAGGCTTCGCTTCCGGCGGAGTGGTTTGGTCGGGCGCCGAAAGATCACGTGGCATGGTTGCGGCGTACACCACCGAGCGCTGCGGCAACTCGGCGAAGAGCGATGGCGCAAAAGCTTCCCAGGCGCTCGCAACTCCGCCGCCGACTACGTAGACCGGTAGATTCAGGATATTCACCAGCGACGCTAGAGCGATGCCCAGAGAGCGGCCTACGCGTTGGAAAATGCGTTGCGCGTCTTCGTTACCACGAATTGCGAGATTGTAAATCGATTGCGCGCTGACCGCTGCACCAGCCGTCGCCACGAATGCTAATGTTGATGCGGGGTTGCTCGCGGCCGTTTCCCGCGCCATCCTGACGATTCCGGTGGCGGAAGCGTAGAGCTCGAGGCATCCGCGATTGCCACAGCCGCAGAGCGGGCCCTCCGGCTCAACCGTCATGTGACCGAACTCTCCGGCCATGCCATTCAGTCCGTGCCAAATCGCATCGTTCAGAACCAGTCCACCGCCTACGCCGGTTCCGAGAGTGAGCATCGCCATGTCGGAAAAATCCTTGGCTGCGCCCAGCCATTTTTCTCCGAGGGCCGCCACGTTGCCATCATTTTCGAGGATCACCATGGTATTCAGCCGCCGCTCAATTTCGGCGCGAACCGGATAATCGGCCCAGCCCGGCAGGTTGACCGCTTCGCGCACGGTGCCGTTTCGGATGTCGACAATTCCTGGCACACCTATGCCGATCCCGAGCAGCGGCGCGGTGGTATTGTATTTCTCGGACAGGCGCTGGATCGCGGCGCACATGTCGTCAATCACGTGATCGCGTCCCAAGGAAAGCCGAGTGCCGAGCGTGACCTTCTCGGCCAATCTGCCTTCCTCATCCACCGCTGCAATGCGCAGGTTCGTGCCGCCAAGATCTACCCCGATGGAGAATCTGGTCATGACGAATACCCGTAGTCTATTTCTGACATTTTGAACAGTAATGACTGCTGCGACCGGCCAGCACAATGCGGCGGATCGCAGTGCCGCATACGAGACAGGGATCTCCTTCTCGTCCGTAAACTCTATGCTGAAGCTGAAAAAATCCTTCTTCGCCATCGGCATCGACATAGTTGGAAATCGAAGAGCCGCCGAGGGCGATGGCCTCGCGAAGCACTTCGCGCACGGCTCGTTGCAGTTTGGCCAGCTGCTCGCGCGTGATGGTCGATGCGCGGCCGCGGGGACGGATTCCGGCGCGAAACAACGACTCGTCGGCATAAATGTTGCCGACTCCGCGCAGGAGCTTCTGATTCAGCAGCGCGCTCTTGATGGGAGTTTTGCGCCCGCGAAATAGCGCGACGAATTGTTCTTCGCTAACGTCCAACGGTTCGACGCCGCCGGGGTCGAACCCTCCGCGGTCGGACTCGGATTCAGACCGAAGATGAACGCTGAGTTTCCCAAACATCCGCGGGTCTATAAATCGAAGTTCGCGCCCCGACTCTAGCTTGGCGATAAGGTGAGTGTGTTTGGCCATCTCCACCGCTGGTTCCGAAACCACCAAGCGGCCGGTCATGCCGAGATGGACGATCCATTGCGCTGTCGGGGAATCGATGTGATCGCGGCCAGACGCGGCAAGCCGCGTCTCTACGGCGGACCGTCTGCTTTTTTTCGGCTGTGATGCATTCCGCACTGATCGCTCGTCGCGTTCCAGATCGAACACGATGTGCTTGCCCATTCTATGCACGCGCACGATGCGCTTGTGTTCCAGTGCTGCGGCGATGACGCCGGGCCGCGACTTGAACGGTTGCTTTTTTGATCCGATCCACACGGATTCGATGATGTCGCCGGTGACACGCTTGTCGAGTCCGCGCGCAATGGTTTCGACTTCGGGGAGTTCGGGCACGCTGTTTAGAATACAAGATGTGATTGAGTATTTATTTGCCGCACACGGCGGGGACTCGTTCGTGGCGGGCTGTGGTCTGTCCTGACGGGGCAAAGCCCCGCCGCCATACGGTCTACCTGCGCTGAACTACGGTTTGCTTCTCATTTGCTCCTCCACAGGGCGATTCGGTATGCTTAAGGGTACACACCGAGCGCCGCCGATCTTCCAGGTTCCCCAGTCTTATTCAGTAACAGCGGCGCGACGATGGTTTGCGACCATTGTGTGCGACCATTGTGCGATCCAGGGGCGGGCTCCGGTTTACGGCCGCGCAATATTCCAAGTGGAGTTTCAATTGGGTTCGAGCGGAACGAGCAGAGGCAGAACTGCGGTCATCGTCGGAGCCCAATGGGGCGACGAGGGCAAGGGCAAGATTGTCGATGTACTGACCCAGACTTTTTCCGTCGTGGCCCGTTACGCCGGCGGCCACAACGCCGGGCACACGGTCATCATCGACGGAAAGAAATTTATCCTGCAACTTGTGCCGGGTGGCATTCTGCGGCCGGGGTGCACCAGCGTGGTCGGCAATGGCGTAGTCATCGATCCGATGGCTTTTCTCAAGGAAGTGGCTTCGCTGCGCGCTGCTGGCGTGAAAGTGGATGGCAATCTTTTCGTCTCGAACCGCGCGCAGGTCATTCTTCCCTACCATCGCATGATGGAGCTGGGATCGGAAAATGCTCCGGGGCGGGTGAAGATTGGAACGACATCGCGTGGCATCGGGCCGTCCTACGAAGACAAAATGGGACGCCGCGGATTGCGCGTCGCCGACCTTCTTGACCGCCAGTTGCTGCGCACTCATATCGAGAATGCCTGCCGCGAGAAGAACACGATTGCGCACGCCCTCTTCAACTCCGAACCGCTCGATGCCGACAAGTTGTTCGGGGAATACGCCGATGTTGCCGAGCAGATTCGTCCTTTTGTACGCGACACGGCGCTGTTGCTGAATCGAGCGCTGGCGGAAGGCAAATCGATTGTTTTCGAGGGAGCGCAAGGCACCATGCTCGACATCGATCACGGCACGTATCCCTTCGTGACGTCTTCCAGTGCGACTTCCGGCGGTGCCGCGACCGGAACCGGCGTGCCGCCGACATCGATTGACGCCGTCATCGGCATCACCAAGGCGTATTGCACGCGGGTCGGTGGCGGCCCTTTCCCGACCGAACTGAGCGGCCCGGAAGGTGAAGACCTGCGCCAACGCGGCCACGAATTCGGCGCAGTCACAGGACGGCCGCGCCGCACCGGATGGCTCGACTTGCCCCTGTTGCGCTACGCTGGCATGATTAACGGAATCTCATGGCTGGTAGTTACTAAGTTGGATGTGCTCGATCACCTGACGGAGATACCGGTTTGTGTGGCTTATAAGGTGGACGGCCAGCACACGGAAGAGATTCCGGCACAAGCCTGCGGTTATGAAACCATTGAATGCGTCTATCGCAACCTGCCAGGATGGGCCGCTCCGACGCAGTCGATTCGGACGCTCGAGGGCTTGCCCAAAGCCGCCCGCGAGTACCTGGCGTTCATCGAAAAAGAAACTGGAGCCCGAGTAGGAATGATCTCGACGGGCCCGGATCGGGAGCAAACGATTTTAGCGCCGGAGTTTATTGACGCGTTGGGATTGAAGTCCAGTTAATTACCGAAGTCTAGCTAATTAAGATCGGAGCAGAGGATGGTGGTGCTGGCCGTAACCTGGATGGCAAAAATCGGACGCGAGTCCGAAGTGGCCGCGATCTTCGAAAAACTCACGGCCGAATCGCGCAAGGAACCGGGATGCCTCATCTATCAGGTGCACAAGCACAAGACCGATCCGCGCCGGTTCTTTATTTACGAACAGTACAAGGACGATGCCGCGCTCGAAGGGCATCGAACCTCGCCGCATTTTCTGCAGTTGGCGAAGAAGGATCTGACCAAGATCGCCGACCGCACCGAAGGGCATTTGTTCGAGCCGTTGGGGTAGCGTATGCGTACTTCAGGCCGTTAAATCCGCTCAACAGACCGGGGCACAAAGGCACATGAAAATCGCTGGCGTCGCTGACCTGCTTCAGTGCCGATTCGCCCTGTTTGTTTGTGGCATCGTCCAGAGGCGACGCCTCCAATTTATGTGTGATGTCGACCCACTGCGCTCGTTCCTCCGGTGTCGACGTGACGCCGGCACCCGCAGTGGGTATCATCAATGCAAACAAGCAACCGAGGATTAACCAACTTACAGTCCGAGTTTGGTTGCATATTTCTCAAGGTTCTCACGCCTTGGTAAAAAAGGCCTCCAAGTAATTACTTCCGGCGATCCGCCGTCACGACACCCGGGGCATAACTCCTCTACCACGGCAAGAAGAGTCGCCACGATGACTTCGCGGCACGCGGCTGCTTCTTCGACCATTGCGTCTAATGCATTGTTCAATCTTCCGATTTGCGAACTGCTTTTACTGCGCCAATTCGTATCCCGCGAAAAAGAAGCTTAACTCGAAGCGCGCCGTCTCATCCGCATCGGAGCCGTGGATCGCGTTGTGTTCGATGTCGCTGGCCCATTTCTTGCGAATGGTTCCCTCCTCGGCGTTGGCCGGATTGGTTGCTCCCATCAGTTTGCGCAGATCGGCGATGGCGTTTTCTTTTTCCAGCGCCAGCGCGACGATGGGGCCGCTCGACATGAATCTGGTCAGCGAACTGTAGAATGGCCGGCTCGCATGAACGGCGTAGAACTGCTCGGCCTGGTGCTGAGAGATTTCCAGCATCTTCATGGCCAGAATGTGAAAGCCGTTCTTCTCGAACTGCTCGATGATGTCTCCGACGGCGTTCTTCTTCACCGCGTCGGGCTTGATGATGGTCAGTGTACGTTGCAATGTTTTCATGAATCCGTCGTTAGTCCTCGGTCGTTAGTCGTTAGTCGAACCTGAATTTGTCATTTTGAGAGCTTTCGCCTCTGCATCTCGCGCGGTCGAAGCATCCCGTTCTACCAAGAAAATCGCTTACGCCCGAACCGCAGCCCCCAGCACGGACGCAAGTGTTTCTCCAATGTCAGCTGGCGATTTCGCGACCTTCAGGCCAGCCTTTTCCATCGCCGCGATCTTCTCCGCCGCCGTTCCCTTGCCGCCGGAAATAATTGCGCCGGCATGGCCCATGCGGCGTCCCGGAGGCGCTGTTTGTCCCGCGATGAAGCCCACGACCGGCTTCTTCATGTGCGTCTTGACGAAATCCGCGGCGGTCTCCTCTGCATTGCCGCCGATCTCGCCGATCATGATCACCGCTTCAGTCTGCGGATCGCGATTAAAGAGATCGAGCGCGTCGACAAAATTCGTGCCGATGATCGGATCGCCGCCGATGCCGATCGCCGTCGATTGTCCGATTCCGCGCTGAGTAAGTTGATGCACGGCTTCGTAAGTCAGCGTTCCCGAGCGGGACACAATTCCGACATTGCCTTCTTTGTGGATCGCAGCCGGCATGATTCCCACCTTGCATTTACCCGGAGAGATGATGCCAGGGCAGTTCGGCCCAATCAGGCGCGAACGCCGGTTCTGGAGAAACTCCCATGCGCGCACCATGTCGAGCGTTGGAATGCCTTCGGTGATGCAGACGATCAATTCGATTTCAGCGTCGGCCGCTTCCATGATCGCGTCGGCTGCGAATGGAGGAGGCACAAATATCACGGTGGCGTTCGCGCCGGTCTTGTCCGCCGCTTCCTGCACGGTGTTGAAGACCGGCCAGCCTTCGTGGGTCGTTCCGCCTTTGCCGGGGGTGACGCCGCCGACAATCTGCGTGCCGTAAGCTGCGCATGCCTTCGCGTGGAAAGTGCCTTCGCGGCCGGTGAGGCCTTGCACGATCAATCGAGTTCTTTTATCGACTAGGATTGCCATGATTGCTCGCTTTCAAAAAATTTCACAGCCTGTCTAGGCTGCTCTCGCCGCCGCTACAACTTTATCGGCAGCATCTTTCATGGTCTCTGCTACCGTAAAGTTCAGGCCCGATTCCATCAGAATTTTCTTGCCTTCCTGAACGTTGGTGCCTTCCAGACGCAGCACGACCGGTAGTTGAAGGTGCGTCTTCTTCGCCGCTTCGACCACTCCTTCGGCCAAAGTATCTACGCGCAGGATGCCGCCAAAAATATTGATCAGCACCGCGCGCACACTCTTGTCGCTCAGCAGAATTTCAAATGCGTGCGCCACCTGCTCGGAGTTCGCTCCGCCGCCGACATCCAGAAAATTGGCCGGCATGCCGCCCGCATACTTGATGATGTCCATAGTGGCCATGGCCAGTCCGGCGCCGTTCACCATGCATCCCACGCTGCCATCGAGTTTTATGTAGTTGAGGTTGTATTTCGACGCTTCCACTTCCAGCGGATCTTCTTCGCCAACGTCCCGCAGTTCGCGAATATCGGCGTGACGAAAGAGAGCATTGTCGTCAAAGGTCAACTTGGCGTCGAGCGCGAACAGTCGCCCATCGGCGCAAATGATGAACGGATTGATCTCGACGAGAGATGCGTCGGTTTCCAGGAACGCGCGGTAAAGACCGGTCAGAAATTGAACCGCGGGATTAATCTGGGACGCCTTGAGTCCAAGCGCAAATGCGATCTTGCGGGCCTGAAAAGGCTCGAGGCCCATGCCGGGATCGATATATTGTTTGAGAATCGCCTCCGGACGCTCGGCCGCGACTTGTTCGATATCCATTCCGCCCGCTGCCGACGCCATGAAAACGGGCTTGCCCTCGCCGCGATCCACCAGAATGCCGAGATAAAGCTCCTTCTCGATGGGCAACGTCTCTTCGATCAGCAAGCGGTGGACGATGCGTCCTTCCGGCCCGGTCTGATGCGTCACCAGTTTCATGCCGAGCATCTTGGCGGCGATTTCGCCTGCCTCTTCGACCGACTTGGCGATCTTCACGCCGCCGCCCTTGCCTCGGCCTCCGGCATGGATTTGGGCCTTGACCACCACTCCGGTCGCGCCCGAACCGAGAATATCCTTCGCCGCCGCTTCGGCTTCTTCGCGAGTCGTTGCCATCACACCCCGCGGCACGGCCACGCCATACTTCTTCAGAATTTCTTTGCCCTGGTACTCATGAATTTTCATAATGATTCCAAACTCGTCGTCGGTCGGCGGTCATTAGTCATTGTCGTCAGTCATTGGTCATTGGTCATTAGTCGTTAGTCGATAGCGGTCACGAGCGCGGCAACCGCCGTTGAATGGACACCGGAGAGGACTCTGCTTGCGGCTTCAGGCAATGTGCAGCAGTAAATGATTTTATCGAAGCCCCAAAACCGCATTGGCGCAAACGGCGAAGCGGGACAACAGCTGGGATCAAAAATCCTCCAGCTACTTTCCCTCCACGGATTGCAGACAGCGGCCATAGAGCTCCAGCAATTGAGCGGCATAATCCTCTGGCTTGGCGGCCGCGCCCGTGCCCTGAAAGCCGACTCCGGCCCCGGTGGTCTTGCCATAGTTCGTGGTCATGGCAATGAATTTCATGAGGTCGAGCGCGATGTCTTCGTTGCGGCGGGAGCCCATAGAAAAAGTGGGCAGTTCCATGATGAAAACTCCTGATGAATGGTGAATTCGGCCGTTTCCGGCCCTGCCGCGATGATAGCAGAAGCGTTTGCGGATGGAGGCGACGAGCGTCGCACTTGACGGCACTCTCGCGCGATCATTCGCGATAGATTCACTCGATGGGGGAAATTCCTTGTGTGGTGACGGGCCTCCGTGGCCCGTACTGATGGGGCAGAGCCCCGTCACCACACAAGCAGAAGCTCAAACTGCATTGCTACACAGACTTTTTCTTAGCCGCAATAATGTCATTGCGAGCGCTCCGATCCCGGCGATCCATGCGGCGAAAGCCGCATTCACGACCCAGGCAGGCGCGACTCCGACGCGGCGCAGCAGGAAGGGCAGAAAATTCCAGGTCGTAATGTGGACATAATCCCACGGGTCCTGGCCCATGGCCTCGGTGTTCAAGCCCCAGGCACCCATCTTGCCGAGAGCGAAGGCAACGATGTTTTTGAAACGCAGGGCTATGACAAACGTCGGATGCCCCAGCGTCTCCATCTGGTAGATTTCGAGCGGCAGCCAGAAGGCGAGCGACGCCAGTTGAATCATCAGGCTGACCGCGATCAGCGCCCATGACGCGAGCCAGATCGCTCTACTCAAACGAGCTCGATATCGCAGGAGCAACGGCACGGCGACCAGCGCCACCAATTCCACGGTGGTCGAGACATAGCGGTCGCCCCAGGCGAAGTCTCCGGCCCAGTAGGTGTAACGCGCGTAAAAACAGAGATAGGCGGCGAGCAAGAGGAGAGTGGCGACTCCGTAGGCGCGCAGCTCTGGAGTCAGGCGCTTCCACAGCCATGCCAGGAGAAAAATCGCCAGCACCAGAAGCGGGTCGAAGAGGAAGATGGATTTCTCTGGCTTGAATAAGGCTCCCAGAACGCCGACGTGCAGAGGCGTACTCCACGGAAAATTTGCCGGGAGCGAAGGGTCGATCTGACGTTCTTCGCGAGCGAAGATGGTGACATAGGTGTTGGTAAAAGATCCGAAGCGGTAAAACTGGTAGGCGCGATCGAGCGCAAGAAAAGATAAATAAACCGGCGCGGCGATTTTGCAGTAGGCGATTAGACGCTGCCACAAGGCGCGGCCGCGCACTCCTTCGAACCACACAACCAGCAAAAGAAAGACGCCCGCCGCAATAAGATCCATGCCAGTGGTTAGCCGTGTCAGCAGGTTGAGACCCAATGCGCAGGAGCCTATAAGAAGCGCGCGCCGACTGCCTTTGTCTGAATCCGAGTCTGAGTCTGAGCGCAGCCACTCGAATTGATAGGAGAACCCGGTAAGAGTCAGCAACATAATGTAGTTGTTCTCCATCATGTTCTGCGTGTAATGAAGATGAGTGGTGCAGAACAGCAGCGCCAGCACTCCGGCCACTGACTCCTTTACGCTGAAACGAAACTGAGTGAGCAAACGGAAAGCGATCAGCGCCGTAAGAACATTGACCAAGATGTTGGTGATATAGCTGACCACGATGCTGCGCACGGCGGGGTCGTCTCCGTAACCTGAGAAAATGGGCCACCGCTCAATAAAGGTCCCGAGAAGATCGGCGGGCAGCATGAGCAGCGACTGGCCGATGCCATACCAGCTGTAGAGACGGCCGCCGCGGCCGTGGAGGCCGAATTCGGGATACTCGTTGGGGAAAACCTGCGGCTGGGAAGTCCAGAGCCAGTGCGCGGTTTGCAGGCGATGCGTCGTGTCGGAGGTGCCTAGCTCGCCGGATTGGACTACGAAGGCGAGCAGGCCGGCGGTTAGGCAAAGGAGGAAGAGCGGATCGCGCAGCCATTGGTGGAGGCGAGAAGGCATTGAGGGAATGGTAAATCGGAAGGGATTAGTTAAGAAAATTATCGAATGCAGGGCGGCGTGGGCCAACGACATTAATCTCAATGGAAGAGGCTTTCGCAAACTGTGCGAAAATATGATGACATGTGCATGAACGGACACTGGAACCCATCTTAAGATTTATCCGGCACTGTTACCGTCCGGCATGAGGAATGTTCCCAAAGCACGAATGCCTCACCATAGGGAGAGAGCTGATAAGTTCTTCCTTACGATGAAGCTTATCCAAGGTGACAGCGAATATGCGGAGGCCGTGCCTTTATTGGCTGTGCATTCGGCCATCTCGCTCGCCGACGCGATCCTCGTTGGCCTCACCGGCGAGAGAGGAAGTGACAGAAACCATAGGGAGACCGTTGCCGCAATGCAGCAACTCTGTGCGTCGAAGAAAAGGGCTGGTGAGGGGCTGAAACACCTTGAGTGGCTTCTCGGGAACAAGACTGAACTCATATATGGAGACAAGAGGCTAGACCCGGATACGCACATAAAGAACGCTGGACTTCGTGCCGAAAGATTCACTGCTTGGGCCTATTCGACGTTTCCCGAAATTGCGCGTACAGGAGCTGTGGGATGAAGATGC
The DNA here is from genome assembly GCA_963810955.1 of uncultured Acidobacteriaceae bacterium. GTDB lineage: Bacteria > Acidobacteriota > Terriglobia > Terriglobales > Acidobacteriaceae > Acidiflorens. The sequence continues at coordinate 43,708 of CAWEPW010000037.1, read as the reverse complement.
GCGATGCAATTGAGCTGGAAAAACTGAAAACTATGCCGAAAGCTGAGCAGCTAGAGCTCAGAGCGAGAAATGCAGTCGCTGAACTCCTTATTAAGAATCTTGTCGTGCCGCAGATTTTCTTTGAGGCTCCGTGGACCCGTAAAGCGGTTCCTGATTTGCTCGCGATCGACCGAGGTGGGTCTGGGGATGTTCACGTGGTTGAGATAAAGACAGGCATTCTCGCTGCGAAATCCGCCCTCTCTCAGTTGATGCAGGTACCTGCCAATTTTCGCTGGATTGCTGTATTGACGAAGCTAGCAGAGCGGTCCTACCGGATATCTCACGACTTGCTGGACCCCGAGCGAGGGCCGGGGCGAATTGGCATCATTCGGGTCATGAGCACCCCTGACGATAGACTTTCGGCCGAGATCGAAGTAAGCGCAGAACGATTTTCGGTTCCACTTTACGAAAAAGCCGACAAATTTAAGGCTAGGCATAAGGCGGATATTGAGTTCCGATAGTAAGTGGTAGCGGAATGTTTTACCCCACCTCCACCAATCCATAACTCATCTCCCAGCGCGACCGCATCTCGCGAAGCGCACGATCAATCTCTGGCTGCGATATCTCTGCATTCGGCCCTGAGATCACGAACACAGCCTCGCGTTTGGCTGCCTCCAGCAGTTCGCGGTCGCGTATGATGTTGGCGACTCGGAAGCTTGGGATGCCCGCCTGCTTCGTGCCGAAAAATTCGCCGGGGCCGCGCAGTTCGAGATCGAGTTCGGCGATCTGGAAACCGTCATTTGAGCGCACCATGGCGTCGAGACGGCGTTCTCCTTCTTCGGAAACCTTGCCGCCGCGCATCAGCACACAATAGGATTTTGCCGCGCCGCGGCCGATGCGTCCGCGCAACTGGTGGAGCTGCGCTAACCCGAAGCGGTCGGCGTGCTCGATCACCATGACGGTGGCGTTCGGGACGTCGACGCCGACTTCGATCACTGTGGTCGCGACGAGAATTTCGATCTTGCCTTGCTGAAATTCCCGCATGACGTGCTCTTTTTCGTCGGCGTCGAGACGGCCGTGCAGCAAACCTACATGAAGATTCGGAAAGATCTTTTCGCGCAACTGGCGGTGCATCTGCTGTGCGGCTTTCAGTTCGCGCTCTTCATTCTCTTCGATTACCGGATAGACAACATAGGCCTGATGTCCGGCGGCGATCTGCTTGCGGACGAAATCCCACACTTCGGGCGCGCGCTCGTCGGGCAGAGAGCGCGTGATCACAGGAGTGCGTCCCGGAGGGAGTTCGTCGAGCACAGAGACATCGAGGTCGCCATAAAGCGTCAGCGCCAGAGTGCGCGGGATGGGAGTTGCCGTCATCACCAGCACGTCGGGCTCTGGCGTTTTTCGCGCTTCATCGGATTTCTTCATCAGCTTCAGGCGTTGCATCACTCCGAAGCGGTGCTGCTCGTCTACCACCACCAGGCCCAGATTTTCGAATTCAACCCGATCCTGAATCAGGGCGTGGGTGCCAATCGCCAGTTGCGCGTTGCCCTGCGCTATGTGGCGGCGCACTTCGCGCTTGCGATCTTGCTCCAGGGAGCCGGTCAGGAGCACGATGCGGTAGCCGGCGCGCTCCAGAATCTGCCTCGCGGAAAAATAATGCTGCTGCGCCAGAATCTCGGTCGGAGCCATCAAGGCGACCTGATAACCATTCTCGATAGCGATGATCGCGGCTTGAAAGGCGACGATCGTCTTGCCCGACCCTACATCGCCCTGCAGCAAACGCCGCATGGGGTGCGACATCTGCATGTCGGTGGCGATCTCTTTCAGCACGCGCTTTTGCGCCGCCGTCGGATGAAACGGAAGTATCTTCTTGATCGTCTCGCGCACGCCGTCGTTCAGTTGAAAGGCGATGCCAGTCTGCGCCTTCTGCTCGCGCCGCCGAAGTTCGAGACCGAGCTCGATGAAAAATAACTCGTCGAAGATCATTCTTATGTGCGCGGGAGTGCGCGACGATTGCAGGTCGGTAAAGCTTTCTCCGGCATCGGGCCAATGAACTTTCCACAATGCTTCGCGCAGTGACACAAGGCTCAAATGCGCGCGCACCGCGGACGGGATAGGGTCGGGCAGATCGGGATTCAGATTGTCGAGCGTCGAGCGAATCATGCGCCGGAACCAGCGCGGCGTGAGTTTGCCCTGGCCGGCCGATTCGTAGATGGGAACGATGCGTCCGATTTCGAGCGAGGCAGCGGCTTTCTTCTCGGCCTCTTTTTCAGCCGCCCCAGGCTCGCTTTCCTCGTTCATGTCGCCGAGAATTTCGAATTGCGGCTGCACGATTTGCAGTTCGCCGTCACGATCCTCTTCGACCTTGCCGTAGAGCGCCACCATCTGTCCGGCCTGAAAGCGATCGCGAAGATATGCGGCGTTGAACCAGATGCATTTCAGGCGGGTGCGGCCCTGGCCAACCGTGAGTTGGAAAATCGGCATCCGGCGGGTGCGAAACAAGCCTGAGTTGCGGACTTCGGCAATCACGGTCGCCATCTCCCCCGCGCGCAGCTCGGCCACCGAACGGGGGTTGAGTCGGTCTTCGTAGCGAAAGGGCAGGTAGTGCAGCAAATCATCGACGGTCGCAATTCCCTTGGCGGCAAGGACTTCGGCGAGGCGCGGGCCGACGCCTTTCACATACTGCACTGGAGTGGAGGGTTCCAGCATCTTAAGCGATGGTAGCATTTGACTCTCGGGATTGAAGTTTCATGCCTGGTGAATGCCGACCATGAAGAATTTTCTCGACGCGCTGCTGGCCGTGCTCGCAGGCAATGCGATTTACTTCCTGCTCATGCCGCATCTGCCAAGGGTGGCGCGGCACTCGCTCTTTAAGGAAGACTGGGGACTGCTGGTGGATTTTGCTGTCTGCACGGTGATCTTTGCAGCCGTGAAGTACGCGCGCCGAAGTGAGAAATGAGTGGTAGACAGGCCGCGTGAGACGAGATAAGTATGGCTTCCATAGGAGGCTGTGTTGCGAGATCTTCTGGTGAAAGAGTGCTGAAGCCGCGTGAAAGCATTGTCGGGCTAAGTCCGTATCGCTCGCCGATCGTGAGCCGCTCGGGACTTAATCTCGATCTCAACGAGAGCATGGCTGGGTGCTCTCCGCGCGTGCTCAGGCGGTTGCGCTCGCTCTCAGCGGCGGACTTGTCGCGGTATCCGGAGCGCGAGGCTGGCGAGCGTCTGATTGCTGATTTCCTGGGCGTCGCGCCTGAGCAGGCGCTACTCACCAATGGGGTCGACGAGGGCCTGTCTCTGCTCTTTTCGACCTATCTTGGCGCGGGCGACGAATTGCTGTTTGCCGATCCGACGTTCGTAATGTATCCCACGCTTGGCCAGGCGCTGGGGGTCAAGGTGGTGCGCGCTCAGCCCGGAGAGGACTTAGCGCTTCCAGTCGGCGAATTGCTGGCCCGGATTTCTCCGCGCACCCGCGTGATTGCCATCGCGAATCCGAACAATCCCACTGGCCTCGTCGCATCGCGCGCCGATCTGTCGAGGATTGCAGAAGCGGCGCCGAATGCGGCCGTGTTGATCGACGAGGCCTACTTCGAGTTTTGCGACAAGGCGCTGCCGCCAGGAACAGGCGGGACGCCGACCCTTGAGACAATGATCGTCGAGACAATGATCCCCGAATTGGCGCGCTACCCAAACTTATTCGTCGCACGCACGTTTTCGAAAGTGTATGGACTCGCCGGCCTGCGCCTCGGCGTGCTGATTGGCGCGGCGGAACAGATCGATTATCTGCGGCGGTTCAGCTTGCCCTTCAACGTAAATTCCGTGGCGCTGGCCTGTCTTGAAGAGGCGCTCGCCGATCAGTCGTTCGTATCTGAGCACGTCGCGCAGGTGAGGCAGGGGCGCCAACGTCTGATGGAATTGTTGAAAGAGTTGGGCCTGCGCTTCTGGCCGAGCCAAACGAACTTCGTTCTGGTGCGCGTCGGCGCCGGTGCGAAAGCGTTTGTGGAGTCGATGCAGCGGCGTGGCATTCTGGTGCGAGACTCGTCAGGGCACCCAGGATGCGACGGATGTGTTCGAATCACGGTTGGAACCGCCGCACAAATGGACGGAGCGCTGTCAGCCATTCGAGAGTCCATCGCGGAAACGAGCCACCAGTGACGTACCCCGTAAATAGGAGGCAAATAGAGACGACCGAGACAAAAATGAAAGCCGAGGCGGACCCAAGGTCCCTCGGCTCCGCTTCGCTCCGGTTGGGAAGACAGACTTACGCGCGAATTTATAGGACACCTGACCTCGGGCCCGAGACTTGCCAATCAATCGCATGGCGTGTTCCCATTTATCGTGCAGCTTTCCCGATCAAGCCATGACACTGATCTTTCGCAAGCCTCTTCCTAATATCGAGCATCCGGAAATGCCCGCCGATGTCGTCATCGTCGGCGGCGGCCCCGCGGGGATGGCCTGCGCACTGCGACTTTCGCAGTTGATTGACGAGCACAACGCGCGCCATCCCGAAGCGCCGCTCAGCAAAGAAAATATTTATGTGCTTGAGAAGGCGCGCGAGGCGGGGCAGCACTGCATTTCCGGCGCGCTCCTCGATCCTCGCTCTATGAAAGAACTGCTGCCGGGATTTGAAGGCGAGGCCCCGATTGATGCCGAAGTCCACAAAGAGGCCGTTTACTTTCTGACCCGCAAGGGCCAGTTCAAGCTGCCCATCACGCCTCCGCCGCTACGCGATCATGGCAACTACGTGATCTCCATCAACCGCTTCGTAAAGTGGCTGGCGGGCAAAGTCGAAGAAGCGGGGATCACGATTTTCACCGGCTTCGCAGGGTCGGAGCTGCTTTATGAGGGCAACCGCGTAACTGGTGTGCGCACCGACGATAAGGGGATCGACAAGCAAAATCAGCAGAAATCAAATTTCGAGCCTGGGTATGACGTGAAAGCGAAGGTGGTCGTGCTCGCCGAAGGGCCGCGCGGATCGCTGACCAAACAGCTCGTTCAGAAGTTCGACTTGATGAAGGGCCGCAACCCGCAGACCTATGGCGTCGGTGTGAAAGAGTTGTGGGAAGTCCCCTCGGGCCGCATCGACGCGGGCGAAGTTATCTACACGATGGGTTATCCGCTGACTACGAAAGAATATGGCGGCGCGTGGATCTACGGTTCAAAAGGCAGTGACACGAACGACAACATCGTCTCGCTTGGATTCGTCACCGGACTCGACTATCAAGATCCGCGCCTCGATCCGCAACACGTCTTGCAGACGTTCAAGCAGCATCCTTTTATTGCCCAACTGCTCGCCGGAGGCAAGATGATTCGCTATGGCGCCAAGTCGCTTCCCTACGGCGGATGGTGGTCGCTGCCGCCGCTCGCCGGCGATGGGTGGATGATCATCGGCGACTCCGCGGGCTTTCTCAATTCCGCCCGGCTGAAAGGCATTCATCTTGCGATCAAGAGCGGAATGCTCGCGGCTGAGACGGCATTTGAAGCGCTGCTGAATAACGATTCTTCAGCGGCGACTCTCGGGAAATTGCGGGAGCGTGTCGAGAGCAGCTGGATTCGAGAAGAATTGTGGCCGGTACGCAACTTTCACCAGGGCTTCAAGAACGGGATGGTTGCGGGCATCTTTAACACCGCGCTGCAGACTATTTCTGGTGGCGGCCCACGCAAACGCGTGCCATCACACGAAGGATACGAAAACCTTGAGCCGCTGGCCGATCTTCCGGCGAACGGCGGCCCGGAAGCGCAACTGCTCGGCCCCGCCAAAGGCGATGGAAAACTCACCTTCGACAAACTCACAGACCTCTATCATTCCGGCACCAAACACGAAGAGGATCAGCCGGCACATTTGGTGATTCATGACACCAACATTTGCAACGACCGTTGCGTGAAGGAGTTTGGCAGCCCGTGCCAGAATTTCTGCCCCGCAAATGTCTACGAAATGGTGGACGATAGCGCCGCGCCGCACGGCAAGCGCATCAGCCTGAACCCTGCGAATTGCGTCCACTGCAAGACCTGCGACATTCAGGACCCGTACCAGATCATTACCTGGGTTCCGCCTGAAGGGGGCGGCGGTCCGAATTATGACGGCATGTGATTCACGGTCGCCGTACCGTCGGCCGTTTCTTTGGGCATTCACGCATAGTAAAGTTAGATTTAAACTTCGAATTGAGGTCCGACCATGCCCACTGCTACGCGCATCAATCCGCTTGCATTCCTGAGCGATCAACTCGACGAACTCAAAGCTAAGGGAACGCACTTCAGGCTCCGAGTCCTTGATGACGAGCAGGCGCCTGTCTGCACGTTTGACGGTAAGCGCGTCATCAACCTCGCCTCGAATAATTACCTTGGCTTCACAACGCATCCCAAACTGCGCGAAGCCGCCCTCGAAGCGACGCGCAAGTATGGCGTCGGATCGGGCGCTGTGCGCACGATCGCGGGCACCATGAAGATCCATATGGAACTGGAGGAGAAGATCGCCCGCTTCAAGAATGTTGAGGCCTGCGTGGTGTTTCAGTCGGGATTCACGGCCAACGCGGGAACGGTTTCGTCATTTTTGGGGAAAGACGATTTCATTATTTCCGACGAACTCAATCACGCTTCGATCATCGATGGGGCGCGGCTTTCACGGGCGAAGATTCTCGTCTTCCGCCACAAGGATGTTGCCCACGCCGAAGAGCAACTGGCCAGCGTGAAGAATCAGCCCGGGAAGAAGCTGGTGATCACCGACGGAGTCTTCTCGATGGATGGCGATATCGGCCCGCTGCCCGGGCTTATGCGAAGCAGCGGAGAAATACGGCGCGGTCATGATGGTCGACGACGCTCATGCTTCCGGCGTCCTGGGCCGCAATGGACGAGGCACCGTCGATCATTTTTCAATGCACGGGCGCGTCGATATTCAGGTTGGAACGTTGTCGAAAGCGATTGGCGCTCTGGGCGGATACGTTTGCGGCACGCGCGATCTGATCGATTTTCTTTATCATCGCGCGCGGCCGTTTCTGTTTTCTACGTCGCATCCGCCGTCGGTCGCGGCGACTTGCATTGCGGCTTTCGATGTTCTCGAAAGCGAGCCGCAGTGGATGGATCAGCTTTGGGCGAATACGCGGTTCTGGAAGAAAGAGCTGGGCCTGCTCGGCTTTAACATTGGAGGTCAGACCACTCCCGCCAGCGAAACGCCGATTACTCCGATCATCATCGGCGACGGCCGGCTGACTATGGATTTTTCCCGGGAACTGTTCAAAGAAGGCGTGCTGGGAACCGGGATTGCATTCCCTACGGTGCCCGAAGGCAAGGCGCGCGTGCGGACGATCATGACGGCGACGCACACGAAAGATGAATTGCAGCAGGCGCTTGGGGTGCTGGAACGCGTGGGGAAGAAGATGGGGATAATCGGATGACGCATGGCTTAGCAATCAGAGTTGCGTCGAAGTGGTTTTCAGGGTTCGAGTTGACCGCGCAGTCACTCTGAACAGGAGCGAACGGCGATGAAGAACCTTATTCGCATGGCTGGAGCCATCGCTCTTTTCTTTCTGGTGTGGAATATCGTCGCTGACTACGGCGACAGTGTCACTTCTGGCACATACCATCTTTCTCAAAACGGCGAAGCATCAACCTTGGTTCTCAAGCCCGACCACACGTTTCAACAAGAGCTGAGTAGGCTTGGCAAAGTGGAACGCGCGAACGGAACCTGGCACCGCTTTGGCGAAGGTGCTATTTCGTTTTCGAAAGAGTTCCTAACGGTATCTGGGCAGGAGCTAGGTCAAGACGGTACGTCCTATGGCGAAATTCACAAGCGGTTCGGATTTCTTGTTTATCTCACACTCAATCAATATCACATAGAGAACTACAAAAGGGTCGATCCTTCCTCAATGAACACGGTGTCCGGCACCTATGCTGGGGATGAAGGAGGAGTGCCAGCGACCTTCGTCCTCAAGGACGACCACACATTCGAGCAAACAGTCAGCCATCTAGGCGTGGAGAAACACTCTGAAGGAACCTGGAGCCTCAGCAAAGAGACAGACCTAGTGTTTTCAAGAGCGTTTCTGAAGACCTCCGGGGAAACGCTCCAAGAGGACGAGACGGCTTCGGCCGACTTGAGCCTTAAAGGCGGCGGTCTTTCGGTCGAGGTCGCCATGACGTCCAAGTCTGGCGTGCCGACATTTCATAAAAGGCAACTTCCCTGGTAGGCGATCGAACGGCCGCATTCACTTATGCTGGCTGACGGAGAGCACATTTCCATCAGGGTCTTTGAACCAGGCGATCTTGTCGCCGCTTGGCGCGGTCCAGATGCCTGATTCCTTATCCTCCACGAAGGGGTACTTCTCAAACGCCACTCCTCGCTTCTGAAGCCAGGCGACGATCTCCTCTATATTGGAAACTTCCCATCCCATCACCGTATACGGCGCAGGCGTGAAATCTTTAGCCTTGGCAATGCGGATCATGGTTTCACCGGCTCTCATCACTAATGCGAACATATCGTCGCTGACGAATTGAAATCCGAGTTTGCCCTCATAAAAGCTTCTTGCTTTCACGGAATCCTTCGTCGGGACGAAGCCTATGATCTTGCTGGATGCGAGCATTGATAGTCTCCTTGGCTGCTTGCTCTGAAACGATAGCACAAGCAGTGGAAGAGTCGCGCATAACCGCCCGGCTGGAGCGAGCCTGGAATGGAAGGGCGAGGACGCCCGTCGCTCCACTAGAATAGCGGGCAGTATGCGTGCGATTTTTCAGTGGAATGTTGGCTCCCGCACCCTGGAGTTGGGACGGCGCACGTTGATCATGGGCGTGGTCAATGTAACTCCCGATTCCTTTTCCGATGGAGGAAAGTTCATCGACGCCGAGAAAGCTGTGGTTCGCGCCGTGCAATTACTCGACGAAGGAGCTGCCATTGTCGATATTGGGGGAGAGTCGACGCGGCCGGGATCGGAAAAGGTATCGGAAGAGGAGGAACGGAAGCGGGTGCTCCCTGTGATCCGCGATTTGAAACGGCGGCGTCCCGATGCGGTGGTCAGCGTCGATACGTATAAGGCGGCCGTGGCCCGGGCGGCAGTGGAACTCGGCGCCGAGGTGGTCAACGATGTGAGCGGATTCCGCTGGGATGCGAAGATGGCGAAGACTGTGGCCGAATTGAAGGTCGGTGCCGTGCTGACGCACACGCGGGGGCGCCCCGAAGAGTGGCATTCGCTGCCGCCGATTGGCGACCCGGTGCTGATCGTGAAGCGCGATTTGCGGCAGTGGGCCGAGGCGGCAAGTCTGGCGGGCGTGAAGCGCGATCACCTGGTGCTTGATCCGGGATTCGGGTTTGGGAAGCGTCTGGAGGAAAACTATCCGCTGCTTGCGCATTTTGGCGAGTTGCAGCAGATGGGATTTCCGCTGCTGGCGGGAGTGTCGCGGAAATCATTTATCGGTCGAATGCTGGCAGGCGGCGCAAAGGAAAAGGATAAGAATAAAGACGCGGAGGTTGGCGAGCGACTGTTTGGCACCCTGGCCGCTGAAACTATCTTGATCTTGAAAGGGGCGCACATCATTCGGACGCACGACGTCCGATCTGCGTCGGAGGCGGCAAGAGTTGCAGATGCCATAGTGGCAAGTGGAGGATAATCCAGGTTTTTCGTAACGCCGGAATTCTTGGTCCGAAATAGCGTTGTCTTCACGCGGGCCGACTCCTCCGCGTGGCCGAGTTCAGAGTTTCTTAATGAGAGTGCCTTCAGGAATCCGTTGCTTCGCGCCGGCCTCTGCTGCGCGGGTCGATCGCACTTCTTCAATTCGCTGATTTCTACCCATTTTCCTCCCACCACCCTTTGATGGGGGTTTAGCTGATTCCCGGTACCCGGCTTGCAACAACAGCCACATGGCGGTTGTGCAGGCAAGTGCCGCGCCCAAAAACCCAGGGAAAAACCGCGGGCGGGAGCAGGGGCAGGGGCAAAGGCGAAAGGGATGGGTCGCCGTAGTGCTTGCCCTGCTGCTCGGATCTGCCGGCATCTTTGTCTGGTTGGGCGGGCAGCGTTTGACCGGCGCCTCCGGAGGCGCTGCCGGCGGAATTCAGCCTTCCGCTCGAAACCTTTGTCGTTAATGTCGCGGCGGCGAACGTCACCGGCACAAACCCCGTCGCCGCTAGTCTCAGCGGCTCAAATCTCTCCGACTCCAGCCAGCGCGGCTATCTGCGGATTGGGATCACGCTCGGCCTGGCGCATCCGCTTCCCCGCAACCAGGCCGAAGCCGCGTCCACAGCGCGCGTGCGCGACACCATTCTCACCGTTCTCGCGGGAGCTCAGCCCGGCGAATTGCTCACGCTCGACGGCAAACGCCAGCTCAAGAACGAACTGCTGAAGGCGCTGCAGGAGCGAGTGCCCCAATTAGCGATCGAAAACGTCTACTTCACCGAATTTCTGGTGCAAATGTAGATGCCGCAAAAGATAACGATGCCGACGCAGAGAGTGCATATTTAATGGCCGCCGCCGCACAACCGAAGCCTGCGGCTCCTGTCGCCGCATCCGTGGCCGATCCTCTTGCCGAAAGATGGCGAGCAGTCGAAGCGCTGTCTTGTCTGCTCACCGTGGAAATCTCTGTCCCCAGTTTCACCGTGTCCGATCTGGTTCACCTGCAGCGCGGCCGCATTGTGGTCACGCGCTGGACCGTGGGGCAAGACGTTCCTCTGCGTGTCAATGACGAATTGATCGCCTGGAGCGAGTTTGAAATCGTACAAAACCGCCTGGCCGTGCGCTTGACGGAGTTGGCTTAGTCCCGGGGAGTCTGCATATGGAAATACCTCAGCCGAAGTTGGCGCCGGTCAAAATCATGCCAACCGGGGCGCGGACGAACTCGGGCCTCGTGAGGTTCGCTTCTCACCGCCTGAAAGTTCTCTGGCGCTTCGTGGTCTCGCGCGCCGGAAGCAAACGCAAGGCGCTGTTGGTTCGCGAAACGGCTGCCCTTGGTGAGCGCCGGTTCGTTTCTGTCATCCAGTTTGAGCGCCAGCGTTTTCTTGTGGGATCGAGCGCCTCAACCGTCACCCTGCTGGCGCAGTTGCCGGACGAGCCCCAGAGCGGCGAGAAATGCGGCGGAAAGAGCGGCGACGAATGCGAGGAAGAGTGAGACGAAGAGTGCGACGCAGAGACCCGGCAATGATGCAAGCGTGAATCAAGCAAGAAAGCGAAGAAACGAATTGATGCGGACGTATCAAAACCTGGGTTGCCTGATTTTATTGCACATCCTCTTTATGGCAACCGCAACGCCTCTTTGGGCGCGTTCGCCAGCGGCCGCCGCGCCGGGAGTCTCATTTCCCGCCTTGCTGCCGGGCGCGTCGTCGTCCAGCAATTCCGCGCCCTGGAACATCGTCCTGCTGCTCACCCTGCTGACCATGATTCCGGCCATCATTCTTTCGATGACCCCATTCGTGCGCCTGCTCATCGTCTTTCACTTTCTCCGGCAGGCGTTGGGCACGCAGACCGCACCCAGCAATCAGACACTCATCGGACTGTCGCTCGTCCTCACTTTCTTTCTTATGCAGCCGGTGGGCGCCGCGGTCTATACCGATGCCATCGTCCCTCTCGATGCTGGACACATCACCATGATGACGGCGCTCGATCGCGCCGTCATTCCGATGCGCCACTTCATGCTGAAATTTGCCCGCGAAAAAGATCTTGCGCTCTTTGTCGAACTGGCGCACGAGACGCGTCCCGCTCGCCCGGAAGATCTGGGAATGCGGATCGTCGCGCCTGCCTATCTGCTCAGCGAACTGCAAGCCGGGTTTCGCATTGGCGCTGCGCTGTTTTTTCCCTTTCTGGTGATCGATATGGTCACCGCCGCCATCACGACCTCAATCGGCATGATGCAACTGCCGCCGGTCATCATCTCGACTCCGCTGAAGATCCTTTTATTTGTCGTGGTCGACGGCTGGAATCTGCTGGTCGGTTCGCTGATGCGGAGTTTTTCCTGAGAGGCAATTATGGGAACCGAACAAGTCGTCGGCCTGTTCCGGCACACGCTGGAGATGGCTCTGCTGATGGGCGCACCGCTGATGTTGATCGCGGTAGTGGTCAGCCTGCTGGTCAATATCGCGCAGGTGCTGACGTCATTGCAGGATCAGACGCTTTCCACGGTCCCGCGGCTGACCGTAATGGCACTGGCGATCCTGCTGCTTTTTCCCTGGATGCTGCGACGGCTAATGTTTTTCACCGTCAGCCTGTGGTCCGACTTGCACCCGTTTGTGCGATGAAGCGGCTTCTGAAAAATGCGCGACTTCAGTGGTGCGAGCGGAAAGGCGCTCCCCGTAAAGACGCGAGCCGGGCGGTTCGGATTTGCCGCACTATTTGCCGCACTAGCGGAGACGGGGCACGCCCCGTCTCTGCAGGAATGTTCCTCCTGTGCGGCGGGCACTGGCGGGTGAAGCGATGATGCTGCAGATGCCTATATCCGGGACGTTTGCCATTCCCATCGAGCGCACTCTTGCGGCCTGGATGATTGCCGGCTCGCGGGTCAGCGGCGTGCTCATGGTCGCGCCTTTTCTGGGGAGCGCCGCGGTTCCCGCTCGCATCAAGATCGGCCTCGCTCTTCTTCTGACCTGGTTTATGGCGCCGCTGGTTCCCGCGACGGCTGCCGATCTTCACGCTGCCGCGCTCGCGATACTTTTGCTGGGCGAATTCGCCATCGGTTTTCTTCTCGGACTCACCCTGCAACTGGTTTTCGAAGCCGGGCAAATTGCGGGACAGGTGTGCGGCGTGCAGATGGGATACTCGCTTGCCAGCATCGTCAATCCCGACAATAGCCAGGCGGACTCCGCCGTGCTCTCTACTTTCTACGAACTCATCGTGCTTTTGCTTTTTCTCCAGCTCGGCGTCCCGCACTGGCTTCTTCGCGGACTCGCGCGCAGTTTCGACTATCTTCCGCCCGGCCAGTTTTCGCTGAGTTGGCCGGCCGCGCACGCGCTCCTCGGATTCGCTGCCGCCATGTTCCTGTCCGGATTGCAGATCGCCGCTCCGATAGTGATGGCGAGCCTCTTTGCCGACGTAGCGCTCGGTTTCATCGGCAAAGCTTCGCCGCAACTGCCCGTCCTGTTCGTCGGAATTTCGCTCAAGAACCTGCTCGGTCTGGCGCTCTTGTGCGGGGCGATCGCCTATTGGCCGCGCTTCTTTGACGCGCGTTTCGGCCGCGCCCTGGATGCCTCGGAAAGGATTCTGAAATTGGCGCATTAGCAAGAGAGGTGGCGCGAGCAAAAGAGAGTGACGGTCGAGCGCTGGATTCGCGCCTCGCCCGGCGCTCCATTGGCAAGATCGCGCAACCGTACTTGTCGTTGAAAACTGAGAACTGAGAACTGAGAACTGAACTGACTTATGCCCGAAGCCAATCAGACCGAACAGGCAACTCCGCGGCGGCGACAGAAGGCCCGCGAAAAAGGGCAAGTGGCTCGCAGTCGCGACCTTATCGGCGCCGCCTCCGCCATGGCTGCCATCTTTGTTCTGTTCTCACTGATGGCGAGTTTTCCGATCGCCTGGCGCGGCTTGTTCCGCGATTGCCTGGAGCGAGCCGTCTCCGGTGACTTTCGCATGGACACGCCCGTTCTTGCCGGCAGCCATATGGGACTGTTCGTCGCGACTGGCGCAGCTCTGGCCCTGGGGTGGGTGGTTGCGCTCTCCTCCGCGCTCGCGCAGGGAGGCTTGGTCTTCGCCCCCACGTCGTTGCTGCCGAACGCCTCGCGCATGAGCCCAGCAGCGAAACTCGGCCAGCTTTTCTCCATGAGCGCTCTGCGCGGACTCATCAAGTCCCTGCTGCCCGCGGCCGCGATCGGTTGGATCGCCATTGGCTGCCTGCGCCGCGATTGGCCTTTGCTGATGGCGCTCCCGGCCCGCTCCTCCCGTGGCACGCTCGCGTTTGCCGCGGGACGTCTTTTCGAAGTGGCATGGAAATCGGCGCTGATGCTGCTCATCTGGTCCGTTCTCGACTACCTCTTCGAGCGGCAGCATCTCTCGAGCGAACTCAGGATGAGCCGTCAGGAGGTGAAAGACGAATACAAGGAAACGGAAGGCAATCCCATCATCAAAGGCCGCATCCGCCGCCTGCAGCGCCAGGTGCGCCGCCGCCGTATGCTGGAAGCGACCAAACGCGCCAACGTCGTCATCACGAATCCCACCGAGTATGCCATCGCACTCGAGTACACCCCAGACATGCCCGCACCGGTCGTCGTTGCCAAGGGACGCAACCTGCTCGCCGCCCAGATCAAGGAAATCGCGCGCTGGGAAAACATTCCCATGGTCGAGAATCCGCCGCTGGCGCACGTTCTCTATCGCACCGTCGAGGTGGGCCAAAGCATTCCCGCGAAACTCTATGCCGCGATTGCTGAAATCCTGGCTGCCGTCTACCGCGCCGAAGCCCGCGCCCTCGCCGCATCTGCAGCTGGAGGCCGCCGCTAATGCCTGCCGCCGCCACTGTCGCCACGACCTCCGCTCCCAAGCATAACCCGCTCATCGAATGGATCATTCCGATCGCGGCTGTCAGCCTGGTTTTTGTCATGCTCGTGCCCTTGCCGGCCATGGTGCTCGATCTTCTCCTGGCTATGAGCTTCGCCGCTTCCGTACTGGTTTTGCTCTCGGCCCTGCAAATCCTGCGCCCGGCGCAGTTTTCCGTCTTTCCCAGCCTGCTGCTCCTTCTGACGTTGTTCCGCCTGTCGCTGAATCTCGCGTCCAGCCGCCGCATTCTGCTCCACGGCAACGAAGGTGCCGGAGCTGCGGGGCATGTCATCGAAGCCTTCGGACAATTCGTAGTCGGCGGCAACTACATCGTGGGATTTGTCCTCTTCCTCGCTCTGATCGCCATCCAGTACATCGTGGTGAGCCACGGAGCAGTACGCACCGCCGAAGTTACCGCCCGCTTCACCCTCGACGCTCTCCCCGGCAAACAGATGGCGATCGACGCCGACCTGAATGCCGGGCTCATCGACGAGCATCAGGCGCGCGCCCGCCGCGAACAGACGGCGCGCGAAGCAGAGTTCTACGGCGCCATGGACGGCGCCGCTCGCTTCAACCAGCGCGATTCGATCGCCACCATTCTCATCACCGCCATCAACATTCTTGCCGGCTTTCTCATCGGAGTCTTTCAACTCGACATTCCTTTTCGCGAGGCGCTCAAAACCTATACCGTGCTGACCGTCGGCGACGGGCTGGTGACGCTGATCCCGTCGCTTCTGGTCTCCATGGCGGGAGGCATGGTGGTCACCCGCGCTTCCTCGAATGCCACCCTCTCCGCCGATCTCGGCACGCAACTGCTCTCGCGCCGTCGCTCGCTGCAGATCGCCGCCGGCGTGATGGTTGCGCTCGCTTGCATCCCCGGCCTGCCGAAATTTTCTTTTCTTGCCGTTGCCGGGATGGTCGCGCTGCTCGCCGGGCGATTGCCGAAGCCCATCAAAGACAAAGACGGCAAGACCATCGAAGCCGCCGACGCGGCAACTCTAGCCACACCCACCGAGAAAGACAAGAAAGCCGCGAAATCCGATTCCATTGAAGACCTGCTCAAGCTTGACGAACTCGCGCTCGAAGTCGGCTACTCGCTGGTGAACCTGGTCGACGTCGCGCAAGGCGGCCAACTGCTGGCGCGCGTCAAAGCTTTGCGCAGTTCGCTCGCCGTGCAACTCGGTTTCATCGTCCCCCCGATTCATATCACCGACAATGTCCGGCTCAAAGCGCGCGAATACGTAATCTCTCTGCGCGGCGTCGAAGTCGCCCGCTGGGAGATGCTGGAAGACAAAGTTCTCGCTATCAGCTCCGAGCTCAACCCCCCGCCGCTTGCCGGAACGCCCACTCGCGAGCCCGCTTTCGGAGTCGCCGCCCTGTGGATCGCCCGGGCGCTCGAACCCCAGGCTCTTACAGCCGGCTATGCTGTCGTGGATCAGACTTCCGTGCTCTCCACCCATCTCGCGGAAGTCATCCGTCTCCACGCCTACGAATTGCTGACGCGGCAGGAGACGAAACGACTGCTGGATCGCCTCAGCGAAAGCCACCCGAAGCTGGTCGAAGAACTTGTCCCTAAAATCCTCAGCCTCGGCGAAGTGCAGAAAGTTCTGCAGCAACTTCTGCGCGAGCAGGTTTCGATTCGCGACCTGCCCAGCATTCTCGAAACGTTGCTCGACACGTGTGCCACCAGCAAAAACCCGGTGACGCTGGTCGAAGCTGCCCGGCAGGGACTGGGTCGTGCCCTCGTCCGTCCGTTACTCTCTGACGATGGCGGCCTGCGCGTGCTCACACTCGATCACAGCATCGAAGAAGAACTTAGCCGCGCTTTCAACCCGCAGGCGCCGCCTCCGGCTGGCACCGGTCTGCAGACTTCATTTGTCCGCCGCATTCTCGACGGCTTGCGCCAGCTTGCTGGAGATCAAGTGGCGCAAACAGCGCCCATCCTTCTTTGCGGCACTCCCGCGCGTTTTCATTTGCGGCGCCTGCTGGAACCATTTCTTCCCAAAGTTGTAGTGCTATCCCCGCTGGAAATTCCTCCCATGATTTCGGTGCAGTCGCTGGGCACGGTCCGTTGAGGAACGGTGCGATCAGCAGGGCGCTGCCCATCTATCTGTTCTCTGCTTTCAGCCGTTGGTCTTAGTCGTCGGTGGTTCGGCGGATGGGGTGCAGCCGAGCCATCGAGACCAACGACGAACAACCAAAGGCTAAGAACTCTCTAACGAAAGCAGACCTGATGACCAAACATCCTGCCGAAGCCTACCAGCGCGTTCAGAACGATGCCGAACGCGAGCGCATCCTGATGGAACAGCTTCCCCAGGTGCGTTATATCGCGCGCCGCATTCACGAGCGCTTGCCCCGCCACGTCCCTTTCGAGGATTTGGTTCACGCCGGCGTCGTCGGACTGATCGACGCCCTCAACAAGTTCGATCTGTCAAAACATGTGCAGTTCAGTTCTTACGCCAAGTTCCGCATTCGCGGCGCCATTCTCGACAGCCTTCGCGAGCTCGACTGGAGCCCGCGCGAATTGCGCCGCAAAGGCCGGCTCGTCGATTCCGTCTATAACGATCTTTCCGGCAAACTCGGCCGCGCACCCGATGAAAATGAAATCGCGCAGGAGATGGGCATCGGCCTTCACGAATTGCAATCGCTGCTCGCCGAACTTGACGGTCTGGAACTGGGAAGCCTGCGGGTCGAGTCTCCCCGCGACGGCAAAGAAGAAAACCTCACCGATTACGTGCCGTCGAAGCCCGAGGAGACACCGTTTTTCCAATGCCTGCGGTCGGAGACGAAGCATCTGCTCGAGCAGGCCATCTCCGAATTACCGGAGAAGGAACAACGCGTGCTCGCTCTTTACTATTATGAGGAACTCACAATGAAAGAAGTTGGAGCCGCGCTCGGCATTGGCGAATCGCGGGTTTCGCAGATCCATTCTCTCGCCATGGTCCGGCTGCGCGCCCGGCTCAATTTTCTAACCGCGCCCCCTGCCGCGCGAGGCAAAGCAGCCGGAAATCCCTAGCATCTCGTCCCCCACAGAGATGCGCATGAGATGCGCATGACCGGTTCAGACGCCCACTGAGTCTATTGGGCTAAATTTTCGAAGGCACCCGAGCGAACTTTGAGCGAACTAACTTTGAGTGATCTATGGAGAAAGTATTAAACCAGCAGGAAATCGATGACATGGTACGGGCGGCCCGCACAGGCGGCGCCGCCGCAGGCGCTTCTGGGCCGGTCGTGCAGCCTTGGGACATCCGGCAAGCCGGACAAATTGGAAGCGAGCAGTTGCGCGCCATCAACCAGCTCCACGAAAATTTTGCCCGTACCCTTACAACGGCCATCGGCGGTTATCTGCGCATCGTCTTCGAATGCAGCCTGGTTTCCGCGGAGCACCTTACCTTTCGCGAGTTCCTGCATAGCGTGCCGGAAAAAACCTATCTCGCCTCCTGCGACCTCTTGCCGGTCGGCGCTACGGCCGTACTCCAGCTTGACCTCGACATCGCTTCTCCCATCGTCGACATCCTGCTCGGAGGGGAAGGCTCACCCTCGGAGGCCACTCGCGACCTCACCGAGATTGAGGAACAGGTTCTCGAAGGCGTGATTCGCATTATCTTTCGAGAGCTGCAAAACAGCTGGAACGCGATTACGCTGGAATTCAATTTCGGGGCACGCCAGCAAATGTTGCAAACGCAACGCTTGATGCCTCCCGAAGAAAAGAATCTCTGCCTCAGTTTCGAAATCAAGATGTCGGAAACCCGAGGCACTCTCAACCTCGCTGTGCCCGCGGTGGTTTCGAACGCGTTGCTTAGAAAGATTTCCGCCGACTTCAGTTATCAGCGCCGCCGCAGTCCGGTTGAAGCCCGCCTGCGCATTCAGAAAAAACTGCTCGACTGCTCCTTCCCGGTTGAACTGTCCATGCCGAATCTTCAAGTTCCATTGCAAGCGCTCACCGGCCTCGAGCCTGGCAACCTGCTTCCTTTTCCCAAAAATGCCTCGGATCCCGCGGTCTTGCTGGTCGAAGCTGTGTATCTGGGTTCCGCGTTGCCGGTGCGCGTGAACAATCGCCGCGCCGCCCGCGTCCTTTCTCTTGAAACACCGCTTTCACCGGGCAGCCCCGCCGGTTGACCTCTGGCTTACGGGTGAACTATGGGCTGGTCAAATATGGTTGCGACCGGTGCTTGCCGAAATTCTGACTGACGAGCCATGACTGACGAGCTATGACTGATACTCCTGACAGCGCTGCCCAAAAACCCGCAGCCGAAGCCGCGGCGGAGGGCTCGCCTGAACTTCGCAGTTGGTGTGAATCCTGGAAAACATGCTTCCAGAACGTGCTTACCCAGGTTGCAGGACAACCTTACATTTTCGAAATTTCCGCTCAGCGTTTGCCCGCTGCGGATTCCGATATCTGGTTCACAGTTGGCGCCGAAGGCGCCGTCCGTGGCGAAATGGCACTGCGTTTGCCGGCCGCTTCAGGCAGTCGCCTCGCCCGAAAGATACTCGGCGAAAGCGAACCCGCCGCGCCCGAAGCTACGACTGAAACACCACCCGCCGAGAGCATTTCGACAGAAAATAAAGAAGCTCTGGAAGAACTGCTGCGGCAGATATCCGGCGTCGCCGCGACTGCGCTGGGCGCTGCGGCCGGCGGCGAAGTTAAGCTCCATCTCGCCGCTTCCGCTGCGCCTTCCTGGTCCTCGGATGCCATCTTCTGCCTGCGAACCACAAACGCCGGGGAGGCCGCAGCACCGGTCGCTCCAGCAACGACCGCTCCAGCAACAACCACTCAAGCAACGACGACGCCAGCAACAATCGCTCTGGAAATTCAGATCAGCCCCACCCTGGCCGCCGCCTTGCTTCCCCGAATCCAACCTGCGCCGGCGGCGCAAAGTTCATCTTCACCCGCGCCGCCGCCCTCCGCCGGCTACGGTCGCCTCATGGATGTTGACCTTGACGTCAAACTCCGCTTCGGAACGCGCCGCATGTTGCTCCGCGAAGTCCTGGCTCTTAGCGCCGGGGTCGTCGTCGAGCTCGATAACCATCTCCATTCGCCGGTTGATTTGTTGCTCGATGGACGACTCATTGCCCAGGGGGAAGTGGTTATCGTCGACGGCAAGTACGGATTGCGTATCACCGATGTAGTCGAGCCGGCCCCCGCTGCCGGAGCGCCCGGTTGATCTCCGCTTACAGATCGCCGCTTACAGAAAGACAGCGATAGCTGTTCGTCGTTCGCCAGGCTTTTCGCAAACTTTATTGTCCTTCGCCAGCAGTGACGGCCAAGGGTGAACATCAAAATGCCGCAAACTTTACGGAGGGCTGCCCCGTGCCAGACTTTTTCAAACGGCTGACCTGGTCCCCAAGCTGGATGAAACGCCGCAATCTCGAATCAGCCGAGCCTGCTTGTGCGCTCGCCTCCTGTCTTGGTCCGCGGTCGCGTTGGCAACGTTTTCGCAAACGGTATCAGCCGGCTGGAACCTTTCTTCAGGGCGTCTTCTATTGCCAGCCCCAGTGCCTGGAGACGGCCCTGACCAGCCAGCTATCCCGCTTGCGCACCATGGTTCCATCGCCGCAATCTCCGAACCGGATTCCGCTGGGGCTGCTGATGGTCGCTCGAGGCAAGGTGACTTATCTCGAAGTGCGCGCCGCCCTCGAAGCCCAGCGCCGCGCGCATTATGGAAAAATCGGTGACTGGATCGAAAAACTAGGCTTCGCCACCGAACAGGAAGTCACCACCGCGCTGGCCCTGCAATGGGCATGCCCCGTGGCCTCTTCTTTCGACCCCACCGCCCTGCAATCGCACAGCAGCATTCCGCTCCTTGTCATTCCGCTTCCTATCCTGGAAGCATTTCAGATGGTGCCCTTTCACTACCTTGCACCCACCAAGACTCTGTTCATCGCCTTCGGAGAACGCGTCGATCACGCCGCCCTTTGTGCCATCGAGAAAGTTCTCGATTGCCGCACTCAACCCTGCGTTGCGGGACGCAAGAGCATCGCGCGCCAACTCGATGCCATGCGCCAACTCGCTCGACCCTGCGAAGTAGAGTTTGGACCCATGAACGACCTGGCCGAAATGGCGCGCATTGCGTCAAGTTACACCGGCCGCTTGAGTCCCGAACAAGTCCGGCTAAGCCGCATCGGGCGCTTCATCTGGCTTCAGCTGGACGTTCGTTCGAAAACGCGGCTGCATCTGCGGTCCGGTGGCCAATCGAAACTTCGTCCGCCATACTCAATTTCGCCGTATTCAATTTCAATGGCCACGAATTCAATGACCACGAATCTGGTCTTCCGCCTGTCGACGGATTCACCCCGCCCCCTCCCCTTCACCCGCAACGAGCACCCCATCAACGAGCGTCCCCAACCAGCGCCCCTAACTCCCTAGCACCGATGCACGTGAAAATAACCGATGCATGTGAACATAACTATGGAGTGTCATCACTAATGAAACTGTCATCCTGAGCGTAGTCGAAGGACCCCTACCCCTACCGGATGCCTAGAGCACCAGCTTATTCAGTTACGGTGAAAGTAGCTCAGGGATTGTCGTCCGAGCGGGGTCGCGGTCCCAAGCGTGGTTGAAGCGCAAAAAGGCCCCTCCCATTCCGGGGTCAATGAGCGCAATCGCGATTTTTCGCCAACTTGTTCAGAATGGCTGGCTCTTCGAGCTACAATCTCGCTTGAGAAAGACAATTCGCCTATACGGATGAGATGGATCGCCCCCTAGGAACAAGAGAGTGCAATTGAAACTAAACAACGTAATAGCGGCAGAAGACAAGCAAATGCGGTTACCGTGGTGGGGAGTGCTTTGCGTCATTTTCGGAACCATTCTTCTGGCCGGCTTGTTTGACTATTTCGGGAGATTTGATCTTGCGCTACCGTCCATCATATCGGCTGGGATGGTTGCCATCGCCATTGCATTGAGGTGGAAGTTGAGGCGGCATGTGTGGTTTTGGGTCACCATGACCTTCCTCGCGGTGCTGCACCTACCGTTGATTTTGTTTCTTCCTTGGACTACCGAATGGATTCCAGCCGTCGTGATTGCGCCCTTTGGAATCGCGGATTTGTTCGCAATGCTATGGATCCTTTCTGTTGTCGGGAAATTCATGGAAGGGCCTAAAACCGCTGAAAGAGAGAACCTGCGACCCTGAAACAGAACCGGGTTCTGAGCGTAATCGCGATTTTGCGTCAGTCTGCCAATTCCCACGGGTGTACTATGGTACCGTTTTTCGGGTTCGATGGGGAATTCCGAGTTAGATCGCAGAGAGGGCGGCGCATGTCAAAGGCGGCGTATCTGGCCATTTTCTTGTTCCTCAGCATCTCTTTGCTCTTTTCAGAAGATACCAAGTTCGAGGGCGTCAAAATTCGCCGGCACAAGAGCGCGGAAAAGCGGGAGCTGGTGGATAAGATCGGCGTCCTCACCTTTGAAGACGACGGCCAGAAACTGACATTCCGCAGCGGTGCAGGCGATCAGTTCGCCATTCCATATTCCGACATCACCAAGGTTGTCTTCGATACGGATACGCACGGCGCGTGGATTGCGGGCGTTCATGTTGATCGCTGGCTCTACCTGGAATACCGTCAAGGGGACCATCCAGAGAAGGTACTCCTGGTCCTGCCGAGAGCTATTTACGATAAGGTAACCGCCAAAAGCCAAAGTCTGTTTGGCGAACGCGTGACGATTGCGAATTATCCCGAAAAGGGGGAGTCGATTGTCGACAAGGATGGGGACCTGGACAAGAGTCGTAATTGGAAAACCTTGTATTCGATCAAGCTTGACCGGGCGGCTCATCCATTGCCTGAGGTGAAGTCGGATAAGGCAACCATTGTTGTCGTCTGTCCCCCGCTGTTTGCGCGCCAACTCAGGTGGGGGGACCAGTTCAAGCTGCTTGCCAATCGCAATGTGGTCGCGGTAAACGAGCCGGGTACGTATAGCATCGCCTACGTCGATCCGGGAAAATACTCGCTCATTTCACAGTCTGAATCTGAAAATGCGAACGGATTTGGGATGGATCTCGAAGCTGGTAAGACGTATTACTTCATCCAGATCCAGGAAATGGTCATAGCCTCCCCCAGCATCCGGACGATGCTGTCTCGCAACAGCCCCGAGATCGTCATGTACCTCGTGGATGGTGCTTACCCCTCCGATTGGAAGTGATCGAATTAGGGTTTTTCATCGCGTTCCCAGTACGCGTTGTCAAGTGCCCATTCTGGCGATTTTCCGCGTAAGTCGGTGAGTCAGCGAGGGAAATAAATCCGCAAAGTTTGTCCAGCCAGCCCGGTGGAATTGATATAATAGAGTTAGTAGAAGAAAAGGGGTGCGGGCGGATCATTCCCGCACCCTTTCTATTTGGTGCCACCGAACCACGCCGTGGCCGGATGTTGTCTTTCTGCAACCTTGAAACTCTGAAACCTTGAAACTCTGAAACCTTGAAACCTGGACCTGTCTAAGTCCTTATTCCAGGAGAAAAATCCTGCCAAATCTTTGGTTACAAATGACTTATTCTTAAAATGATTCTAATATACCGATATATAAAAAAGTTTTAAGCCGTGCGCGACGCGCGCGAGTTAGGCAGTACTAACTCCTTATTTATGAAGGTAATTATCCCTTGACATCACGTCGGATCGCGCCTATGCTTTCGGCGTGCGCAAGAGTCCTCTTGAAAAGCTAGAACGGGCCGAACATCACATCCGTGATCTTCAGAGCTTCTGGCGCGGTTTTGTTGACGAGAAAAACGCTTACCGAGTCTCGCATGAGGACAATCCGAAGACTGGATACCGCGTTTATCGCTTGGATCACATCCTGCCCATTCCCCCTGATGTGAGCCTTATTCTTGGGGATGCCGTGCACAATCTGCGATGCGCGATGGATCACCTTATCTACCTCACCGCTCTCAAATTCACCGGAGGAACTGGATTGTTCAGGAATCTGCACTTTCCGACTGGCGATGATGCTTGTGAATTCGAGGAATCGCTTCTGCGATCCAAGGAATACAAAGCCAAACCGGGAGGAATAAAACAACGATTGGGGCCAGATGAAATTAAGGCGCTCAGAGCCATCCAGCCATACGGAGGCGGGCGCGGCCAACTTCTGTGGAACATTCATGAACTCGACATTAGGGATAAGCATTACCTTCTTCTCGCGGTTGGATCGACAAACACGCGCCAAAGCATGTTGCCAAGCAACAGAGCGAAAATCAAGAAGGAATTCCTTGGCACAGAGGACGATGCCCTGAGTCCCGCGATGGAAGCGGTTCTCTATCTTGAGACTACGGTGAGTTCTACCATCCCGTTGAAAACTGGCGTAAAACTCCGGTGCGTCCCCCTGGCGGAAGTAGACGAGCACACGAAGTTCGTTTTCGAGGTAGCGTTCGGAGAGCCGCAAATTCTCCAAGGTCAGCCCATTGTTGTGACGCTCTATCGTGCGGCGAAGCTTGTTCGCAATATCATTCGAGACTTTGACAGGGCTGGACTTCTCTGACACACTCCCGCCATCCCGCCGTGGTAAAATCACGGCAGCATGGCGGCCCAACGCTCACCCCGGAAAAGTGAAAGCGAGAGAGCCGATTTCTCTGTACTAAAACCATTGCCTGAAACGCAAGCTAAAATGGCTCCGTTGGCGCGGGCGTCATTTGAGCGGATATTGCAGCGTGCGGCGCAACCTTCTCGCAAGCTTTCTTCAAAAAAGCGTTGAAAATCAAATTCCCCTGATCCCTACGGTTGTACCTGAATGAATACTCATTCAAGTAACTCTGCAAATATTTCTGGCTGACCTGATGATACACGCCGCCGATCCCGCGTTTCACTAGCGACCAGAAACCCTCAATCGTGTTCGTGTGCACGTCGCCCACAACGTAGACCTTGGCAGTGTGATTGATCCGCTTGTGTTCTTTCACGCGTGCGCCTAGCCGATTGTAGATTTGATATTCATCGGTAAAAACGGTGCTCTTCGGCAGAATGTGCTCGTGCACGATCCCAAGGACGCGCTCTGCGGTGACATCGGGAGTAGCGAGCGCCTTCACTCGCCCGACACGCTTTTCGGTGCTCCGCTCAACAATGCCGATCACCGGAGATTTCTTTTTGTCGCCGCGCATCGGTCGCCCGAACTGACCCTTGCGCGTTCCGCCGTAGTAGGTTTCATCCATCTCCACCGCCAATCCCTCCAGTTGCATGTCAGTTTCGGACAGCAACGAGCGAATCTGGCGGAACATCCGCCAAGCGGTTTTGTAGGTCACTCCGGTTTCGCGCTGAATCTGCTTTGCTGAGATGCCGCAACGAGTAGAGGCCATCAGATACATGGCGTAGTACCAGAGTCGCAGGGACGTGCTGCTGTGCTCAAAGATCGTCCCGGCCATCGGAGAAATTTGGGTTAGGCATTCGTCGCAGGCGTACACCGGACGCCCTTTGATTCGGTGGTGCTGGCGTTCCGCTTTGCAGGTCTGACAGTACGCGATTCCATCGGGAAAACGCTGTTCACGAAGATGCTCAAAGCAAGCATCGTCGGTCGGAAACTGACGGTTAAAATCCTCGATTGTGTAGCGTAAGTGCTTTGGAATCGTCTGTCTGCGGTTCATGATGTCCCAAATATAGCAAACCGCTAACGTGATGTCAAGGGATAATTACCTTTATGAATACTTTGCATCTAAGTACTTATTCCTGAATACTTTAGCTAAAAAGAGGGGGGGAGGGGGGTACCCACTGGCTGGAGGCAGATCGGGACATGAGAGGGAGAACGACAACCAAAGAAAGACTGCCCCTACAGCGTCCGCTTAAATAACGGCACTGCCAATCCCAATGTCACCACCGCAAAGATCGACAGATAGATCATGTCCGGAACAATCGCTCCCAACCCCGTCTCCTTCAGCAGCAATGATTTGAACCCGTGCACCGCGTAAGTAAAAGGATCGACCTTGGCAATCGCCCGCAGCCACTTGGGAAACGCTTCCACCGGATAAATCGATCCGCTGGGAAAAAACAGCAGCGTGTTGAGAATGCCGAACATTGCCCGGGGCACCAGAGGATCTTCGACCCGCGCCATCAACAAGAACATCATGGAATTGAACGCCACCGAGGTCAGGGCGATCATCACCAGGAGCCCCAGTATCGTCCCCGGATTGAAGATTGTTCCCACCCCCGCAATCAGCGATCCGACAACCGTAATTACGATTCCGGTCATCACCGCCTTGATCGCGCCCGCTCCATTCAGTCCAAAAACCAGCTGCGTCTTGGTAATGGGAGTTACTAAGTACCCCTCATGCACGCCGCGCGCCTTATCGTCGATATACAGCATGCCGCCGCCGATCATTACCGACACAAACATCGCCAGCGAGATCGAGCCCGGCAGCAGAAATTTCATGTACTCGATATACGGATAAAGTTCCACCACCTCCAGCGCCGTCTGCTGCAACAACCGGGGTGACACGTCAGGCTGGTTCAATGCGTTCGTCAATTGAGTCATTTCGTCTTCAAACGACGAACTCATGAAGTTGTCGCTGTTGTCGACGATCAGCGCAATCCGAGGGTGATTCTTTTCGTAAACCATCTTCGAATACTGCGGGGGAATAATCACCGCGCCCTGAATCTTGCCGTCGCGCACGTCTTCCCGCGCCTGCACTTCATTGTCGTAAGGGATCGCGATAAACGTCCGCATATTCGCCCGCACCGCATCAAAGGCTTCCTCGATCCGGATCGCCTGTGTTCCATGATCCTCATCCACGACACCCATCTTCGCATCGCGGATTTTTCCGCCAAACGCATTCCCCAGTATGATCAACTGCACCAGCGGCATCACCATCGAGACCATCATCAGCGCCGGTGACCGGAAGAACTTGCGCATCTCGCGCTCGATAATCGCCATCGTCCGGTTCATGGCTGCAACCCCGGTCTCTGCGGCATCTGGTATCCGTAGGCTTTCACCAGTTCATCGCGCAACTGGCGGCCCGTGTAGTGGACAAACACATCGTCCAAAGTCGTGTTCTGCACTGTCAGCGTTTTGAGGCCTACTTTGGCAACCACGGCCATTTCGACAAGATCGGTGGTCGTGCCCGACCCGCTGTCGGTCAATACTCGAAACATTCCCGAGCTTTCATCTTGCACCGACGTCACTCCCGGCAATCTCTTGAGCCGCTCTTCCCAATCGGGAGGCGCATTCACAAAGTGCGCCTCAATCACGTTCGATCCGGGCACGCTTGCCTTCAGCGCTTCCGGAGTGTCCAGCGCCACAAGTTTGCCGTGATCGACAATCGCAATCCGGTTACAAAGGCGGTCGGCTTCGTCCATGTAATGCGTGGTAATCAAGATCGTAAGCTGGCGCTTCGCCTTGATATTCGTCAGCATTTCCCACACGGCCACGCGCGAGACCGGATCAAGGCCGGTGGTCGGCTCGTCGAGAAAAAAAATCTTGGGACTATGAACAAGGCCCCGAGCTATCTCCAACCGGCGGCGCATGCCGCCCGACAAAGTCTTAGTCTGCGCTCCGCGCCACTTAGTAAGATCTACCGTTTCCAGTAAGCTCATCGATTGCTGCTTTGCGCTGCTTCGCCGGAACGTCATATAACTTGGCGTAGATATTAAGATTTTCTTCCACGCTCAAATCCAAATCGCTGGTGAGGGCCTGCGGAATCACTCCAATCGTGTGCCGCACATCGTCAGGATCGGAGGCCACATCGTACCCGGCGACACGAGCCGAGCCTGATGAAATCGGAATCAGCGTGGTCATCATCCGGATCAGCGTCGATTTACCCGCCCCGTTCGGTCCTAACAATCCAAAAATTTCTCCGTGTTTAACGGTAAACGAGACATCATCGACAGCCGTGAAGTCGCCATACCGCTTGAAAATGTGATTGACTTCGATCGCATTCGGGGCATCCGCGGCAATTTCGCGCTTGCCGAACTCCGCAACCGAAGCCGGCCCTCCGTTGACCTTGATCGCTCCAGCGTTCATGGTTGCCCCGCTGCTTCCACGCTCTTCGGTGCGGTCCCCGTTAACTGGTCCCGACTCACCAGCACTTCCGCCGTCATCCCCGGCACCCAGGTCGCATTCGGATTCGCCAGCCGTACTTTCAAAGCAATCGTCCGTATATCCCGCTTCCGCCGGGAAACGTCTCGCTGCGTAGCAAAATCCGCCTCCGGCGCTTTGAAGAAAACTTGTCCCGGAACCACCGTGCCTCCCGGCAACTGCACGCGCAATGTCTCTCCCAGCGCAATGTGATCGGCATCGGTCTCCGGAATCGCCGCATATGCCCACGTGTCACTCAAATCAACCACCGTCACAATCGCCTGCCCCGCATTGACCACTTCGCCCTGGAGCGCTGCCCGCAGCAGCACCGTTCCCGTCACCGGCGCATAAATCTTCGTATATCCGAGCCGTACTTCCGCTTCTTTCAATTGCGCGATTGCATTCTCCATCTGCGCCCGCGTTGATGCCACCGTGCTCCGTGCCGACGCGGCCTGATTCTTGCGCGCAATCGCGGAATCCAAATCTGCCTGCGCCGCCGTCACCTGGTCCCTCACCGACTGCACGCTCGCCTGCTGGGCCTTCAGACTCATCTCAGCCTGCATCCGGTCCTTTTCCGACTCCACTCCAGAGTTCGCCAGCGCAATCGTGCGCCGGCTGTCGCTTTCGACGCGCGTCAACGTGGCTTCCGCTTGCGCCAACTGCGCCCGCTCCGATTGCAGCTTCGCTTGTGAATTCTCCACGTCTCCGGTGGTCGACCCCTTCGTCGACTTCTGCGTGTACACGTTCGCGCTCACCTGCGACCGCAAGCTATCGATCATAGCCGCGGCCGCGCGCTCTTCCGCCTCCAGTTCCGATGGATCCAGCACCGCGATCAGATCGCCCTGCTTCACCTGCGATCCTTCCTGCACGAGCAGTTTCGTGATCCGGCCCTGAATCTGCGGGCTCACGACGATCTGGTTCGCATCCACCGTCCCTACCAGAACCAGGTCACTCCCGCGGGGAGTGGACAAAAAGTAGTACGTCGCAGCAATCGCAAGAATGACTGCCAAAATAATCAGAAATTTATTCCGAGCACTCATACCCAATCTCCCGGCGTCTCAACTAAAGCGGTCAAGCTTTGTGCCGCTTTCTCTGTGGTCCATGACTGGAAGGTTGAAACAACGCCTTCGAAATGAACTCCAGAACAAACTCGCGCCGCTCACGAATCCGGCGCGCAGACAAAGGATCAATCTTGGTCAGCGCCTTCATCAGGGGCGCCGCGCTGAAATAGAAAATAATCACTCCGACGACCGAGGGCAGAAAATCCATAGGATTCACTGCCCGGAATTCCCCTGCCGCAATGCCCGAGCGCAACACTTCCGTAATCTTCTCGGAAATCGGAAGAAAATATTCCTTAGCCACCCGCTGCATGCGAGGAGAACTCGCGCCCGATCGCATCCACTCCGCTTGCACTACGCGAGGGAAGCGCGGGTTAGCGGCTATGTAATCGAAATATGTGCCCAGGTATTCCAGCATCTTCTGCCGCGGCGGTAGTTTGCTATCGAGCACCGGCATCACCCGGGCGCGCAGGCCGCCGAACACATGGTCCAGCACCGCTTCGTACAGCGCATCCTTATCTTTGAAGTAGTAATAAAGGAGCGCCTTGTTGACGCGGGCTGCCCGGGCAATGGCATCCGTGCGGGAGCCTGCAATTCCGTAGTCGGCGAATTCCGCCACCGCCGCGTTCAGGATCGCAGCCCGGCTCTCCTCTGGACGCCCGCGAGTCCCGAGCCGTAGAGATCGAGCGCGGAGCGGGGCAACTCTCCCGCGCGATGCCGCCATGCCTCTCATATAATTAACCAGTTAGTTAGATTGTACCATCAAGAGACAGAAGTCGCGATCAAAAAGGAGATCCAGGGCAGGCCGCCGCAGTCGACTCTGTTCTTACCCCTTTGGCTCGGCGGCCGGCGATGCGAACGGACCGCAGCGTTCCCGCATAGACTGGCGAAACTTCTCGCGCTCTTCAGGAGTCATCCGTTCCCAACGTTCCCGCATGCGGCCGCGCCAGCGCATACGGGGGCCCGGCCGGCCGCCGCGGAATCCTCCAAAGAGTATTTTGCTCAGGACCAGAATCCCCAGCGCTTGCCAGAATGTGATCAAATGCCAGCCAAAGAGAGCCGGAGTCAGCCAGTTCCACAGGCGCATGACCACATAGCCAAACACGATGAAGAACAGCACGGCAAGCAATGCGAACATCAATCCTTTCACGATTCTTCTTACGATCCGATCCGGGTTCATCTTATTCTCCTCATGCTTTCGAAAATTCGTCGTAAATTGCCTGCAGCCGCTCGCGCAGGTGAAGAACCGCATAGTGCTTGCGCGAGAGCAGCGTGTTCACCCCCAAGCCAGTTTGTGCCGCAATCTCTTTGAAGCTATAACCCATCAATTCATGCGCGATGAATACTTCGCGCTGCTCGTCGGGCAACTCGTCCAGAGCAGCATCCAGTTCTTCCAGCAACACACCTCGCGCATACTCGGCTTCCGGCCCGGCATCGGGCGAAGGCAGCCACTCTTCCAGCGGCAACATCTCTCCTTCCTCTGTGATCGTCGCCGGCGCTCGCAACGCCTGCCGATTTTTGCTGCGAAAAAGATCAGTGATTCGATTGCGTGCCACGCGAAACAGCCAAGCAGTGACCTGCTCGACGGGCTTCATCAAGCGGTAAGCCTCAACGAGTTCGTAAAAGACATCCTGCAGGATGTCTTCAGCGTCTTCGCGATCGGCCACGCGTCTCCGTATAAAATTGCGCAGGCGGGATTGCTCGCGGTCGATCGCCTCAGAGACCCGCTGATCCTGATCCGCCATCGCCCACTGCCTTCTTAGCGCCGCATCCATCTATGCATCTATGCCTCATCCATCTATTGGTGTAGACGAATGAGCGAGACAAATATTGTACGATTGCGGATGGGCCTTCGAAGGATCGGGGCCTGAGGCCGTAAGCGATTGCTCTGATGTGACTTCCAGAGCTGATTATTGTGATGAATTACTAACCATGAACCACATCATCAACAACCTGTGGCTGGGCGGCCAGCAAGACGCGGACGAACTCGTCCGCAAAAACCCTGAGAAGATCACGGCAATTCTCAACGTTCGCGGACCCGACGCTTACCATCCGCCGGGACGAGATCAGTCTGCCGAGCATCCGGGCAAAGCTTACAAGTGGATTCAGGCTCCCGACATCGGAGTCATCTATCCCAAGCATGTGAAGGAGGCTACGGATTGGCTGCAGGAACAGACGGGCAAGGGCGAGCGCATCCTGATCCACTGCAAGCATGGCATTTCCCGCTCCCCAGGCTTCCTCTGCGCCTTCATGGTGGCGAGCGGGATATCTTCGAGCCTGGAAGAGGCGAAAGCGGCCATCTCGATTCATCGGCCGGTTCTCCCGGCGTCGCAGGTTGTGGACTCCGCCAAGCGCCTCTCGCTAATCTCCGAGGTGACCGGATTGCCCAACCGGCAGGCCTTTGACAACGGGAAGCCCAGTCCGTTCGTAGCCGTCGCCGACATTGATCTCATGAAGATGTTCAATGACTCTTACGGCCACATCGCCGGCGATGCGCTTTTACGCAGGCTCGCGAAGATACTCATCGGGGTTGGTTTGGACGCATACCACCATCGCGGAGACGAATTTCTCTGCAAGGGCGAATCGCGCGAGGAATTGGACGCCAAACTCTCTCAAGCAAGGCAGATTTTCAGGCAGCCTTTTGAGGTCTATGGGGATGGCCGCATCCGGGAAATCGAGGGAACTGATTTTTCATTTGGGATTGGCGCGACGCCGGAGGAAGAACGAAGCTGCCCTGGCGGAAGCGAAGCGGGCGATATTAACCAAAGACCCTCCGGAGTGGCTGCGGCGGATTATAGGCGCGGGCCGCGGAGAGATCTGGTAAGCCGATTTGTCCTCGGGGACCGCGAGCGCAAAATCGGCGGTCAAGCGATGGAGCACCTTGCTATACCGGACAAAGTCATCGATCGACATCGAGTGATTCTAGCAGCGTGTTTCATTAGGCGCTGCTGGATGGCGAACTAGGCGGTTTCGCGTCATGAGAGTCGGGCTATCCAGGTCGATCAACGCAATTCCGATGTTACAACAGTAATCAAGTCACTGGGACTATTGTTCATTCGTGCTCCATGAAAGAGAAGGCTTGTCATTACACTGGTTACACGGGAGTGCAGCGAGATGGAACAGACCAACGTGTTTTCCAGTAAGATACGCTGGCTTGCAGTTGCTGTAGGACTCTCAGCCGCAGCGCTATGTCCTGTGGCTGCCTTTGTACCCGCGTTGCTGCCATTGGCCGCTGCGTTGCAACCTAGCCTCCCTGACCCTGGAAGACAGATCGTGAAATGGTTCATATGGGTTTGGGCGTTCGGAATGAGTCCAGCGTTAGTTGTGCTCAGTTTTCTGATGCTCAACGAGAATTTCCCAGGTACCCACTACTTCGTGGTTCTCAGGGCCTTGGCGACGCTACCGGCTCTGCTCATCGTCTGGTGGGACATCGAGCTAATTATCGACGGAACGAGGCGAATACGGATTTGGCGTTCCAGTTCGGCCCAAGAGCCCCGTCCGGTAAGTTTGAGCCTGTGGATTTTTGCCGTCGTCGTCAATTTGTTGGTAGGTTGGAGCCTAATAAATATAATAACCATATATCACGGCGTGAGTGACCTCTATATGCTCCTAATGTCGATGGTGGAAGCAGCAATTGTTGTTAGTTTCGATATTTATCTGAGCTCGCGAGTTCTGAAACGGAGGCGGCTCTCATAACTGTCGTTAGCAGGATTTCACTAACCGAGATCCTACGCGCGAGCGCAGCCTATCGGGTGCCGCCCGCGATTGAGGGCACGAGCAGGACCTCGTCGCCGTCCTGGAAGGAATAGGACGCGCCGCCGAGGAAGCGAAGGTCTTCCTCATTTACATAAATATTCAGGAAGCGGCGCGTCTCTCCTGCTTCATCGCGCAAATGCGGCTTGAGATCGGGGAATTGAGAGTCCAATACCGCGAACAACTCGCTTAGATTTGCCGCCGAGCAGACGACCCGAGGCGTTCCGCCCGTGAGCCGGCGCAAGGCGGTTGGAATTTGAACGGTAACGCTCATGAGAACCTCCGTAGGGCAAAGAATATGAGAACTAGGTCGGTCGTCAGTCGCTTGTCGTCAGTCGCTTGTCGTTGGTCGTCGGTCGTTCGTCGTTAGCGAACCCAACCACGATCAAATCGCCGCGACGCCCGCGGCCACCGAACGACTGCCGACCAACGACTAACGACTAGCGACTACCGACCCACGACTGCCGCCACCGTTTCCGGGGCCGCAGTCGGCAAACTCGCGGCCTTCGACGCCAAATAAGCTTCGAACTCGGCTAGCTTCGGAGCGATCGGGGCTTCTGCGTGATATTTATCCGCCAGCACGTCGGTGGTTTTAAGTCCATTGCCAGTAATGCAGAGAACCGTAGTTTCATCCGGCAGAATGCGGTCTTGCTGGATCAGTTTGCGCGCGGTGGCTACAGTTACTCCGCCCGCAGTCTCGGTGAAGATGCCTTCGGTCTCGGCCAGCCATTGAATGCCGCTGACAACTTCAGGATCGGAAACGTCCTCGGCCCAGCCTCCGCTCTTGCTGATGGCCTGCAAGGCGTAATGTCCGTCGGCCGGATTGCCGATCGCGAGCGACCGCGCAATTGTCTTCGGGCGCTGCGGTTCAATCTCGGAGCTGTATTGCTTGATCGCAGTCGAAATCGGCGAGCATCCGGTAGCTTGCGCGCCAAAGAATTTCACCTGCTTCGGTTCGACCAGGTTAAGAAGAATCAGTTCGTCAAACGCCTTCTTGATCTTCGTGATCAATGACCCGCCCGCCATCGGCACCACGATGTTATCGGGCAAACGCCAGCCCAGTTGCTCGGCGATTTCGTAGCCCACGGTCTTCGAGCCTTCGGAGTAATAGGGACGAAGATTGACATTCACGAAGCCCCAGCCGCGATCGCCAGACAAATGTTCATCGGCAATCTGCGAGCAGAGTCGATTGACGTGGTCGTAACTGCCATTGATGCGCACCAGTTCGGCGCCAAACACCTGCGTGCCGAGAATTTTTGCCGGCTCCAGGTCGGAAGGAATAAAGATCCAGGCCTTCAGGCCTTCTCGCGCCGCCTGCGCCGCGACCGAATTTGCTAAATTTCCGGTGGATGAGCACGCGACCGTATCGAAACCGAAACTGCGGGCATTCGCCAAAGCAACGGCGACCACGCGGTCTTTAAAGCTCAGGGTGGGCAGACAGACCGCGTCGTTCTTGATCAGCAGCTTGGGCGATCCGATTCGATCGCCGAGCCGCGGCGCATTCACCAGTGGCGTGAACCCAACCGGGAGAGAAGGTTGATAATCCACCGGCAGGGGCAGCAATTCGCGATAGCGCCACATGTTCGGAGCGCGCGAGGCGAAGACGTCGCGCGAAACGGTTGAGCGCAGGGAGTCATAGTCGTAGGTGACTTCGAGCGCTGAGAAACAATCTTCGCAGATGCTGCGCGGCTGGTTACCCCAGGTCTTGCCGCATTCGCGGCAGCGGAGTTCGTAGGTTTGCGTGGGGGTGCTCGTCCTCATTCTGCAACTTCTTTCCGTGACTGCGGGACGAGCCGGGAAAAATTACCCAGTTAACACAAAACCCCTTTTCCGAATGGGAAAAGAGGCTCGGGAAATGCGAATCAAATTTCGCTTACCCGAATCTCATGGTCCCCGTTACCGGGCGAGAGTTGGCACCTGCGAAGGGGATATATGATCCCAAACCGGTTGCCGTGGCGTCCCAGGGCTCGTCCCTCAGCCACTCTGCATGAAATTCCAGCCTGCTCAATGAAGAGCAAACTTGAAAGAAAGACTACAACCGACCGATTGGTCTGTCAAGCGGATTTCGTCGCCAAAACGAAAGAGTTGCTACCAGCTAACCAAAACGAAAGCAAAATCATCTTCTAGTAATAGCAGTGGAGCGCCTGCATGTCGCTTGTCCGGCTTGGCCGCGGAGGTCCGCGGATCGAAACCCATTCGTGGCGATTTGTTCTGGGAACGGCCCTCGGGGTCGGGCTTGTCTCCTTTGCTCGCCACCGAACTGATGCACTATTGGCTCGTGCCAGACCTTGGACGCAATCGCGAAAGATTGCTGGCGGAAGCCTTGTCGGCTCTGATTGTGAGTTGCCTCATCGCTAAGTTAGCCCACATGGGCCGGCAGCAACATCGGCTGACCATAGCCAGGATGCAAGTGATCGCCGAGATGAATCATCACATCCGGAACGCTTTGGCCCCGATCTCGCTTTCGGTCGACGCGATTGAAAATCAGCAACTGATTCGCGTAATCTCCGACGGCGTTGACCGCATCGACTGGGCTCTTAGAGAAATATTGCCTCGCGAAGTGCCGATCGCCGAAGAAAATTTATATGGCCTCGGCACTTTCAAACCAGAGCTTGGAGGCGAGGATACCGATTGCACCCCTAAGAGCTCAGTGCATTGACGAGACGTGGAGAAATCGGGCGGACGCCGTTAATTTCTGTTTTCGGTTTCTGATTCTTTTTCTTATTCTAAAGAGCCTTGAGGGCGCGTTTGGGCGGCACGCACATCGATTCGAACCAACGGCTGATATACACCTGAGAGTGCGCCTCGCCACAGAAATGGCGGGCGGTGGGGCTCATGGCGGCGGTCGAATCCCATTTGATGACTGAGAGCTTCTGATCTCCGCACTCGATCACAAACCAGTGGATCGGATTCTCACTGACGATTCCGCAAATCTCGCATTGAAATTCCTTCAGACTCGACATGCCTTCTCCGGTGAGCCGTGCTCGGCGGAGCGGCAACGCAGCGAGAAGTCTGGAATGGATGGGTGGGGCATCGGCATGCTGGTTACTTTTTTGCGGCTGCTTCGAGTTTGCGCAAGGCCGCCATCGTGGCCGCTGAGGAATCTTTGCGCTTGCTGTTTTTGGGGCGGCGCTTGGTTTTGCTGGTGTAATGATTTTGAGCCATGGTGTCTATTCCTCTTAATTGCTTAGATTGGCGGTTGTGGACGCCGGCCCTGATTCGTGCGCGAAAAATGAGCCCGCTGTATGACTACCATCATAGTACAGGGGTTCGGCGTCTCGCCCATCGAATGCCGAGGTGGCCGGGCGCGGACGCCCGGCGCTCCAAATGCAACGACTAAAAACTTTACCGGATATGACTCTCGACGAGGTCGCACGCCAGCGAGCCGAAGCAATTCTCAGGTACAGTTCAACACCCCATCCCTAAAGATTGCTGGTCGTTTTGGGGGTTCCGCTTTATGACTTCTTTTCTTCGCCGTTCTAAAATGTTCTAGAGTGATTCAGAGTGCAATCGTTGCAGAGCGCTGCAAAATCTTCGGTACCGCTTTGTGTTTGAAAGGGCCATTCGCCGTATTTGACCAGCGGCTTGAGTTCTTGCCACACGGCATTTAAGGTGAGAGTCATGAAAGTGAGTCCCTCTGCAGGAAAACCAGCCGAAGCCTCGATGCTGGTGAACGTACCCAAGCTTGTCACAGCCTACTATACGCAGGTGCCTGACCCTGCAGTGCCGGCACAACGGGTTGCCTTTGGTACCTCCGGACATCGTGGTTCTGCATTCGCAACGGCTTTCAATGAATGGCATATCCTTGCCATCAGTCAAGCGATTTGCCTCTACCGGCAGCAGAATAAGATCGATGGCCCGCTGTTTCTGGGTATGGACACGCATGCCCTCTCGGTGCCGGCGCTTGCCACCGCGCTTGAGGTGCTGGCGGCCAACGGAGTCGAAGTCATGCTGTCGGAGGGCGAGGATTACACTCCGACCCCTGCGATTTCGCACGCGATTCTTACCTACAACCGCGGGCGCAAGACCGGACTCGCCGACGGTATTGTCATCACACCGTCGCACAATCCGCCGCATGACGGCGGGTTCAAATACAATCCGCCAAACGGCGGACCGGCCGAATCCGACGTGACCGCCTGGATAGAAGCCAAGGCAAACGAGTTCCTCGAGAGCCGCCTTGTGGGTGTGAAGAGGATTCCTTTCGAGAAAGCTCTTCGCTCTTCCACGACGCACCGGCACGATTATCTCAACGCCTACGTTGCCGATCTCGCTAACGTGATCGACATGGATGCTATTCGTGGAGCGAAGATCAGCCTCGGAGTGGATCCGCTCGGGGGCGCCGGAGTCCACTACTGGGGCCCGATTGCCGAGCGTTACGGATTGAATCTCACAGTCGTCAACGAAGAGGTCGATCCAACCTTCCGTTTCATGACTGTGGATTGGGATGGCCAGATTCGTATGGACCCATCCTCACCCTATGCGATGCAGAGATTGATTGGCCTGAAGGATCGTTTCGCCATTGCCTTTGCCTGCGATACCGACTCACGACCGGCATGGGATTGTCACCAAAAGCACAGGACTGCTTCCACCCAATCACTACCTCTCGGTTGCCATCTTCTACCTCTTCAAGCATCGGCCAAAATGGAGCGAGGGAACGGCAGTGGGCAAAACGGTGGTGAGCAGTCAGATGATTGATCGTGTCACAGCGAAACTTGGCCGGAAGCTTTACGAGGTGCCGGTTGGGTTCAAGTGGTTTGTTGATGGCCTGCTGGATGGTTCCCTTGGTTTCGGAGGGGAAGAGAGCGCGGGAGCGTCGTTCCTCCGCCTGGACGGCAGCGTGTGGACGACGGACAAGGATGGGATGGTTCCCGCGCTTCTTGCGGCAGAGATCACGGCGCGGATGGGGCGCGATCCGGGCGAGATCTACCACGAACTCACGAACGAGTTCGGCGAGCCGGTTTACGACCGCGTTGAGGCGACAGCTACGCCAGAACGAAAAGGAGATTCTGGAGAAACTCTCGCCGCAGCAGGTGCGGTCAACCGATTTGGCCGGGGAAAAAATTCAGGCCATGCTTACCCGCGCGCCGGGCAACGGTGCTTCCATCGGCGGATTGAAAGTGCAGGCGGACAGCGGATGGTTTGCGGCACGCCCCTCCGGGACCGAGGACATTTATAAGATTTACGCAGAGAGCTTCCGTGGGGCGGATCATCTGCGACGCATCCTGGAGGAAGCGCAGACGATCGTCAGCGATGCACTGGCGCCGTCGGGTCTGATGGAGAAATCATGAGCAAGCAAGCTCGGGTCAGCCACCCTTTCTATAACCTTTTACCGACCGAAATCGAGGGATTCGATTCTCTGGTGGAACTCGCATTGGACCTGCGTTGGTCGTGGAATCACGCTACCGATGAAGTGTGGCAGCAGCTTGATCCCAAACTGTGGGAGATCACGCACAATCCGTGGGCTGTGCTGCAGACGGCCTCGCGCGACCGGATCGAGCAGGTGTTGGCCGATCCAGTTTTCAGGAAGAACGTGGAGGGTTTGGGTGAAGCGAGCCGGCGGTCGGCAGCCGCAGCCGCGTGGTTTCAACAGAATCATTCCGACGCTCCACTGACTTGTGTCGCGTATTTCAGCATGGAATTCATGTTGAGCGAAGCTCTGCCCATCTACTCAGGCGGTCTTGGCAATGTGGCCGGAGATCAGCTCAAAGCGGCTAGTGGCTTGGGTGTGCCGGTGGCCGCTGTCGGACTGCTCTACCAGCAAGGATATTTCCGCCAGGTGATCGGCAAGAACGGAGAGCAGCTGGCACTTTACCCTTATAACGATCCCGGACAGCTGCCGATCACGCCGTTGCGCCAACCGAACGGCGAATGGTTGCGGTTGGAAATCGCGTTGCCTGGGTACTCGGTCTGGCTGCGCGCATGGCAGGTGCAGGTCGGCAGAGTGAAACTTTACCTGTTGGACAGCAATGACGCCGCGAACTTTCCCGCTCATCGGGGGATTACCAGCGAGCTTTATGGCGGCGGACCGGAGTTGCGTCTCAAGCAGGAACTGGTACTTGGGATCGGAGGATGGCGCTTGCTGCGCGCGCTCGGGATGCAACCGGAAGTATGTCACTTGAATGAGGGGCATGCCGCGTTCGCGGTGTTGGAGCGTGCCCGCGATTTCATGGAAGAGACTGGGCAGCCCTTCGAGGTCGCACTCGCGGTTACACGCGCTGGGAACCTCTTTACCACTCATACAGCAGTGGCCGCCGGCTTTGACCGGTTCTCCCCCGCTCTCATCGAGCAACACCTTCGCTGGTACGCCGAACAGAAGCTTGGCATTGCATTCCCCGATTTGCTGGCTCTTGGCCGCGAGAACCCCGCCGACCCGTCGGAGAATTTCAATATGGCCTATC
Source organism: uncultured Acidobacteriaceae bacterium (assembly GCA_963810955.1). Lineage (GTDB taxonomy): Bacteria > Acidobacteriota > Terriglobia > Terriglobales > Acidobacteriaceae > Acidiflorens. The sequence goes on along the minus strand of CAWEPW010000037.1, from coordinate 5,112 downwards.
TTGCAATTCGCGGAAGCAGGGCCGTGAATGGAGTGAGCCGCTTGCACGGGAAAGTCAGCCGCCACCTATTCTTGCCTCTGTTTACGCGCTGGCCGGAAGACGAAGTTCCGATTGGACATGTGACGAACGGAGTTCATACGCCGACCTGGGACTCAGCTCCGGCGGACGATTTGTGGACCAAAGCCTGTGGCAAGGGGCGTTGGCTGGGGACAACGGAGAACCTGGAGCAGGATATTCGCCGGGTTTCCGACGGCGAGCTCTGGAAAATTCGGACGGCCGCTCGCAACTCGCTTGTCGAATATGCTCGTGAACGATTGTCCCGGCAACTCGCTGCCTCGGGCGCGTCCGCCGAGTCGGTCGAGCTAGCGAAGCACCTTTTTGGCCCCGACACTCTCACTCTTGGCTTTGCGCGACGCTTCGCGACCTATAAGAGACCGAACTTGCTGCTGCACGACCGCCAGCGGCTGCTTCGTATCCTGACCAATTCTCAGCGGCCGGTGCAGCTCATTATCGCTGGCAAGGCGCATCCGGCGGACCAATCGGGGCAGGCGCTGATTCAGGAGTGGGTGCAGTTCATCCGGCGGCCGGAGACGCGGCCCCACGCGGTCTTTCTCAGCGACTATGACATGTTTCTGACAGAGCGCCTGGTGCAAGGAGTGGATGTCTGGATCAACACACCGCGGCGTCCCTGGGAGGCTTGCGGGACGAGCGGTATGAAAGTACTCGTCAACGGAGGCATCAATCTTTCGGAGTTGGACGGCTGGTGGGCGGAAGCCTACACGCCCGATGTTGGATGGGCGTTAGGAGACGGAAAAGAGCATGGCGACGATCCCGCTTGGGACGCTGCCGAAGCCGATGCGCTCTACGGGTTGCTCGAACGAGAGGTGGTCCCAGAGTTTTATACCCGAGACGCGAACGGCATTCCGACCGCATGGGTCAAGCGCATGCGGGAAAGCATGGCACGGCTTACGCCTGCCTTCTCTGCAAGCCGCGCGGTGCAGGAATACACCGAACAACATTACCTTCCTGCTGCGGCCACCTACCGCGAGCGGGCGGCGAACAAAGGCGCAGTGGGAAAAGAAATGATCGACTGGCAGCATGAGGTGGATCAAAAGTGGGGCGCGGTGCATTTCGGAGGATTGCATGTCGAAACCAACGCGGATCACCACGTGTTTGAAGTCGAAATCTTTCTCAATGATCTTGGGAAAAATGCGGTGCAGGTTGAACTGTATGCGGACGGAATCAATGGCGATAAGCCGGTACGGCAGGAAATGCAGTGGGAGAGACTGCTGCCGGGCACGTCCTACGGCTCCGTCTACCGCGCGACGGTACCCACGGGACGTCCAGCGGGAGACTACACTGCCCGGGTGATGCCACACCTCGACGGCGTGGCGATCCCGTTGGAAGACGCTCGAATCCTATGGCAACGATGACGAAAACCCCGCAGCGTGAGTTGCACGATTACATCTCGGAGATGTGCGAGCACGCGGATGTTCAAGCCGGCCTCCCTCTGCCTTTAGGCAGCCATGAAAGAGGACGAGGAGTCAACTTTGCCATTTTCAGCCGTGACGCCAGCCACGTTCGACTTGAGCTGTTTGACCACCCTGACGATGGAGCGCCCGCCCGCGTCATCAATCTCGATGCAGTGCGCAATCGCACCGGCGACGTGTGGCATGTTTGGATCAAAGGGATCAGTTCCGGCCAATTCTATGCCTACCGACTGGATGGCCCTTATGATCCACGCGAAGGGCAGCGATTTAATTTCAACCGGCTACTCCTCGATCCCTTCGCTACCGCGATATCGCAACTGCCGCCATGGGATTTTGCGGCCGCGCGTGGATACGATCCGTCGGCGCGGGAACCGGAGTTGGCCCCTTCAAAGTCGGACAACTCCGCGTCGATGCCGAAATGCGTGTTTGTTGATGACCCCTTTGACTGGAATGGAGATCAGCCACCCAGACATCCGTTGTCGAAGACCATCATCTACGAGACCCATGTTCGTGGCTTTACCATTCACGCCAAGTCGGGAGTGGACCATCCTGGGACCTACCGAGGCCTGATGGAAAAGATTCCCTATTTCACGAGTTTGGGCGTGACGGCAGTAGAGCTGATGCCAGTGCAGGAGTTCAATGAAATTTCGATAACACGCCGGAATCCACAAACCAATCAACCGCTGAGGAATTATTGGGGCTACGATCCCGTGGTTTTCTGTGCGCCCAAGGCCTCCTACAGCAGTTCGGGAGGTTTGGGTCAGCAGAAGCTGGAGTTCAAGGAAATGGTGCGAGCGTTTCATAACGCCGGAATCGAAGTGATCCTGGACGTGGTGTTCAATCACACCGCGGAGGGAGATGAACTGGGGCCGACACTCTGTTTCCGGGGGATCGATAACGCCATCTTTTACACGCTGGCGGACGATAAGCGCCACTACAAGGACTACACGGGAACCGGCAATACAATCAATGCGAATCATCCTGTGGTGCGGGACCACATTTTGACGGCGCTACGTTATTGGGTGATCGAGATGCATGTAGACGGATTCCGATTTGACTTAGCGTCCGTTCTCAGCCGGGACGGCACCGGAAAGCTGCTAGCCAATTCCCCTCTTCTCGAAAGGATCGCCGAGGATCCGATCTTGAGAGAGGTGAAACTCATTGCCGAGGCCTGGGACGCCGCCGGCGCCTACGAGGTAGGTAGTTTTTCGGAACGACGGTGGGCGGAGTGGAACGGCCGCTTCCGCGATGATGTCCGGTGTTTCTGGCGCGGGGATGAGGGGATGCTGGGTTTGTTCGCCAGCCGCATCTCCGGCAGTTCTGACGTCTATGCCAAGTCTGGCAAGGGGCCAGAGAGCAGCATCAACTTCGTCACCTGCCACGATGGCTTCACATTGAACGATTTGGTGAGTTATGGCGAAAAGCACAACGAAGCAAACGGAGAAAACAATCGCGACGGAAGCGACGCCAACTTTAGCGAGAACTACGGTGCCGAAGGCGAAACGGCGGATGCTGAGATCGAGGCCTTGCGGAAACGCCAGATCAAGAACTTCCTTCTGACCCTACTGATATCGCGCGGAGTGCCGATGCTGCTCGGCGGAGATGAATTTCGGCGCACGCAAGGCGGCAACAACAACGCCTACTGCCAGGATAACGAGACCAGCTGGTATGACTGGAGTCAGCTGGAAGGGCATAGCGAAATTTTCCGTTTTACTCACGGCATGATCGCTTTTCGTCGGGCGCATCCGGTTCTGAGCAAGGAACAATTCTACGGTGACACCGAGATCCACTGGTTCGGACCTCAAGGAGGATTGCCTAACTGGGCCGACTCTAAAGAAAAACAGTTTGCCTGTCTGATCAATGAAAATGAAGACGAGCAGCGCGCATTGTTCCTGATGTTCAATGCCGATATCGCCGCGGTCGATTTCAGTTTGCCCCCTGTGCTTGGAGCTCGATGGCATCTGGCCGTAGACACCTCTCATGAAGCGCCACACGATCTATTTGCCGCGGGTGAGGAACCGCTCTGGAAATATCCACAGAGTTACCACATGGCCCCGCGATCGAGCGCCATACTCCTGGCTAAAGGGACGAACTGACACATTCGAGAGCGGTGACCGCACCGTGCCCATTGATATCGAAGAAGATCAGCGGCCGGGAGTTGCTTGCGTCGACACTGATGAGAGCAGGCAACTGCCTTAGCCAAACTGAAGATGCAGAAACCGGGGGGCGCGAAAAACAGCCGCGACTCAGATCTTATTTCACATGCCGCGGCGCCCGGTCGTCGCTGGATGGAGGTCGACTTGAAACTCGTCCTATCATTTCTCATCGCTTACTTTGTATTGCTGGGATTCGCATGGGCGGCGGGGACGTCTGGTCCGGCCGCGGCTGACCTGGCGGCGGTCGTCGATGGGAACAATGCATTCGCCGTTGCTTTGTACGGACAGTTGCGCAGTCAAAGCGGCAACCTCATTTTTTCGCCTGAGAGCATATCCACCGCGTTGGCCATGGCCTATGCAGGTGCACGCGGCAACACTGCCTCTGAGATGGCAAAAACGCTGCACTTCACGCTATCGCCGGACCGGCTGCATCCGGCGATGGGCGCGCTGCTGAGCGATCTCAACGCCCCTCACGATGGATACCAGCTTCGTGTGGCCGATGCTCTCTGGGCGCAACAAGGCAACACATTTCTCGATGATTTTCTCCAGCTGATGAAGAACGATTATGGTGCGGGATTCAATCAGGTGGATTTCAAGGACGCGAGCGAGGCCGCGCGACTGACGATCAACAATTGGATCGAGCAGAAAACCGACGACAAGATTAAGGATCTGCTTCAACCCGGTGCGCTCACTCCTCAGACAAGATTGGTGCTGACGAACGCCATCTATTTCAAAGGAACCTGGCAGACGCAATTCGACAAGACCCAAACAAAGGATGAGGATTTCCATTTATCGCAGACCAATACAATTAAGGCGCCGTTAATGCATCGCGAGGGTCCTTTCAAGTATTTCAACGGCGGAACATTTCAGGCCCTGGAGCTTCCTTATAAGAGCGATGAGCTCTCGCTGATAGTCTTTCTGCCCAATGATGTAAGCGGTCTGTCTTCCCTGGAACAATCGCTGTCCGCATCGAACACACAGCTGTGGCTGCGGCAGTTAGCGCCAGTTCCTAAAGTCATTCTGACGATGCCCAAGTTCAAGATGACCCAACAATTCGGACTGAAGCACGCGCTGGCCGCCCTGGGAATGCCGCAAGCGTTTGAAAAGAACCTGGCGAATTTCTCAGGGATGACCGGAAAGCGCGATTTTGTGATGTCGGCGGTGATCCACAAAGCTTACATCGACGTTAACGAGGAAGGAACCGAAGCAGCGGCGGCGACGGCCGTAGTTTTCAGTCGAGCGCTGGCGATCGCGGCGAACCCAGTGCAGCCACCCATTTTCCGCGCGGACCACCCGTTCATCTTCCTGATTCGCGACAATCGCTCGGGCAGCATCCTGTTCTTGGGCCGCGTGACCGATCCGACAAAATGAGTACTAACGAAATTTGCTGCTGGAGTGTAGCCCTGCGCCAACGTCGTTACGCCTTCTCGGTCAGCTGAAAAGATTCTGACTCGTTGGGCCTTGGG